>NZ_FTNR01000059.1 GCF_900156475.1 Natronorubrum thiooxidans
CTCAGCTTTGCACGCTAGCCTCGGCTGTTGAGTGAACGAAGAGATGGTCGATCTCGGTCATGAGGTCATCAATACCGCGGTCATCGTTGTCTCGAACCCACGAGAGAAGGTTGTAGACGGCTTCCTTCAGGGAGTGTTCGAGGTTCGCTCGAAGCGATGACGCCTTCGAGCGAACCGTTCCCAAGGCGCTCGAATCGGGATCAAGACGAACGAGACTGTAGGCAGCCATCAGGAGGTGCCAGTGGCGACTGGCACCTCCGTCAGTCTGCAGCTCGCAGTCTCCCAAGCCGAGATCCTGCTTCGAGTCCTCGAAGAACGTCTCGATGCGCCAGCGCATCCCGTAGGAGCGAATGATGTGGGCGGTTGGTGCGTCGATCTTGTTCGTAGCGAGGTACTTGATCGGGTTATCTTCGTCTCCGTCGGTCTCTTTCTCTGCGATGACCAGCTTCACGTCTCCCAACTGGGAGACGGGAAGCTTCTTCGTCCAGATGTGATAGGTTTCGTCGTCAATATCGCGCTCAACCGTGTCGATGCGCTCTTCCAGCGCATCGACGCGGAGTTCTTCGCCGGCGTAAGTCACCTGTCGATTGCTCCGGAGCGGGCCGATCCAGTCCTTGCCGTAGGATTCGATGTGTTCAGGAAGGCCAGAATCGTGAGCGAACCACGAGTCGAAGAGGTAGGTGTCCGCAGGCACACCTACCTCTTCTTCGAGTTCGGTGACGATCTCGCGGGCGAGGTCGTACTTGGTATCGTGGTCTTGGTCATCCTCGTCTTGCTTTTCGTAGAGGCGGAAGGTGAGCGGGTAAGCGGTTTTATTGTCGGCGTAGAAGGCGTAGATGAGATCTTGGCCCCAGACGGTGTCACCTTCGGCGTGATCGTAGAAGTGGCCGACGCCGGGGACTTCGTCCCCGGCTTTCTCGGTGATCGTGTCGTCGAGGATGATGTAGCCATCCGTTGACCAGCGTGTTTCGCCGTGTTTCTGGAGTTCTTCGAGGCGTTCGTGGTTGAATTGCTGTTCATCCCAGTCGTACTCGGTGAGGAACTTGTTGAGAGCGCGTTTGCTATTAGCTGGAAGGACTTCGCGTGCGATGCCCGCCACGGTCTTGTTGCTGGCCGCAACAAGACCTGTGGCGTAGGTTTTGGCGTGATGACGTTGGGCTGGGGACAGCGACTCGAACTCGTCGAACACTCGCGTACACGACAAGAAAT
>NZ_FTNR01000055.1 GCF_900156475.1 Natronorubrum thiooxidans
GTTCTCTCACGAGGACTGAAGAAACTAGGAGTGGTTCACTCCGAAGGTACGCCTGTGGAGACTGCGACCGCTGTGTCCACCGATGGTGGCGATTCCTCGTCCATCGTCGTGGGTGCAAGTTGCGTCACAGAAGCAGGAAGCTCCGCCCTCAATGAAGCGACGCCAGTCGCTGAGTAGGGCGGGGTAGTTCACAGCCGTTCTTTTCGAAGCTTTGGAATTCTCAAGGTCTCTCTTTGTTGAGTTGACTCACCGATCTTGGTGACAATACATCGTTTCACTTCACGGTGCAGCGGCTGTCGTGTCGCCAGCCTCTGGATCGAACGGGAGGTTGATGACGAGTTCATCGAACCAGACGACCGGTCGCTTACTCTGGCCGTCTTCCTCGAAGAAGATAATGCCCAACTGGGCGAGCCGACTGAGTTCCTCGTGGACGTTCTTCACGTCCCGGTCAACAACCCGTGCGGTCTCGTTAATACTAGACGGCTCTTCCCGGCGGATGGCTTCGATGAGATCGAGGACGCGCGGCGTCAGCGTCTCCATGAGGTCGTCGTAGCTGGTGAACGAGAGCGTCGGCGTGGAATCTACCGCGTCGCCCCGTTCGAGCGCCTCGATTCCGTGGGTGACATCATCGTGAAACTCACCGGACGACTTCACGGTCACGACGAGGGTTGATTCAGCCCGAAGCTGTTCGCGTTCCATTGGGTGCAGCGGCGGCGTAGTATCGTTCATGGGTATCACCGTGGTGTGATAGTCTCACTTGACCTCGAACTCGGATTTCGGGATCTCGCTCCAGAACCGTTCCCAGAGTTCGACCATCCCAGGGAATGTGATTATGTCTGGGTCGGGGTCCGGTGCGACGTGCAGTTCGTGCCCTTTGGTGTCTTCGTGCGAGTTGTCGTACCGACGAATCGTCCCATCGTCAAGCGTGCGGGGCGGGTCCGGCTCTGTCGCGCCGTAGTGGAGTTTGTAGGCCCACCCAGACGGGTACGCGTCGCGGTCTGTCCGCATGCAAAACACGCGGACAACGGTCCCGTCGGGATACTTTCTCCCCTCGCTCACGCCATCGAGGTCGTCGTCGGTCAGTGAGGCCATCCTCGTCTATTGGTAGACAGACCAATACAATAAGACTATTGGTCGGGAGAACAATAGCAGTTCGCTCTTGGGTCGAGGGAGAGAAGCACTGAAAACCATCCTTGAAACTGAGCTATAAGTGACCAACACATTGGTCTTTAGCTAAGCCTCAGCGGTCGGTTGGATGGTGGTAGCAAGTTGTTCTTGGAGGATTGGTCGTTGCTTGTGGATCTTCTGAGCGTCTTCGATCGGTCGTTGTAGCAGTGGCGGCGGTGAGTAGGCGAGATATTCCCTCAATTCACGGAGGATGAGCTGGGCGTGCGACCGAAAGGTCGCCGCCCAGCGTTCCGGCGGGAACACGATCCCATCATCAGCGTGCTCGATGACCAGAC
>NZ_FTNR01000053.1 GCF_900156475.1 Natronorubrum thiooxidans
TGGCGGTATCTGCACTACGAATACGTGGCGACGCCCCGCCGAGGCGGGCGTCGCCTCTGGTGGTGGCCATACAAGGAGTTCGTCAACATGGTTCGCCGGGCTGCGTGGACGGCCCTCGCGGTGCGTCGGGCCGTCCCCGCAAACCGGCCACCTGACGACCGGTTCCACCGATAGTCACTGACCGGGATCGCTGCCTTGTGAGTGGCTACGCTGTCGCGTCGGCGGCTGACCGCCGCCGACAGCGACAGCTCCGTCTTCGATTAGTGTTGTTCAACCGCTACCGACGACTCATCACGACAGAACAGGTGACTCAGGTCAGGCTAACTGGTGATGCTTTGTGAGGTACTGAATCTCCAGCCCCCATCATATCTTTCTCTATTACGTAACCGATGCAAGAATCAGATTCACCAAATATCTCTCTTCGTGGGGCTTGTCCCCAAGGAGTTGCGTTAGAGACAGTCCTCTCTCAAGAACTCGATTCGACTATCCAATCTTATCTCTGTACGCTTTCCAATGAGGTTCCTGACTCTACGTATCTCTCACATAAGACTACTCTCCAGACATTTTGTGAGTGGTGTATAACCAATTCCGTTAGATTTGATGGACCAATCGAAGAGGACGTCTGCCAATTCATCCAGCATCTCTTGTGGGATTCGGATCTCGCAATTGCAACAGTTCGGAGTCACATCTGCTCTCTCGGAAACTATCTTGCGTACGCTTTTCAGCAGAACCCAGAACTCGTCATGCACCATCTGGCATCACCTCTCGTAGGTGCCTCGAACCCCGATCTCGAAACTCTTGGTAAGCAGATTATCGGTAATCGGGTTTCTGAAACGTCAAGCGTGACCTCCAGTGATGTGATTGAGAGTCTGATCAGCGATCTCCGTCAACGGCAGTTCGGGACGCGAACACACGCATATCTCGAACTGCTTCTAGATACAAAGAGTCGTCCTGAGCAGATACGTCAACTCAATCTCAAAGACTTGGCACTCAAACGCGGTCAAGTGAGAGTTGGAATACCTGATACTCACGTAGTAAATACTGTTGGTCTCGTTACCGAGCGATCGGTTGCTCTTACTAAGAAAACTGTCGACGCTGTTGAAACGTACGTAGAGTATGAACGAGACGACGTAATCAAAACCGAAGCCGAACCACTATTCACGACCTTGAACGGCCGTGCGAGTCGATCTACGCTCCGCCGTTCGATTAAGCGTGCGAGTCAAGAAGCAGTATCCAACTCTTCTCTCACTCAACAACCATCTGGTGCAAGCCTGACAGAGCACGATGTATCCGAGATCCAGCCTCAGCCAATCACTCCGAACGATGTCTGGCAATATGCAACCTCCAAAATCCTCGAGGTCGATAATAAATGACTGAGAAATTAACAGCAGTACTCGCTGATATTGACGACCCAGAAACGATCAGCAACCATTGGTCTTTAGTTAGGCCTCAGCAGCCGGTTTGATGGCGGTAGCGAGCTGTTCTTGGAGAACCGGGCGTTGTTTGTGGATCTTCTGTGCGTCG
>NZ_FTNR01000052.1 GCF_900156475.1 Natronorubrum thiooxidans
AGTAGACCGTCCAGTAAATCCGTACCCGGATAGAGCTGGAGCGATTATCTCCTTTCAGCACCTCTTAGAGAGTGTTCTCTGCGGAGAACGCCTCTCATGTCATCAGGACCCCGACCAGTCTCACTCACTTTGACCGCTCAAGATCGGTCCGATCTTGAAGCGGTCACTCGCAGGGCAACCAGTTCACAGCGGGACGGATTTCGTGCGCGTATTGTTCTCCTTGCCGCAGAGGGCTACAATAACACGGAGATTGCGACCGAACTCTCCTGTACCCGCAAAACCGTTCGAAAGTGGCGTGGCCGCTTTGCCGAGACTGGCCGGGCCGGGCTCGCTGACGCAGCCCGGCCCGGTTGCCCGCCAACCTACGATGACTCTGTTCGAGCACTCATCACCGCTATCGCGTGTGAACTCCCGTCTAAACGGAATCTTCCGCTCTCCCGGTTGAGTATCACTGATGTTCACATGGTCGCTGTGACTGAGATTGACCATTGCCCTTCACCTTCGACGATCGCCGCCTGGCTCAAGCAGGCAGCAATCAAGCCTTGGACGTGTACCTCCTGGAAGAGACCGCGTGATCCAGAGTTCGCTCAGAAAGCTGCTCCAGTGCTGGATCTGTACAACGGCACGTGGAACGACAAAGATCTAACCGAGAGAGATGTGATCATTTGCGCTGACGAAAAGACAGCGATCAAGGCTCGGGCCCGGCACCGAAGTCCGCCAGGACCGGGCACGTCGATGCGAGTCGAACACGAGTACGAGCGCCACGGGGGCTGTACCTATCAAGCAGCCCTCAACGCTAGCACAGGAGAAGTCTACGGCCGCTGTGTGACTCGGAACACGCGGGCGAATTTCGAGCGACTCGTTGAAGAAGTGATGTCACACCCGATCTGCTCAGCGGCAGATCGGGTGTTCTGGATTCTCGACAACGGCAGCGCCCATCATCCAAACACGTTCACGTGGTGGTTGAAGAAACAGTACGACAACGTGGAGGTGCTGCACCTTCCCAAGGGAGGTTCTTGGTTGAATCAGATTGAACTCTACTTCGCAGTCTTGACACGGAAGGCATTGACTGGTGGCAGTTTTGCGTCAGTTGTAGAGTTAATGCACCAGATCGCTGGTTTCGAAGTGCTCTGGAATGCAGTTCCAGAGCCCTTCGAGTGGACGTACACGACAAAGGACCTTGAGAAACTGCTTGAGAGGCACCCAACGATAGAGTGATGCTTTTTGCGGGCGTCTGACTAGTATGGCTTCGATTCCTGAGATAGCTCGCCGCCAGTTGACCGACCGTCTTGAGACACACGCGCGCACCGCGTGGGATGAGCGGTGCGCGCGTGTGGATGTTCGTTTCCGGGGTGAGTACGCATACATCGACGCACTCCAGAGTAATCCCTGGATCAGTCCAACTGCAAGCGAACAGGAAACAGAACAGATTCGACAAACCCCGACGAAACTCTGCCGACTCACGTGGACTGGAGACTCCGACTCGTGGGGGTTCGCCTTCTACAAGTACAGCGATGATCGGTACGAGCCGTCGATCTGCCTCGACGGCTCGTTTGCTGGATCTCCAGAATCGTGCTTCGACACTGCCGCACAACTCTATCTCCAGTAGGGACCGCTACCGGGTACGGATTTACTGGACGGTCTACT
>NZ_FTNR01000051.1 GCF_900156475.1 Natronorubrum thiooxidans
GTCCAGTACGTTTCGATATCCCGCTCGGCAAACCGTTCGAGCACTTCATCGTTCGGGTGCCCGTACTGTGAGTCGTAGGCACTCGAGATGATGGCTGTCTCCGGATCTACGGTATCTATCAAGGCCTCGCTTGAGGAGGTCGATGACCCGTGGTGACCGGCTTTGTACACGTCGCCCTCGAGATCGCTTCCCCACTCATCGATCAGTCGCTGTTCAACACCAGTATCGACATCGCCCGGCGCTAAGTACTGGAAGTCGCCGAACTCGAACACCAACACTATACTGTTGTCATTAACATCGCTCCCAGCATCTCCAGCAGGTGGGTTCATCACTTGGGCAGAAACATCACCCTCGATCGGCAGTTTATCACCGCTTTCGACGAGGAGAAAATCGACCCCGTACTCGTCGACGGTATCGAGGTAGTTCCCGTAGGTCGCTGAATCCGATGGGACGCCCGAATCGTATGCGGCCCCAACGCCCCCACCAGTCGTCTCGAAGTGCTCGATCACAGCGGCGTGACCACCGATATGGTCGGCATCGGCGTGCGTCGCGACGAGGTGGTCGATTCGATTAATCCCTTGGGCCTCGAGATAGGCGATAACCTCACTGCCGTCCTGTCGCCAATCGCCACTATCGATGAGGATCGTCTCATTCGCCGGCGTGATGATGAGGGTCGAATCGCCTTGCCCAACATCGATGTGGTGTATCTCGAGTTCACCGTCGACAGGACTCTCGTTGACGTCATCGTTCTCGCCGCCGTTCTCATCCTCTACATCGCCGTCCGACTCATCGAGATCGATATCGCCGTAGGCGTGCTCGAGCACGACCTGGCCATTGGTGTCGACGAGCCGAACCACGTCGCCATTGCCTCGCCAGATGTTCACGTTGTATCCCCAGTACAGCTTGTTGTCCGTCGAGTCACCTTCACCAGTCGTTATGGTCACTGTCTCTTCGGGTTCGAGGACGAACTCACTTGGAAACGAAAACGGAGAGAGACCACCATCGACCTGCCCACCCTCTCGGTCTCGGAGTTCAAACCCGGAGAGATCGACGGACTCATCGGCCGTGTTCTCGAGGGTGACGTACTCCTCATCGGGCGACACGTCCGCAACGTTCAGATCGACGACGTCGATAGCATCCCCAACCGACTGCGAGTCGTCGATCGTGTCCTCGGCACCTTCGGTGCCGCCCGCACATCCTGCGAGAACGACGAGGAGCGTCACGAAGACCACAAGAATCGCTCGGTTCATACATGTTCATCTCAAAGGTGGCGTTTGAATGTTCCGTCCACTAGGACAGTACCGGCACCGCCAGACTGGAAGCTACGTACCGAGCGAAGCAGCCGTGATTTCGGTAGAACACCCCACTCTTTTTATCCGAAGCCGCGGCCAACGGCAGCGATGCTCACCAATCGACAGGAGGACCTCCTGATTGCAGTCGCTTTGGCGGAGTTTAGCTACGAAACCGAAGATGTCGATCCCGAACTCGCCATCCACGCGTGGCAATTGGCCGCGGACCGACTCGTCGCATGGGATGTCACGCCGGCTGAGGCCGTCAGAGAACTCGATATTGGAACGCACTGATACTGAACGGCGGTCGTATCGTGGTTTCTAACTCCTGCAACTTGCAGCGTGCAGATACTGATCACTCCTTTCCTGTATTGATCAAATCAGGTGTCCACAGAGTAGGTGTGCGAACAGCTTGTTGACATCCTCCTGCGCCTGAAGACGCAGGAATCTCGAGCGGTGGGAGTTTCAGGTCTACAACCAAGGACGCCGCCACTTTGCGGGAGTTCGCGTCAAACCCAGCCATCGTGGTCGGTGGCTGACGGGCGGTGCCAAACCGCCGATACTCCTATCCTCAGCGTCTTTGGCTCCCAT
>NZ_FTNR01000049.1 GCF_900156475.1 Natronorubrum thiooxidans
CGACGCGAAGAAGATCCACAAACAACGGCCGGTTCTCCAGGAACAACTCGCTACCGCCATCAAACCGGCAGCTGAGGCCTAACTAAAGACCAATGCTCTTTGGAGGTATTATCTCCTCCATCGATTGCTTGTAGAATCGTTTCGAATCCTTTGACGTGTTCAAAGAGAGCATCAACAACGGTTTTGATTTCGCCAGTTTCGGCGTATTTTGCTCCTCGAGCCGTTGTCTGGTATCGGCCGTTATCTATTGTCAAGAGTTCGATTGAACGCTGAAACCCGACATACTGCTCTATTGTTGAATCGCGCTCTGCGGTCGTATTCACTCTCAGCCACTTCCACAACTCGGGTTCTTCAGGCCCTGTCGAATCCACATACACCAACATCGACCGAAGATTCTGGAGTCGATTATCGATACCTCCAAAAAATCGGTCTGTAGTCATTCGGCGGTCATCAGGCATACCGTCCCGTTTTGCCGTTAGAAAATAGAACCTTCGCTCTCGGCGTAATGTTTGAGATCCCTGCCGTCATCCAATTTCCAACTGAGCGTGTGAACACGAGCGTGATATTGCTCACTATGAGTTCCTCGAGCAGGTCGTCACTGGCCCCTATACATTCATGGAGGATGGGAGGGACATATCTCAATAAGGAATTTGACGCGAACGACCTCAAGCCGCTCGCAGTTCTGTCCCCGCCGAATTAACCCCGGGTATGTAGATACCCTGTGGTTAATTTGGTGGGTTCACCAGCCACAGCATTCAATCACCCAAATGTAATTTTAGCAACATCACCATTGTACTACGTCACATCGGCGAACTCCTCGACAAAGAACTGCTGACTCGCCTGAGCACCGACCGTTGGAACACCTTCAAAGCCGACCAATTGACCGTCCGTGAACGCGGTAGCGAGCGTATCTAACTCGTCGGTAGGTAATCTAACAGCAGCTATTGGCTCAGTATGTTCTGTTTCAGTACCTCCTTTGTACAAGATCGAAGCACGGAGCACAGTGTCAGAAGGACAATACGTGTAGACTGCGATCGGCTCAAGGGCTGGTCAGTCGGTGGAGAAATCAATACGCTCTGCCTTGGCGACAAGTTCCGATTTGGCGTCGGTAACGGCTTCATCGAACGCGTCGCCCGGGGTGGGCTCCGTGTGGTTTGGCGGGCGCGGGAGAATTACGCAATGGGACGCCCACCCGCTCGAGAAGCCCGCCTTGGCAAATTCGTGGAGGGCCCAGTTCTGTTCCCCCATCTCGGCAACAGTTTGCGCGGCACACAGCGCGGACATTTCACATTCGAGCCAATTGTAAAGGCGTCCGCCGTAGCCGTCGGACATTCTCACGGCAAGGTCGTACAGTGGGTCGGGTATCTGATTGTCCATCTCCTCCACGACCGAATAGAACATCAGTTCGCCGCCTGCCATCGACACCCAGTCTTCCCATATCCAGACCGGACGACCCTCGTTGGATGAGATGAGGTCGTTATAGATCTCGGGACCGTCGTCCCACGACTTGTACGCGAAGTGCACAACGAGGGCCAGCAGAACCGGATTGTAGCCTTCTGTGTCGGAGTCGATCAGGTACTTGGCGTAGTTGGCGAACACCTTCTTCGAGTCCTCAATGGGGTCCACGTCAAACGGCGTATCGGCAAGCAGGCGGACGAGCAGTTCAGTACGGTGGCGTTCGGGCAAGTCCTCCAGCGTGAGGAAGAAATCGAGGATGTGCTCGTGCTGGAACAGGGTGGCTGTAGAGAAGCGGTCAAGCAGAGAATTGGCGAAGGAGGCGCGCTGAGAGTCGGATAGGCCGTCGAGGTGTTTAAATGTGCCTGACGATGGAACAGCATCGCCGGGTTCGTAGTCCGTGTTATATGTGTAGAGCAGGCCGAGCTCGTCGAGAGTGTAGAACAGATCCCAGTCGAGGTCTGCCTTCCGATTGGGCGCGTTCACGTGGTTAAGGTTCAGATCAAGCAGTATGTCTCGACCTTCGTCTTTGACCTGAATCGTGTACACCGGCGGAGCGCCGCCGTTCTTATTGGGGATATGAATGTACCACTCGTCTTCCTTCTCGTCCTCCGTCTTTTTTTTCAGAGTAGGCATATCAAGAGTTCTCGCTGTCGTGGTTGACTGTGAGCGCATAGATAGATGTTATCATCTCTCCGGTCATTCAGCACCCGAGGTCGCCATGGAGGCGGAAGCGCATCGAACGGGCCAATCAGAACGTCTGCTGGCTTTCGCGCGTTGTTTACCGTATACGTGCGGTTTCCAAATCTCCCCTTCACGTAGCCTATTGTGGTTTCAACTTTATACTGTCGGCTGAATATTCTTTAGGCTAGAGTGTGATTATAGGGTATGTCCACGCTTGATGCCGCCACCCTCGACGACCTCCGCGACGCTCT
>NZ_FTNR01000048.1 GCF_900156475.1 Natronorubrum thiooxidans
GTCCAGTACGTTTCGATATTTCGCTCGGCAAACCGTTCGAGCACTTCATCGTTCGGGTGCCCGTACTGTGAGTCGTAGGCACTCGAGATGATGGCCGTCTCCGGATTTACCGTATCTATCAAGGCCTCACTCGAGGAGGTTGATGACCCGTGGTGACCGGCTTTGTACACGTCGCCCTCAAGATCGCTTCCCCACTCATCGATCAGTCGTTGTTCGACACCAGTATCGACATCGCCGGGCGCTAAATACTGGAAGTTACCGAACTCGAACACCAGCACTACACTGTTGTCGTTAACATCGATCCCAGCATCCTCAGAAGGTGGATTCATTACTTGGGCAGAGACATCGCCCTCGACCGGCAGTTCATCACCACTTTCGACGATGAGAAGATCAACGCCGTACTCGTCAACGGCATCTAAGTAGTTCCCATAGGTCGCTGAATCCGATGGGACGCCCGAATCGTATGCGGCCCCGACGCCCTCACCAATCGTCTCGAAGTGCTCGATCACAGCGGCATGACCGCCAATGTGATCGGCATCGGCGTGTGTCGCAACGAGATGGTCAATCCGATCGATCCCGTGGGCCTCAAGATAGGCGATAACCTCACTACCGTCCTGTCGCCAGTCACCAGTATCGATCAGGATCGTCTCATTGGCTGGCGTGATGATGAGGGTCGAATCGCCTTGCCCAACATCGATGTGGTGTATCTCGAGTTCACCGTCAACAGGTCCCTCGCTGACGTCATCGTTCTCGTCGTCGTTGTCATCCTCTACATCGCCGTCCGACTTATCGAGATCAAAATCGCCGTAGGCGTGCTCGAGTACGACCTGGCCATTGGTGTCGACGAGCCGAACCACGTCGCCATTGCCTCGCCAGATGTTCACGTTGTATCCCCAGTGCAGCTCGTTGTCCGTCGAGTCACCTTCACCAGTCGTTATGGTCACTGTCTCTTCGGGTTCGAGGACGAACTCACTTGGAAACGAAAACGGAGAGAGGCCGCCATCGACCTGTCCACCCTCCCGGTCTCGGAGTTCAAATCCGGACATGTCGACGGGTTTATTGGCGGTGTTCTCGAGTACGATGTACTCCTCATCGGGCGATACGTCCGCAACGTTCATATCGACGACGTCGAGGGCATCTCCAACCGACTGAGAGTCGTCGATCGCGTCCTCGGTTCCTTCGGTGCCGCCCGCACATCCTGCGAGAACGACGAGGAGCGTCACGAAGACCACAAGGATCGCTCGGTTCATACATGTTCATATCAAAGGTGACGCTTGAGTGTTCCGTCCAGTGGGAGAGTAGAGGCAAGACTACATCTGAAGCCACGTTACCGAACAAAATACTTGTAATTTTGATGGGAGCTGGATAGCTCCGAATGTCATTCTTACGGTCTCAATTCCGACCGATTTAGATAAACTCTAAATTGGGAATGTGTCCAATAACCGAGAAAAGTTGGACAATAAGCTCCGTAGAAATCAGACACCAAGATCGTCTGTATTAAAGTTGTCAAACCTGAGGTTGAATTAGAATATGCTACTGAAGAGTAGTTAAGCAGATTATTGACCCAGATTCGGATGCGACATAGATACCTTCACCATTGATGGCAGGTGGTGCCCAAATTGACGACTCTGTCTCGTATGACCACTGAGGAGTGCCATCAGCTACAGACCTAGCGAATAACGTTCCTGTGTCACTCCCGACGTAGACTGTATCCTCTACCTCAAGAGCTGGTGAGAGTGGTTGATATTCTGGGTCAAACTCCCATTTACTCTCGCCGTTTTCAGGATTAATCGCGTGCAGTGGATATGACCACCCAGATGCGTAGATTGTAGACTCTCCCATTGTAATTGGCGTCGAAATCCCATTATTCAGATTTCTATTCCATACTTCCTCTTGCGTCTCTGTATCTATTGCCGGAACTTGGCCGTCTTCCTGCCCCAAAATGAGGAGATTATCTATCACAGCAGGGTGTGTAGAAAGTTCTATAGAAGACCGTGTCTCCCACCGAGTAGTCCCTTCGTCAGTGTCAATCGCGTATAGTGATGTTCCTGACTTCGTGTAGAGAGTTTCGTTCTCACCAGCACCAAGGTAGGTCACTGGGCTATCGCTCTCCCAGATCCACAACTGCTCCCCACTGAAACTCCGAGCTTCAATGCCGTCATAGGCTGGAATATCGGTACTTCCCGAACGTCGCTTCGTGAACTGTGCTGAGTCATGGACGAACGGAGTGAATGCTGGTGTAGTAACTGAGTGAACAGGAAATAGAATCTACGAATGAGGAGAAGTGAAGTAAGAAGGCTGAGATACGCTGTTCTAGGTGAATGCTGTTGCTCACCAGGAGCTTGCCCAAGGCCGCGGGCTGGCGTCAGCCCGCGGCCGGCGTGTATGCTTCTGGCACACCTGTTCCGTTCATCTCGATCTCCCAACTCCGCTCTAGCTCTTCCTCTAATGCATGTCTGATCCAGTCAGAGAAGGTCT
>NZ_FTNR01000047.1 GCF_900156475.1 Natronorubrum thiooxidans
GGCAGTTTACTACTGACGATGCCCGGATCAAACTACGCCAACTCTACCCAATTGAGACCGAAGAGGATCTACAGATTCACGCTTGAAGCTACACTAAGTCGCTTGAGTCGTCAAGCGCATGTTTGACGCGGTCAAGATCGTGCTTGGCTCCACGAAGAAACCCGCGAACTTTCTCCCGGTATGGCTGGGCACTGATGCGGTAGCCAACACGATCGTCTTTGTCTCGAACTTTGAGTTCGTAGCCTTCACCGTGGTTCATGACGAGCGGAAACGCTCCCCATGAATCGACTGACGGTGGTTGTGGCTTCGGTAACTCGCTTTGATTGTCGCTGTTGCGCCACTTCTTCAACGCACTTTCGTAGGCGTCGTAAGCGTCGCACGCTTTCCATATGACGGCTTGTGCGTTATTTTTCACGAAGTCGTTCGCGGTCGGCGTGACTTGTTTTGCGATCTCGGTTTTGCTGTACCCGAGTTTTCGCATTGCCCAGGTGTGATTAGCGATGGGTCGAGCATCGAATCGAGCTTGTTTGAGACGCCATTGCTCCCCGCTCTCGATGTGCAGGCGGAAGCGTAGTGTCTCAACAAGCTCATCCATCGTACACCTAATCCCTTCACAAGTGTTCTACTTAGAACCACGCACCAGTCCGGCGTGGTTTGTCCATTAAGTCGACGGCATTCACCCCCGGGCACGGTGGCCCGGGGTACTCTGCCTGCTTTTATTATAGATTGGCGGTACTGAGGTTTTCCTCTGATTGCTCTAGCTACTCTTTCAAGCCCTTCTTCAGATTATCGTTCGGACTAGTCTATCGCCACTTGTGTTAAATCTTCCCCAGATTTAGAGTTGTTCTGGCATCCCTCCTCCGTGCATTCTCCCCGAGACACTGGACACAGTGGGGTGGGAGGGTACACCATTTCAGCGGACACTAGACATGATGGGGGTGACACTGGACACACTGGACACGGTAGTTTTATGTTGGTTGCCAGATGTGATGGTCTCAATGGGATTGTTCCAGCCGGATACTGATATTTTCGATCGACGTGACGTTCTTCGTGAAGATTATCAGCCGGAGGAAATAGTTGGCCGTGACGAGGAACTTCAGCAATATATCTCGGCTCTACAGCCAGTTATCAACGGAGATCAGCCTGCTAACATCTTCCTGTATGGCAAGGCTGGTGTTGGCAAAACTGCATGTACACGTTATCTCCTTAGTGAACTCAAAACAGATGCCGCCGATTACGGTATTGATCTTACAACAGTCCGGACCAATTGTGAGGACCTGAGTACAAGCTATCAGGTTGCGATTCAACTGATTAACAAATTCCGCGATCCCAGCGATCAACTCAAGCCCACTGGCTATCCTCGGCGACAAGTGAACGAGTGGCTCTGGGAAGAACTCGACGCAATTGGTGGAACAATCATTATTGTTTTCGACGAAGTCGATCATATTGACGATGATTCGATTCTCTATCAGATCCCGCGTGCCCGTGCAAACGGCAATCTCGAGCAGTCAAAAGTTGGAATCATCGGAATCTCAAACGATTTCAAGTTCCGCGAATCACTGAGTTCGAAGGTCCAGTCCAGTCTCTGTGAAAAGGAAGTCCAGTTTCCCGCATACAATGCGAACGAACTTCGTGATATTCTTCGGACACGGGCCGACATCGCGTTTTATGATGGCGTCATCCCGCACGAAGTAATCGCTAAGTGTGCCGCATTCGGTGCAAAAGATGCTGGTGACGCCAGACAGAGTCTTGATTTGCTCATGGAAGCTGGTGACGTCGCAGTTGAACAAGATGCAGACCAGGTTTGCGAGGAACACGTTGATGAAGCACGAGCATTACTCGAACAGAGTCGAATTATCGATGGTGTCGCTGGACTCACACAACAGGGTCATCTCGTTTTATATGCACTATTGATGCTCTATGAGGAAGGTGAGACACCGGTTCGTGCCAGAGATGTTCAAAACCGATACGAAATCGTTTGTAAGCGGGCAGCAACGGAGCCACTCGTCCCACGTCGAATGCGTGATCATTTAGGCGAACTCGCAATGCTAGGTATTGCGACACGGATCGAACGAAATAAAGGCGAGTCTGGTGGCCGATACTACGAATATTCACTCGACACAAATCCAGATTTGCTACTTGAGGCGCTTGCCGAAACAGTAGACATGGTCGGCGTAACAGACGCAATCCAGACGCGACTTGATGGAGAGATTTGATCGATCGCATCCGCTCGAATTCTTTTGACCAACTACAGACACTGGACGTCGTGGGGTGTGTTTGGTCTGGATTTGCTTAGACACTGGACAGAGTGGGGTGTGCCAAAATAGTATTTATACTGTTCGGACACTGGACAGAATGGTTAGGATATGCTGGATCGAAAACTGGAAAATATAGATCAAAAGGCCTCAGAACCGGCGAAGACACTGGACAGAGTGGGGGTGTGTTGCATCCGAGTGAGAGTGCTTTGGACGCGGGAAGACACTGGACACGGTGGGGTGTGTAAAACATTGGTGAGTTGATAAAGTGGGATCAGTAGTGACCAGCGTTAGCTGAAAGAGAGGGCGTTAAGCCCCCTTCCTCAAGGAGCGAGCGTAGCGAGCGAGTAGGGAGGGGATACAGCGCCCGCACGAGCCACAAGCACCCGAATCAGCACCATTAAGACAGCCCAATTCATACGAGTTGACACGTCGTATGAAGTACAGCCCTCGCTATCGCTTACTCCCCACCACAGAGCAACGCGAAGCGATGGACTGGACACGAAACACCGTACGACAAACATACAATCACGCACTCCGCGAATTCAACCAGATACCCGAAGACGCAGGAACGCTCCGCCAACGCGTCTGGAGCGTCAGAGACACCCTCCCCACGATGAAAAACTGGTGGCCAGACCTCAAACAGGTCTACTCGACAGTCTTGCAGAAAGCCATCGAGCGCATCCGAGACAATATCGAAAGCCTCGGTAAACTCAAAGCCAAAGGCTACAACGTTGGGTCGCTGAACTGGAAGAAACCGCGTGAGTTCAGGAGTTTCACGTACCGGCAATCGGGCTTCGAACTCGACAAGAAGAGTGGTCCGAACAACCGAGGACTCCTCGTACTCAAGAAACTCAAAGGCGAAACCCGCGAAATCCCGATTCGCCTCCACCGCAACCTCCCAGACCACGAAACCATCAAGGAGGTCACGCTGAAGAAAGAGCCGACGGGCGCGTGGTACGTCTCATTCTGCATCAAAACCGACGAACCCGAAAAACCCGCGCCCGAAGACATCGA
>NZ_FTNR01000058.1 GCF_900156475.1 Natronorubrum thiooxidans
ACAGTAGTTGCCGATTCAGATTGTAGAGAGTCGATGGAAACGTGATGAGTCACTGAAATCCGCCTCACGTTGTTTGTTCAAGCGGTAATTTGAGCAGGTGATAGTGGTTGAGGCGCATAATTCACAGTGACAGAGAGTCTTGCCAGTACGGAAGAGCGTGCTGACCCGAGCGCTAGCTCGGGTCTGCCGCCCGGCAGCGATTATCCGTATGTCACTGGTCCGAGGAAGAAGCGAAACGTTGCCGTTGACACTGCTGGACGCGTGCTCTCCCGCCGCTGCTCTGAGAGTAGCAGATACACCACGATCCAAAGATTGTACAGTGCCACAGCGAACAGAAAGTAGAACAACCGCACCGCAAACACTGGCGACGTAGTGCGAGGAAGGAACTCACCAATCTTCCGGTAGGACGTTTCTATTCCCCAGCGACGCCGATACGCTTGAGCTAGTGGTACCGCTTCATCCACTGTCCTCACGTGGTTCGTGATGAGACACAGCGAGTCGTCGTCCCGCGACTGATGCGGGACGACGACGAGCGTCACCGGGACACGCATCGTCGGTGAGTGCTTCCTGACTAACTCATAGTCAGTGACGAACACGCTCTCGTCGTGGTCGCCGAGAACACGCTTTATGCCCAGTGTTTTGGGTGCACGCATCACGAACTCCACGTCAAGATCGATCAGTTCGTCGACCAACTCCACCCGATACAATCCACGATCACAGTAGATGCGAGTGATCGAGACGGCCTGACGTGCCGTCTCGATCACCTTACGGATTGCTTTGATCAGAGACTGCGTATCCGTTCGAGCAACGTGCTCGGACGCGAGGGTAAAACGAGCTGACGGTGAAACAATACACAGTGTGACAAACACGTAGGCGAGATTCGTCCCACGATCCGGGTTGATCTGCGAAACCATCGGTGTCTGCTTGGAACCGTAGTAGAGCCATTCGTGAAGATCGAGCGCAACCTCCCCGGTTAGTGGGAACCGTCGTGCCTTCCGTGTCTGGGCGAGGAACTGCTCGCGGATGCCATTGAACTGATCGTTGATGGCATCCGCATCCATCTCACCAAGGTGATACAGCAGCGACTTCGAGAGCGGACTTCGGTCTTCGAGGTCCAACTCTTCGCCCCGAGCCAACTGGAGGTGTCTAGCACTGGTGTTAGTGAACTCACGGTGGAATGCGCTCCGAGTGAGGACTCTGGAGAAGTCCTCACTCGGGTAAGTGCCGTTAGGCTTCGTTCCGAAGTCTAGAGCGGGATACAGCAGCGAACCTACGGCACGGCAGACCTGCCGTGCCTCGGTAGTAATGACCATATTCTAAATAGGATGTCACCGGAGAAAACTGTCTTTCAGG
>NZ_FTNR01000022.1 GCF_900156475.1 Natronorubrum thiooxidans
ACGTCGATGTATTTGCGGGAAAGGTCGTCGACGATGTCAAAGATTTTCTCGCCTTCCAAGGGAATGGCGCGGCCGCGCCATTCCCGTAATTCCTCCGTTACAACCGGGTTCGAGCTCTTTTTCAGCCGGCTAACGAAGTAGCCGTCGTTCTCGTCGATCAACGCGAACCGCCGGTACTTGAAGTAGGCGAGATCGAAGATCGCTAATCGTCCTTCCAGCCACGAACCTGTGTTGAACAACGTGCTGTCGTGCGTTTTCTCGTCTGTGACGCTGAAGTGTTCGACCGTCTGGTCGGTGACGTTGTGGAGCAGGTGGAGCTTCGCTCCAGCCTGCTCCTCGTGACGTGCTTTGTACTCTTCAGAGAGCAACTCGTGCAATCGTAGAACGGTTCCATCAGCGATCATCACGTCCCGAAAGCGGTCGAACTCATCAGAGACGGTGTGAGGCACAGCGACCTCGTCGAACCCGTATTCGACGAGGTCGCGGAGGTACTCTGCGAGTGTCAGAGTCAACCGCTGATAGAAACCACCCGGAGAGATCGATTCGTCAGCAGTGGAGTTGTAGGTTCGTCTGAAGGCTGCAAGCGTTCGGCTTTCGCCTGCGGCGAAGCCGAACGCGAACGACCAGACAAGTGGCGGGAACTGAAGCTTCCCCTGGCGCTCGACCACGCCGACACCTTCGGCGTGGTCTTCGAGTGCCTCAGAAGGAAGGAGGTTAGTGAGACGACGTTCAATATGACGTGAGGAGGGTTCTGTGTGCACAGCTGAAGCCTCCTCATTCCTTCCGAAAAGTTGTCCCGATAAGCCGCCGCAGTCATGCGATTCTTCGCTTAGCTAAAGACGGATGGGGCGTGGACATTCGTTACTGACGAAGAGGTACTGTTCTGGGTTGATGAGTGTCGTGGGAGCCAGGTGTTAGAGGACGTCCTCGGCGAGGACTTTGCCGAGGACTCGACGCTCAGCTGTGACGGCTGGTCAGCGTATCCGAGCTATCACACGAAGCTCCAGCGGTGCTGGGCACATCTGTTGAGGGAAGCAGAGTACGTTGCTGAACGGTACGCGGAAGCAGAGAGGCTATCTGTGGAGTTGCACGCTCTCCACGACGATTTAACGTCGTTCGACGAGAAGGATCCGTCCGCCTTCGCCCATTTCTGCTCGCGTTAGTGATGCACCCGCAGCGCACCACTCTATTCGTGCGGTTTCAATCGATTTGTGTTCGGAAACGAGCTTTTATTCCCGGATTTGATGCTAGTCTTCGAGAGTTATGATATAAACACACACAGATGGACGCCACAATCTCCAATATCCGATAGTGGGCAGTTCCACATACAATGTACTGGAATCGAATCGGTCACACAGCGGGAAACTACTGTCCTCAGTGATAATTGGATGAAATCTTTCGCGAGTCGACAGGATCGTGTCTCGACGGAGGCACTATGAGTAGCGGAGAGACGGCGTATACGGCTGTGTTCGACGGGATTCAACACGAGTTTGATTCACTGCAGAGCGTTCTAGCCAAGGCAAACGAACGGAAATCGGGGGACAAACTGGCGGGAATCGCGGCAACTTCGAGTGCGGAACGCATCGCGGCGAAAGACGTCATCAGTCGGCTGACGCTCGAAACGCTGTACGAAAACCCCGTCGTCCCTGTGGCGGACGACGAGGTCACGCGGACCATTCGGGAGGGAATCTGTGAGGAAACGTACGAGGAAATCGCCGACTGGACCGTCGCCGATCTTCGGGAGTTCCTCCTCGATGAGTCGACCGGCGATGAGGAGATACGGACACTCAGGGGGGGACTGACGAGCGAGATGATCGCGGCAGTCACGAAGATAATGTCGAATATGGATCTCGTCGTCGCAGCTTCCAAGATGACCGTCGTCGCCCGTTGTAACAATACGATCGGGACGGAGGGGACCGTCTCGTTCCGGCTCCAACCGAACGACCCGTCCGACGACACCGAAAATATCCTTCACAGTGTTCGAGAAGGACTCTCATACGGCGTCGGGGACGCCGTTATCGGCATCAATCCGGTAAGCGATGACGTCGCACAGGTTAAAGAACTTCTGCGAGCGACAGCGGAGTTCATCGATCGGTGGGACGTACCAACTCAGAACTGCGTCCTTGCCCACATTACGACGCAGATGGACGCGGTCCGAGACGGGGCACCGGCCGATCTGCTCTTTCAGAGCATCGCTGGAACCGAGCGAGGTAACCGGGAGTTCGGTATCGATGTCGGGTTACTCGACGACGCCGCTGAGCTAGGGCAAAACCGGTGTCAAGCGGAGGGACCGAACGTTATGTACTTCGAGACCGGACAGGGCGCAGAACTTTCGAACGACGCGCACGAGGGCGTTGACCAGCTCACTCTCGAGGCGCGGTGTTACGGACTGGCCCGCGAGTACGACCCGTTCCTCGTCAACACCGTAGTCGGCTTCATCGGGCCGGAGTATCTCTACGACGGCGAGCAAGTCATTCGCGCGGGTCTCGAAGACGTATTCATGGGCAAACTCCACGGGCTTCCGATGGGGATCGACGCCTGCTATACGAATCACACGAACGCGGATCAAAACGACATCGAGAATCTCGCGGTGTTGCTGACTGCTGCCGGCTCGAATTTCTTCATTACGGTGCCGATGGGCGACGACGTGATGCTCAACTATCAGTCGAACAGCTTCCACGACGGACCTGCGCTCCGAACCCTGTTCGATCTGCAAGCGGCACCGGAGTTCGAGGTATGGCTCGAAGAGATGGGGATCACCGATGACGGACAGCTCACCGACCGCGCGGGAGACCAGACGATATTCACCGATCCATGAGCCGAAATTCCGACCGTCTGAGCGGCGTCGACCGCCCCGAAAACGAAGCCCAACTCGAGCGCATCCGTGGCTCTCATCCGTCTCGAGTCGGTGTTGGCCGAACGGGATCGCGACCGCGGACGGAGACCCTGCTCGAATTTCGCTTGGATCACGCAAAAGCGCGTGACGCGGTAACAACACACGTGTCGCCCAAACTCGTAGAGGAACTCGGCCTCGTTGGTGTCCAGTCTCGCGCCACGAGCAAGACGGAGTACCTCGCTGATCCAGGCCAGGGACGCGATATTTCCGACGAGACAGCCGACAGTGTGCGGCAGCAGTGCACGATGCAGCCACAGGTGCAGATCGTGGTCAGCGACGGACTCAGTTCGACCGCAGTCGAAGCGAACGTGCCGGACCTGCTGCCGGTATTGCTCGACGGACTGGCCGACCGCGGACTCGATGTCGGTACACCGATCTTCGTCGAGTACGGCCGGGTCGACGTCATGGATGCGATCGGCGAGGAACTCGATGCGAATTGTTGTGTGAACCTCATCGGGGAACGACCCGGGCTGGCGACGAACGAGAGCCTGAGCGCGTACTTCGTCTACGGTCCGGAACGCGGCGGTGCAACCGCTGATAAATCCGTGATCTCGAATATCCATCGCGACGGAATTCCGCCCGTCGAGGCCGGAGCCGAAATCGCGGCGGTCCTCGAAGAACTGTGCGAGACCAAACGCAACGGATTCGACACGGAGAGTCGGTGAGCCACCCGGTGTATCCGTAGATGCACGACACAAGCCCCGAAACGCTGTCTAGTATCGGCATCGATATCGGCACTACGACCACGCAGGTTATCATCACCGACCTGGAACTCTCCCTCCCCACATACGACGGCGCGGGGGCCGTCGAAGTGGTCGATCGACGAATCCGCTACCGCAGTCCGATCCGCGAGACACCGTTCGACGGCGACCGATCGATCGACACTGAGGCTGTCGAAGCGTTCATTGATGCTGACGTGCAGAACGCGGGATTGGCGACAAAAGAAATCGATACCGGTGCGGTGATCGCAACTGGCGAGGCGGCCCGGAGAACCAACGCCGAGGCGTTGATAAACCGGTTAGCCGAACGCACCGGCGAGTTCGTCGTTGCGACGGCGGGCGCGTCGCTCGAGGCAGTGTTAGCCGGGTACGGCTCCGGTGCTGGGGCTCGAAGCAAAACTGATGGCTCGACGATCGTAACGGTCGATATTGGCGGCGGGACCACGAACATCGCCGTCTTCGAGGACGGTGAGCCCCTACAGACACGATGTCTCGATGTCGGCGGTCGACTCGTCCAGTTCAACGCTGACGGAACCGCCAACGCGGTTACGGAGCCGGTTAGCCACTGCCAGCTCCCGGACGGTCCCACGATCGAGATCGGGACGAAACGGCCGGAAGCGGTCTGGCGGGGGCTGGCACGGCGACTGGCTGACCACGTCTTCGATGCCATCGAGGGGCCACCATTTGACGAGGTGACGCGAGCGTTATCAGTCACCGACCTCCCCGATACCGCGGTCGACGTCGACGAAGTCGTGTTTACTGGCGGCGTCGGTCGCCTCGTTTCCGATCCCGATATCGACGACTGCGATCCACTCAAGTACGGTGATCTGGGCGTCCGTCTCGCTGCCGCGATTCGAACCCACGAGCGCTTCGATGCGTTACCGGTTCGGTCGTCGAGCGAAGACATCCGGGCAACCGTTATCGGTGCCGGGACGCGAACGACGACATTTACCGGCCGGACCATCGCCCCGGCGACCGAGTTACTGCCAGCCAGAAATCTCCCGGTACTCGCCCTCGACGGAATCGCCACAGCTGATTCCATCGACGATATTCGAGCGCGAACGGCGGCGGCAATCCGAACTGCCCAAGCCCGTCGCGATGTCTCCGGGGCGTTCGCTCTGCACATCTCGAACGTCGGGCCGCTCACGTACGACCGTCTGCGACTCGTCGCTCGCGGGATTACGGTCGCCTACGAGTGCCGTGCCGACGAGTCACGACCGTTGATTCTGTTGACCGAACAGAACTGTGCCAAGGTTCTTGGCCAACTGCTCGAGTCGATGATCGACGATAGGTCGGTAATGGTTCTCGATGAACTCGCAGTTAGCGAGGACGAATACGTCGATTTCGACACTCCGATCATGGAGCATACCGCCGTTCCGGTAACGATCAAAACACTTGTTTTTGACGAATAAGGCCTGATCCGGCATATATGATAGGAATAATACTGTTATAGGACATTTTGATACGAGGGTTTAAACTATTCTGCTCATATCTCTCCAAGTATCACAACGGATTCGAATCGCGTAGCGAGCGAGTACGACCGGATACGAGTTCTCTGGACCGATCTGAACGGCATCCCTCGGGGCAACGTCGTCCCCGCGTCGGAGTTCGAGCGGCGACGGGAGGACGGGTTCGGGTTCGCAGCGGGCGTCGCGGAGTTGACCCTCGAACCGGGACTCCTCGAGAACCCGTCGTACGGTCCCGAGAGTGGTGATGTCGTCGCCGTCCCGGACGCAACACCGCCGACGCCGGTGGGGTGGCGCAACGGGGTCGGCCTCGCGTTCGCCGATCTTAGGCACGTCGATGGAACGCCGTTCGATCTCTGCAGCCGAAGCGTCCTGAACCGCGTTACCGACACACTCGAGGCAGCCGGATACGTCCCACAGGTCGGAATCGAGCTGGAGTTTTCGTTACTCCGTCCCACTGAGGACGGCAGCTTCGAACCGTTCAACGATCGAAGTTCGTACGACATGGATGCGATCGATCAGGCGGCGGATCTGATCGAAGACTGGACCGAGACGATGGGAGTCGCCGGCTTCGATGTAACGTGTATCCACCAGGAATCTCAGCCCGGTCAGTACGAGATCACGTTCGAGCACGGCGACCCAGTCGAGATTGCGGACGGAGTCATATTTTTCCGGCAGATGCTCAAGTCAGTCTCTCGCCGATACAGACTGAAAGCCTCGATGATGCCTGTCCCCTACACAGGTGCGGACGCCAATGGAATGCATGTCCACTTGAGTCTCTGGGATACCGCGTTGGAGATGAACACGTTCGCGGCCGAGACGAACAATCTTCAGTTCCCGTCCGGAACGTATCCAGCCGACGGCGCGGGGCTTTCGGCAGTCGCACGACACGCCATCGCCGGTCCCCTCGAGCACGCGAACGCGCTCACTGCTATCTGTGCGCCGACAGTCAACTCCTATCGGCGCTTGCGACCCGGCTCCTGGGCACCGACTTCCATCGCATGGGGGCCCGACAATCGATCGACCGTACTCCGCATCCCACCGCATCTGGGCGCTGGGACCCGCCTCGAGTTCCGCCTCCCAGATACGTCATGTAATCCGTATCTCGCGCTCGCTGTCATACTCGCCGCCGGCGGCGACGGGATCGAGGACAGACTCGAGCCACCCGAACCGACGACCGGCAACGCTCAGCGGGGGCGTCACGAACGACTCCCACAAACGCTCTGGGCCGCACTCGACCGGCTCGAAGCGGATGGTCTCTTGTCCCGTGAACTTGGCGAGACCCTCCTGGAATCGTTCGTTAAGCTAAAACGAAACGAGTTCGGTCGGTATCAGGAAGCCGTCTCGGAGTGGGAGCGGGAAACGTACCTCGACGCATTCTGAGCCGGATCAGGGAAGTGACGAGGCGTGTTCGTCGGTCGCTCGATCGTCCGGAATTGTGTTCGAACTGGTCAACAGCGGTAATACCGACTCCAATATCCTTGCCTCGGATCGTCGAAGGTGTGTTCCGACGGTCGACGTGTTCGCCGAATCCATCTCGGCGAGCGTCTCGATACTGCAGGCTCGCGGTGAGTCGTAATAGCCGTGTTCGATCGCTCGAGCAAGGACTTCTTGCTGCCGGGGAGAGAGGTTCTGGACGGCCTGTTTGATATTTACCAGGCCAGTGAGTAGCCCATCAAGTTCGGGAGCGCCGAGCGAATCGACCGTGATGGGGCCGAGATCACGGAGTTCGTCGTGGGCCTGACTCACTGCCTCGTTCGTCGGGACGAGCACGCTCCAGTGTTCTCGTCCGTCAGCGACCGTTGCCGGAACGGTCGGGAAACACCGATTTCGGAGGAGGACGTTCAGGACCGGCTCGGTGTGGTCGTCGTACTCACCAACGAGCGAAATGTACGCGTTTTTGCTTGTCTCGTCGTACTGGAGCAGTTGCGCCGTTGTTATTACGGAATGAGTTCCGAGCCACGCGATGAGTTCGTCGATTATCGGTTCTTGGACGTTGTTGACTTCAATCATTGTGATGCTGCTGCCGAGCAATCGGTAGGAATAAATGATCGTCGCCGATACGTCGGGAAACGATTCATTTATGGTCTCAGTCCAGCAGCCATTGTGTCGTATGTAGAACGTATATTCGAGCATGATCGTATCCCTCTGTTAGTGTATTTCGTAACTATGATGCCCGATATATACATCTTCTGCCAATATGTCTCCAACTCCATTATATTGTCCATACAAATAGAAGACAATCGTCCAATGATTCCCGCTACAAAACGATGAACAGCCTCAAAAAGATATCGTCGCGACAAGCCGTCCGGCGGGGACCCAGTCGTTATCTACTGGATCGTAGCTCCATGAGAACCGCTACCAGGAGCAACAGCAGCGATACATAGAAGATCATCGAAGCGAGCGCTGGAACGACTGGCGTAAATCCCTGCGTCATCCGCCCGTGAATCCATGTCGTGATGGTGATCTCGGATCCCTTGAGGTACGAGACGATGTAATAGTTGTTCCACGACAGGACAAACGCGAAGATACCACCGGAGACGATCCCGTTCACGATCAATGGCAACAGAACGTCCTTGTAAATCGTGAGCGTATCGGCACCAAGATCACGGGCCGCCTCCTCGATGTTCGGATCGACGCCGAGTGCGCTGATCGAGACGACAAACATGACGATCGGCGAGATCCAGACGGTTTCGCCGATGATCGCTGGCACGATGCCGTAGCCGAGCCCCGTCACGTTCGCCCACATCGACATGCCGAGACCGAGGAGTATCAACGGGAAGAAGATCGGAAGGAGCGCGACGATCTTGAAGTACTCCTGCCCGGGGAACGAATACCGCGTGTATGCGATCGCTCCCGCCGTCCCAATGATGGTACTGAGGACCGTTACCGGAATCGAGATCCGGATCGTTGAGTCGACGGCGGACTGGACGCTGGTTGACGTCAGAGCGTTGCTGTACCACTTGAGGGTAAACTCAAAGGGCAACGAGAAGGTCTGGCCGCTGTCGAACGATGCGATGATGAGGCTGAGCAACGGCGTCATCAGGAATGCGATAACAAGGACGAGGTAGCCGTACCAGAGCCCGGTCGAGAGTTGGGGTACCAGGGATCGGTCCGATCGCATGCTCATCGGGACCCACCTCGCGAGGCGATTTCGGTCAGGTCGATTGTCCGAAGGATCACGACACCACAGACCGTCGTGATAAGCAATAGACCAACAGCCTGTGCCGAACCGAGCGGCCAGTTCTGTGAATACCCGAACGAGTAGCTGATGTTGCTCGCCGCGGTGTAGATTGTGCCACCGCCGAGCAGTTCGGCCTCGACCTCGGCACCGAGGCTCAGGACGAACACGAACAGCGAACCGATGATGACGCCTGGTTTCGATAGCGGGAGGATAACATCGACGAACTGTTTCGTTCGCCCCGCACCGAGATCCGCCGCCGCCTCGAGCAGCGAGTCATCGATCGTACTGATCGAGAGGTAAATCGGAAACAGCATGTAGGGAAGGTAGACGTAGACCGTCCCGAGAATAACAGCGCTTCGGGTGTAGATGATCGATGGAGCGTCCAGCCCGACGCTCCCCGCAAGGAGATCGAAGACCCCCTCGTTGATCAAGAACAGCACCCAGCCGTAGACGCGGATGTTGACGCTAGTAAACAGTGGGATGATGAGCGCGATCAGGATGGGGAGCTTGAAGCGCCGCACCTTTGTTGCGAGAGCGTACGCGGCGGGATAGGAAACGGCGAACGCGATGACCGTTGTCAGCGCGCTGATCATGATCGTATTAGTCGTTACCTCCCCGTAGACTCCCTTGCCGCTGATCGTCCCCTGAACGATTTCCCGGTACGCATCGAGCGTCCAGTCGGCTACGGCGAGCGAAATGGTATTGGTAGGCTGAACAGAGAACAGAACGATCGACGCGATCGGCCCCACGAACATGAACGCCAGTAACACGACCAGTGGAATGATGAGGCCGCTAGGCGGGCGCAGGACAGATACCAACGCAAGCCGCCGATCGAATCGATCGATATCCGTCGGGACCTTCGAGCGAACGAACTCCCGGACAGACATCAGGAGTCACCTTTGGGGAGGACGTGCGTTTTGTCGGGGTTCCACTGTAGGTACGCGTCGTCATCGACTGTCAGACTGATGTCCGAAACCTGCTCAAGCGACATTTCCGAGACGTACTCCGCGTCTTCGTGTTTATCTCTCGTCTCGACCAGCGCCGTGTTTCCTTTGTTGAGAACGTTTACGACGGTTACGGGAATCCCGAGCTCGTGCTCGAGCGAGGGTTTGACCACGGTGTCGTCGTGACGAACGACCAAACATTCCGGAACCGGACGATCGGCGGGGCCGTACGGAAACTCCTGTCTTCCCTCAAGCACGGGATGGTCGATACGGATCCTGCCGTCGGCCCGTTCGACGACATCGATCGGGAAGACGTTCGCATCGCCCATGAATTCCGCCACGAACTTGTCGACCGGTTCCTGATAGATCTCGTCTGGGCTGCCACGCTGGATAATCGATCCATCGTCGATGACGAACAGTTGATCGCTCATGATCAGCGCCGACTCGAGCGAGTGCGTCACGTAGATGAAAGTTGTGTTCAACTCGGCGTTGAGTTCGGTCAGTTCCCGCTGAAGTTTTTTCTGGAGTACATAATCAAGCGATGCGAGCGGTTCGTCGAGCAACAAGATGTCGGGTTCGTACGCGAGCGACCGCGCGAGTGCGACTCGCTGTTTCTGTCCGCCGCTAAGATCGGTAACCTGCTTGTTGGCGTATTCCTCGGGGTCGAGTCGGACCTGTTCGAGCAGTGTCTCGATCCGTCCGTTAGATTCTAATCCTTGCGCGTCGATCGGAAATTCGATGTTCTCCGCGACCGTCATGTGGGGGAACAGCGACCACGACTGAAATACGAGACTCGTCGGCCGACTCTGTGGCGACGAGTCGGTAATATCGATTCCGTCGAGTTCGATCTGTCCCGCGGTCGGCGACAGATGGCCAGCGAGCATCCTGAGTAGCGTCGATTTCCCACAGCCACTGGGGCCGACAATCGTCGCGAACGATCCCGTTTCGATCTCGAAATCGACGTCTTCGACCGCGACGGTCGATCCGTACTCCTTTCGTAAGTTGGTAGCTTTAAGCATATGTTAGCTGATTCGGTTGGAAATAGTCTCGTTGTAGATGGGTTCCTGTACTATCTCACATCCGCGTCTTCGCTTCACGCCAGATCGGCTCGAATTTATCGAGATCGGGGACGCCCTCGTAGAACACCGACTGTTCGATGATGTCGTCGATCTCGTCGATCCGGAGGACGCGGCGCTGTTCGTCGCTGTAATTCTCCCAGGCTGTCTGGTGGGGGACGACGTTCGTCCCGCCCGAGTCCGGCCACGACAGCTCCAGTGCGTTTTCACCCCGCATCATGTAGGCCATGTAGTTGTCCGAGATGTTCGGCTGGGATCCCTTGACGAACGATGTCGATTCGACCCAGATAATCGATCCTTCCTCAGGGACGACGGCCTTGAATTCGTAGTTGCCGTCCCGCCGAAGCGACCCGTTGATCCAGTTCCCGCTGATGAACCCGATGTCGATTTCCCCGGACGTCAGCGCTTGGTTCATTGAGGCAAAATCTGTCAGGATAGTTGACGCATTGTCGAAGAGATCGAATGTTGCCTGTCTGACCTGCTCGATTTCCTCGTCGGTGTGTTCCTTGAACGGATCAATCCCCTCACGGAGCATGATGACCTGAATCCCCCAGAACATCAAATCGTAAACCCCGATATCGTACTTGTCGGACCACGCAATGTCATAGGACTGGTAATCGGACTCGGCGACGGTATCCGTGTTCACTGCAAATGATGCCCATCCGAACCGTTGAGGGAACGTGTATAACGTTCCGTCGGCGTCGAAAGTGTACTCATCCTCGTTGACGAACGCGTATTTGTAGCCATTCTCGGGCTGAAAGAGATCGATGTACTGATCGAACGTGTACGGCTTCCAACTCTCGTAATCGATCGGACGAATCAATTCGGCTTCGGCGAGACGGGGGACCCACGCCATGTCGAACGTGCACTGCTCGAACTGCTGCCACTCTCCGGACTGCAGCCGGTTGAACGCCTGCGCGTTGTCGGTAAACAGATCGATGTTCGTATTAGCGTTGAACTTCTCCCGAAACGGCCCTTGGACGTTCTCTGCGTCGTATCCCGTCCAGGTGAGATGAGCGAGGGTCTCCGTGGAGTCTTGCTCGGTTTCGGATGGCTCGTATAGCGCAGGGTGGTCCTCTGCAGGTACCTCGGCAAGTTCATCGGTTTGCCACGGCTCGGCACCCTCTATTTTGTCGCCACCCCCCAGACAACCGGCAAAAGCAGCAACCCCAGACACCGCCGCCCCACCGACCCCACGAAGCACGGACCGTCGATCAAACGACGGTCGTTTTACCATCGCTTTTCCCCGTCAACGGCAGAACTATCTTGGAACTGAACGAAACAACATTCAATAGCCTTAATTGGAGGCATACATGTTCCTATGCCGTATTTCACTTGTTGGTTTTGGCGTATATCACCGACTACTTATATATATTCAAACTTCTGGCAAGTACGAATGAGAACAGTCTCCTATGACGTGCGGACCGATTTAACGGCTGTGTTGAATCGCCATATGGCGTTGGATTTCACTGCTTGACGGCCTGCTTGATGTTATAGACGACACACATCAAGGCGATTTCACGGAACTCTCGATACCAGCCCAGCGCTCGCACGGCGTGAGTGGTCTGCGTCACTTCTGAATCGTGGCTACGCCGGGACGCTATTCGAATCCGATGACTCGAGCGAACGCTTCCGAAACGAGTATTCAAACCAAACCCCGATCACTCAAGTAGTCGGGCGGAGCCCAACGACGAAATTTTTCACGGCACCGCACTGCTGAGTTGGGTCCCAAACTCGGTCAGAAATCTTCGCCCTTCAGGGTGGGATGGATATCGAGATTGCTCTCTTCTATGATTGGGTCCGGTTATTAGCCGAAGGCCGAGGTTTGAGCAACCACCGCGGCGAAACTTCTTAGCTTCTGCATACACGATGTATACACATGAGTACGTCCATCCGCGTCTCGGACGAGACGAAAGCAAAACTTGATCGCCTCAAGCGCGACGACGAGAGTTTCGACGAGTTACTCGAGCGACTGGCGAGCGACGAAGAGCCGATCACCGTCGGTGCATGGGATACGGACACAGCCGACCGGGCCCGCGACGCTATCGATCGATCCCGAGAGAGCTTCGAGCGATGACATTTCTCGATTCGTCAGTCATCATCGATATGCTCGAGGGCGTCGATGAAACCGTTGCGTTCGTCGAATCACAGGACGAACCGTATTTCACATCGGCGGTCTGTGTCTACGAAGTTCTCGCTGGAACGCTCGGCAGCGGCGAAACCGATGTGCGTGCAGAACGGCAGCACTTCGGTGGCGTCCATTCCCTCGAGTTCAACGAGGATATCGCGCTCGAGGCGGCTCGGCTGCAAGATGAACTTCTCACCGATGGTGAACGGATGGCTGTTCGAGATCTCATGATTGCGGCGACTGCTCGCTCGACCGGTGATAATCTTGTCGTTGCGGATTCTGATTTTCAGACGGACGTCCTCGAGTCGAAAATACGAGTGACGAATCTTCACGACAACTGATCGAGATGCCACGTATCCGTCGAGTTCTTGGATTAGATGAACGTCGCTCCCAGAGATGACTGTTCCCCTCCGTTACGCCCCATACAGACACTTTCTCGTCTCCCTGATTCACTGAAGGCCGGTACTCGGACTCAATCTCAATCCCATCAACGACGGTATTCTGGTGGTGTTGGTACGCTCGCGAGTTCCCACCCTGCTTACTACAAGGAGTCAAGAAAAATTTCTGTGGACATTATTCGACGTAGCTATTAATAAGGTATTAAGAATGTTAATTACTGCGACATATTCTTAGCAATGACCCAGATCTATTGGATCGGAATTATAACACACGAGTGAGGAGAACCGAGTATGCCGGAACCAAAGAATATCTTTCTCGCCCCTTGTAGCCGCGAGCAGAAAGAAGGCACCTACAGACATTTTCAAGATACTGTCTTGAATGGAGTTGATCCATCCACATACCCTGAAATCCCGGAGTTTGAAGACGACGAGATCGCCGTCTGGGGCGTTGTCAGTGGGAACCAATCTGCCTGGGAGCAGATGGATTCCGGTGACGTCCTCTTATTCTATACTAAACGGAAATCATACACGCACGCTGCAACAGTTCTGACGACGCAGGAAAACGATACACTCGCTCAAAAACTCTGGACGCCATACGATGAAGGACGTCGCGTGGAAGACATCACCGAGGGATGGCCGTATATTATCTATCTCACCAATATTAAGCGCGTGGATATCCATTCTGAAGCGTTCCACGAAGATATTGGCTGGCAGACGTTCTATCCACAGAGCTTCACTCGAGTGATCGAGGAGCGAAAAGAGCGGTTGGTATCCAAATATGGGAGTCTGACCGAAGCACTTCGACAGCACACCCAGAACGATCTCGGTGAGGCACCCGAAGCGATCACTGAAGAGACGGAACAGATGCTTTCGGAGACCGAGCGTGAACCTCCGGAGTTGATGGAGTCGGAGACGGAGTATACCGAAACCCAGCGCCGAGTTCGTTCGTCTGCATTTCGAGAAGCTGTTCTCAAGGCCTACGACGAGAGCTGTGCTGTCTGCGGAGCACAGCGGTATTCGCCGGCGGGGAATCCAGAAGTTGAAGCTGCCCATATCTATCCGAAGAGTGAGGGTGGGAGTGACGATGTCCGGAATGGACTTGCACTCTGTAAGTTCCATCACTGGGCGTTTGACAATGGCTGGATCTCGATAACTGACGAGCACGAGATCATCGTCCGAGAGAAACCAGGTGAAGAAGCATATGACGAACTCACCAGTTTTGATGGAAAATCGCTGTCACTTCCGGAGAAATCTGACCACCACCCACATCAGATTTTCCTTCGTGAACATCGCCGACTGCACGGGTTCGAAGAAGTGAGTCTGGAGGAGTCGATAGACGCGAGTTAACGCTGCCATCGACGCAGATCACGGGCGATATTGACGGCTGTTTCAGGGTCGAACCGGGCTTCGTTCTGCTCGAGTTTGTCTGCGACCTCTTCTTTCACTCACTCTGTCTAAGAGGAAGTACCATAACTCTTTAATATATAGATAATAATAAAATTATATGGATTTTATTCCTACTGAAGTGGATACGGGGCAAGCCGGTAGTGAGGCTGAGTTACCTGTCTGGGAGGCGATTAAAAACGCGTTCGGGGCCGATGATCTGGGGATTGCCTATTATAAATACCCAGTCATCGATAAGAGCGGAGATGATTACGACCGAGAGCCCGATTTTGTTCTCCTGCATCAAGAACTGGGTCTTATTGTTATCGAGTGTAAGGGCTACGAAATAGACCACATTGAGTCCATCCAAGGACAAGTATGGAATCTCCAAGGGATTCGGCAATCGAAAGCGAAACCGCACCCACAAGCCCGGGATCAGGCGTTTAAGATCCGGTCATATTTCACCCGAGAAAGTGACCTCACAGACGAGGTAGGACGGTGTAAAATTCCGGTGAATGTGTTTATCGCTCTCCCCAATATCTCACGGGAAGAATGGGAAGAACGCGGGTTTCATGAGCTACCCGCAGCACCGCGGGTACTCACATCCGATGATCTCTCACCGCAGGCACTCCGCAGCCAACTAAATGAGACGCCGAGGATGGAGGCGCTCTCAAGTAATGAGTTCCGCGCTGCACGATCCGTACTCGGTGGCGGGTCCGTTATTGGGAACGATGGAACCGCTGCACCGCCAGACCCGACCACAAAGGGTGGGTTGTACGACACCGTTGAACAGCGCCTCCCTAAACTCGATAATAAACAGGAGGAAATCGGGGTTCAGATTCCTCCAGGCCCGCAGCGAATTCGTGGTATCGCTGGCTCTGGGAAGACTGTTCTCATGGCAATGAAGGCAGCTCGAATGCACGCGAAGCACCCTGAGTGGGACATTGCAGTCACGTTCATGACGAAAAGCCTCTATCCACAGGTCCGAAACCTTATTTCGCGCTTCCACTGGCACTTCGCTGAGGAAGAGCCGAATTGGAACAAGCTGCGGCTCTTGCACGGCTGGGGTGGACACACAGTCCTTGATGGGATGTACTACGTCCTTTCACAGCAGTCGGAGGAACACGAATTCATGAATGTTGGTGATGCTCGCGCTCGGTTTGGTCGGTTTGAAAAAACACCGGAGTTACTCGATTCTTGTTGTGAGAGCTTTCTTGAAGATGGTGATGTGCCTGTCACGTTTGATGCGATTCTGATTGATGAGGCACAGGACTTCTTGCCCTCTTTCTTTAAAATGTGTCGGGCAGCATTACGCGAACCTAAACGACTTGTGTGGGCATATGACGAGGCTCAAAGTCTCGGTTCGCTCACGGCACCTCGCTCAAAAAATATCTTCGGAACTGATGCCGATGGGAATCTTCGTGTTGATCTTAGTGGATCCTACGAGGGTGGCATCCAGAAATCTCAGATCATGCGAAAGGCCTATCGCTCTCCGCGGCAGGTTCTCATGGCCGCTCACTATTTTGGAATGGGTCTCAAGAGAAGTGAAGGTGCCGTGCAGGCGATTACAACCCAACCAGGCTGGGAGAATTTGGGGTACAAAATCGTTGACGGTGACTTCCGTCGTACCGGGGAAGACATCCGAATTCGACGACCCAAACAAAACTCGCCTCATCCACTGAGCGAACACGATGAGGCTCGTCCGTTTGTCCGCTTCTCTGCGGCTGAGACAAAGCGTGAGGAGATAGAATTGATCGGTGAGAGCATCTCACGGGATATTAATGATCATGGGCTTGCCCCTGAGCAAATCATGGTTATTCTCTTAGACCGACAAACTCAGAAAGAGGCTGACGAGCCGACGGATCATCTTGACGAAGTTACTGACGATGGGATTGGGTTTAATCGGGTTTGGGAGGGAGAATCGAGTGTTTTCGCAGTAGATGACGAAGTAACCGTAACCCGAATTAACCGTGCAAAAGGTAACGAAGCAGCAATGGTTTACATATCGGGTTTAGAGCATATTGACGATGTTTCCAGCGGACAATCACTGGTCCAGCGACGTAACCAAGCTTTTGTTGCCATGACACGGACTCGCGGCTGGTGCCATGTGACCGGGACTGGCTCATGTGACGCATTCAGCGAGATACGGGCTGTGGTTGATGACGTCACAGCGGATGAACCTGAAATGGTTTTCCCTGCTCCTGACCCTCAATCACTTGAGAATGAAATGGAAGCAGAACTTGAGTCGATGACACTTGACGAATTCGTACCTAAAGCAGAGTAGTAGAATTCGTTAGAGTGTGAGAGATACTATCTGAGAATTTTTGTTTTAACGTTGGAATGGGGACATCTGGTAACAGCATACAAAAAGTTGGGCTCTTCGACGAACACAGCTTCTCCTCCTTCTGAGTCGAGGTTATTTCGCAAGACGTTCTGACAGTGCACCTGTCCTTTTCGCTGCGGCGTTGTATGGCGGGTGTGCCCGACAACCTGTGGTGGTGCGTCCTTAGGAAGGTACGCGAAATCGAGCCAGACGAGTCCTGCACCAGGGCTCTTTGGGTGTCCGTCTCCGACGCCGAGGACACGCTGGTGTTCGTCAATGACCTGCTGTTGGACACGTACGTCATCGTTGGTTCCAAGGCCGTCAGCCAGTTTTTTGGCAGCCTTGATGAGTGACTCGTTCACTTCACTGACTGAGTATGGGTCAGGGGAACCAGCATGAGCATAGGTGACGTTGTATCCCTGATAGGCAGCTACCACGTGACCCGCCAGAACCGGTTCGAGAAACAGTCGTCGGTCATCAACATTGACTTGGCCGGCGAACCAATTTGAGTATCCAAAGTGGTCGGTCGAAAGTAAAATTGCCTCGTGGTTGCCGAGAGTGACTCGGACTCGCCCAGGTGGTGCTTCTTTTATGAGTCGAGCGACCATCTTCAGCACTGCTTCATTAGCGGGCCCTCTATCAATGAGGTCGCCATTAAACACGAGAACGTAATTGTTGTTTGCCCAATGTAGTGTTCCATCCTCATCGGCTACGACAACAGGATCAAAACCGGGATGGTCTGCTAAGGTTAGAAGAGCACTTCTGGCAGCTTCAAGATAACCGTGAATGTCGCTAATACTGACAATCGTTGGTGAGCTCTCTTCGTTAGGAACCGATCTGATTGAATCACGAAGTGGTGTGCTGAGTCGCGGCGTTCCAGTGATATCTAGTGGCATGCATCGGTAATACTCATGTTCGGTCAGAGTGACTCGTTATTATATATTTTGTACACAACATGGGTTGATTACGACCAGTTATCGAGATTCATTTGTTCTGAAGTCGTCGTTGACACTCTGTTTGAGAGATCACTTACGTTTTGAATGATAGTGGTTTTTTCTGATTGTTGAAAGGTTTCTAACCCGTCACTCGGTTCAATACCGAGGCCAGGTGGTGGGGCGAACACGGGCCGGTCTTGTTCAAGTGCCATTTCGTACTGGGCCATGGTGCCACCGCTTCCATCAGTGGCAACGAAGATCATGCCGTCACTCAGAGCAGCGATGAGTTCGTTCCGGTTAAGAAATGAGTGGCGAGTTGGTTCTGCGTCCGGTGAACGCATTGAGACGAGTAGTCCGCCTGTGTCGATGATTTGGTCGAATAGGGATTGATTCTCTGGTGGATATGCAACGTTGACGCCCGTCCCAAGAACGGCGATTGTTGAATTACTTGCCTCAAGCGCACCTCGATGTGCCGCTGTATCAGCGCCGCGTGCTCCGCCACTAACGACCGCGTATCCTTCATCGACTAACGCTGACGAGAGCGATTGGATCCACTGCCGGCCTATTTCGTTGGTCTCACGTGCTCCCGAGACGCCGACCGTCGTTTCGGTAAGCAACTCAACGTTCCCCTTCGCATACATGAGAACTGGTGCTGGCCCGTTACGAACGACATCCGGATACTGATCGTCTTCGATCCCGAGAACGGTGATGCCGTCAGATTCGTACGCGTTGAACTGGTTACAGTATGACTCGAGTTCTTCGTCGAGCGACCGGATTTCGGCGAGCGTGCTGGCATCAACATAGTGGAATTCATCAGCTAGGGATTCCGGTGCATCGAGGAGACCCGATGGATCATCGAAGTAGGTGTACAGATCGTAGGCTCGTGCGTCGCCGATTCCGGAAAGATCGGTTAGGGCGGCTAGTATCGCTTTATCAGTGGCTTTCATCGTTTTAGCCCCGCAATTATCTCCGACGCCGGAGTTTCCGGGTCGGTGATTTCTTTCACGTTTTCTCGTGGGCCACCGGGTGTAAGACCGAGAGTGAGACAAGCAACTCGATCAGCGCCGGCTTGGCGGAGGAGGTGGGCCCCCGCGAGGAGCGAGCTTCCGGTGGTGCAGATATCGTCGAACAGGATCACCGTGTCACCGTTGAGTTTCGCCCGCGCTCGTAACGACGCGGATGGTTCGACGGCGACGCGCTGACGTTCATCTTTTGATTTCTCCCGCTGTCGTTCAACGGTTTCCGTTCGCTCAAGGAGCGGCGTATAGAGGATATCCGTCTCAAGTACAGCATCCTGTGCCAACTCCACTAATTGTGGGCTAAGTGAACCTGCCTCGTGTCCAGGGAAGACAGTGATGTAATCGTAGTCCCACGTATCGAGGAGGAAACGGCGATGAAGGAGATCTTGTAGTCGCGGCCGAAAAACGTCTATCGGGTCGTTCTCGCCGTGCTTTGCAAGGGCTTTGAGCGCCTCAAAACTCGGTGAGTCTGATCGATACCAGTCCAATGCGAAGACATTCAAGGATCTACTCGCTGGTGAGTCTGCCGGAGGAGCCACCCGTCTAAACAGATGTGAGAGTCGTCCGAAGTCCAAGAGCGTTGACTCCGCTTCTGTGGTTGATGTTGGTGTGGCAGCAGGAACTGGTCCAGTTGGTGGTGAGGATTCAGTCGCAGTAAGTGAAGTGAGATCAGCTTGGTGTTCTCTGCTCAGATCTTCGAAGCATGTTTGATAGATTTCGGCGATAGGGATCGTTCGGGTGTTGATTCCATTCTCGGTTGGGAGTGGTGGATATGCTGGGAAGGTAGCAAGTCGGTTCAAGGCCTCCTGCAGTTCCTTGAACGAACCTGGGAGTTCCGGTAGGGGGTAGTTCGTGCCCGGTACGCAAGGTCGGACAAACTCTCTGGTTGTCTTCACGCTCGCCTTTTCATAGAGAAGGTCGTGTGTATCGTCACCGAACGGTTCCACATTGGTTACTTGATAGTCCGTTACTGTTTCAGCGTCTCCGAACACTTTGCGGTAATCCCGAATGCTGAATGGGAGTCTGTCTTGATGCTGTGGCCCGTAACCAGCAAACGAGGTCGAGATATCGCCGAATCCTATACACGCATCCAGCAAGACATAATACTGGACACGCGGATCTCTTCGATCATCGGGATCAATGTCAATCCTAGGGATCTGGAAGACGAGTTCTAAAACTCTTTTCGCACTTCGGAATGACTCATAGTACTCTGAAAGGTAGTTTACAAAGACTGTACCACCCCCAGGCACCGTAAATGTCTCTGGACTCGGAACAGGTAGTTCCGACGGAGTGAGGATTCCTTGTTCGTCATCACTCGTTTCTGACATCGCTTCTCTCGCAGTCCCCTTCGGCCCAGTAGTCGATTCAGCACTTGTCAGATTAGACTGATTCTCCTCCGTTTTCGCACTCTCTTCCCTACTCGAGGAATTCCAGTCATTATTACTTTTTATAGGGGATTCTTGTGTGGTACTGAGAAGCTGGTCTGCTACTTGTTTATTATCAGGGTCTAAGGAGGACAAATTTCCTGCTTCTGCAGCCTCTTGGAGGCGTTGTATCTGCTGGATAGAGAAATCAGATCTAGCGGACAGCTCATGAGGTGCGGCTGCTTGTAGCTCCTCAATGGTTGTGATACCTGCCTCAACGAGAGTCTGACCACTACTAGGGCCAACACCGTAAACTGCAAAGAGCCCTTCCCCCCGTAACATCTCTGTGAGATACCGCCGTACATACTTGATGGCTGTATCGTGAGAACACCCCGAAGACATCAATCGATTGACTGCGTCTTCGATATCTGTGGCATCAAGTGTGGTCGCTGCTGCAAGCGAATCAACGTCCCATCCGCTTGACGATGGGATTTGGTTTTGATGGGTTTTCTCTTGATTTTCCACCGCCGTTCGTTCGTCATACACTCTGACGATAGCTGCACGGTCGGAGATTATCTGCTGGATATCGTTCTTGGATATGCTATTTCCATCACGTGTACCAATGATTTCTATGATGACAGCAGCATCATGCAGGTCCTTTCCGAGAAGCGCTGAGTCAACATCTTCAGCTGTTGCATCCGAGGATAAGTTAATTTGAAACCCGGAGACGGGGCGGGCATCGATTTCATGTGCTGTTACATCGATCGCACCGGCAGTGACGTGATATTCGAAGAAAACCGGTGTTCGGGGTTGAGTTTTGATTTGTCTCTTACCAATGATTCGTTCAGGCATTCCCGGAGAGAGTATTTGGATCCCTGACTCTGACGTACGGATTGATTCGGTTCGGTTTCCGATCAGAACGGCGTCAAGAGATAATTCGAGTGTGTCCTCTAACTCTGTCACATCTTCGCTGTCAGTAGCTATCGAGACCGCATCTGAAAGCGCTACGAGATGACTAGTGGTATCGTCTGGTTGGGTTGGATTGATCTCTGAAAGCGGTGGAGAACTTGCGCCGTACGAAAATATACCGATATCTGAGACCGTGTGCCACCCAGTTTGTGGACCTGTGAGTAGCCCTTCAGACTCTAATTCTTGAATTATTTTTGAGGTGCGTGTAGCATCGCGTTCTCCACGGACTAAGATGAACTCAACTTGGTTATCATTCAATTTGTGAAGTAATCGCTTGCATTCTTTGATGATTCGCTTGTCTGGATGTTGAGACCAGAATAAGTTACCAGTATGAATGAGGGCTCCGACTTCGCTTGTACACGCATAATCAACGATTTCTTTAAATGAGTTCACGAAATCATTCTGCCGCTCCTGGCGGCCCATATTTTTCCGGTCAAGATGTGTGTTAGTTGTATGTAATATTGACACTTCTTCACTAGAGTGACTCTGTCTGGGGAGAATTATTTCATTGTCCCCAGACTGTCCAGTCTTTTCAGTCTCGATGATCCCCTTCGCAGCCTCTGGATTAGCTCCAGTAAAGATGGGATCCTTAACATTAGTATTGGTGAAAATAGCATCCGATAATTCCGCGTCAGTGAAATTAGTTCTGAATAATGACAGTCCAGTGAGATCTGCGGTTCTTAAGTCTGAATTCTTAAGCGATATTTTTGAAACGGTGCAGTCTGTCAGGTCTACACCACGAAGGTCAGCGTTTGAAAGATTTGAATAGCTGAGGTAGACATCAGTCAAATTAGCATTTTGGAAATCAGCACCACTGAAATCAACAGCTGTTAGAACACTACCTGTTAGTTCAGCGTTCCGTAGCACAGCTCCAGATAACAACTCTCGTGGAGAGGCGTTTAGTTTCCGATTTTCAGGTTGTTCTCGTACTTCAGCGAGTGCTTCAGGAGGCTTTGTTATGTCTGTCTCAGCATGCCAAATACACCGATCAAAACCCCGCCATGTATTTCGATAGCAACAATGTGGACGGCTTTCAGGATTGTTTTGCTTATCAGGAATCCAAGTGAATCCACAGCGGTCTGTCACAGAATCTACATATACTGCTTCTGAGCCAGAAACATCACTCTCGGCAGTTTCAGATTGAACTTTTTCCGCGGTAGTCCGTTTAGTCGCACTCAGTTCGGTAGTTGAAGACCATTTCTTCACTAACACATTTTCGAGCTGATACCATTCACCGTCCTCCCAATCAACATCTGTTGCAGGGCTTCCCTCCCAAACAATGAAATTCACTTCTTCTGAAGAGCCCACACACACTTTAAACTTGAAAACACGCCGTCCTCCTCCAGCGCCAAGATCTTCGTTTATTTTCACCAATAGTGATACAGAGTCATTATGATTATACTGTTTGAGACCTCCCATTGATCTAGACAGAATTAATTCCAAGAAGATAACCTTAATGGCAGAAAGGGCTGTGTTGAATCGCCATACGGCGTTGGATTTCACTGCTTGACGGCCTGCTTGATGTTATAGACGACACATATCAAGGCGATTTCACGGAACTCTCGATACCAGGTACGCGCTCGCACGGCGTAGCCGAGCGAGCGCTTGATAGATGAGTTGACAGCTTCGGCCATTGACCGCTGAGCGTACCGATCTTCGTCAATGCGGGCGTTGTGTGCGTGATCGTACGGCGCGAAGATCCGGTGTTTGATCAGCGGGCGAATGTCGAGTTCACGCAGTCGTTCTCGGAGTTGTTGCTTGTCATAGCCTTTGTCAGCGGCAAGTGACCGCAGATCGCCCGCATTCCGGCGGGCGATCTGCTCGGCGAGGTCTGCGTCGCTTCCTTCTAACGTCGTCGAACAGTGGAGATCAAGAACGGCTTGCGTTGCTGTATCGACGAGTTTTGTGATTTTGAGCGTTTGAACGCGGTAATTCGTTCGTTGGCAGTAATGGCGGCTCGCACGATCACGTTCATAGAATGTTGCGTCGATAGCAGCGTGTTCGGATGGATCGTGTAACTGCGCCGATTGGCGCAGCAACACTCGACAGACGCTCATACTGATCCGGTCGAACGCCTTACATAATGTGGATGGTGAGGGGAGATCGGCCGCGCTGAGTGTAGCTTCAAGCCTGAATCTGTAGATCCTCTTCAATCTCAATTGGGTAGAGCTGGCGTAGCTTGATCCGGGCGTCGTCAGTAGTAAACTGCCAGTCGATGGGACGATTGGTCGTGTTTCGACGCCTTTGCCACGCAGCGACCTCCGCTCGGAGGGTCGCTGCGTGATAGATCCGATGATAAAGACACTATCGTTTGAGGACACCTATTTCGATTTCAGCCATATTCAGCCAACTTCCTCTCTTGGGAGTGTAGTGAAACTCGAACCGATCAAGATACGCTTGAGCAGAATCTGGTGGGAAGAACTGGTAGAAGGCAGTAGGCTTGTGGGTGTTGAGTTGATCCATCACAACCCGGATGCAGTCCGCATCCGGGTAGTGGATATCTGCGAGTTCGACCATTCGGTCGATCCATTCTGTCGTCCGTCTCTTCTCGGTAATTTCGACGTTTACCCAGCCAGTCAACGGTTCTGTCGAGAGGTGGAGTCGCTTTTTGCCGTTTCGTTTGTAGCGGTGATCGGAACGAGCGACCGCTCCCGGTCGGGCCGGGAGCGGGTCGCGTTCGTGTCCTCGTAGCGCCTTGCTAGATTCGTCAAAACAGATGACTGGACGCTTCTCGTCGTACGGTTCGTGGTAGAGATTGAGAACATCTTCCATATAGTAGACGAAGTCAGCGTCCTGTTCTGGTGGTATCTCCCAGTAGCTGGAGAGATGAGGTTTTAGAGCGTTTTTTAGCCGCTGTCGGACGGCCTCGTGAGAGATCGACTCGAAGTCGATCTCGTCGAGGGTAACGAGTTCGTCGGCAAGGAGGTGGAGTGTCCATCGAGAGTGTCCTTCTGGCGGTTCGCTGCAGGCGAGTTTGATGAGGTGGGCTTCGGCGTTGCCATCGAGTTTGCGTTCGTACTCACGGTCAGGTTTGCGGCGATGAATCGCCGCAATCCCTCGTTCAGTGTAGTCTTTGCGTGTGTTGTGGACGGTTTGGGGATGACAGTCGACGTGCTCACTGATTGTCGCATCAGTGAGCCCGTCGTCAGCTTTCAGAAGGATTCGTGCGCGTGTGTTGTCTTGGGCTCTCCGTTCACTGGTAGAGGTGAACTATTCGAGCGTCTTGCGGTCTTCGTCGCTGAGTTCAACAATATATTTCTTCCCTCCCATTCAGTAAGAGACGCGCTCAGAGAAGATACGTTAGACGTTCACTGTTGAAGCTACACTGAGGCCGATCTCCCCGCACCATCTACGCTGTGTAAGGCGTTTGACCGGATCGAAATGAGCGTCTGTCGAGTGTTGCTGCGCCAGTCAGCGCAGCTACACGATCCATCCGAACACGCTGCTATCGACGCAACATTCTACGAACGAGATCGTGCGAGTCGCCACTACTGCCACCGAACGAATTACCGCGTTCAAACGCTCAAGGTCTCAAAACTCGTCGATACAGCAACGCAAGCCGTTCTTGATCTCCACTGTTCGACGACATTAGAAGGCAGCGACGCAGACCTTGCCGAGCAGATCGCCCGCCGGAATGCGGGCGATCTGCGGTCACTTGCCGCTGACAAAGGCTATGACAAACAACAACTCCGAGAACGACTGCGTGAACTCGACATTCGCCCACTGATCAAACACCGGATCTTCGCTCCGTACGATCACGCACACAACGCCCGCATTGACGAAGATCGATACGCTCAGCGGTCAATGACCGAAACCGTCAATTCAGCCGTCAAGCGCTCGCTCGGCTACGCCGTGCGAGCGCGTACCTGGTATCGAGAGTTCCGTGAAATCGCCTTGATGTGTGTCGTCTATAATATCAAGCAAGCCGTCAAACAGTGAAATCCAACGCCGTATGGCGATTCAACACAGCCGAACGAGGTTTACCGCGACTACTGGTAACTTCGATACCAGCCTTTGCTTCGTGACTGCTCCGTCCCACTCTTTTTCACTCTCGGCTGATCTCTGGATTCTCAAACTTGTCCGATCGGAAGTAATAGACGTACCCCCCAAGGCCCAAGATAGAAAGCACGACTAGGACGTTCTGCGGCTTAATGTCGGGCAGCAATCCGAGTATCCCAGGATCAGTACCACTCTTTACGTAGATCCGTTCTGGCGGTTGTTCATCCTCGCTCACAGTCCACTTCGCGGTTTGATCGTTATTTTCTAAAGTATCCGCATTCGAGTCGTGGATCTGACCGGGCATATCTACAGTGTACGTTAACTCGACGTCATTGATCCTATACGACGAATCTAGCGCATCCACGTACGTCACGTTCCCGTCCGTTTCCGTCACGTTGATTCGGGAATCTTCACCGGGTGTGAACTCCTGTAGGGTGAGCGTGATCGTAGTTTCGCTACCTTCCGTGGATCGATCGCAGGATGCCTCTTCATAGTTTGATTCATTGTAAGCGTCCTTTGCAAACTCGCAGACGGTGTCATACCCCTGCTGTTCTGTCTGCCCACTCACTTGAGAAAACGTTTCTTGAGGCATTGATGCGACCACTTTGTGCGTCTCGATAGTCCCGCTCGAATCAACTGTAGAGGATGCGGTTATCGACGCACATCCGGCGAACAAGACCAAAACGCTAACTGCGACAACTGTAATGACGAGTCGCTTATTAGATGACTGTGGATCTTCGAGCATCGTGCTGTACCCTACCCAATTGAATACTAAAGTGGTTCGGAATTCTGACCATTCAAACCACTAATCGGTTCCCGGACCACAGTATCGGTAATGGAACCTGATCGTGTCGATACGGGGGACAGGGGATCATTCTCCCCCCAGAAGATCAACCCTGAAGAATTCGAGAATGCACGTGTTAGAAATCGAGTCATGCGAAGAGTGGTGGATCTGTGTGAAGCTGATCCTGAAGTAAGGGCGATGCTTCTCACTCCCTTCATTGAGTTGAAAGAGAACACAGGGCAGGACTATTCTGATCTCCGGGACGATATCTCGGAAGCTTCTCCTGCGGAGATTGAGCAGCGACTGCGTGATATCCCCAACAGCACCGGATAGATCTTGCGAAAAGGGGGTGATAACCGAAGAGAAAATGGCCGAAGTCAGAGACCACATTGAGAACGATCCTCAGCTGAGAGAAGATTGGGGTCTTGATGGGCCGCAGGTAGTTGCCGAGGAAGAACAGAAACTCTGTGCGACGCATAGATCTCCTGTTCGGCCGCGGGTTGCCGATGAACAACAGACTCAAACGCAAAGTCGTGAGAATGCGTACTCTGAAGAAAAGGATTCAAACGTAGGAACAGATACAGCGGTGAAAGCTGAAACAGGGGCCGCGTTCACAGATTCAACAACAGTTGGTGCCGAGCAGGGGAATTCAACAACAAGTGGGAGAACAGGTTACGATTGTTCGTCCGGAGACCCTACGTGTCCGCTGAATAGACGTGCTGCCCTGAACGAGATGGAGTTCCATTCCGCGACGAATAATCACAGCGAAGACTCGCTCCGTGATCGATGGGAACGACACGGGGAACAGACGAGTGAAACAGAGACCGAAGATAATCACGATCATAACCATGACCACAACCATGCACCCGCGGACAATGAAGATCGTGAAGACCAGACGGAGAAAACCCCGAACGAAGGTGAGGACGATGCTCTCCGTGCAGATGACGTAGAAAATCAAAATGAGGGCGCACAAGCCAGCGAAGATACGAATGAGGGTATTAGTCCTGACGACACACAGTCTATACAGAGTGGTGAGGGAAACAGCGAAGATGAGAACGAGGGCATCAGTACTGCTGATACTCCAAATGGCAATGATTCTGGCAATGCCGGTGATGGGGAAAATGAAGGTGAGGAGAAGGATAAAAATCTGAATCAGTCGAATATGCGCCTCTTCTGATAGGGACCAGCAGACTAGTTCATAGTCTCTCTCGTCGTGCGGTTTTCCCAGCAGGCTGTTTTCCTCGTGAGATCCTCTGAATATCCACGCTGACCCCTATGAGAAGGGGTTTCTTGACGTGACGGATTTGCCAAGTAGTGACAGATCTCCAATAAATACTCAAGTAACCATCATTACTGGAAACCGGACTAATGCTTAGTATTATAATTCAAGTATAATGTCTAAGCAGAAACCCAATTATATATTACCATTCAGGAATGTCTTCTACATATGGTATTATATAGTAGTGTCAATTTAGGAACAAACCTACTGTTCATTGATGGATTCGCACAAGTAGCAGCCGGTGCCGGACTAATTCCAATCGCACTAGCTGTCCTTGCATTCTTCATCCTCGCTGGGATACTCATCTTCGGAAACCCGAAGTCCCTGTTCGTCAAAGCACTTCAGTTGAAAAGTTACAAGCAGGTCTACCGGGATCTGAAAGAGTACTACGGGGGACGGACAAGTTATCCGCAGGATAAGAAATCCATCCTCGCAACGTACGCACTCGGAGGTGGATTAACCGTCCTTGTCTCGGTCGCAGTTCTCTTCCCACCGCTGATGATCCTGTACCCGCTCATCCTTCCTGTTCTATTCGGGTACTACGTGCGTGAACTCAGTTGGATCATTCACGCTGAACACGATAAGACCCTTATCGAAGAACCATTCCCCGAAGACCGGCCTGCATTCGGCGATATCCCGTCAATGACCGTTGATGGGATTAAGGCGATCGGCTTGCTGGTCATGTACATCGGTGCATCCTTTGTAGCAGGGTATCTTGTGACCGCCGTGCTTCACATCGGCTTGTCGTTCCGGAGTGCTGCCAGTGGTGGACTGATCGCCAGTGGACTCGTCCTCATCGGCGGCGCGTATGTCCTTCCTGCCTTCTTAGCACGGTACGCTCACGAAGGAACGCTTAGTGATGCACTCACCCAGCCAATTGACTTCTTAGAACCGATTGTGAAGGATGCAACGTACTTCCGAGAAGTGCTTCTCGGAACGTTCGTCATCGGTGCATCTTACCTCACGATCCTCGCTGTTGCGTGGGTCTCACCACTCCTCATGCCGGTCGTGTGCTTCCCTGTGATCTTCATTGCCACTCTACAGGGCCTGGATCACTATGCACGCGGATACAGCGCTGCAGTCGGTGTGAGATACGACGATGATACGCTCACTATTGATGACGACTCGTATGCACTGCCCCTCCGCGGCGGAGGCGTTATCACGCCTGATCGCGACCGATCTATCCTTGCACTCGGTGAAACCGGGTCAGGGAAAACGGAAGCGATCAAGCTACTCGCCTACCAGTTCAACACAACTGACGACACGCCGTTTATCGCGTTTGACTACAAAGACGACTACAAGGAGTTCTTCGGACAAGCACCTGCCATGGCTGACGGTGGGGATACCGAAGATACTGGCCGTGCAGCGCAGTCCCCAGTCTCGAACAACGTCATCATCCTGTCCTTAGAAGATTCCACGTACATCTGGAATATCTTCGAAGAGGTTCGAGACGAGTCTGAATTCGAAGAGATCGGCCGTGCGATCTTTGCTAGTGAAGCAGAAGAGTCGAATAATCCGTACTTCCCACGTGCTGCTCAGCAAGTGTTCATCGCACTTCTTAAAGCCATTAACCGTGTCAAAGATGATCCGTCCAACAAGGCGCTTATAGACACGTTCGAAAAGAACAGCAAGGAAGAGTTATACGAGATCATCGCTGGCTTTGACGAGTTAAAAAGCGCGGCTGCTCATCTCGACCCAGATGCCGGCGAGCAAAGCGCCGGTGTGTACGGCCACCTGCAGACAATGGTGGGCGAGATTTTCAAAGGTGATTTCCGGAAGAAAGGCGACTTCAGCATCCGGGACTACATCGAAGATCCAGACGGGAAAACACTGATCCTAGACTTCCCACTGGACCGTGGGGATAGCGTCAAGCCGGTGTACCGTCTGTTCATCGACTGGTCGATCCGCCACGGTCTCGCTGCTGACGACCGTGATACGTACTACCTGCTCGACGAGTTCCAGACCGTCCCTGGTCTAGAACGGATCGAGCGACTGGTGAACGCTGGTCGAGCTCAGAACGCGTATGGTATCATCGGGCTGCAGAGCAAGGCTCAGTTAGAAGGTACGTACGGTGAGGCAGACGCATCTTCAATCCTATCCGGGTTCACACAGGAACTGTTCCTCCGTGTTGGCGACGAAGCCAGCATTGAATACGTCCGTACACGAACTGGCCGCGTTCGGAAGGAACGCCTCACCCAAGGTCCAAACACATGGATGGGGCGAAACCTGACCGGCCGCAGCGTCGTGTTCAACCAGACTACGACCGAAGAAGAGTACCAGATTTCCGAAGAAGAGATCCAGCGATTCGATCCTGGCGAAGCGATCGTCATGCAGCGGAACGGATGGCGACAGGGCAAACTGCACATGCTGGAAGAAGTACAGGACGAAATCGATCAGTGGAAGGATCGTTCTTCCAGCAATGATGACACTGGCGATAGGAAGACAGGTACTACGCTGTCTAAAGACAAAATTGGAGGGACATCAGAAAGTGGTACAGGACCCATACCGGAAGAAAAGGCCACTGTTGACGATTAAATAAGGGAACATTCTTCCTTCCTTTGATTTAACCAGGAGGAATACTTTTAGAAAAGATACCTGTTCGACTGATTCAGATCGTTGTCTTTCTCCTCAGCATTCTCTCCACTGGATCCGTCAGTATCAACATCATTCGGAGCGTCATCAACGCTGACCCCTTCGTTGACATCCTCCTCATTGCCTTGTCCGGTGTTCACGCCGGTTTGTGTGTCGTCAGCACTGATCCCCTCGTTCGTGCCTTTTCTCTCTTGTATGCTCTTGTCCTGTCTCTGTACGTCATCTACACGGAGTGCATCGTCCTCACCTTCATCTGCAGGATTATCATTAGTGTAGGCCCTTGATTCCTCCATAGTGAGTTCCTGGGACTTATCCTCACTGGTAGCACTATCGTCTGTACCAGAAGTCGTCGGTTCTAAGTGAGCCTCAGGACTCCCTTTCTCTAACCGTTCCTCCGAGCCCGTATAGTCAATTTGTTCTTCTGTATCCTCTATTTCTGGTGTCTGTTCTTCGCTCAGGCGATCTTCAACGACTTCACCGGGTGTCTCCCCATTGGATAGGCTGCTTTCATAGATATCTCCGTGACGGTCTGTGTGATAGACGTCACAGTTAACGTCTGATCCCTCAACAGCGGCCATCGTCAACTTGTTTGGATGTCCCCAATCCATGTGTTCTGGATCGGAGGAAACAACAAAATTGTCCGGATCAGCCTGCTCAAGATAATCAATACTGAGGTCGTCAGCTACTGCATCGAAATCCTCTCTGGTGGTGATACTGTCGTCGATTTCTTTCTTATCAGCGTCTGCACTGAGCCCGAGTTGATCTCTCGTATCCTCCGATAATATCTCTGCAAGTGGTGTCTCATCTGCTTCCGCTGGATCAACCTCTTGTTCACGAAGTTTCTGTTCAGGGATATTCTTCGTGTCAAAGTTATTTCGACTTCCGTGGTGAGGAGCAACGACAGTCTCAGCGTCCCTGAGGAACTCATCATCAATCCTAGCTAATTGATCAGGTGTTGAATCACCTAAAATCACTGTTTCATTCCCTCGGGATCCAACACGTGCCACCAACCCGTCGTTATTTGCAATAGGAGTGTCTTCGTGCGGGACATCATATTTGACTGGTCCTTCTTGCCCGAATGAATCGACCCTCTTCACCTCAGTAGTCCGATTTTCAGCAGCTCTATACACCTGTTGAAGGTGCTCTCCTGGCTCCCCTGGGCTCAAATCGTACAAGTTCTCGTTAGGGCCGTATAACCGGTCAATTTCAACATCGTCAGATTTGACCAGTTTTTTCATACCGGCTATATGATCACTATGACCGTGGGTAATGAATGCAGCGTCGATTGTATTACCATCTAATTCACTTTTGATATCGTCTACATGGCTTGCACGGTCAGCATCAATCAAATACGTCTTATCCCCGTCACTGATACACGTAGCACTCGCCTGTTTGACATCGATATGAACAATATCCCACCGTTTATCACTCCTCTGTGTTGTCATCTCTAATCACTTGTTCAACGTATTCGTCATAGATTTCAGTGAGCTCTGGATCGAATTGAAGACCGAGTATATGCTGATCACTCTCTACCTTCCCGGAAGCATACTCGGTGCTGAATATGCTGAACTCCCCGTCTCCGTGTGGAACAACACGGAAAATTGTTCTGCCTCTATACTCGTCTGGGACTTCCTCTTCGTATTGATATGCCTCGATAACAATATCCATCTCAAAGTCCTCGCCTGGCTCGGGTCGTGCATCGTATATCCCGAACGTCGCCACGCCTTCTTCGAATTCTTCTATCCGGGCGATACGCACCTTCTCGTCTGATTCAGCATCTGGAGAAATCCATCCGTCAGGCATTATCGATAAATCTGATTAAGTGTAAATCAATGTTAGGACTTCTCAACGAGATTTCCAGCCAAGTAATTATCTAAATCAATATACCCCTGCGTATTCGGCACCGTCTAGTTAGCGCAGTCTGAGGAACGAGCAGGTCTGCGAGCATTAGTCCAAATCAACTCAACGGTCTGCTCGCTTCTCAAACTGGCTCAACTGAACAGTGTAAACAGCAACAACAGGTGCCACAAACGTCAAATCTCTAGCTCCGAATGACAGCGTATCGTCACGGTCACGTCTCGAAGATAATTGGACTCGAGACATCACTTTCGACGGGAGCCAGACATATGCCTTCACCACTTCGAACAACCTGTTCGTACCGGTATCAGCCGCTCAGCGATCCGGAACCTGACGACGCGGTTCCGATCTCACCTGCAAAGCCGTCTCACTGTCCGCATCCCGCTGCTCGAGGCGACGACGAGCGCTGCCTCTTTCACAGCGCAGACCGAGAGTTTCCGCCCGATAGGCTCCATTGAATCACTAGACGGCGTCGGGATAAGTCGGTAAATCGAAGGAGTTGAAGCGGGTGAGTGGCAGTTTGGATGAACGTCACTACCCGCTTCACTGAAGAAATGGTGTCGCTGGCGAAAAGTTATTGCGACGATCCGGCCGAAACTGCCGCGCCGGAAGACGGCGGCAGTTTCGCCGAATACGCGATGATCTCCCTCCACGGACTGCGGATTTTCCTCGATGAGACCTGCGAGATGATCATTGACCGGTTAGAGGTAATGCCGCCAATTCTGGAGATCGTCGGCCTTGTGGTGGTTCATACATCATTCACCATCCGTCTTTAGTTAGGCGCAAAACCGCACGATAGCGGCGGCTTATCGGAGTTACTTTTCGGAAGGAATGAGGAGGCGGAAGATGTGCACTCTAACCCCTCCTCACACGAAGTGGAACGCCATCTCACTAACTTCCTTCCATCTGAAGCGCTCGAAGACCACGCCGATGCCGTCGGCGTGGTCGAGCGCGATCGGAAGCTGCAGATTCCACCGCTCGTCTGGTCATTTGCGTTCGGCTTCGCCGGCGGCGCAAGCCGAACGCTCGCCAGCTTCAGACGGAGCTACAACTCGACTGCAGACAAGACATTGTCCGCAGGAGGCTTCTATCAGCGGTTGACGCCGACTCTCGCAGAGTACCTCCGCGACCTCGTCGAGTATGGGCTCGACGAGGTCGCTGTCCCCCACACCGTCTCAGAGGAGTTCAACCGATTCAGAGACGTGATGATCGCAGATGGAACGGTTCTCCGGCTCCACGAGTTGCTTGCTGAGGAGTATGAAGGTCGCCGTGAGGAGCAGGCTGGAGCACGGCTCCACCTGCTCCACAACGTCACTGAGCAGACGATCGACCGGTTCAGCGTCACAGACGAGAAAAGACACGACAGTACGCAGTTCGAGACAGGATCGTGGCTCGAAGATCGGCTAGCGATCCTCGATCTGGCCTATTTCAAGTACCGGCGGTTCGCGTTGATCGACGAGAACGACGGCTACTTCGTGAGTCGACTGAAACGCAGCTCTAACCCGGTTGTAACCGACGAATTACGGGAATGGCGCGGCCGCGCCATTCCCTTGGAGGGGAAGAAAATCTTCGACGTCGTGGACGATCTCTGCCGCAAGTACATCGACGTCGAAGTTGAGATCGAGTTTGACCGGAGAGAGTACGCGGGCACGCAGTCACGTGATACGAAACGGTTCCGCGTCGTCGG
>NZ_FTNR01000003.1 GCF_900156475.1 Natronorubrum thiooxidans
GAGCGTTCGGCTTGCGCCGCCGGCGAAGCCGAACGCAAATGACCAGACGAGCGGTGGAATCTGCAGCTTCCGGTCACGCTCGACCACGCCGACGGCATCGGCGTGGTCTTCGAGCGCTTCAGATGGAAGGAAGTTAGTGAGACGACGTTCAATATCGTGTGAGGAGGTTTTGGTGTGCACAGCTAACACCTCCTCATTCCTTCCGAAAAGAATCCCCGATAAGCCGCCGCTATCGTTCGGTTTTGCGCCTAACTAAAGACGGATGCGAACGCCCTATTTATAATTGCTGATGTATGTCAACGATTTCCACAATATCAGTTTATTTTGCACAATGTGTATTTCAAATCCTATTGGAGATAGCACGCTAGTCATTCACAAGATTTGATTCTGCCCACAAACTTAAGTTATCCTCATAGCGTAGTATGTGTATGGCCGCTCACGGCCGGTCCGCACTGCGGGACCTGTTCGACGAGTCGCCCACACCGCACATCGCCCACCCCCCACGGACCCATCATCGTGACTTCTACGTCGCTACCGATGGGTCGTTTCGGGAGTCAGGCGGTGGGCTGGGCGCTGTCATTGAAACACGCGACGGCACCCGTGTCGCCCGCGTCGCGACCACGGATACGCCGCCTGACAACAACGTCGCCGAGTATCGGGCGCTGCATCTCGGACTCGACGTCCTGGCCGCTCGTGTCCCACGAGACGCCCGCGTCGGTGTGCTCATCGATCACGACGAACTCGCCAGCAACGTCAACAGCGCGATCCTCGCGACGAACCACCCCGACGGGAAGCCACCGCGTCCCGTCTCCATCCCGACTGCGACACGCTATCACTGGCGTGGTATTCAAGCACGACTCAACGGCTTCGGGGAGGTCCGAGCCGCGCGTATCGATAGCGACCAGAACCCCGCCCATCCGCTCGCGAACACACCCGACCGCTACCAGCACGTCAACCGGGAACCCAACCGCTGTGTCCTCCCGGAGAAACCGGAGCCGGCCACGGGCCAGTTCCCGCCACCATCCCGAGCCAACCGCAACGCCGGCGGCGGCCGCGCCTCGGACTAACGAACACACTGGTTCGATTTTTGCGGAACTCTCACTCGAGTCGAACCGCCACCGTTATTTTGTCGTTCCGGTGATGCACATTCGATGAGCCTTCGCGTCGCCGTCGCTGCGCCGTTCATCCAGAACGGGACCCAGCGCCTGCAGGAAAACGAGTTCGTCGTTGCACTCTCGCTCGATCGTGACTGGTTTTCGCCCGACCAGTCCAAACGTCTGCTCGACATCGCGACACAGGAGGGGCTCCTCGAGCGGGTCGACGGCGGCCTCGAGGTCACGTTCGATACCGCCGAGGTGACGGTCCCCGAGGAGTTCGTCCCCGACGAAGACATCCTGCAGGAACGCTCCGCGTTCGAACGCGTCCTCGACACGCTCGTCGCCGAGGGCGTCGAGAAACACGAAGCCGTCGGCGCGATCAACACGCTGCAACAGGAACTCGGATTGACGATCGAGGTCGCCGCCGTCGTCTACGCCCGACGCGAGGGCGTCGATGTCGCCGACCTGCTCCCCGTCGCGCGCTCGACGCTTTTCGATGACGGGCAAGCCGAAGGGCGTTAGTTTCTCGCCGCCCGACCACGCGTATGGTCGAGGAACGGATCACCGACGGCCGCCGGATCGCCGAACTGCTTGCCTCTGAACTCGACGGCCGATCGGACGGGATACTCGAATCGGTTCGCGTCACCAACGCCGACCGCGACGTCGAGCCGACGGTCGAGGGCGAGCGCGCATACGACGTCACGTTTTCCGACGAGCGAATCGCACGGGTGTTCGTCCACGACGACCGGGCCCGCCTCGAGTTCGAGGCCGGACAGGACGTCGCAGCCGAGACAGCCGACGAGTGTGACTTGCGCGTGCGACCGAAAGCAACCGAGCCACCCCGAACGCTCGTCTTCATCGAACACGGCGCGGGCGTCAAACGCGGGACGGACGTGGTACAGGCTGTCTGTCGATCGGTTCAGACGGACTCGAGCGACTCGAGCGAGTAGTCAGCGGCCTCGAACACGGAGTGAGACGCTACAGACCGTTCAGTTCAGCAACGACGTCCGGGACTGCCGTTCCGACAGTCGCCTGCTCGACGTGGGCGGTGGCCCGCGGATCGGGGTCGGGACCGTCCTCGAGGAGCACCTGGACGGCCTCGAGGCCGGCGTTCGTTGCGCCGTGGATGTCCGCCTCGACTTCGTCGCCGACGTAGACGGTCTCGTCGTGGTCGACGTCCAGTTCGCCGACGATCGCGTCGAACGCACGGTGGTCGGGTTTGCCGGCCTCGAGTTCGCCGGTCACGAGCGCGGCGTCGAACGCCCGTTCCCAGCCGAGCGTCGCGAGTTTGTCGCGCTGGGCGCGGACGGGGCCGTTGGTGAGCAGCCCGACGCGGTACTCTCCTTTGAGGTCCTCGAGCATGGCTTCGACGCCGGGTAACGGCTCGAGCGTCTCGGCGATCGTCCGACGGTAGGCGTCGGCGACGGCGGCCGGATCGACATCGGTCTCCCGCCCCTCGAGTAAGTCGGCGAAAATGGGTTCTCGCGTCTCGCGGGTGAGATTGCGCCGGTGGGCCTCGAGATACGCCTCGCGTGTCAGCGTCGGCGCACCGGCGGTGGCGGCTGCCTCCTGGAGAATCGTGGTTCGGTCCCGTGTGGGCACGGCAAGCGTGTAATCGAGGTCGAAGACGACCGCCCGTGGCATATCGTTCACGGGGGGCTCGAGACGGTTGAAGCTATCCCTTTTCGACGGCGTCAAAACCTTCCCGAAAGCCGGCTCAAAAATTGCACGGGTGACGGGTGCCCGTCGGACGGACTTCTGTCAGTCAGGGTCGGTACGACCGAGAGTCGTCTTGCAGTCGCGCCGGGAAAACGTTACAGCAGTCCGTCTCAGTCGTCGCTTGGCTGGGCCGACGGCTCGCTGTCGCGCTCGAGCAGCGGGACGACGGTGGACTCAATCGCGCTCGAGTACTGCATGAGCGTGGTCCCGAGGATGCTCATGAACAGGACGTAGCCGACGGCGAAGGCGTAAATATCGTCCGCGACGCCTTCGGCGAGCCCGATGCCGGCCCCGGCGAGTGCGATACTCGCAATAATCAGCGAGAACTCGCCGCGGGTGACCATCCCAAGTCCAACCCGGAGCGACCGGCGTTCGTCAAGGTCGTAGATCCGGCCGCCGAGATAGCCACTGATCAGTTTCGTCGGAGTCGTCAGCAGAACGGCGGCCGCGATGAGCCACACCACGTCGAGAAACAGGGCCGGATCGGTGATGAGACCAATCCAAAAGAAGAACACGGCCGCAAAGGTATCACGAAGCGGCTCGAGCAGGTTTTCCAGGTCGTGGACGTGATCCGTCGAGGAAAAAGCCATTCCCACGAAGAACGCGGCCACGGCTTCACTGACCCCAAGTGAGAGTGCGGCCCCCGAAACGAGGACTGTAATACCGAGTGCCCGCAGAACGACGAACTCGTTGGAGTCGGTTTCCAGACTGCGCTGGAACCACGCCGTCCCCAAATAGACCAACAGGAGCAACACGATAATGAAGCCGACCGCGATCCCGATCTCTCCCAGCGCCTCGCCAACGTCACCGCCGCCGAGGACGAGCGCCGACGCGATCGCCAGATAAACCGCGATAAACAAATCCTCGTAGACCAGTGTCCCAAGCATCGGATTCGACTCGTCGTTGGCGATCCAACCCAGATCGATCAACGACTTCGTGATGATCGCACTCGAGGAGATGTAGACGATCCCTGCGGTGAGAAAGGCCGGGAGGAACGAGCCGAAGAGAACGTAGCCAAAGACCAGCCCGGCTCCGAAGTTGACCACGAGGTCGATGGTCCCTGCCTTCCCGATCTGCTCTTTGGCCGCGATGAGCCGATCGAGATTGAACTCGAGGCCGAGGAAGAACAACAGGAGGACGATCCCCAGCTCGGCACCGACGTAAATAAAGTCGGTCTCGATGAGCGCGAGCTCGCTGCCGTGTGGGATGGCCGCTGTCCCAAGCAGCGCCGGGAAGTCGATCGTCCCGAGGACGTACTCACCGAGGAGCATACCGATGACGATGTAAAACGGGATCACCGACTGGTTGATTCGGTTCGCGAGCAATCCGGCAAGGGCAACAGCGGCGAAGAGGACGCCGATATCGATCAGTGCGGTCGATTCAGCTGCCACTCTCGGTCACCTCCAGCAACGCTGTCATCGATCGGTCACGCCTCGTCTCCAAGCAGCGCTTCGAACTCGATACAATCGTCGCGTTCGCCGACGACGACGAGTGTATCTCCCGATTTCATGATGGTCTCCGGCGTCGGCGGCGTGATCAGTTCGCCGTCGCGCTGGACGGCGATAATCGAGACGCCGACGCGCTCACGAATGCGTGCGTCGCCGATGCTCTGGCCGGCAATCTCTGCATCATCCGTGACGGCATACCACTCGATGAACGTATTGTCGGCGAGCATCGTCTCCACTCGATCGGTCTGTACCGGCTGGAAGTACGCCCCCTCGAGGATCGTGCCGATTTTCCGGGCGAGTCGATCGGACGCTTCGAACAGCTTCTCGCTGTCGGCGTCCGGGTCCGATTTTAAGTAGACTTCCCGTTTTCCTGTATTGTGCGTCACGATGACGAGTCGTTCCCCGTCCTCGAGTTCGACCTCGAACTTTTTCCCGACGCCGGGGAGGTCGCTCTCATAGATTGTCATAGCTAAAAGACTGGAGGCACGGCTAATAAATGGCATGACACACAGAACCGCTCTGAACTCCGTTCATCCCGGGCATTCACTGGCTGTTGTCCGACCGCTGTACCGATTTCCCGCCGATCACCAGTCGAGGTCGGTGATTGGCGGTCAGTGACGACAGCAGTCCGTATACACACTGCTCGCACTGCCGTCGTGCGATCGGATGTGCAGTGACGTTCAGAGGGATTCTCGTAGCCAGCCGGGTGTCGCTATCTAGACGTGCAGTTTCCGTGGCTCGGTTTCCGTGCCGCACATCGATGACCGTCGACGAGAATCCCTCTCAGTCGGCCAACCCCTCGATCAGAAACGTCGCGGAGGCGAGGTTTGTTGCCAGTGCCGTGTCGTGGACATCACAGATCCGCAACAGCGCGGAGATATCCGGCTCGTGAGGCTGGGCGCGTAGCGGATCCCGGAGGAAGACGATCCCGTCGAGTTTCCCCGCTGCGACCTCCGAGCCGATCATCAGGTCACCGCCGAGTGGTCCCGACTCCTTGCGTTCGATCTCGAGGTCGGTTGCCTCTATCAGGCGTTTGCCGGTCGTTCCAGTTGCGATCAGGTCGTACGCACCCAACTGCGTTTCGTGTGCCTGTGCAAACTCGATGAGGTCCGGCTTCTTTTCGTCGTGGGCGATGAGTGCAACGCGAGTCATATCGGATCGTTGATCCCCGAGACGATAACTATGTGTGATGTACCCACACCTCACTCCCGTGTAAGGGCTGAACCGGCCTCGAGCGGAGTCGAACGTTTTTCGTGGCTGCTCGCCCGACCACTCGCCATGACAGATTCCGAGCCAAGCGCCCACCACGTCGGTATCACCGTCAGCGACCTCGAGGAAACCCTCCCGTTCTATCGGGACGTCCTTGGACTCGAAGTTCTCACCCGATTCAGTGTCGGTGGCGAGGCCTTTTCGGCGGGCGTCGGCGTCGAGGACGCACGCGGCGAGTTCGCCCATCTCGACGCGGACGGCTGTCGAATCGAACTCATCGAGTACGACCCGCAAGCGCGGGGGTCGCCGGCCGCTGGTCTCAACCAGCCCGGGGCGACCCACGTCGGGCTCTCGGTGGACGACCTCGAGGCCTTCTATGACGCCTTACCCGAAGACGTTTCGACGATCAGTGAGCCCCAGACCACCGAAAGCGGCACGTCGATCCTGTTTCTGCGCGATCCGGAGTCGAACCTGATCGAGATACTCGAAACCTGACTGTCGACTGTCCGCACATCTGATCGCACACCAACAGTACAGACGCCAACAGCCTGCCAGTCGGTCGAAAACTCGGTTCAGTCGTTCCGGGAAGGACGGTTAGCGGCCGATCGAAGCGTTGCTTGTACTTTCTCGACGGGGACGTCACAGTTCGAACAGACGTGTTTCTCTGCGGCGATATAGACCGTGCCACACGTCGAGCACTGAAAGAGGTTCCCGGATGCGACCGACGCCTCGGTCGGCTCCTCCTCCTCATCGACGACCGCGTCATCCGTTGTCGTTTCGCCGCCAGTAACCAGCGCCGAACGGAGCCGCTCCCGGATTCGGTCGAACGGCGAGGGAGATTTGCCGTTAGTTCGAGTAGCCATGCAGTAGGCTTCGACTATATTCGCGAAGTAGTTACTGTCTAAAGTATTTGGAGGGGGAGTCAATCGGACCCACGACTGCTCGAGTCGAAGTCGCCGAATTCACTCGTCTTCGGTTGGCTGTGCGCCGAATTCATTTTCGAGTGCTCGAGTATGACACTTGTGTTCACGCGGCTCCCCTCTCGAAAGAGGTGAGACTCTCCACGACAGGTACGCGACCAGTGGTGGTCGGCCGACAGTATAGCAACCTTTTCGACCGTCGGGACGCCACTCGCTCGCATGAACTTCTTCGATCGGCTGCACGACCGCATTCGGACGGTCGACAGCGTCGTCAGCGTCGGCCTCGATCCCGATCCATCGCGCATTCCCGACCATCTTCAGGACCACGACCTCCCGCGGTGGGCGTTTAATCGCCGGATCATCGATGCCACCCACGAACACGCGGCCGTCTACAAACCGAACGCCGCGTTCTACGAGGACCCCGACGGCTGGCGGGCGCTCGAGGAAACGATCGCCTACGCCCACGGCAAGGACGTCCCCGTCTTACTCGACGCGAAACGAGCCGATATCGGGAACACGACCCGCCAGTACGCCGCGATGCTCGAGACCGCCGACGCGATCACCGTCAACCCCTACATGGGCCGGGACTCGCTGCAGCCGTTTCTCGAGGACGAGGAATCGGGCGTCTTCATCCTCTGTCGGACCTCGAATCCCGGCGGTGCGGACCTCCAGGATCTCGAACTCGAGACCGGCGAACCCGTCTACGAGCGGGTCGCGGCGCTGGCGGATCTCTGGAACGACAACGACAACGTCGGCCTCGTCGTCGGTGCGACGAAACCCGAAGAACTCGAGCAGCTCCGCGAGCAGGTGCCCGACTTGCCCTTCCTCGTTCCCGGCGTCGGCGCACAGGGCGGTGATGCCGAAGCCGCAGTCGAATACGGCCTCGCAGACGGTGTCGGGCTGGTCAACTCCTCGCGCGGGATCATCTTCGCGGGCGAGGATCGGAGCGACCAGTTCGCACAGGCCAGCGGCCAGGCCGCAAAGCGCCTGAAGAAACGGCTGAACCAGTACCGAATATAAACGGAATCTGTCTTGCGTCTCAGCCGAACGAGCTGAATCGAATGCTCACGATGAGTGTAAGTAGTGCCGCGCCAACCAGCATTCCGAGGACGACCTTCGTTTCCGCTCTCATATGGATGGACAGGCGTATCCGTATTAGTCGGTTTATTCGGGGCCCGCCCCAACGACGCGACCCGCGATCCGGCCGTCGACGACGCGATCGCAGAGTTCAATCTCGACGGGTTCGGTCGGCGGTCGCTCTTCAAGCAGGTCGAGACCTTCGACGACAGTGATATCCATCGGGCTTGCGTCGTTCGGATGGTCGGCGACGAGTTGGCCGTCGCGTTCCTCGAGCGTGAGCCGAAACCGCTCGCCGATAGCGAGCGACTCGCCCAGCAGATCACGAATGGACGTCACGGTCAGAGCCGATTGATATCCACGTCGTCCGACTGCCGACCCGGGTCCGCCTGCGCGACGCAGTCGGCACACAATCCCCTGTCTTCGTTGTAGTGGGTCGAACACACGAGCGCACCGCAGTTCGGACACTGCTCTTCGGCGGGCTGTAACTCACAGATCTGACAGAGACCGCTGACGCTCATGCTCGTAGTAGGGGCTCGAGTCTCTTGAAACCGGGGCCGGAACTGCGTCGTCGTGGTCTTTGCGTCCGACGGCCGTGCGGGAGGACTCGGTTCCGAAATCGTCACCGCTACTGTGTTCTACGTTCCCAACCCACGGGAAGGCTTTTGACATGTGAGCCACTACCGAGGAGTATGAGCCGTGACCGGGCTCTTCTCAAGCGAGCCCTGGACCGTGGCGAACAGGACGGTGGCAACGTCGAATTCAAGGAGCGACTCTCACGTGACGTCCACCTCGAGGGTGGACGACGGGAAAGTCTGGCCGCACAACTGCGCCACCGACTGCTTTCCGGCGATGGCGAGGCGACGTACGTTGTCGGCGTCACGGACGACGGTGGTCTCGCCGGGATCGATCCGGATACGTTCTCCGAGACGATGGACGTCCTCTCCTTGCTCGCCGAAGAGGCCGACGCCCACATCGACGACGTCCAGACGTGGGGGATCAACGGGGTTTCGGACGCTGCCGAGTCAGAAGCAGACCGGACGTCGGAGTCATCCGGGCGTGGGCTCGTCGGCATCGCGATGATTCAAGAGGGGGGCGTCCTCGAGACGGACGATGAACACGTCGTCGTCGGCACGGCGGGCCACGTCGACCACGGCAAGAGTACGCTCGTCGGCTCGCTCGTGACCGGCACGCCCGACGACGGCGACGGCGCGACGCGCAGCTTCCTCGACGTCCAGCCCCACGAGGTCGAACGCGGACTCTCGGCAGACCTTTCCTATGCCGTCTACGGCTTCGACGATGACGGTCCGATCCGGGTCCGAAACCCGAACCGTAAGGCGGATCGGGCGGCAGTCGTCGAAGAAGCCGATCGACTCGTCTCGTTTGTCGACACCGTCGGCCACGAGCCGTGGCTCCGGACGACTATCCGCGGGCTCGTCGGCCAGAAACTCGACTACGGCCTGCTCGTCGTCGCCGCCGACGACGGGCCGACACGGACGACTCGCGAACACCTCGGTGTCTTACTCGCCACCGACCTTCCGACGATCGTCGCGATCACAAAAACCGACGCAGTCTCCGACGAACGAGTCGAGGAGGTCGAACGCGAGGTCGAGCGACTCCTCCGCGAGGTCGACAAGTCGCCGTTGCGGGTCGCTCGCCACGGCGTCGACGCCGCCGTCGAGGAGGTCAGCGAGCGCGTCGTCCCGATCGTCGAAACGAGCGCGATCACGATGGACGGCCTCGAGACGCTCGATGAACTGTTCGATCGCCTGCCAAAGACTTCTCAGGACACCGGCGAGTTCCGGATGTACGTCGACCGGAGCTACTCGGTCACCGGCGTCGGCGCGGTCGCTTCGGGGACGGTGATGTCCGGCGAGGTCGAAGCTGGCGACGAACTCCTGCTCGGTCCAATGCCCGACGGCCGATTCCAAGAGGTCGAAGTTCGGTCGATCGAGATGCACTACCACCGCGTCGACAAGGCCCAGGCGGGTCGAATCGTCGGGATCGCGCTCAAGGGCGTCAAAGAAACCGCCATCGAACGCGGGATGGTCCTCTTGCCGCGTGATGCGGATCCCGATCCGGTCCGGGAGTTCGAGGCCGAAGTCATGGTGCTCAACCACCCCACCCGTATCGGCGAGGGGTACGAACCCGTCGTCCACCTCGAGACGATCGGTGAGGCTGCGTCCTTCACCCCCGAAAACGGCCGTCTTCTGCCGGGCGATACCGGCGAAACCACGGTCCGGTTCAAGTTCCGTCCGTACCTCGTCGAGGAAGGCCAGAAGTTCGTCTTCCGCGAGGGCCGCAGCAAGGGTGTCGGGACGGTGACCGACGTCCATCCGATCGAGTAGCGCTCGCGAGCCGGCCCGGTCGATTTCTTACAGGTCGAACGACTCGACGAGGAGCTGTTCGTCCGTCTCGCCGTAGACGTACGTCGGGCCGCCGATAACGTCGATCGTTACCTTTGCGGGCGCGAAGAGATCCGACGGAACCTCCGTAAAGTCCCACTCGAGGTCGTCGAAGATTTCCCCGAACGGACGGCCGTGGCCCTCGGCGGCCGTCGACGGCACCGACTCGAAGATATCTGCGTCCTCACGGACCGTCAGGTGTGCCGTGCCGCCGTAGGCGATCGCATCGTTCGTGCGGGCGATTGCAGTCTGCTCGTCGCCAGCGACGGGCGCGACCGGTGCCCGGCCCGTTGCGGACACGATATCCAGCGGATCGTAGCCAAGCTCTGAGAGACGGAACGTCGCGAGTTCGGCCGTGCGAGCCGCGTTCGTAATGGACCCAACGTGGCTCGCGGTCGGGTACGCCAGCAAAAAGACGCTGCTGGTCTCGACTTCTGCAAGTTCGGCGACCTGTTCGGCGGCGGCTTCGGTCGGCTCCTGTTCGGTTTCGACGGCCAGCGCCGTCAGATCGAACGCGTCCGTGTAGCCGACGCGGCGAAATTCCGATTCTTCGGCAACCAATGCCCGTGCAGGGCCGCTGCCGAGTCCCTCGAAATCCTCGGTCGTCAGCTCCCAGCCCGCCTTTTGCGAACAAAGCAGCGAGAGCGCCGGTTGGTCCGTCGAGAGTTCGACGTACGGGATCGGCGCACCGCCGAGTTCGCCGAGGTCGTGACTCGGCGTCGCCATCCCTGCCGTCTGAATCTCCGTCAACAACAGCCCCGCTTCGATCCCGCCGGCGAATTCGAGACCGAAGTCGAGTACTGTCGCCTCGTTTTCGAGATCGTAGCCGCCGATGTTCAACTCCTCGGCGTACTCGAGAGCTTCGTCGACCAACTCGATCGCCATCCGATTGAGACTTTCCATAGCGGAGGATTCACCCTCCGACCTAAAACAGTTTGTCAGTTCGAGTCTGCAGTCGCTGTCGTCTTCGCGTGTCGACTGCGACCGTCAGGCCGCCACGTCGTAGCCCGCGTCTTCGATCGTTCCGCTGATCGCGGTCTCATCAACCGTCGCCTCGTCGTGTTCGATGCACACCTCGCCCACCTCGTGGTCCGCCGTCACCGAGTCGACGCCGTCGAGCGCCTCGAGCGCCTCGGTCACGTTCGCCTCACAGCCGTCACATGCCATCCCGGTTACCTCGAGTGTTGTCTGTTCCATACACAACCGTGTCGACTCGAGGAAAGTGAGTGTTCTGTTCTCAGTGTCTCCCTCGACTGGAGTCTTCTACCAGTGGGATACCGCTCCCATTCTGATCGACAACCAGCTCGTCGTGCTCGTTACTCCCCGTGGCTGGTCGGTGGCCGACCGAGGTGCTCCTCGACGGCGTCGACTTTTTCCGCCGCAGTCGTCGCTTGCGATCGCTTATCATCGATCTTCAATACAGTGCTCACACGGTCGCCGTCGACCGCCTCGTGGGCCGCCTGTGCGGCCGCGAACAGTTCACCGATGTCATCGGTCTCGATCACCGTCCCCATCGGATTCGTCTCGTAGGCGACGTCGTATGCCTCGAGTGCATCGACGGCTTTTGCGACTTCGCCGGACATACTCCCCTCGATTACTGGTGCCACGCTCAGTAGTGCAACGACTGTCATGGCTCGTACTGAGGACGGGACAGCCCCTAAATCCGACCCTTGTTTCCCCGCAACGGGACACCAAACAGCGCGAACAGCGAGGCTCGCGGCGTCGTGACTCGTGGGGCTGAAAAACGAGACGATTACGCTCCCGACGACGTGGACACCCGATCAGTGCGTTCGAGGTGACTGACTCGAGTCCGTCGGTGGGTAGATGATGACGTCGCCGTTCGCGTAGACGTACACCTCGTACTCGAGGGCGGTAAAGGCGACGTGGCCGCCCGTACGTTCGGTACCGTCTGCCTTCGTTCTGAAGAGTCGATCGAGTGCATCCGGGTCGACGCTGTCGTACAGTGAGAACTCGCCCTGTGAGACGTCGGTGTCTGCGATCGACGCGAGCGCGTGGACGATCGTGGTCGTAATCGTCGCGGTACCGTCGATATCGTGGTGGAAGACGTAGCGATCGTTCGTTTGATCGTACTGAACGTCGTCTGCGTCGTCGGTGGATGAAAATTCAGTTTCCATAGGCAGTCAGCGGGGTCAATCGTCTACCGATCCGTAGTTTCCCGTAGTATAAAAGCCAATCGCAGGCGGTATTCGTAAACGAATATGACGGTAGTATCGTCGAATAGTTCAAAGACAGCGATTATCTCCGTTCGCTGAACGTTACGGGAAGGGTTTGTTGCAGCCATACATTTTGCCTGTGCTCTCGAATGAGTGCCTGTCTACTGCGCTGGCCGAGACTTGACTGTCTTGAAAACGGTCACACCTGCTTTGCTCGTGAGCGTGCTCGCTACGCTGTGTGCGACTAGTCAGATTCAAATCCAGATCGAATCCTGTCGCTCACGGACTTGTTCGCGGCAGAAATGCGCTGGCTGGGATTTGAACCCAGGTTGTGACCATGGCAAGGTCACGTGATACCACTACACTACCAGCGCGTACCCACTCGGTTACGAGTGCAATTGAACTGAGTTGCTACGCACACTTATAAATGTCGAAACGGAAACCGCACACCCTGACTCCGGTCGGCGACCGTGGCCACCGGCAATGATTTTCAGATCTCTCATGCGATGCGGTATGCATTGAGCTTCAGCGACTCCTCTCAATGCTGATTGTCAGCTTGTACCTCGTCAACACTGATCACAGCTCGTCCCACTGCGATCGTCCTCGAGGCGTGAGACTCGAGACTCAGTCGATCCTCACGGACTTGTTCGCGACAGAAATGCGCTGGCTGGGATTTGAACCGCTCCTGAGAACCTGTTCGCTGCGCTCGCAGAACCTCAGTATGCTTCAAATCCAAGTTTGCATTCCTGAATTCATCGCGTACTCGCGACACGCCATTCGCGGTCGCTCGTGGGATTGAGTTCAGAGAAGTGCGCTGGCTGGGATTTGAACTACTTCCGAGAACCTGCCCGCTTCGCTCACAGAACCTCGGCATACTTCAAATCCAGATCCGATTTCTGCCGCTCACGGACTTGTTCGCGGCAGAAGTGCGCTGGCTGGGATTTGAACCCAGGTTGTGACCATGGCAAGGTCACGTGATACCACTACACTACCAGCGCCCTGTTGCGCACTTACATCTACATCGGGAGGGATGTATAAGCGTTGCGAACCGGAAGCAGCGTGGGTGTTCACGACGTACCACGTAGCTACCGCACGAGTCTCGGCCACTCGTTCGCGCACGTGCAATACACTACCCTAGCTGGCTTACCAGTCACGGCATTGGATCGTCATTCTGGACGACCTGTATGCCCCGAATTCTCACGTGTGAGGCGTTCACAGCCGGAATCGAATCCGCTATCCTTTTACGATGGTATCGGCAACACATCGCTACAGTCTAGTGACGCGGCGCCGAAGCGTTTCGGCATGACCGTCAGCATACTCGTCCCGTCGTCGCTCACCCGTGAAGCCGAGGACAAACGCGAGGCAACTCGCAAACTCGGATACGTCGCCCGCGCGGCGACGATCTTCCGGGCTGATCGCCTGGTCGTCTACCCGGATCGGGAAGGCGAAACAGGCAGATTCGACGGCGGGTTCGTAAGCACCGTCTTGCGGTACGCCGCAACGCCACCATACCTCCGAAACGAGGCGTGGGGGATGCGGGACGAACTGGAGTATGCGGGCGTCTTGCCACCGCTCCGCGCCATGTCACAGACCGGCTCCGAATCTACCGGTTCGGGGTCGTCAAGACAAGGAATCGTGACCGAGGTCGGACCTGAAGGGCGCGTCCGGGTCAATTGCGGCTTGCAACACCCGATCTCCCTCAACGTTCCTCCGAAAATGGAGGTCGACGAGGGGGAGCGCGTGACCGTCAGGATCTCTTCGCGACGACCGGTCCGAGCGAAACTCGAGGACAGGCCCCTTCCGGGGCTGTCAGTCGAGCGGACGGACCTTTCCGCAGCTCTCGGCCGTGAGGACGCCGGCGTCTGCATCGCAGCCTCTCGATTCGGTGAGGAACTCACCGTCGGGCGGCTCGGGACGCTGGCCGGACGCATCGATCGTGACGGGCTAACCGTCGCGTTCGGTGCGCCCGAGAGAGGGCTGCCGGATATCCTCGGAATCGAGGCATCGGTTGTCAACGCGTCGTCGGGACAAGGCGACGCGGCCGAATCGTCCACCGGGGACGACACAACCGATGACGGAGTCGAACCCACAGCCGATCCGGGGTTCGACCTCTGGCTAAATACGGTTCCGAATCAGGGGAGCAAGGTCGTGCGAACGGAAGAGGCTCTGTTCGCGACCCTCGCACCCCTCTCACTGCAAGAGTGATAGAATGCCACAACCAAACGCACCACGCAAAGGCTCACTCGGGTTCGGCCCACGACAGCGTGCGACCAGCGAGGTCCCACGTTTTAACTCGTGGCCGGACGACGACGGACAGCCGACGCTCCAGGGTTTCGCGGGCTACAAGGCCGGCATGACCCACGTTGTCATGGTCGACGACAAAGCGAACTCGCCGACCGAGGGAATGGAAGAGACCGTTCCCGTGACGATCGTGGAGACGCCGCCAATGCGCGCCGTTGCTCTGCGAGCGTACGAAGACACACCGTATGGTATGAAGCCGCTAACTGAGGTCTGGACCGACGAGTTCGCTCCCGAACTCGACCGTGTGCTGGACCTTCCCGGTGACGATTACGACGTCGATGCTGCCGCGGACGAGCTCCGTGGCTACCTCGAGGAAGGACGCATCGACGACGTCCGCGTCATCACCCACACGGTACCGGGGGAGATTCCCTCGATGCCGAAAAAGAAACCGGACGTGATGGAAACGCGCGTCGGCGGCGGCTCTCTCGAAGAGCGCCTCGACTTCGCCCTCGAAACCGTCGAGGACGGTGGCGAACACGTCATGAACGACATGTTCCGCGCCGGCGAGTACGTCGACGCAAGCGGCGTCACGAAAGGGAAAGGGACGCAAGGCCCCGTCAAGCGATGGGGCGTCCAGAAGCGTAAGGGCAAACACGCCCGGCAGGGCTGGCGTCGCCGCATTGGCAACCTCGGCCCCTGGAACCCATCGCGTGTCCGCTCGACGGTCCCCCAGCAGGGACAGACCGGCTACCACCAGCGGACGGAACTGAACAAGCGCCTCGTCGACATCGGCGACGGCGCAGACGCGACGGTCGACGGTGGCTTCGTCAACTACGGCGAAGTCGATGGACCGCACGCGCTGATCAAGGGCTCGCTCCCCGGGCCGAACAAGCGTCTCGTACGCTTCCGCCCGGCGATCCGACCCGGAGACCAGCCGCGCCTCGATCCCGAGGTGCGCTACGTCTCCACCGCATCCAACCAGGGATAACACATGGAAGCAACAGTACGCGACCTGGACGGCAACGACGCGGGCTCGGTTACGCTCCCGGCGGTCTTCGAGACGACGTACCGCCCGGACCTGATCGCCCGCGCCGTTCGTGTCGCCCAGGCAAACCGAAAGCAGGACTACGGTGCCGACGAGTTCGCTGGCAAGCGCACGCCAGCCGAATCGTTCGGTAGCGGCCGCGGCATGGCCCACGTCCCACGCCAGGACGGACGCGCTCGACGCGTTCCCCAGGCTGTCAAAGGACGCAAGGCCCACCCGCCAAAGGCCGAGAAAGACCAGTCCGAATCGATCAACACGAAAGAAAAGAAACTGGCCGTCCGCAGCGCCATCGCGGCGACGACGGACGCCGAACTCGTCGCCGACCGTGGCCACGAGTTCGACGCAGACGCCGAGCTCCCAGTCGTCGTCGACGACGAGTTCGAGGACCTTCAGAAGACGAAGGAAGTCGTCTCGTTCCTCGAGGCCGCCGGTCTCGAGGCCGACATCGAACGCGCCGACGAGGGTCGAAGCGTCCGATCCGGACAGGGGAAAGCCCGTGGCCGGAAGTACAAGACGCCGACGTCGATCCTCTTCGTCACCTCGAGTGAGTCCGGCCTCTCTCGTGCGGCCCGGAACCTCGCTGGTGCCGACGTCACGACGGCTGCGGAGGTCAACGCAGAGGCACTCGCACCCGGCGCACAGCCGGGTCGACTGACCGTCTGGACCGAAAGCGCACTCGAGGAGGTGGCAGACCGATGAGCTCGATCATCGAGCACCCACTGGTCACGGAGAAGGCGATGAACGACATGGACTACGAGAACAAGCTCCAGTTCGTCGTCAACCCCGACGCCACCAAACCCGAGATTCGCGACGAAGTCGAAGCTCGCTTCGACATCTCGGTCACTAACGTCAACACGCAGGTAACGATGAAAGGCAAGAAGAAAGCGACGATCAAACTGGCCGAGGACGACGACGCTCAGGAAGTCGCCTCCCGGATCGGGGTGTTCTAAGAATGGGACGACGCATTCAAGGACAACGACGCGGACGCGGGACATCGACGTTCCGTGCCCCGTCCCATCGCTACAAGGCGAAACTCGACCACAAAAAGGAAGAAGACGACGACGTCGTTCGCGGGACGGTCGTGGATATCGAACACGACCCCGCTCGCTCGGCACCGATCGCCGCCGTCGAGTTCGAGGATGGCGACCAGCGACTCATCCTCGTGCCCGAAGGCATCGCTGTCGGTGAGGAGATTCAGGTCGGTGTCTCGGCGGAGATCAAGCCCGGCAACACGCTCCCGCTTGCGGAGATCCCCGAAGGGGTTCCGGTCTGTAACGTCGAGGCGAACCAGGGCGACGGCGGTCGATTCGCTCGCGCCTCGGGGACCAACGCTGACCTGATCACCCACGACCGCAACGCAGCGGTCATCCAGCTCCCAAGTGGCGAGGTCAAGCGCCTCGATCCGCAGTGCCGTGCAACCATCGGCGTCGTCGCTGGTGGTGGCCGAACGGAGAAACCGTTCGTCAAGGCCGGGAACAAGTATCACAAGATGAAGGCACGGGGTACAAAATACCCTCGCGTCCGTGGTGTCGCGATGAACGCCGTCGACCACCCGTTCGGTGGCGGTGGCCGCCAGCACCCCGGCAAACCCAAGTCCGTCTCGCGGGACGCCCCGCCGGGACGGAAGGTCGGTGACATCTCGTCCCGACGCACCGGTCGAGGTGGAAACAAATGAGTCAGGAGTACCGAACCGGCCGTGAAGGTGAGTTTACTTACCGCGGCCACACGCTCGACGAGCTGCAGGCAATGGAGCTCGAAGAAGTTGCAGAACTGCTCCCCGCACGCAAGCGGCGAAGTATCAAACGCGGTCTCTCCGTCGAGAAGCAGAAGCTACTCGAGAAGGCCCGCGAGAAAGGCGAGGAAGAGACGGCGAACGCGCCGATTCGAACGCACCTGCGGGATATGCCGATCCTGCCGGAGTTCGTTGACCTGACCTTCGAGGTCTACAACGGACAGTCGTTCGAGCGCGTCCGCGTCGAACCCGAGATGATCGGACACTATCTCGGCGAGTTCCAGCTGACCCGGACATCCGTCGAACACGGACAGGCCGGTATCGGTGCGACTCGATCCTCGAAGTTCGTCCCACTGAAGTGATCACCGTATGGGAATCAACTACTCAGTCGACGCGGACCCGGACGCGACCGCGAAAGCGATGCTTCGGGAGCGTCACATGAGCCACAAGCACAGCAAAGAGGTCGCCCGCGAACTGAAGGGCCGATCCGTCGAAAACGCTCAGGCGTACCTCCAGGACGTAATCGACCAGAAGCAGTCGGTCCCGTTCAAGTCCCACAACACCGGCGCGGGTCACCGCTCCGACGTTGAGGGCTGGGACGCCGGCAAATACCCCGAGAAGGTCTCGGAAGCGTTCCTCGACTTGCTCGAGAACGTCGAGTCCAACGCGGACCACCAGGGCTTCGACGGCGCATCGATGGAGATCGCCCACGTCGCCGCCCACAAAGTTGGCGAATCGGTCGGCCGCAAGCCCCGCGCAATGGGGCGTGCATCCGCCTGGAACACGCCACAAGTGGACGTCGAAATCGTGGTCGAAGAAACCGAGGACGACGAGGAAGATAACTAATGGCTGACGAACACCAGTTCATCGAAAACGGCCTCCAGCGGTCACAGATCGACGAGTTCTTCCAGGAAGAACTCGGCCGCGCAGGCTACGGTGGCATGGACGTCGCCAAAACGCCGATGGGAACCCAGATCGTCCTCAAGGCCGAAAAGCCCGGGATGGTCATCGGCAAAGGTGGCGAGAACATCCGGAAGGTAACGACGGCTCTCGAGGACAAATTCAACCTCGAGGACCCACAGATCGACGTGCAAGAGGTCGAAGAACCCGACCTGAACGCACGCATCGTCGCCGACCGACTGGCCAACGCACTCGAGCGTGGCTGGTACTTCCGGAAAGCCGGTCACACGACGATCGACCGGATCATGGAAGCCGGCGCACTCGGCGCCGAGATCGTCCTCTCCGGGAAGGTCACGGGCGCACGATCGCGCGTCGAGAAATTCAACCGTGGCTACATCAAGCACAACGGCGAACCCGCCGAAGAGGTAGTCGACCACGGCCAGGGCGTCGCGGTGATGAAACTCGGTACGATCGGGGTCGACGTCAAGATCATCCCGCCAGGTGCCGAACTGCCCGACGACTTCGCCGTCTACGAAGACATGGACCCCGAAGAAGTCGTCCCCGACGCCGTTGAGGCCAACGAGGCCGAGGGTGTCGAGGAACTCCTCGAGGGCGAACCCGAAGCGGCCGAGGCAACCGACGCCGACGCCGACGCTGAAGCTGCCGACGCCGAAACGGATGCCGAGGCTGACCTCGACGAAGACGTCGTCGAGGAGGTCATCGAAGCGGAGGTCGAGGCCGAGGACGAAGCCGTCGACGTTCCCGACGAGTCCCCCGTCGAGGAGGATCTCGACGAGCTCGAGGAAGACGTCGAAGCGGAAGCCGAAGACCTCGTCGCCGAGATGGAAGACGAGGAGGCCGAAGCTGACGCCGAAGACGCAGACGAGGGAGGTGACGCCTGATGGCGATTCTCCACGTCGAAGAGATCCGCGACATGACGGCCGCAGAACGAGCAGAGGAACTCGAGGAACTCGAGACGGAACTGCTGAACCAGAAGTCCGTTCTCGCAGCTGGTGGTGCACCGGAGAACCCAGGTCGTATCGGCGAACTGGGCACCACCGTCGCGCGGATCAAGACGATCCAGCGCGAGGAAGGCGACCTCGAAGACGAGGAGTAAGATAACAATGGCACTGACACCCGAGACCCTGCCGCGACACGAACTCAACGGGCTCCTCGTCCGAGTCGTCGAGAGTGACGACGCCGCGCGAGTGGGCCTCGAGGGCCGAGTCGTCATCGAGACGGCGAACACCCTCTCTATCGAGATTCGGAACGGTGGCGAGTCTCGGGTCGTGATGGTGCCAAAGTCGGGCTCGACGTTCGAGTTCGCGATCACAGATGACGCCGCCGACTTCCCGAAGGAGTCGGGGACCATGTCCAAACTGGCCGACACTCAACCTGCGGGCACCGAGCAATCGGACGCCGCAGACAGCGCCGGCGAGGATGTGGCCTACGTTACGGTCGATGGATCGCGATTGCTCTCACGCCCTGCCCGACGCACGGAAACTAGTGGTGATTCACCATGGCAATAGGACTAGACGTTCAAACCCCTCCGGAACCCGAAAACCCGGAGGAATACGACTACGAGACGTGTCCGTTCTATGGCGAGCTTCCCGTTCGAGGACAGATCCTCGAAGGGCAGGTCGTCTCGACGGACATGGACAAGACCGTAGTCGTCGAGCGAGAGTACGATGTGGCGGTACCCAAATACGACCGCCTCATGAAACGACGCTCGCGCATTCCGGCACACGTGCCGGGCGTGCTCGAGCCGCTCTCGGTCGGTGACTCGGTCAAGATCGCAGAGACCCGACCACTGTCGAAGACGAAATCGCACGTGGTCGTCGAAATAACCGAAGAAGCAACTGCAGCCGACGTCGCCGAACTGACCGGCGAAAGCGAGCCGGATCCACAGCTTTCAGCCGACGACCTCGGCGGCAACGACGAGGAGGGTGATGAGTGATGGAGGCAATGAAAGCCGACGTCACCCAGGGACTCAAGAAGGGGTCGCTGGTCACGTGTGCCGACAACACTGGCGCACGCGAACTCAAAGTCCTCAGCGTCGCGGGCTACCACGGCACCAAGAACCGCCAGCCGAAGGCGGGACTCGGTGACAAAGTGACCGTCTCGGTCACCAAGGGTACCCCGGAGATGCGCCGGCAGGTCCTCGAGGCCGTCATCGTCCGCCAGCGGCAATCGATCCGCCGGCCAGACGGGACGCGACTGAAGTTCGAGGACAACGCGGCCGTCATCATCGACGAGAACGAAGAGCCCCGCGGAACGGAGATCAAGGGGCCGATCGCCCGCGAAGTCGCAGAGCGCTTCGGAGCAATCGCAAGTACCGCAACGATGATCGTATAGACAATGAGCAAGCAACCACACAAACAGCGAAACCAGACGGAGCATGCGCCGCTGCACGAGCGAGGAAAGCAGCTCCACGCGACGCTGTCCGACGACCTCCGCGAGGAGTATGGGACTCGACGAACCCGCGTCAATGCGGGCGACACCGTCGAGATCATGCGCGGCGACCACGCCGGAACGGAAGGCGAGGTCCTTCGTGCGATCCTCGAGGACGGGACCATCCACGTCGAGGACGTGACGGTCGAGACGGCAGACGGCGAAGAAGTGCCACGACCGCTTGCCCCCTCGAACGTCCGTCTTACGGAACTCGATCTGGACGACGAGCGTCGCAAGGCGCGCCTCGAAGGTGATACCGAATGAGCAACCACCAGAAACGACTGTCCGTACCAAAGTCCTGGCCGGTCGAGCGGAAGACTAACGTCTTCACGGTCAAGGCCGGTGCCGGTCCACACGGCAAAGAGGGCGTCCCACTCGTCGTCTTGCTGCGGGACGTACTCGGCTACGTGGACTCGAAGAAAGAAGCACGATACGCCCTCTCCGAGGATGCGATCCTCGTCAACGGGAACCCAATCAATGACGAACAGCGCCCGATCGGCATGTTCGACATTATCGCGTTCCCCGGTCGAGAGGAGTACTACCGCGTCTTCCCCGACGAAGGCGGTCGCCTCGCGCTGACGGCGATCAGCGAGGACGCTGCCGGGAGTCGCCTCGGCAAGATCGATGGCAAACAACAGATCCCCGGCGGGGACACACAGTTGACGCTCCACGATGGCACGAACGTCATCGTCGACGACGGCAGTGAGTACAACACGACCGACTCGATCGTCGTCGACAACGACGACAAGTCGATCGTGGCTCACTTCCCGTTCGAAGAAGGTGCGCTCGTGACGGCCATCCGTGGCAACCACGGTGGCAAGATCGGCGAACTCGACGCGATCGACATCACGCCAGGCAGTGGTCCGAACACCGTCGGCGTCTCCACGGATGACGATGGCTTCGAGACGATTCAGGAGTACATCGTCGTCATCGACGAGAACTTCACTGGCGACGCAGGTGATGACGAATGAGCGAAGCTGATGCCGGCGAGTTCCACGAGATGCGCAAGCCCCGCGTCGAGAAAGTCGTCGTCCACATGGGCGTCGGCCGCGGTGGCCGCGAACTCGGCAAGGCCGAAGACATCCTCGAGGAAGTCACGGAGCAAGAAAGCGTTCGAACTCAGGCGAAAAAGACCGAACCCGACTTCGGCATTCGTCAGGGCGACCCGATCGGCGCGAAGGTCACCCTTCGCGGCGAAGAGGCCGCTGGGTTCCTCGAGACGGCACTGCCGCTTGCAGACCTCTCGGCGAAGCAGTTCGACGATACTGGCAACTTCAGCTTCGGTGTTGCAGAACACACGGAGTTCCCCAGCCAGGAGTACGACCCGAACGTCGGGATCTACGGCATGGACGTCACCGTCAACCTGGTCCGTCCGGGCTACCGCGTCGCAAAACGCGACAAGGCCAACCGTTCGATCCCCTCGAGCCACCGACTCACCCCCGAGGACGCGATTGCGTACCTCGAGGCGAACTTCGACGTGAGCGTGGAGGCAGACGATGAGTGAAACTGAAACAGACGTAGAAAACGAGCGCACGGGCGAGCACGCCGCAAAGCGCACCGGGCAGGAAGCGGCCTGCCAGCGCTGTGGCCGCAAACAGGGGCTTGTCGGCAAGTACGACATCAACCTCTGTCGGCAGTGCTTCCGCGAGATTGCTCGTGACATGGGATTCAGGAAGTATCGATAATATGACTGGAAACGATCCACTCAGCAACGCGCTCTCGGGACTCGACAACGCCGAGAGCGTGGGGCATCTGACCCACGAGGTAACACCCGCCTCCAACGAGATCGGCAGCGTACTCGAGGTCTTCTACGACCGCGGGTACATCGACGGCTTCGAGTACGTCGACGACGGCAAAGCCGGTCAGTTTGAGGTCGAACTGAAAGGAGCGATCAACCAGTGTGGCCCCGTCAAGCCCCGCTACGCCGTTGGCGCAGAAGACTTCGAGAAATGGGAGAAACGCTATCTTCCCGCTCGAGGCTTCGGTGCACTCGTCGTCACGACGAGCAGCGGCATCATGAGCCACTACGAGGCTCGTGAGCAGGGAATTGGTGGTCAGGTTATCGCATACGTCTACTAACCATGCGAGTCGAACTGGAAATCCCTGACAACGTAACCGTCGAGATCGACCATCTCGACGTGACCGTCGACGGTCCGGAAGGCAGCGTCACGCGCCGCCTCTGGTACCCCGACGTGTCCGTCGAGACGGAAGACGACAGTGTGGTAATCGAAAGCGACGCCGAGGACGCGAAAACGAACGCGACCGTCGGCACCTTCGAGAGCCACATCCGTAACGCCTTCCACGGCGTGACCGAGGGCTGGGAGTACAAGATGGAAGTCTTCTACTCTCACTTCCCGATGCAGGTCCGCGTGGACGGCGACGAGGTCGTCATCGAGAACTTCCTCGGCGAGAAGGCACCGCGACGCACGACTATCCACGGTGAGACGGACGTCTCCGTCGACGACGAACGCCTCGTTCTCTCCGGCCCGAACAAAGAGAACGTCGGCCAGACGGCGGCAGACATCGAGCAGCTGACCCGTGTCAGCGGCAAGGACACCCGAATCTTCCAGGACGGGGTCTACATCACCGAGAAACCCGCGAAAGGAGGTGCCTGATAGATGGCAGACGAAGACCAAGCAAACGACGAGCCACAGGAGCTCGAGGACATCAGCGGCGTCGGTGAGAGCAAGGCAGACGCCTTGCGCGAAGCCGGCTTCGAGTCCATCGAGGACGTCAAAGAGGCCGACCAGGACGACCTGGCCGAGGCCGACGGCGTCGGGAACGCACTTGCGGCCCGAATCAAAGCCGACGTCGGCGATCTCGAGGTCACCGAAGAGACCGACGCCGAGATCGAAGACGAAGGCGTTGAAGAAGAAGAGCCAGCCGAAGACGTCGAGACCGAACTGCAGCCCCGCGGGCTGACCGAGAAGACGCCCGAGCTTTCCGACGAGGAAGAACGGCTGCTCCAGCGCCGCCGTAGCGAGGGTAAACCGCAGTTCAATCGACAGGACTACCACAAGAAAAAGCGGACGCCCGAATCCTGGCGCCGCCCACGCGGTCAGCTGTCGAAACAGCGCCGTGGTGTCAAAGGGAAGGGGCCGAAAGTGTCGGCCGGCTACCGGACGCCCGAAAGCGTTCGGGGCAAACACCCAAGCGGCTTCGAAGAGGTCTACGTCGAGAACACCGACGACCTCGAGGGTGTCGACGGCGACCAGCAGGCGGTTCGCATCGCCTCCGCTGTCGGCGCGCGCAAGCGCGAGCGGATCGAAGAACAGGCCGAGGAACAGGGCGTTCGCGTCCTGAACCCGACCTACGAGGAAGTCGAGGTGGAATCCAATGACTGATCTCTCCGCACAGAAGCGACTCGCAGCTGACGTCTTAGACGTTGGCAAGAACCGCGTCTGGTTCGATCCCGATGCGCAGGCGGACATCGCCGAAGCGATCACCCGCGACGAGATCCGCGACCTCGTCGACGAGGGTCGCATTCAGGCTGAAGACGCCAAGGGCAACTCTCGTGGCCGCGCTCGTGAGCGCAACGCAAAACGCGCGTACGGTCACCAGAACGGCCCCGGCAAGCGCCGCGGTAAGAAAGGCGCTCGCCAGAACGAGAAAGACGAATGGCAGAACAAGATTCGCGCACAGCGACGGAAGCTGCGTGAACTCCGCGACAAGGGCGAGTTGACGCCCACGCAGTACCGCCAGCTCTACAAGAAAGCCGGCGGTGGGGAGTTCCGTAGCGTCCAGTATCTGTTGAACTACATCGACGACACCTACGGTGACCAATAATGGCGACAGGACCACGATACAAGGTACCGATGCGGCGTCGCCGTGAGGTCCGGACGGACTACCACCAGAGGTTGCGCCTGCTGAAATCGGGTAAGCCCCGTCTCGTTGCTCGAAAGAGCAACAAGCATACTACGGCGCAGCTGATCACTCCCGGACCTCAGGGAGACGAGACGCTCGCAAGCGCACACTCGAGCGATCTAGAAGCGTACGGCTGGGACGCGCCCACAGGAAACATCTCTGCGGCTTATCTGACCGGCCTGCTGGCCGGCAAACGCGCCGTCGACGCCGGCCTCGAGGAGGCAGTCCTCGATATCGGTCTCAACACGGCGACACCCGGGAACAAAGTGTTCGCGGTACAGGAAGGCGCAATCGACGCGGGGCTCGAGATCCCGCACAACGACAGCGTGCTTGCAGACTGGTCACGTACCCGCGGCGAACACATCGCCGAGTACGCCGAACAGTTGGACGAGCCGCTGTATAGTGGAGAATTCGACGCAACGGATCTCCCCGAACACTTCGACGAGGTACGAGAGGCGATTCTCGAATGAGCAACTACAACGACAGCGGATGGGAACCCGTCACCCGTCTCGGTCGGATGGTCCAAGAGGGCGAGATCGACGACATGGAGACCGCCCTCAACTCGGGACTCCCGCTAAAGGAACCCGAAATCGTCGATCAGCTCTTGCCGGGGCTCGACGACGAAGTGCTGGACATCAACATGGTCCAGCGTATGACGGACTCCGGACGCCGCGTGAAGTTCCGATGTGTCGTCGCGGTCGGTAACCGCGACGGGTACATCGGCTACGCGGAAGGTCGAGACGACCAGGTCGGGTCTGCCATCCAGAAGGCGATCGGTATCGCGAAACTGAACATCATCCAGGTGCCACGCGGCTCCGGTTCGTGGGAAGACCGCTCGGACCGACCCCACTCGCTGACTCGTCGGACCACCGGTAAAGCCGGCTCCGTCGAGGTCGAGGTCATCCCTGCCCCCGAAGGGTTGGGGCTGGCTGCAAGCGACACCGTCCGTCACGTTCTTGAACTGGCCGGCATCGAAAACGCCTGGACCAAGAGCCACGGCAACACCCGAACGACGGTCAACCTCGCGAAGGCGACGTTCAACGCACTCGAGAACGCATCGCAGTCGCGTCACCCACAGCGCCGTCCCGACCGAGAAGCAGCCGAGGTGACTGAACAATGAAGGCGATCGTTCAGGTTCGTGGTGAAGTGAACCGCCAGCAAGACGTACAGGATACGCTGTCGATGCTCAACATTCACAGCATCAACCATTGTGCACTCGTTCCCGAGACCGATACCTACCAGGGGATGATCACGAAGGTCAACGACTACGTCGCCGTCGGCGAACCCGACGCTGACGTCCTCGAGACGCTGCTCGCCAAGCGATCCGAGCCCCTCGAAGGGAAGCAGTCGGACGTTGACGAGGAGTGGCTCGCCGACAACACCGAGTACGACGACTTCGGTGCGCTCGCCGAGGCACTCCTGGCAGAGGAGACAACGCTTCGTGAGCAGGGACTGTCGCCGACGCTTCGACTCCACCCACCACGCGGTGGCCACAACGGCATCAAGAAGCCGACCGTCGAAGGCGGCCAACTCGGAAAACATACAACCGAAGAGATTAACGATCTCCTCGAGTCGATGCGATAACAATGACGAGTAAAAAACGACGCCAGCGCGGATCGCGCACGCACAGCGGCGGCACCCACAAGAACCGACGTGGTGCAGGCCACCGTGGCGGTCGCGGCCGCGCCGGGCGGAGCAAACACGAGTTCCACAACTACGAACCGAAGGGCAAACACGGCTTCAAACGACCGCACGACATCCGCGACGATGTCGCCGAGATCGACGTCCAGAAACTCGACGAGGACGCGATTCTCTACGTTGCTGACGGCCACGCCGAGGAAACCGACGACGGCTACAAACTCGACGCGCGCGACATCGTCGAGGACGGCCACGAGGTCGACATCGTCAAAGTCCTTGGCTCCGGTCAGGTCCGGAACACACTCGAGGTAACGGCAGACGCCTTCTCCGAGACCGCCGAGGAGAAACTCGAGGCCGCCGGCGGTGAGGCAGTCGTCTCGGAACGAGGACAGGAAGCCGAAGACGCTGACGCCGACGCCGAACAGAACGAGGAATAACTATGGGATGGAAGGAAGCCGCCGAACCAGTCTTGACACGGATGCCCGCAGTGCGTCGTCCGGAGGGGCACATCCCCTTCAAGCGGAAACTGGTGTGGACTGCCGGGATCCTCGTGTTGTACTTCTTCCTGACGAACATCTCGCTGCTCGGCAGTGCGGAAGGTGCAACCGACATCTTCGGCCAGTTCCGTTCGGTTCTCGCTGGTGAGCAGGGCTCGCTGATGCAGGTCGGGATCGGACCGATCGTCACCGCGAGCATCGTCTTGCAACTGCTTGGCGGTGCGAACCTGCTCGGTCTCGACACGGACGACCCACGGGACCAGGTGCTCTACCAGGGGCTGCAGAAGCTACTCGTCGTCGTCATGACGGCGCTGACTGCGCTCCCGATGGTGTTCGCCGGCGGCTTCCTGCCAGCTCAGCAGTCACTAACGCTTGGTGGCCTCGAGTTCGGTCGCACGCAGGTCCAGACGCTGATGTTCCTCCAGGTCTTCGCTGGCGGGATCCTCATCCTCTATATGGACGAGGTCGTCAGCAAGTGGGGGATCGGTAGCGGGATCGGCCTGTTCATCATCGCCAGCGTGAGCCAACGGCTTGTCGCTGGATTCCTCTCGCTCGACGACGGTGGGTTCTTTTACGACTGGTACCGGATTCTCACCGGACAGGTCGAGATCGGATCGATCGTCGCCGGCGACGGTCTGTACACGCTGTTGCTTCAAGACGGGCACATCATTGCCCTGTTGACGACGCTGCTGATCTTCGGTATCGTCGTCTACGCGGAGTCCGTGCGGGTTGAGATCCCGCTCAGCCACGCTCGCGTCAAGGGTGCTCGCGGTCGCTTCCCCGTGAAGCTCATCTACGCGAGCGTCCTGCCGATGATCCTCGTCCGAGCGCTGCAGGCAAACATCCAGTTCATGGGTCAGATCTTGAACAGTCAGTGGGCAGCGATGCCCGGCTGGCTCGGTGATTACTCACAAGGCCAGCCAACGGGTGGGTTCTTCTACTACTTCTCACCGATCTATTCACCCCAAGATTGGATGTGGTGGACGGGGACCGTGACTCAGGAGGCCTGGCAGGTACTGATCCGCATGTCCATCGACCTGACGTTCATGGTCGTTGGCGGTGCGATCTTCGCCATCTTCTGGGTCGAGACCACGGATATGGGCCCGGAAGCGACAGCAAAACAGATCCAGAACTCCGGGATGCAGATCCCCGGCTTCCGGCAGAACGTCGGCGTCATCGAGAAGGTTATGGAGCGGTACATCCCGCAAGTGACCGTCATCGGTGGCGCCTTAGTCGGCTTGCTCGCCGTCTGGGCAAACATGCTCGGTACCATTGGCGGTGTGACCGGTACCGGTCTGCTGCTGGCGGTCTCCATTACGTACAAGCTGTACGAGGAGATTGCCGAAGAGCAGATGATGGAAATGCATCCGATGATGCGCGAGATGTTCGGCGGCAAGTAACGAGCATCTCCAGCCGTCGTTTTTATATTTTTGACTCGAGAGCAGAGGCACCGCCATAGCTTACACTAACGTTGTCGTAGTCGCCCGACCGTCACTGCACCCCATCGCACCGGCTGTCGTCGACGCTATGCTGTCACAATCACTGACGATCCACACAAAGGTCATCAGTGGCTGTTCACTGCTGTTCGCTATCAATCTCGCCAATCGACGTCTGCACGGACTCAGCGCAGCGTCACTCGAGGCCGTTCGAAACGCGACGCCAAGAGCCGCGGTCGGGGACGCTACCGCTGTCGTCACTTACCGCCGATCCTTGACCCCGCCGCAGGTGATCGACAAGAAATCGCTACAGCAGACCGTATGAAACACGCGACGGCTGTGAGACCTCCCCGAAGCGAGGTGGCTGCGACACGGTTGTAAACGGATTTGTTACACGAGGATAGAATAAGCGATAGACGAGCACAGCGGTTTACGACGATGTCGACTCCGGAACGAACGCTCATCGCTCGGAGCGGCCGGCAGGCGTTACTGGATAGAGTAGCCTGCTGCGACAGTCAGCAGGAACACCATAAAGACGGCAAGTGCCATCATGTAGGTGATCGCTCGTGGCTCCTCTCGGAGGTGCTGATAGTAGCCGGCGATCAGGAGTGATTTGACGACAGCCAGGACGACCGTCCCACCGATAGCTGCCTGTTCCGGGATGTTTATTTCGAAAAAGACGAACTTGGCAGTCCCTAACGCCAGCAGTACCACGTATATGAGGGTGTATGTCCGAACGTCAGCCATTGGTATACAATGTGGATGACGGCCACTTATAACTTCCTCATACGGCCGCAGTGCTGGCTCACCACCGCTGTCGAACGAAACGACACGTAAATGGGAACGTGGGCCAACAAAATAGCAATGAGTAGATGTTCGGCCCTCGCCCGCCGGACAGGGATCGCCGGTGTAGTTGCGGTTTTGACGCTCGCTGTGACCGCAGGAGGCGTCGCCGCGAGCAACGTCGCCATCGGACTTTCGGGACAAAGTGATGGGACACCGATCCCGATATGGTTGTCTCTTGTGACGGGCGGTGGTGTCATCGCCACGTCGATGCTGCTGACCATGCTCGTCACCGACCGGACAGTTGTCGAGCGGTTTCATACCAACGCAGTCGGTTTCTCCAATGATCGACTCGAGACAGTTGGCTCACTGGTGTTTGGAACGATCGGAATCGCTACGCTCGTATTCGTCGTTGTCGTCGGTCTCGTTGGCCCGCAGATCGGTAGCTTCAGTGCGACCGTGCTCTTGACGTTCGTCGGTGGCCGTGCCCTGTTGACGATCATTGCCTACACCGTCGGTAATCCGTGGCGCGCACTCAACCCATGGCGACACATCGCGGCGTTCGTCCCGAACGGCTACGCCACCTATCCGCCATGGCTCGGTTCCTGGCCCGCAGTCGGTACGTTGCTGGTGTTGATCTGGCTCGAGGTGGTCACCCCACTGACAAGCTCGCCACGCACACTGGTGGCCGTTATCCTCGCGTACTCCGTCTTTACCATTGGCGGCGCAATCGTTTTCACCCCCCAGACATGGTTCCAGAAGGGCGACCCGATCTCGGTCTGGTTTCGACTCTATGGCGCGGTTGCACCGATCCAACGAACGGAAGCGGGGCTCGAGGTGCGGTATCCCGGTGCTCGACTCGGTGACGATGATCTCATCACCGATGGCTCTGTACTGGCGTTCGTTCTCGTGCTCATCTGGGAGCTGACTTACAGCGGGTTCATCGTGACGGGGCCAGGAGTCCGGACCGTCGAAACGCTCGTTGGAATCGGATTCCCACCTCAACTCGTCTATCTCGGGTTGTTGCTTGGTGGCTTTGCGCTCTTCTGGAAGGGGTACTGGCTCGCTGCCGCACGCACCCGAAACCGGACCGAGACACACCTCTCACGGGGATCTCTCGCGATCCGGTTTGGATCGCCACTGCTCGCGATCGCGGCCGGCTACCACTTCGCCCACTACGCCGGATTTTCCCTTTCGCTGTGGCCGTCGCTCGTCGATACGATGGTCTCTCCGTTGAACCCACCCGAGAACCCGACACAGTACCTCTTGACATCGTGGTTTAGCTACGTGGAGCTCACAGGCATCTTGGTGGGACATCTCCTTGCCGTCTGGCTCACCCACGTCGTCTCGTTCGAACTGTTCTCTGGAAAACGGCAAGCGGTCCGAAGTCAGTACCCCTTCATCATCGTCATGGTCGTCCTCGCGGTAGTGAACCTGTATCTCGTCGCAGTTCCGCCGATGGATCCCGTGTACGTTCCGAACTGACCTCGGACGGGAATTCGTGACCGGCACACGCTTGCTCAGCCCATTCGAAGAGCGCGTCTCGAATGGACATGCGAGAGCCGCGACGGATGCTCTCGTTACAGTCTACAGCGAGACCGCCACGACGACCACCGGTAAGACTGTCGGGTCGAACACGACATCCACTCGAGAGACACCCCCATTCAGTCAGATCGTCGCTGCTGTTCGCATCGTTCCCTGCTTTTCGCGCGCTCGATTGCTTGAGAGACGACGCGCTGAGTATCCCACTATCGGTGAGTCAGTATACACTCGAGTACCCGAACAGAGCTCACTTCGTCGGCATTCGTCCCTCATTGGGACTCGCGGTGGCATAGAGCTCGTGTGACTGTATTATTCACGTGCCCGAACAGTAGCTGTCCGAGAACCGTCTCTCGACCAGCGAACAGTCGATCCGGAACGCAATTCGTTGCTACTGTGTCTTTTGACGGAGCGCTATCGCTTGGGTATCAGCCCGAAAAGAACTCAAAAATCAACGGCCGTGTAGCGGGTGGCCGCTACATCAGGTAGAACAGTGGGAACAGGAAGACCCACACGATGTCGACGAAGTGCCAGTAGAGTCCGAAGAACTCGACTGGACGGTGGTCCTCGAGGTAGGCATCGACGCTGATGATCCGGTAGATCATGAACACGGCGATGAGCAGTCCGAGGATCACGTGGAGTGCGTGCAGACCGGTCGTCACGAAGTAGATGGAGTACTCGATGCCTTTCCACCAGTAATCGCCATCAGCGAACTTCACGCTGTACTCGAAGGCCTTCACGCTCATGAACGCTAATCCAAGCAGGAGCGTCGCACCCATTGCACCGAGGAGCCCCTTCTTGTTCTGGCGCTCGGCGAAGACGAGCGCGAGGATCACCGTGAAACTCGAGGTGAGCAGGATGTAGGTGTTGAGCAGGCCAGGCCAGGAGGCGAACGGAACGGTCGTCCACTCGCTCCAGCCCATGTGGAGGCGCATGAAGACGAAGGCCCCGATCGCAGCGCCGAAGACAACGACGTCCGATGCGAGGAACACCCAGACACCGAACTTGGTGTTGTCGACACCGCCAAACGGCCATCGTTCTGCGATCGCTGTCTCGGGGACGTTGAACTCTTCAACGCCGAATTTGAACAGCGTGAACGCCATGATCGCCACGCCGAGTGCCGTAATCACTGGGTAGATAATGCTCGGTTCGGCCCCAGTGCCGACGAGCGCATCCGGTGCCGTTCCGGTTCCCTCCGCGAACTGGACCATGTACGGCGTGATCCCTGACAGCCCGAGGAAGAACACGAAGACACCCAGCCCGATACCGAGCGGCCAGATACTGGCGTGATCCGCGTGTTCCTCTTGATGAGCGTTCGTCGTTGCTGTTGCTTCGCCGTGACCGGTCGCAACGCCACCGTCGGTGGCTGCTTTCGTGTCGTCGACGAACTCGAGACGACCGCTCGCGTAACTTGGACGGTCAGTCCAGTTCTCGAGTGGTGGTGGCGAGGGAATTGCCCACTCGGCAGTACGGGAGAATTCCCATGGGTTGTCGGGTGCGTCCGGCCCCGACACCCAGCTCTTTGCGAACGTGTAGAACATGATCAGGAACGAGGCGCCGAGGACGAACGCCCCGACAGTCGCGACCTGATGATAGAGCTGCGTTCCCTCGGTGTAGGTGAAGACACGGCGTGGTGTCTCCCAGGCGAGGAACATCGGGAAGTACAGCATATTGAACCCGATGAAGTAGACGGCGAAGTTGAGTTTACCGAGCGTTTCGGAGTACATCTTGCCGGTGATCTTCGGCCACCAGTAGTAGAGGCCGGCGATCAGCGCCGTCACCCCGGAGACCATCACGTAGTGGAAGTGAGCGACGACCCAGTAGGTGCCACGGAACTCGTAGTCAAGCACGACAGCACCGAGGAAGACCCCAGTAATACCGCCGAGGATGAACAGGACGAGCGCGCCGAGGCTGAACAGGAACGGTGTCGTAAACCGAACACGTCCCTTGACCATCGTGTAGATCAGCGCGAAGACCATCAAGTCAAAGGGCAACGAGATCCCGATCGTCGTCGCCATGAACAGCGTCTTGATCTCGAGGTTGATCGTGGTCAGGAACATGTGGTGCATCCAGACCAAGAAGGACTGGACAGCCACGAGGACCATCGCGATGATGACCCACTTCCGGCCGACGAGTCGTCGGCCAGTGAACGTCTGGAACGTCTCGAACATGATCCCCAGCGCGGGGAAGAAGACGATGTACACCTCCGGATGCCCGAAGAACCAGAACAGGTGGCCCCACAACAGGCCCGACCCCTGATCAGTCGCGAAGTACTGTGTCAGGAAGAGCCGATCGATCGACAGCAACAGCAATGCAGCAAGCAGTGCGGCGAATGCGAACAGCATCATCCACACCGTCAGCAGCCACGACCAGGAGAACATCGGCATGTTCCAGAGGCCGAGCCCTTCCGCACGGGACCGGTGCATAGTAACGAGGAAGTTCACTGTCCCAATCGTGATCGACATGACGAACAGTGTTAACGCGAGCACTGTTGCGTTACTCCCTGTTGTCGCTTCCAGTGCGGGCGTGTACGTTGGCACGTTCAGCGGGGCGTACATCGTCCACCCGCCAGCGAACGCACCACCCTGGAAGAACGAGAGGCCAATGAGGAGTCCCGAGAACAGGTAGAACCAGTAACTCAGGGCGTTCAGTCGTGGGAACGCGAGGTCTTTCGCACCGATCTGAAGCGGGACGAAATAGTTCGCGAACCCGGATGCGATCGGTGAGAGGAACCAGAAGACCATCAATAACCCGTGGGCTGAGACAGCCTGGTTGAACTGATTCCCGGTAAGTAGCCCTGTTCCACCGGCCTCCCACAGGTGGACGCGGAACACGAGCGCAAGGATACCACCAAACAGGAGGAAGAACAACGATGTTGCCAGATAGAGGATCCCGACGTCCTTGTGGTTCGTCGTGACGAGCCATCGCTTGATGGACGTCATTGGCGGCAGATCACTCATCAGTTCTCACCTCCATCGTTGTTTGCATCGTCTGCTTCATCGTCGGTTTCGTTATCGTTGCCATTTGCATCGTCATCGCTGTCTTCGGCAGTATCTCCAATCGTATAGGTCTCGCCTGCCGGACTGGTGATTCCGATGGTGTCTTCGATCGTCTCGAACTCGTCGTCTTCGAACGTGATCGTCAACTCGTACTCGCCACCTTGCTCGATTTCGTCAATCGTGACCGAGCCGTCTTCGAAGTCGCTGGCGTCACGAGTGTACTCGAGGTCAGCATCGTACTCGTCGTTGTTCTGGTGGACGAGTTCGACCTGGACGTCCTCATCAGTGACGTTCGTAACCGCTTCTCCCTCTTCAGTTTCGATCGTGATGTCGAGGGTCAGCTGGTCGTCGAGCCACGTCTCGAACTCGTCTTGTTCCATGACATTGACGGTGCCAACCATGTTCGAGTGGAAGTCACCACAGAGTTCATAACACTTGATTTCGTGCTCTGCACCGGCTTCTTCGGCCATGAACCACGTTTCGTCGTACTCACCGGGGATCGCGTCCGCTTTCACACGTAAGTCCGAGATCCCGAAGGTGTGCCAGACGTCACCCGAAGTCACCTCGATTGCGACCGGCTGATCGGCAGGGACGTTCAGTGTGTTCGTCGCTTCGACGCCATTCTCGTATTCGAAGTGCCAGGCGAATCCATTACCTTCGACATCAACCTCGATCGGATCCTGCTCGAATTCGTCTTGTGGATCTTCGACGTACAGGAGCATCCCGTAGGTCCAGATCACAAGCGAAATAACGACAATGGCGCTGATTCCGAACGATAAGAATAGTTTCTTGCCACCCTTTCCACCTGTCGGTAACTCCCCGAGTGTGGGCAGAGAATCGTCTTTCGGCTGATCGGTGTCGCGATACTTGTACGCGTTGTACAAGGTGTATGCGACAACGACAACGCCGACGAGCGTACCGAGTCCGAGAAACACCACGAAGATGTCTCCGAACACGTCTGCGCGTGTGTCTGCCTGCATCGGGGTCGTAAGTGCGCTGTAGATTGTATTCACCTCTTTTGAAGACCGCTTATATGACGGGGAATGGTTGCTAGGTGCACTTATCTATTTGGAAACGATTTGACCGACTGTCTCCCAGTCTGCCTATACCGTGACGCCTCGTTTCCATGCAGTGCCAGCCAACCATTGTTCACAGTCGTTCATCATTTACTTCGGCCCAGGGACCTTTTTTCTATCGCTGTCTATCGGAGATCGTACCAAAAATAAAATATATATTGCCTCGAAAGACGGCCGAAAGCGAACGTGTTCGTGTCAAAAGTAGATTCTTGACGCGCCCGATTATCGGATTGCCGTGCTACACTTCGCCTCTCCGCTCGCGCGCGGTGCACAGATTTTGTGTCTTCTCCCATTACATCTAACTCAGCGGAAGCTTCTATACGATCCACACTAACTACTAGGTATGCCAGAAGAGGTCCTTTTCAAGTTCGAACAGCAGATGGAACGCAACGAGATTGCTGACTACCTCCGGACTGTCGCTGACAGCCTCGAAAGCGGCGGTCCGATCTCCCTCGAGGCTGGCGGCGACTCAGTAACGATGACCCCACCAGCACGTCCAACCTTCGAAATCAAGGCCGAGCGCGAAACCTCGAGTTCGGCCCCCGACAAACCGGGCGAACTCGGTCTGGAGTTCGAACTCGAGTGGACGGAAGGCGATGAGGAATCCGGTTCCGGGGAACTCTCTATCGAGTAGCGATCGAGATCGAACGGACGGCCGCTATCGCAGCCACTGGGTGTCATAGGGATTCTCGTAGACATTCATAGATTTACGGCACAGAAGCCAAGCCACGGAAACTGCACGTCTGGGCAGCGACACCCAGCTGGCGACGAGAATCCCCTCTCTGTCTGCTATAGTTCGACAACCCAAATCCGAACGTCAGCAGGGAGTTCGTAGACGCGCTGAAAAATCGTATCGAGACACTGGGCGATCCGGTTGGGATCTGCTTTCGCACTGATGTGGACGTTGACGCCCTCGGCTTCCTCGGGGCGGTGTATTTCGTCGATTTTGAACGCCGGAAACTCACGGAGAACGGACTTGAGCGTCTCGAGTTCCGAATCAGTGCAGTCGAGATTGATCGTTCCGTCGCCGAACTGAATCCACGGAACGCCGAGTTCTGGCTCTGGGTCGTCATGCTCGCCGTCGGTGTCCCCTTCGGACCCATCGATCGACGGTCCGTCGTCCACTGACTCGAGTACTGCGTCGTCGACTTCCAGCGTCAGAAACCCGCTCCCGCGGTGGCGATGGGCTGTGATGGCGTCGACGTACAGTTGTTGTCGCTTGGCAGGCTCAGCTGCATCGAAGCGCGTCATACGGGAGCAGACGCGCTCGCGTCTTTAAGCTGTTATGTGACAGCGATGACGTACTCATTTCTTTAAGCCTTTATGCGATGGTGGTGAACGGTGGGATATGGCACAGCCACGAATTCTGATCCTGGGTGCACCCGGGGCAGGAAAAGGGACCCAGAGCGCAAACATTACCGACGAGTTCGATGTCGACCATATCACCACCGGTGATGCACTCCGCGCGAACAAGGACATGGACATCTCCGACATGGACACGGAGTACGACACGCCACGGGAGTACATGGACCAGGGCGAACTCGTCCCCGACGCGGTCGTCAACGCCATCGTGGACGAAGCGCTCAACCAGGCCGACGGCTTCGTGCTCGACGGCTACCCACGGAACTTAGAGCAGGCCGAGGAACTCCAGGACATGACCGACCTCGATGTCGTCCTCTACCTCGACGTCGGCGAGGAGGAACTCATCCACCGACTGACCGGCCGACGGATGGACCCCGAGACGGGCGATATCTACCACGTCGAGTACAACCCACCAGAGGACCCCGAGGTCGAGGCACGCCTCGAGCAGCGCGACGACGACACCGAGGAAACCGTCAAAGAGCGACTGCGCGTGTTCCGTGATAATACCGAGCCCGTGATCGAGTATTACGAGGATGCGGGTGTGCTCGAGCGTGTCGAGGGTGAGCAGGCACCCGACGAGGTCTGGGAAGACGTGAAGGCGACGATCGAAGACGCGGCGTAACAATTCCTAGCTGTTTTCAGTGTCTTCTGATGGAGTCTCAGTGAACTTGTTCAGTTCTTTTCAAGACTGAGATCGTGCTTGACAACGTGTAAGTACGTAATGTCCGGTGGGAGTTGGCCACTAGATCTTACTCGAGGCTCGAATTTAGAGAGTCCTTCATCATGAACAATATCAACTGTTCCACGTATATCTAAGACACCAATGACAACTGAACCGTAGATCGCCTGTGTGCCACTGTTGCTATTTATCGAAGACTCTCCTGGTGCATAAATAATCCCTTCGTAGTGCGCATTCCCCTTCATCGACATTTCGAAATCAGACTTGCCATACAGTTGTAATCTATCTGAATTGATTAGAGACTGATCTGGTTCATTACCACTTTCTCCAGGAGAGTATACACATTCTCCCACACATATTCCGTCATTTAACTCAAGATCTCCGTTTGTATATATTTGAACTTCATTTTCGGTTCCTTCCCACCCGACAACCTTAATGGGGCCACTGATATCCATGTCGCCGTCAATAACAATCGTAATATTTCCATTTGATAAATTTAATTCAGATATATCATTTTTATCTGTATCAAGTCCATCTTCAGCATAATAGTATCCAGAAGAAACTTGGTTATTATTGATATTCTCATCAATATTCTTGAATTTAGACTCGTCATAGTCTAGCATATCTTCAATTATCTCGTTAATCGAATCGATATCAGCAACTAAACTACTCCCTTCAATATCTGAATTTCCCTTAGTAACAATATCTTCATTAGCCACAACAGCGTGGTCAAATACGCCCTCAATTTCGGTATAACCTAACTTGACTTCCACATAACCGTGTGTTTTATTAATCTCCCCATGGGAACCGATTGCATTTTCTCCTGCCTGATTTTCGAAATACTGCTTCCAACCGAGGTAGTACTGACTTGTTACGTTAATTGTAACTACATCGTTTTTAATTGTGCTTGGACTACTGACCCGTTCAGTGTTCGTCTGTGTCAGAGTCACGTCACCTGAACCGAGATCACCCTGGTCGTCAATTTCTACAACTGGAAATGATAGCGTCTCGTCCTCATAATGAATAGGTGGTGCAGATTTGACCTGTGTCTGATTCATTGTCTCACGGAACACACCACCTGCCTGATAAGCTATTTTAGTACCATCCTCACCCTCATATTCGATCGCACCAATCGAAATATTGTCATCAACTTCGCCACCATGAATGTGGATATTCCCTGTGTTAGTCATTACAACTGCACCACTCTCTCCTGTGTCAAGATTCAGTGATCGAGAGGTATCGCCGTTTGTGGCTACTGCTGTCATTTGCTGGCTCAACTCGATAAATCCCTGTTCAACACGGTCGTGTTCGGATTCCTGCTCAACGTCAGTCAACATATCACTAGCAACAAAAAAAATTCCGAGACTACCGATCGCAACCATGCCGAGCAGCAGGACGATCCCGATCAGCGTCGACTGGCCCCTCCCAGACAACAGTGTCGATTCGGTCCCGCGTGGTGCGCCCATATATTCTCTTTAGATACTCATCGTAATAATACAATCGGTCAAATGAACACTTCACAGCCGCGTATGTTTTGGCTCTACTATACGTCTCTTGTTTGGTGAGTCGATAACTGGCCCGTTCGATCTTATTCGAGTGCAGGCGAATTCACGATCGATCTCATGTATGCCAACCAGCGATCTCATATACGCCATACCAGCGGGCGCTGACAGGGTTTGCGAGCAAAGCCTGCAGTAGCTCGTGGCTCTAGCGAAAGAGTGTCGGTTGTCGTATGGCAACCGAAGATAAACACTTGTATACCGAACGTGCCCTAGCCCCAAGCAGATGACTCGTACAGCGGAGAAGATCACCGACCTCGTTCGTGAGGATTCCTCGATGGGCGACGCCCTCGAGGCGATCCGCGAGGAAGCCGACAGGAACGGGGGCGAGGTCCAGTGGGCCGACGTCAACGATGACCTGTCGAGTGGACAGTGGGGTCGACTGATCGAAAAGGGCGTACTGGTCGACGGCGACGAGGGATTCGAGATCGCCGATCGCGAGGCCTATGACGCGGCCCTCGACGGTGACGGCGACGGGGAAAGCTACGACACCGACGTCGACGTCGATTCCGAAGCCTCCCAGTGGTCACAGTGGGACAAATTGGCCGGCGTGGGCGCGCTGTTGTTGATGTTCGGCTACTGGCTCGATCCCGTCCGAAATACGGTGGGTGGGACACTCAATATCGTCCTGTCCCCGCTCGATACTGCACTACCATTTTATGCCGTGATTCTGTCCGTCGCATTGTTGACCGGGCTGTACTCGACGCTGCTGCAGGCGAACCTGATGAATCCCGAGATCATGGGCAAGTATCAGGAACGGATGCAGGCGATGCAGGAGAAGCAAAAGGACGTCCGCGAGCGCAAAGAAGAAGCCGAGGAGCGCGGCGCTAGCGAGGCCGAAATCGAGCGCCTCGACGACGAACTCGAGGAGGTTCGTGAAGAGCAGATGGAGGCGATGGCGGAGAACCTCGGGATGTTCAAAGAGCAGTTCCGTCCGATGGTCTGGATCATGCTGCTTACCATCCCGTTGTTCCTCTGGATGTACTGGAAGATTCAGAGTGTCGGCATCACGGGCGAGGAAGCCACGATCATCATGCCGATTGTCGGTGAAACGAGCTGGAGTGCGGGACTGATCGGCCCGATGCAGGCCTGGATTGTCTGGTATTTCCTCTGCTCGATGGGCTTTACGCAGCTCTTGCGCAAGGCGTTGAACATCGATATGACGCCGTCAACGGCCTGAAACCCTCGCTATCGCGTCTTTATTCGCAATCACAGCCGTTCCGTGAGGGACGCGGTTTCGACCGCAGGCCCGCGCATCGAGACGGCGTTGATCCGTCGATCGATTCAAAACCCATTTTACCGGCCGTCGCGCAGTTCGAATATGTTACTCACCGTCTCCGGCCCGCCGGGAAGCGGGAAGAGCACCACTGCGGAGTTGCTCGCCGACACATTTGATCTCGATCATATCAGTGGCGGTGACATCTTTCGGGAGTTGGCCGACGAACGCGGGTATACACCACTCGAGTTCAACAAACTGGCCGAAGAAAACGACCAGATCGACCGTGACCTCGACCGGCGACTCCGGCGTATCGCCGTCGAGCAAGACGATCTTGTCCTCGAGTCTCGACTAGCCGGCTGGCTGGCCGGCGAGCAGGCTGATTTTCGCTTCTGGCTCGATTCCCCACCACGGGTTCGTGGCGAACGGATCGCCGAGCGCGAGGGGAAAGACCCCAAGCGAGCAACCGAGGAAACACAGGCCCGCGAAGCCAGTGAGGCAAAGCGGTACCAGGAGTACTACGGGATCGACATTCAGGATCTGACGATCTACGATCTCTCGGTAAACACGGCTCGCTGGGAGCCCGATGCCGTTCTTGATATGCTCGTGACTGCCGTCGGAGAGTACGATACCGACGGTGACGAAGGACAGACGATCGTCCCAATCGACTACGAGTTCTAACGCCGATGACTCAACACTCTCGTCTCCGTGGTCCACCCGACGACCGGACGCCCGCTGAACTGCTTACCTTCGGTGTCGTCAACCTCGATAAGCCACCCGGTCCCTCGTCGCACCAGGTCAGTGGCTGGCTACGAGACGCCGTTTCCGACACATTGTCCGAGCGCGGCGCTGACGTCTCGATCGATCAGGCGGCGCACGCGGGTACGCTCGATCCAAAGGTCACCGGCTGTCTCCCCGTGATGCTCGGCGAGGCAACCCGGCTTGCCCAGGTCTTTCTCGAGGGTTCCAAGGAGTACGTGTCCGTCCTCGAGTGTCACGCACCGGTCCCGGTCGATGCCGAGTCCGTTATCGCCGAGTTCGAGGGCCCGATCTACCAGAAGCCGCCGCGCAAGAGCGCGGTGTCGCGCCGCCTGCGCGTACGCGAACTGTACGATCTCGAGATCCTCGAGACTGACGACCGACAAGTCCTTCTCCGGATTCGCTGTGAGAGTGGGACCTACGTCCGCAAACTCTGTCACGACCTGGGGCTTGCACTCGGTACTGGCGGTCATATGGGTCATCTCCGCCGGACGGCGACCACGCCCTTCGACGACACCGATCTCCACAGCGCCTACGAGTTCCTCGATGCGCTCGCGTTCTGGCTCGAGGACGACGACCCCGAGCCACTCTTCGAAATCGTCGATCCGGCAGAACGGATCCTCGAGGACATCCCGAGCGTCACAATCGCCGAGAACGCCGCTCGCGAGGTCGCAAACGGTGCGCCGGTGTACGCGCCGGGTGTCCTCGAGGTCGACGACGACGTCGCCACTGGGGACTTGCTCGCCTGTTATACGCCCAACGGGGCTGCCGTCTGTCTCGGGACGCTGGTCGGCGATCCGGAGGCCGACCAGGGGACGGTGGTCTCACTCGAGCGCGTGCTGGTGTAACTCGACAACGGGTGCGTTCGATACGCGACGCCGTCACGCACTCGCTGTGAAACGACACGCTTAAACAGCAGACAGCCGTCGGATGACGTACGGGACCGTGGGGTAGTGGTATCCTCTGCGGATGGGGTCCGTAGGACCCGAGTTCAATTCTCGGCGGTCCCATATTTTGCGTCGCAAAATTGGGAGCATGAGGTGCCGCGAAGCGGTACCTTGGCGATCCCACACAATGTTATCTAGATGTTCAAATACTGGAGCTTCAACTCCCTGAGCCTGCCGAAAATCCAATTCTCGCTTTCGGTATAATTCGATCTGGCCAACAAGCTTTGCAGGGGTGGTCGGCGTGACGATCTCGCTCCGATCGTCGACCGCTGACTCGAACTGCCGTCGCTGTGGATCCCACGTTTCTGATCGGTTCAGTCGCATGTTTGGTGGCCAGCATTAACAATGTGTATCGGCTAAATGTGACCAATCAATTAATGTCGTTAGATAAATAAGTAACTGTGTACTCGAGCGGTCCATTTTGATATCGAGACTATAGTTTCAGTCGAAACAAAAGATGATAATGATTTAGCAGCGATTCTATAATATAGAACTTCGATTTAAATCCGCTATTCTCGGGTTATTTGCAATCTGCGAGGGTTTGTGTACCCCCTTCCTCGAACGTCAATTCACATTGCTCTCCGCCGTTGATATCGACAGTGACATCAAAGTCGAATTCAGCATAGCCACGAGGTTCGATTTTGTATACATCATCAGTATCTACATTTTCTGAACCAGTATGGCCTGAACTCGTACTGATATGGATGGAGTCAGCATCTTCTGCGTTCGTGACCTCCCAATCGATAACGACCTCGTCAGGGTTCTCCTGTGAATGGTGTTCGTTAACTGTAACGGATAGACTTTTGAACGCAGGAATATCAGTTTCACTCTCTTCGCTCTCTTCGCCACTCTCTTCGCTCTCTCCTGTTTCATCTGTTCCTATCACCTCATAAGAACTGAGCAGTTCCGACTGTCCATTCCCATCCATCACGACATCGAGCGAATCTACCTCCTCGAGATCGAGGTCGGTACAGCTATCTCCATACTTCGTCACCACGAGTTCATCCCCGACCTCGAGGCCACCAGAACTGTCCCAGGTATCACAGACCTCGTCACCATCAACGCGAATATCGAGGTCCTCTGCGGCGACGGTTGAAGGACCGATGAGTGAGACAACGGTCACTGTGACGTTGTCCCCGGTTTGATCGTAGACGACCTCCACGTCAGGCGTCTGCTGGACCAGCCCGCCCTGGCTCAACACGACGGAGCCAACGCGCGTCATCATGATCACTGAGATACCGACCAGTAAGACGACCCCGATAACCGGAGAGACGGCAGTATCATCGTTGAGAAATGGCAACTCCCTCATCTTGCTGGAAACACGAAACGATGACCGCTTAAACACACGCGACGGTTTACGCTCACTCGAGATTGCCGTGGGAATTCTACCCGCTCCTGTAGACCGACAAGAGCGACTTGAGCGTCTTCAAGGCCCAATCTATCCACTACAAGAGCCCCTGGATCGGCGGCTTTAGGTCCCGTCCCGCCAGACAACGGAGTAATGACGGTCGTCCTCGCCGGCGTCGGTGCCGACAGCACGAACCTCGGGGCACTCGCCCCGCTGTACGACGATGGGTGCTTCGAGTACGTGCCGATCCCCGAGAAAACTCGAGCGACGGACGAGACCGCGACCCTCGGCTCGTGGGAGCTCCGTGCAAGCGAGGAAACTGCGGCGTCGCTCACAAGCCGGATCACGCCCCAGCCGATCGGCGATACTGACAGAACTGTTTCCGGCGACGAACTCGAGTCCTGGCCACTCCATCGCGATCCGAACTTTGCGGCCCTGACCTACGGCGAACACCGCACCAGCGGCTACGTCTCGAGGCTTCGGGCGCTCGAGCCGGGAGATATCGTCGGCTTCTATGCTGGCCTGCGACGACCCAATGGCGACCGCGCCCATCGCTACCTGATCGGTTATATGACGGTCGATCGCGTCGACGTCGTCACACCCGAGATGGATCGCGACGAACGAGAGGCGATTCTCGAGGCCCACCCCGAAAACGCCCACACGAAACGTGCCAGCGATGGCGAGTGCTATCTCGGCAAACCGGTCGTTCTCGTCGATGGACGCGAGCCCGGCGGGCTGTTCGATCGCCATCCAATCCAGCTCTCTACGTACTGCGTCAAGCCGGGCAACGAACGCGCACAGTACTATCTGCGCGAGTCGGTCGCGAGCGCGTGGGACGTCCGTGCCGGCGGCGAGAACATGATGTACAAACCGGCCTATCGCTGTGCGGTCTCGAGTGATGCCTTCCGCCAGCAAGTTGGCCGCCTTCGCGAGCGGACGGCCGACGACGCGGTGGTCGAGGCGAGATAACGTCGCTCGCGTCGCGGTCTCGAGAGTGGCGTTTCTATCGGTGCCGTCTGCTCGAGTCGCCATCTCGACCGGTCGGTTTCATGTAGTGATAGGTCGTATTCCCCGACAGTGACCGACGAGACACCGTCCCGCCACGACCGCATTCGACGGCATCCGACACCGGGGCCGGGCAACTCCCTTTCTGGCTGGCCGAGCGCTCGAAGCCCCGTTCGGGTGGCGATCTCCTATCTCGTTATCTGGCTCGTCCGAATCTCGCCGAGTCTCCGGCTCAAACGCTGGCTGTTACGACGGCTCGGCGTCACCGTCGGCCCCGGGGTTTCGTGGGGCCTCGAGGCCACGCCGGACGTCTTCTGGCCCGAACTGATCACGATCGAAGCGGAGGCGCTTGTCGGCTACGACGCGACGATTCTCTGTCACGAGTTCCTCCAGGACGAGTATCGGACGGGTGAGGTTCGAATCGGCGAGCGGGCAATGATCGGTGCCGGGGCGATCGTGCTTCCGGGCGTCGAAATCGGCGCGGATGCACGCGTCGCGGCGAACTCACTCGTGACACGCGACGTCCCGCCGAACACGACGGTTGCAGGCGTCCCGGCCGAGCCGATGGGAGCGGACGAAACTGATGGGCAGTGATGAGAAACGCGACTAACGGCGACGTGCCCACGAGGTGGCCCAGCGTTAGTGACAGTAGAGATGACAGCAGCGACGCTCCTCGAGACAACACGTAAAAACCACGTTCGGCTCGAGCAATCGGCGTTTGATCGGAGCTAGTGGGGGGTTGTCGACTTACAGCGACGACCAGCACTTACGGGCTTCGTTCCAGGACGTGATGTCTGCGATCCAGCGGGCGGCGATCGCTTTTTTGAGGTTCTTCGCGGCGAAGCCGCCGAACGTATCGACGGGCAACATATCGACGTCGTGGGCAATCGCTTCGTCGCCGACGGAGATGACGGTCCCCTTGTCGTCGTGTTCCCAGGTCTTGAGCGGGCGGTTTTCGATGGCGCGGGCGATGTTCTCGCCGGCGACTTCTGCGGCCTGCCAGGCAGCCTGTGCGGTCGGCGGTGCGGGCTGGTCACCCTGGTCGATGATCGCTGAGTCGCCGATCGCGAAGACGCGTTCGTTGGTGGTCTGGAAGTTGGCTTTCGTATTGACGCGGTTGTGTTCTTTCTCAAGGTCGGCGTCGTCGAGCGCGTCACGGCCCGTGATCCCGCCGGTCCAGACGAACACGTCGTGTTCGAGCGGTTCGCCTTCGTCGAACTCGATGACGTCTTCGGTGGCTTCGGTGATCGGGTCGTCCGTATGGATCCGAACGCCGGCGTCCTCGAGCAGGTCACGCAGGGCCTGCTGGCACTCCGGATCGTTGCCGGGGAAGATTTCGTCGAGGGCTTCGACGAGGTGGATCTCGATCGGTGCGCGGTGGGTGTCGCGGAACTCCGCGACCTCGCCGGCGGTCTGGATGCCCGAAAGCCCTGCGCCGCCGATGACGACCTGTGCGGGCTCGCCGCGGGTGGCGTCCTGACTGGCCTGCTTGACCGCATCGTGGATCTCGAGTGCGTCGTCGAGACTTTTCAGCGTCAATGAATGTTCCTCGAGGCCAGGGATACCGTAGTAGGCGGTCTGGCTGCCGAGGCCGACGAGGACGTAATCGTACTCGACGTCGTCAGTGTCGGCGAGTTCGACAACTTGCTCGTCGACGTCGAGGCCGGTCACTTCGTCCTGGATGAGCCGAGTCGACGGATCCGCGATTTGATGAGTCGGGAACGTGATATCGGAACGAACGCTGGGGTCACGGATCACGCGGTGTGACTCGTGAAGAACCAGATGATAGTCGACGTCCGCGATCCACGTGAGCCGCACGTTGCCCCCGAGCTCCGACTGGAGTTTCTTGACCGTACCAGCACCAGCATAACCGGCTCCGAGTACGACGACGTTCTCAGTCATACCTAGCATGTAGAAACACTACGATACAAAGGTGTTGGAACGCGTAGCCATATGTTTTATGTTTACACCCCACATGATTCCCGCGGGTTCGTTCAGTGAGCGGGGAACGGTTCGAATCAGAGAATCCGCTTGCCGAACGTACTCGCCGCGAGTTCGGCCGCGAGTGTCGCTGTCTCGTTGCCCTCATCCAGAATCGGGTTCACCTCGACGACATCCATCGACCGGAGGATGCCATCCGTCTCGTGGCGACGGGAGACGGTCTCGAGGGCGGCGTGGGCCTCTCGGTAGGTGACGCCACCACGAACGGGCGTTCCGACACCGGGTGCAGTTCGGGGGTCGAGCCAGTCCAAGTCGAGACTGATATGAACGCCGTCGGTGGTGTTGGTTGCGACGTCCAAGGCGTCCTCGACGACTGACGTCATCCCCCGGTCGTCGATGTCGGCCATCGTGAAGGCGGTCATCTCGCTGTCCCGGAGCAGGTCGCGCTCGCGTTCGTCGATACTTCGGAGGCCGACGTACGCGATCGATTCCGCCTGGACGCGCGGTGCCGAGGCCCACTCCAACTCCTCGAACACACCGCGTCCGAGTATCGCCGCAAGGGGCATTCCGTGAACGTTTCCGCTGGGAGATGTCTCGGGCGTGTTCAGGTCGGCGTGGGCATCGAACCAGACCGCACCGAGATCCGCGTCCCGGGATGCACCCTGCATCGAGCCGATCGCGACCGAGTGGTCGCCGCCCAAGACCAGTGGGAACGCATCGTCCTCGAGGGCTGTTTCAACTCGATCGGCCAGCCGCGTACAGACGTCTTCGACTTCCCGGAGGAATTTCGCGGTGCCCCGACTCGGCTGCTCGACGTCCGGATCGCGTTCTTCTGCCCGTGGGATCGATAGATCACCCGAATCAACCGGGTCGACGCCTGCACGCGACAGGCCATCGGCCAGCCCTGCATACCGGATGGCCGACGGTCCCATGTCGACGCCGCGACGATCGGCTCCATAGTCCATCGGCGCACCGATGATGCTAACAGTTTGTCTCATACGGACGCTACAACACGAGTCGGTTTGATCGTGGTGGTCGAGTGAACGACAGATTTAGGGTTAGATGGGGCTAAATCAAGTGTACGATGATGCTGAGCGACGTGATGGAAGACTATCTCAAGGCGATCTATCAGCTTCAGCGAGAGACCGACGAGCGGATCAAAACGTCGGCGATCGCCGAGGAACTAGACGTCACGTCGCCGACGGTCACGAGCATGCTCGACAAACTCGAGGATCGTGGGCTCGTCGACCGCGAGAAGTACCGCGGTGTCACCCTGACTGGAGAGGGTGAAACCGTCGCCCTCGAGGTGATCCGCCATCACCGACTGCTCGAGGCGTACCTCACGGAACATCTCGATTACGACTGGGCAGAGGTCCACGAGGAGGCCGACCGGCTCGAACACCATATCAGCGAGAACTTCGAGGCTCGCGTGGCGGATGCACTCGACCAGCCGACGGTCGACCCCCACGGCTCGCCGATCCCCAGTGCCGACCTCGAGCCACCGGAACGACCTGATGGCGAGTCCGTCACCGAGTTCGAGGAAGGCGACGTCGTGATCGTCGAGGAAGTCGCCGACCGTGATGCGGAGGTACTTTCGTATCTCGCCGACCACGGCGTCGAACCCGGTGTCGAACTCGAGATTATCGAGGTTGCACCCTTTGGAATGGTCACCGCACGATCGAGCGACCGTGACGGTACCGTGTCGCTGCCCGAATCCGTCGCACACCACGTTCGTGTCGCTGCCCCAGCAGAGATCGAACAGTAGTAACGAGACAGTCGATTTGGGCAGGAACTCCGTTGGCGACTGAATGTTGAGTTGCTCTCGCCGTCGATCAGTGAATAAGGTATAAGTTTAGACGGCCCTAATCATTGGTCAATGACGGCTCGACTTCCCACCTCTCGGGGTGGTCGTAGTTCATGACGAGATTGTCGGTCGACGACCTCCCACGGTGGCTACTCGCTGTCGGTCCAGTGGCAGTTCTCACCGTTGTCTTTGCTCTGTTGTATGTCACGTCCCCGTTCAGTGACCTTGCATCAGTCGACAGTGCAAGCACCATCGAGATCGTCTGGATGGTGACGATCATCGGCGCGATTGCGGGACTCGTTCCGGTCGCGATCGGCATGCTCTGGTTTCCGTTCATCCGCGATCTCGATCCACGATATCTCCACGCCTTCATGGCGCTTGCCGCCGGTGTTCTCGTGTTTATCGCCTTCGAGATGGTTGGAGAGATCGTCGAGTACGGCGCTGCAGTCGACAGGACGCTCGTTTCGGCAACGGTGGCCGTCGTCGGCGTCGGTGGGACGTTCACGGTGATGTACGTCGCCAGCACGTGGCGACAGCACAAGATGGCAAGCCACGGAAAGAGTGGCCTCCATATCGCCTACCTCGTCGCGATCGCGTTGGGGCTTCACAGCATCGGCGAGGGGCTCGGGATCGGTGTCGCCTACGTGCAGGGGGATGCGACACTCGTGATGTTGCTCGTCCTGGCGTTTGTCATGCACAACGTCATGGAGGGGCCGACCATCGTCGCCGCTGTCGCCCGCGAGACGGAGACCCCGCCGCTGCGTCATTTCGCCGCGATGGGCGTCATCGCCGGTGCCCCCGTTATCCTCGGTGGCTGGGTCGGTAGCTTCGCTAACACACCGCTGCTTGCCATGTTGTTCTATGCGGTCGCCGTCGGGGCAATCGCACAGGTGCTCCTCGAGGTCGCCGAACTCATTCGCTTCGACGCCGAAGCCGTCCTGAGTCGGACGAACACGGCGACGTTCGTTAGCGGCTTCGTCCTCATGTTCTTCCTCGAGGACGTCCTCGTCGACCTCGTCCTCGAGGGCTGGCTCGTCCCAGTCTGAGACCGTCAGCTGAGGGTCATATCCGGTGCGAGCACGAACCTCGTGCGGTCGTGTCGGGACACAGTTACAGCCGACAGAATGAACAACCGATACAAACGGATACGAACTCACTGACAGGTAGCGAAGCAAAACGCCTTACTATCGCCGTCTTAAACATCAAAATCCTAGCGAAACAGCCCGGCACACCCGTCGGGTTTAAGGAAATCAACTACGAATATCATAGTATGTCATCCATCGAACTTACCCCCAGCCAGAAGAAAATCCTCCGCGCACTGACGAATCTTCACAAGGAATCTGAATCTGCAATCAAAGGTGAGGATATCGCCGAACAGGTCGACCGGAACCCCGGCACGATCCGCAACCAGATGCAGAGTCTCAAAGCCCTGCAGCTGGTCGAAGGCGTACCCGGCCCCAAAGGTGGCTACAAGCCGACTGCAGCGGCCTACGAGGCCCTCGAGATCCAGCAGATGGACGATCCGGCCTCCGTCCCACTCGAGCACGAAGGCGAGCCAGTAAACGACGTCATCGTCGAAGAAATCGATCTCTCGAGCGTTCATCATCCCGAACTCTGCCGTGCAGAGATCCATATGCAGGGGTCGATGGGAGAGATCCACGAGGACGACTCGATCGTTGTCGGCCCGACACCGCTCTCGAAGCTCGTCATCGAAGGCCGTGTCGACGGCAAAGACGACACGAACAACATCCTCATCCTGCGTATCGACGACATGGTCGCGCCTGCCGAAGAACCGGCACACTGAACGCGCGTTCGCCGCTGGCGATCCGTCCCATCTCCGCTCGTATCGACTGATATGAGCCGCGTTCTGTCTGTAGGTATCGACTCGTCTGCTGGTGTCGATACGACCCGATCAAAACGGACCGCGTGGCCGTGGTCAGTTCTCGTCGGCGTCGATTGTCGTGGCCGCCGGAATCTCGTCGACGCTTGCGACCGCGTCGCCGTCGTCGACGTCCATGACGATCACGCCCATGGTGTTGCGGCCAACCGTCGAGATTTCGTCGACACGCGTGCGGACGATCTGGCCGCGCTCGCTCATCATCACGAGTTCGTCGTCGTCGGCAACGGCTTTGACGGCCGTCACCGGCCCGTTTCGGTCGCCCGTTTTGATGTCGATCAGTCCCTTGCCGTAGCGTGACTGGGTGCGATACGCCGAGAGGCGCGTGCGCTTGCCGTACCCGTTCCGGGTCACGGTGAGCAACGCCCGCTCGTCGTCTTCGTCAGTGGCAACCAGTCCGGCAACCGCGTCGTCGCCCTCGAGTTTGATCCCGTTGACACCGCGGGCGTTGCGCCCCATCGAGCGAACTTCGCTCTCGTCGAAGCGGATCGTCATCCCGCCTTCGGTCGCGACGACCAGATCCTGTGAGCCGTCAGTGACCTCGACGTCGATGAGTTCGTCACCCGCCTCGAGATCGGCGGCGATGATCCCGGTCGAGCGGATGTTGTCGAACTCCGAGCCAGCCGTTCGTTTGACGTACCCGTTCCGGGTCGCCATCGTCACGTACTCGCCGTCGCCGAAGGCGTCGGTGTCCACGATCGCTGTGATGTCCTCGTCAGTGTCGAGATCGAGGATGTTGACCGCCGATTTGCCGCGCGCGGTCCGGCCCATCTCGGGAATCTCGTAGGTCTTGAGCTGGTAGACCTTGCCCTGGTTGGTAAAGCAAAGCAGGTAGTCGTGGGTGTTCGCCCGGAACACCGTCGTCACGCGGTCGTCGTCTTTGACGTCCGCGCCGATGATTCCTTTGCCACCCCGCCCCTGGGAATCGAACTGGTCAATCGGCATCCGCTTGACGTAGTCGTCTTCGGTCATGACGACAAACACCTCTTCTTCCGGGATGAGATCCTCGTGGGTGACCGTTCCCTGGTCCTCGATAATCGAGGTTCGACGGTCGTCCCCGTACTCGGCTTTGATTTCGCGGAGTTCGTCTTTGATGACCGCGAGCAGTTCCTGCTCGCTCTCGAGAATCGTCGTCAGACGTTCGATCTCGGCCTGGACGTCCTCGTACTCGGCTTCGATCTCGGCCGTCTCCATCGAGGTGAGACTGCCCAGTTGCATCCGGACGATGTGTTCTGCCTGGGCCTGCGAGAAGTCATATGCGCCCTGGAGAGCCGTTTTCGCGGCCGACCGATCCTCACTGTTGCGGATCAGTTCGACGACGTCGTCGGCGTTCTCGACGGCCGTCAGCCGCCCTTCGAGGATGTGAGCTCTGTCTTCTGCTTCCTCGAGGTCGTACTCGCTGCGTCGGCGGACGACCTCACGGCGGTGGGAAACGTACTCCTCGAGTGTCTCTCGCAGCGAAAGTACCCGTGGCTGGCCGTCGACCAGCGCGAGGTTGATGACGCCGAAGGTCTTCTCGAGGTGGTTCTCGAGCAGTTTGTTCTTGACGACCTCGACGTTCGCGCCACGTTTGCACTCGACGACGATGCGGACGCCGTCGCGGTCGGACTCGTCGCGTAGGTCGGAGATCCCCTCGATTTCGCCGTCGGTGACGTTTTCGGCGATCCGCTCGACCATCCGGGCCTTGTTGGCCTGGTATGGAAGTTCGGTGATAACGATGCGTTCGCGGCCGTTTTTCCACTCTTCGACCTCGAACTCGGCGCGCACGCGGATGCGCCCGCGCCCGGTCTTGTACGCCGAGTAGATGGCGTCGCGACCGACGATGTTCGCGCCCGTCGGGAAGTCGGGACCCTTAACGTGGTCCATCAGATCCTCGACGGTCGCGTCGGGGTTGTCGATGAGTTCGATCGTCGCGTCGATCACCTCACCGAGGTTGTGCGGCGGGATGTTCGTGCTCATCCCGACGGCAATCCCCGAGGAGCCGTTCACCAGCAGGTTCGGAAACGCCGCCGGCAGGACGTCGGGTTCTTGCAGGCGGTCGTCGTAGTTCGCCGAGAAGTCGACCGTGTCCTTGGCGATATCCTCGAGCAACTCCTCGGAGACGGCGGCCATCCGCGCCTCAGTGTATCGGGGCGCGGCGGCCGGGTCGCCGTCCATGGAACCGAAGTTCCCCTGCCCGTCGACGAGCGGGTAGCGCATCGAGAAATCCTGGGCCATCCGGACGAGCGTGTCGTAGATCGCGCTGTCGCCGTGTGGGTGGTAGTCACCCATCGTCTCCCCGACGATCGAGGAGGATTTGCGGTGGCTCGAGCCACTCGAGACACCCATCTCGTGCATCGCATACAGGATGCGCCGGTGGACCGGCTTGAGGCCGTCTCGGACGTCCGGGAGGGCACGCCCCGCGATGACGGACATCGCGTAGTCGATGTAGCTCTGCTCCATCTCGTCTTCGATGCGGACGTTTTCGATCGCCCGTGCCTCTACGTCGGTCGGTTCGGGTACGTCTGAACTCATATATTACCTCACCACAGTTAGATGTCGATCCACTCAGCTTCAGGCGCGTGTTCCTTGATGAACTGCTTGCGTGGCTCGACGGCGTCGCCCATCAGCACGGAGAACATCTTGTCTGCCGCGGCCGCGTCCTCGATCGTGATCTGTTTGAGAATACGGTTTTCTGGGTTCATCGTCGTCTCCCAGAGCTGTTCGGGGTTCATTTCGCCGAGCCCCTTGAATCGCTGGACGCGAGTCGGGTTCCCGTCACACTTCTCTTCGATGATCTCGTCGCGTTCGGCTTCGGTCATCGCGTCGTACGTTTCGCCACGGTAGCGAACCCGGTACAGCGGCGGCTGGGTCGCGTAGACGTACCCACCCTCGAGCAGCGGGCGCATATGCCGGTAAAAGAACGTGAGCATGAGGGTCCGGATGTGCGCGCCGTCGACGTCGGCGTCCGTCGCCATGATGATCTTCTTGTACCGGACGTCCTCAACGTTGAACTCGTCGCCGATTCCCGCACCGATCGCGGTGATCATGTTCCGAATCTCGTCGTTCTCGAGAACCCGATCGAGGCGGTGTTTCTCGACGTTCAAAATTTTCCCTTTGATCGGAAGCACGGCCTGGAACTCGGGGTTGCGGGCCTGTTTTGCACTCCCGCCTGCGGAGTCACCCTCTGCGATGAACAGTTCGGCCTTTTCGGGATCTTTGGTCTGACAGTCCGCGAGTTTGCCGGGCAGCGAGGTCGACTCGAGGGCGGACTTGCGGCGTGTCAACTCTTCGGCCTTCCGGGCTGCCTTGCGCGCTTTGGCGGCCTCAACGGCCTTGGTGACGATCGCTTCGGCGGTGTCGGGGTGTTCCTCGAAGTAGGTGCCAAGCCCCTGGTGCATCGCGCTCTCGACGATGCCCCGGACTTCCGAGTTGCCGAGTTTCGTCTTCGTCTGCCCCTCGAACTGCGGGTCGGGGTGTTTGATCGAGATGACTGCGGTGAGCCCCTCACGGATGTCCTCGCCTTTGAGGTTCTCCTCGATATCGCCCAGCAGGCCGTTCTCGTTGGCGTAGTCGTTGACACAGCGCGTGAGCGCGGTCTTGAAGCCGGTGAGGTGACTCCCACCCTCGCGCGTGTTGATGTTGTTCGCGAAGGCATGAATCGAGCCCTGTAGCTCCTCTGTGGCTTGCATCGCCACCTCGACTTCGATGTTCTGGTCGTCATCATCGAAGTAGATGATGTCCTCGTGCATCGCCGAGCGCGTCTCGTTGAGATACTCGACGAACTCGCGGATGCCGCCCTGGTACTCGTAGGTCTCCTCGGTCGGGCCGTCCTCGGCGCGTTCATCGCGCAGCGAGATCCGAACGCCCGAGTTGAGGAAGGCGAGTTCGCGAAGCCGATTCGAGAGCGTCGAGAAGGCGAAATCGTCGCCCTCGAAGATGTCGGTGTCGGGCCAGAACCGAATCGTCGTGCCCGTCCCCTCGTCCGGATCCGCATCACGGACCCGCTCCATATCGCCGACGGGTTCGCCCGCCTCGAAGGCGTGTTCGAAGACGCCGCCGTCGCGTTTGACCTCGACCTCGAGTCGACTCGAGAGGGCGTTGACGACCGAGACGCCGACGCCGTGGAGGCCACCGGAGACCTGGTAGGACTTGTTGTCGAACTTCCCGCCAGCGTGGAGAACAGTAAGAATCACCTCGAGGGCCGGGCGGTCGTATTCGTCGTGTGTATCGACGGGGATGCCACGGCCGTCGTCTGCGACACTTACCGAGCCATCCTCATGAATGGTGACGGTGATGTCGTCGCAGTGGCCAGCCAGTGCCTCGTCGATCGAGTTGTCCACCACTTCGTAGACGAGATGGTGGAGGCCTCGAGAATCGGTAGAGCCGATGTACATCGCCGGTCGCTTTCGCACAGCTTCCAGGCCTTCTAAGACCTGAATCTGTCCGGCGCCGTACTCGCTTTCCTGGGACATGTAAAACCTACTTTCGGGTAGTGGTCCACTCCTAATAAAAGTCACGTGTACGCGCTCGCGCGCGAAGCCAGACCGCCTGAGACAGCGTCTCTGGGACTGGCCGTCGAGACGTTGTACTCGGTCGTCGACACCCCACACGGCCCCGAATCGCCACCGTGTTGGATGGGTGTTCGAGTCCGTCTTACCCCTGGTGTTGGTGTTGCTCGAGTCGTTCCACGGCTCTCATACGGACTGCTGTCGTCGATTCGAGTGACACACCCAACCGAAGCAATCGATGGCGACTCCGATCGAGGGAGCGGCCTCAAAAACCCGTGTCAGTACCCGGGGTGTCGTTGACGGTCTTCGGTCCTGTAGGGGGCGGACATGCAACCCATGTATCTGGCCGTCGGGACTGTCGTACTCGTCGCCGTGGTCGTCGATATTCTCTGGACGACGCTCTGGGTCGACGGGGGCTCCGGTCCGCTCTCGGCCCGACTGACAACCTGGACTTGGCGTGGGCTCCGGGCGATGAGTGGGGATCGCTCGAAGGCACTAAGCATCGCCGGGCCGCTGATCCTCGCGCTCACGCTCGCGATGTGGATCGCGCTGCTGTGGCTCGGCTGGACGTTCCTCTTCGCCGGCAGCGAAATCGCCCTCATCAGTACGCAGACCGGCCGGCCAGCCGACTGGGCTGGCCGGTTCTACTACGTCGCCTACACGATGTTCACGAGCGGAAACGGCGACTACACCCCGACGACGAGTACCTGGGAGATCGCCAGTTCGTTCACGACCGCGACGGGGATGGCCTTCGTTACGCTGGGCGTCTCGTACGTCCTCACCGTCCTCGGTGCGGTGTCGGAAAAGCGTTCGTTCGCCAGCGGCGTCACCGGGCTGGGCGAGCGCAGCGAAGCGTTCGTCCGTGCAGGCTGGAACGGTGACGAAGAGTTTCGCGGTCTCGACCTCCCGCTCGAGTCACTGTCTACGCAACTCTCACTGCTTGCAGACCAGCACAAGGCATACCCGATTCTCCACTACTATCACAGCGAACAGGCCTCGAGAGCCTCGGCGATGGCCGTCCCGATCTTCGACGAGGCGCTAACGATCTTTCGCCACGGCGTCGCCGACGACGTGCAACCGAATCCAACACTCGTCGAAAACGCCCGCTCGAGCGTCGATAGCTATCTCGACACGCTCGAAACGGCGTTTATCGATCCTGCCGATGAGGTTCCGCCGCGGCCGGCCCTCGACCGGCTTCAGGACGATAACATTCCGACCGCTCGGGATGATGTGTTCGACGACGCAGTCGCGGATCTCTCGGCCCGTCGCCGAAAGCTGCTGGGCATCGCGCGTGCCGATGCGTGGTACTGGCCGCCGCTCGAAGAGTGAGACGCCCGCTGTGGGCCGCCGAGCCGACAGTTCACTTTCACTCCGGTAACACACACCTTTTAGCCCCGCCGCTAGTATGGGGGGACAATGACGTCGTTTCAGTCGACACTCGAGGACGAGGTGGGGATCGCCGAGGAGCTGGCCGAGAACCAGCAGGCGATCTCGATCGCCGAGTTCTTCGAGAAGAACAAGCATATGCTTGGCTTCGACAGCGGTGCTCGAGGCCTTGTCACGGCCGTCAAAGAAGCCGTCGACAACGCCTTAGACGCCGCCGAAGAAGCGGGCATTGCCCCGGACATCTACGTCGAAATCGAGGAAGCCGGCGACTACTACCGGCTGATCGTCGAGGACAACGGCCCGGGATTGACCAAAGAGTCGCTCCCGAAAGTCTTCGGGAAACTGCTGTATGGCTCGCGGTTCCATGCCCGTGAGCAAAGTCGCGGACAACAGGGAATCGGGATCTCCGCTGCCGTTCTGTATGCACAGCTGACAAGCGGGAAACCTGCCAAAATCACCAGTCGAACCCAGGGTGCAAGCGAGGCCCAGTACTTCGAACTCATCGTCGACACCGACGCGAACGAACCCGAGATCAGCGTCGAGGAGACGAGTTCGTGGGATCGTCCCCATGGGACGCGCATCGAACTCGAGATGGAGGCGAACATGCGCGCCCGCGGGCAGCTTCACGACTACATCAAACACACGGCCGTCGTCAACCCTCACGCCCGCCTCGAGTTACGCGAGCCAAAGAACCACTTCAAGTTCGAACGGGCGACGGACCAGCTTCCAGCGGAGACGGAGGAGATTCGCCCACACCCCCACGGCGTCGAACTCGGCACCGTCATGAAGATGCTGACGGCGACGGACTCCCAGACGATCTCCGGGTTCCTCCAAGAGGAGTTCACCCGCGTCGGCAAGAAGACCGCCGAGTCGATCATCGACGAGTTCCGCGACCGCTACTACGGCCGTGAGATGCGCTGGCGGCCACCCACGGCACGTGATGACGTCGACATCGGCGCTGCAGTGTCGGCGGCGACGGCAAACAAGGGTGCCGATGCGACGGCCGCCTTCGCGGAGGCCATCGCCGACGCAGTCGCCGACCACGACCGTATCGCCCACCACGAACTCGTTGCAGCTGTCGATGTGGCTGCCGAAGACGTCGAAGCCGACCACGGGACGACGTTCGGCGACACCGTCCGTGAAAACGCCGTCGAGGCCGTCTGGCTCAACGTAATCGACGCTGCGGACGACGCCGAGACGGACGCCGACGCCACTGTCGAGCACACGGCGGAATCGCGACTCGTTGCAGACCTCCAGGCCCTCGCCGACGACGCCACGAGTACGCGCAAGGACGACGAGGTGATTTACGCCTTCGCCGAGCGACTCGCGGCCACGTTCGAGGACGAACACGAAGCCGAGAACGTCCGCCATCGGCTCACCCGAACGAGACTCCGCGAGTTCGTCGATCGAGCAGCGGCGTTGACCGAAGAGTACGACGACGTCACGTTTGGAGAGACGGCCCGCGAGAACGTCACCGACGCCGTCTGGGACGTTATGGCGACGGTTCCCGACGACCCACCGCTGGTTCGCGAACTCGACAACGACCGCGACGCCACCAGTAATCTCGTCGACGGCATGCGTGCAGCCGACATCATGGCTCCGCCGACGCGATGTCTCGCGCCGATCACCGAGGAGTTGATCACGGCTGGCCTCCAGAAGGAGTTCGATGCCGACTTCTATGCGTCCGCAACGCGAGATGCTGAAGTCCACAGCGGCGATCCGTTCATCGTCGAGGCCGGGATCGCCTACGGCGGCGAGATCGCAGCCGAAGGCAGTGCCGATGTCATGCGGTTTGCAAACCGCGTGCCGCTAGTCTACCAGCGCGGTGCGTGTGCGACGACCGACGTGGTCAAATCGATCGGCTGGCGCAACTACGGCCTCGATCAACCCGGTGGCTCCGGGGTGCCCAACGGCCCGGCCGTGATCATGGTCCACGTCGCCTCGACAAACGTGCCCTTCACGAGCGAGTCCAAAGACGCCGTTGCGAACGTCCCCGAGATCGAAGACGAGATCGAACTCGCGATCCGCGAAGCCGCTCGCGAACTCAAAAGCTACCTCAACAAGCGCCGCTCGATGCAACAACGGCGCAAGAAACAGAACGTCCTCGGAAAGATCCTCCCCGAGATGGCCGAGAAAGTCGCCGAGGTAACCGGACGTGAGGAACCGGACATCGACGACGCCGTCGCACGAATCATGAACAACGTACTCGTCGAGCGCAGCGTCAAGGAAAACGGCGACGGCCAGGCCGTCTCGGTCACCGTCGAAAACAACTCGAACACGACCGAATCGCTCGAGATTACCGATATTCTGACCGCAGAGCCGACGAACCTCTCCGAGGACGCCACCGTCGTCGAGATGGACGGCGAGTGGTTCGTCAAGTGGGATATCAACGTCTCGAGCGACGACGAGGCTGCCCTCGAGTACGTGGTCGCCAACGACGCGACGTTCGATCTGGACATCAAAGGTGTCGAAAGCGAGAAACTCACGGTGTCAGCATGAGTGTACGAACGACTGCTCGGACTGACCGAAACGCAATTACGGTGAACCAATGAGCGCAGACAACGACCAGCAGGCACGAGAACAGTTGATCGACCTCGCCGCACAGTTTTACGACCAGTTCGAACTGGGCGAGATTCCCCATATGTCCGTGCCAACGCGGACGAAGAACAATATCGAGTACGACGAGGAGACAGGCGTCTGGGTGTACGGCGATCGAGAGTCGACGCGGTCGGCGAACTCCGTTCGTGGCGCACGAAAGCTCCTGAAGGCCGTCTACACCATCGAGTTCCTCGCAGACCAACTCGAGGAAGACCGATCGTCGACCCTGCGTGAGTTGTACTACCTTTCGGAGAGCTGGGACAACAACGAGGCGCAGTTTTCGGACCAAGACGAGTCCAACGGCCTGATCGAGGATCTCGAGATCGTTTCGGGCGTCACCCGCGAGGACTTCCATATGCGCCCCGAGGAGTCGGGGGCGACGATCATGGGGCCGCTGCACCTGCGCGAGCAGACCCGGCGGGGTGAACGCGAGATCCACTGCCAGAAAGACGTCGGTGAAGGGGGCTACCAGATCCCGAACAACCCCGACACGATCGAGTTCCTGAACAGCGAGGCCGACTTCGTCCTCGCCGTCGAGACCGGTGGGATGCGCGACCGACTCGTCGAGAACGGGTTCGACGAGGAGTACAACGCCCTGATCGTCCACCTCAAGGGCCAGCCCGCGCGGGCGACTCGGCGGATCATCAAACGGCTTCACGACGAACTCGACCTCCCGGTGACGGTTTTCGCCGACGGTGACCCGTGGTCGTATCGGATCTACGGCTCCGTCGCCTACGGCTCAATCAAATCCGCTCACCTCTCGGAGTATCTCGCGACGCCGGCCGCCCAGTACATCGGCATCCAGCCGGCCGATATCGTCGAGTACGATCTGCCGACCGACCCGCTCAGCGACTCCGACATCAACGCCTTGGAGAGCGAACTCGAGGACCCACGCTTCCAGACCGACTACTGGGAAGAACAGATCGAGTTGCAACTCGAGATCGGCAAGAAGTCCGAACAGCAGTCGCTTGCAGCCCGTGGATTGGATTTCGTGACGGAGACGTATCTCCCCGAACGTCTCAGCGAGATGGGCGTCATCTAGACGCACCTCGAGCCGAGGGTCGGGGAGAGTAACCGAACGTCTCAGCGAGATGGGCGTCATCTAGACGCACCTCGAGCGCGGTTCGAGCCGAGCGAGAAAGCCTGTTACAGACTGTTTTTAGCACCACCGATCGCGCAGAGCCACCGCTCGAGTCGAGAAGTGGCGGCTGTGTGTGGACGGGGAGGCGACAGAAAGCGGGTGATTCGAGGCCGTATTACCCGATGAAACCGAGTCGAAGCGCAGCCCCCATCGCCCCAAAGATGAGGACGAACACGAGGCTGACGACGTAGTAGGCGTGCCAGGCTCGAGACGGGCGGAACGGCTCGGGGAGGTTCTTCTCGACGACGTACCAGTTCGCCGGATAGAAGAAGATCTCCGTGACCGCGAGGACCGCGGCGACGTAGAGCAATAGCGTCACGGGGACGTTCCCGAGTGCAAGCACCATCGCACTGCTGACCACGACGACGCCGGCGACGACGAGCTTGCGGATACGCTCGCTGTCGATACTGTCGTCCTCGAGTGCCATCGGGAGGATGTCACCGGTCGCACGGGCGGCCCCGTCGAGAAGCGTAATGACCGTCGAGTAGAGGGCCGCGAACGCGCCGACCAGCATGGCGTAGTACGACCACTCGCCGAAGGAGTCGCTCAGGACACTACCGATGGCGAACGCGAGGTTGGCGTCCGTCGGCGGGTTCGGATAGAGGACGTTCGTGGCCAAGATCACCATCGCAGCGATCAGGACGAAACTGAACACGTAGCCGACGTTGAAGTCGCGGCGACCGGTTTTGATCCACGCACGAATGTAGTCGTGGTGGGCTGGATCGTCCGGATCGAGCCCCTTCTGGCGCAGTTCGCTAGCCCCTTCGCCTTTGGCCATACTCCAGCTGCCGATCAGGATACTCGTACTGAATCCGGTCGGGGCGAATCCGGCGGCGGCGGCGAACAGCGCGATGAACGCGGGGCCGGTAAGGTCGGGGATCGCAAACGTCGTTTCGGCGATCCGTTCGGGCGATGGCGGCCCAACGAGCGCGCCGAGCATGACGAGCACACCGACAGCGACCGTAAAGCCGATCAACGCCTTCTCGAGGACGGTGTAGCGCGACGTGATCACGAGCGCGCCGGCAGCGCCGACGAAGAGGACGTACGCCCACGCTGCGGTGAGCCAGCCGGGAGTCAACGCGGCGATGAACGCGGCCGTGCTCATCCCGACGCTGGCCGTGATGAACGTGTACATGACGGTAAAGACGAGGATCGTCAGCCAGAGCGCCCAGTTTTTCGGCCCGGGGAGATCGCCGTAGGCTTCGATCGGGTTTGCCCCGACGCCGTAGTTGTAGCGAATGCCCAGTTCCCAGGCACCGTACTTGGCGACGTAGATGAGCCCGAACATCCAGATTGCGACGAGTCCGAACGTCCCGCCGAGGGTCGGCGCGAGGACGATGTGACTCCCGCCGATACTGATCAGCGCCCAGAGCATCGACGGCCCGAAGTGGTTTTTGAAGAAGCCGGTCCAGCCGGCGGCGGGATAGGTGAGATCGGACTGGGAGGGTTCGATCTCGGTTTCGGTCTTACCAGCCACGTGTCTCACCTGTTCGTTGATCCGTGACGGCAAACGGCAGGTGGTCGCCCACCCGTGTCCATCCCGAATGTGAACGTGTGCCAACAGTATACATAGAGAGTATGGGTGTGTGTAGGGGATCCGTGACTTAGGTCCACGGATTCGTCCGCGAGTGAACAGTGGTGTCCGTTACTGTTCGTCGAGGACCACCGGAACCGCGCGGTTCGCGACATCGACGACGAACGCGTCCGCGTCGGTTTCGATCGCCTCGAACGTGTCGTAATGGATCGGCAACACGAGGCCCGGGCGAATTTGTTCCGCGAGCGCGGCAGCCTCGTGGCGATCCATGGTAAATGTGCCGCCGATCGGCGGGAGGAACAGGTCGATATCTAACTCCGCGTGGAACGGCAGGACGTCGGTGTCGCCGGGCCAGAACGCCGAGACACCGTCGACGGTAACGGCAAAGCCACAGCCCGCTCCTTCGGGATGGTAGGGGTCGCCGTGTTCGTCGACGTGTGGTCCTTCGGGATCGTTGTACGCCGGCGTGGTGTACAGATCGAGTGGCCCGAGGACGAACGACTCGTCAGCCCGGACGCGCTCGACCTCGTAGGGCAACGATTCAGGCTGTTCATCGACCCGATCAATCTCGGCGGCGTCGATCGACTCGTGGACGACGACGATTGCGTCCTCGTGGGCTACCCGGCGAATGCCGTCGGGATCGTAGTGGTGAGCGTGAGTCACCAGGACGAGATCTCCGTCACGCGCGTCGTATTCCTCGAGCACACCGTATCGGCCGGGATCCATGTAGATGACAGCACCCGTCTGGCTCTCGAGGCGAACAGTCGCGTACCCGAGCCAGTCGACGGTCACTGCACCGAAACGGACGGTCATATTCGAACTGTACGCTCGAGCGGCTGGAAAAGGTTCGGCTCGCACTGCTCACGCCCGATCCCACCCGGTTATACGCTGAACAGGCGCAACACCACGTCGTTCACGGCGTGGATACGCGCCGTCACTGATGACGCTTTCCACCGACGAGAGTATACACCGAGTTTCCAATCCATACGTTCAAGTGACAAAAACTGCTACACGATGGTAAGGTTAGGTCGGAACAGAGCGGATTCCGAACGACCTACGGAGGCGGCCTTGCCGCCAACTCAATGAGACAATATCTGAAACGCCGATGTGGTGAACGCGAATCCTCGAAAGGTTCGTCTCGTGCCTGTCGGTCGAGCAAGCCCAAAGATAACTCCAAGTCCGTTGACGCACCAGCGACTCTCTTCTGGCAAAAACAACAGATGGGAGTCAACGATGCGGAGGATAGGAGTAACGGCGGTTTGGCACCGCCAGTCAGCCACCGACCACGACAACTGAGTTAAACGGGTTCCCGTAAAGTGGCGGCGTCCATGGTTGCAAACCTGAAACTCCCACTGCTCGGGATTCCTGCGTCTTCAGGCGCAGGAGGATGTCAAGGACGACGGATCGAGTGTGCGAGCGTGCCGACGCCCTCGACCTCGATTTCGATCTCGTCGCCATCGGACAGTGGGCCGACGCCTTCCGGCGTGCCGGTCGCGATCACGTCACCCGGCTCCAGAGTCATGTACGCCGTGATCTCGGCGATCAGTTCCGGAATCGGGAAGATGAGTTGTTCTCGGGACCCGTCCTGTTTCAGTTCACCGTTGACGCGGGACTTGACCGCTGCGTCGTCGGGCACTTCGTCGGGCGTCGCAAGCAGCGGTCCAAGGGGGGCCGCGCCGTCGAACGCCTTCCCGCGGATCCAGTTTTGTTCTTGCTCTTGATCGTCACGATTCGAAACGTCGTTGACGCACGTAAAGCCCTCGACGACGTCCATCGCGTCGGCGACGGGGACGTGGCGACACTGCTCGCCGATGACGACGCCGAGTTCGGCCTCGTAGTCGATGCGTTCTTTCCCGGCAGGCGCGGTGACGGTGTCGCCGTGGCTCGCGACCGCGTTCGGCGGCTTCAAAAAGATCAGCGGCCGATCCGGAAGCTCGGACCCCATCTCGTCGGCGTGGTCGGCGTAGTTGCGCCCGATGCAGACGATCTTCGAGGGCTCACACGGTGGGAGCACGTCGATGTCGTCGGACTCGAGCGCATAGCTGTCGTTCCCAAAGTGGACGTGACCGTTCTCGAACTCGCCACGGCGGACGGCACCGGCAGGGTCGCGGAATCGAACGTATTTCATGCGAGATGGGTCGCGGCGGATGTTCAAAAACGTTGAGATGGCGGCGGCACTCGCACACTCGAGGGCGTTTCGGATCTCGTGAGTGGGGGCGAACCGATACCCGTCCGGTGTCGGCCCGCGGTCCGCGGCTACGTGACAGTGACCTAAGTACGTCAGTACATGCCACTACGGGCGCAGAACGGAACGCTTTTTACTAGGCCCCCGCAATCGACTAATGCGTTCGAGGCACGCTCCGTTGGTGTAGTCCGGCCAATCATTTCGGCCTTTCGAGCCGATGACCAGGGTTCAAATCCCTGACGGAGCATTCTTCCGACGACCTGCTTCCTGAGCCGACGCTGTATTTTATAAACCGAAGCGAAAAGCACGAGCGGCGAACCGAGTGTTTCGCTTCGTATTCGACTCGCTTGTCGTCACGACACTATTCGTACTCGACAGTCGCTCACGCGCTGTAATCCGACTCGAGGCGGATCGCTCGAGCGGCCGTCGCTTTGAACGAGACCGTAATCGACTGGCCGACCTCGAGTCCTAGTCGGCTCGAGCTGGCGTTCGTAATGAGTGCCTGGAGCTCGCTATCCGCTCCGAGCCGGACCGTCACGCCGGTGATGGCCTCGCCGGGCTCGAGGGCCATGACAGTCCCCCGAAACTGGTTGCGGAGGCTGGTTTCGTCTGCGCTGGGCGCTTCGTCCGGATCAGTCAGGACGACCGCATCCGACCGGACAGTCACTTGAACCTCGTGGGCACCGTCGGGAACGAGCGCGAGAATCGAGCCGATTGCCGTCTCGACGGTTGCGAGTTCTCCCGTTCGATCCTGGACGGTCCCCGGAAACACGGATTCGGTGACCCGTGCCACACCGTCGAGTTCGGCCTCGTGTCGACCGAACTGGTGGCACAACTCGTGGGCCGTCTGGGTGAGGGTCGTTCCACCACCACCGCTGCCACCCCGCTGGCGCTCCGTAATCGGGCCGACAGCGTCCTCGATCTCGACGACACGGTTTTGCAGTCGTGCGTACGACCGGCCCAGTTGCTCGGCTGCTTTGTGCATCGATCCGTGTCGGTCGATCGCATCGAGCATCTCGATATCGCGTCGATCGATCGTAACCTCGCCGACCGCGAGTTTCGTGCTGTATTCTTTTTCGATCGTCATACTCAGTAAATCAGCTCACCGTCGATGAATTTCCGGGCGCGGTCGTCGGTCGGGTTTTCGAACACCATTTCGGCACGGCCGACCTCGATGATATCGTTCCCGAGCAACACTGCAACCCGATCCGCGACGCGCTCTGCCTGGTGCATATCGTGCGTTGCGATGGCGACCCCGATCCCCCGATCTCGCGCCTCGAGGACGGCATCCTCGAGAACGGCCGTATTTCGCGGGTCGAGATCCGATGTGGGTTCGTCGAGCAAGAGCACGTCGGGATCGTACGCGAGTGCGCGGGCGAACGCGACCCGCTGGGCCTCGCCACCGGAGAGCGACGTCGCGTCCTGCTTGACCTTGTCCCGGAGGCCGACGCTCTCGAGGGCGTTGATCGCGTCGCCGGTCGCAGTGGATCGGCCGACGAGACTCGCAAGTTCGTGCCGAAGCCGATCGGGCCACGACTGGCGAACCCGAAGCCCGTACTCGGCGTTGCGCCGCACGCTTGCGTCGAAGAGACTCGCGTCTTGAAAGACCATGCCAATCCGTCGGCGACACTCGAGGCGGCGCTGTTCGGACGCGTCCCAGACGTCGACGCCGTCGTGCTCGATCGTCCCACGGTCGGGCGCGTCGAAGAGTGCGAGCAGTCGAAGCAGGGTCGATTTGCCGACACCCGACGGGCCGATGATCGCGACGACCTCGCCGGCCGACACCGACAGCGAGAGTCCCTCGAAAACGGGCTCGTCGCCGTAGCTGTGATGGATGTCGAGTGCCTCGAGCGTCGTCGCTGCTCCCCGGACAGCGGTCGGTTTGAGCGTCATCGGTAGCCTCCGTCGTCGCTTCCCAGTCGCACCACGATCGCGTTGACGAGCAAGACGAGGACGACGAGGATCGCGCCGAGGATCATCGCCGTCTCGTACTGCCCCTGTCGGGCCTCGAGTTGGATCGCCGTCGTGAGCGTTCGGGTCTTCGACGTGCCGTCCGAGCCGGCGATGTTGCCGCCGACGATGAGGACGGAGCCGACCTCGCTGATCGCCCGGCCGAACCCGGCAAGCACCGCCGTCGCGATTCCGTAGCGGGCCTCTTTGATCGTCACGAGTGCCACGTCGACGCGCGTTCCGCCCATCGCGTACGCCGCGTCACGAACGTTCTGTTCGACGCCACCGACGGCAGCGAGACTGACGCCAGTGATCACCGGGAACGCGAGAATGAACTGCGACATGATCATCGCCTCGGGCGTGAACACGAGCTCGAGCGAGCCGAGCGGTCCCTGATTGGACACCGCAAACAGCACGATGAGTCCGACAACGACGCTGGGAAATCCCATCCCGGTATTGATGATCGAGGTGAGTAGGCGCTTGCCCCGGAACTCCGTGAATCCGACGAGGAGTGCAACGGGGAGGCTACAGAGGGTACTCAGCGAAACCGCGACGAGACTGACGTACAGCGAGACGCGAATAATACTCCGAACGTAGGTCCATTCGAAGGGGAACTCGACCGCAAGCGCAGTGATCGTATTGAGTAGCATGAGTTATGCCGTTTCGGCCGGGTCGCTCGAGTGCTGGGGACTGTTCTGACCGACGGTTGGCTTTTCGGACCGTCCATCCGGGTGGAACACCGGTTCAGTATCGATCGTATCCACCTCGGTCCTGGGCTGGCCCCATGGTCCAGCAAAAAATCCGCGAGCATGGGCCACGACGACACCGACGTCTCTGCGTTCCCCAGCGGCGGTCGTTTCGCTCGTCTCCGCCGAAACGGCTCGAACCGTGAGCTCGAACAGCGACTCGAAGATCGAGTGCTGTTCGTCGAGTGTGGGCCCACCCCCGGCGTGTTCCCCACCCAGACAACTCGAACGGCGTCTCACTGCTGAGCCAACGCCTGTGAGGGGGACACGACGTTGTATCTTCATAGATATATCGCCGTTCGAATAGAATAAATACGTTTCGGCTCCGGGCGTTAACGCGGCCCAGAGGTGTTAGACTGCGAACGATGAGACACGAGAGAATTGACACGAACGATCCTGCTGGATGCGGTAGCGCGTAAATCGGTTCCGTCGCCCAAACTGTCCGACATGATTTCGTTTTGTGGCCAGCGGCGACGCGCTCGAGTTCGACCGACAGACCGGCGTGTTCGGCGATGATCTGGTCGAGGAGAAACTCGTAGACCCGATCGAAATTCAGCGATGACGGCCAGAGGGTGTATGCACTCCACGGGAGTGAACGGACACGGAGCAGCTGATCCGGAGTTGTTCGCTGGAGGCGTTAGGATATGTCTGTCTCGAAGTAACGATCGGCATGGGCACGACAACCGGGATTGAACGGGACATCACACGCCGGACAGCGATAGTCAGCCTCGAGGTACTCGGGAACAGTGAGTTCGGTCTCACAGACGCCACACAGCACCGATGGCTCGTCGAAGCGCTCGCGTGGCCACGGAATCGCCTCGTGATCGGTCACGGCTTCGTGACACCGATAGCAAGGGGAGTACTGCCGACAGCAGGCGAACTTGAAGGCGACGACGTCACGGTCGGTCTGGTAGTGGCGACATCGAGTCTCGGAGTCGACGCCGTGGACAGGGATTTCAGACACGGTTCGTCGATCGAACTGACGGGGAGACACGACTTCCGGGTTGTGCTTTCGAACTCGAGCGCCTCACACCGGTTGTGTGGGTCGCGCCCGGCGGTCTCCTACTCAAACGTTCCCGTGTCGCCGCGCCGGTACCGATCCAGTCGGCGATAGCCATGGACGGTCGCGTCGTCGTCGAGTTCGATCTCGTACCGTCCGATGATGTCCTGGGTGTCGGGGACTGCTCGGCGTTCGACGACCTCGACGACTGCACGCCAGCCGTCGTCGGTCGGCGCGATTTCGCTGACGGCGTCGAACTCCCGGCCGATGAGTTCGCCGGCCGTCGACTGGACTGTCTGACGAACGGTGAGGACGCCGGCGATCTCGTCGTGGTCAGTTTCGACGTCGGCGTCGACCGACTCGGGATCGGTCTTCTCTTCGGCGGTCATATCGACTCCGAGATCACGACTTTGGGACTGGCTTTCGTCGGCCTCGTCGGCCTCCTGTGTTCGCTGTTCGTCTTCGACTTGTTCCTGTTCGCCTTCGACTGTTTGACTATCACTCACAGTTGGATCACTCTCGTCATGTTGGTAGCAGAACCCGTCGTCCTGGGCTGGCCGCGAGCAGCGCTCGCCGTCCTCGGTGAGCGCCTGACACTGCGTCGCTGATTGCTGTGTCTCGACATCAGCCATTGGATTTTGAGCCTGTCGTCGTTCCGCGTTTCGCTATCGTCTGGAGATTTCTTGTCGGCCTCTTCGTCTCGATCGAGTCAGATCGATTCGGCGATCTGTGTCTGGAGCTGTCTCACGTCATCGGGTCCCTGGCCAGCGATCTTCGGCGCGAGCACGTCCACGAAGACCTCGGTTAGCAGTTCGTCGTCGAGCGTACCGTTTTCGCCGCTGTCGAAGATCGTGAGTCCCTTTGCGGCCGTGATCGCCGCCCGCGTGCCGACGACGATCTCGAGGTCATCCCGTAGCGTCCGCATCGTCTCGACGACCACCTCGATGGCCTCTTCCGGAAGGTCGACGTGGGATCGAACGATCTCGCGCTCGGTCTCACCGTCGTAGTAATCGACGTGGACGCCGACAAACCGATCGAGCAGCGCGTCCTGTTGCTCGTGGACGCCCGCGTACTCGACGTCGTTCGAGGTCAGGATTGCCCGGAACTCGGGATGGACGTCGATCGATCGATTCTCGCCGCGTTTGCCCGGTCGCTCCAGAACGCCCTCCTCAAAGACCGAGAGCAAGACGTTGTGGGCGGCGGGATCGCTGCGCGAGAACTCGTTGTAGACGAGCGTTGCTCCCTCCCGGACGGCGACCGACAGTGGATTGTCCACCCAGCGTTCGCGGATGATCTCCGTCTGTTTGCTCACGCCACTGACGAACCGGTCGTCTTCTTTGTAGCGCTCTCCGCCGGCGTGGTCGCCGACGAGTGCGGCCGTGTCGACGGCCTCGTCTCCATTGAGCCAGACGACTGGGCGGCCACGCTTGGCAGCCGCTGACAGCGCAAGTGCGGTCTTTCCACAGCCCGTCGGCCCGATCAGATGGACCGGCTGATCCGCCTCGAGCCAGCCGGTGATCCGTCCACGTAACGCGGTGACGGCATCCGTCTCGACGAAGGGGTCGGGGGTGACGTCTGCTGGATCGGTAAGCGGGCTGTCGCCGTTCTTCTTGCCCGCGTTCGACGCTTTTCGAGCGAGTTCCTTCTTGGCACGCCGCCCTGCTTTCTGTGAACGGTCGCTTCTGATCTTCCGGCCACGGACCTTTCGCTTGCGCGAAGCATCGTCTGCCATGACGTGTTATTCAGTGGCAGACTTTGGTGACGATTCTGGACGCTGTTCAACCTCGAGTTCCTCGAGTTCTTCGAGGTCGCCCTCTGCGGTGGCTTGCTCAATTTTTGCGATCTCCTCCGCGTAGTGCAGGAAGGTGTCGACGGAGGCGACGACGACACGGGCTTCGATCGTCAGCAGTTCGATCCCGACGACCGAGACCCGCGCCCAGACGTCGATGACGACGCCCTTGTCCAGAATACGGTCCAGTACCTCCGCGAGACTCGAGGAGTCAGGTCTTCGTTGTGGTTGTGCCATACTACATGCAGGATACATCTGGGATTCCTAACACGGCTGGCGCTGCGACTGCAAGCCCCTCTGACACGGTCAGTCGAGCCCGTGTCCACGTTCACGATCGCCCGAGCGAAGGCTGCGACTGCAAGCAGCATAATAACCCGGCGCGGTGGTGTACCTCTCGTGATGAGTTGCCCGAGTATCCGCGGGTGAAGCCACCGAGTCGTGCTCGCGTTTCACCCCCGGGTAGTCGACGACTAGTTCCCATGAGATCCATTCGATCGATCCCCCTCGAGGCCGACGCTGAACTGAGCCCCTGGCCGCGGGCACGAGTCGCATCGTCCACTGACCGACGACGGCAACACGCTGGTCGGGTGAGCATCCGATGACCAACCGGTACGTCTACGGCGTCATGACCGACGAACCAGTCGAGTTCGAAACCGATGCTGTCGGTGGCGCAGACCGCGTCTACACGGTCTCGCATCGCCGCCTCAGTGCCGTCGTCTCCACCATCGACACCACGGATCCCGAAGAGACCGACGCGGACGCCCAGCGCCACGATGACGTCCTCCGGGAGATCATGGACCGTGACGGCGGGCGGACGATCGTCCCGATGCAGTTCGGGATGGCCTTCGAGAGCGACCGAGCGCTGAAGAACGTCCTTCGTGGCGCGAAACCGGCGTTTCGGCGCGCAATCAACGATATCGAGGGACGGATCGAACTCGGCCTCAAACTCGTCCGCGAGGAGGACGCCGACGTCGACGTGGATGCGGTCGAGAAGGCCGTCGCAGACGAACTCAACCCCATCGCCGCCCAGTCGGTCCCAAATGACCTGTTCAGCGATCGGCTCGTACTCAATCGCTCCTATCTCGTCGATCGCGACGACCGCGAGCGCTTCGACGAGGCGATCGCCCGATTCGAGGACGAACACGACGACCTCATCGTTCGATACACGGGGCCGTTCGCACCGTACAGCTTCGTCGACGTCAAAATCGGAGCCCAGCGCTAACCATGTTCATCCTCGACGATCTCCTGTTTCGGCCGTTCGTCGGCATCGTGGATACACTGCACACGATGGCACTCAGCGAGATCTACGACATCGACGCGCTCGAGGACGAACTCAAGGAAAACCAGCTGCTGTACGAACTCGGCGAACGCCCCGAGACGGAGTACCAGCGACGCAAGGACGAACTCGAGGACGAACTCGAGATCGCCCGCGACGTGCACGAACGGCTCACGAGCGGTCGTGTGGAGGTGAAATCGTAATGCCACCAACCGATCCCGAACGGGACGATACGTCGGACGAATCGGCCGACGAGACCCACTGGCTCTCGAATCTGTTCACAGCGCTGCAGTGGCTCGACGATTCGACGTCGGGACGACGTGACGACCGAACGAGATTCGATTACGACGTGTCGATCCGCACTGGGATATCGTCCGACGACGACCCACAGTTCGAACGACGACCGTTCTCCCGCGAGGAGTCCGCCCGAGGGCGGGAGCGAGAGCATAGTCGATCACGAACGCGACGCGACCGTTCGGATGCGCCCTCGGTGACACCCTCGAGCGACCACCACCTGACGACGCGAGAGTTCGAGGACGAACTGCTTGTAATCGCCGACGTAGCCGGTGCCAATCCGGACGACGTCACCGTCGGCTTCGGCGACGACGCGACGCTCGTCGTCGCCGTCTCGGATCGGGAACTCGGCCGTCTCGAGGTCCCCTGGCGCGATTGGACGGCCGATGCGGTGATCACGAACGGCGTGCTCACCGTCCGGGTCAGGCCGGACCCGACGGCGACCGGAACCAACGAGCAGGAGGGCGACGAATGAGCTCCGATAACACAGACAAGGGTTTCGACGCACTGCTCGAGGACGCCATAGAGAGCCTCCAGCGGCTCGAATCGACGCTCGGCGACGCGGAGACGCTCGACGCACTCGACGACGAGACCATCGAGACGGCAATCGGCGACGTCGACACCCTCGCGCAGGTGGCAACCGAAGTCGGTGACCTGATCGAGGCGATGAATCTGCGCGAGTTGCCGGCGGCAGTCGACGGCGACAAACTCCTCGAGGCGATCGAACTGGGCGAGATCCCCGACGTGCTGGCAAACGAGGACGAGGGCGTCAGCGAACTCGTCGACTTCACGGCGCTGGTCGACGCGATCAACTTGCTGAACGCCTGGAACGCCACGGACCTGACCGACGTCTGGGAGGAGAAACGCGAACTGGACGGCGCGATCGACGACCTCGAGGACGGCGACGACGCCGGAGTGGTCGAAAACGCCGTGGCGGGCATCGCCGACGATGATGGCGGGCAGTTCCTCGGCGATGACGAGGACGACCTCATCGAAACGGGGATGGACTCGGCGACCGCGGCAAAGGAGGCCCTCGGTGACATCGACGTTGCGGAGGACCCCGAGGCCTACCAAGTGGCCATCCAGCAGCAGGCGATGACGGGGATCGACGCCTTCCGCTGGGCGCTGCTCGAGACCCACGAGCAGTTCGAACGACTCTACGAACAAAACCGCGAGCAGATGCGCCGGCAGGATACCAGCACGAACTCGCGGAACCCGACCGCGGCGTCGACGATCCCGACCGATCGCCGCGACCTCGGCGGTGGGGCACGGTATGCGACCGTCCCACGGGACGTCAAACTCTCGACAGCACCCAGCCGAACGCGGATCTACGGCCGCCGGTTCGAGCTCGAACGGGAAAAACGGAGATCCACCAATGACTGACCCACCCACACTGGCCCGGAGACGACGTGAGCTGACGAGTACCGTCCTCGAACCGACGGCATCGACGACTCGACCCGGAGGTGAGCGCCATGGTCGATGACTTCCAGCCGAGTCGACAGAAGACCGACCTCGCGGAGGTCGTCGAGATGCTACTGGACAAAGGCATCGTCATCAACGCCGACATCGCCGTCTCGATCGGCGACACGCAGCTACTGGGCGTTCAGATCCGGGCTGCCATCGCGTCCTTCGAGACGGCGGCAAAGTACGGCCTCGAGTTCCCCGAGGGGACCGACATGCGTCGCGTCGCCGCCGCGGTCGACGATCCCGAACTCGCCGAGATGGAGCGGCCGAAGCCCCCAATCGATCCGACGCGTGGCGTCAACGTCACCCCCGACGAACGGTACGCAGACGAGACGCGAGCGGACGACTCGAGCGAGGACGAACGCGACGACTCGAGCGCCGACGGGAACGACGAGAGCGGCGACGACAGCGCCGACACGGGCGACGGCATCGACACGGAGACCGAGGAAGACGAAGCGCAGACAGCGGACACGAAGGGTGAGAACGCATGACCCAGATCGATGTCGGTGACGGCGAGGACGCACGCCAGGGACTGGTTAGTCTCGTTGTCACTGTCATCGAGATCCTGATCGACGCCTTAGAGCGCGAAGCCGTCCGTCGCATGGAGTCGGGTAACCTCTCTGACGAGGAAATCGAGCGCCTCGGCCGCCAGCTCGCGACGATCGAAGCCGAGATCGAACAGCTCAAACGCGACGAAGAGATCGAAGACAGCGTCGACGGTCTTCGAGACGATCTGAACGGACTGGTCAACGACGCGATCGAACAGCTCCACGGCGAGCCGGAGATCGCCCACGCGCCCGGCTACTCCGTGTTCGGGGGTGACGAGCAGTGAGCTCCGACCGATCGGACCGACTCGAGGGCGTCGATGATGTCGACACAGCTGGCGACGACGCGGTCCCCGAGATCGATACCGGTCGATATCTCTACTGTCTCGTTCGGGCCGACGAGGGCGAATCACTCGAGACGACCGGCGTCGACGGCGAACCCGTCTCGGTTATTACTGAGGACGGTATCGGTGCAGTCGTCCACGCCTGCGATGGTCTCTACGACTCGGCGGATCTCACGCAGATCCGGCGCTGGCTCGTCCGTCACCAGACGGTCGTCGACGAGGCCGGCGAGGTCTTTGGCACACCGGTTCCGTTCCAGTTCGATACGATCCTCCGTGGCGACGACGATGGCGTCCGCGAGTGGCTTCGCGAGGAATCCGACACCCTCGAGCGGGCGCTATCGGGGCTGGCGGACCACTGGGAGTACCGGGTCGAGGTCGTCGAAACCGAGCCGATCAGCGACGACGCACTGTGCGAGCGCGATGATCGGCTCCGGGAACTCGAGTCGAAGATCGACGACGCCGAAGAAGGGGCGGCGTACCTGCTCGAGAAGCAGTTCGACCAGCGGCTCAAAGAGTTGCGGGCTGTCCGTCGCGAATCGCTGACGGCCGACCTGCAGACGCGACTCGACGAGCATGCACGGGAGGTCCACGCGCTCGAGCGCTCGCCAACGGCATCGCTTTCGGACGAGGTGGCTGATGCTGACGGCGACGGGAGTGACGGCGAAACACTCTGTCGGCTCACATTGCTCGCCCACGAAGACGACGAAGGGGGTCTCGGCTCGGTCTTAGATGACGTCGCAGCGAACGACGGTGTCAAAGTCAGGTTCACTGGCCCGTGGCCGCCGTACACGTTCGCGCCGGAACTGGGCGGCGATGACGAGCCGACAGACACACCCACACACGCATGAGACCGCAAAAAGACGAGGAGGCACTCGTCGACGTCCTCGACGTCCTGCTCAGGGATGGGGCGATCTTGCGTGCGGACGTGATCGTCTCGGTCGCGGAGATTCCGCTCGTCGGGATCAAGCTCACGGCCGCGATCGCTGGCATGGAGACGATGAACGAGTACGGCCTCTTCGAAGAGTGGGATATCGAGCGCCGGCGGTCGGCGGTCACACGTCGCCAACACCGACGCGAGCGAAACAGAAACACAGCCGACCACGACCGAGTCGCGGGCGGGGGGTCACAGATATCCGATCAGGCTCGAACCGAGGACGGGTCCGAGTGAACGCCTCGAGAGACAGCGATAGCCGACTCTTCGGGATCGACGGGACAGCGTCAGGCGAACTTCGGCCGTTCCGTCGTGAGGTCGACGTCACCGGTGACGGTCTCTTTGTCCCGATCCTCGTCGTAGATGTACTGGCCGGTACTTCCACAGAGCGTACACTCGTAGGTCTCGGAGATCTCGTTGATCATCTCCCCGTCCTCGAAGTAGACGCGGCTCTGGGTAATCTGCAGGAATTGGGGCGTCTCGCAGTTACTGCAGCTGATCATACTCGGTCGGTAGCCGTGACCGGTTGTAGTTATCCGGCTTGTAACCGAAAGCAATAGCAGACTATGCGTTTCTCATTCGGCCGCTGGCCGGGTCCCGAACACCTACTCGAATCGTTACCGGTTCGATTTCAGTGATAGTCTGTCGAACCGAAGTAAATACCGCATAACCGCCGGACACAGGCCGAATGTACTCGCAGAAATAAACTCGAGTTAGCAGCTGCTAACCAGTCTGATCCGTGTCGTTCGCTCGGAGTATTCGGGTACTTCTCGGGTCGAACAGTCCCGATCGGCGGCCGAAATCTCCCCCGCTCGTTTGTCGTGGTGCGTTCGTGTCTCGACGGCGGGACACCGTTGGATCGGGCTTACTCCTTGAGCGATACCCGTACTCGGTCTCCGGTCCGTGCCGCCTCGTAGGCTGCCTCCGTCAGTGCCGTCACCCGAAGCGCGTCTCGAGCCGTCGCCGGCGGCTCGGCTCCCGTTCGGACGCTCTCGAGGAAGGCATCGGCTCGTGTCTGTTCGGTGCGGAAATCGATGTAGGGGTCGTACTCGTTGGCGTCGGCATCGATCTCGCGGACGTCGCGTGGCCCCCACTGACGGCCCTCGAGGTAGACCGCACCGTCGTCGTCCCAGCAGTGGATATGTTCGCGGACCGACGGTGCATCGCCGTGAAACGAGAACGTCCCGGTCGCGCCGTTCGTAAATCGGACGTCGAGATGGGCCCGCCGATCGATCCGCGTTGCGTCGTCGTGAAAGTCCATACTCGCCGTGACGGATTCCGGCTCGAGTCCGGTCGTCCAGAGCACGCCGTCGAGGACGTGACTGCCGGTATCGTAGAGGAAGCCACCGCCGGAAAGCGAGGGGTCGAGACGCCAGGTGCCGCTCGCGTCGTCGATCCAATCCTGTGTGATCGATGCCGTCAGCCAGGTCGGTGATCGATCGCGAAAGCGCTCCCTGGCGGTCCGAAACGCCGTCTGGAGGTGGCGCTGGTAGCCGACCATGAGCATCTTCTTTCCCCCTTCGGCCCGGGCTGTCAACTCGCGGGCGTGCTTGAGGTCGGTCGCGAGGGGCTTGTCGCAGTAGACGTGCGCGCCGTGGTCAAGTGCTCCCATAATCTGCTCATAATGCAGCGTATGAGGCGTTCCGATGAGGACGGCCTCAACTGGCTCATCCGCCAGCATCGTCTGATACTCGGTGTACTGTCGGTCAGCCGGGACGTCGAATTCGGCACCGTGTGCCGTGAGTCGGTCCTGATCGAGGTCACAGAGAGTCTGGACGGTCGCGTCCGGATGGTGGTGAAACTGCTCGCCGACGGTCGTGCCGATATATCCGAGTCCGACAATGCCGATCCGAAGCGGCTGCTCGGGACGTGCCGTGTGCATAGGCCGACGAACGGGCCCCTCTCGTGTTTTTCTGTGGGTGTCGTAAGCAAGCAACCGCACTCGAGGTTGCTCGAGCAGGACGGGATTCAGTCCGCGTAGCGATCGCCTAGCGATTTGAGGGAGGTTCTAATCAGTCTCCAGCCCAGTCCTGTAACCGGGTTATTCGATGCCTGTCAATGGTTCGTCCCCGCTACTATCAGCCAAGTGCCTGCATAACAATGGTAACAAGTTGCATTGTTCCGGGTGCGGGGATGAACAACCCCGCCGGGTACACGCTCCAACAGACCACGACGCGCTGACCAGCTGATTGCGTGCGTTCGTGCCCGGATCGCTCGGAAGTGGACTCGCCCCCGCTTCGAGTTAGCTCATGTCTCTCACGCCAGGGCGGGCTCCCGCCCCCGCCCGGGTTTACTGCCCTACTTTCCCTCGAGCGGGACGGCTCTGTCACCGCTGAGTCAGGAACCTGGACAGTCGTTACGCAGCTGATCTACTACCCCACCGTCCCGGTACGATCGCCGGATTGTTCGCGGTCGCGTTGAAACTGACGGAGAGGAGTCCGTTTCGCGGTCGAGTTCGGACACCGTCTCGAGGACCACCATCTGTTAACTCACAGGGCGTTGTCTGTGAATGTCCGTAACTGATTATTCCGATATACATTTACAATGTTGTATGCATATATTTCGGTATGGAGTATCACGACTCCGAGAAAGCAAAGGCGGTCGCAGGACGCGTCGAGGACTTCATGGACGAAGTCGTCCTTCCGCGCGAGCGAGAGGCACTCGCGACTGGCGAGCAGCTCACGCAAGACGAACTCGAGGACTTCTGGAAGCAGGCCAAAGAGCGGGAGCTGTTTGCGCCACAGGTCTCCGAGGAGTACGGCGGTCAGGGGCTGGATTTCAGCGACATGCTCCCCTCGTTCGAACAGGTCGGGCGCTCACTGATCGGCGCACACGCGATCCGCGCGAACGCCCCGCAGGAAGGGAACATGCACACCTTAGAGATGGTCGGCACGGACGACCAGAAAGAAAAGTGGCTGCGCCCGCTCGTTCAGGGCGAGATCTCATCGGCCTTCGCGATGACCGAGCCCAAACAGGGCGGCGGCTCGGACCCGAAAATGCTCCAGAGCACCGCCGTCAAAGACGGTGACGAGTGGGTCATCAACGCCCACAAGTGGTGGACGACCGACGGCCTCGAGGCGGACTTCTATCTGGTGATGGCCCGGACCGATCTGGACGCCCATCCCTACGAGGGAACGTCGATCATTCTCGTCCCCGCCGACGCCGACGGCGTCGAAGTCGTCCGCAACATCCCCCATCTCGGCGGCCACGGCATCACCGAACGCGAGGGCGGCCACGCCGAGGTAAAGTTCAACGACGTTCGCGTGCCGGTCGAGAACACGATCGGCGAGGAAGGGCAGGGCTTTCAGGTCGCCCAGATGCGGCTTGGCGGCGGGCGACTCACCCACTGTATGCGCTACTCCGGAATGGCCGAGCGCTCGCTCGACATCGCGAAGGCGTATCTCAGCGAGCGCGAAGCGTTCGGGACGACCTTAGACGAAAAACAGGCGCTTCGCCACCGCATCGCCGACGCCGAAACGCAACTCCACGCCGCCCGAACGATGGTTCGCCACGCCGCGCGCGAACTCGATCGCAGCGACGCCCGCATCGAGGTCGCGATGTCGAAGGTGTTCACCGCGAACGTCACCAACGAAGCGATCGACCTCGCACTCCAGTGTTGTGGCGGCAACGGCATCGGAAAAGACCTCCCGATCGCCCACTTCTACGAGGACGTCCGCGCGTTCCGGATCGTCGACGGTGCCGACGAGGTCCACCGCCGCTCGATCGCCCGCTGGGCGTTCGATGACATCGCCGACGAAGAGATCGAGCACGCACTCCAGTTCGACGAGGATCTGCGTATCGACGCCCTCGACGAGTAACCTCGAGCGTTCGTTTCGCGGTCGTAATTCCGAGTCGTGGCCGTCTAGACGCGCTCGATAATCGTCGCGATCCCCTGTCCGAAGCCGATACACATCGTCGAGAGCGCGGTGTCCTGGCCCGTTCGCTCGAGTTCGTGCACGAGTTTCGTCAGCAACGCTGCGCCGGTCGCCCCGAGCGGGTGGCCGTGAGCGATCGCGCCGCCGTTGACGTTGACGTCCGCCCACGACGCGCCGGTTTCCTCGAGCCAGGCGGCAACGACCGACGCGAACGCCTCGTTGACCTCGAACAGGTCGATGTCGCCGATCGTCATGTCGGCTTTCTCGAGAACCTCCTCGGTTGCCGGAATCGGGCCGGTCAGCATCGTCACGGGATCGACGCCGACGACCTCGGTCTGGGTGATGCGGGCCATCGGCTCCCAGCCGTGTTCCGCGGCGGCCGCCTCGCTCGTGACCAGCAGCGCCGATGCGCCGTCGACGATCCCCGAGGAGTTGCCCGGATGGTGGACGCCCTCACCGTCTTCGCGGAACGATAGGGGCAGTTTCGAGAGCGTTTCAAGATCCGTTTCGGGTCGCGGGTGTTCGTCCTGCTCGACGGTGACGGTCTCACGGGTCGCTTCGCTCTCCGTTCGATTCTCCGAGTCGTTTCGTGACTCGCTCTCCACCTCGAGTTCGGTCTCGACGGGCACGAGCTGATCGTCGTACCGGCCGTTCTCCCAGGCCTCGCCCCAGCGGCGCTGGGAGTCGACGGCGAGTTCGTCCAGTTCCTCGCGCGTAAAGCCGTACTCCTCGGCGATCCGTTCGGCTCCTTCGCCCTGGTGGGTCAGTTCGTCGAAATGTTCGAAATAGGTGTCCGTGACGGCACCACCGCCGGAGACGCCGTCAGCGCCGTCCGACCCCAACGGCACGCGGGTCATGTGCTCGACGCCGCCGGCGACCAACACGTCGTGCTGGCCGGCCATGACGTTCGTCGCGGCGAAGTTGACCGCCTGCTGGCCGGAGCCACACATCCGATTGAGCTGGACGCCCGGGACGCCGTCACCCCAGCCGGCGACCATCGGCGCGAGCCGGCCGATGTTGAGCCCCTGCTCGTCGACCGGCGTGACACAGCCGTAGATGACGTCTTCGACTGTCTCGGGCTCGAACCCGTTGCGTTCGGCGAGCGCCTCGAGCGGTTTCGCCGCCAGATCCTGCGGGTGCGTGTCGCGAAACGAGCCGCCTCGTTTACCGAAGGGGGTCCGCACCGCATCGACGATGACTGCATTGGTCATTGTTCTCATGGAAATATCACCGCGTTCCCCATAGACGTTCCGCCCGTAATGACTGTCTCGAGGGCGATTTCCGCACGTCGCGTGCAGTACGGGATTCGCGGCTGGAGCATTGCTGCGGTTCGAGGCTCGGAGTCAGGTCGCGCTTGCTGGTCGGCTGTCGACCGCGACGCGCTGTCCTCGAGGCGTACGCTTATGCGTTTTGTTACCTAATAGCTTTAAAAATGGACCGAAACCGGACCACGGCGTCACGTCGCCCCCGATCGAGGGCCTACTCGAACGATCCACCGCAGCGGACGAGCGCTCGAGGTGACACACGTGCCGCGTAAGTCGATGGCCGACCTCGAGGCGATGGTCGGCGACTCGCGGGTCACCGTCGAGGAGTTTCGGATCGAACGGGGCAAGGTCGAAGAGTTCGCGCGGGCGATCACGGATCCGAACCCGGTGTTTCGGGATGCGACAGCCGCCCGTGAGCGCGGCTACGATCGAATTCCGGCTCCGCTGACGTATGCCCGGGTTAGCACGTTCCCGCGGTATCGGGCCGATGGCGTCGAGGATCACGGCTTCGACCTCGGCTTCGAGTCCGAATACGTCCTCCACGGCGAGCAGGCCTACGAGTACGAACGGCCGCTACAGGTCGGCGACGTCCTGACGGGGACGACGACGCTTTCGGACGTCTACCAGCGCGACGGCGGCCGGGCCGGGACGATGACTGTCGCCGTCTACGAGACGACCTATCGAGACGGCGATGACGACCTCGTCCTCACGGAACGGGCGACCGTCATCGAAACCGAGGGAGCCGTTCAGGACGATGCAGAAGGCGACGAGTCGGGTGACTCGAGCGACGCTGACGCCGAAACGGATCCGAAGACACAGACGGCCACAGCCGAGTTCGGATCGACAGTCGAGGGCGGCCCGCTCGCCACCTCCATCGACGACGTCGCCGTCGGCGACACCGGGCCAACGGTCGTCGTCGACGACCTCTCGCGCCGACAGTTCGTCGAATACGCCGGCGCGAGCGGCGACTTCAATCCGATCCACTACGACGAGCCCTACGCCCGCGCGGCCGGCAACGACCGCGTCTTCGGGCAGGGAATGTTCACGGCCGGCGTCGTCTCGCGGGTCGTCACCGACTGGTTCGGCCTCGAGGCGGTATCGGCGTTTCGTGTCCGATTTCAGTCGCAGGTCTTCCCTGGCGATACGATCGTCGCGACCGGTGAACTCGCCGACAGCCAGCCCGATGACGGGATCGTCGAGGCCGACCTCGAGGCGACAAACCAACACGACGAGACGCTACTGACGGGGACAGCGACGGCCACGTTCCCGAGCGGCGAGTGATCCGGACTGCTATCCGCGAGAGAGGAGATTCGTACCTATCAGTGGTGACAACACCGCGCGCACAATGCTGGCATTCCGCTTAAGAATATGCACACCCCAACGAGCGAGTGGGATGGATGTCGTGACTCGACTCCGACTGCTCGTCAACAGTGATGGTGAGTTGTACGAATGTCGGAACTGCGGCGAGAAACTCGACCACGACTGCGAGGAGTGTCCGACCTGTCGATCGACGGAGATCGCTCACTACGAGTTCTGAGACGGACACACGACCGCTGACAGGGGCGACCAGTCGGCCGAACACCGGACACTTGGTCCGTCCGAACGTCTGTACTGACCATCGCGTCCATCCGCTCCCACCAGCGCCCGCCTCGAGCGACTGGAGCGAAGACGCCATCTCTCCGAAGCCCGTCGATTGGGTATGGAAGAGTCAGACCCGTCCGTCACGGAGTTCTCTCTGCTAGAGCAGCAGGGGGACACTCCCTCTCCGAGCGAGACAGAAACGGCGACGTTCGGCATGGGCTGTTTCTGGGGCCCCGACGCCCGGTTCGGTGCGATGGAGGGCGTTGTTCGAACACGTGTCGGCTACGCTGGTGGGACGACTCCCAATCCACGGTACTACTCCCTCGGTGATCACACCGAAGTCGTGCAGGTCGTGTACGACCCCGGGACCGTCACCTACGACGAGTTACTCGAGGACTGCTGGGCGAACCACGACTGGACGTCGACGGCACACAAACGACAGTATCGTGGCGTCATCCTCACTCACGACGATCACCAGCACGAAGTTGCCACGCGCCAGCGGACCGCACTCGAGGAGCAAACCGGCCAGTCGGCCGAAACCGCAATCGAACGGCTCGAGCAACTGTTCCTCGCAGAAGACTACCACCAGAAGTACGAACTCCGCTCGACACCGGTTGTCGGCGACGAACTCGAGGCACAGTACGGTGACGCGTTCGTCGACTCGACAGTCGTGGCCCGACTCAATGGGTTCGTCGCTGGCCACGGAACACCAGCCCAGCGAAACGAGGTTCTGGCGCGCCTGAATCTTCCACCGAGGCTGCTCGCGGAACTTCGGCGGCGTTTCTGAGCGGCGTCTGGCGAATGCAACGTCGCAAACGACGCGATCACTGCTCGTCCTTTTTTATATGCCGGCCCCGAACTGTCGGGTATGACTGGCGGCGACCACTACAAGCTATTCGGCGTGTACGTTTCGGAGCCAGTCGCCGACGCCCTCGCTGACACACTCTACGACGAAGCAGGCGTCGTCGACCCCGAAACGTACTTCGATGCCAGCATGGATTCGGTGCCTACCGGTGACCCCGGTGGCGAGGTGACAGCCACACTCGTCGCGGACATCCGCACGTCGTTTGCCACCCTGTACGACCGAGCCGACTTCGAGTCCGCCGAAGCCGTCGCGCCTGATGCGTTCACCCTCGTCCATCTCGCCGCCACCCCACAGACCGTGACCGAGGTTCGCGAGCGCTTCCGGGCCGCCGTAACTATTCAGGAAACGGACCTGCGGACGGTCCAGACCGCGATTCTCGCCGCAGCGCTCGATGTGGAGACAGCGGTGTAGCATGCCACTGCGGTCCGTCGTTTCAGTTTATTTCGCTCGAGTCGAACAGCAACTTCCCCAACCGTAGTTCACGTGTCGGGATTCCGTCGCTTGATCATCGCGTGTGCGAGCCACGAGATGACGACGTCGCCGTCCTGATTGATGCCCTCGAGACGGGAGTCGACGTACCCCCGCTTGGGATCGCTCTCGGAGACGCGCTTGTCGACGACTTCCGTCCGAACCGACAGCGTATCGCCCGGCGTGACGGGCTGTTTCCAGCGGAGGTCGTCGACGCCACGGGCACCCATGCCGGCCTGGTCGTTGAGCGCACCGTCGACGAGCAACCGCATACAGATCGATGCGGTGTGCCACCCGGACGCGATGAGTTCACCGAACGCGGAGTCAGTGGCTGCCTCCTCGTCGACGTGAAACGGCTGTGGATCGTACTGCTCAGCGAACTCGACGAGTTCGTCTTTCGTGACGTGATACTCACCGAACTCGTCGACATCCCCGATGTCGATATCTTCGTAGTACTGCATCTACTACAACTGTGTCGCACGCAAACAAGAGTCTATGGAAAGGCGAAACCCGACGGCAGCGTGGTGGTATCTGAGTTCAGGCTTCCTGTAAATCGTAGATACTCACCCAGTGGTCGGGGTACTCCGCCTCGTGGGCACTTGCGTCTCTGTTTGCCGTTGGCCAGTCGGGGCACTCACGCTCGAGATCACAGCTATCACAGCGTAGTTGGTATGTCATACCTAGGCATACTCCGGCGGAGTGCTTAAATTTTCATCTCGATCGGAAACTCTGTGTCGGGAGTCGACCGAGCAATCGCGACTGTTTCACTCGGTGGTCTCGTGACCGTCTCCGGACTGCAAGATTGTCTCGGTGTATATCCCACCAGTACTGGATTCGCCTGCGCTTTGACAGACACAGTCACGGTAGATTTCTGAGCCGCTGCAGTTGTCGAAGCACTGGCCCGCCGACAGCATCATCGGCTCGAGCAAGGATCACCGTCCGATCGGTTCGTTTGATAACAGTCCGCGGAATCGACCCAACGAGACGGCGATGCAATGCTCCCTGACGTGTCGCACCGAACACCAGGACGTCGTGGTCGGCCACTTCGTCGACGAGCGTCCCGACAACGTCGTCGCTGTCGTGGAGCCGTATCTGCACGTCGACACTCGGCCCCGGGGTCTCCTCGAGTGCCAACTGTGCGTCGACGGTCGACTCCTGTGCGACGTCAGTGTCTACGTCGGCACCGATGACGGCCGTGACGGTCACCGTGGCGTCGTTGCGAGCCGCGATTGCCTTCGCAATGGTAGCTGCCGGGCGAACGTGGGGGCCGCCGGCCACCGGCAACAAGACCGAATCGACGCCGTTTGCCTCGCTCCCGATCCGTTCGACGTAGAGATCACACGACGCTCGCTTGAGCAGGCGATCGACGGTCGTCCCGAGTACCGCGTCGGTCCGCCCACGGCGCTCCTGCCAGCCGACCACGAGCGCCCGCGCGTCCGTTCGCTCGATCGCCGTGAGCAGGCCATCGGACACCGAGTTGCCGACCACCAACTCGCCGGTGACCGTCACGTCCTCGGGCGCAACTTTCGTCGCTCGATCCAGCGTTTCCTGTGCATCGCCCGAATACTGCTCGAGGATTGCGTCGTCGGTATACACCGAAAACGGCGACTCGTGGGACTTGACCACCACCGAGACGATCTGCACGACGCCGTCGGTCGCTCGAGCCAGATCACCCGCCGTCCGAGCCAACTGCTCGGCGTGTTCGGGGTTCGCGATCGCAACCAGTACCGGCCGGTCTTCCGATGCTGTAGCCATGAATGGTAATATGTGACATGATGATGAATACGCTCGGATACGATTGTGAGACAGTCATCTCAAGCGTACAAACGGGAGGTGGATCAAATGTGGAGAGCAAAGCGGCGGTCGATTCTTCCCTCGAATGTTCGCTTCGACGCTGGTGACTGCTATTTGAGGCTCAAACACGTTAGACCACTGTATGCCCACAGATGAGTCTACTTCCAACGGGAGTACTCGTCTCTCTACGGGCCTCAAGGCCGGCGTACAGTACTGGGCCCCAGCAATCGCCGTGAGTCTGACGACGTTCATCGTGGTCCTCAATGCATCCCTGATGAACGTGGCGATCCCCACGATGGTGGACGAGTTCGATACCACGGTCACCGTGATTCAAGGGGCGGTTGCACTCTACTCGCTGGTGACAGCTGCGCTGGTTCTCCCAGCCGGGACGCTGCCGTCTCGGCATAGTATTCGGCGTGTACTGGCAGTCGCACTGCTCGTCTATGCCGGTGGGACGCTGGTGGCGTCGATTAGCTGGAATACGACGATACTCTATCTCGGCTGGTCGCTCATCCAGGGGTCCGCGGCCGCTGTGATATTTCCTCTGACGTTCACGGTACTGATAATCAGTTACGAAGACGATGACCGGGCGAAGGCATTCGGACTGTTAGCTGGCGTGAGCGGGGTTGGCTCAACTATTGGACCGATTATCGGTGGCGCACTCACTACGTACGCGAGTTGGCGGTGGGGATTTACGTTGCAACTCGTCGGTGTGGGGGTTATTCTCTTCTTCGCGCAGTATGTGAGCCCGAACCCACTGTCAGAAACACCCAGTTCACTGGATAAAGGTGGGACAGCGCTGTCAATCGTCGGTTCGACGTCGCTCGTCACTGGGTTCCTTCTGAGCGGGAAGTACGGGTGGTTAGTGGAACGGCGGCCGTTCGTCGTCGGCGAGATGCAGTTCAATCCGTTCGGGACGTCGCCGGCGATCTGGTTTCTCGGGGTCGGACTGCTCGGATTCGCCGCGTTCGTTCAGTACGAACGTCGACTGGAACGGGCCGGGAAGTCGCCGCTCGTTCCGTTGCACGTCCTGACGAACCGCCCGTTTTTGGCCGGCGTTCTCACCTACAACATGCGCTCGATCGTCTCGGCTGGCTTCTTTTTTATCTTCCCGGTCTATCTCCAGGCAGTACTCGGATACACTGCCTTTGAAACTGGGGTCGCGCTGTTACCGTATTCACTCGCGTCGATCCTTTTTTCGACGGTTACGCCCAACTGGCGGAAGTACATCTCGCCAAGGACGCTTATCCAGATCGGTATCGTGTGTATGGGCGTTGCGCTGGTGCTGTTGTACGAGCAGACGGGCCCCAGTCAGACGATCGTCAGGATGGCACTCCCGGTGGCGCTGTATGGGGCCGGCGTCGGACTCGTACTGGCACAGATTACCAATATGACGATGTCGGCCGTCCCGACCGCATACTCCGCCGAGGCATCCGGCATCCTGAACGTAAGCTATTCGATCGGGTTCTCCCTGGGGACCGCAGTGATCGGCTCGTATTTTCTCGGCCGATTCTATGGGGGTGTCGTCGATGGCGTCCTCCGAGCGGAACACGAGACCGTTTCGGCCGAGCAGCGAACTGATCTGGTAATCGCGCTCGAGGATGCAGCAGAGACAGCGACCGACGCCACGCAGCAACAGTTCCTGACCCAACTCACTCCGGCACAACGACAGTTGCTCGAGGAGATCTTCGAGGCGGCGATGTTCGACGCGCAACGGGCAACGCTGCTGCTGCTCGTCCTGTTCGTGTTACTCTTGCTTATTGCGTCGACGTTCTTACCACGGCAGATACCGGACGCCGACGCCGGAACCGACCACCTCGAATCGTCACAGGATGCGACACGTGAGGCGTCTGAAACGGCCACAGAGGACTAACCGACATCGGATAGCTCGGATGCGAGCCGGCATCCGTTCGGTTGGCTCATATTGCCGGACAAAACGATTCACGCCTCGATCGCACGCGAACGCTCGTCGCCTTCGCCGATGAGCCATGAGACGCGATCGGGCGGTTACTGACTGTTGTCCGGCAGTATCTGTGTGACTCGAGAAACCGCTGATAGCACACTATCGATCGCCGCAGGACACTGTCGGCTGCGACTATACTGGTGTCTGCCTTGAATAGAATGATTAGTGATTAGCGTAGGTGCGAAATCCATTCAGGACTGGCCCTTTAGTCGGTTTAGTACAGGAATCGAATCCATAATCAGGCTCATACGCTCATATTTTCGATCTCGCGCGTCTTCCCATGCTTTGTCGAAATTCGCGTTGATCGTGCTAGCTACACTTGCAATTTGAAATCTTAATCGGCAGACATTCATTATCCAGAGAAGACTGCTTTCATGCGATTTCGACAAAAACGAGTGGTGATTGTGGAAATCAAAGATCAACGAGCAATAGATGCTGAGGCGTTTTGCGAATCACTCCTTAGGAACCATTACTCCACGAATATGGGTTGGGGCAGATTTGAACTGCCGGCCTCCTCCATGTCAAGGAGGTGTCATAACCAGACTAGACCACCAACCCGCCTGGTTTCGCTTCCGTGGCGTCCGTCGCCACCTCGTCTGCAATCAATCGTTGCCCGCCACGGTAATTGAAGGTTTCGAATCGGTTGCTGTTCGGGTGTCGACCCCACACACTCCGACGACACATTTAAGTCGATGTACTGATTTGGACATTACAAGACAACTACGTACATTGGTGTTCACTATGCAGGAATACGTCGAACGGGTGACTGACGGACAGGATCTGACACAAACGGAGGCTCGAGCGGCCTCGACGGCGGTGTTCGAGGATGCAACGGAGGCACAGATCGGCGCACTGCTCGCGGCATTGCGTGCGAAAGGCGAGACGGAAGCGGAGATCGCCGGCTTCGCGGAAGGGATGCGTGAGGCTGCCCGCACGATCTCGCCCGACCGGGAGCCGTTGGTCGACACCTGCGGGACGGGCGGGGACGACTACGATACGATCAACGTCTCGACGACGAGCGCGATCGTCGCCGCCGGCGCTGGCGTGCCAATCGCTAAACACGGCAACTACTCCGTCTCCTCGTCGTCTGGCAGCGCAGACGTTCTCGAGGTCGCCGGTGTCGACGTCGAGGCCGAGCCACCGGCCGTCGAAGAAGCGATCGAACGCGACGGCATCGGCTTCATGCTCGCGCCGGTGTTCCACCCTGCAATGAAAGCCGTCATCGGGCCGCGAAAGGAACTCGGCATGCGAACGGTCTTTAATATTCTCGGGCCGCTGACGAACCCCGCGGGTGCGGACGCACAGGTCGTCGGCGTCTACGACCCCGGTCTCGTCCCGACGCTGGCGGCAGCACTTGCCCGAATGCACGTCGACCGCGCGCTGGTCGTCCACGGCGCGGGCACCGACGAGATCGCCATCCACGGCGAGACCACCGTCGCGGAAGTAACGGGCTCCGACGTCGAGCAGTATTCGCTCGAGCCAACCGATCTCGGCCTCGAAGAACACGATATCACGGACATCGCGGGCGGCTCGCCCGAGGCAAACGCCGACGACATGCGCGGTATCGTTGCGGGCGACGTGACGGGCGCAAAGCGCGACGTCATCCTCGCGAACGCGGGCGCAGCGATCTACGTTGCGGGCGAAGCCGACTCGCTCGAGGCAGGTGCCGACACCGCGCTCGAGGCGATCGAGTCCGGCACGGCGGCGGCGAAGTTCGAGCGCCTCTGTGAGGGGGCCTCGGAGCAGGTACAGCGATGACACGCGTCAAGATCTGTGGACTGACGACCGAAGCCGACCTCGAGACGGTCGTCGACGCGGGTGTCGATGCGGTCGGGATCATCTGTGGCGTTTCCGTCGACACGCCACGAGAGGTCTCGATCGAGCAGGCACGGCAACTCGTCACGGCCACGCCACCGTTTGTGACGACGGTACTCGTGACGATGCCGTCTGATCCCGACCACGCACGCGAGTTGGTCGATGCGGTCGGGCCGGACGTCCTCCAGATCCACGGCGGTCTCGAGCCGGACGACCTCGACCACTTGCGATCGTCCATCAACGCGCAGCTCCTCTACGCGGTCGATGCCGACGACGCGACGAACGCAGCCGCCTACGACGACGTCGTCGACGCCCTCCTCGTCGATACGCCGGGCGAGGACGGCGGTGGCGGCACCGGAAAGACCCACGACTGGGAGCGGACCCGACAGGCTGCTACCGACCTCGAGTCGCCGTTGATTCTCGCGGGTGGGCTCACCCCGGACAACGTCGCGGATGCGGTCCGAACCGTCGAGCCGTTCGCCGTCGACGCCGCAAGCGGGGTCGAAGCCGACGACGGCAGCAAGGACCCAACCGCAGTGCAATCGTTCGTCGACCGAGCCACGACCGCCCATCGAACGGTAGAGCCGGATTCGTCCCATCTCCCATGACTGACTCAGCCACCCCATCGAACCCGACGCCGACGCTGGATATCGACCGCGAGACCTTCCGCGAGTATGCGGGCGACCGCGAGGACCGGCCGACAGTCGTCCGAACCGTCGTCACCATCGACGTCGAGACGACGCCGCTTGCAGCCTACGCCGCCCTCACTGGCCGCTCACCCTCGAGCGACCGGGAGCGAGCGCCCTATGCCTTCTTGCTCGAGAGCGCGGAGAAAACCGCCTCGAGCGATCCGGACGGCGCGTTCCGCCCGAGTTCGACGCGAGCGGACCGCCACGCGCGCTACTCCTACGTCGGCTACGATCCTGACGCCGTCGTCACAGTCGAGCCCGAGGGGACGACCGTCGAGGCGCTGACCGACGACGCGCCGCTGGATCTCGTCGAGACGGACGTCGAAGGCGACACCGTCGACGCGCTCCGAGCAGCGATGCCAGATGTCGACTTCCCGAACGCACCCAACCACGACCGCCAGCATCTGACCGGCGGGCTGGTCGGTTTTCTCGCCTACGACGCGGTCTACGACCTCTGGCTCGAGGAAGTCGGCCTCGAGCGGCCCGACTCGCGGTTCCCGGACGCCCAGTTCGTTCTGACGACGAAGACGCTCGCGTTCGACGAGCGCGACGGGACGGTCTCACTCGTGTGTACGCCGGTTCTCGAGGCCGGCGACGATCCCAACGCGGTCTACGACGACCTCCTCGCGGAGGCACGCGCGGTCGCGGAAACGCTGCGAACGGCCGCCGAACCGGAGACGGGCGGGTTCGTCCGCGACGAAGAGATCGCCGGCCCCAAAGACGAGTACGAAGAGAGCGTCCGCCGGGCGAAAGAACACGTCCTCGACGGCGACATCTATCAGGGCGTCATCTCCCGAACGCGAGAACTCTACGGCGACGTCGACCCGCTCGGCTTCTACGAGGCGATGCGTGACGTGAACCCGTCACCGTACATGTATCTGCTCGACCACGACGATCTGACCGTCGTCGGCGCGAGCCCCGAGACGCTGGTCTCCGTGCGCGGGCGCGAAGTGATGTCCAACCCCATCGCCGGGACCTGTGATCGGGGCTCGAGTCCCGTCGAGGACCGTCGACTAGCCGGCGAGATGCTGGCCGACGAGAAAGAGCGCGCCGAACACACGATGCTGGTCGATCTGGCGCGAAACGACGTCCGGCGCGTCTCGGAGGCCGGGTCGGTCCGCGTCGACGAGTTCATGAACGTCCTCAAATACAGCCACGTCCAGCATATCGAGTCGACAGTGACCGGTGAGTTAGCAACGGACGCCGATGCGTTCGACGCGACGCGTGCGTCGTTCCCCGCCGGCACACTCTCGGGCGCACCGAAGATCCGCGCGATGGAAATCATCGACACGCTCGAGGCTGAGCCACGCGGGCTCTACGGCGGCGGCGTCGGCTACTACTCCTGGACGGGCGATGCCGATTTCGCGATCGTGATCCGGACGGCAACGGTTGAAAACGAGGCAGATCGAGACCGGATTACGGTTCAGGCCGGTGCTGGATTGGTCGCCGACAGCGACCCCGAGGCCGAGTACGAGGAAACCGAGAAGAAAATGGGCGGCGTGCTCGCAGCCCTCGAGGCGATCGAGACGCCTGCCGACGGCAGCGAGGACGACTCAAGCGGAGCCATTGAGCGGACGCCGGAGGTGAGCCGATGAGCGCGACGGGCGAGCAGTCGGCTGTCGACGCGGATGCAGCGGCGCTGACAGTACTGTTTATCGACAACTACGACTCGTTTACGTACAACCTCGTCGAGTACGTCAGCCAACTGCCGGGCACCGAGACCGAGATTCTGAAAAACACCGCCTCGCTCGAGGACGTCCGTGCTGTCGATCCCGACGCGATCGTCATCAGTCCGGGGCCAGGGCATCCAAAAAACGACCGCGACGTCGGCGTTACGATGGACGTACTGGACGAACTCAGTCCCGAAGTGCCGACGCTGGGCGTCTGTCTCGGCCTCGAGGCTGCCGTCTACGCTTACGGCGGCACCGTCGGCCGCGCCCCCGACCCGATCCACGGCAAGGCCTCTGCGGTCGACCACGACGGCGAGGGCGTCTTCGAGGGACTCGAGCAGGGCTTTCGGGCTGGTCGCTATCACTCGCTGGTCGCCACCGAGGTGCCTGACTGTTTCGCGGTGTCGGCGACGGCCGAACACGGGGACGAGACGCTCGTGATGGGTGTGCGCCACCAGGAGTATCCACTCGAGTGCGTGCAGTTCCATCCGGAAAGTGTCCTGACGGCTGTTGGGCACGATGTCATCGAAAACTTCCTCGAGTCGGTCTATAGTAACAACTGAAACGATTTACACACAGATCGCATAGCTGTCATGCGATCTGGTGTGCATTGACTTTCAGTGGCTACTATAGCTCCTGTCGCGTTCGGTATCAAACGGCAGCAAAAGCAGAGATAGTCATCCGATCGTCAGGTTCAGACGCCAGGGAGCAACTCGAGGGTGCCGGTCGCCCACAGCGCGGCGAGCACGACCGCGGCGACGATACCGAGTCGGACGGCCAGTTTGATCGCGATGCGGATCGCAACGACGGCGACCGCGAAGGCAGCCAGCCCCGCCAGAATGAGCAGGATCGTCGAGGACGTTAGCGGTTCGAACATACGGAATACCCTGTACTACAGGGACGTAATCTTTCTGGATGAGATGAGAGAACAAGAATCAAGATTATCATGAAATATGAATAGTCTTCGTAGTCAGAATGTCACCACTGCGAAACTGAAAATCACCCGACAAGGTGGCGATTCATTATTGCTGTGGCTACTTTCAGTTCGGTCTGAAAATCGTTAAGACCGTTGGCGTTGTAGTTGTTGATAGCACCGAATACGGTCATCTCGAGGATCGTGATCGAACCGACACACGAAACAGTCCAGAGACATCTATACAACTGGATTTGCACTAGTCCAACAAAAGTGGGACGAAATACCCAGTTTTAAGATGCATGGCTGACTATCGAACCTTCGTTACGAATGATGGAATCCAGAACCCACTCTTCCGCCAGAATCGCCACCCGGAAACGGGATACTGACGAGGTGACCCGCGCATGAGCGACTCGGAGCTCTCCGCGGCTGACCTCACCCTCCCGATCAAGCGCACCGACGGCGACACGCTCGAGGAGCGCCTGACCGACAACGCCTACCACAACATCCTGCCCGCACGGTACCTGCGCAAGGACGCTGACGGCGAACTCATCGAGGAGCAAGAAGACCTCTTCGACCGCGTCGGCAAGAACGTCGCCCTCGCAGAAGCCGTCTACGAGGCCGAAAACTGCGACCTTGAGGTCACGGTCACGCCCGACCAGCTCAAGCCCGACCATCCACGCCGAGACGAACTCGCCGAGGAGGTCTTCGGCGAGGGGACGACCGCAGATGACGACGTCGAAACGGAACTGACCGAGCACAACGTCAACAAGTTCGCCTACGACACGGTCGTTCCCGAACTCCCCGAAGACGTACGCGAACACGTCGAAGACGTCGCCGAGACGTTCATCGAGGGGATGGAAAGCCTTTCGTTTATGCCGAACTCGCCGACCCTGATGAACGCCGGCGACGAACTCCAGCAGCTCTCGGCGTGTTTCGTCATGAGCCCCGACGACGACCTCTCGGACATCCACGAAACCGCAAAGAAGGCCGCGGAGGTCTTCCAGTCCGGCGGCGGCGTCGGCTACGGCTTCTGGCAGCTGCGCCCCTACGGCGACTCGGTCGGTTCGACCGGCGGTATCGCCTCCGGCCCGATCACGTTCATGCGCACGTACGACCAGCTCTGTGAGACGATCGCCCAGGGTGGCACCCGACGCGGTGCCCAGATGGGGATCATGCGCGTCTCCCACCCGGACGTCATCGAGTTCATCCACGCCAAAAACAAGGACGTCTCGCTTGCCCACACGCTGCGGCTCAACGACCCTGACGACTACACCTATACGACCTTCTCCGAAGCCCTCGAGGAAGCCCGCGAGCTGATCGACGAGGAAGGACGGGTTCCGAAACACCTGCGCAACGCCGTCGAGGGCCATCTCTCTAATTTCAATATCTCCGTCGGCATCACCGACGGCTTCATGGACGCCGTCAAAAACGGCGACGAGTTCACATTCACGAACCCGCGCACCGAAGAGCCACACATCGCCACCGAGGAGACCAAGGAGATGTACAGCCGCTACGATCTCGGCGAGCACGTCGAGGTCGGCGAGCCGCTGTCGATCCCCGCCGAACTCATCTTCGAGCGCATCGTCGAAGGCGCCCACGAGAACGGCGAACCGGGCGTCATCTACCTCGAGCGTGTCAACAAACAGCACTCTTTCGACATCGAGGAACAGGAGGACCACCGTATCCTCGCGACGAACCCGTGTGGCGAACAGCCACTCGAGGAGTACGAGGCCTGCAACCTCGGCCACATCAACCTCTCGACGGTCGCCGACCAGAACGCACCCGACTGGCGTGTCTGGTCCGACGAACACGAAGACGAGTACGACTCCACGGAAGCGGCCGTCGCGGCCTTCTTAGAGGAGGCAATCGACGTCGAGGAGTTCGACGAGCGCATCGAGTACGGCACGCGCTTCCTCGAGAACGTCGTCACGATGTCCGACTTCCCGGTCGACGAGATCGAGGAGAAGGTCCGTGACATGCGCAAGATCGGCCTCGGGATCATGGGGCTTGCTCAGCTCTACATCCAGCTCGGCATCAAGTACGGCAGCGAGGAGGGCAACGAGGTCGCCAGTCAGCTGCTGACCCACATCAACCACGGCGCGAAGGCGACGAGCCACGACCTCGCGACCGAGCGTGGCTCCTTTAACGACTGGGACGACTCGAAGTACGCCGAGCCGACCGAGTACCGCGAGTGGTTCGAGAAACAGACCGGCGAGGACGCCGACGACTGGGCCGATGGCTTCCCGATCCGCAACCACAACGTGACGACCATCGCCCCGACCGGGACGACCTCGATGGTCGGCAACACGACGGGTGGCTGTGAGCCGATTTACAACGTCGCCTACTACAAGAACGTCACCGACGACGTCCAGGGCGACGAGATGTTGGTCGAGTTCGACGACTACTTCCTGCGCGTCTTAGAGGACAATGACATCGACGTCGATGCCGTCAAGGAAGAAGCCCAAGAGCAGATGGCGACCAACCAGTTCGACGGCGTCGAAGGCCTCTCGACGGTGCCAGACGCCATCGGCGAACTGTTCGTCATCACCTCGGATCTCTCGGCGAAACAGCACGCTGCGGTCCAGTGTGCCGCACAGAAAGGCGTCGACTCCGCAATTTCGAAGACGGTCAACGCACCGAACGACTCCTCGCTCGAGGACGCCAAGGAGGTCTTCGAGTGGGTCTACGAGAACGGCGGGAAGGGTGTCACCTACTACCGCGACGGCACCCGCAGCAAACAGGTGCTGACGACGCGGGCCGACAACGCCGACTTCGCCGACGAGACGGAAGCCGCACAGGCGCTCGTCGAACAGATCGACGAGATCTTCGGTGGCCTCGAGGCGTTCCTCGAGAGCGAGGACGTCCGAGACGTGCTCGAGGAAGACGTCGACTCGCTGGTCGGCGAGGCACGCCAGCCTGTCGAAGTCGACTTCACCGAGAAGCGCGAGCGGCCAGACGCCCTTCAGGGTGTCAGCCAGCGTATCGACACCGGCTACGGCAAAGTCTACGTGACGATCAACGAGGATCCCGAGACCGGCCAGCCATTTGAACTGTTCGCGAACATCGGCCACTCCGGTGGCTTCACGAACTCCTTTACCGAGGCGCTGGCGAAGGTCATCTCGACCTCGCTACGCTCGGGTGTCGACCCCGACGAGATCGTCGACGAACTCTGTGGCACGCGCAGTCCGAAAGTCGCCTGGGACAAAGGCGAGCAGATCCAGTCTATCCCGGACGCCATCGGCACCGCGATGCGTCGCTATCTCGAGGGCGAGATCGACAAGCCGTACCCAACCCAGCAGACGCTCGAGGATGCGGCTGATACGGGAACGGAAGCCGAGTACGACGGCCCACAGACCGACGGCGGCGCTGCCGCCCAGAACGGCTCGAAAGTAGACGACGACGCCACTCAGGACCTCATCGACGCCGGCGAGTCGCCGGAGTGTCCCGACTGTGGCTCGCTGTCGCTGTACTTCTCGGAAGGCTGCAAGACCTGCGAGTCTTGTGGCTGGAGCGAGTGCTGAGCCGGTTTCGAGAGCGGAGATTCTGACGGCGAACGGCTCGAAACGCGTTTTCGATTTGTGGATGATCTGTCCCCGTCAGCGATGCGATAACGCTGCTAGCGACCGTCGACGTTAGTCGTCGTCATCACCGGGAATCGCATCCGTCTCCCCTGTCGAGGCCCGTTCGGGCCGCGAGCCGATGATCCAGGCGTCATCCTGCAGGAGCACGCGGCCGAACTTCGAGCTGAACTCCCGAGCGAGGCCGAGCAACGCGAAGAGACAGACAAACGCGAACGGGCCACCCGTGATGATCGCGGCCGACTGCAAGGCGTCGACGCCGCCGAGGATCATCAGGATCGCCGCCGTCATGCCGAGGACGACCCCCCAGAAGACCCGATTGATGCTCGAGGGACTGGCCTTGCCGCCGGTGGTCATCATCGACACGGCGAGGGTCGAGGAGTCCGCCGACGTGATGAAGAACGTGGTGACGAGGATCATGAAGGCGATCATGAACACGGAACCGAGCGGGAACGCCTCGAAGAGGGCGAAGCCGGCGACCGGCGCGCCGTGTTCGCCGACGGGGCCGAGGATATCCGTGACACCGTTGTGCTGGGCCCAGACCGCTGAGCCGCCGACGAACGTAAACCACGGAATCGTCGCCCCAGAGGTTGCAGCGATACCCGTAAATGCGACTTCACGAACGGTGCGTCCCTTGGAGATCCGTGCAATGAACAGGCCGGCGAACGGCGACCATGAGAGGGCCCACGCCCAGTAGAAGACGGTCCAGTCGTTTGCCCACTGGGTGCCACCCTCGACACCCGCGCCGGTAAACAGGCTCATTGAGACGAAGTTTGTCACCATACCGCCGAAAGCCTGTGTCCCGAGTAAGACGAGGAAGACGGTCGGACCGAGAATGAACGTCGCCACCATGAGGACGACGAAGAGGATCATGTTGAAATTCGAGAGCCGTCGGATCCCGCGGTCGACGCCGAGCACCATCGAGATCGTAAACAGGAGCGTCATCGTCGTCACGACGAGGAGGACCCCGGTGTTCCCCAAGTCGATCCCCCACTGGTAGTCGAGCCCGGTGACAAACTGGCTGCCGATGAAGCCAAGCGACGTCGCGACGCCACCGATCGTCGCGAAGACGGCGATGATGTCGATGAACTTCGCGGCGGCACCATCGAGGTTGTCGATACCGAGCAACGGCGTCAGCGCCGAGGAAACGCGCAGTGGGACGTTCTCGTAGTTGTACGCGAAGTAGCCGATCGCGATCCCCATGATCGTAAACACCGCCAACTGCGGGAGCGCCCAGTGGAACAGCGTCTGCTGGACGGCGACCGTCATCGCTGCAGCCGAGCCACTGGAGACATCGAACAGCGGTGACGGGTTGTCGTAGTAGAACAGCGCCTCGGTTGGCCCCCAGAAGACGACTCCAGCGGCGAAGCCAGCCGAGTACAACATTGCAAAAAACGAGAGGAAGCTGTACTCCGGTTTCTCGTCGCCGAGTCTAATCTTCCCCCACGGGCCGACGATCAGGAACAGCAAGAAGAGGACGATGAGGAAGACGATCAGCAACAGCGCCCAATTCAGATACTGGAGCATCGCCTCGTTTGCCACGCCGATGGCGTTTTCGACGGTCGCCGGACTGAGGAAGTAGAGTGCAATAATGCCAACCGAGAGGCCGGCCCCGAACAGGAACACGATCGGGTCGAGTTCCTCGCGGAAGCGACCGACAGCACCGAGATCGTCCGAATCAGCCATTGACCCGCCCCCCTTCGATAGGATCATGCCCTACCAGAGCCGCGTTCACACCCCACCGTCGCGCGACAGTCGAACCAGTCCACTTAAACACGTCGTCGCTTCCCGGGTGACTCCGTTCGTTCGAACGTCCCCGCCGTTCTGCACAAACCATGGTCATTGGTAACACCATCCGCAGGGTCCACGAACGCCGTCTTAACGCTATCCATACTCATTCTTCCGAGAAAGATTTTTGTGGATATTTCTCGAGTCGACAGGCAATCCGAGAGCCACAGGGAACTGGTGTCACTCGAGTCCGTCGCGTTCATAACGATACCAGCCGTCAGTATGACGTACCCAATGTATCGCGGCCGAGCAATCCCGTCTACCGCTGCAGACAGCCCCTCGAGTGCTGGTGATCCGTGACCGACAGCACTGAAACCCACAGAGCGGGCGGGCCGCCATGTCCGTTCTGTGAGACGGCGATGTACAAGCGCCACTGCAAGTACGTCTGTCCACAACACGGTGTCATCATCGACTGCAGTGATCCGTTCCGTTGAACGGTCTATCTACCGATCGACGGGCCATCGCTGCGTCCGCGAGCGGACGGTTCGATAGACGGGGCCTGCAAGCAGTGCCAGCGCGGCGAGCAGACAGGCGACGGTGAGCGTGAGACCGAGGTCGCCGACCCCGCCGGTCGTCACGGCTGCCGCCGAGGAGCCAACGACGACTGCAGCGACCGTCCAGGGAAGTTCGCCGATTATCGTCCCGATCACGAGTTCACGAAGCTGCACGCCGCTGATCGCCGCTGCACACGTCGAGACGTCCGACGGAATCGGTGCCAGCCGCGAGACGATGACCCCACGGATCGGTCCTGCGGCCTCGTAGTACCGTGAGACCGTCGTCCCGGTTCGCTCGAGGAGCCTTCCGAACCAGCCGACAAGCGGCCCTGAAGACGTACCCATATCAGCGCCGTCGAACCAGCGTGCAGCGACGAAGACGGGCACCACGGTCGTGACGACACCGGCCAGTGCGATCGGAACCCCAAGTGTGACGCCGTAGCCGTAGCCGACGACGAACGCAAGCGGCGTCGTCGGAAGGGCAAACAACGGCCGCAGCAGATAGAGCCCGATCACGAGCAGTCCGAACAGCGCGGGATCAGCGGCTACTGACGCGACGACCTCGAGGATTTGTGTTGGGGAGACGAGAATGCCAACCGCTCCGATCACACCGACGGCGATCGTTCCAGCGAGCAGCCGTCCCTGTCCCGGCGACACCGACATCGATCACCGTTTTCACTCGAGTGGTTGAAACGTTTGTGTCTCTGCGGGCAGCGACACAACGTTTATTCGTGCCGGCCCGACACCACACACCGATGGACCGTGACGAGACCGGGGCTGGTACGCCCGTCGACGCCAGCGACGACCGGGTCGCGCTCGGACTGGCACTGCTCGAGCGACTCGAGCACGAGTCACTCCCGCTCCCCGCGGTCGTCGACCGAATCGAGACCGTGACGACCGATCCGACGGTGACGCGAACGATCCTCGACGAGGCCGAACTCCGGGGCATTATCGACCGCGAGGACGGGATTATCCGCCCGAAGAGCCGACAGTACGTGCGCTTCGAGCAGGACGTCATTACGAAAGACGGTGATTTCTCGTGCCAGCGCTGTGGCTCGGGACTGTCGACGGGATACTTTATCAAGCTTGACGCTGGCGAACTGGGGCCGTTTGGGTCCTCGTGTATTCGGAAGGTAACGGGGCGTGAGGACTGATACGGTCTGCTGTACCGATCGCCAGAGACGGGTCGGTGATCGGCGGTCAGTGACGACAGCAGTCCGTATGAGAAGACGTCGGAGACGGTGTGGATCTCGAGGCCGTTATCGGCGCGCGCGGAGTTCCGCGATCAGCTGTTCGATCGTCTGCTGTTGGCGCTCGATCGTCTCCGTTTGCCGTTCGACGGTCGTTTCGAGCGCCTCGAGGCGCTCGACGAGTTCGGCATCGGAAATCAGGTCGGCGTCCACATCGGCGTCGTCGGTGTCACCACCGAGCAAGGGGGTCGCGTCGAGATCGGCGTCACTGGTGTCTCGGTCGGTGTCCGATTCGGGCGCAGCCGCCTCCGCTGTCTCGAGTTCCGTGGCCGACTCGGTCGGCGTCTCGGCCGTCATCTCGAACGTCGTGTCCGGCGTTGCCGTGTCGTGGCCCGGCGTCGGCTCCGTTGGCTCTTCGGTCGACTGTGCGTCCGGCTTGTGTTGGTGGGGCTCCTGTGGACGGTCCTGGTGAGCGTGTCCAGCACTCGAGTCGTGTCCGTCCGACGATGGGGCCGTACCCGCGCTCGAGTCGGCCGTCGAACTGTCTGCGAGTGGATCCGTCGATCCTGTCGGTGCTGGTTCGCTCGCGTCGTTGACGGAGTCGCTACGCGCGTCGTCGTCCAGTTCGGGTGGGTTGGCATCGAGCGGATCGACGCCGTCGCCGAAGTCGACCGTCGCAGGGTCACGTTCTTGGGCGACGTCCTCGTCGTCGCCGACCGCTTCGTTGAGTTCCGCGAGCGAGCCGACATTATGGTACTCGAACAGCGCGCGCTTGAGCCGCTCGCGGAGGTCATTTGCCTCCTCGTTGGGGGCTTTGATCCGCTGTGGGCGGCCGTCGACCGTGAGGACGATCTGGGTGGCGACGCTGCCGTCCTCGAAGGCGAGTCCGGTCACGTCGTCGAACTGGTACTCCTCGTAGTCACCGTCCCAGACCGCCGCGCCGATGTGTTTGACCAGCCGGTCGCTCGTGATGATCAGCGTCAGCTCGCTAAAGCGGTAGGTCTGGACGACCGTCTCGCCCGGCTCGGTGATCCCGTTGCCGTTCAGGACACCAGCGAGCACCGGATGGAGGACCGCGTCGGTTTTGCTCGCGGGGACGGTGAATTTCTTTTCCCCTTCGAGTGGGTACTCGAGGGTGAACGCGGTTTTGCGCCGTCCCTCAGAGAGTGTCAACCGGTCGGCATCGTGGGGGTATTCGTCGACAGATTCGTCGCTTAGCAGTCCTTCGGAGTTGTAGACGAGGGTACTCGAGGGAGTAATAAAGAGTTCGTCGTCACCACCGAGAGAGACTCGAGCCGCGATTTCGTCGCCATCGAGAGTAGAGTGGACGATTCCGGGAACGCTCATGCGCGGGTAGTTGGGAAGGCCATCTCATAAATCCGTGGGTCGGCGTTACACGCCCGGCCGGAATGAGAAGGTTAAAGAAATAGACCGCACTATCAGAAAACGAGCCCGGGTGGCTTAGCTGGACATAGCGCCGCACTCATAGGGTTCAGAGATTCGGTGCGGTTTCGCCTTGGAAGCCTCCGTGTCCCCACGAGGACTCTGCCGAGCCTCGGACCTGGGACATGCGGAGATCGAGGGTTCGGAGCCCTCCCCGGGCATTTTTCGACGAAATCACGTCTCAGAGCGGAGTGATACCGTCGCAAGCGTAAAATCAGGACTAGAGACGGCGGCTGCCAGCTCTCGTCTCGAGCCGTCGCAGTAGCACCCGATCAGGCCGTTTCGATGCTGATTTCACCGTCAGCGGTGGCGGTCACCAGACAGTCGTTGTATTCGAAACAGACCGAGCCGCCGGACCGAAGCCCGTCTGCACGCGGCTCGAATAGTCGCTCGAGCGCATCGGTGTTGATCGTGTAATGAAGCGGGTCGAGTGCGGTGATGTCTTCGTTACAGAACGTTGCAACGGCATCGACGATCGCAACGCTCAGCGGTTCGTTGTCGAGTCGGTCATACTGTACAGTGTAACACTCTTCTGTTGAGGTAGACGGTGAGCGTGAAGTCATTTCAGTCATTAATTCTGCGCACCCCCAATCGCTGGGAAGACAGAGATGGCTTCACGAGTGGAAGTAAAGAAGTTGACTGTTAACTGTATAACCGGGTGGGAGTTCTATGGTTAATCAATTAACCACCGCTCGTCGGTTCGCCGAACAGGGCGGTGAGGAGCTTCCGTTCGGTGGCTCTGACGTGCTTATGAAACGCGGGTGGAGAGATCTCGAGTGAATCTGCCAGGTCTTCGCCGGTGGTTTGACGCGGCCACTCGAAGAAGCCACCGTGGTAGGCCGTCTGGACGACCTCACGTTGGCGGTCGGTCAGTTGTTCGAGCAGCGAGTTGCGGGCAGTGATATCGATCGTCGAGCGGTCGGCCGTCGACTGTTCACGACGAGCGACCATCGATGCGGGGAACCCACGACGGCCGAGCCCCGACAGCAGGTTCCTGATTTCGATTGTATCCGGCACGTCGATGATCGCCCGGCTGTCGGCGTGGTCGGTCACGAACGACCGGAGCGTTCCACCCTGGGCCTCGACGACGGAGCCGAGGAACGGCTCCGCACACCGGAGCTGTACCAGCGTCTCCCCCTCGAGATCGGCGATCACGGAGAGATCGCGAACGCCCTCGAGATCGGCAAGGGGAGCGATATCGTCGGTCACGACGTCGACGTCGGCCATGGCGAACACCGTCGATGAGCCGTCAGTTCGGCGCGTTTCCCCTTCATACTCCATCCGCGCACCCAGCTGCTCGGCGACTCGACACAGCGGCGACTCGGCCTCGAGTTCGAGTTCGAGTTCGACCGCGGACACGCCGTCGGCACGCAGCGCGGTCTTTCGTTTGACTGCGTCGATCGCATAGCCGATGGTCTCGCCGAGGTCTGCAAGCATCGAGCGAAGCGGTGCATCGAACACATCCCGTTCGTCGCCGTAGAGTGAGACGACGCCGTACAGAAAGTCATCGTACACCAGCGGGACGGTATAGACGGACTGGATGTTCCGTGAGAGGGCTTCGACGCGCCAGGTTCCGTCACGAACCGAGTCGGCGACGTTCTCGACGTACACCGAGTCTCGTGTCCGCGCCGCGCGCCCCGTCGGTTCGGCCGCGGAGTCGTTGACAGTCGTCACCGTGACGGCCTCGAGATAGCCACGCTCGAGGCCGTCCTGTGCCCGCATCTGGAGCTGGTTGCCGCTCGGGTCGGGTTCGCCGATCCAGGCAAACGAGCAGGCCTCGAGATCGGCAAGGTGGTCACAGATGCCCCGTTCGATCTCGGACCGGGAGTCGGCCATCAGAAGCAACTGCTCGATGTTCTGGCGAACCTCGTTGGCGTCGTTTAACCGCTCGAGGTGGACGTTTTGTTGCTTGAGTTCGCGTTCGCGACGGTGGAGGCGGTGGGTGCGGCCGATCCGATCGAGTGCGGCTTCGGCCGTCGCGGCGAAGAGCTGGGCGAGTTCGAACGTCTCGTCGTCGTACTGGTCGGGTTCGGGATCGAGGGCGACGAGGACGCCGTGTTCACCGATCGGGACGTAGAGCCCGCTGCGAGCGGCCGTTACCGACTCGGACACCGGCTCCGAGTCCCGAATGTCGTCGAATCGAGACGGCGTGTCACTGGCAAACGCTTGCCACGTGATGCTGTCGGTGGGCTCGAGTCGGGGTGGCGTTCCGATCATCGACTCGAACCCGGAGGCGTAGGCTGCCGGCAACAGTTCGTTCTGTTGCTCGTCGAAGCGGTACACGACGCTCTCGATGTCGAGGACGTCGGCGGCGACGTCGACCATGTATTCACAGGCAGCCTGCTTCGATTCGACGGTGAGGAGGTGTCTCGTGGCTTCGTGTAAGGCGTTGAGCGTCTCCTGATACTGTGTCCGCTCGGTGACGTCGACGGCCGTTCCGATCACGCGCTCGACGGTCTCGTCCGTGGTGATCGGTTGCCACCAGGCTTCGAAGACGCGATCCTCGAGAAGCGTCACAGAGTGGGCGGCTTGGCCGTCCAAGGCCGTGTTCGCATCGTCGATGATGGTCGAATGAGAATCGAGCACGTCGAACAACGACTCGCCGACGAGCTGTTCAGTACAGCCGTCGATATGATCGAGCGCGCGCCCTTCGGCAAGCGTGATCGTGCCGTCAGCGTCGACGACGAAGAGGACGACGGGGACGTTCTCGACGAGCGTCTCCAGGCGTTCCGTCCGCGCCTCGAGCGCCCGTTCGCGCTCGATTCGATCGGTCACGTCCTGAAAATACACCGACGTACCCGACGGAGAGGGGTAGATCCGCACGGCATACCAGCGATCGGCCGGCTCATAGTACTGCTCGAGAGACGTGGGCTCCTGGCGTTCCATCGCCTCGAGTGCGGCCTCGTGAAACGCTGTTCCCTCGAGCCCCGGGAACCGCTCGAGGACGTTCCGTCCGAGCACTGCCGACGGATCGACGTCGAGAACGGACGCAGCTTGGTCGTTGATATAGGTGAGTCGCCACTCCGTGTCGAGCGCGTAGAAGGCGTCTGTCACCCGTTCGAACGACTCGTCTAGCTCCCGTTCGACGTGGTGGCGTTCCGTGACGTCCCTGATCGAGACGACGATGCCACCGCCTTCGTCGAGCCAGTTCGTGAGAACGGCTTCGTGGACGAACCAGCCGTCAGTTGCGTGTTGCCATCTGTATTCGACGGTCGTCGTCTCGCCGGTCGCTCGGTCACGGAGATCCTCGAAAGCCGCTCGAACTGCCGGTGTGTCTGCCGGATGGACGTGTGCCGTGAGTTCGGTGTCGAGCACCGACGCCGGCTCTGTGCCGAGTGCCTGGTCGGTCGACTGCCCGACGTCGGTGATCGTGCCGTCGCTATCGGTCACGATCAAGAGATCCGACGACTGCTCGAGCAGTGTCTGATACCACGTCTCCTGTCGCGTGACCGTCCGACGTACCCTCACGGACTGTGCGGCCTGCTGCAGCCGGTGTTCGAGCATCGCCGGCTCCTCGACCGTCGATCTGCGAACAATGTCAGTCGCGCCCGCGTTTTGAGCTCGCTCGAGCGTCTCTTTGTCTCCCGTATCGACGGCATAGACGACCGCACACGTCGCGTCGATGGCGGTGAGAGCGTCCTGCTCGTCGGTGAGCACACAGTCCGTTGCCTCGAGCGATCCCGCTTCGAGGTCGGCTGCCGACTCGAGCGGGCCGGAGATCGTCATTCCCTCGTCCTCGAGGCGTTCGGTCGCCGTCCGGAGCCACGTCGACGAGCCGACTACGAGGACCCGAAAATGGGTCGTCTCGGGTGTACCGAGACTGCGGTTCATATCTTCGATGGGAACGGCATGAATAAAAAACTCGTGTTGGTGTTGGGTGCAGGATTGTGTGTCGCTGCCCAGCTACGTCCCGATTACGGCCGCGTTCGCGACGCGCCTACGAGGGGAGCGGACAGAGACTTGCGGTGAAGACGACCGTTTCGTCGGTTTCGTTTCGTGCGCCGTGGGCGACACCGCGGTCGTGCCGGACGACGCCGGGTGCCGTGATCGCCTCGCTCTGTTCACCCTGGACGACGGTCACCGTCCCCTCGAGGACGTGGAACACGTTCGTGCTGTCGGCGTGTTCGTGGGCCGGGAGTTCCGCGCCCGGTCCGAGCGCAAACGCCTTGACCAGGACGTCGTCGGTGACGACGAGTTCGGCGGTTTCGATCTCGCCGTCGGCCGGCTCGAGTTCAGCCAGTACAGTGTCGTATTCATCGAGAGACATACCCGATGGTTCGTGGAGGCGACATAAATGTGATGCTGAAGCGGCGGCCTGCTCAATTGCCCCACTATCATGGTTATTGTCATCTATACACACAGTATTTATCTACGTTCGACGGGAAGAGAGCGATATGCGTTCCGCCGTATTCCACGGACGAGAGGACATTCAGGTCGATGAGATAGCCGAACCGGCCGTCGAGAGCGACAGTGTGCTGATCGAGGTCACTGCAGCGGGGATCTGTGGGTCCGACCTGCACGAGTACGCTGCCGGTCCGATCTTCATTCCGGGTGATGCCCCCCATCCAGTGACTGGGGAAACGGCCCCCATCTCGATGGGCCACGAGTTCGGCGGCGAAATCATCGAGATCGGCGAGGACGTCGACGATATCGCCGTCGGCGATACCGTTACCGTGAATCCGGTTCTGTACTGCGGCGAGTGTCGGTACTGTGAGGACGGTTCATACCACCTCTGTGAATCCGGCGGATTCACCGGCCTCTCCGGCGGCGGTGGCGGCTTCTCGGAGCAGATCGCCGTCTCGAGCGAGCAGGCCATTCCGGTCCCCGACGACGTCCCGGCCGAGTACGCCGCGCTGGTTGAACCGTTCAGTGTCGGCCTGCACGCGGTCCGAAACGCGGAATTTTCCGCCGGCGATTCGGTCGCCGTCTACGGGACTGGCCCGATCGGCCTGACGGTCGTCCAGGCGGCGAAAGCCGCCGGTGCGAACCCGGTGTACGCCGTCGAACCCCAGGACGCACGACGAGAACTGGCTGCTGAGGTCGGTGCAGACGAGACGCTCGACCCAATCGAAACGGATGCACCCGAAGCGATCATCGAGCAGTCGAACGGCGGCGTCGATGCCACGTTCGAAGTCGCAGGAATCGAGCAGACGGTCCGGGACGCGATCCGGTCGGCGAAAAACGGTGGCTCGGTTACCATCGTCAGTATCTTCGAGGAATCCATCGCGATCGAACCGAACGAGATTGTCCTCGGCGAGCGCACCGTTTCCGGGACGTTGGCGTACGAAGGCGGACCGAAAAGCGACGTCGAGTTCGGTGCCGTCATCGACATGTTTGCCGACGGAACACTCGATCCCGAACCGCTGATCACCAGTCGAATCGACCTCGGCGAGATCGTCGACGGCTTCGAGACGCTGCTCGGCGGCGAGCACGACGAGATCAAAATCCTCGTCGAACCATAGCCGGCACGTCGCCGCGAGTCACCGCGGGCAATGCTTACTCGAGGACCAGCGGTTCGTGGGTAGCCCGATACGCGTACTCGGCCTCGTCGTCAGTGAGTGTCTCGATCGAAGCCACCTCGCGGAGCTGAATCCCCTGTTCCATTTTCGTGACGACCGGCGTCTCGTAGTGGTCGGCCTCGTACTCGAACCCCTTCCCGTCCTCGCGACGGCGTGTGACGAACTCGTGGTGGCGCTCGAGGCGCGCCTGACTGACGGACCGCGAAAGCGACGGCACGTCGGCGAGACGGTCGTCGAAGCGCTCGAGGAACGCGGCCTCGAGCTCCGACCCCAGCGAGTGGCGGCCGGCACACATCGCCGCGAGCGTCGTCGTTCCGGTTCCCCAGAAGGGGTCGAGAACGGTGTCGCCGTAGGCCGAGTACATACAGATCAGTCGGTAGGGGATTTCGAGCGGATAGGCGGCCGACCGATCACGGAGGTCGTCGTCGTCGAGCCCGAGGGTCTGCAACTCGCCCCGTACTTCGGTCCAGACGTCCGAAAACCAGCGGTTGCGCTCCTCCCAGAAGTAGGCAGCCTCGTAACGGCGGTCGGCCCCCGGCTCGAACGAACGGCTCTCATCGCCTTTCCGAAAGACCAGCACGTACTCGTGTTCGAGCGTGACGTAGGCGTTCGGCGGGATCATCCCGCTGCCCATGAACTTGGCAGCGCTGTTTGCCGGCTTGCGCCAGAGGACGTCGGGCAGGGGATCGAACCCGCGGGACTCGAAGGCCTCGAGGACGCGAGCGTGGTTGGCATACACTCGAAAGCTGTCGTCGAGCGACCGGGTCGCGTCGCCGACGTTGAGACATGCGATACCGCCGTCGACCAGCACGCGCTCGAGTTCGTCCCAGACACGGTCGAGTTGGGCGTGCATCGCGTCGAACGCCGCGCGGCCGTCGCCGGACTCGAGTGCGTCGCCGATCGCGGGATCGAGCGCCGTAAAGAGGTCGTCCCACATCTCAATCATGGGGTACGGCGGGGACGTAACGACGAGTTCGACCGATTCGTCGTCGATCGAAGCGAGGTCCCGTGAGTCACCGACGAAGACGCGGTGGGTCGTCTCCATTGGATACACACTGTCGGCGTCGCCCCCTTAGCTCCTTCGTCAAGGCGAGCACACAATCGGCGGTTCGGGAGTGTCCGTGTCGATGGCTACCGCCTGATCGACACCGCCTGTCGGTCGAGCCGCTACTCCTCGTCGGTCTCGTCGGCATCACCCTCGGTTTCGGTAGCCTCGGGTCCAGTTTCGGTCGTGTCGACCGCCATGTCGTCGTCCATCTCAGCACTCGTCGCCGGTTCGAACTCTTCGATCGGTTCCCAGTCGTCGTCCTCGTCCGACGCGAGTCGACGGCGCAAGAGCGCGATTCCGCCGAGCACACCCACAGCGAGTAGCAGCCGACCGAGACGGCTCGAGCCCCCGTTCTCGTCGGCTTCGGTCTCGGTCTCAGTCTCAGTCTCGGTCTCGGTCGGCATCTCGTCGTCGGGTTCGGTCGCCCTCTCGGTGACCGTCTCGATGATGTCGGGCTCCTGGACGTCCTCGAGCGACGGCTCCTCGAGGTCGGTCGACTGGCGTCCCGCGAGGAAGCCGAGTGCAGCACCCACACCGAAGATCGCCCCTACGAGCGGCAGACTGCGTGACCGCCCCGATGGCGAGCCATCCGCGTCCTCAACGGCCTCGAGGATCGACTCCCGCATCGGCGAGTCCAGTCCTTTCCCAACTGCTTCTTTGACCACGATCTCGGACAGCGTCTTGTCCTGTTGTTCCGTTTCGGGCATAATGGCATCCGACCACACCCCCGTAAATAGTTCTGTCCAACGTTTCGATGCGGCTGCTTCCAGTCTCGACGAGTATCCACAGCCTACTGCCAGTGAGCACAGTTGGTAACAGACTCCTACTCGCTTGAGGCCACGAGCACAGTTGCGTTCGATGGCCGTCAGGGACGAGACGTCCTGTCCGAATCACACTGGAATAGCTCGTTCCGTTTATCGATTCGAAAAACGGACTATTGTCTCCCTATATATTCGGTGCCCTCGGATCAACTGAACGAATTTCATTACAATGTGAGTTAATGACTATCATAACCAAAGGGTATGGCCGAGATGAGCCCGTATGAGCGTCATTCGTCAGCCCGGCCTTCTCGGGCGAACGACTCGTCGGCGCGTCGTCGGGGTGACTGCGGCGCTCTCGATAGCCATGGTCGAAGCGGTCGCTGTCGGGCTCTGGTTCGGCCTCGTCGTCGGCGAGCGATCGACGTCGACGGCGCTCGCCGGGCTCGGTATTCTCTTCTGTGGCGCGTTGCTCCGGGCTGGCGTCTTCGGAGCAACGGTCAGTGACGTGCGGGATCTCTGCCAGCCACAGCGACTTGCGGCCGCGCTTGCGTTGACTGGCGGCTGGGTCGTCTGGCTGCTCGTGGCCGAACTGGTCGGCAACATCGCCGGTCTAGCCGTCGCAACCGTCGTGCTCACCGGGGTTCTCACCGGGCAGTTCGTCCTCGAGCGACACGTCTTCCCCACCCGGGTGCACTCGCCGACGGTACGGACAGCACTCGTCCCCGCGCTCCTGTTGGCCGTCGGTGCAGCGACGCTGCTTGCGTCGGCGTGGTTTACGGACCTCACGCTCGCTACGCCGCCGCTCTCACTCGAGATCACAACGATCGTCCTGTGGATCGACGTCCAACACCTGGGCTATCTTGCCTTCGGACTGTTCGCGTTTCTCGCCCACCAGCAGCGCTTCGAGCAGGTTCTCGATCCCTGACCCGCTATTTGTCTTCGGCACCGACGTTCTGGTCGCTCTCGAAGGACGCCGGATCCGGTTCGATCGTGGCGTACTGGACCGCCCGTTGCCCGAGCGTGACGACACGGTCCTCGAGTTTCGGATCGACGAACGCACCGTCCTCGAACGCCGAGTGGGAGTTCGCGATCGCGGCCTCGTGTGGGATCACCCACGCGTTCAGCGCCCGACAGACCGAGCGCATATGCTCGAGTGCCGTCACCGGGAACGCCCCGCCCGACACCGCGAGCAAGCCGACGGTCGTCTCCTCGAACTCGTCGAAGCCACAGTAATCCAGCGCGGTCTTGAGCGGTGAGGCGTAGGAGCCGTGGTACATCGGCGAGCCGAGGAGGATCGTGTCGGCGGCCCGGAGCCGAGCCGCCAGCGCCGCTGCATCGCCCGCGTCCTCCCGATCGCGATCGGCATCGAAGATCGGCAACTCGAACGCTCGCAAGTCGAGCAGTTCGGTGCTGGCTCCAGCCTGTTCGGCGGCCTCGAGGGCGACCTCGAGGGCGAGACGAGTCGTGCTTGCATCACGAAGACTGCCACAGACTGCGGCGACGCGGATGTCAGTCATGCTGACACAGAAGACTGCAAGCCCCAAATAGACTGGCGGACAACACGACGCTCGAGCGCGTTTCGCGGCCCCGACGTGTGCCGTGACCGACGGCCCTTTCGTTCAGGAATTCGAAACAGTCGATGTGCAGTCGCTGCTTTCCGTCCTGCTGACCGAAGCGCTCCCTCGAGTCCTGACGATCACGCTGTTGATCGGGTTTGGTGTCGGGCTGGCGAATCTCGCCGTCGGGTACGGCCTCGTCGACGTCATCGCCCGCGTCGGTCGTTACCTGACGGAGCCCGCCAATCTGCCCGACGAAGTTGGCGCTGCCGTGTTGACGAACATGCTTTCGGTCACCGCCGGCTACGGGATGCTCGCCGAGTTCCGCGAGTCCGGGCTCCTCGACGACCGCGCGACGTTGATCGCCATTGTTATCAACACGTTCTTTGGCTTTCTCAAGCACAGCATCACCTACTACGGCCCCGTCCTCGTTCCCATTCTTGGGGTTCAGACCGGCTTGCTGTACGTCGGTGTGCGGGCTGGGATCTCGCTTGCCATTTCGGTCATCGGCTTGCTCGCCGGGGCCATCCTGTTGCGTGGCTACGAGTACGACAGCAGTGCGGTCGAGCCCGAAACGCCCGACGACGAGAAACGAACACACCGAGAGACACTCCGTCATGCCGGTGTGAAAACGGCGGAGCAACTGCGATCGATCGTCCCGCGACTGGCGGTCGTCTACTCGCTCGTCTTCGTCGCCCTCGAGTACACCGATCAGTTGCTCGCCGGCTTCGCCGCCGTCGGCATCGAAGAGCCGGCTGCCATCGTCGACCCGGTGGCGAGTCTCGTCGGACTCCCGGCCGCAGCGGTGCCAGTGATCATCGTCTCCCTCGTCGATCCGACGATGGGTGCAGTTACCGTCGCTCCCATGATCGGTGACGTGCTCACGCCCGCCCAAGCGGTGCTGGCGTTGCTCGTCGGGAGCCTGTTTTCGCTGACCGTCGGCACAGTCAAACGATCGATCCCGTTTCAGTACGGCATCTGGGGCTCGGCGTTCGGGACCAAAGTCATCATCGTCAACACGGGGCTGAAAGCCGTCTTCATCATCGCTGCGATTCTCGTCTTCCTCGTCGTCTAACACTCGAGTGCGTTCGTGGCCCCGTCAACGCTGCAATCGTGCCACGAGGTCGCTGCCACTGCCCTCGAGAGCGACCAGCCCGTCCGACTCGAGATCATCGAGCAGTCCCTCGAGCCACTCGCGGCCGTACTCGCCGTCCGGGACGTAGTCGACGCGGATGCGGTGGCCAAGCGTATCGATCTCGAGGTCGTCGTACTCCCGGAGCGTGCCGATGACGCGACCGCGGAACTGCCGTCGACTCCCCTCGAAACTCGGCTGGGTGGGAACGTCGGGGGCGGTGAAGTCGCCACTGGCATAGGCCCCACACCACTCGCGCCACGGACAGCCGACCTCGTCACAGCGGGGGGTCTGGGTGCAGGCGACGCCGCCCAGTTCCATGATCGCGTTGTTCCAGACCCGCGACTCGGCGTCTGGCATGAGTGCGTTTGCGGCGTCCTCGAAGGCCGTCTCGTCGTCGGGCACGCCGAACGCCCGGTAACAGACCCGCTTGACGTTCGTGTCCACGACAGCGTCGCCGTTGTTGAACGCGAAACTCGCGACGGCGTTTGCGGTGTAGGGACCGACACCCATCAGCTCCTGGAGTTCTGTTGGGGTATCGGGAAACTCACCGTCGTACTCCGTTTGAACCTGTTGGGCCGCCTCGTGGAGATACTTCGCCCGGTTGTTGTAGCCCAGACTGTGACTCGTCCAGAAGCCTACCACATCCGCTCGATCCGCGGCAGCGAGATCGGCCGTCGTCGGCCAGCGCTCGAGAAAGTCCTCCCAGGCGTCGACCACGCGATCGAGTTGGGTCTGCTGGCTCATCACCTCGCTGACGAGGATCGCGTAGGGGTCGTCGGTCCGCCGCCAGGGATAGTCGCGGTGGTCGGCCTCGTACCACGCGATCAGCGCCTTGCGGACGGCCTCGCGGTCGTCGGGCAGCGTCCACGCCCCATCGCCGTCACCGTCGCTCTCACTCATCGGTCGTCCTAGCGAGTGGGCCGTCTTACTGGTGGCGGTTCGATCCTTCGGATCGATCGCCGATCGCGCTCGGTCGACCACGAAAGCCCTATCCCGCCGGCTCGAGTCCCCTCCCCTATGAGTCTCGACGACCTCACCGATGACGTACAGGATTCTTATGGGCAGTTGGACGACGACCTCACCGTCTCGCTCGATCGGGAAGCGCGAAACGAACTCGCCTTGCTCGAGGCCGCACTCGAGCCCGAAGACACCGATGAACTCGTTCGCCGGGCGATCCATCTGCTCTTTCAGACCACCGTCGACACCGGCAAACTCGACTTCCAGCTTCGGTCGGCCTACGACGTCACCTACGACGAGTATCTCTCGGGGATGACCTTCGAGGAGATGACCGGCGCGGATCAGTACCCCTCGATGGACGACGAGCGCCGCTACCAGTTCTAACGGCGCTGCGATCGCTGGCGACTCGCGAACAAAACGCCGTGCCCGACTGATGCCCCGCTTGTGAGATCCGTATGTGTTCTAGGGTCAACAAAGAATCTTATCCACATCATAGGTGCGCTTATCTACACCCAGTTCCTCGAGTCGGCTATGGCAACCAGTCAACGTTTACTCGAATCCGAATTTCATTGTCCCGAATGTTCGGGATCGCTATCGACCCGGCACGACTCACTCGTCTGTGACGACTGTGGCTACACGCCACGCCACGGCGCAGACTGACGTTGCCACTGAATTTTTCGAACTAGGGTAAAACGCTCGAACGCCGGTTTTAGTATCCGTTGCTCAGCACCTCGAGTCGGCGCTCAGTCGTCGATCGGGGCCGCACTCGAGAGCGCTTCGTCGATCTCGGCTTCTTCCATCTTGTCGACCAAGGCGTCGATCACTTCCTCGCGCTTGCCTTTGACGAACTTGATCGAGCCGACGACGAGGTGACCGCCGCCGGAGACGCCGCCACCGGAGATCTCTTCCTCGAGTTCGGTGACCATGTTCGGAATATCGAGTCGGACGCCGTCACTGCGCAGGACGGCGAAGTCGGGGCCGTAGCCGACCGTGATGACAGGGTCGCCCGTCTCCTCGATCTTGCGGTCGTGGATCTCACCCGTGGTCTTGCCCGGTGCGGGGTACGTAAAGCGGTGGGCGTAGTTCTCGACGTCGATCCGGTAGAGGTGTGCGCCGTTGTCCAGATCCTCGTGCTCGAGATGGGGCATCGCCGCATCGAGTTGGTCGTCGACTTCCGCGCGGGCACGGTCGGCGAAGAAGGAAACGAGTTCGCGGTGGCGCTCCTCGTCGTCGGAATCGATCTGGAGCAAGTCCTGGATCAGCTGGTCGCCGGAGTTATAACGCAGCCAGAAGGCGGCGTAATCCAGCGCTTCGCTGAGATCCTGCAGTCGGTCCTCGTCATACCCTTCCGCGGCGGCGAGGTCGAGGTAGTCGGTCATCGCGTCGGCTTTCGAGCGATCGGAGAGCCCGGCAACGGCGGGAACGTGTCGGAGTTCGTCCGTGATGTCGGGGTAGATCATCCGCGCGAGTTCGACACAGAGCATCCCCGTCGTGATCCGGTAATCCTCGTCGTGGAGGTATGGGTTGACGTGGGCGTCGAGTAAGTCCTCGACGGCCTCGGGGTCGGGGTGATGGTGGTCGACGACCGCAATCGGGATGTCGTAGTGGGCCAGCGTCTCGTAGGCCGGGACGTCCTCGGCCGTCGAGCCGTTGTCCAGCATGAGCAAGAGTGGGAGCTGCTGGCCGTGTTTCTCCTGGTCCTCGAGGGCGAAGTTCAGGTCCCGCGTGGCGTCTTCCATCTCGTAGAAGGGGGCCTTCGCGGGGAGGCGTTTGATGAGATGTCGCGGGGCGTTGTCGTCTTCGTGGACCTCCGCGATGAATCGCTCGAGAGCGATCTGGACGGGGACGGCGGCACACATGCCGTCGCCGTCGGCGTGATGGCGCACGCGGATCGGACGACCTTCGAGGACGGTGCGACGGAGCAGTTGTGCGACTTCCTGCAGGTTCGGTCGGAGCTTCTCGAAGGCAGGCCAGTCGATCAGTGGCTCGACGTCGTGGGGCTGTGCGCGGGACTCGAGGGCAGCCTCGAGCCGTTGTCGGGCGTCGTCTGCGACCTCGCCCTCGAGTTTCGAGAGGCCGTCGACCTCGATCTGGACGCTTCCCTCACGGTGTTCCGGCGCGCCAGTGACACGGACGATGTCGCCGACTTCGATCGAGGGGTAGGCACGGACGCCTGCCTCCTCGAAGGCGGCACACGGGACGACGCCGTCCTCGTCGGTGATGTGGAAGATCGTCGGCCCGCCGGTCTGTTTGACCTGAACGACCTCGCCCTCGAGGTGGATCTGCTCGCCGATATTCGCCGTGAGGCGGTCGGTCCCGGTCAGGGCGTAGTCGTGGTCGACGTGTTCGACGGTGTAATCGTCGACGTCGGCCGGTTCGAACGCCATATCGCCGTTCTCACGAACGCTCTCGAGTTCGACGACGAGTTCGTCGTCGACGGCGTAGGTGCCGTTGAGAACGGATTCGTGGACGAGTCCGGAGACGGATTCGGAGAGATCAACGAAGACGCCGTAATCGACGATGCCGTTGATTTTGGCGAGATATGACCGATCATGTTCGACATCCGCTGCAGTACACTCGGAAGCGAGATCGTAGACGACGGAATCCCCGTCGTCTGCGCCGGGTTCCCCGGCGGACTCACGTGTCATCTTGGGTCGTTATTTGAGGTGGTCGCGTATAACCCTTGTCAAGAAGGGATGGCACGCACGCTGAGCCGTCTGCTGGAGGCGACCGAAGACGCTACTCGTCTTGGGCGTCGACGGTCGCGACGGCTGCCAGATTGACGATATCGGCAACGTCGTCGTCGCGCTGGAGGACGTGGACTGGCCGATCCATGCCGACGAGCATCGGCCCGATCGCTTCGGCCCCACCCAACCGCTGGAGCAGCTTGTAACAGATGTTGCCCGCCTCGAGGTTCGGCAAGACCAACACGTTCGCTGGTTCGTCAAGGTCGGCGAACTCGTACGTGTCCTCGAGTAACTCCTCGACGACGGCGGTGTCGGCCTGCATTTCGCCGTCGACTGGGAAGTCGACGCTCGGATCGTTGCGAAGCTGTTGGGCCGCTCGGCGGGGTTTTCGAGTCCCCTCGTTGTCGACGCTCCCGAAGTCGGAGTACGAGAGCAGTGCGGCTCGTGGCTCAACGTTGAACTGCCTGGCGAGGGTAGCCGTGTGACGCGTGATTTCGGCGAGAACGTCCTCATTAGGGTCTTGATTGACCGTCGCGTCGGCGAGGAAGACGACGCGGTTTTTGAACGTGAGCATGTAGACGCCCGCGGCATAGTCAGTGTCCGGTGCGGTTCCGATGACCTGCAGCGGCGGGCGCAGCGCCGACGGGTAGTGATTCGTCAGCCCGGTAAGCATCGCGTCGGCGTCGCCCTGCTCGACCATCACCGAGGCGAAGTAGTTGCTGTCCCGGATCAGTTCGCGGGCTTCGGTGCGGGTCACGCCCTTGCGCTGGCGACGCTCGTAGAGTGACTCGGTGTAGTGGTCGTACTCGCCGGTGCTTGGATCGACTACCTCGGGGTCGAACTCGAGGCCGAGATCCGCGATCGTCGTCGTGATCTCGGCTTCGTCCCCGATCAGCACTGGCCGGGCGACCTCCCGTTCTTCGATCTGGGCCGCCGCGCGGATGATCTTCTCGTTGCCACCTTCGGCCAGCGCGAGCCGTTTGGGCTCGGTTTGCGCCTTGTTGAACACCGTTCGCATCATCTCCCGGGATTTGCCGAGGCGGGCCTCGAGGCGTTCGACGTAGGTCTCAATATCCATGTCGATACGAGCGGCCCCGCTGTCGATCGCGGCGCGGGCAACTGCAGGCGCGACCTCGAACAGGACTCGCGGATCGAGCGGTTTCGGGATGATGTACTCGGGGCCGAACTGGAGTGGCTGGTCACCGTAGGCCTTGCGGACGGCGTCTGGAACGTCCTGTTTCGCGAGGTCGGCGATCGCTTTCGCGGCCGCGACTTTCATGTTCTCATTGATCTCGGCCGCACGGGCGTCGAGTGCCCCCCGGAAGATGAATGGGAACCCGAGGACGTTGTTGACCTGATTCGGGTAGTCGGACCGTCCCGTTGCCATAATAATATCGTCCTCACGGGCAGTTTTTGCCGTCTCGTAGTCAATCTCGGGTTCGGGGTTAGCCATCGCGAAGACGATCGGCTCTGCGGCCATCGACTGGATCATCTCCGGTGAGACGATGCCGCCAACCGAGAGGCCGACGAAGACGTCCGCATCAATCATCGCGTCGGCGAGTTCGCCCTCGGGCACGTCGCGAGCGAACTCGCGGCTGTAGGGATCGAGGTCGCCGGCTTCGGCTCGTTCCGTCGTCAGGATGCCGTCGATGTCGACCATCGTGATGTTTTCTCGCGTAACCCCAAGCGAGACGAAAAACTGGGCCGTCGCGAGCGCTGCGGCACCCGCGCCCGCGAACGTGACCGAGATTGACTCGAGGTCTTTGCCGGCAAGTTCGGCGGCGTTTAGCAGCGCCGCGCCGGTAATAATCGCGGTCCCGTGTTGGTCGTCGTGAAAGACCGGGATATCCATCCGCTCCCGCAGGCGCTCTTCGATCTGAAAACAGTCCGGGGCGGCGATATCCTCTAAGTTGATTCCGCCGAAGGTCGGTTCCATCGCCGCGACCGACTCGACGAACGCGTCGAGATCATCGAGATCAAGTTCGATATCGAAGACGTCGATATCCGCAAAGCGCTTGAAGAGGACGCCTTTTCCCTCCATGACCGGTTTCGAGGCCTGCGCCCCGATATCACCGAGTCCGAGCACGGCGGAGCCGTTCGAGACGACGCCGATGAGGTTCGCCTTCGCAGTGTACTGGTAGGCGTCGTCCCCGTTGTCGGCGATTTCTCGACAGGGCGCGGCGACCCCGGGCGAGTAGGCGAGCGAGAGATCCCGCTGCGTGCTCGTCGACTTCGTCGTTCGAATCTCGATCTTTCCCGGTGGATCGTCGCAATGGTACGCGAGTGAGTCCTCGTCTAGTGACATATATTCGAATATGATGAGCGTCGGGAAAAGAAACGCGCTAATATTGCTTGAGAGGATATGTATTCCTAGTTGTTCCTTGAGAAATATCATCGACGATGAGGATCGTTTTTCGTCGACGGCCGAGCCAGCGTCGGCGAGCCACCGATGAAAGTGGCCACCTTATCGGAACGTTTAGCAACCGCAAGCCCGCAGGATGTGCTATGGGGCTGTTCGACGCGCTGTTTCGATCGAGTGAGATTCTCGGCATCGCCGAGGAGACACTCGAGTTTGCCCTCGAGTCCTCCGAGGCGTCACATCCCGACGAGTATATGGGGTTTCTCCGGGGGACCGAGGCGAACAAGTTGGGGGTCGATCAGGACGGTCTCGTCATCACCGATATCCTGGTCGTCCCCGGGACCGAGACGAACAGCGTCAGCGCAACGGTCAAGACGAGCCAGATTCCAAACGACGTGAAGGCACTCGGCAGTATCCACTCCCACCCAAACGGCGTGATCCGCCCGAGTAGCGCGGATCTGGAGACGTTCGGCCGGGGTAGCGTCCACGTCATCATCGGCGCACCCTACCGTCGAACGGACTGGAAAGCCTTCGACTCACAGGGCAAACCCACCCAGTTGAACGTAATCGATGTAGACCTCCCCGAAACCGAGGATTTTTTCGATTTCACGCAGGCGGATATCGACGACGAACTCCGACGATAGTATGAGTATGCTCGAGACGACTCCTGACCTGGATTGTGAACTGACGACGAGCAACGCACGCCGCAGTCGGTGGATATCATGACGAAAACGGTCATCGCACAGGGCACGTTCGACATCATCCACCCCGGCCACGTCCACTACCTCGAGGAGGCAGCGGCGATGGGCGACGAACTGTACGTGATCGTCGCCCGTAAGGCGAACGTCGACCACAAGAAAGCGCCGATCTGTCCGGCAACACAGCGTCGAGACGTCGTCGACGCACTCGAGGCCGTCGACGAGGCGATACTCGGCCACGAGGAGGACATTTTCATCCCGATCGAGGAGATCGACCCCGACGTCATCGCGCTGGGCCACGACCAACACCACGACACCGACGGGATCGAATCCGAACTCGAGCGCCGCGGCATCGACTGTGTCGTCGAGCGTGCAAGCGGCCGCGAACCGAGCGACAACGACGAAATCCTTTCGACGCGACTCATCATCGACCGCATCCTCGAGCGACGCGGGTGAACCACCGGTTCCGGGAGGGTTGTATACAGGCTCGAGTGGAGATGGGATTCGACGATTGAACCAGTGTTTAACACTCGTTACAGCCGAAATTACTGAGACAGCACACCGACATCGAGATCCCTGGAGTGACAATTTTCGACGGAGACGAGTGGCGACACAGCTACCGGCAATACAATCCGCAATAGCCGCTGGGAAACGCCCTCGAGCGGGAGGCAACCGGCCGTCTCGTGGCGTTCAGAATGTGGACGGGTGAACCCGGCTCAATTCTTGCCTCTGTCTACGTCCCAAATGTCGAATTCACCACGGAGAAGGCCTGAAACCCGCAAACTTTTGAGTTAGGGGTTCGGAGCATGCAGGTATGCAGATGGATGCAACTCGCAGACGATTTTTGGTCGGAAGTGCAGCCGCTGGCGCAGTCGCGCTGGCCGGCTGTGCCGGGGACAGAGACAATGACGATGACGGTTCGGGGAACGGCGAAGAGACGACGTTCGATTACGAGGTCGATCCCGAACTCGAGGCCGGCGACGGCTCCTACGAACTCTGGGCGCTCGACCAGGGTCGGGACAACATCTTCATTTACGAGCCGGCAGCCGACGGCGATGACGAGTTCGCAGTCACGGACTTCATCGACATCAACGGCCTCGAGGGCGTCCCCGAAGAGGGCGTCGTCCCGCACATGATCGATTACAGCTCGGACTACGAGTACGCCGCCGTCGCCTGTACGGCCGGCGCGCGCACGCTCGTCTTCCGCACCGAGGATCACGAACTGGTCGCCGACATCGATACCGGCGCTGGCTCACACATGGCCGCGTTCTCGCCTGGCGACGAGTACATCCACGTCGACGCCATCGGTGAGGGTGCGATCGTCCGTGTCGAGGCCGACCTCGAGAGCGAGTCGTTCGAAGTCGTCGACGAGATCGAGGTGCTCGAGGATGACACCGTCCAGGCCGCCGGCATCGAAAGCGGTGCGCCGATCTGCCACCAGTATGCCCACGACGGGCGCTCGCTGCACACGCTCGGCCCGAGCTACCACGACGGCGCGCTCGTCATCATCGACCACGAGGAGTTCACCGTCGACAAGGCGTACTCCGGCGACGAACTGCCGACCAACTGTGGGACCATGCCTCACCCGACCGAGGAGAAATTCTATCTCACCGCGGGGCTGCCCTCGAGCAACGAGGACGGTGTCGGCGAGTACTACGTCTACGACACCGCCGCCGACGAGATCGTCGTCGATGGCGCGGCTGCTGGCGAGAACAAAGGCGACACCGGCGGCAACGACGCACACGGCTTCTGGTTCACCCCCGACGGCGAGGAGTTGTGGGTCCTGAACCGCGAGACCAACGACGGCGTTATCGTCGACCCCGAAACCGACGAAGTCGTCGAGACGATCGAGAAGTACGGTCCCGACCAGTCCGAGAACCCCGACGAGCGTGACTCGCCCGACATTATGTGGGCCTCGCCTGACGGCGAGTACATGTTCGTCACCCTGCGCGGTCCAGCCCCGCTGTCGGGTGACCCACACGCCGCGACGGGTGTCACGCCAGGCATCTCCGTGCTTGACATCGAGACTCGAGAGATCGTCGACGTCATCGAACCGCACCCGATCGGCGACTTCGACGACGACCACATCGCACTCGCCCAGGACGAAACCGAAGACGGGCCACGCGTCCCCGACTTCCACGGGGTCGGCGTCAGACCGATCGAGGCGTTCGAGACTGTCATCGGGACGTCCCCGCCGTTCGATGGGACCTAGCTCTCGAGAACCACTTCCGGAGGTGGCAGCCGCACCGACTCCACCGTGTGACCGGTTTCGACAAAGTGTTCAATCGCGCTCTTCGACACCGCAGCATCGGTATCGGCATCGGCATCGACAGTGCTAGCCTGCCACTCACACTCGAGACAGTACGTATACATTCGGTGCTCTATCAGTCACTCTGTGATAGGTGCGGGAAAGCCCCGTGCAGGAAATCGAAGGCGAGCGTGTCCAGCGGAGTGGACACCGAATGTGTTCGACTGCGGCTTGATGTGGGGTGATGTCGGTATCCGAGGTCTTTAAGCGCCGAGGTGGCAATCTCACGGTATGAGCCAACAGTCCGAAGAGCAATCGCCCGCGGCGGGCAAACCCGAGGAGTTACCGAGCAAGGAGGTCACGGAGGGGGTCGAACGGGCCCCCCACCGTGCGATGTTCCGTGCGATGGGATACGACGACGCGGACCTGTCTTCGCCGATGATCGGCGTCGCGAATCCGGCCGCCGACATCACACCGTGTAACGTTCACCTGGACGACGTGGCCCAGTCGGCCTACGACGCCGTCGACGAGGCCGACGGGATGCCGATTGAGTTCGGCACGATCACCATCTCCGACGCGATTTCGATGGGGACCGAGGGGATGAAGGCCTCGCTGATCTCCCGTGAAGTCATCGCCGACTCCGTCGAACTCGTCGCGTTCGGCGAGCGCATGGACGGCCTCGTCACCATCGGCGGTTGTGACAAGAACATGCCCGGGATGATGATGGCCGCGATCCGGACGGATCTGCCCAGTGTCTTCCTCTATGGCGGCTCGATCATGCCCGGCGAACACGAGGGCCGTGAGGTCACGATCCAGAACGTCTTCGAAGGCGTCGGTGCCGTCGCCGACGGCGAGATGTCCGAGGACGAACTCGACGAGATGGAGCGCCACGCCTGCCCCGGCGCGGGCTCCTGTGGCGGGATGTTCACCGCCAATACGATGGCATCGATCTCCGAGACGATCGGCTTCGCGCCGCTTGGCTCGTCCTCGCCGCCCGCCGAGGACGACGACCGCTACGAGGTCGCCCGCGAGAGCGGCGAACTCGCCGTCGAGGCCGTTCGAGAGCAGCGCAAACCGTCGGACTTCCTCTCAGCGGAATCCTTCGAGAACGCGATCGCGCTGCAGGTCGCCGTCGGCGGCTCGACCAACGCCGTGCTCCACCTGCTGGCGATGGCCGCCGAGGCCGGTATCGATCTCGATATCGAGAAATTTAACGAAATCAGCGCCCGAACACCGAAGATCGCCGACCTCCAGCCCGGTGGCACGCGCGTCATGAACGACCTCCACGAGGTCGGCGGCGTCCCAGTCGTGCTTCGCGAACTCCTCGAGGCAGACCTACTCCACGGCGACGCGCTGACGGTCACCGGCGAGACGATCGAAGAAGCTATCGAGCGCATCGACCCGCCACGAATCGAAGAGCTCGACGCCGACTTCCTCTACACCGTCGACGACCCGATCCACGAGCGCGGTGCCATCCGCATCCTCACCGGGAACCTCGCACCCGAGGGTGCCGTCATCAAGATCACTGGCGAAGACCATCTCCACCACGAAGGCCCAGTCCGGATCTTCGAAGGCGAGGAGAACGCGATGAAGTACGTCCAGGAGGGCCATGTCGACTCCGGCGACGTCATCGGCATCCGCAACGAAGGCCCCCGCGGTGGGCCCGGGATGCGCGAGATGCTCGGCGTCACGAGCGCGGTCGCCGGCCAGGGCCACGCTGAGGACGTGGCGCTGTTTACCGACGGTCGGTTCTCCGGTGCGACCCGTGGGTTCTCCATCGGCCACGTCGCGCCGGAAGCGTTCGACGGCGGCCCAATCGCCGCCCTCGAGGACGGCGACACCGTCACGATCGACATCGACAATCTCGAACTCTCCGTGGACCTCTCCGAGGATGAACTCGAGCAGCGACTCGCAGACCGCGACCACCCCGAGCCCAACTACACCACCGGTGTGCTGGCAAAATACGGGCAGACGTTCGGCTCTGCAGCCAACGGTGCGGTGACCAACCCCGGCGCGAAGCAGGACTGACGGGTCTGGCCCCAAAGTAGCGGTTTGAAGACGCTCGACAGTTTTTCGAGACTCGTCCTACTCGAGCCGCCGCGCTGCCGCCTGCAGGTCGTCCGGGGTATCGACGCTCTCGAAGGTCGTCTCCGAGACGTCCTCGAGTTCCGCTTCTTCGACGGTGATCACGTCGAGGGTGTCGAACGCAGCGAGGATCCGCGTGTCGTCGGATTCGAGCGTCTCTGTACAGGCATGGGCCATCCGGTCGGCACGGTAAATGGCCTGCGTCGTCTGATACCAGCCGTCCTCGAGCCGGACAACGGCCCCATCGTGGCCGCGGGCACGCTCGTATAGTTGTTCGAACAGTGCCGGATCGACGAACGGCATATCGCAGGCGACGACGGCCGCGTACTCGCGGTCGACCGCCTCAAGGCCGACGCCGATCCCGGCAAGCGGACCGCGGTCGGGAACCGGATCGATCGCGTAGCGACGGTCGACGTCGCTCCCTGAGAGCGCGTCTCGAATCGCCTCGCGTTGCTCGTCTCGGCAGTTGATGACGACGGCGTCGGTCACCGTCGCGAGCCGATCGACGACACGGCGAATCATCGGCGTCCCGGCGAGTTCGGCGACGGCTTTGTCCGCCTCGCCAAAGCGCGTCGAGTAGCCGCCCGCGAGGACGACGCCCTCGAGTGAATCGATACTCGTCACAGGCGATGCTATGGACGATAGCCGTATAAACCGTCAGTGATCAGTCGATAGCCGGACCACGGCGAAGTGCCATACTGTCTGACAGTATCACTGACAGACGTCGACCAGCGGCTCGTCGGCGAGCATGCTCGTCAGGACGACTCGCGAGACACGACCGTGTGTGGCAGCACTTTTTTCGAGGACGTGCGTCGCGACCTCGCGTGCCGTCTCGAGGGCGTCGTCATCGTCGACCATGTTGACCAGTGGGACGTACGTCGCCCCCTCAGGGACGTCCTTCAGTCCACCTTCCGGGCTGGTCAGAATCGCCGCCACGTCGGCCGGTTCGATCGGTTCGCCGATCGCTCGTCCGGTCACATCCGCGACGCGCTCCGGGCGGTGGACGACGTCGTCCTCGAGCGGCTGACCGACCGCGTCGACGCTCGCGATAGCGACTACTGTCTCGACGGTGTCGGGCAGTTGCGGTTCGCGTTCGTTCGGGGCCTTCAGCAATCGCGTTCGCGCGCCGTCGGCTTTGACGAGCACGTGCTCGACGCCTGCGGCCGACGCGATCCGATCGACCGTCGCGGGATCGTACCCCCGATACCGGTCGTCTCGTTCCTGTTCCGGCACCAGTCCGAGCGGCCACTCGAGATCCGTCTCGGCAGCCGACTCGAGGGCGGCGAGTGGCTCTTCAGTCACCCACACGTCGGCGACCTCGCGATCGAAAATCGGGATCCGAACGGTTGCCGTCACGACCGATTGCTCGAGGCGGCCGGCGAGTTCGTACAGCGTCGATTTCTTCCCGCCAGCGCCGACGACGCAGGTGAGCCCGGCATCGGCCTCGAGCGCGCGTATAAGATCCATGTGTACAAGACACACGACCTGCGGAAAAGACCTATCGGTGACACGATCCCGTAAGTGCCAGCACGCGCCACGGCGACAGGCGTTGCCACCGTCGAAACCCCCTTCCCGAGGGCTTGCCTACCGCCGCCTATGACAACCGCGACCGTCAGCGCCGGGGCCCGACTTCACGTCGGGTTCCAAAACCTCTCGCTGGCTCGCCGGCGGCTCTACGGCGGCATCGGTATCGGACTCGAGGAGCCACGCGTCACGGTCACCGCCAAGCCGGCGTCCGGCATCGAGAGCGACGACCAGTTGGCTCGAGAGTATGCAGCCCGTGCCGCCAGCGTCCTCGAGGTCCCCGGCGTCGCGGTCACGGTCGAGAAGCGACTGCCACGCCATATTGGCCTCGGCAGTGGCACACAGCTCGCGCTGTCCGTTCTCGCGGCGACGGCGAGCGCCCACGATCTCGAGCCGGACGTCCGAGCCCACGCCCCCGCGATGGGTCGTGGTGGGCGCAGCGGTATCGGCGTCGCAACGTTCGAAGCCGGCGGGTTCGTCGTCGACGCCGGTCACCCGACGAATCGGTTTACGACCGAACCGCCAGCCGAGGGCGACTGGACGGTCCCGCCGGTCGTCGCCCGCCACGACCTGCCCGCCGACTGGCGATTCCTCGTCGTCGTTCCAGATACTGACCCCGGTCGCAGTGGCGACGACGAGGACGCGAGCATGCGCGCCGTCGTCGAGCGTGCAGACCCCGCCGTCGCCGACGAAATCGCCGGCGTCGTCACCCGGAAACTGCTGCCAGCCGCCGCCGAGGGCCGACTCGAGGCATTCGGCGAGGCGATCGCCGAAATCGGCCGCAAGAACGGCTCGTGGTACGCCGACGCACAGGGTGGCGTCTTTCGGCCGCCGGCGGGTACCCTCGTCGAAGCGCTCGAGGGCTGTCCGGTCTGTACCGGCGTCGGCCAGTCGTCGTGGGGCCCCGTCGTCTACGGCGTGACCGACCGCGCACACGCCGACGAGACCGCGGCTGCCGCCCACGACGCGCTCGCGGACAACGACCTCGAGGGACGGATTGTGCTCTCGGAACCGGCCTCGAGCGGGGCGACGATTCGCGTCGATCAGTAACGGCGGGTGGACGAACACCCGCACCGACGAGAAGAGCGTTTTTTGCGTCCCGACCGCATACGGGCGGCTATGCAGTTTTGCGACGACTGCGGTTCGATGATGAAAGCCGAGGGCGACCGCATGGTCTGTACGAACGACGACTGTGGCGCGTCGCTCGAGCGAGATCGAGAACAGGAAGATGCGTTCGTCACAACGGAGTCACAGACCGACGCCGAGGTGATCGAGTCCGACGAGAACGCGAACTTCGAAGGGAAACCGAAGGCGACGGACGTGGTCTGTGACGAGTGTGGCAATCAGGAAGCCTGGTACACGCTCAAACAGACTGCGTCGGCCGACGAACCGCCAACGCGCTTTTTCAAGTGTACCGAGTGTGGGAAGCGGTGGCGCGGCTACAACTGACCGGTCAGGTCACAGTTCGGTTTTGATGTAGCGGCCGAACACTGCACCGAGAGCGCTTAACCCGACAGTGTAGAGCGCGCCGAACGTGAGCCCAACGATGAACACCACGCCGATGGTTGTCCCGGGGCCACCAGCCCCAAGGAAGAAGAGCCAGGCAATCATCCCGAAAAGCACGAACGGCGCAAGCATACAGAGTCCTGCAATGGCACCGACTCGCAGCCCGTCTACCGGATCGGCATCGCCCTCGAGATAGCCGGCGACGGCACCACCGAGCAGCGTTGACCCCGGGACGAACGAGAGTACGATGCCCACCGCAGCGCCGATCAGGGCGTTGAAAATGGTGGTTCTCCCGGTGCTTGAATCCGTACCGTACGTGTCGATCGGTGGCGGCGTATCGGCGGTGTCGGAGACCATAGCAACCGATTTCGACGCGGAACGGATAGGGGTTATTGTAGCCACGCGGCCGTTTCGGTCGCCCATCGGCCGAACCTGCCGCTCGATCTCGCGTGGAGACACGCTGCACATCTACGAGACTGCCTATGAGAATGTACCTGCAATGGCACCGACTCGAGCGGCCCCGGGCACAACGTTCACAACGATCCACGCGAACCGATCAGTAGACGAATGTCGGAGGAACCGCGGCTTCCGGGCGTCGAGGAGAGCGACGACGACGAGCGGATCGTCTGTCACGTCGACGCTGACTGCTTCTATGCCGCCTGTGAGCGCCTTCGGGAGCCACAACTCCGTGGCGAACCCGTCGTCGTCGGCATGGGCTATGAACCCGGCGAGACCGTCGGGGCCGTCGCCACCGCCAGCTACGAAGCCCGCAAGTTCGGCGTCGAGAGTGCCCAAGCGATATCGACGGCACTCGAGCACCTTCCCAGACGCGCCGCGCTCGAGTCCGACGCGGCCGACGACGACCCGGCCCTCGAGCGCGAGGAAACCGGCTTCTATCGGCCCGTCGATCTGGACTACTATGAGTCGGTCGCCGAGGAGGTCAGGGAAATCCTCCACGACTGTGCCGACGTGGTCCGTGAGGTGAGCATCGACGAGGCCTATCTCGACGTGACCGATCGAACCGCCTGGGCGGTCGCCGACGGCTTCGCCCGCCACATCAAAGACCGCATCCGTCGGGAGGTCGGCGTCGTCGTCAGTGTCGGCGTCGCACCGACGATGAGCGCGGCCAAGATCGCCAGCGACTTCGAGAAACCCGACGGGTTGACCGTCGTCGAACCCGGTGCCGTGCGGGACTTTCTCGCCCCGCTCGAGGTCGACTTGCTCCACGGCGTCGGCCCCGTAACCGCTCGCGAGCTTCGGGCAATGGGTCTGGAGACGGCCGGTGACGTCGCTGCGACCGATTCGGAGCCCCTCGTTGAACGCTTCGGCGAGCGCGGCCGAGAATTGTACGAGCGCGCCCGTGGCGACGACGACCGCCGGGTCAAGCCGAAAGGCGAGCCCAAGAGCTTCTCGCGTGAATCCGCCTTCGCAGAGCCGGTCACGGCGGTGGATCCAAAGTACGAACAGATCGAGACGCTCGCGACGGCCGTCGCCGATCGCGCCCAGCGAGAAGGGGCACTCTACCGGACCATCGGCGTCAAAGCCGTCACACCGCCGTATGACATCAATACCCGCGAGCGATCGCTGCCGGGTCCGGTCGATGACCCCGACCTCGTCGAGCGCATCGCACGCGACCTGTTTACGGAGTTCGAGCCCGATCCCGTCCGCAAACTCGGCGTTCGAGTGGCAAACCTCGAGTTCGCGGCGGCCGATCAGGCCAGCCTCGACAGTTGGGGGCAACGCGAGGACGGTCACCGAACCAACGGTGGGAACGCGGCCGACGATGATAGTGAACCGGCCGACGAAACCCCGACGAGTGGGCAGTCGTCGCTGGCCGACTTTTCCTGAGAGCACTGTTATTATAACCCCCCCTCGTGTACACTACAGCAAACGAGACGATCACAGAGGCTTATATGACCGAGGATTTCTACGATCTCCTGGAGATTTCGTCCGATGCATCTCAAGACGAAATCAAAGACGCCTACCGTGAACAGGTCCGCGTATATCATCCCGACCACAACGACGACGACCGGGCTCGAGCCCAGTTTACGGCCGTCAAGAAGGCATACGATATCCTCGGCGATCCCGTCGAACGGAAGGCCTACGACCGCATGGGCCACAGGGATTACGTCGCCAAGCGAACCAGCGGTCTCCCCTCACCGGACGTCTGGCAGGATACCGACAAATCGAAATCGACGGAGACGACAGAATCGGACGACTCACCGTCGAACGAGACGAGTTCCGGAACGACGTTTACCTACTCCTCGACTGCGTCCAGTTCCTCGAGTGCTGACGAATCGACGACGTCGAAGACATCGACGACGGCCTCCGCGGCAGGGGCGACGACGGGTGGATCGACATCGACGACTGCGGATGCCTCGAGTACCACAACTGGAACGACGACCAGCAGCGGCACGTCCGGGTCCGGTACGGCAACCGGAACTGGTTCCACGACGACCGACACCCATACCACCAGTTCGACCACCAATACCGCGAATAGCCAAACGAGGGGGTCCACGGCCGAGTCCGACACGCAGACGGGGTCCAGCGGTATCGCCGACAACCCGGTCTCCCGGTGGTGGCGACGACAGAACTTCTCGTTGCCGCTGATCTGGCTGTCGGTCTGTCTCTACGTCGTTGGACTCGCCCACTTCGCGCTCGAAAACGAGGCCGGACTCGAGGCGCTCTCGACTGAGCTACAGGCGATCGGTGCCGATCCCGAGCGGATCTGGAAGACGCTCTCGAGCAGCCGTCATGGCATCGATTCGACCGTCGAGTTTTTGCTAGCCGTCGAGTTCGTCACGCCGCCGCTCGAGCCGCTCCAGTGGTATGGTGCGTTGGCTGGTGCAGTCGGCGTGACGCTCGTCGTCCTGCTCGGTGCCCGCCTCGTCCGCGACCAGGAGACGTGGGGTGCAGTGTCGATCGACGAAACGATCGTCGTCGCCCTCGCGGTGGCCGTGACGACTGTCCTCGTTGGCGGGCCGTTACTGGCCGGTGCGGTCCTCATGCCCGTCCTGTTCGGCGTGATCGTTCGCCACACACGGCGCGGGCCGGGCTGGACGCCGTCGTATCTGTACGTGCTCCCCGTGTTGGCACCGGCCGTCGGCTTTGGGCTCGCGGCTGCCGGATACGCGACGCTTGCGATCGATCTCCTCGTGTTCGTGGTGCTCCCGATCATCGGCGCGCTGGGACTGCCGCTGCGGGCGACGATCAGAAAGCGGTTCGGGCGGTGAGACTCGGTCCCGCCGGTGACCGATTCCGAACGCGTCTCGAGGGCGGCGAAAACACCTTGTCGGCAGGACCATACTGATCGATAATGAGCGTTATCGCCGAGTATACAGTCTCGAATCCGATACTGGCGGACACGCGACGGGCGGTTCCAGGGGTCACACTCGAGGTCGAAGACGAACAGCCGGTCCCCGGAACCAACTCGCGGCTGATCATCTGGGCGAGGGGGACAGAGACCGACCTCAAGCGGTTCTTTCGGGAACTTCCGGACGATCCCACGATTACGTCGTTCGAACTCCTCTCGACGCTTCCCGAGCGACGGCTCTTCCGTGTTACACTATCTCTCGAAGGCGAGCGAGGCCTGACGTACGTTGATGCGATCGAACACGGCATTACGTTTCTCGATATCGAAGCGAGCGGCGACGAGATGCGATACCGTGCGCAGATTCCGAACCGCCGTGCACTGGTTGACTACCGCGAACAGTGTCAAGAACGTGGCCTCTCGTTCGACCTGCGGCGACTCTACCGAAGCGACGCGGATCCGGCCGGGAGATACGGCCTCACTGCCCGCCAACAAGACGCACTCTGTCGGGCCCTAGAAGCGGGCTATTTCGACGTGCCACGCGAGACCTCGACCGAAGAACTGGCCGACGAGTTCGATATCTCGAGTCAAGCCTTCTCCGCGCTCCTTCGGCGTGGCCACGACGCGCTGTTGCGAAACACGATCGCCGAGGGCGGATGAACTTAAAACGTTGGCCAGCAAACCCGGGCGAACTCCTGTCCATACTGCATTCGTCCTCATAGATCGATGGCTACGAAACAAGACCATGCAGCGACGGCGGGGAAACAGGGGGACGTAACCTACACTGCTGGTGACAACGAAACACTGAGCAACGCAGTACTCACCGCCTTGCGAACCGCAGCAGGCCGGTCGACCCCGTCGAATCAAGACGCCGAATCGCTGGACGTCGGCGTTTTAACGCCACTGTTCGAGACGATCGATCCCGACGCTCTCAACGCGCTTTTTAGTTCAACCCACAGCGGGGCGGCGAGAAACGGGACGATCACGTTCACCCACGACGGCTACGAGGTGACCGCCACTAGCGAGGGGCACGTCGTCGTCTCGAGTGAGTAGCGGTGGACTGGACCGGAATGTTCACGCGTATTCCTGCGATTTCGACGTCGACTGCCACCGACGACGCAGTCACTCGGCCGTCTCGTCTGCTCGCAACAGCGTGACCGACACCCGGCCAACGGCATCGAAATCTTTCAGCCGGTAGACGAGGTCGCGAATTTCTGCGGCCGGCCCGTGACAGAAGACGGCCTCGAGACACCACTCGCCGTGATGGACGTGACAGGTCGTGTCGATTTCGGCCTGGAATTCGTGTTGGATCTCGTGTAGGTCTTCGATGATCTCCTCGTGGACGTAGTCGAAGACGACCGTCGCCGCGACCGGCCCGCGAGCCTGCTCGAGGCGGTGGTGTGATTCGACGTACTCCTGAATCGCCTCCCGGAGCGCGCGTGAGCGAGAGTCGATCCCCTCCGCCTGCCAGGTGCGGTCGAACTCGGCCAGCATCTCCTCGGGAACGTTAAGACTGGTTCGCATATCGTACCGTTGGCCCGGAGACGAAAAAGGTACAGCGGTCACGGTGTTCGATCCAGCGCCGATCAGTGTCGGCGGCCCTCGGACGGGCTGCGGTCCGTCGGGTCCAGCGCGACCGCGAACCCGCGTGCGGTCCTCCGACCCATGGAAATCCGTCCGTTCTGGCCGCTCTCGTCGCGACACGGTACACTCGAAGCGACGGCAGCGAACCGACTCGCAGACGACGTGCTGTTGAGCGTCGGCATCGGTGCGATGCTGGCCGGCACAACCTGGTACAACGATCGTCGCTGTGCTCGGCTCGCCTATCACGAATCAGACAAAACGATCCCGCGAGACGGAACTGATTATTGCCGCGTGTCGCTCGAGCGATGTGGGGCGTGGCGGACCTGTCGGATGCCGATGACGAACGTCACGAACAACAGCGCAGCGACGGCAACGTAGAGGGAGTCGAGTGCCGGGTTAAACGTCATTATAGCCCGACGCCCGAGGAAGATTACGAACACTGCAAGCACCGTCGTTGCGCTCAACAGCCCAGTCAGCCGGTTAGATTCGAAACGGCGACGACCGACCATGGTTGCGACGATGACAGAACCCAGCAGTCCGAGCGTGACGCCGTACTGAGCCATCTGCATGGACGCGCTATAGTTGGTAATGTCGCCGATGACGAGCGGACTGAGGGCGACGTGGAACGGCAACACGATGGTACCGAACGCGAGCGCGGTCGTGACGTGTGCCGAGGTTAGCTGCGGTGCCCAGACGAGAACGGTCGCCACGGTAAAGAGGACGAAGATGAGCACGGCTGTCCAGAAGTGCAGTGCCAGAATGTCCATCGTATACTGTGTGACGGTTTCACGTCCGAGGGCGACCTGAACCGGGGTCAAGAGCATTCCGGCGACGACGAGGGCGGCCACGCGCCTGTCGACGTTCGGCAGTCGCACGGCAGCGACCGCGGAGCCAATAATGGCGAACCCGGCGAACATCGCGACGAAGCGGTGGAACCACTCGTAGAAACTCGGGAGGTTTGCCGGGAACAGGTTGAACGGGCCAGCATCACATTGCGGCCAGTTTGCCTCACAGGCCAGCCCCGACCCGGTCGCCTTCGCGGCGATGCCGAGCAGGATGGTTGCCGCGACCACTACGAGCGTCATCGCGATCAGGTGCGGAAAGCCGAACCGTTCGATCAGCGGACGGAGTACCGGACGGGAAGTGTGACTATCGGTCGACACGGGCGTTCACGCGGGGGTTAGGACCACCTGTACTTAGGTTGCCCGAGTCGTTCTTACGCCGTTGGAATCGGACCGCTGAGCGCCTGCCAACCGAGGGCGGTCCACCCGACGGCTCGAACAGGTGTCTCATCGTCGGATTCAAGGGTCAGCCACGCCAGCACCCGGCATGGACAAACGTGAGCGACTCGAGGCGTTCCTCGAGTCCGAAGAGTTCGATTCGGTCTGGTTCGCCCGGCCGAACGCCTTCGCCTGGCTGACCGGGGGGAACACCGTCGTCGACCGCGAGACGGACGCCGGCGTCGCGGCCGTCGGCTACGACGGCACGGAGATCCGGATCGTCGCGAACAACATCGAAGCCGAGCGTATCGCTGCCGAAGAGCTCCCGGACCTCGAGCGCGAGGCAGTCTCGCTCGAGACGTTCCCGTGGCACGCCGACTCCCTCGGCGGGGCAATCGCGGCTCGTGTCGCAGACGACGAGCGAGCCGCCGCCGACATCGATATCCCCGGCCTCGAGCGCGTCGATCCGACGCCGCTTCGCCAGCCGCTGACCGACCGCGACCGCGAGCGATACCGAACGCTGGGCCAGGAGACGGCTGCGGCCGTCGAGTCGGTCTGTCGAGAACTGCGCGCCGAGGACAGCGAACACGAGGTCGCGTCAGCGCTTCGGGTAGCGCTCTCGGCACGCGATATCGAAGCGCCCGTCGTCCTCGTTGGCGGGTCAGAACGTGCCCAGCAGTATCGCCACTACACGCCGACGGAGGCCGAACTCGGCGACTACGCACTCGTCTCCGTGACGACCCAGCGCGCGGGCCTGCACGCGAGTTGTACCCGAACCGTCGCCTTCGATCCGCCCGCGTGGCTCGAGCAGCGCCACGAGGCTGCGGCCCGCGTCGAGACGACGGCGCTCGCAGCGACGCAAGCCGCGGCGAGCGACGGCGGGACGGCTGGAGACGTCTTCGGCGCGGTTCAGGACGCCTACGACGCGGTCGGCTGGGACGGCGAGTGGGAGCACCACCATCAGGGCGGTGCCGCCGGCTTTGCGGGCCGCGAGTGGATCGCGACGCCCGACCACGAGGCGACAGTTACCGCGCCGATGGCCTACGCGTGGAACCCGACCGTCGAGGGCGCGAAAAGTGAAGATACCGTGTTGGTCACGGCCGACGGCGACGGGGCGGCCACCGACGAGGCGTCGATCGAACCGCTCACGGTGACGGGTAACTGGCCGACGACGAGCGTCAAGGCCGTCGACGGGGATCTCGAACTCGAGCGACCGGCAGTGCTCGGCCTCGAAGAGTAAGTACGACACCGACGGCAGGAGTCACTGAGACGCAACTGAGAGCTGATCGGGGTGGACAGTACGCGTGCGGCCGTCGCTACCGACTGTCGTCCGTCTCCGGGTCGTCGTCATCACCAGCGTCGGGGTCGATCGGAGACGTCTCATTAACTGTGATCGTGATGGGTTCGGTGCCGTCCTCGAGGTCCGGCGTGGATTCGGCGTGGCGATCGAGCGTAAAGATCGTGTTCAGTTCTCGCTGGACCTGATCGACGACACCGCCCACGAGTTCGCTCGGCTGGATCGCCGTATACTCGTAGGGGTTGTTCCCCGCGCCCTCGCTCGCGCGCTTTTCCCGTGTCACACGGTCTTCGTCGTGGAGTTCTGCGAGCGCTTCGCGGACCGTGCTCGGATAGAGGCCGGTCCCTTTCGCGACCTCTTCTGAGGTGCTGCCGGGATGGGCAAGCAAGTGGACGTAGATCTTCGCCCGCGTTTCCGTATCGAGGATCCACGAGAGCAGATCGACGATGCGCTGGTCGACCTCCTCGACGGCGGTCGTGCGAACGCCGTCGCTCTCCGCCTCGAAGAACTCGCTTTCCGTTCGCTCGAGCGCGTCGTCGGAGTCGTCTCGTGGTGGGTCCCCGTTCCCGTCGTCCACCTGATGCTCGTCAGTGTCGTCCGTAGCCATAGTATCCTCTGGTGAAGGACAAGGGTTCGCACGGAAGTAAAGCTTTGTGCGGGTCGAGCGTCGCGTTTACGGGTCCACTCGGATGGCTTCAGTTCGCCATCTGCGCCGGCGTGATCGGGGGCAAAGGCGTCTGTCGAACCCGGACGTAACACTGATGTAGACGTACAAACGTGTTGGCACAAATGGACGCTGACCGGGTTGTTGCGGCGATGGCATACGGCGAACCGAACACGGACTGGGCCAGACAAGTGGCGACGACGCTCGATGCCTCGTTCGTGCTCGTCCTCGACGAACCCGACCGACCATCGCTACCTGAGTACGCCGACAGAATGCTCGTTTCGAGATCACGGCTTGGGTTCGGGGGTGCACGTCGGGTCTCGATGCTGCTGGCCAGTGAGTTCGGCAGCGACTGCCTAGTCGTCGACGGGGATGGCCAGCATCCGCCGGCGGCACTCGAGCGCATCCTCGAGCGGCTGGCAGCGACCGACGCTGATGTCGTTATTCCACAGCGACAAAATCAAAGCCTGTGGCTCGACCGTGACGGCGAACGGCTCGATCGGTGGCCGTTCGAACGCCTCGAGACCCTTTGTGCCTTCGCAGCGGCCGATATCGACGCCGAGCCGGATTCGGAATTCGACGCCCAACCCGGCGCGTTCGGGTTTCGAAGTGCTGTCGGACCGTCGTTGGTCCCGTCCGACGACGGCTGGCTCGCCGACTGGGAGATCACGGTTCGAGCACTCGAACGGGGCTCGTACGAGACGATCGAGATCACGACCACGCCGTCGGTCCAGGAAGAGACGACGTTCTCCTGGGCCGATCAGCGTCGGAAGCTATTGGATATCGATGACCGCCTCCGTGAAACGGGTTCCAACGGCGTTCGAGCCGTCTTCGACCGTCACCGTGACGAATTCAGTCCCGACGCCCGCGAGACGATCACCGACGCGGTGATGAGTATCAATGAGTAAACACAGACCGCGAGCGCTGCGACGCGATCTCGAGTCACTCGTCGACGATCTCCTGCCAGCAGCGGAGGCCACGGTCTTTGCGTGGGTTGTAGTCGAGTATCCGGGAATGCACCCGAACATGCTCCCCGAAACGATACGGAACGACGTCGAACTCGACGACACGCAAATTGAGCATGCACTCGACTCGCTGGTCGACCGGGGGCTGTTCGAATCGCTTGGTGACGTCCCGGACGACGGACGGTGGTTCGTCGAACCGGTGAAGGACGATTCGTTCGTCGACCGCACTCACACGTGGATCGAAGCGCACGGGACAACTGAACACGTCGACCGGTTCACGAGCCTCGAAGCACGACTCAAGAGCGCCCTCGACGAAATGCGACAGAACGACAGGGTAGAAATCGTCGATCAAACGGCATCGACGAACGGACACGGGTCGTTCGAGGAGGACCTCGACTGGGAAAATTACGCACGGGCGTCAGAAATCTGCGTGTCGTCGTTCTCACTGGAGACGATGCCGGACTTTTTCGAACCGCGTCTGATCAGCGCGCTGGAAAACGGCGTCGACGTGCGGATTCTTCTGCTTCACCCCAATCTGGGCGTCGAACTCGAACGGAAACGGGCAGACGAGACGATCCGTGACGGGATCGCGACTATCGAATCGCTGCAGGATCGCTGTGCGAACGCCAACGGAACGCTCTCGTATCGGCTCGTCTCCGACCGTGGACACGCGTACTTCTACGGCCTGCTCGTCCGATCGGAACTGCCAGAAGAGTGTACCTATCGCGTGTTCGTTCGCGATATCGACCGTGAGCGCGGCGTGACGGCGAAACTCGTCCGCGGTGAAGAACAAACGACGATGTATCTCCTACTCCGCCAATACTTCGAAGCGGCGTGGGAGAACGGTCACGAGCCCGGTCCCATCGGGTTCGCGAAACGAAACTGGCTCTACGGGTTGACGATCGTCCCCGTGTTCGGACTCTACCTCTGGCTTTCCGGTGCGATCGACGATCTCTCGTTTGCGTTGATTCAGGCCGTTGCGATTCCGATCGCCGCAGAACTCGTCAAAGACGGACTCTTCGCGCTTGGAAATCGGTAGCCGCAGTCATTCTGTCACGTCAAATGTCAGATCGACGTCACGGCTCGAGGTACGCGACACCGACGTCGTCGGACCGTTTGAGCCGTGGATAGCGCCGACAGTCGGGATCCGACGCTTCGAACGCACGAAGCACTCGTACTGCACGCTCGATCCCATTCGCGGCGACGTACTCGAGTACCCGCCCCCAGTCCGCAACCGCATCGTAGACCGTACACAGCGGTTCGAATCCGTCGGTGAACGCGATCGCGTCCACGAGCGACGCTCGGGGGATTGTCCCGGTCGACGCGTGAGATGTCGCGGCTGGATCGAGGCCGAACGTCCAGTACCCACCGGGCGTGTTCTTCAGTTTCCGGTGCTCGATCAACATCGGCTCGACTCGCTTGAGAAGTTCTGCTTGTGAGATCTCGGCGTCGGACTGGCGGTCGTCGTACGTCCTCGAGTCGCCCGGTTCTTCGGCCTCGCGGATCGAGATCATCTCGTCGATGACCGCCCGATCGAGCGAACGGGGACCCGCTCCGAGTACCGTTTCGACGCCCGCAGTCGTACGCGCCACGAAGCTACTGTCGCCGAGAACGAAGTAATCGATGTCTGCACCGCTCCATCGACAGATCACGCCGCTGGCCGACGGTCGTTCGTGCTCCGGAACATCCTCGATCTCGTCACAGAGCGCGTCGTAGCGCTCGCGCACTGCCCCGATCGCGTCGGTCGCGATCGTTGATATCGGGCAATTCACCTCGAGACGGGCCGCGAGTTGCGTCGTCAACTCCTCAACGTACCACCGGCCGTCGGACGGGGCATCGCTGAACCGCCGGTCAGTCAGTCCGGTCGCCCCGTCGAGGACAACAACGGCGTCGTCACCGCTCCACACCACGTCTTCATTTGGCGACGTGCCGCAGTCAACGTACGTCTCGAGGTGTACCATGGATTCAACGGTCACTCAACCTGCAACAGCAGTGACTCACAGAGCGCGTCGGGACCGTCTTCCTCGAGCAGCCGACGCTGTCGGGTCGCCCCGCTGTCGCGCTCGTAGACGCGCTTGATGCCGTCGATCCCCAGCCGTTCGCACTCTCGGTCGACGAGTTCGCCGAGGTCGATCGTGCCCTCGAGATCACGGGCGATAAACGATGCGTCGTGGCCATGGCGGATTGCCCGCCACTTGTTTTCGTCGAGCAGTTCGCGCCGGTGGCGGGCGCTACTCGCGTTGTCTTCGTAGGCCTCGGCGAGCGCGTCGACCAGTGCGTGGGCGTACTCGACGAACGCGAGGACGACCTCAGGGTCAGCCTGCCCGTCCGGCGTCCGGAGTTCGACAGTGCCGTGTGCCGTATGCGGGCGGACGTCGTACCAGAGTTCGCCCCGGTCTTCGATCGAGTCCGTCTCCAACATCCGGCGTTCGAACCGATCGAACGCCTCGTAGTCCTCGAAGTAGGTTGGCATCCCCGTGTTCGGTAGCGCCTCGAAGATCTTCGCACGAGCGGACTGAAGCCCGGTATCGAACCCGTTCCAGTACGGCGAGTTCGCCGAGAGGGCGAGCATGACCGGGACGTACCACCGCAGTTCGTTGGCGATCCAGACCGCCTTGTCGGCGTCGTCGACGCCGACGTGGATGTGGACGCCCGCGGTCGTATTCCGATGTTGTGGATACTGGATGCGATCGAGTTGCGACCGATAGCGAGGTTTTTCGGCGTGCTCGAGTTCGCGCCATTTGGCAAGCGGATGCAGGCCGGCGGCGGCGATCTGATAGCCGTGGGCGGTGGCGTGATCGACCAGTGCGCGTCTGATCTCCAGCAGCGACTCCCGGGCGTCGGCCGGGTCCTCGATCAGCGGTGTCTGGGTCTCGATGACGAACTTGAACAGTTCGTGATCGAGTCGCCCCTCGAGGATCTCTGGTGGGTCGTGTTCGTAGACGAGGTCGTCGGTGCCACTCGTCGGCCGGCCGTCGGCATCGACGACGAAACACTCCTCTTCGATCCCCAGCGTGCCCATGCGCGTAAACGATTCCCGGGACCCGCGTTCCATCGTCTCCCGTTTTCGGCCGCGGTGATAAATACCGTTTGGACTCGGCAGGACGGAGTCATCAGCAAGGGAGCCGTGTTGCAGACGAACGCTGGGTTACTCGTCGTCGGACAGGTCGATCACGTTTTCGCGGCCGATCCGAAGCTTCTCGACCGTCCCGTCGTCGGCCATCGCCGAGAGCACTCTGGACGTCTTCGATTTCGACCAGCCGAGGTCCTCGACGACCGCCGACTGTTTCATGCGTCCACCCTGCTCGCGGAGCGTCCGCCGAACCCGGTCTTCATCGGTCAGAAGCTGGGATTGCTCGGTATCGGCGTTTGACGTCGTCGGCGCATCAGTTTCTTCTCCCGAGTCGGTCGCCTCCAAACTGTCGTCGCTGCCCCCGCCGATCGGCAGTGTGAGCCGTCCAGTACGGAAGGCGTACAGAACCGCAATGAGGAGTCCGAACGTGAATAGCCCGAAGACGGACAGGAGCCAAGCGTCGGTTCCGCCCCCGTCGACCTCCCCGTCCTGTTGCAGTGCGGTGGTACTTTCAGACGGTCCGGCGACGATACGCGGGTGGCCGTCGGCGAAGTCCTCTCGGCCGTGCCACTCGAGGACGCTGCCAGAGACCTCATCGGGCGTCGGATCGGCGTCGGCGACGACGAACCCGTCCGGGGCGGCGACCGCCAACACGTCGTCCTCGCCGATGTAGAATCCGCCCTCGAAGACGTCGCCGGCGACGACGCGGTCGCCGTCGGTCGCCGCGAATCCGTCCCACGTGAACTGGAACGTGACAACCCCCCAGCGGCGGGGGACTTCCTGAATCGTCGTTCTCGTGGTGAATTCCGTCGCACGCATCTCGCGCGTGTGGCTCTCGTTTGCCCGGTCGACGACGCCGGTCATCCGCGTTTCGAACGGCTCGAGATATCGGCTGGTGTTCTCCCGAAACGACTCCTGAAACCGCTCGTACTCGGCGTGGTCGTCGTCGGTCGCGAGTCGGGTTCGGAACGTGATCCCCCACGTGGCCGAGCCGTCCGCCGCGAGCTCGATTCTTGTAATGGTGTTGTCCGGGTCGGGCTGATCCTGAACCAGCGCGTGTTCGTCCGGCTGTGTCGACTCGAGGTCGCTGTTAGCGCTGCCCACGGCTACACCCGCCCCCAGGACGACCACCAGTGTGAGCAGCAGAATCACCACATGCCTCGGTCGCATTGGCAAGCGGTAGTGACTCGAACGGATTAAACGCATAGATCTAGACGCGTGAAATTCAGTGAAACAGAACACAACAGTCCCGAAACAGCTGCAATCGGCGACAATGGGTCGCCACCGTCTCGCCGTTATATGGGCCATGCGTTCGTGGTCGTGACCGATGAAACGGACACAGCTCCTGACCGTGCTCGTGGTGGTCGGGCTCCTTGTTGGCTCGATCCCCAGCGCAGCGCTCGCAGCCGGGGCGGCCGGGACCGGAGCGAACGCGGTCGCACAGGCGGATGAATCGAACTCGAACAGCTCGGAGGCAACGACGGGCCAGCAGCTCGCGACGGTGATCGAGGTCACCGACGACGAGGTGAGCGGTGATATCGAATCGGCATCACTGGAGTCGGTGCTGGCGCAGTCGAACGAATCCGAACGCGCTGCGGTCCTCGCCGATCGCGCGGCGTCGCTCCGTGAACGGGCAAACGAAACCGTCGCGACCCAGCAGGAGGCGACGACGGCGTATGAGACCGGTGACCTCACCCGTACCGAGTACGCCCAGCGACTGGCAGTGCTCTCCTCGCGTGCGAACACGGTCGATCGCGGTTTCGACCGTCTCGATGAGCACGCTGCAGACGTCTCCGCGCTGGAACTGCGCGCTGCCGGCTACGACCGGAGCGCGAACGACGCAGCACGGGAACAGCTGCGGAAGCTGACCAGTACTGGTGCCAGCGCACTGCTCGCACAGTACACGGGCGAACAGCGCGGCGAGTTCTCGCTCGAGACCACCGACGGACTGTCGATCGAGACCGAGAACGAAGACGGCGAGCGGTCACGGGAACTCGAGCGCGAACAGCCGGGCAACGGGACGTTTCAGATACCCCAGAGCGAGGCGCTGACGGCGGCGACCGACCCACTCTCGACGGCCGATGAGGGCGAGTGGACGCTGCGCTCCGTCGACCGCGACGAGGACGACGGCTACTTCGAGTTCGAGTTCACGTTCTTCGGCCCCGATACGACTGGCGAAGCCGAAGTGAGCGTCGACGGCGAAACCGGCGACGTGTTCGAGTTCGAAGAGGAGTTAGAGCCCCGTGACGCGGACGACAATGACGAAATACCGTTGTCGATCTCGCTCGTCGAGGGCACCGCAGCGCCGAACACGAGCGTCACGTTCGCGGTGACCGCAGCCGGCGACCCAATCGAGGGCGCGACCGTCGAAATCGACGATCAGGCTGTCGGTGAGACGGACGCGACTGGACGGATCACGGTGACGCTCCCCGACGACGACGAGGCCGACGTCGAGGTCGAGGACGGCGACCGGGAGGGCGAACTCGAGTTGACCCTCCGCTCGACAACGTCTGAAGAGGCTGCAGACGAGGAGATCAACGAGAAGCTGTCGGTCACCGGCTCCGTCGACAACGGAACGGTGACGGTGGCTGTCGGATACGACGGTGAGGGCGTCTCCGGTGTCACGGTGCTCGCCGACGGCGACCGTGTCGGCACGACTGGTGAGGACGGCACGCTCTCGTTCGACGCAGAACCCGGCGACGACGAACTGGAAGTCACCGTGCTCAAAGGCGAGTTCGAGGCCGAACTGGAGTTCGAGATCAGCGCCGACGGCGCGCTCGAACTGGACGATGTCGATATCGACGAACGCGACGAGGACCACGAGGACGACGAGGAACTCGGTGTGACCGTTGTCTCAGGTGAACCCGCCCCCGGTGCCACGGTAACGCTCGAGGTGACCGACGCCGATGGGCCGGTCGCGGACGCCGTCGTCGAAGTCGAAGACGAGAACGCGGGCACTACCGATTCCGACGGGCGGATCACAGTGACGCTTCCCGACGATGACGAAGTCGAGATCGAAGTCGAGGACGGCGACCGGGAGGGCGAACTCGACCTCGAGTTCGACGGGGACGACAGCGATGACGATGCGCGTAAAGAGGACGACGAAGACGACGAGAGAGAAGAAGAGGACGCTGACGACGAGGATGGTGAGGATGCCGACGACGACGAAGAGGACGCAGACGATGAAGATGGTGAGGATGCCGACGACGACGAAGAGGACGCTGACGATGAAGATGGAGAGGATGCCGACGACGACGAAGAGAACGCAGACGAAGATGAAGCGGAGGACGACGAGTGATCCGGCGGCGGACGCACTCCCTCGTGCTCGTTACCGCGGTGTTGTTGCTCGCGGCGGGCGTCGTCCCGCCTGTGGCAGCTGCTGACGACGCCGTCGCGGACGACCGATCCGCGTTCGTCGTTGAACTCGAGTCGAACGGCGACGCCACGGTCTCGCTCGCGTTGACGTACGACCTCGATGACGGGACGGACGAGGAAGCGTTCGAGCAGCTTCGTGCGAACTCCACTGACGTCGTCGACCGGTTCGACGAGCGCCTCTCGCGAATCGCCAACCGAACGGCGAGCGAAACCGATCGCGAAATGACCGTTTCGGACGTTAATGCAGCGGTCACGACAACGGACGGCGTCGGTGTGATTCGGCTCTCGGCGTCGTGGTCGAACCTCGCAGCCGTTGACGGAGACCGGCTGGTCGTCAGCGAACCGTTCGCAAGCGAGTTCCAGACGGATCGGCCGTTCGTGCTTGCCACACCGGACGGATACGTGGTATCCGAGACTGCTATCCCGACGGACGGCGACGGAACGTCAACCGCCGAATGGGACACTGGGACGGATTTGTCCGGATTTTCGGCGACCGTCTCACCGAGCGACGAGGCCGCTGACGTCGATACTGCCGAGACCGACGCGGACACAGCTAGCGAGGCGCTTCCGACACCGCTGGTGCCGACACTCACAGCCGTCCTCGTCAGTCTCTTCGGGTACGGCATCTGGCAGCGGCTGTAGTCACAAACCCGATAGCGATCCTATACTTTTGGCAGTTGCCTGCTCGAAATCGGTGGATCACGTGCGGTGATCCGAAGCCACAGATCGCGTTCGATTTTCGAGACACGGAATCATTCGCGGTCGCGTGACGATTCTAGTCCCCATGTGGGACGTCTCGAGTCACCAGCTCATCGGTTGCGGTGTCGAGGTCCGCAGGTTTCGATCAGGACGTGACGGTCTCGGCCTCAGGGTCGATGGCCGCCTCGTCCTCGCGGAGCTTGAACTTCTGGATCTTGCCGCTCGGATTCTTGGGGAGGTCGTCGACGAAGTAGTACGCCCGCGGGCGCTTGAAGTCAGCGAGTTGGTCACTCTCGAGGACGAACGCGTCGAGTTCGTCGGCAGAAACGTCGTCACCGACGACGTACGTGACGACCCGCTCACCCCACTCCTCGTCGGGTTCGCCGACGACGGCCGCTTCTTCGACGCTCTCGTGGGCAAACAGGACGTCTTCGACCTCGGCCGGATAGACGTTCTCGCCGCCGGAGACGATCATGTCGTCTTTCCGGTCGACGACGTAGAGGTAGCCGTCGTCGTCACGGTATCCGAGGTCGCCGGTGTAGTACCACGTCGTCCCGTCGGCCTCGCGCAGGGACCGCTCGGTCGCCTCCGGACGGTTCCAGTACTCGCGCATCACGCACGGACTCGAGATGAGAATCTCGCCGATTTCGCCGTCCGCGACCGCCTGATCCGGGTCCGCATCGGGATCGACGATGCGCAGTCGGTGGTTGAGTGCGGGGAGGCCGGCCGAACCCTGCTTTGGTACCTGGTCGTCCGGCGACTGGAAGACGCCGGCGGGACCGATCTCGGTCATGCCGTAGGCCTGTACGTAGTCCTCACAGAGCTGGTCCCGGCAGTTTTCGAGGACCTGCTCTGGCATCGGTGCCGCGCCGTAGAGCCCAACGCGGAGCGACGAGACGTCGACGTCCATCTCCGCGGCGGTCATCGAGAGCGCGTTCCAGGCTGTCGGCGCGGCAAAGAGGACCGTCACGTCGTGGTCGTCGATCGCCTCGAGTGCAGCCGCCGGCTCGAACTCGTGATGGATGACGGACGCCGCGCCGCGGTGAACTCGCGGGAACAGGTTACAGTGGAGTTCTGCACAGTGATACAGCGGCATCATCGACAGGCCGACGTCGTCGCGGGTGAGATTTAGTTCCGCGATACACAGGAGGTTGTGTTCGACCATACTCCGGTGTTCGTGGACGACTCCCTTCGGCCGGCCCGTCGTCCCTGAGGTGTAGATGAACGCGTAGACGTCGTCTTCGTCGACACGAACGTCGGGCCGGTCGGGCGATCCCGACTCGAGAAGGTCATAAAACCCATGGGCTCCGTCCGGGACCTCGTCGCGGTCGTCGTCGATATAGACGTAGTCGTCGACTGCGAGGTTCGGACGCGCGCCCTCGACCGCCTCTCGCGTCGCGGATTCGAACAGGACCAGTTCGGCGTCGGCATCAGCGACGATGTACTCGATCTCACCCGACGGCAGCCGGAAGTTCAGCGGGGTGAAGATGGCCCCGATCTTCGCGCAGGCATAGACGGTGAGCGCCATCTCCGAGCCGTTGTGCAAGACGGTGGCGACCCGGTCGCCTTTTTTGATGCCGAGGTCGAGAAACACGCTTGCCAGTTGGTTGACGCGCTCGTCGAACTCGGCGTAGGTCCAGCGCTGATCCTTGCGCGGATAGATGATCGCATCACGATCCGGATAGCGATCGACCGTTCCCTCGAGGGTGTCGCCAATTGTGGGGTGTGCTGACATACCAACCAGTGGTACAACGAACCGCCATATAGTTGTTATCCGACACGAGACGCCAAACCGGCGAGTAACAGCGCCGTGAGGTGATCAGCCGGATTATCGCGGTCGGGCGACGATGCCGAGGTGAGCCGTGTGATAGGCCTCGAGTCGCTGCGTTTCGAGGATTTCATAGCCCGTCTCGAGGTCTGTCTGCACGTCTTCGAAGACGGCCGCCGGGTCGCGCGTGACGTCTTCACTTCTGGCCTTGACGGCCAACAGGAGTCGCCCGTCGGCGTCGAGGAATCGTGCGTTCTCGAGGGCGACACGGGCCTGTCCCCGCGTGGCCACGTCTTGGACAATCACGTCCAGGTCCGATTCGACGACGTGGGCGTACGTCTCTGGTTTCCGAGCGTCTTTGAGCAGCGGGAACAGCCGCGGGCGCGACTCGGCGGCTTCGAGGAGATCCCGAGCTGGCCGCGGGGCAAACTCGACGGCATAGGTCGGGCCGGCGAAGTCGGCGACGTGGCTTACCGTCGTGCCGCTGGCCGCGCCGAGATAGAGCACCGTCTCGCCGCCCTCGAGGCCGGTGTCCATCTCGAGGTCGAGCATCGCGCCCAGTTTCGAACGGTTCGGATCCCAGGCGCGCCACTCTTCTGCGGTCGGCTCGCCGTAGACCGGTTCGCCGCGGGTCGCGAGTCGGTCGGTGCCGTCGAACTGGCGGCGTTCGACGCCGTCGGGCAGGTCGTTACTCATCGTCATCACCGCCGTCTCCCCCTGCGCTCTCATCGTCGGTTCGGGCCTGAATCGTCTCGATTCGGTCCGCGAGTTCAGCGTCGAGTTCGGTTTTCCGATCTCCCGAGTAGTGATCGACGCGTGCGGCGATGGCGAGTTTGCCGGCCACTGCTCGTGCGGCCGACCCCCGTTCGTCGGGATGGGTGCCCCGAACCGCGTCGTGAGTGAAGATGATCCCGTGTTTGGGCGAGGGTGCGTGACCGCGCAGATGGGCGAACAGGGCGTCCTCGGCCCCGAGGACCTGGACCGTTCCGCTGGGTTTCTTCGCTAGCGACTCGAGGCCGCCGGCAAGCGAGATCAGCCGCGCCGCGAGGACGGGCTCGGCAAGCGCCGCGAGGTTCGGTGCGACGGTCGGCGTCTGTCGGTCGACGTACTCCCGCAGATCCTCGGCTTCGTCTGCAAGCGCCACCACGCGCTCGGCGAGCGAGACGAGCGGCTCCTGACCGGGCTCGATTTCGTCTCGAGTCGCCAGCTCGCGGGCGTAGTCGACACCCGTTCCGGCAGCAGGATCGACGGTACCGGCCCACTCGGCGAGGCGTTCGGCGAGTTCGTTCGCCGTCCGCGTACAGTCGTCCATCGCCCGCACCGCGTGGACGAGCTGGCGGTCGTCGGCCGCCTCGCGTTCGGTCACGTCCCTGCGGGTTGCTGCCGTCGTCGCCGCTCGAAGCGCGTCGTAGTACTCGTCTTTGTCGGCAGCGAACCCCGCCTCGAGTGCGAGCGCTGGCCAGTCGCGTGGCCCCTCAGCTGATCCGTCACGGACGGCCATCGCGGCCGACTCGAGGTCGTCGGCGTCGACACCCGCGAACCAGCCGTCGTCCGCGGCGGTGTTGTCTGTCATACGTACTCCTTGGTGGCCGGGTTCGTATATGCGTTCTCGAAACCGGTGACGGACTGTCGCGTGGGGTGACCGCTCGTCGTAACGCCTTTTGCCTTGCCACTAAAACCCTCATAAAAGAATGTCCCTGCGGAGGACGGAGTCACAATGTACGTACTAATCGTCGGTGCGGGGGAGGTCGGACGATCGATCGCTGCGAACCTCGAGGGATCACACGACGTCGCTGTCGTCGAGCGCGATCCAGAACTCGCCGAGGAGATCACCTACTCGTTCGACGTGCTCTCGGTACAGGGCGACGGGACCGAGTTGGAGACGCTTCGCGAGGCAGGCCTCGAGAAGGCAGATCTGGTCGTTGCATCGACCGATAGCGACGAGACGAACATCGTCATCTGTGGCACGGCGAAAACCGCGAGCGACGCGTTCACGATCGCGCGCGTCCGTCGGCGCACGCTGTTGAACACGTGGGAGGGCTCCGAGGACGCCTTCGGCGTGGATTTTATGGTCTGTACCGATCTGCTGGTCGCCCAGACGGTGTTCCGGATTTCCGGCTTCCCGCGCGCTCAGGACGTCGAGATGTTCGCCGGTGGCCTCGTCAGGATGGCCGAATTCGATATCGGGCCGGAGAGTCCGCTGGTCGACCAGCGCGTCATGGACGCCGACGAGTACGATTCGATGACGTTCGCCGGCGTCTTCCGGGGCGACGAGATGATCGTCGCCAAAGGCGAGACCACCTTTCAGGCCGGCGATCGGATCGTCGTCATCGGCAGCCCAAACTCGGTCAAGGAGTTCGCGATGGCGACCGTCAGCGACACGACCTCGAGTACGGATGACGTGGTCATCATCGGCGGCAGCGAAATCGGCTTTCAGGCCGCACGCGAGTTCGAAGCCCACGGCTTCCAGCCACGATTGGTCGAACGCGACCACGAGCGCGCCCGCGAGATCGCCGAGGCACTCCCCAACACGTTCGTCATGGAAAGCGACGCAACCGACACGGAGTTTCTCTTGCGCGAACACATCGACGAGGCCGACATCGTCGTCGCCGCCCTCGACAACGACGAAAAAAACCTGCTCGTCTCCCTGCTCGCCGGTCGAGCCGGCGTCGACCGGACGGTCGCGATCATCGAGAACACGGAGTATACGGACCTCTTCGAGACGGTCGGGATCGACGTCGCGATCAACCCGCGCGAGGAGACGGCTGAGGAGATCGTCCGCTTTACCCGGACGGATCAGACCGAGAAAATCGCGATGTTAGAACACGACCGCGCCGAGGTCATCGAGGTCGAGCTGGGTCACGAGAGCGCGCTAACGGGTCGACAGATCGCGGATTCGATGACAGACCTTCCGGACTGTGTTGTCATCGGTGCCATCTCCCGACAGGGCGAACTCATCACGCCCCGCGGGACGACAGTGCCCGAACCCGGCGACCACGTCGTGTTGTTCGTCGATGCAACCGTCCTCGACCAGGTCTCGGCGATGCTGTAACAGGAGCGCATCCGTCCTTCTTGTCGACACGAGTCAATCCGTGCTCGTTTCGACTGCGTTCCGGGCTGGACTCAGGAATCGGTTATTCCGATTGATTTTCAGTGGTGGCTCTCTCATTTGGCGTCTCCTGAAGCGTTCTCTGGCTGTTCTGCACCGTCGGCCCGGTCCGGCGTCGCCGGCTCCGGTGTGACTCCGACCGCTCCCGGTGACTCGTCGTCACTGGTACCGAAGATCCGTTCACGAAGCGTGCGCTTGTGGCGTTTCTCGGCGAGGAGAACCGAACAGTCGACAGTATCGAGGACATCGAGGATCAGCGAGCCACGGGCGAGTCGTGAAAGGACACCCTTCTCCGTCGCCCCGATGATCAGCAACGTCGCGTCGGACGCAGCCTCGGCGATGCGTGTCTGGACGTCGCCCGTTTCGATCCGACACGTCGCGTCTTCGAGGCCACGCTCGGCGGCCCACCCCTCGAGGAACTGGCGTCCCTGTTGGCGGTCGTCAGCGACGTGTAACAGCGTTACACTCGCGCCGAGTTGATCCTGAAGCGCACGCGCGACGGCGGCTGCGAGATCCGAGTCGGGGCCGCCGGCAGTTGGCAACAGGATCCGTGACGGATCGAAGCCGCGATCACGGAGGACGAGGAAATCACACGGAAGCGAGCGTGCGAGTTCGTCGAACGTGGTCTCGACACGCCCTGGCGACCCGTGGGAATCCGGCCCCCACCCCATTACACAGTTGTCGACGCCGTATCGTTTCGCGGCGTCGAACACCTCCTCGACACCCCGGTGTGAGAGCACCACGTGCGTTTCTACGTCGACGCCGTACGTCTCCGCGTCGGCCTGTGCCTGCTCGAGGAGGTGGGCAGCCGCTTCGTGTTCGTTCTGCTCTCGAGCGGCTCGCAAGGACGTCTGGTCGGGAACCTGTTCGATGTTGACGGCGACGACCGTCCCGCCGTGTTGATTGGCGATGGCTGAGCCGAGTGTGATCAGGTGTTTTTCGTGAGCCGGGTTCGCGAGCGGCACCATCACCCGGTAGTCACCACCCTCGGGCTGGACGGACGTCGTCGCCGACACCGCTGCGTCGGGCAACGTTTCGGAGCGCTCGAGGACGTAGTCGGCGAGCACTCCTGGCGACTCGATCTCCGAGCGGGCGTAGCCGAGATACCAGAGGACACCGAAGACGACGAACGCAACCGAGAGCAGGATGACGGTCGGCTCGATGAACGCGATCAGCGCGAACGAGAAGACAGCTCCCAAAATCGGCGTGATGGGGTAAAGTGGCACTTCGAAGTCGGGGTCGTAACTCTCGGGGTTGACCTCACGGAAGACGATCAGCGCGAGATTCAGGAGGCCGTAGACGATGAGGTGGAGGACGCTGCCGGCGCTTGCCAGCAACTCGAGGTTGCCAAAGGCGATGAACAAGAGAATAAACGCGCCCGTGATCGCGATCGCACGGTACGGTGTCGCAAAGCGCGGATGAATCTCGTTGATCTTCGGCGAAATCAGTTTGTCCCGCCCCATCGCGAAGTTGATCCGGGAGGAGGCGAGGATCGACGCGTTCGCCGACGACGCGGTTGCGAGCAGCCCACCGAGCAACAGCGCCACAGCACCGAGAGGACCGATTAGCATTCGAGCGACGTCGACGACGGCGGTCTCGTTGTTGGCGACCACGTCGGTTTCGACGGCCGCGAGTACCGCAAGGAGAATCAGTGCGTACATCACGGTGACGATCACGACGCTGCCGATCACCGCCCGCGGGAGGTTCTTTCCGGGCTCTTGGATCTCTTCGGCGACGGAGGTGATCTGGACGAAGCCGAGATAGGAGACGAACACCAGCCCCGTCACCGGCAACAGGGGTGCCCAGCCGAACGGATCGATCGGCTGAAGCGTCTCCAGATCGGCGTTGAGCAGCCCGAACAGGGTAAAGACCGCCAAAATCCCCATGAGAACGATGACGATTATGTTCTGCAATCGGCCGGTCTCCTTCGCACCGACGTAGTTGACTCCGATGAAGAACGCGCCACCGGCCAGTCCGATCAACTGCGCCGGCTCGAGGCCGACGGGGCCGAGCGTCAGTGCCGAGATGCTCACGAACTGGTTGACGTACTCGCCGAATCCATACATGTAAAACGCCGAGGCGAAGGCGAGCCCCATCCAGTTACCCCAGCCAGCGATCGAGCCGAACAGCGGCCCGAGCCCCTGATTGACGTAGTAGTACGCCCCGCCGGAGACGGGCATCGCCGTCCCGAGTTCGGACGCCGAAAGTGCCGTCAGTAACGCGAGACCGCCACCGATGACGAACGCCAGTGCCGCCAGCGGTCCCAGTTGTGCCACTGCCGGGCCAGGGAGGACGAAGATCCCTGCGCCGATCATCGTTCCTACGCCGATCGTTAGCGCGGCGAGCGGACCGAGGTCCTTGGCGAGTTCCTCGTCGCTTCCGCTCATCGTCTCCCTCTCGTTGCTCGTCCGGCCGAAAACGGCAATGAATTACGTATCATCGAAGACACCTCTTCAATACTGAATCGTCCGACGGTTACCCCTCGTCGAGACTGTATCGAGATGCAACCAGAACGTGCTTTCGAATCGGCAGTCGCATCTGGGCGAGGATATTCCCGTGTACACACTGTGGCGATGTGGGACTCTCCCCTTAACTGGTTCGTTTGTCGCCTGAACGCGTCCGCTGAGCAACGGTCGCAGCCAGATCCACCAGAAGACGCTGTCGTCGCCACCGACAGCCACTGCACACCCTATCGCACGATGGCCTTGCGATGGGTGTGTCACTCGGTTCAATTGGGACGATCGGCACTACCTCGAGTTGCGTTTCTGTGCGCGTTTCGACTGCTCGACGGACTCCTGAAGAATGCGATCGACGGCCCAGACGACCCAGCCGAAGACGATTACGGCGAAGACACCCATCTCGAGGCGAATGAACGATCCACGCCAGATAGTGAGGACGAGCGCGACGACCGTGATCGAGACGGCAGTGATGGTAAAGACGTCGAAAAACGAGCGCGGTCGGCGAACGCTGGGTACTCGAGCCATACACACACGTTGTTGTTACGACAGCAGGGCATATAGGACACAGGGACACGAGGGCCAGCGGTGCAACCTGGCCAGCGGTGTGATTCGAGCCGTTTCAGAGGAATTATGTACTGACGAAAAATGAGATTGATTGTGTTTCTGGCCCAGCCGGAGCCGGACGTGACAGCATGACTCTACGCGTTGATTGGCGGGCAAGTGTCGCACTTACTGGAACCGTTATCAAGTATCTCGCACTCACCCTGCTCGTCCCGTTGGTCGTCGCCATCATCTATCAAGATGATATTCTCGTCTTTGTAGTGACGATCGCGCTCACGGTCGCAATCGGCCACATCCTCGAGCAGTTCGATCCCGAACCGGACCTCAGACCGCGGGAAGCGATGTTGCTGGTCGCACTCTCGTGGTTTATCGTCGCGCTCATCGGGGCGATACCGTACGTTCTCGAGGGCTACGGTACGTCCTCGACGCTCGCACATCCGGTAAATGCCCTCTTCGAGTCGATGTCCGGATTCACGACGACTGGCGCGACCGTGATGGGCGACATTTCGGTCGAACAACACTCACACGCGCTCATGATGTGGCGCCAGCTCACCCAGTGGCTCGGCGGCATGGGGATCATCGTCCTGATGATCGCGATTTTGCCGGAGCTCGCGGTCAATGGCTCGCAGTTGATCCGGGCCGAGGCACCGGGGCCGGAACTGCAGAAGCTCACACCGAAGATCGCCGAGACGGCACGGATTCTCTGGCTCGTTTACTTTGGGTTCACGGTCGTTCTCATCGGACTGCTGTACGGCCTCCATCTCGTGGGGCTGGCACCGAACATGACCGTCTACAACGCGGTCGCCCACGGCTTTACGACGCTGCCGACCGGTGGGTTCTCGCCCGAAGCGAACAGCGTCGCCGCCTTTTCCGCCGCCGTCCAGTGGCTGATTATCCCGTTCATGGTCGTTGCGGGGACCAACTTCGCGCTCTTCTGGTACGTGCTCCGGGGGGAGCCACGACGGTTCATCCAGAACTCCGAGTTCCGGGCTTATGCCGGCGCGATCGCCGTTTTAGCCGGGGTTCTCGGCGCACTGCTCTACAGTGGGGCCGCACCGGCACTCGGTGACGTGGGCGGCGTGACTGAGGGATCCGGAGAGAGCGCCGTGCGCCACGCGACCTTCCAGATCGTCACCCTGCTCAATTCGACGGGCTACGCGACGAGTGACTTCGCACAGTGGGATGGGACCGCACAGGTCATCCTCCTGACGGCGATGTTTATCGGCGGTAGCGCCGGATCGACCGGCGGCGGGATTAAAATCATTCGCTGGCTGGTCGTGTTCAAGGTCGCTCGCCGAGAGCTGTTTACGGCCGCCCACCCCTCGGCTGTCCAGCCGATCCGCCTCGGCGACTACGTCGTCGACGAGGACGTGATCCGCGCCGTACTCAGCTTCACGCTGTTGTACATCCTCATCTTCGCCGCCGCGACGGTGTTCATTGTGATTGACTCCGCCCGGATCGGCTACTCGTTGACACCGCTCGAGGCGGTCAGCGCGAGCATCGCGACAATCGGGAACATCGGCCCGGGCTTCGGGTCGATCGGCCCGTTCGGCAGCTACCTCGAGTTTTCGACGACCTCGAAACTCGTGATGATCGTTCTCATGTGGGTCGGCCGCCTCGAGATCATTCCGGCGCTCGTCCTGTTTACCGGCGCGTTCTGGAAGCGGTGACGGTCACCACGACGGTGCCAGCGTTGCAGGCTGCCGAACCGCACCATCGACTGCCTTCGCTCGGACGCTGCGTGTGTGAGACGACGGCCACCGTCGCGTACTCGCACAGTCACTGATTGCTGGTGGACGCCACGACGCCGCCGACTCGAGCAGATGCGAAGTGGCGTTGCTCGAGTGACAGTGCCGTCGGCAGAATAGTGCGCGTCGCAGCCGTCAGATCCCGAACGTCGCTCGGAGCATGTCACGGGTTCCGGGCCCGAGCCCGACGGCGACGACAGTGATCATCATCAAGATTGCAAACCGAGGGTTCTCCTCGAAGATTTCTTCGTTGAAGATCCAGATGATGAAGACGGGGGCGGCGAGCTTCAGGAGTGCAAAGGGCCAGGCGGCACCGATAACGTCGGTGACGCTGGCGGGGAGGACCGAGCCGGTGACGCTGACGATCGCGTCGTTGACCGGGTGTTTGGGACTGTAGCTGAGATTCCACACGTGCGACCAGTCGAGCATGAGCTGATTCGCGAAGCCGTCGATTGCATGGGCCCAGATGACGATGATGCCCATATAGCCGGTGCCGCGATTCAGGTCGGGTGCGAACCGCTGGATGGCCGTCCAGACGATCGCCGTCGAAACGGTCGCCGCTCCGAGGACGATCGTCGGAATCAGCGGATAAAACTCGAGATACGACGTCGTCGCCGCGAGATAGCCGAGCCAGCCGAGCGTCATCGCGAGTGCGAGCGCACCGATCGTGACGAGCGGGTACTCATACCCCGACACGGAGTCGTTTCGCTCGAGCCACACCGAGACGAACACCGCCACTGCCGCGACGAGAAAGACCGTGAAGTAGATCAGCGGACTGATTAGGAACCCGGACCACGGCAACTGGATCGCGAGTTCGGCCGTTTCGCGGTAGGCAGCGACGTTCGCGTCCTCGACTGTCCGGAGCGCACCGCCAAACAGCATGAACGGGAACAGCGCGAAAAAGCCCGCTCGATAGCGTTCGATCTCAAGGCGACGAATGTAAAACCAGATCCCGATGACGAGCAGGATCAGCGTTGGGATGTAGCCCGCATAGGAGACGACGGTGTACCCCGGTGCGGCGGTCGGACCGGGGTCTCCGGGTGCGTCGTTACAGTGTACCTGTTCACCGCCCGCCCACGTGATACAGCTCCAGCCGTGAGCGTCGGCGACCACTGGCCCCCAAAAGTACTGCCAGATGATGTCGACGTACACGCGCTGGGGGAACAGCAGGGCAGCGAGCGTGACACCGCCGGCGAGGAGGACAACGGTCGCGGCCCAGAGCCGTTCGGGCCCATACCGCTCGATAAGCTCGTCCATGACCGATATCCGTTGGGGTGGGCGCTTACCGTTTCCGGTTTCCGACAGTTCGTGACAAGCGAGACAACGGTGATTACGTCGGTCGATCGATCTCCCGTGTCGCAGCAGACAGGTCATCATGAACGGCTCCGTTTGAGGCGATCAGTCCCGTGCTGTCGTGTCGCCAGGGGTTCCCCTCGAGGTCGGTCACGGTTCCACCGGCTTCCCGAACCAACTGAACGCCGGCGACGGTATCCCACGGATTCGTCCGCAGGTTCGTCATCGTCCCCTCGAGCGCGCCGGCGGCGACCATCGCCAACTCGAGTTGGGCACAGCCGAACCGTCGCATGTCGCCAAAGCGCTCGACGATGGCTCGCGTCGCCGCGGCGTACTCCTCCCGGTGGTCGAAATCCCACCAGAACGTCGGGCAGACGGTCGCGGCCTCGGAATCACTGCAGTCGCTCACCGAAAGCGGCTCGTCGTTACGAAACGCGCCGTCGGGACCGACGCGGTACGTATCCCCCAGTGCAGGACAGACTGTCGCCGCAGCGACCGGTTCGCCGTCGTAAACTGCCGCGACGGCTGTCCCGAACGCGCGACTGCCGTTGACATAGTTGTTCGTCCCGTCAATCGGATCGACGATCCAGGCCGACCCCGTTTCTGGAACCCGTTTCAACGCGTCCGCTTCCTCGCCGACGATCGGCTCTGACGGATACGCCTCATTTATGACCTCGATCACCCGCGTCTGGGCGTTTCGATCGACCTGCGTGACGACGTCCGTCTTCGCGTCCTTTCGTTCGACCTCGAGATCGGTTCGAAACGACGCCGCCGCGACGTCCGCCCCCGTGGTCGCCGCGCGGAGCGCGACGCTTGCCCGCCGAGACTCGTCTTCGCGTTCGCTCATTGTCTCCCGTCGGCGGGCCTGTCCCAAAAGGGGTTGGACTTCGTCTCGGGCTCGCTGTGCGCTCGATTAGTCCACGGCTTCCGCCGCATCTTGCTTACTCGGAGGACCCGATTTCAAAATCCTCGTCCTGGACACGCCACTCGAGTTCGAACTCGAGTTCGCGTTCGTCACCGTGTTCCTCGTACTCCACCTCGAACTGCATGTGTGGCGGGGCGTCGAACTCGAGGGTCTCGTCGCCGAAGGACATCGTGACGGTGTCGCCGTCGTCGAACCCGTCGAGGAACGACTCGAAGTGGTCGATCACCTCTTCACGGGCGAGATAGTGCTCGAACTCGAGTTCGCGTCCCGATTCCTCCTCGTCGGGTTCTGCTTCTTCGACGTCTTCGTCGCTCTCTGATTCGGGGGACATGCGGGTACCCCTCCCACGGCCCAGTGGATAACTGTTTGATACGCAATTGCAACTGATGGTCGCGACAGCGGACCGACGAACCTATTGCTTTCCAGTGTGGGTCGTCACAGAAGTTTGCGAGGGCAAGATATTGCTCTTGCCGCACTGTTGGTCAGTGCGAGGGGAGGGAATCGAACCCACGAACGTCTACACGAGCGGATCTTGAGTCCGCCGCCGTTGGCCGCTTGGCTACCCTCGCACGCAACCGATCATTGCTCCCTCGTGAGGTTAAATCGTCCGATTTTCGATTCACCTCGTTGGCGGCTCGAGATCGGGTCCGAATCGCTCGAATGCACCGGAATCGGGCGTTTTGAGGCGGCAGCCCATTGCGGTGACCGGAAGCCCTTAGGAATACCGAGCCAACGACTCGAGTATGGGCGAGAATCGCGTCGTGCAGGGCCGAATGGTCACGGGCAAGAAACTCGCGGAGCTGATCGAAGACGGGTCGGTGATGGAAGCTGAGTCGATCACAGATGCCAACAAGGACTGTCCCGACTGTGGCGAAAGCGTCCTCGAGGTCGGTTACATGCCCTCTGTGACCGAGTTCGTCACGGGCTGGAAGTGCCAGGACTGCGACTGGAGCGACACCGACCGAGACTGATCTCCAGTCGTTCGGCTATCAGTCTGATCCCAGCTATCTGCGACGTTACAGGGGGATCGATCCTTCGTAGAGCGGGAAGCCGTCGCTTCGGATTCCCAGATGGCCGTACCGAGCGTCGATGTTACTTGGTGACGCTGGCGTGTCGTTTATCGCGACCGACAGACTCTCACCGTCGACTGCGACGACGATTCGATCGCCGACCGTGAGTTCTTCCGGTAGCCGCAGGGAATCGTATCCGGCCTCGACGCTAATATTGACGTCCGCACCCGCGGGGATCGGAACGCCGTTGACTAGTTCGAGTTCGAGATAGCCGTCGTCGGTTTCGCTTGGCGTAAACTGTCGTCCCTTCGAACGGGCGGTTTCCGCCCACTCCGGTTCGGCCACCATTGTTTCTCCGACAGCTGAATACGTTATTTCAGTCGTCTCACTCATCGATTCGTGGCGTCCCTTAGCTTCGATGTCGTAACTAAACCGCTTGAGAACGCCGTCTTCGGTGATGAAGATCGATCCCGTAGCGTCCTCGACAGAATCTGCATGAACCAATCGTTCGAGCTCGGTCGAATCAGCGACTGATTCCGCGTCATACCGGGCGGTGAGCGTACCGTCGATGTCGACTACCGCCGTCGCTTCGCCGAAAGAAAATCCAGAGGTGAACCGTTCGAGAGTGCGTTCTTCGAGGACGTTGTTCGTGCTCGGTGCGTCCGATGTGATCTGATACTCCTCGCGGAAGCCGCCCTCACGGCGGAGCAACCCGCTGGACTCGCCGTGGAGTGTCCAGACCTGTTCTTTGTAGCGATCTCTGTCTCGAGTCGCATGGATGCCGTCCATGGATACTCGTGACTCGGTTTGCTCTTCGTCCGAATGGCGTCCGAACTCGCGCTCACGGCTGCTCGAGACAGTGGCCGAGCCAGTGTCGTAGATCGTCTCGATGTGGGCGTCGGCGAAGGCGACCGCGTCGATCTCGGTTCGACTCGCGTGCTCTGGGAACTCGAAGTCGTCCAGCGACGGCTCACTGTCCGCTTCGGTGGTGTCATCTGTGCTGTCGTCGTCGCTTTCGCCGTCAGTATCGTCACCCTCGACTTCGTCGGTATCGGTGCTACTCGTACAGCCTGCGAGAGCGATCGTTGGAACGGTTCCGAGTGTTGCCAGCAATCGTCGTCTATTCATGACAGAAACAGGTAAGTGTGGTTTTATATAACTTATCAAATTTTCATATCTTACAGATTGTAGTATATTTTACTATCCGGAAAGCTATTTCATTCGATCAGTCGTCTTGCCTCCAATTCCATAATACGATGTATCTGATAGTTTCCGCGATGCGAGCACCGCAAGACGGTGCACTCGTCGCCTGCGTCATCTCACCAGACGAGCCACTCGAGTGCGACGACGACGGCAGCGAGAAACACGTGTTCGCCGTCGACGACGAAGCCGTAGTATAGCGGCCCGCGATCCGGCGTCGCGAAGGGGATGTAACACGCGACGTAGGCGTTCATCGCGAGCACGGAGAGAAACGAACTCGAGAGCGAAGTTACGACGACGAGCCAGACCACAGCCACGGCGACGGCGACGTTGGCGAGCTGTGAGTAGCGTCGCGTCGCCACCGGGCCGAGCCGGTTTGGCACGGTCGCGATCCCCTCCGCGCGGTCGCCTTCGATGTCCTTGATATCGAAGATCACTGCTGCGATGGTGATCATCGCGGTCACGTAGGCCGTGATTACGAGGATCTCGAGCGACCACGGCTGGTTGTAGTAGTAGCCGGCCCCGAGCGGGATCGCCCCCCAGGCGAAGCCCACGACGAGGTTTTTGACAAGAAAGAGCTGTTTGACGCCGCCGACGGAGTACAGCAGGGCGACGACGAGCGGCAACAACAGATAGATCGCGCCCTCAAGCCCCAGGACGATCGCGCCCGCGATGGCGGCGACGTAGAGTCCGACGCCGAGCGCTAACAGGAGCCAGCCGTACCGTTTCGTAAACGCTGCCCGCTCGGGGACGTTAGCTTCGTCCTCCTCGAGGTCGGTAAATCGGTTGACGGTGTAGACGAACAGCGTCGCCGCGAAGACAATAAACACCGGCAGCGCCTCGAGTGGCAACTCGGCGAGGATGACCGTCGTAACCAAAACACTGACCGTTGCCAGCGAAATAAAGAGGTTGCTGTGGACCAGCAAGCGGAGTCCCCGCTTCAGTGACGAGGTCCACGCCCAGTTGCTGTGGGTCGCGGTGGGGGTGGTCACGTCAGGTCGGCCTCCGGCCGATGACGACGGTGACGAGCATGTGTGTGGGGTGGGCCACTTCCGATGGCCGTTCGCTCGGTGTTCGATTATCACTGGCAGGAGTCAACTGTTGCGGTCGCACGCAGTTTAGCGGGTTCTTCAGTCTGGTGGCGCATCATCGAATCACGTGAGTCCTTGCCATAGCCAAGTCCGCAGTGGACACTTGAAAGCCCGCAGAACGGTCACGGGTTGCTCGCGTCCAAACAGTCGATAAATTCATTTAGAAACGAGTTATCTCCTGTCACCAGAGGCGCGTCAAAACGACCGCAATTGCCGGGTGCGGTGGCAAGATCACGAATCGAGAGACCGATCACCGCGAGTGAAACTAACAGGATTTAAGCAAGGGCGCAACGGCCGTTCGAATGGTTATGAAACTCCACGAATATCAGGCGAAGCAGGTCTTCGCCGACGCTGGCATTCCGACGCCAGCCTCTCAACTCGCCTCTGACGTCGACGGCGTCGTCGCCGCGGCCGACGAGGTTGGGTATCCAGTTGCAATCAAGGCACAGGTACAGGTCGGTGGGCGTGGCAAGGCCGGCGGGATCAAACTCGTCGACGACGAGGACGAAGCGCGCGAGGCAGCCGACGAGATTCTGGGGATGGACCTCAAAGGCTACCACGTCGGCAGCGTACTCGTCGAGGAAGCCGTCGACTTCGTCAACGAACTCTACGTCGGGATCACGATGGACCGTGGCGAGGGCAAGCCCGTCGCGATGGTCTCGACAAAAGGTGGCGTCAACATCGAGGAGGTCGCCGAGGAAGACCCCGACGCCATCGCGCGAGAGCACATCGACCCCTCTTTCGGCATGCATCCCTACCAGGCTCGCAAGGCCGTCTACGACGCGGGTGTCGATCAGGCCGTCGCGCGTGACGTCTCGAGCGTCCTCATGACGCTGTACGAACTCTGGGACGACCGAGACGGCTCCGACGCCGAGATCAACCCGCTGATGGTCACGGCAGACGACGAGGTCATCGCGGCCGACGCCGTGATGAACATCGACGAAGACGCGTTGTTCCGCCAGCCCGAACTCGCCGAGATGGAAGCCGAAGCAGCGAGCACCGGCGACGACCTCGAGCAGAAGGCAGACGAGTACGGCTTCGACTACGTTCGCCTCGAGGGGAACACGGGGATCATCGGCAACGGTGCCGGCCTCGTGATGACGACACTGGACCTCGTCGACTACTACGGCGGCGAACCAGCCAACTTCCTCGACGTCGGTGGCGGTGCGAAAGCCGACCGAATCGCGAACGCGCTCGATATGGTGTTCTCGGACGACAACGTCGACAGCGTCGTCTTCAACATCTTCGGCGGCATCACCCGCGGTGACGAGGTCGCCAAGGGGATCAACGAAGCACTCGAGCAGTTCGACGAGATCCCCAAGCCGGTCGTCGTCCGTCTGGCCGGTACCAACTGGGAGGAAGGCATGGAGATTCTGAACGAAGACCTCGTGACGGTCGAACAGACCCTCGAGGACGCAGTACAGCGTGCCGTCGAGTACGCTGGGGAGGTGAACGAATAATGAGCGTTCTAGTCGACGACGACACGCGCGTCGTGGTACAGGGCATCACCGGCGGGGAAGGCAAGTTCCACGCCGAACAGATGATGGAGTACGGCACCAACGTCGTGGCCGGTGCGGTTCCCGGCAAGGGCGGTCAGGAAGTCAACGGTGTGCCGGTGTACGATACGGTCCACCAGGCCGTCGAGGAAGAAAACGCCGACACGTCCGTAATCTTTGTCCCGCCGGCCTTTGCCGGTGACGCCGTCTTCGAGTCGCTCGACTCGGATCTCGACCTCGCGGTCGCGATCACGGAAGGCATTCCGACTCAGGACATGGCGCGTGTCAACAAGCGCCTCTCCGAGACCGATACCCGTCTCATCGGTCCGAACTGTCCCGGCCTCATCACGCCCGGCGAGGCCAAACTCGGTATTCTCCCCGGCAACATCTTTGCCGAGGGTAACGTCGGCCTCGTCTCCCGCTCGGGAACGCTGACCTACCAGGTCGTCGACAACCTGACCAACCGTGGCATCGGCCAGACCACCGCCATCGGTATCGGTGGCGACCCGATCATCGGCACCGACTTCGTCGACGCCCTCGAACTGTTCGAGAACGACCCCGACACCGACGCGATCGTCATGTGCGGTGAGATCGGTGGCGAAGACGAAGAGGAAGCCGCCGCGTTCATCGACGACCACGTCGACACGCCGGTGGCTGGCTTCATCGCCGGCCGAACTGCGCCGCCGGGCAAACGGATGGGCCACGCCGGTGCGATCGTCTCCGGCTCCGGAACCGGAACCGCAGAGAGCAAGATCAACGCCCTGAACGATGCGGGCGTCCCCGTCGGCGACACGCCCGAAGAGGTCGCCGACCACATCGAAGAGTTCCTCGCCTAACCGTCGAACCACGCGCTGTGGATCGACGAGAGTCGAACCGGGAGACAACGAGCATTCCACTTTTTGGAGGCCGTTTCGGAGACTCGCTGGCACGATCACTGTTTGATACAGGTATCGAAGACACTACTATTGTCTCCGAAATCAAAAATGATTCTATAACGATATGAAAGAATCGATGGAGGACTCGACAAAAACTACCGGTGTCATCACCAGAGTTCAAGTTGTGACGCCAAAACGGCCAACAAAATTAAGTGCTTCGCAATCGTTTACTTCTGTATAGAGATGACCTCGAATTTACTCAACCACAAGATTGACGATATCCTCGAATCTGTCCTCGAGGAGGCGTCCGGGGACGTCTACATGGTCAATCCGTCGGCGGATGCCATCGAACAGTTCGTCTCCGTTGCGACCGCGTTCGACGGCGAGTTGCCGTCGGTGCAGATGCTCGCCGACGAGCGGACGCTCAAAGACGTCATGGACGACTTCATCGTCGCCTCGAACGCCGCCGATCTCATCAGCGAGGAGGCCCTCGGACTGCGAACGCTCGAGGAAGCCCCCGAGAACTCGCTGCTGATCACCGACGACCGCGTCATCGCGATCGTCCACGCCGGCAGCCGCGTCGGCGGGCTGATCACCGACGACGAGAGCTTCGTCGAGGACACCTACGACACCTACGCGGACCGCTGGGCAGATGCCTCCGCGTTCAATCTCCGAACCCCTCCGATTACGGCCGTCCGCGAGACGCTTGCCGAGGAGATCAGCGCCGACGCCGAAGCCGATTTTACCGCGATTCTCAACTCGCTCGAGACCGCCCGCGGCGACGGCGACGGACTCGACGAAGTCACCATCTCACTGCTGGTCGCCGCGAAAAACGAAGCCCTGCTCTACGATATCAGCAAGTGGGGGGAAGACGTCGGAATCGCCTCGAAGGCGACCTTCAGCCGGACGAAGACCAAACTCGAGGACATGGGTCTGATCGACACCGAAAAGGTTCCGATCGACGTTGGCCGACCACGCCTGCGGCTGAAGATCGGCGACGACCGACTCCGTGAGGCCGACAACGGTCAGCTCGCGACGGTCGCCCAGTCGATTCTCAACTGACGGTCTCTCGCTCTATTCGCTTCGTTTCGGTGGGGAGCAATGCGTCTCGGTTCGCTCACGCGTCCGGCTGATTCTAGATTCTAGATAGGCGTCCTCGCGGCCGCATGGCGCAAACCCCAAGTCGCCGCCGTGAGACGACTCGAGTATGTACGAGGCCGTCCACGCCCACCCCGATGGACAGAGCACGGTCGCCAGATTCGCCAAAACGGCGGCCGACTACGGCTTCGAGGGCGTGGTCGTCCGCAACCACGCCGACTCGCGTGCCGAATACGACGCCGACCGGATCAGCGAAGCCTACGGGATTGACGTCGTCTCTGGCCTGGAGATTCGCGCCACCAATCCACAGGAAGCCGGCGGCTCGGTGGGTAACTATCGCTCCTCGAAGACGATTCTGGCGCTTCACGGCGGCACGAACGCCCTGAACCGGTTTGCCGTCGAAAACGAGAAGCTCGACGTCCTCACCCATCCGATGGCCGACCGCGGCGACGTCAACCACGTGCTCGTCAAAGCCGCCGTCGAGAACGGCGTCCGACTCGAGTTCAACCTCTCGGGGGTGCTTCGCAAGAGCGGGGGCCAGCGGGTCAGAGTCATCCAGTCGCTTCGCAAACTCAAAGAGATCGTCGACTACTACGACGCGCCGTACGTCGTCAGCGCGGATCCGACCTCCCATCTCGAGTTGCGCGGGCCACGAGAGCTACAGGCAGTCGGTGAACAACTCGGTTTCTCGAGTGAGTTTATTACCGAGGGATTGACCGAGTGGCAACGGCTCGCCGAGCGGAATCGACGGATTCAGTCCGAGTCGTTCATTGAGCCCGGTGTCGAACGAGGGCGATATGAAGAACAGCGTTGAGGAACACGCGCTCTGGAGTGTCTGGAAACGATGAAACACCTCCCGAAACATCTCCAGCCGCGCTGGCGGTATCTCGCCGTCGAACTTGAGAGTTGGCCCGGAGAATCCATCGGGCGGCGAGCCTTCCAGCGTGAGTGTTGGTATGCGGCCCAGAACCTGCTTGGCGATCCGGGGAGCGCTCGAGCCGATATGACAGTCATCAAGTTCGAGTGTACCGGCAAAACCGGCGAGGCGATCGTTCGCGTCCGTCGTGGCGAGACGGACCCTGCTCGTGCGGCGCTGTCCTGTATTGACGAGATAGACGGTGCACCCGTCGGAATTTCTGTCTGCGGTATCAGTGGCACGATCCGTGCCGCTGAAGAAAAGTATTTAGGACGCCGTGAGCAAGATTCTAAAGAGAGAAACGTCGTGTTCGGGAACGAAGAGCGAGTCGCCGTCGTGCAGGAATGCGTTGCAGATGTGCGACTCGATGAGGCGTTCGTGGGTGCGACAGACCTCGATTGCGATTTAGTGTGAGACTATGCAGGGACAACAACAACAGCAGGCATACGACCGAGGTATCACGATCTTCTCGCCGGACGGCCGACTCTACCAGGTCGAGTACGCCCGCGAGGCGGTCAAACGAGGAACAGCGAGTATCGGCGTCCGAACGAAAGATGGCGTCGTTCTCGCCGTCGACAAGCGAGTCCCCTCCCCGCTGCTCGAGGACTCGAGCGTCGAGAAGATTCACAAGGCCGACAACCACGTCGGCATCGCAAGCGCCGGCCACGTGGCTGACGCGCGCCAGCTGATCGACTTCGCTCGACGCCAGACGCAGGTCAACCAGCTGCGCTACGGCGAACCGATCGGCGTCGAGACGCTGACCAAGGAAGTCACCGACCACATCCAGCAGTACACGCAAGTCGGCGGTGCCCGCCCGTTCGGCGTCGCGTTGATCGTCGGCGGTATCGACAACGGCGAACCGCGGCTGTTCGAGACCGACCCGTCGGGGACCCCATACGAGTGGAAGGCCCTTGCCGTCGGCTCCGACCGCGGCGAACTGCAGGAGTATCTCGAGGAGAACTACGACGAGGAAGCCGACCTCGACGGCGGCATCGCGCTCGCACTCGACGCCCTCGCGTCGGTCAACGAGGGTTCGCTGCTCCCCAACGAAGTCGGTCTCGCGACGATCGACGTCGAGAGCGAATCCTTCGAGCAGTTCGATCACGACACGATCGAGTCCCACCTCGAGGAGAACGACCTCCTCGATGAGGGTGAAGAGGGCGACGCTGACGAAGCCGACGAGTAATCGACCACCGATTCCGTTTTCCGTTTTGACGACCACACACGTCCCATGCGAGAGCGACCGGCAGGAAAAGCTCTTTTAACGGGCCGGGGGTATGCTTCGGTATGATATCACTCGACGAGGCAGTGACGGCACGACTCGAGTCACACGGGGCGCGCTTCGAAGTGTTGGTCGATCCGGAAGCGGCACTGGCGATCAAACGCGATGAGTTCGACGGTGACCTCGAGGAAGTCATCGCCGCGGAGGACGTCTTCGAGGACGCCTCGCGTGGCGACCGGCCAGCCGAAAACGACCTCGAGAACGTCTTTGACACGACGGAGCCACTCGAAATCATCCCCCAAGTCATCAAACAGGGAGAGATCCAGATCACGGCCGACCAGCGCCGTGAGATGCAAGAGCAAAAGCGCAAACAGCTGATCGACACCATCGCGCGCAACGCCGTCAATCCCCAGATGGACAACGCGCCGCATCCGCCCGAGCGCATCGAGAACGCGCTTGAGGAGGCCGGCTTTACCGTCGATCCGATGGAGCCGGTCGAGACGCAGGTCGACGAGGCGCTCGATGACCTTCGGCCGGTGATCCCAATCCGGTTCGAAGAGGTGACGATCGCGGTACAGATCCCCGCCGACTACGCCGGCAGTGCACAGGCACAGGTCCGCCAGTTTGGCGACCTCGAACGCGAAGAGTGGCAGCCCGACGGCTCCTGGATCGGCGTGATAACATTCCCAGCAGGGATGCAAAACGACTTCTACGACGTCGTTAACGAACACACGAGTGGGAAAGCGGAGACGGAGATCGTCAAGGACAAAGACGATCTCAAGACTCGATAAGACACGCGGGCAGGAGTCGGTTGCGGCCGATCCACTGTGCTATCTTTAAACAGCGAGAGAATCCCGCCGTTTACGGCGGGCGTGAATCGCGTCGGTTGATTACGCAAACCACGAGCTACAGCCAACCGAATACCTCACGTCACAAGGTTTAACATAATTGGCCGAGTAGAATATAGTGAGGCCAAATGAAGTACAACCTTCAAACCGGGTCGCACACGGTCTATGCACTCCAATATCACTTTGTGACCGTCACGAAGTGCCGTGCGACCATTCTCACCGAAGAAATCGCAGAACGTATCGGCGAGATTGCGAACGAACTCTCGGAAGACTTCGGGGTCGAGATTCAGAACGTGAATGGTGGGGCCGATCACATCCACATCTTGTTCACCGCGAAACCGACCACTGACATGACGAAGTTCATCAACTCGCTGAAGGGCGTCACGTCACGGAAGGTTCGGAGTGAGTACCCCGAAGTGAAACAGACGCTCGAGGATTCGTTCTGGCAACCGGGATATTTCCTCGCCAGTACTGGCCAAGTGGGTATCGACGTTCTCATGGACTACGTGGAGGATCAGTAATGTCGGCTACGGCGACTAAGACACTCCAAGCGACGCTTGCTCCGCCTACGGCTCACAAAGAGGAGAAGCTACAGGATACACTCGGGACGTACCGTGAAGCGTTAGACGACGCCTTCGAGAGTGGCGAGGACACGATGAACGGCGTCAGTGACGTGGTGACGCCATACGACCTTCCGTATCAGGCGAAAGCTGCTCTGTGCAACTACGTCCCGAAGCTTCGGAAGACGTACAACGCCCGTGAGATCGACGACGAACATCCACTCCGACTCACGAACCAAGCTGCGAAGTTCGACCACTCGAGCGAACGTGAACACGAGTTCACGTGGTGGGCACCACGGCCAGGCCGTGGTACGAACTTCTGGATTCCGCTTCGAATCAACCCGGATCAAGAAGACCTCTGGCACGATCTCCTCAGCGAGGATGCCAAGGCCGGTCAGATCCGGCTTCAACGCCACCGGAAGAATTGGGTACTTCACGTCACCGTCGAGTATCCGATTGAAGAACCGACTGCGGACGGTGACACCACACCAGTCGGGCTTGATATTGGTGAGACTGCGCTAATTACGGCCTGTGGCCTTAAGCACGGTACACCGACAAGACCCGTTCTCTGGAGTGGCAAGCGTGCGAAACACCTCCGAAAGGAAATGTCGACCACGCTTCAGCGACTACAGGAACGCGATGCTGAATGGCGGATTGACGAACGGTTCGACTACTACCAGAACGCGCTCACGGATATCCTCGAGAAGGCCAGCTGCGAGGTCGTCGGATACGCTGGCACCTTCGAGAACCCGGTGATCGTAATGGAGGACTTGACGTACATCCGTGAGAACTTGGACTACGGCAAGTACATGAACCGGCGACTCCACGCATGGGCCTTTGCACGGCTTCAGGATCGTGTTGAGGACAAAGCGACGGAGGCCGGCATCCCGGTCGAATACGTGAATCCAGCCTACACGTCCCAAACGTGCCATGAGTGCGGACACATCGGGAAGCGAAGTACGCAAGCAGAACTCCGATGCACGAACGACGAGTGCCACGTTTCGACATTTCAGGCGGATATCAGTGCTGCTGCAAGCATCGCTCAACGGGTCGACCCGTGGGGAGAGAGTTGCACTTGGAAAACGTGTGACGATGACTCGCCACAGGATGGGAGCGGTTGTGACACCGCCGTAAGACCACCCAAGCCGAGCGCACCTACGCAAATGACGCTTGGAGCGTATGAGTCTTAAAACCTTACCGGCAAGCCCGGTATTCCCCATGCGTGGGAAGCCTCGCTGTTTACGGCGAGGAGGATGTCACCCCCTGTGAAATCCGATCAGGAAGCCACTGGTAAATCCAGCGCCGACTGATAACATCGAGAGCACCGATTCGAACCAGTGGTTGGCCTGTGTCTGTGCCTGCCGTTCGATGAGTCCGACCGAAAGGCGGTTCCAGTCGACGATGACGATTTCCTGTGACTCGAGATATCGGAAGGCCATCAGCTGGACGCCGATGATGATCGCAACGAGCTTTGCGACCTGTTTCGTCGCGAACCCCAACACCCCACCGAGGACCGCGCTGCCACCGAACTCGAGGGCGAGCGTGGCCGGATCGACGTCTAGCATCACGGCTTCGTATTCGAGTCGGCAACAATGACTGTTGTGATCTCACGAATTGGCGATCCGCTCGAGCACGGGATTCAAGACCGTCGGGCGCGTACTGGAATGTATGATTACTCCGTCCAACGGAGGTGTGTGGCCGGCATTCCTAGCGTGATCGGGCACTCGCCGCGCCGACGACAGTGCCGGCGTGACCGGCGCACGCAACGGCTGGCTCACCGGATCGACGAGCGGTCCGTCTCGAGTCGCCACGACTGCCCGAGTGACACCCACAGTTTGTAACCATATGAGAGCACTTATCGCCAAACGCGTCGATTCCGGAACACCAGATACGAGCGAAATCCGTGAGCTCGCCGAAGCGGCGGGGTACACCGTCGTCGGCGAGGTTACCCAGTCACGGCGGGCCGATGCCGCCCTCCAGCTTGGAGAGGGGAAAGCCGAGACACTCGCCGAGGAAGCCGTCGCGACCGACGCGACGACCGTTATTTTCGACAACCGGCTCGGTCCCTACCAGACGTACAACCTCGGCCAGTTGCTACCCGACGGCGTCGAAGTCATCGATCGGTTTACCCTGATCCTCGAGATTTTCGGCCAGCGCGCCCAGACGCGGAAGGCACAGCTTCAGGTCGAGTTGGCCGAACTCCGATACGAACTGCCCCGTGCCGAGGCCAAGACCAGCCTGGCCAAACGCGAGGAACATCCCGGTTTCATGGGCCTGGGTGAGTACGACGAGAGTCGCGAACAGGACATCAAAAACCAGATCAGCCGGATCAGGGACGAACTCGAGCAGATCGAACAGACCGAAGAGCAGCGCCGAGAGCGCAGACGCGACTCCGGGTTCGATCTGGTCGCGCTTGCGGGCTACACGAACGCCGGGAAATCGACCCTGCTGCGCCAACTCGCCGACGATTTAGCGGTCGAGGAGAACGACGGCCTCCATCCGGATCTCGATCCCACCGCCGAATCCCAGGATAAGCTGTTCACGACGTTGGGAACGACGACCAGACGCGCGGCGATCGAGCCACGAGACGTGCTGGTGACCGACACCGTCGGCTTCATCAGCGATCTGCCCCACTGGCTGGTCGAGTCGTTCAAATCGACGCTCGATTCGGTCTACCGGGCCGATCTGGTCTTGCTCGTCGTCGACGTCAGCGAGGACATCGACGAGATCCACGAGAAACTCGTCACCTGTCACGACACCCTCTATGAGCGCAACGAAGCGCCGATCGTGACCGTGTTGAACAAGATCGACGCGGTCGACGAGGACGACCTCGAGGAGAAACGCGCAGCGCTTTCAGCGCTCGCACCGAACCCGGTGACGGTCAGTGCGAAAACGGGAACGAACATCGACGCGCTGCTCGAGCGGATCGACGCGGAGCTGCCGGAGTGGCAAGAGGAGCGACTCCTCATGCCGATGACCGACGAGACGATGAGCGTCGTGTCGTGGATCCACGACAATGCGAACGTCGACGACGTCACCTACGGCGACGAAGACGTCATCGTCGAGTTCGAAGCCCGTCCTGCAGTGATTTCACAGGCGCGTTCGCGCGCGACCGAGTTGCGAACGGCCGCGGCGGAGTCTGCGTAGGGACCGTCGAACCGGTTTCCGAACTCGAGGCCGTGACTCGTGACAGCCGAGCGTACGCTTACCCTTACATATAAATTGTTGACTATAATTTGGTAAGCTATGGAACGTGTTGCAGTAATCGGAGCCTCAATGACCCAGTTCGGGCAACGCGAGAGCTGGATTCTTGACCTCCTCGCAGAGGCGGGAATCGAGTGTCTCGAGGATGCAGGTGTCGACGCCGAAGATGTCGAGCATCTGTACGTCTCAAATATGGCCAGCGGCGAGTTCGAAGGCCAGACAGGTGTGCCGAACGCGTTGGCACACGACCTCGATGCGATGCCAGCGTACACCCAGCGTGTCGACCAGACGAGTTCCAGCGGCGGCGCAGGGATCTACGCGGCCTGGCAGTCGATCGCCAGCGGCGCAAGCGAGATGACACTGCTCGTCGGCGGTGAGAAGATGACTCATCGGACGACCGGCGAAGCGACCGACGTCATCGCGTCGCTGACCCATCCTGCCGAGTACAAAACCGGCGTGACGCTGCCGTCGTTTGCCGGCCTCACGGCGCGCCACTATCTGGAACGGTTCGACGCACCCCGGGAGAGTCTCGGGAAAGTCGCCGTCAAGAACCATAAAAACGGCGTCGACAACCCCCATGCCCAGTTCCAGAAGGAAGTCGACTTAGAGACGATCCTCGAGTCGCCGATCGTCGCCGACCCGCTGCGGCTGTACGACTTCTGTCCGATCACGGACGGCTCGGCCGCACTCATGCTCTGTCCCGAGTCGGTCGCGAAAGAGTACACGGACGAGTACGTCGTCATCGCCGGTATCGACGGGGCGACCGACACCCACGTTGTCCACGAACGGGAGGATCCGACGATCATGGGCGGGGTCGTCGAGAGCGGCAAGGGAGCCTACAAGATGAGCGGCTACGGCCCCGACGACATCGACGTCGCCGAACTCCACGACATGTTCACCATCCTCGAGTTCCTCCAGATGGAGGGGCTCGGCTTCGCCGACCAGGGCGAGGCCTGGAAACTCGTCGAGGAGGGCTACACCGAGCGTGACACCGGCGAGTTGCCGATCAACACCTCCGGTGGGCTCAAATCGAAAGGCCACCCACTGGGAGCAAGCGGCGTCGCACAGGGTGTCGAGATCTACGAACAGCTCATGGGTGAAGCCGGCCCACGACAGGTCGACGTCGACATCGGCCTGGCCTGTAACGTCGGCGGCTTTGGCAACTGCGTGATTACCACGATTATGGAGGCAGCACAATGACGATGGAAGCGTACGAGTACGAGGACGGCTCGATCAGCTACCCCGGGCACCCACGCGGCCCCGGCGGCACGGAACCAGTGGACACGATCGACCTCAGCGAGTATACCGCCGAAGTAGTGACATGGACAAAAAGTACGGCCACCCCACCCGGTGTCCGCGAGCCCAACACGCTCGCGATCGTTGAGTTCGATGTGGAGGGCGAGTCGGTGCGTGCGATCGTCCAACTCACGACCGACGACGTCAAGACCGGCGACGAAGTCGAGCCGGTCTACACCGAAGAACTCCGCGAACCCGGGGCCGGCATCCGGGAACCCGACAGTCAGGACTGGGACGGCTACCGGTTCGACCCAGTCTAGCGTCCGGAATCGGTCCCGTCGGGATCAGCGTCGTCGTCGTTCTCGGGCACAGTCGTCTCGTCGTTCTCACTAGCGGCCCCGTTTTCATCGTTTGCGCTCCCGGACTCTCCGTTGTCAGTATCGCTCGAGTCCTCGCTCTCGTCCCCGTACTGGTCTTTCAGCGTCTCGAGTTCGGCATCGACGTCGACGCGAGAGGCGGGGTCATCACTGTCTTCTGGCTCGTTGGGATGGCCCTCCTGAATATCGATTCGAATCGAATCCGTCGCGTCTGCCTGTCGCTGTTCGACGTCGGTTCCGACGTCCCGCAGTCGGCTATCAACGTCGTCACGTAACTCGCGTGCTTCGGTGAGTAACTCGCGTGCGCCTTCGTCAGCAGGCAACGTTCCGTCGGTTGCGGCCTGCTGTAGGCGAGCCAGCACGCCGTCGAGCTGTGAGAGCGTCGTCTGCCGGAGCTCACTTGCTCGCTTGCTCGTGGCGCTCGTCGCCTCGGTCGTTCGGTCGCGAACGTCCCGTTCGGTCCGTGCGAGTGCAAGCGCCCGCTGGAACCCCTCGAGCGCGCGCACGCTGGCCTCGAGGATGGCGATCGTCGCGGGCAAGGCGACCTCGTCGGTAAAGGCAAGGAGTTCTCGAGGCGTCGGTGGCCGCAGTGTTGGCGGCCGACGTCGTGAGCGGCGCTGTGTGGACTCGAGTTCCTGCTGGAGGTCGTCGATCGTCCGCGTGAGGTCACGGACGGCCGCGAGGAGTTCATCGTCGTGGTCGACCATACACGGTCTACGGGAGCCGGTCCCAAAAGCCGGCCGGTCACCGTCGCGATCCAATCGCTTTTAGTCCACTCGCGACCCTGAAGCTGGTGTGCGAATCGAGAACAGCTTCATTCCCGTCCGCGGCGTCGGGGAAACCACCGAACGACGCCTCTGGCAGCAGGGAATCACCCACTGGGACGAGTTCGACGGCAGCGTCGTCGGCGAGACGTTGGCCGACCGTATCGAGACGTTCATCGACGAGGGCCGGACCCATCTCGAGCGCGGTGACGTCGCCCCGTTCATCGAGGCACTGCCGGCCGCCAGCCGATGGCGGTGTTATGAGAACGTCAGCGAGCAGACCTGCTTTCTGGATATCGAGACGACCGGGCTCGACGCGACGATCAACGACGTGACGACCGTCAGCGTCCATCGGGGCGGCGAGACGAAAACGTTCGTCAAAAATCGAGATCTGACAGCCCGACGGCTCGAGACCGAACTCGAGGCGTCGTCGCTGCTTATCACCTTCAACGGCCAGCGTTTCGACGTTCCCTTCCTCGAGACGTGTTACGACCTCGAGGTGACGACACCGCACGTCGATCTCATGTACCCCTGTAAGAAGATCGGACTCGACGGTGGCCTGAAAACGATCGAACGCGAGCTCGGAATCGACCGTGACCGACCCGACCTCAGCGGCCGAGATGCCGTCCGCCTCTGGCACGAGTACGAACGCGGCGACGAGGGCGCACTCGAGACGCTCGTCGAGTACAATCGCGCGGACACGCGAAACATGGAGCCGTTGATGGAAATCGTCGCAGATCGGCTCCACGAGACCGTCTTTGAAGCTGCCTGTGTCGACGAATAACGGGCCAGCTGTGCGTCGATAGGTACCTATACGGCGATTGATACCGTCGACAGTCGACAATGGGCGACGATATCGGCAACAGCGACGACAGCGACGATTATGTGGTGGCGATCGACGTCCGGCTCCGAGATATCGACTTCATGGGCCACGTCAACAACGCGACGTACGCGACGTATCTCGAGGAAGCCCGCCAAATGTACTTCAGAGACGTCGTCGGCGTCTCGCTGGTCGACGTCGGAACCGTTCTCGCAAATCTCGAAATCGATTACGTCCGACCGATCGAGGCCGACGCGGACGTTACGGTTGCCCTCCGTGTACCAGACCTCGGCACCTCGAGTCTCCCGATGGAGTACGAGATTCGGGCAGATGGGAATCGAGCGGCGACGGCGCGAACCGTGCAGGTGCTCGTCGATCAGGAGACGGGCCACTCGAAGCCGATTCCGGACGACTGGCGAGCGCGGATCGCCGCGGCCGGGAGTGACGATCGGAACGACTAACTCGATCTCCACACCGATACACGATAACTGTGCGATGGGGTGTGTATCGACGGTCAGCAACTCCGAGAGTTACCGGGTGCCGTCTTGCTCGACGGCCTCGACCTTGCCACTGCTGTCGACGATGATCTGATAGCCACAGAAGGGGAATTCAACGGACCCATTGGCTCGCTTCGAACCGTCTTCTCGGGGCGCAAAGAGCATATCGAGCGCTTCCGGATTGATCACATCGTACAGCGCATCGTACTCCGGCGGTTCGATCTCCATCGGGTCGACGCCCTCTTGTTCGGCAACGGCTGCGATAACATCGAAACTTACTGAATGCAGATCGGCAGTGTCCGTGCGATCGACTGAGAGTAGCATTGGGCGGACTCTTACTGTCATCGACTATAAATCCTCTGACGTCAATCTGAACTTGATGTATAGATCGCCACTCTAATGTACAAACTCGATCCTTAGTGTATATATTACGAGCTTATACTAGTATGATATTAGCACGGTGATTATATTTGTATTTCTTCACGTAGTAATATTCAATCTACAGGCACCCATTGTAGCCACATACGCGATGTCTCACCGGGTGCGACCGCTTTCGAAACGTTCGTGAACGGCGTGTTACCGAACATATTCGGAAGTGGAGTTTCACCGAGTGAACCCATCCATCCGATATGGCAACCGAAACAGCTCAGAAAGCGCGAGAAGAGCAGGGCCAGCCACAAACGACCGTCACCGTCCGCTGTACTGGTCACATCCGCGACGCCGTCGGAACCCACGAACTCGAGTTCACGTTCGCGGGCGACCGACTTCGGGAGTTCCTCGAGGCGTTCTTTGCGGTCTATGACGTCGAAGACCTGCTTATCGCCGAAACCGAAGCCGATGCGACCGCCCACGGCTGGGCACCGGTCCCCGACGACCTCCCTGGGACCTGGCGCAAGAACCCCGAGGGCGATCAGACCCGGACCTACGCCCGCGTCTGTATCAACGGTCGGTTCAACGAACACTTCGAGGGGTTCGAGACGACACTCGCGGACGGCGATCGGGTCGCGCTGATCTACCCGTTTATGTTCTGTTGTTGAGCGTGGCCAGTTCGGCCAAGGCGTGAGGATCCGAGTCGCCTAGAACTGGTGAATCGCGTTCTGGCGGTTGGCTGCTCGGTCGCGGCCGCGGTTACGGGGCTGTGTTGCAGGCTCGGGTCGTCCCTGCCCGTCTGCGATTGCTAACACGTCGCCGTAGTCAACGATGCCATCGCCCGTCGTGTCGAGCGCGCGCTGGACAGCCGTTTCGACGGGGCCGACGTACCCGACACAGGCGATGTAGGCGTCGCGCGGACCGCGTGGGCCATTGCGTTTTATCCGTTGTTCCCAGCGCTCTAAGTCCCGTCCCTCGGGCATCTCGAGGGAGTCGCCAAACAGCATGAGCGCCGTGATGGTCGCTGAGAGGTCGGTGTTGTCGAACCAGCCAGTAAAGCGACCGTCCCCGAGACCGGCAGCGACCACTAACTGAGCAGGGCCGGTGTGGCGTGTCGACGCCCAGCCAACGCCGAGGTAGTCGGCGGTGATCTCGGCGACAGCATCCGAGAGCGCCCAGCCGTCGCTCCCACGTTCGTTTTCGATTCGGGTCGCCTCCTCGGCCGTGATGGTCACATCGAGCGTCTCCTCGATGACCGCACGAGCCGATTCGCCGTTTTCGATACGCTCGGCGATCGCACCACAGGATGCCGAGGCGTTCTTGATGCACTTGCGGGCGATAGGGGCACCGTAGTCCGTCCCGGTCGCCATCCCGCCGGTCTCGTGGTCGGACGTGACAACGACGAGCGTGTCGTCCCGATCAGCGGCGTACTCGAGCGTCCACTCGACGACCTCGTCGAACTCTTTGGTCTCGTCGACGGTCGTCTGTACGTCGTTGCCGTGTTCGGCGTGGTCGATTCGGCCACCCTCGACCATGAGGAAGTAGCCTTCCTCGCTTTCGAGTCGGTCGACGGCTGCTGCGGTCATCTCGGGCAGCGACGGGATCGTGTCGGGGCGATCGAGCCGGTAGGTGATGTGGCTGTGATCGAAAAGCCCCAGCAGCTTGCCGTCGTCGGCTGTCTGAAGGTCCGAGCGGTCGTACAGGACGTCGTATCCGATCGTCTCGGCGCGCTCGAGTTGATCGTCATCCCACTCACGCCGGCCGCCGCCGAGCAGGACGTCAATCTCGTTCTCGAGGTACTGATCGGCGATATCGCCTTCCTGTCCGCGGTTGGCGACGTGGGTCGCATACGTCGCAGGGGTTGCGTGAGTCAGTCGCGTGGTCGTGACGAGACCAGTCTGTTTGCCGACGGCCTTCGCGATCTCGGCCTGTCCCATGACGGTCGTCAGTTCGTCGCTATCGGCCCCATCTGGACCGTACACGCCGACCTGGCCGTTGAACGCCTTGAGGCCGGTCGCCAGTGCAGTGCCGGCAGCGGCGGAGTCGGTGACCGCTCCGGACCGCGAACTCGTTCGGTTGAATCCGGAATCGACGAACTCCTGCATCGAAAGCTCGTTCTGAACTGCCTTCGACATCGTCAGGTCGTCGTAAACGGTGCTCGTCGTCTCGATGGGATCGAACCCCATCCCATCACCGATGAGGACGATGACGTTGTTGACCCCAGGATGCCCCCGTAGCCCGTTCCCTTGGTTGCCGTTCTCGGCCGTTACCTGTGTGGTTCCCGTCGAACCGAGCAGTCCTGCCGCAGCCAGCGTGCCCATGAAGTGTCGTCGTCGCATGATGCAGGTGATCGATCGGAGAGCAGCGCATAATACGTTTATAATAGAGATAAAATAATCTCCTAATGTGCGTGGAGAAGATTAAAGAAAAACAGTGAGTAACGATATCATACATCTCTGTTCGTGACGATCGGAGACCCACTCACGCTCACCGTCTGAGAACAGCTACGAACTGTCGGTTCCAGCTGTCGAATCGCCGCTCGAGAACGCGCACCGACGGTTCAGCGACCGGTCAACTAATCTGCAGCACCACCGGTCGCCGCGAGCGCCTGCAGTCGCGAACCGCCGCGGCGCTTGCGGCGGCGACGCTTTCGAGGTGTTTCCAACGGCCCGTCTTCGGTTTCACGGACGAATAGCTCCCACTGTTGCTCCAGGTCGGCCCGTCCGGCCATCTCCACCCGCTCGAGTGGCCGAACCTGTTCGTGGCGCCCGGTCGAAAAAATCGACTGCTGGTTGCGGCTGTTCGATTGCCGCGGCGTTACTCGAGGACGACCAGTACGTCGCCCATGTCGACGCTCTGGTCCTCTTCGATGGCGATTTCGGTGACGGTGCCGCCGTTCGAGGCCACGATGTCGTTTTCCATCTTCATCGCCTCGAGGACGACCAACACGTCGCCGGCAGCGACCTCGTCGCCGACCTCGACCTTGATGTCGAGGATCGTGCCCTGCATCTCGGCGTCGACGGTCTCGCCGTCACCCTCGATTTCGGTTTCGCTACTCGAGCCACCGGCCGGCTCCGGACGGCTGGCCTGTGCGTTGCCACCGGTATCGATGTCGCCGGCCGGAATCGCGGGTGCGCCGTGTTCCTCGAGTTCGACCTCGAAGCGTTTGCCGTTGACTTCGACGGTGAACTCGCGTTCGACGCTCTCCTCGTCGTCGCTTTCACCGTCGCCGGTGTCACCGCCCCACTGCTCTTGGGCGTCGTCGATGCGACTCGGATCGAGTTCATCGTCGAGATACTTCGTCGTGTGTGTGCTTTCGACGAAGCGCTCGTCGGTGAGCATCAGGCGGTGGAAGGGGATAATCGTCGGGATGCCTTCGATCTCGTACTCCCGCAGGGCACGCAGCGAGCGCTCGAGACACTCGTCGCGGTCCTCGCCCCAGACGACGAGTTTGGCGATCATCGAGTCGTAGTCGGTGACGAGTTCGTCGCCCTGACGCAGCGCGTCGTCCATGCGGACGCCGACGCCGCCCGGCGGATCGTACGTCTCGAGGGTCCCGCCGGTCGCGGGCGCGAAGTCGTTGGCCGCGTTCTCGGCGTTGATCCGGAACTCGATTGCGTGGCCGTCGATCGAGACATCGTCCTGTTCGAAGTCGAGTTCCTCGCCGGCGGCGATCTTGAGCTGTCGTTTGACGATGTCGATCCCCGAGATCTCCTCGGAGACGGTGTGTTCGACCTGAATCCGGGTGTTGACCTCGAGGAAGTAGAAGTTCGTGTCCGCCCCGAGTGGGCCGTCTCGACCGGGTTCCTCTTCGACGAGGAACTCGACGGTCCCGGCGTTGGTGTAGTCGGCCGCGGAGACACCGCGACGGGCTGCTTCGGTTATCTTTTCACGTAGTGCATCCGACAGCGCCGCCGACGGGCCTTCCTCGATGACCTTCTGGTGGCGGCGCTGGAGCGAACAGTCACGCTCGCCCAGATGGCAGACGTTGCCGTGCTGGTCGGCGACGATCTGAACCTCGATGTGACGCGATTTTTCGAGGAAGCGCTCGAGGTAAACCGAATCGTTGTCGAAGTAGGCCTCACCCTCACGCTGGGCGCTCTCGAGTTGGTCCTCGACGTCGCTTTCGTCTCGGACGACCTTCATCCCGCGGCCGCCACCGCCGCCTTCGGCCTTGATCGCGATGGGGTAGCCGTGTTTCTCCCCGAACGCTTTGACTTCCTCGTGGTCGGTGACGGGATCGGTGGTTCCGGGCACGATCGGAACGTCTGCTTCGTCCATGATCGATCGGGCCTTGGTTTTCTCGCCGAGGGCTTCCATCGAGTCGCCGGACGGGCCGACCCAGGTGATGCCCTCAGTTTCTTCGACTTTGCGGGCGAACTCGGCGTTCTCCGCGAGGAAGCCGTAGCCGGGGTGGATGGCGTCGGCGTCCGCTTTCCGTGCGGCATCAATGACGGCCTCGTGATCGAGATACGAGTCGGCCGCACGGGCCGGGCCGACGTTGTACGCCTCGTCGGCATAGCGGACGTGCCCCGAGTCCTTGTCGGCCTCGGAGTAAATCGCGACAGTCCCGACATTTAGCTCCTCGCACGCACGCATTACTCGAACGGCGATTTCCCCACGATTCGCTACCAGAACCTTCCTAAACATTCCTGTGAGAACCAACGCGAAGCCCCTACCTTACTTTTTCGCAACGGGTCGCTCGAGGATGGATATCACAGTCGCTCCAGGAGGCGGAAACTGTGTGCCTAGCTAATAGGACGACGATGAAGACGAAGATGAGGAGTGGGCGCGGAGTCGCTCGTTCCCGGGAAACGAGCGTGCGACGGGCCGGAGCGACGCGCAGTGCCGGTCGTGACGTGAAAAGCGCCGTCAACCGGCATCCGTACTACCGAGGCGTAGAATAAAAAGACAGCGGTCGATCTTCTGGACTCTGGACGGCTATAGTCGCCGGTCGCGAAGCGCCGGAAACTCCTCGCGGACCCGCTCGAGCGCCCCGAGATCGAGCTCGGCCATCACCAGCGCCGGCTCGTCGCCGCTCGAGGCGAGCGTGGTTCCCCACGGGTCATAGACGGTCGATCGGCCGAGCAGCGTCGCGTCCGCGCGCTCGAAGTGGCCGGAGCCGTTAATCGTCGCGACGAACGCCTGGTTTTCGATCGCGCGCGCTCGCGAGAGCGTCTGCCAGTGTTCGACGCGGGGGTAGGGCCATGCACTCGGAACGAGCACCAACTCCGCGCCGGCGTCGATCAGTTGCCGGTAGAGTTCCGGAAATCGCAGGTCATAGCAGGTCGTTGCGCCGACGGTGACGCCACCGATCGTCGCCGTCTCGATGCGCTCGCCGGGGACGAGCAGCTCCGATTCCGCCGACTGGTAGCCAAAGAGGTGGTGTTTTCGGTAGACGAGCTGTCGGTCGCCGGTCGCATCGAACAGCGCAGTGGTGTTTGCGAGCCCCTCGTCGGCCGGTGTCTCGACGGTTGCAGTCGCCGCTAGATCCTCGACAATACTTCCCGCGAGGACGGCAATCTCGTGGTCGGCAGCGGCCTCCCGCAGCCGTGTGAACGTCTCGCCCTCGAAGGGTTCAGCGTGGCGCTCGTAGCTGTCGAACGCGAAATAGCCCACGTTGAACAGTTCGGGGAGCGCAACGAGGTCAGCACCACGCGAGGCAGCATGTGAGACCGCTTCGAGTGCGCGTTCGACGTTCGCCTCGATCTCGGTCGCCTCGACGTGGATCTGGGCGAGTGCAACGCGAAGTGTGTCGTTGGTCATCATCGGTCCTCGGATTGGGTCGTCTGCAGGTCGCGCTCGAGCGTGCGTCGGAGGTTCTCGAGTTCGCCATCCAGGTTGCGTTTGAAGAATTTCTCGACGCCGGGCAGTTTGCCGTCGACGACGAAGTGGTTCTCGAGTCGCGTACCGGTGTCGGTCTCGACGATCTCGTGTTCGCCGGTGACGGTCATCACCTTCGATTTGCCGACGAACTTGACGTACGTCGGCGGCTCGCGCGTGACGTCTTCGGTTTCGACGCGAACCGTTTTGCGCACGAGCGGGATCGGTAACTCGACGTGCCACGTCACCCGTCGACCGTCCGGATCGTCGACGGAGTACTCTTGGACAACGCTGATTGCCCGCGCACGGTTTTTTGGATCGGCAATAAACGCCCAGACGTCCTCGGGGGCTGCCGACAGCTCGAACGAACGGTCGACCCGTACAGTCATGCCACTAACTGAGACCGTCTGTGATAAAAAGACCGCGGCCCAGGCTCGAACATCGAACGCGGCGTCGCAAGCGAAGCGATCAACTGAGCGTAACTTTCCACGTGGTCGAGCGAGCCCGACCCCACTTCTCGATATCGACGTCGTCCGATTTCTCCGCGAGGTGGGGGAGCCGAACGCCGACCTGTTTCGACGAGAGTCCGATTGCGTCGGCAATGTTTTTCGCCCGGAAGTACTGTTCACCTCGGGCGGCACTCTCTCTGAGATACGAGAGAATTCGCTGCTCTTCGTCGGAGTAGTCGGTCATCGTCCGTAGCCGCCTATACGGTGTCGTTGCTCTTAACTGTTGGCGGACATTCGGCGACCAACCGCCGGACAGGACCGGGATCGAGGCGCAGTTCTAGTAGAGGTGGATCCCGACGACTGCGAGCGAACTAAAGATCATTGCCGCTGCAAAGCCCCATGCTGCCGTGGTATCCGGTGCGCCGGTAAACATCAGCAGTGCGCCGATGGTTGCAGCCGTGCCAAGCGCAAGCGCTAGTCCAACATTCATGTCCGTCGTTGACTCGGTTTCAGTGGCCATACTCGGGGGTTGTGGGTGATGCATATTAAAGAGTTTGACAGCAGAATGCTCGAGCCACCGGGGCCGGAACCGATACGGGTTGCTGTACCGATGTCCCGGCGCGACCGCAGGACTGCTCGTGGTTGCGCCGGAACTGACGTACAGTAGACCGTATGAAGGTGGTAGCCCTCCCAACCGCGATCTTACTGAGAGACGGCAGCCGGCTCAGAACCGGCTCGTTCGGCCGGCAGCCGACCACGGATCCGTCGGCGCGTCACGAGGCACACGGACGGTCCGACTCTGGTGGGCCTGTACGCGGCCAGCAAACGACCAGCGCTTGCCCTCCCAGGTCTCCCCGCCACTTGCCGCCGCTGCCGCGGCGACAGCGAGCGCGTGATCGTGAAGATGTGCCCCGATTGCGGCGGCGATCGCGGCCGCTTCTTCTTCGGTGGCGTCGTCGGGAATATCGAGTTCGACGTCGGAGAGGACCGCCTCGAGCGAGGCAGGTTTGCCGGCCGATGGCTGTGGTCCTGAATCGGCGGCGTATCTGTCGTCGACTTCGACGTTCGACTGTTGTGACGTCATCTTACAGAGGGATGTTCCCGTGTTTCTTCTCCGGTTGCTCCTCGCGTTTCGTCTCGAGCATCTCGAGGTCGGCGATCAGGCGTGGACGCGTCTCGGTTGGCACGATGACGTCGTCGAGGAAGCCTTTGTCCGTCGCCGTGTAGGGGTTGGCGAACTCCTCGCGGTACTCCTCGATGAGTTCGTCACGGAGTTCGTCGGGGTTGTCGGATTCGGCGAGTTCGTTCCGATACAGGATGTTGACGGCACCCTGTGGCCCCATGACGGCGATTTCGGCGGTCGGCCACGCGTAGTTGACGTCTGCGCCGAGGTTCTTCGAGGCCATGACACAGTAGGCCCCGCCGTAGGCCTTCCGGGTGATAACCGTCAGCAGTGGGACGGTCGCTTCAGAGAAAGCGTACAGCAGCTTTGCGCCGTGGCGGATGATCCCACGGTGTTCCTGATCCGTACCGGGCATGTAGCCAGGAACGTCGACGAAGGTGACGATCGGGATGTTAAACGAGTCACAGAAGCGGACGAACCGCGACCCCTTCATCGAGGCGTCGACGGTGAGCGTGCCAGCGTTGACTCGAGGCTGGTTTGCGACGATACCGACCGAACGACCGTCGAGTCGGCCGAAGCCGACGACGATGTTCTGGGCGAAGTTGTCCGCAACCTCGAAGAACGAGCCCTCGTCGACGACCGAGTCGATGACGTCGGTCATGTCGTAGGGCTTTTGCGGGCTCGGCGGCACGATGGTCTTTAATTCCTCGTCACGCCGATCCGGATCGTCCCACGGCTCGACACGCGGTGGGTCCTCGACGTTGTTCTGGGGGAGATACGAGAGCAGACGCTTGATGTCGTCGAGCGCCTGTTCTTCGCTCTCGCAGGCGAACTGGGCGACACCGGTCTTGCCGGCGTGGGTCATTGCCCCGCCCAGTTCCTCGTGAGTGACTTCCTCACCGGTGACGGTCTTGGTGACGCCGGGGCCGGTGATGTACATGTGGCTCGTGTCTTTCACCATGAAAATGAAGTCGGTGATCGACGGCGAGTAGACTGCACCGCCCGCACAGGGGCCCATAATACCCGAAATCTGTGGGACGACACCGCTGGCTTCCTGGTTGCGCCGGAAGATTTCGGTGAAGCCAGCGAGACTCTTGACACCTTCCTGAATACGCGCGCCGGCAGAGTCGTTGAGTCCGATGACCGGTGCACCAACCTCCATCGCCATGTCCATTACCTTACAGATCTTCTCGGCGAACACCTCGCCGAGCGAGCCGCCGAAGACGGTAAAGTCGTGTGCGAAGACGAAGACGGTTCGGCCGTTGACCTCACCGTAGCCCGTGACGACACCGTCGCCCGGCACTTTCTTCTCTTCCATGCCGAACTGGCTGGTCTGGTGGGTCCGGAGCTGGTCGAACTCCGTGAAGGTTCCCTCATCGAGGAAGTAATCGATCCGCTCGCGGGCGGTCATCTTCCCCTTGTCGTGTTGTTTTTCGATTCGATCTTCGCCGCCACCAAGGCGAGCCTCTTCGCGAAGATCCTCGAGTTCGTCGATGCGCTCTTCCATCGTCATGCTCGAAACACCCCTATCGGATTCATACGGGTTTCTGCGAGGACCAACAGGAAAAGGATTCCGTAACTCTTTCACGATTAATAACCGGACGAGGGGGAACTGATAGCAGGGGTATAAAAAGTTATATCTGACCGCTCTTTTAATCAGGGGGATATGGTGCAACGCGAGACATGGGCAACAAGAACAGGCTTTATTCTGGCTGCGGTCGGGAGTGCAGTCGGGTTGGGGAACATCTGGCGATTCCCGTTCGTTACGGGTGAAGGTGGTGGATCGGCGTTTCTGTTGGTCTATCTCCTTTTCGTGGCACTGATCGGGTTTCCGGCGATTCTGGCGGAGTTCGTCGTCGGCCGCAAAACCGAACGGAACCCGGTCGGCGCGTTGATGGAACTGGGCGGTAACACGTGGAAATACGTCGGTGGTGTCTTCATCGTCACCGGGTTCGTTATTCTCTCGTACTACAGTGTCGTCGCAGGGTGGTTCATTCGGTACTTCCTCGAGGGCTTCCGCGGCAGCTACGGGACCCTCCTCGCGGGACACGAAAGTGCCGCAGCCGAAGCCGGAGTACCAGCGGCCGCGGTCCTGTTTGGCGAACTGTCGACCGGGCTCGACGCCTTCGTCTTCCACACGCTGTTTATGGCAGTGACGATTGGCGTCGTCGCACTCGGCATCCGACGCGGGATCGAACTCGCAGTGAAGGTGATGGTGCCGGCGATCCTCATCTTGCTCGTTGGGATGGCTCTCTGGGCGTTTACGCTTCCCGACGCTGGTGCCGGCTACGAATACTACCTCTCGCCGGAGTTCGGCGTGATCGCCGACAACTGGGCGACGTTGCTGCCAGCCGCCGCCGGACAGGCGTTCTTTACCCTCTCGCTTGGGATGGGTGTGATGATCACCTACGCGTCCTATCTCGGTGAAGACCGTAACCTGACCAAAGACGGACTCACCATCATCGGCTTCGACACCGGAATCGCGTTCTTGACCGGGTTAGTCGTCTTCCCCGTCTTCTTTGCGGCAGGGATCACTGAGCCGGGTGAGGGTGGTGCCGGTGCGATCTTCGTCTCGATGACCGAGGCGTTTGCGACCATCGGTGGCGGCCACATCCTTGGCTTGCTCTTTTTCGGCACTGTCGCGATCGCAGCACTCTCGAGTGCCATCTCGCTGCTCGAGGTCGTGACGGCGTACGTCATCGACGAGAAAGGCGTCGAGCGATGGAAAGCAGCACTCGGTATGGGCGGAATTATCTACCTGCTGGGAGTGCCAGTCACCTACGATCTGATCTTCCTCGACCTGCTCGATGGTTTCGCCGACGGCATCCTGCTGGTGTTCGGTGCGCTCATGCTAGTGATCCTCGTCGGCTGGATCACACCGAAAATCGCCATCGAAGAACTCGAGAAAGGAATCGGTAACCTCGGCGGACTCGGGACGGCCTGGATCTGGGCGATTCGTGTGCCGATCCTCATCGTCCTCGTCGTCACGCTGTATCTGGGTGTCGAGGGCTACGTCGAATTCCTCAGCAGCGACTTCGCTGACTGGATCGGCGCGAACCTGTAACGGACGACGACTCTTTTCGCGATTGTCACGTCTCGGCGTAGACGGGCACCGCAGCACCGCTTGTCACTGCTGTGCCGTCGCTACAGAGGACGGCAAGCATATCCGCGATCTCGGCCGGCTCAACCCACGAGTTGTGATCCGCGTTGGCATCATGGAATACGGTGGCTCCCTCTCGGAGGACTGCATCCCATGGTTGAGCGACAGATAAAACGGTCATAGAGCACACGACGTTACGGCTGTTTCTTTCCGCCTGGTCTCATCGAAACGGTGTGGCTCTACGGTAGCGATTGCACGATTTCTCCACATGTGGTCGTATCGTGCCATGGCGATACGAAGTCGAGACGGTATCCTGTCCGATACCGTATCAATATAGATACTGTTCGGGAAAGGTATATATAGAAGACATTGCCACAATTACCCATGGTGCAGAGACTCAATCGAAGACGTGTTCTCGGCGGTATCGGTGCGACAGGTGTTGTTGGCCTCGCCGGCTGTATCGGGGATGAGGGCGACGTTGAGTCCGGGGGACCGGACGTCCTGAACATCATTGGCTACCCGGAGAGCGGAATTCAGATCTTCCGTGATTTCTACTCCGACTTCGACAACGGAACCGAGATCATCGTACCTGACGGGATGCAAGATGGGGACCTTCCGAACGAAGTCGGCAACGAAATGGCAAACGTTACCGGGACGGGACCGTCCTCGGACGGCCCGAACGAAGACGCGTACACCGACCTCTACGAGGACGAGTACGACGAAGCCCCAGGAGTTTTCACCGCGCACACGTTCGACGCCGTTGCCGTGTGCATCCTGGCGAACATCGCGGCCGGCGAGAACGACGGCGAAGCGATCCGCGGCCAGATGCGACGGATCGCAAACCCCGAGGGCGACGAGTATGGACCGGGCGAACTCGAGGACGCAGCCGCAGCGGCTGCCGACGGCGAAAACATCAACTATCAGGGGGCCTCGAGCACGGTCGACTTCGACGACGTTGGCGATCCAGCGGAGGCAGCCTACGACGTCTGGGAGTTCGACGACGGTATCGAAACGGTCGATACGGTCACGTTCGAAGGATCGGAGCCCGGCGGCGAGATGGACGACGACGCCCCCGGCGGAACGGACCGCGACGACGTGATGGTCTCGATGTTGCTCCCGGAGACGGGTGACCTGGGACAACTCGGAACACCGATGGCCCAAGCGGGCGAACTCGCAGCAGACCAGTTCGCCGGGACCGATTTCGACATCGATCTGCAGGCCGAGGACACCGAGACGGACGAGGACACCACCATCAGTAACGGCGGTGCCCTCATCGACGCCGGCTACCCGACGATCGTCGGCGCAGGTTCGTCCGGTAACACCGTCTCCTTCGTCGGGAACAGCAGCAGTGCAAACGTCGTTCAATGTTCGCCATCCAGTACGGCGCTCAGCCTCTCGAATATCGACGACGACGGCTACTTCTTCCGGACTGCTCCCAGCGACCTGTTGCAGGGGCAGGTCATGGCCGAAGTCGCAGCGAGCCGCCTCGAGGCGGACACGGTCGCGACGCTGTACGTCAACAACGACTACGGCCAGCAACTGTCTGAGCAGTTCGTCGACGCATTCGAAGAGGAGCAAGGTGGCGAAGGACTCAACCAGGTCTCCTTCGAATCCGAACAGGGGTCATACAGCGGCGAGCTCGAGTCCGCGCTGTCGGACTGAGCGGCGATCGAACCCCGATCCGATTTTTGACTGGTATCGTCTCTCTCGAGTCATAGTCACCGCCGTTCGTCTGATTCCGAGACGATCGGAGTGATAGACCACAGGGCGGCGGCGCGCGCACGAACCCATGGTGGGGAAAGCGAGTTCCGAGTTAAACCGTTCGCGCGAGCGCTCAGTGAGCGAGCGCGCGCTACGCGGCGCGAAAAAACGAATCAGGTTCTGCCGGATCGAGGACGTGCTAGCCGCCGAGGAACTGCTGGCGGACCTCCTCGTCGTTCAATAGAGCGTCGCCGGAGTCGACGTACCGGTTCTGGCCCTGGACGAGTACGTATCCCCGGTCACACCGACGAAGGGCTTCCTTCGCGTTCTGTTCGACGACGAGCAACGCGGTCCCGTTGTCGTTGATCGCGTCGACGTGATCGAACATCTCGTCCACCAGATCCGGCGCGAGGCCGGCGCTCGGTTCGTCGAGCAACAGAAGGTCCGGATCGAGCATCAGCGCTCGCCCCATCGCGACCATCTGCTGTTGGCCGCCGCTCATCGAGCCAGCTTTCTGGTCCTTGCGCTCACGCAGGATAGGAAACTGATCGTAGACGCTCTCGAGGGCCGCCTCGGGTACCTCGTCCAAGATGTACGCCCCCATCTCGAGGTTCTCCTCGACCGTCAACGAGGGAAAGACGTTGTCGTTCTGGGGGACGTAACCGATTCCCTGGTGGATGATTTCGTCGGGCGTCCGACCGGTTATCTCCTCGTCCCGGAACTCGATCAAGCCGCCCATGTACGTTGTCAGCCCGAAGACGGACTTCATCGCCGTCGACTTCCCCGCTCCGTTGGGGCCGACGATGACGACGTACTCTTCTTTGGCCACCTCGAGGTCGACGTCGCTCAGGATCTGCAGGTCGCCGTACCCCGCGTCGAGGCCGCTGACGTCGAGCATCGACATCAGACGTCACCTCCGAGGTACGCCTCGATGACTTGCTCGTTCGAGGTGATCGTTTCGGGGTTCCCTTCTGCCAGCACCGATCCCTGATGCATCACGATGACGCGTTCGCAGTTTTCCATGATAAGGTCCATGTCGTGTTCGACGATGAGGAACGTGTACCCCTCCTCGCGGAGTTCGTGGATGTGGTCGAGGAGTTTGTGCTCGAGCGTTGGATTGACGCCAGCGAACGGTTCGTCGAGCAACAGCATCTCCGGTTCGATCATCAGCGCCCGCGCCATCTCGAGCAGTTTCCGCTGGCCGCCCGAGAGGTTGCCCGCCTTCTCTTCGGCGATATGTTCGATCTCGAAGAACTCGAGGATGTCCCACACCCGTTCGAGCAGTTCACGCTCCTCCTCGATGACGTCCCGCCGGGCAAACGGCATCACCGACCGCCACAGTTGTTCGCCTGACTGCTGTTTCGCCGGCAGCATCAGATTCTCGAGGACGGTCATGTTGGCCATCTCGCGGGCGATCTGGAAGGTTCGGACGAGCCCGTAGTCGGCACACTGATAGGGCCTGATACCGGTAATATCGTTTCCCTGGAACCGGACCGAGCCGCCATCCGGCCGGTGGATACCGGTGATGCAGTGGAACGTCGTCGATTTCCCGGCACCGTTCGGACCGATCAGTCCGGTCATCGACCCCGATTCGACCTCGAAGCTCGCGCTGTCGACGGCCGTAATCCCGCCAAAGCGCTTGACGAGTCCGTCGACTTTCAGTTCGACGTCGTTCTGTTGTCCCTCCGGTTGGACGGTATCGCTTTGGGATCCGATTTCGGTGTCGCTCACGACGAATCACCACCGCGACCGGCCGTGCTATCGTCGTTCGACCGTCTTATCAACGGAATCGCCGCAGCCGTCTCTTCACGATGGCCGAGTAACCCCTCAGGTCGGCGATGCATGAGGAAGACAAGCGCGACACCCATCAGGACGAACTGGAGCGTCTGGAACTCTTCGAAGGTGTAGCGCACGAACGGGGCAGTGTTCCCCGAGAGGATCGGTGCGACGGACCCGGCGAACGTATTCGGCGCGTCGCCGAACGTGATGACCTGTTCGACGAGTCGGCGGAAATACTGTGGTCCCTCGAAGAGGATGGCGACGAACAGCCCTGAGCCGAGCACGCTGCCGGTGTTCGAGCCTGCGCCACCGATGATCAGCGCGATCCAGATGTAGAAGGTCACGTGCGGCCGGAACGCCTCTGGCGTGACACCCGTTCGGCGGAATCGCCAGAGAATACCGGCCAGTCCCATCAGCGCACAGCCGAGCACGAACACTTTGATCTTGAAGTGGTTCGTGTTCTTCCCGAGCGATTGGGCCGCCTCCTCGTCCTCGCGAATCGCCTTCAGCACGCGGCCGAACGGCGACCGACTGGTTCGCTGAATAAGCCAGTATATTCCGGTCAGCACGATCACCAGCACCATCGAGTAGGCCAGTGCTCTCGCCTGTCTCGGACCAAACCCGAACAGGCTGTTCGTCAGATCGACGAACGAACTGAACACCTCGAGTTCGAAGATCACGTTCATCGGATCACCGTAGTTTCCGATGAGCCCTCGGCCGCCCCCGGTTCCGAGTTCGATGCCGAACAGACTGAACTCCTGTAACGCACCGGAAGTGATTCCGAGGCGAACGATCTCGGCGAACGCGATAGTCGTGATCGCGAAGTAGTCAGCCCGCAATCGGAGTGCCGGTATCGCCACAATCAGTCCGGCGAGACCCGCGGCGACGACGCCGCCGACGATCGCGACCGGCATCGGAAGGCCGAGACCAGCGTACTGTGCCGCACCTGCCGGATCCGTCGGCTTCGCCAGCATCATCGTCACGTACAGACCGACTGCCATGAAGCCGGCAATACCGATATTGAAGATGCCGGTGTACCCCCAGTGTAAATTCAACGCCAGCGTTACCATCCCGTAGACGGCGATCAGGTACGTCATCCGCCGCAGCGTGTTGACGATCCCGTCGAGCGAGTAGCCCAATGCGAGTCCGATCAGGGCGTACGTGAGGTAGATCACGCCGAAGATGGCGAGGATTTTGACGGCGTCGTGTTCCCACAGCGTCTCCAGTCGGACTCGAGTGTCCGTGGCGTTCGTACTCATGCTGTCGTCTTCCCTCCGAAGAGTCCGGCGGGTTTGATCATCAAGACGAGAATCATGATCAGGAACGCCGTAATGGTTGTAAAGTCACCGCCGGGGAGCCACACCATCGAGAGGTGCATGCTGATCCCGATGGTCAGGCCGCCGAAGATGGCGCCGTAGATCGAGCCAATGCCACCGAGGATCACCGCGGCGAAGATCAACAAGAGGAGCAACCAGCCGAACTGCCAGTCGATCGTTCCCGTCCACAGCACCATGAGGTAGCCGGCACTGCCAGCCAGCCCACCGCCGATCATCCAGGTCCAGCGGATGATCTGTTCCGTCGGAATCCCCGTCACGAGCGCCAAGTCCCTGTTGTCCGACATCGCCCGCATCGCTTTCCCGAGTTTCGTCCGCTGGAGCATCAGGTGTACGCCGAGCATCAGTGCAATGGCCGCGATGATCAACGTGGCGTCGTGAGCATCGACTGAAACCCAGCCGTCAACCAACAGTAAATCCAGCGACGGGAGGTCACCGCTGGTCGTTCCGCGGGTTCGGTTCGAGTACACGAAGACGATGAGATAACGGAGCGCGAAGGCGACCCCGATGCTGGTGATCAACAGCGGAATCCCCCCCGACCCGCGCATCGGCTTGTAGGCGATCCGGTCGATTAGATACACGAACAGTGCAGTACCGACACCGGCGACGAGTAATCCTGCCATTATCGCGACCGGTGTCGAAGTGATCGTGATCTCGAGTTGTGAACCCCCGACACCGCGCTGTGGGCCGACGAGTACCAAGTGACCGAAATTGGCGGTCCCCCAGCCGGCGACAAGATAGGTAACACCCCACCCGAAAAACGCACCCGACGTCACGTAATCCCCGTGTGCGAAGTTCGCGAAATTGAGGATGCTGTACGTCATCGAGAGCCCGATCCCTGCGAGCCCGATAATGAGCCCGTAGAGCGTCCCTTCCACCGCGTATCGAGCGACACGCGAGATACTGTACGTTCCATTCAGGATCCCGATAAACAGATCCCCTAGCAACAGGAACGCGCCGAGTCCGACAACGAGCGTAAGCAACTGCTCAGTGGTCATCCCTCGGCCACGATCGATCACTGTATCAACGGTAGACATTCACAAACCTCCGTGCTGGTCGCTAGATTCTGCGTATGTGTGTTATATGTTGTGGTAGGTAACGGCTATTGTTAACATCAAAAACACGATTTGTGAGGCCGAGAGCGAGTTGGGAGTCGTCATATTGCATCGCTTCGCTCGCTCGGGTGAGAGAGTACAGTGACAATCGAGAGGATAGCTATTGTATGGTACAACGGGAACGTCCTCACCCGCGTGGTTTTCAGGCTTCGCCGTAGACGGGCACCGCAGCACCGCTTGTCACCGCTGCCCCGTCGCTACAGAGGAAGGCAAACATGTCCGCGATCTCGGCCGGCTCGACCCACGAGTCGTGATTCGCGTCGGGCATCATCTCCCGATTCATCGGCGTGTCGATCACGCTCGGCATCACGCAGTTTGCCCGAACCGTCCCGCGGTTTTCCTCTGCGAGCGTCTCCGTGAGCAGGCGAATCCCGGCTTTCGTGATTCGGTAGGGGCCGTCGCCCTCGCCGCCCTCGAGCGATGAGCGTGCGCTCACACTGACGATCGCCCCCGCCGTCTCCTGAAGGTGTGGAAGAGCGTGTTTCGAGGCCAGAAACGCCGTTTTCAGATTGATGTTCATCAGCATTTCGAACGCCTCGAGGTCGGTATCCTCGATGTGCTCACCACCGCGCCACGTGCCCGCGATGTTACAGAGGTGGTCGATCCGGCCGTGGTCGTTGACGATGCTCGAAACGAGGCGAGCGACGTCGTCCTCATCGGTCAGATCGGCCTCGTAGAACTGGACGCCCGAATCGGGCTCGAGCAGGCTGTCCTCGTCGTCGGGGGCGACGATGTCGACGGCACAGACGGTTGCGCCAGCGGCTCGGAATCGATCGACGACGGCACTTCCGAGCGCGCCGCTTGCACCCGTCACGACGGTAACAGTGTCGTCGAAATCGACATCGAATTCGGCTGTTGGTGACATACCACATGTACTTCGGCGGCCTCGCAGATTAATCACGGGGTGACCACTCACGAAAGCGACAAATCATAGGGGTTCTCGTCGCCAGCCGGGTATCGCTGCCCAGCTGTGCAGGTTCCGTGGCTCGGTTTCCGTGCCGTAACCCGCTGAACGGCTCCGAGAACCCCTATCAGTCGACCGATGGCACCAACGCCGATCAGGAAGTGATCGGCGGTAAGGCAGCGTGCCTAAACCAAAACGCCGCGATGGCGTCGACCATGGCAGCGTACTCGTCGGGGTCCGTCGGCTTGATGAGATAGGCGTTTGCCGCGAGTTCGTAACTCTCGAGGATATCCTCGGTGGCGGTCGAACTTGTGACGACGAGAACGGGTAGCGAGGCAAAGCTCGAATCGTCTCGAATCGCCTCGAGAAACTCGAGCCCACCCATTCGGGGCAGATTCAGATCGAGAAGGATGAGGTCCGGGACGGACTCCGTCTCGTGGTCGTGTCGCGTCGAGAGGAACTCGAGGGCGTCGGTCCCGTCGGTTGCGACGTGAATCGTCGTTTCCATCGATAGCTGCTCGAACGCGTCCTGTGTAAGCCGGGCGTCGCCGGGATTGTCCTCTACCAACAGCAGTTCGATCGGGTTCTCGAGCCCCCCGCTCATGCGTCGATCACCACCCGATACCACAGCATCGGAGACGTCTCGAAGCCATCAGGAACGATACTCGTTCACCCGTAGCGTCGACACCCGGTTAAGCATACGTACTAAATGCTTTGGAACTCGCACCCGCTTTCGGCCGAAAACCGAGCGACAGCAACGGGATCACTAGCGTCGGATTCGGAACCGAACTGCTGTGACGGTGACTGCAACGCCTCAGTCGCTGACACAACGAGTCACTAAAGCCGTTTGCCACCAACGTGGCAGTGAATGCGCCTGATCGCCCACCGCGGATTCGCCGCGACGGCACCCGAGAACACGATCGCAGCGGTCCAGTCCGCAGCCGAGTACGCAGACGCCGTCGAGTTCGACGTTCGTCGCTGTGGCTCGGGCGAACTCGTCGTCATCCACGACGAGACGATCGATCGCGTGACTGGCGGCACCGGCGCGGTCGCCGACACCTCACTCGAGGCGCTCCAAACCTACACCGTCCTCGACTCCGAGCAACGGGTGCCGACGCTCGAGGCGGTACTCGAGGCGCTCCCACCAACGGTCGAAGTCAATCTTGAGCTGAAGGCCTCCGAGATCGCTGCGGACGTCCTCAAGGCCATCGCCGACGTCGAGAACCGCGTCGTCACGACCTCGTTTCTCCTGTCCGAGCTACGGACGATCCGCGAGCTCGATCCGGGCCAGCCGTCGGGCCTGCTCGTTAATCGCCACCTCGAGACGCCCGTCACGACGGCCATCGAACTCGACTGTGACGTCATCGGCGCGAACTACTGGCGGTGTCTGTCGACGTGGCTCGTCTCCCGTGCGAAGGCCGTTGATCTCGAGATCCATGCGTGGTCGCTCGAGCGACGGCTGACGGCGAAGCTCCTCGAGTGGCGAGGCGTCGACTGTGTGTCGGCGGATCGACCGCTCCGGGTCACATAAGGCCTGGCTACTCGCCAACGGTGGTCACCACGACCGTCCGCGTGCGCGGCCCATCGCACTCGACCAACAGCACGGATTGCCACGTGCCGAGTGCCAACTCGCCGTCTTCGACCGGAATCGTCACGTCCGGCCCAATAAGTGCTGCCCGGAGGTGAGAGTCCGCATTTCCATCGAGCTGATCATGAGCGTGACCCTCGTCGGGAACGAGTTCTCGAAAGAACGACTCGAGGTCGTCGCGCAGTCGTGGTTCGTTCTCCTGGACGAGGAGGCCAGCCGTGGTATGCTGGACGAAGGCGGTTACGGTGCCCGACTCGAGGTCGTCGGGGACGGCGTCGGCGATGCGATCGGTTACGTCGACGGTCGTCAGCCAGGCGTCGGTTTCGACGGAAAACGTCGACTGGGGCATACGAGTACCGACGCAGGCCAGCCTCGATTAGTTTGGGGGCAATTAGGAAAGTCGATCCAGCGCCCAGTCGGCCCGTTCCCGGACGGTCGATGCGGGATCTTCGCTGGCGAGCGTCGCGAGTCGGTCCGTCGCCCCCTCGACGTTACCGTGGCCGAGGGCGACACACGTGTTCGCTCGCACGCGTTCGTGATCATCCTCGAGCAGCGCGAGGAGTTGCTCCCGTGCGGGATCGATTGCCGCCGGCATCGCGATCGCGATGCGAGCGAGCGCCACCGCGGCGTTAGCACGCGTCTCCGGGTCGTTACACTCGAGGGCAGCCGTCAGCTCCGGACGGGCCGATTCGACCGCACCGGGCTCGATGTGGGCCACATCGGCGAGACAGCCAATCGCGTTGTTGCGCAGCGTGTCCTCGTCGTGATCGATGAGTGCCACTGCGTGGTCGACGAACTCGAGCGTCGGCAACGACGCCTCGGCGTTGGCCAGCCGACCCAGCGCCGAGAGTGCGGGTCCACCGTTTGCGTCTGGGTTCGTCGCGAGCGCGTCGGTAAGGACGGGGACGGCCGGTTCGATCGCGGCCGGCCGTTTCATCGACAGCTGCCTGAAAACACGAACGCCCCAGCGGTCGTCGGCCGGTCGACGGTCGACCACGTTGGCGATCGTCTCCACGTGATCGACGATGACGGCCGGTTGCTCGGCTGCGATGGTCGCGAGACAGCGAAGCAACTCGCGCGTCGCCGGCTGTTCCGGGTTCTCGGCCGCAAACGAGACGATTCCATCGACCGATGGTGCGACGTCTGTCGGTGACTCATCCGCAAGCTCCGCCAGACAGTAGGCGACCTCCTCGTGACACTCGAGTGCAGGTTGTGCGAGCAAGCCCCGAAGTTTCGGAACTGTCGGAATACACGCAGCCGGCTGGTCCCCCAGGGCGTCGCGGATCGTCTCGACGGCCGCCCGTTGCTCGGCTGGATCGTCCGTATCGAGTCGTGCAAGAACTGATGGCAACTCGAACGCAGACACCTCGGTTCGCCGTTGTTGGATCGCGTCGCCCCCTTCCCCATCCATAGTATCCCCAGCATGTGTGATCGACGGCAAAAGCTTTCGGGATTTGATGCGAACAGTAACGGACAAAAAACCTATCAGGCAAGCCACTCGTCCGGCTTCGTATCGTAATCGACGTCGTCGGCCGCGAGATGGTCGACTTCTTCCCACGGGACGTCCTCGACGGTCACATCGGTACCGTCGTACCGGAGCAGTTTGCCCCGTTCTTCGGGTTCGGGTTCGCGATTGCGCCGCTTTGCCACCTCAATATCGTGTTCGTCGACCTCTTTGACGATCGTCAGCAAATTCACCGGCCGACCCCAGAGTTCGAAGATCCGCTTGAGCGTCTCGCGGGCCTGCCCGAGATCGAGCATGACGCCGTTGTACTGGTGGCCCAATAGGAGTTCGTTCGCGTTGTTGTAGTTGCCGTCGTAGACCGCGATCGTCGGCTTCCCGAAGTTAGTAAACTGCAAGAGCAGCTTCTTTTTGACGTCTTCGGCGGCGTCGCTGGCAACGTGGAACTGCCCGGTCGCCTGGGAGTGTTCGTAGGTGAAGTAGTTGTTCTCCGTAATGAACTCCTGTGTGAGGAACTCATCGAGGAACGTCACGTCGTTGTGGCTCTCGCGAATATCGTACATCCGATCCCAGCCCGCAGTGAACTCGACGTCTGCCAGCGCCTCCTCGACGCTCTCATAGCGCGCATCGTCGAAGAGATAGCGACCGATCTGTTCGACGTCGTTCTGACTCACACGCGTCAGGAAGCCACGGTGTTGGCGCTTGACCAGTGAGTAGTGGCGGCGGGCCAGCCCCTCGTAGGTCAACACCTTCCAGGGGTACTGCTCGACATCGATCTCGCCCTCGCGGGCCGCTTCGAGCGCCTCGTGGTCGACCCATTCGTCGGGCACGCCCTCGAGAGCGTCGAGCGTCTCGGCGGTGATCGTGTCGATCGCTTCGGGCGGCTCGAGCGTCTCGAGGACGCCCTCGAAGTCGACGACGTCCATCAGGTTGCGCCAGGAGACGCCCTCGACGCGCAGCAGTCGCTCGAGCACCTCGCGACGGTTCGTCCGGTTCTCGACGTACTCCCAGAGCTCCATCCCGAGGCTGTAAGGGTTGAGCCCGCCCGACGCAAGGACTTTCGCCATGTGGTCGGCGTAGTTCATGAACTCGTCGTCGCCGGCAAAGACCTCGTCGGTCATCATCGTCGACTCCCAGTAGGCCGCCCAGCCCTCGTTCATCACCTTCGTCATCTTTTGGGCGGCGAAGTAGTACGCCTCCGCGCGCATCATATCGAGGATGTCGCGTTGCCACTCTTCCATCTCGACTGCCCGACCGGTCTCGCCGTCGTACTGTTTGCCGTGTTCGCGGACAAAGGCAAGGACGTCTTTCTGGGGGGTTTCCGGGAAGCTGACGGTCTCGTCCTCGGCCTCGAGTTTCTCGAGCCACTCGTCGTCGAACACTTCGCCTTTGACCTCCTCGGAGAAGCCGAGTTCGTCCAGTTTCGCCGCGAGATCCTCATCGATCGCTTCGGCCGGCCCATCGACATCGAGGCGACGCGTGAACACCTGGTGCTGGTCGATGTTATCCTCGAGGGAGAGACAGTGGTCGATCCACTTCTCGACCTCGGCACGGTCGATCTCGGGATCGGACATGTACTCGTCGATCGCCCGCGCGTGGCGTTCGAGCATGGCCGCGGCGTTGACCGCCGCCTGGTCGGCGCGGCCACCGGTAAAGAGGCCGAACCACTCGTTGTTCGCGAAGAAATCGGAGTGAGCCTCGACGTGGGTGATGACGGCCTTCTGGTCGGCCAGGGTATTCGACTCCTGGAGGAAGGCATGCGCCGGGTTGTCGTTGTTGACGATCTCGAAGGCTTTTCCGCCGCCGTACTGGCCTTGTTTCTGTTGCTTGTCGTACTGCATCCCCCACCGCCAGTGCGGGTAGCGACTCTGGAAGCCTCCGTAGGCGATGAGTTCGTTCATTTCGTCGTAGTCGATGATCCAGTACTTGACCGCGTACGGCTCGAGGCCGAGTTTCTGGGCCAGGTTTCTGGCCTCCGTCACCGGTTCCTCTAAGTCGCTGGCGATCGCCTGTTTGCGGAATCGATCCGCGTTGGAGTTGCGTTTACTCATCTGTTTCACCCTCCGTCGAGAGGATCTCGTAGATCGCGTCGGTCACATCGTCTTTGGTGTTGACGTACGCCACCGCGACGTCGTCGGAATCAGTTCCGAAGTGGCGCTCGAGTTCCTCGGCGTGGGTGGCGTTGATCGCGTTGCCGCTTGGCTGGGTTTCCACGTAGGCGTGGAGATTGGCGGGGATCTCCTCCATCATCGGGATGACGCGCTCTTCGGTGTCATTGCTCGAGTTCTCGGAGTCGCCGGCCGCGAAGACATAGCGGTTCCAGTCGCTCCAGGGGTACTCCTCTAACAGTTCGGCGGCGAGTTCGTACGCACTCGAGATCTTCGTCCCGCCGCCGGAGCGGATGCCGAAGAAGTCGTCGCGTTCGACCGCCCAGGCGTCGGCGTCGTGGGCGATGTAGATGAACTCGGCGTTGTCGTACTTGCCCTGGAGATACCAGTCCAGTGGCGTGAACGTCCGTTCGACGAGTTCGCGTTTCTTCTCGCGCATCGACCCCGAGACGTCGCGGATGTTGACGACGACGACGTTCTTCTCTTTTTCCTCGATGATCTCGGGGTAGCGGTAGCGTTCGTCCTCGCGGCGGAAGGGGACGTGTTTGATCCCCTCCCGGCGGATCTTCTGCTGGACGCTCTCGCGTTCGACGTTCGCTTCGACCGCCTCGATCGAATCCCACATGCCCCGTTCCTCGTCGGGAATGTCGTTGTAGGCCTCCTCGACCCACGCCATCGACACCGGCAGGTTCTCGCCGCGGGCCCACTCGAAGACCTCGCGGGGTTCGATGCCCTCGACCTTACAGAGTTCGCGCAGGAACTCCTCGTCGAAGTCCATCGCGAGTTTGCGCTTGAGCCCCTCCTTGAACATCCGCTCGAAATCGAGCGTGCTGTCGGGCCCCGACCGGGTGAGGTCGGTAAACGGCCCCTCTTTCTCCTCGATCACGCGCTTGCCCTTCGGCTCCAGGTCGAGGCCGAGTTCCTCGTCGAGTTCTTCGGCGAACTCCTCGGGGTCCATCTCGTAGTACTCGTGGTCGCCGCCCTCCTCGCCGGGGTCGCCGTCGTCACCGTCGTCGTCACCCGGCTGTGGCTGGGGCTGGCCGACCGGCTGGCCGGTGTCGGGCGTTCCACCGTCGCCCTGGCCGACACCGCCCTGGTCGCGCTGGTCGTACTCGAACTCCGGCAGCGAGACGATCTTGACCGGGATCTGGATCGATCCACGGCCGCCAGCGAGGTCGCCGTACTGAATAAAGTCGGCCAGATCCTCGCGACGCTGTTCGCCCACTTCTCGGAATCGCTCGAGGTCATCTCTCAGTCCCATCGGTAGCTCACCTGTCCCATAACGTGTCTGCTGGTTAGTTCGGCCGACGCCTCGGAGTAGTCGAAGCGCTCGACCATCGTCTCGATCGTCTGTGCTTTGACTGTCTCCGTCTCCGTTCCGCTCGGTGGGTCATCCCACTGCCGGGGATCGAAGTCCTCGAACGTTCGTTCGACGTCGTCCCAGTCGTGGCTCTCGAGGACGGACTTGATCACCGGAATCGCGGTGAGATCGACGTCTTCGACGGCGAAGTCCTCGTCGCGGTGTTCCCACGCGTGGCGGTTCAGTGACGTGATCACTTTCTCACGGCGGAAGTTCCGGACGCTTTCGCGCGGTACGTTGCCGTCGTACTCGGCCTCGGAGAACCGGCCAAGGTGTTCGACCTCGAAGAGCTTCATTTTCAGCGGATCCGGCTCGATGCGCTCGCCGCGGTCGTTGTACAGCGGTTCGTCGGTTTCCCACGCGTAGACGTTTTCGACGTACTCGGCGACGGTCTCCTCGTCGACGCGTTTGTCGTGCATAATCGCCTCGATGACGTCCGACTCCTGACGGTCGAAGATGTAGTTTTTCACAGGCACGATCCGGTTTTCGAACTCCGAGCGCTCGCCCATCGAGAAGACGGGTGCGTCCGCGAGTCCCTCGGCCATCGTGTTCAACACGTCTCGTGGCATCACGACGTCCTCGACCGATAGCTCGGCGTGGTGGCGGTCCCGGTCGGTCTGGAGGAGTTCCGCGAGGGTATCCCGCGTGTAGGTCACTGGGATCCCGTGTTCGCCGTCATGGGCCTCGCTATCGAAGTCAAACTCGTCTTTCTCCCGGCGGGAGTCGCCTTCCTGCAGAAAGCCCTGATCGAAGATCAACGCCTTGTCGACCAGATCGAGGCCGTTCGGCAGGTTCTCCTCGTCGAGTCGGGTGACGACGGCATACAGCGCGGCCGCCTCGATCGCGTGGGGCGCAAACTCCTGGTGGCGCGTCTCGCCGGCCTGGTCTTTGACCGTCACCGACACCGGCTCGCGAATCCGTTCCTCGAGGTCGGCGTAGCTCTCGGCCTCCCAGACTGACGTCTCGTTGGTGAGTTCCCGACGGATGAGTTCACACTCGAGGCTGAGATTCGTCAGGTAGCCAAACTGGTGTTTATCCAGTCGGCGCTTGAGTGCCTTCAGCGGGTCCATCCCGTTCCGGTCGGAGTGCTGGTTGAGCTGGGCCTCCAGGTCGGGATTCGAGATGATCAGCATCTGGGTGTCGACGTCCATCCCGATCCCCTTGTCCAGTTTGACCGACTGCTCGTCGGGGACGTTCAACAGCTTCTGGAGCAGGTCGGCGTGTTGGGCCGCGTCCTCGACGATCGTCAGGACGCCGTTGCCCTGCGAGAGGACGCCGTCGTAACTGAACGCCTGTGGGTTCTTTCGGCCCCGCGAGTCCAGTTCCTGCAGCATCCCGTGCATCCACGAGCCGACGAGTCGTTCCTTCGGCGACCCGTCGTCTTCGGAATGGAGGACGCCGACACCCTGGCCGACGTCGACGACGTAGTTTTTCACCCGGAGATGGTCGTCGTCGGTGATCGCCGAGAACAGCGCCTCCTTACCCTCTCGGCGGTAGCGTTCCTCGAGGAAATCGTACGCCTCCCGCGAGAACGGATCGAGTTTCGAGTCGACCCGGACGGGAACGTGGTCCTCGAGTGAATCGTTGAGATCCGCAAGCAGGGTCTCGCGGACGTCCGCGGGGAAGACCGACAGCGGGTGGGCCTGTACCGGACTCTCATACCAGTGTTTGTCGTCCATCGCGGTCGGATCGCTGTCGCCGTAGCTCAATCCGCGCTCGTCGGCTCCAGCGGTGGTCACGTTCCACTCGACGGTGTAGCGACGGCCCTCGGGTGTTTTGGAGTACTCGCACAGTCCGTTGACCAGACAGCGCTTGAGCTCTGATTTCCCCGTCGCCGTCGGCCCTTCGAACCAGATGATCTTCTCGTCTTTCGCCCGGCCCGAAGCGATCGATCGCAGATCGTCGACGAACTCGTTCAACACCTCCGTGTTGCCCAGGATCGCGTGTTCGCCGTCGTTGTGTGGATCGTCGAAGAAGCGATAGCGCTCGTTCTCCTCGCCTTCCTCGACCACGGTTCGGGTGCCCGCGGCCTCGATCGCCTCGAGGAGGTACTTCGAGGCGTGGGAGGCGATCGTCGGGTTCTCGAAGATCCGATCGACGTACGCCGCGAGGCTCATCGGCTCTTCGTAGGTCTCTTCTAGCGTGCGGTCGGCCTCGGTGACGTAGTCGTTGCCAGTCATGTTAGTCTTCGATCTCTGCTTTGGCGACCTCCGCGCCGGCGAACTCGAGTACCTCTTTGGCCCCGTCCTCGGAGTAGCCCTGTTCTATCAGCGCGTCGATCCACGACGAGCGCTCGTCGTCGTCGAACTCGTTGGCGCTGACCAGCGCCGAGAAGTTGATGTTGTGTTTCTTGTCCTCCCAGAGCTTGCGCTCTAGGGCACGGCGCAGGCGTTCGTTGTCCTGTGGGTTGAACGCCTCGCCCTCGCGAGCGCGCCGGGAGACCCAGTTGCTCACTTCCTGGCGGAAGTCCTCCTTGCGGTCCTCGGGGATGTCGAGTTTCTCCTCGACGCTTCGGAGGAACGTCTCGTCGGGTTCCTGTTCGCGACCCGTAAGCTCGTCTTCGATCGTGTCGTCGTCGATGTAGGCCATCACGTGGTCCATGTACTTCTCGCCCTGGCGCTGGATCTCGTCCAGGTCGTAGGCCAGTGCGTGACGGACGTCCTCGATGGCGCGTTCCTTGTACTCCTCGCGGACGGTCTCGAGGTAGCGGTAGTACTTCTCGAAGTTGTCCTCGGGGATCGAGCCGTGGTGCTCTAAGTTCTCCTCGAAGAAGTTGAACACCGTCAGCGGCGAGAGGAAGCCGCGCTGGCGGTGTTTCGAGTCCATGATCGCCTCGGCGATCTCGTCGCCAATAAACCGCGGCGAGATCCCGACCATCCCTTCGCCGATCTCGGCTTTCGCGGCGGCTTCCTCGCGGAGTTTTTTGACGTCGATGTCGTCGCCCTCGTCGATCTCGTCGTTGTACGCCTTCGCTTTCGAGAGCAGATCGATCGTCTCGGTGTCGGGTTCCTCGATTCGCGTGAGGACGCCGAACAGCCCCGCCATCTCGAGCGTGTGTGGCTCGACGTTGATGTCGGGGACGTCGGCGTTGTTCAACATCTTGTTGTAGATCTGGGCTTCGTCTTCGTAGGACAGGACGTACGGGAAGTCGATCCGCTTGGTGCGGTCATTGAAGGCTTCCATCTTCTCGTCGCCTTTCTTGTCCTTGTACTCGGGCATGTTCGTCCGGCCGACGATCACCTGGTCGATGTCGATCCGCGGGTTGTTTTTCGGCTTGATCGTCTGCTCCTGGGTCGCATGCAGGAAGTCATAGAGGAACTCCCGCTGGAGTTTGAGCAACTCCTCACCGGAGAAGATCCCGCGGTTTGCGTTACAGAACGCGCCGGAGTAATCGAACGCGCGCGGGTCGCTTTCGCCGTAGATAGCGATCTTCGAGTAGTTGACGTCTCCCGTCAGTTCGGTTTCGTCCTGGTTTTTCTTGTCCTTGGGCTCGAACGTCTCTAAGCCCTGGCGCTTGTTCTCGTCGGCGACGAGCCGGATGATCTCGACGTGGTTCTCGAGGACGGCCTGCAGGTCGTCGTCGTAGTACGCCAGCAGCTTGTCCATGTAGAACTCGCTTTCCGGGTCCAGCGCCTGCTCGTTCTGGATGGTGTACGGCGCGTCCAGACGCTCGTTTACGTCGTCGATCACGTGCTGGCGCTGTTCGACGGGCAGAAGGACGAGCGGATCCTGGTTCATCGGTGATCGGACGGTGTCGTCAGCGGGGTCCTGGTCTTTGATGACGTCACAAAGGTTGGACCAGCGGAAGGTGTACATCCGCCCCTCATCGCGGAGCGTGTAATCCTCGAAGTATCTGCGCACTTGCTTGTCGAAGTGGGATTTCCCGGAGCCGACCGGTCCAAGCAGGAGTTTGATCCGCCGTTCCGGCCCGAGTCGGCGGGCACCCGACTTGACTTTGTTCACGAATTCGTGGATCGACTGATGGATCACCTTCCCGTAGAACGTGTTCTCACCGTCGTTCAGCGGGTCCTCCGAGGCGAGGAGGTACTCGACCATCCCCTCGGTCTCGTCGTAGGTCGTCCCGTAGTAGTCGAACATATCCGCGACTCGCTGGTGGGCGTTGCGAGTGATTTTTGGATCCTCGTACAGCGCCTCGAGGTACCAGTCGAAGGACTTGGTTTCCCGCAGGTCTGCGGGCATCGATTCCTTGTAATCCGTACTGAGCGTCTCGAGTGTCTCGATGTCACCGGTCATGGTATCATTGCCAGTTGCGGGTTCCCCCGTCTGCATCGTCCCAGGTGGACGGTTCTGAAGCGGACGTCGGTCGGCCAGCCGTGGCATCGTGGCCGAACAGTCGGTATCCGTCGAACTGCATTCCCGACAGACACACGGGACTGCGACGTTCGGGTGGCACGTCGAGTGGCAGGCTCGCAGTGCGTTCCGAACCGCAGCGGGCGGCAGTCTGTCGTGTCATATGTGATCGACCACCACGTTATCGTCGCGGACGCCCGTATCACGGACATGAGCAACGATGCGTCGGGGACGGACGCGGGGTGGATCGGTCCATCGGACGGATACCGATAGTATTTAATGAGTGAGTAATCCAGCTACTTAAATTTGGCCCCAAAAGATATTTATTAGGATCTTATTACAGGCAAATACCGCCAGAATAGTAGACTGTTACTTGCTACCGTGCAGCTTGTTCGGCCGAGTGGCATATAAATTGCCGGCCTGCAATGGCCGGGAATGCTCGCGCGCGGTCGGCGCGCAGCCCACGGATGTCGACAGTATATACGGATGCCAGCGGTATCTAGGGTATGACCGACACGCCGATCGACGACGCCGAACGCATCCGCGAAGCGCTCGTGGACGGCTGGGAAATCTGGAGCCACGGCGATGACGGCCGCCTCGTGCTTGCTTACCGGCCGGACGTTTTCAACGGCGACGACTTTCCCGCGGCCTGTCTCCCCACGCTGTACGTGACCCACGGCAAGCGAACCCGTCGCCCGGGGACGAACCCGACCAGTCGAGCCGACGACACCGACTGGTATGTCACCCTCTATCTCGAACCCGACGTCATCGCCGCAAACGAACGGTTCCCGACACGGAACGACGCCGTTGCCCGCGCCCTCGAGCGTGCCCGAGCGTTTGACGACGGTGAAATCGACTACCGCGGCTGCTACCAAGTTCCCCGTGAGACGTACTTTGACCGATTAGACGCGTTGACCGGGTCCGAGGGAGACGGGTGCGCCGATTCCGAAACGACGTGACTCGACATGCGTGACTCGAGCGACGGCTCGCCCGGACGTGAGTCTTAACCGCGGCCGGAAACTACTCACCACCATGTCTACTGTTACGCTCGTCGGTACGCGGCTCGCCGAGCCGGGCACCGAGTTCGTCTACCACGGCGAAGCCGACGGCTGTGCCGGCTGTCCCTATCGGAGCCAGTGTCTCAATCTCGAGACGGATACCAAGTATCGAATCACATCCATCCGGGAAAACGCACAGACACTCGAGTGTGCGATGCACGACGGCGGCGTCCGCGCAGTCGAAGTCGAACCCGTCTCCGTACGCGCGAACATCACCTCGAAAGGCGCGTTCGCCGGCAGCAAAACGAGTCTGCCCGGTCCCTGTCCGTACGTCGACTGCCCGAGCCACGAGTACTGCGAACCCGACGCCGTCGAGTTCGACGAGGAGTATCGCATTCGGGACATCCTCGGCGACCCGCCACACGAGATCTGTCATCTGGATCGATCACTCGAGTTAGTCGAGTTAGACACCAGCGAGTAGGCGTCTCACCGGTCACAACTCGAATGCAGGGACGGACGACACGGACCGGGGTGTTTTTGATCGATCCACCCTAACCGTGAGTCATACACGTGCTGTCGGTTGAACTCCACGCTCACTCATCGTTGTCCTATGACGGTCGTGACCCGGTCGAGTTGATCTTAGAACAGGCAGACGCCGTCGGCCTGGACGCGATCGCCGTGACCGACCACGACGAAATCGACGCCAGCCTCGCCGCCGCCGAACGCGCCCCCGAGTACGGACTGGTCGGCATTCCGGCGATGGAAATCTCGAGCAAGGCCGGCCACATTCTGGGCTTTGGACTCGAGGAGGCGGTCCCGCCCGGCCTCTCCTACGCATCGACCCTCGAGGCGATCCACGACCAGGGTGGGCTCGCGGTGATCCCACATCCATTCCAGGAGTCACGCCACGGCGTGATGGCTCGCGTGTCCCGCGACGAACTCGCCGAGGGCGATGCGATCGAGATCTACAACTCCCGGCTGCTGACCGGCCGGGCGAACCGCCAGGCCGAGCGCTTTGCGAAATCCCGTGAGCTGCCGATGACTGCTGGCAGCGACGCACACATCAGCGAGATGGTCGGCCAAGCCGTCACCCGCGTCGACGCCGACGACCGCTCCGCCGACGCGATCCTCGAGGCGATCCGCGATGGTCGAACCTCCGTCGAAGGCAAACGAACGCCGTGGCGGATCAGCTTCCGGCAGGCTGCCGGTGGCGTCTCACGACGGGTCAGAAACGGCTTTCTGGGGCTGTTTCGATGAGCCCGACAGTACGCGGTGCCGACGCCGAAACCGTCCGTCGAGCGCTCGAGCACGGCGAGCCGTTACCGGGGACGGTCGGCTTTGCCGGCGAACTCGACGGGCTACTCGTCCGTGACGTCCTCGGCCGGGTGCCGCTGTACGTCGACGCCGATCGTACTGTGGCGAGTCCCGCGGCCGCCCAGTGGGCGTTCGAGCCCACATCCCTCGAGTCGCCCGAACTGCTCCCACCGGGGTCGACGCTGGATCTAACTCCGGCCGACGCCGATCCCGAGCGACAGTGGACGCTTCCCGAGCCGCCGCTCGAGACGGACCACGACGCGGCACTCGAGACCCTCTCGAGTGCGATTCGGACAGCAACCGATGTGGCTCGAGAGAGCGACCGTGAGGTCGCAGTCGCCTTCTCCGGCGGTGTCGACTCCGCGCTGGTCGCCGAACTGCTGGACGCGCCGCTGTTCGTCGTTGGCTTCCCCGACAGCCACGACGTCGAGGCTGCCCGAACAGCCGCCGACGCGATGGGACGCAAGCTGACCGTCGTCGAACTCGAGCCGGCAGACCTCGAGCGTGCCGTTCCCGACGTCGCCCGCGCGATCGGCCGAACGAACGCGATGGACGTCCAGATCGCCCTGCCGCTGTATCTCGTCGGCGAACACGTTGCCGCCGAAGGCTTCGACGCGCTGGCGGTGGGACAGGGGGCCGACGAACTGTTCGGCGGCTACGAGAAAGTCGTTCGCCTCGACCACCGCGTCGACGCCGAGACGACCCGCGGAGCCGTTCGCGAGGGGATCGAAACGCTGCCCGACCAACTCCCCCGCGATATCCACGCAATCGAGGCGACGGGACTCGAGCCAGTTGCGCCCGTGCTCCACGACGCCGTCGTCGACGCCGCACTGCGACTGCCCGATTCGTTGCTGGCCGACGAGACCGTACGCAAACGCGCGCTTCGACTCGTCGCTGCCGACGTGCTCCCCGAGGAAGTCGCCATGCGGGACAAAAAGGCCGTCCAGTACGGCAGCCTCGTCGCCCGCGAACTCGATCGCCTCGCCCGACAGGCCGGGTACAAACGCCGGATCGACGACCACGTTACGAAATACATCCGTTCGCTGCTCGAGGACGAACCGGTTCCGCCAACGGAGTGAGAGATGGCGTCGAAGCCGACCTCAGCGGCCGTGTCGCTGCTCGTGTCGATCACTCGTTCTCGAGAGCAGCTTCAACTGCCAGCTCCCCGCGAACAGTACCATCCCTGCTGAATCGCCGCCAACCTATTTATGTCCGCTCGGTGGCCGTCTCCTATGGCAGAGACGACCGATCACGACGAACAGGTTTCACGGGACGAAGCCGCTGATCTGGTACAGGAACTCGCACAGGAAATTCGGAGTGAGGGTCCCGCGGAGGTTCGCGTCGGCAACAAGCTGTTGACGCTGTCACCACCGCCGGAACTCGAGTACGGGATCGAAGTCGAAGAGCGCTCGCCAATGCTCGGTGGACCCCGTGAGAAAATCACGGTAACACTCGAGTGGAAACTCGAAACAGAGAGCTGACACGCTGTACTCGAGTTTCGATCAAAATCGTATCGCCCAGTCGAGAGACTAGTCTTCCGTTTCGGTCGGAAGCGCGTTGTCCGGCTCCCCGCTACCGACGTTTTTCGCGACCGTCCGGCGGTTGACCTCGCCAATGCGATCGGAGACCTCTGCGACGAACTCCTCGACGGTCTCCTGGACCGGACTCGAGTCGTCTTTGACGAGTGCTCCCTCACTGCCCTCGGCACCGAAGTCGGGGTGGATCGGGATCTGGCCGAGCAGCGGGATGTCGTATTTGTCGACGATGGTCTGTGCCCCTTCGGTGCCGAACAGGCCGTGTTCGTCGCCACAGGACGGACAGACGAACGAACTCATGTTTTCGACGACGCCAAGCACCGGCGTGTCGTGTTTGTTGAACATCTGGATGCCTTTCCGGGTGTCGTCGAGGGCCATCTCCTGAGGCGTCGTGACGACGACCGATCCGGTCACGGGCATCGACTGCAACAGGTTCAGCGTCGCATCACCGGTACCCGGCGGCAGGTCGACGATGAGGTAGTCGAGACGGCCCCACTCGACGCCCTCGAGGAACTTCAGCATGAACTTGTTGACCATCGGGCCGCGAAGAATCGCGGGATCGTCCTCGTCTTCCATCATAAAGCCCATGCTGATGACCCGGACGCCATCGGAGCGGGGCGGCACGATATCCTCACTCGGCGTGACACCGGGTTCGCTCTCGACCGGCAGAATCCGTGGCACGTTCGGCCCGTGAATGTCGGCGTCGAGCAGGCCAACCATGGCACCGCGTTTTTCGAGGCCCGCCGCAAGGTTCGCGGCGATCGTCGTCTTGCCAACCCCACCCTTCCCAGAGGAGACCGCGATAACGTTGCGTACTCGAGGAAGGACCTCGTCGTCGAACCCGTGTTCCGAGCCGACGTGTGCTCGCAGATCCGCCGTAAGTCCGGCCTCGCTGACGACTTCACGGATCCGGTTGCCGAGTTCCATCTCCGAGGGTGCATACGGCGCGTTCAGCGCCAGCGAGATCCGAGCGGTCTCATCCTCGATGGTGACGTCGTTGATCAACCCGAGCGAGACGATATCCTCGCCGATGTCCGGATCTTCGATTCCCTCGAGTTCGATCTTGAGTTCGTGTTCTGTGATACTCATAGGAGTGGAGTGCGTTACTCGGTAATATGGTGTCCAAACGGGATACGTGTGATGGTTTGGGAACCGAATCACGCACTCGCCGGATCGGGCAAACAACGGATCCGCGGCGTGTTAGACTCCCGGCAACTCACCGTAGAAGATGATGCCGATCAACACCGTCAGGACGAGCATGGAGGCCCACATGCTCGTCGCGATGCCGACCAGATACGAGACCCCGAGCAGTCCCGTTTTCGTCTCTCGGGGAGAGCCAGCGAACCACGCGACGAGCATAACGTAGATAGGAAGCAAGATGACGGCGAAAATAATGTACGTCCCGTCATTGGGAAACCCAGTCAACCCTGCAGTGCCCTCGTACCCGTGGTAGAGGACTGTCGCCAGCGCGGTCGAATATGTCATACGCACGATTTGTGATCCGGATTGGTGGTGATTTCCCCTGAGTGTGCAGGGTGATCATGATAACAGATGCCACGATAGCTATCAAGAGTCATGGCTACCGTCTCGGAGTTCTGGAACGTCGAGGCAAAAAACGAGACGAAAAATCGGTTCGTCGGGAGCCGATCCAGTTACACCGAGTGACTTACAGGAAGCCGAAGATCGGTGAGTCAACGGACGGTCCGGACGCACCGAGCGGCTCCGGCATCCCGCCGTAGAAGACGATACCGATGATGACGGTCAGGATGAACATCCCGATCCACATCTGCGCGGTGATACCGATGAGGTAGGAGACACCGAGCATTCCGGTCTTCGTATCGCGTGGGTCGCCGGCGAACCACGAGATGACCATGATGTAAACCGGCACCAGGATGACCGCGAAGATCAGGTAGGTCCCGATGTTCGGAAAGCCGGTCAGTCCTTCAGTGCCGCTGTAGCCGTGGTAGAGGACGGCATCCATCAGTGCTGGAAGTGCAGTACTCATGCTTTCACCTCCTTGGTCGTCTCGGATTCATCCGTGTCGTGGCCATGTCCGTGATCGCCACGGAGGTGTTCGACCGCGTGGAGTTCGACCACGGGAACGAGCTTGGAGACGACGAGGAAGATCAACACGACCAGTCCCGTCGTGCCGACCAGCGAGAGCCACTCGATCGCACTTGGGAAGTACTCACCGGGCGTTGCAGCGTAAATCTCGAACGTCGGATGGAAGAAGCCCTCGACGACGAACAAGATCTTTTCGATCAGGGTTCCCGTGAGCACTGCGAATGCAGCGACGATGGCTCGCGTCCTCGAGAACAGCGATGGACGGATCGTCTGCGCGAAGATGAACGCGAGCGTCAAGAAGACCAGGCCCATCGAGAGCTGGTAGAGCGGATGAGCAAGCGTCGCCTGCTGTGCGACGCCGACGTTGACCGGGGCCTTGAACAGGCCGACGACGTTCTGCTGGAGCTGCAGCCAGAGGAACAGCAGGGAGAAGAATCCGAGCCACAGGAGCAGCCCGCGGAAGACATCGTCGGTCATGATGTGGTCCCAGTCGTAGGCACGACGGAACGCAGCGGCGACGATGATGACGCCGCTGATCGCGGAGGTCAGTGCGATGGTCAGGAACTGTGGCCCCTGCACGGCACTGAACCAGCCGGGCATGCCAGGGAGCACTGCGAACAACCACGGAATCACACCGCCGTGAAGCAAGAGCGGTGCCATGATGATGATCGCAAGTGCGAGCCACCAGACCATCCGCTCGACGACTTCGTCTTCGTCTTTGGTGTAGCCGAGGGTCATGACCTTGTAGAACGGTTCGAAGTGGTCCGGCAGCTGATCACGCAGTCGCGTGATGTCGTACCGAAGCGTCAGTGCGAGGTACGTCGCCGTCAGCACGAAGTACGCCGTAATGACAGTCACGTCCCACACCAGCGGCGAATTGTTGACCGTGATGTGGTAGTGACCGAGCACGCTCGTGACCATTCGGTCCGGACGACCCATGTGGACCAGAATGTAGAAGCCAGCCGCCGAGAGGCCAGCGATCGTCAGCAGTTCGGCCAGTCGTGCAACTGGCATGTATCGATCCATATCAAGCAGGCGAACCGCAGCCGAGAGGATGATCCCCCCGTGAGCGATCCCGACCCACCAGATGAACGCGCCGATGTACAGCCCCCACGTCACACCGCCACCGGAACCCCAGTCCGAGAGGCCGGTGACGGCCATCCCGTTTGCCAACTGGTACATCCAGGCGACGAGGAAGGCACCGAGTGCCAGCGCAGCGGCACCGAACAGCATGAAGTACTTCTTCGAGACGTTATTGACCGGCCGGAGGATGTCCGCCTCGGATGGCGTCTTGGTACTCATAGACTCACCCCGGCGTCACCGACAGTCTTCTCGTCGAGGACATCTTTGCGGTTGTCCGTTCCGCCGATGTCGGAGTAGGCAACGGGGCCTTCGACCTGCTCGGCCTCTGGACCGGGTTCGTTGCCGATGTACGTGACGTTCGGGTTCGTCCCGACGTCTTCGAGCAGTTTGAACGTCGACGCTTCGCCGCCGGCGTAGGCTTCGAGCACGTTCTGGGCGCTCCCCTCGTCGGTGATCCCCGCTTCGGACACCCACGGCTCCTCTTCGCCGTCGAGCAGCGCCAGCGACTCTTCGACTTCAGCAGGCGTGATCTCGCGGGATTCGTAGCGGTCGACGACGGCCTGAACGCCCTCTTCGGCGTCCGTGATGACGGCGTCGATCGCCGTGTTGGCAGCGTCGAGGTCGTCCGAATCGACGTCGCCTTCGCTTGCATCGCCGAGCAGGACGTCGGCGAGCGTGCCGAGTTCCTCATCTTCGAGTTCGGCGAGCGCATCAGCATCACCGATGATGTCGATGACGACCTCGCGGAGTTCCTCGTCCTCGAGCGTCAGCTCGCTCTCGGCGAGTTCGCCCTGGATGAACAGGGCAGCCTGGATCTCGTCGTGGTCGCCGTCCTCGAGATACTCCATCTCGAGCAGTTCGACGTCGCCCTCGAGGAAGTTATAGGACTCCTGGACGTTCTCGCGGTTGGGACTCTGGCCGTCGACCATGCGCTCTGCACGGGTCTGAACAACGTTCGTGAGGTACTGCTGTGGTTTGCTCTCGGGGTCGTTCATGTCGCCGAAGTTGATCGCTTCGGGCGGGCAGGCGTCCTCACAGGCCGTCGTGCCGACCTTCTCGTCACCCATGTGCCCGTCCTGTCGGGTCGGACACATGGTACACTTGCTCATCACACCACGGGGGGCACGGCTGTCGACCCAGCGATCACGGTGATCGGTCATGTGATCGCCGTCCATGCCCATGTCATCTGCCGTCTGTTTGATCTCGTCCGTCGAGACCGATGGTTCGTCCCACTGGAAGTAGTTGACACCGTAGGGACAGGCAACCTGACAGTAGCGACAGCCGATACAGACGTCGTAGTCGGTCAGGACGAGGCCGTCCTTGTCGCGGGTGTGACGGGCCGTCGTCGGACAGACCTTCTCACAGGGTGCGTCAGTACAGTGCTGACACGGTCGGACGAGTCGGTTTCGCGACCCGGAGTTGTCCCCGTCGGGTTCCTCGTAGTCGAGGACGTACATCCAGTTGACACCCTGGTCGGTCTGGTTCTCTTCCTGACAGGCAGCGACACAGGAGAGACAGCCGTCACAGCGCTCGAGGTCGATAACCATCCCGAGCTGGGTGCCGTCGTTTTCGACTTTCCCGTAGCTTGAGTGGTCGTCGGCCGCGGCGAGGTTCGCCTCGGGACCGTCGTCGACGGTGCCCCACGCACCGAGTCCGACGGCCGCCGCACCGACACCCATCTTCTTCATCGTCTCGCGGCGACTCTCTTCGCCGTCGCCCTCGAAGGCCTCGAGCATCCGAGTCGCAGTCCCCTTCTGTTCTTCTTGGGCCTGCTCGTAGGCTGCTTCGGTTGGGCGGTCGTCGACGCCGAACTCCTCCATCACGTCGTCGTGATACATCTCGTGGAATTCGGCTTCGGAGAGCTCACCTTTCGTGACCCGCATCGCGTCCTGGGCCATCTTCATCCCCAGGTCGCTGTCGTACTCGGTGTCATCGAGCATCTCCTCGAGTTCGCCTTCCCACTCGTTACCGAGCGGGTGGAATGATTCATCGTCCGTGCTCATTCTGGTCGAACACCTCCGGACGAGAATCCGTTCGATACAAAGTAGTTACGCGCCGACACGTAGTTAAATACGGTCATATGTGGATCCTCTACCCCGGACTCACAACTAGATACGGTTGAAGTATAGACTTGATTTCCACGACATGAGAATGGATGCGAACATATTCGTGTATATATAAAATAAAAAGAGACAGACGAGCCGCTCGATCCGACGGAGACGGTTGATAGTCTGAGACAGGAACGGTGTCTCAGATTGGTACCGAACCCGACAGCTCTCACACTGGTTTTCGAGCCGTTCGAGCGGACGGTTCCGCCGACAGTCTCAACTGCTCGCGAGTTGGTCTTCGAGTGACTCCTCGGAATCGAAATCCGGGAGATCATCGACGAACCGCTTGATGATTCCCTCCTCGGCCCGGTGGAGTGTCTCGCTGCAGGTCGATTTCGCGATCCCCAGATGGTCTGCAAGCTCCGTCAACGAACAGCGCCGGGGTGTGTCGTAGTAGCCCGCTTCGACGGCGGCCACGACGACCTCGAGCTGTCGATCCGAGAGCAACTGACTCTCGTGGAGTCGCTCACGGACGTGTTCGATTCGGTAGCTAAGGCCGTATCGCTCGAACTGGTCGACGAGTTCGGCGAGGCGGTCCCGCGAGCCGGTGACCTCGATCGTCGCCTCGCCGTCGACGATCTCAACGGGGAGTTCGATTGGGATCCCCGACTCCCGTGCAGAGAACAACAACAGTGGGGCCGTCGTTTCGAAATGAACTGTCGCCTCGTTGTTGCTCGACTGGGCGAGCGTGACCTCGAGAATCTGGGGATGGTCGCGCATGTCCGCGACCACGTCGGCGACTTCGGGGCCAGAGATTCGGACGAGCGCGAACCCGGTCTCGGAGCCGGGGACGGCTGCAAGCACCCGAAAGGTCGTTGTCGGATACGCCGTCGACAGCTGCTGGATCCAGACCTGTTCGGGCATCGTGAGTGTGAGTGTCGCCTGAGCCATACGAACGGTTTCGTTCGATGGTATATACCCGTGCTGCCGAATAGAGTACCCTCAGTTCCCAGCTCCTGGGAAGCTTGACAACTCGAGACATTCGACTCCGTCCCACAGCCGTTTGTCGAACTGGACACGACAGCCAACAGATCAGCTGGCAAGCGACAGCCAGTCACACAGTAGCTCGGACAACTGTGTCGGCCGCTCGTGTTGCACCCAATGGCTCGTCGCTGGGAGGAGTTCGAGACGGCTGATCGGACAGTGCTGGTCGCTGTCGACTGCCAGTTCGGTCGTCAGTGCCGTGTCATTCTCGCCCCAGACGATCATCGTGGGGGCGTCGACTTGTTCGCTCGGCAGTGGCTGCGGATACCGGGCCGCCGCGCGATACCAGTGTATCATACCCGTGAGTGCACCGTCTCGGTCCCAGGCAGCGCGATAGTGTTTTCGCTCCGATTCGGCGAACGTCTCCGGTGCGGCGGTCTCCCGAAGCGCCCGCTCGAGCAAGGAAAAGTCGTCGCGGCGACAGGCGAGTTCCGGGATCCACGGAAGCTGGAACACGAACACGTACCAGCTCCGGCGCAGCTGGTCTGGATTCGAACGGAGATGGTGGCGATAGACGCCCGGATGGGGCGCGTTGACGATTCCGAGTCGATCGACCACGGACGGGTACCGAAGTGCGAGCTCCCAGGCGACCATACCACCCCAGTCGTGGCCAACGATGTGAGCCTGATCGCGACCCTCGCTGGCGACGAGTGCGACGATGTCCCGCGAGCACTCACGGATTCGATATGCTCGGACTCCCGCCGGTTTATCGCTCAGATTGTACCCTCGCTGGTCGGGAACGAGGACCCGGTAGCCCGCGTCAACGAGCGGTTCGATCTGGTGTCGCCAGCCGTACCAGAACTCGGGAAAGCCATGGAGCAAGACGACCAGCGGATCGGCGTCATCTCCAGCTTCGACGACGTGGATCCGAACTCCATTGATACGTCTCACGGTGGATTCCGCCTCGACCGTCGACAGCAGTGTCGCATCCGTCTCGAGGCACTCGGCCGAACGCGATTCCATATCTTGTGTGGCGACGGTGGGCGTAATACCGGTTGGGGTCAGGTCCAGACACGGAGACAATCACTCGAGCAGAAATGGAGGTCGATCTGCGTGTCGGGCTCGTTCGAGACGTGGGTCGTCAGCGTGTAGGCAACCTCTGCCGAGTCACAGTTGTCACAGCGCATACGAGACCGATCATGAGCGGTGATATTCAGTATGCTGTGAGTATCATCGTCTGGAGACAGGTAACCACAGCATACCGCGAGTCAAAAACACGTTGCCGACGCGCGTCGGCACCGAGCTGACCCGGTCAGGCCGGGGCGTCGTCTTCGGCCTCGAGCAACTCGTGATACCGGTTGCGGATGGTGACTTCGGAGATGCTGGCGACGTCGCTGACGTCGTTCTGGGTGACTTTCTCGTTGGTCAGCAAGGCGGCGGCGTAGACGGCGGCGGCGGCGAGGCCGACCGGTGACTTGCCGCTGTGAATCCCGGTTTCCTTGGCCGTCGCCAGGAGGCTGCGAGCGCGGCGTTCGGTCTCGTCCGAGAGGTCGAGGTCGCTGGCGAATCGTGGCACGTAGCTTTCGGGATCGGCCGGCTGGACCTCGAGGCCGAGTTCCCGGATGACATAGCGGTAGGTGCGGGCGATCTCGTCTTTCTCGACGCGGCTGACAGCCGCGATCTCGTCTAAGCTGCGTGGTGTGCCGGCCTGCCGGGCGGCGGCGTACAGCGAGGCCGTGGCGACGCCTTCGATCGATCGACCCGGCAGCAGATCCTCCTCGAGGGCGCGCCGATAGATGACCGAGGCCGTTTCGCGGACGTTTTTGGGGAGACCAAGCGCCGACGCCATGCGGTCGATCTCGCCGAGTGCCTGTTTGAGGTTGCGCTCTTTGGAGTCGCGAGTCCGGAACCGTTCGTTCCACGTCCGGAGTCGCTGCATCTTCTGGCGCTGGCGGTTCGAGAGGGATTTCCCGTAGGCGTCTTTGTTCTGCCAGCCGATGTTCGTCGAGAGCCCCTGATCGTGCATCATGTTCGTCGTCGGAGCACCGACGCGGGATTTCTCGTCTTTCTCGCTGGCGTCGAACGCACGCCATTCGGGACCGCGATCGATCTCACCTTCCTCGACGACGAGTCCACAGTCGTCACAGACGGTTTCGGCGTGTTCGGCATCGGAGACGAGCCGGCCGCCACACTCCGGACACTGCTCGCGTTCTGGCGTTCGCTCACGCGACTCAGTCGACTCACGCTGGCTTCGCTCACCGCTCCGCGTTCGAATCGTGGTATCTGTCATTGTGTTGGGTCACAACGATCGCTGGAAAACGCTCTATCGTGGACGGTATCATAGTCTCGCCGTCACTTAAATTCTTCGATAGTATCGGGAGACGAACGGGCCGCTACGGCCCGCTGCCCTCGGTCGAACGTTTCGCTATCGAAACCCTTACTCCCTACTGGCAAGTGCGAGCAAGCATGAGCGACGACGCCGTCAGTCCCAAGGAGGTCCGCCACGTCGCGGAACTGGCTCGCGTCGGCCTCGACGACGACGAGGTCGACCAGTTCACGCGACAGTTTGCGGACATCCTCGAGTATTTCGAGACGCTGGACGAGGTGCCAGAGGTCGACCGCGAGGCCGACTTGACGAATGTGATGCGACCCGACGAGGTCCACGGCTCGCTCGAGCGCGAGGCGGCCCTCGAGAACGCTTCTGAAACCGAAGACGGCTACTTCAAAGGCCCGAACGTATCCTGATCATGTCGGATAAGATCTTTATTACCGAGGAGACGATCGACGGCGCAGAGAGCGGTCCGCTCGCGGACACGACCGTCGCGGTCAAAGACAACATCTCGACCGAAGGCGTCCGGACGACCTGTGGCTCGCGGATGCTCGAGGAGTACGTTCCACCGTACGACGCGACGGTCGTCTCGCGGCTCAAGGAGGCTGGCGCAACCATCGTCGGCAAGGCGAACATGGACGAGTTCGGGATGGGGACGACGACCGAAACCTCACATTTCGGGCCGACGGATAACCCGGCTGCACCGGGCCACGTCCCCGGCGGCTCGTCGGGTGGCTCGGCCGCCGCCGTCGCTGCGGGCGAGGCCGACGTCGCGCTCGGCTCCGATACGGGCGGGTCGGTCCGCTGTCCCGCCGCGTTCTGTGGAGTCGTCGGAATCAAGCCCACCTACGGACTGGTCTCGCGCTACGGGCTCGTCGCCTACGCCAACAGCTTGGAACAGATCGGTCCATTCGGCCGATCCGTCGAAGATGCCGCCCGACTCCTCGACGTCATCGCTGGCAGCGACGACCGGGACGCGACCACTCGAAGCGAAGGTGATGACTCGAGCTACGCCGACGCCGCCACTGGCGACGTCGATGGGCTCCAGATCGGCGTCCCCACGGAACTGCTCGAGGGCGCCGACGAGGGCGTCGTCGAGACGTTCTGGGACGCCATCGCCGACCTCGAGGCACAGGGCGCGGAATACCACGAAGTCTCGCTGCCCTCCGTCGAACACGCCGTCGAAGCCTACTACGTGATCGCGATGTCGGAGGCCTCGTCGAACCTCGCGCGGTTCGATGGCGTTCGCTACGGTCACGACGCCGACGCTGAGGGCAACTGGAACGAGACCTTCGCCCAGACCCGCGAGGACGGGTTCGGCGACGAGGTCAAACGCCGCATTCTGCTTGGCACCTACGCGCTCTCGGCTGGCTACCACGACAAGTACTACAAGAAGGCCCAGGACGCTCGCGCGTGGGTCAAACAGGACTTCGACGAGGCGCTCGACGAGGCCGACGTGCTCGCCTCGCCGACGATGCCGATCCCACCGTTCGAACTCGGCGAGAGCCTCGACGATCCGCTCCAGATGTATCTCGCCGACGCGAACACCGTCCCCGTCAACCTCGCCGACCTGCCCGCAATCTCGGTACCCGCCGGCGAGACCGACGGCCTCCCCGTTGGCCTCCAACTCGTCGGCCCGGCGTTTGGCGAAGAGCGCCTGATCCGTACCGCGAGCGCACTCGAGTAACGCGACCGAGCCGCGGCTCTTTTGCGACTGCTCTCGAAGGTCTCATCGAGAAAGCCGTCGGCAAACGTCGTGTCGGCCGAATCCGTCGAAAAACGTCTCGTCAGTTGAATTACTGTTCGTACGCGAGATTCATGATCCACTGCGAGAAGGCGTCGCTGTTGGGATCGACTTCTTCTTCGCCGATAAACGGCGAGAGCATATCGCCAGCCATCAGCAGGGTAAAGTCAAGATCGCGTGCGGTCGGCGTGATGTGGTAGGTGTTGTGGCCGTCGTACACCGTCTCCTCTCGATTGACCAGTTCCTTCTCGACGAGCGACTCGACGATCCGGCTGCCCTTTCGCGAGGAGACGTCCAGTTCCTTCCAGAAGTCGCTCTGGTGAATGCCACCGGTCTGGCGAACGAGTTCGAGTCCGGCCCGTTCATCTTCGGAGAGTTCGGCTTCGATCGCGGAAACGCTCACGGTGACCACCTCTCCGTACTCGTCGCTACAGGCAGGAGTGCGTCCATGTACGTACGAGGCACATCGAGGCGCTTAAATGTGCCCTTCGACGTCGCAATCTGCCTCGACCGCGGACGGACTCGTGTCCGTCTTCGATTCGAGGGCGACGGGTTCGTACGCCGTCTCACAGGGTGGGCCCGGCGCGAACGCATACTGCGTCGTCTCGGGGCCGAGGGCGATCAGCGACGACGATTTCGTGCCGAATCCGTTGCGGTGGAGACAGACGCCGTACTCGTGATCGCCGAGGACGTCGCCGGCGCGCTCGAGCCACGTCGAGACTGACTCGCCGTCCTCGACCGCCAGCGTCTCACGGACCGCGAGGGCGTTATCGGCCTGTTCGCGAGCAACAACGAGGTGATCCGACGGGAGCTGGACGGTGTCGTTGACTGCGGCATTAACAATGACCTGCACACCGGGTTCGAAGTCGATGCGTGAGAGAGTGCCGTTCCACTGGTAGCAGTAGGCAGCCGACTCGTCGGCGACGACGAGATTGAACGCGTCGTACTCGTCCGTCTCGGTTGCCGCCTCGATCGTTTCGGCCGCTGCCGCCGCGGACTCGGCAGCGAGCACGTCGGCGACGAGCAGGCCACGCGATCGCTCGGCGGCGAGGTCGGCGTCGGTCCACTTGTTCGTAATGCCAGCGAAGACGCCGTGTTCGTTGTAACCGATCCACGTGCCGCCGGCTTCGGCGTCTCTGGGAGCGACGATCAACGGCTCCTCACGGTAGACGCCGGGAGAAACCGACTCGCGCTCGAGGGCCTCGTCTCGGTTGGCGGCGACTGCCACTGGCGCGTCGTCGAAAACCTGCCAGGCGAGGGTCAGTGTACACACAGCCGAAAGAACGAACGCCATCGACTTATACTGTCGGACAGTGGCCGCTGACGGCTCAGACGCACTGCTGTCGGTCAGTGTCGGCTCCCCCGCGACCCACCCTTCGAGACCACCGGGAGATCGGGACAACAGACCCGATCACACGTCGGTCCCCGCCTCACGCAGACGATCACGAACCGCCTCACGATCAACGGTTCCCGACGCGGTTCGGGGCAGGGTATCGACAACACCGATCGTCTTCGGCCGTTTGAAGCCGGCCAGTCGCGTCTCGCAGTGCTCGAGAACCGACTCGAGGTCGAGTTCGGCGTCCCCATCGCGGCCGTCGCCGTCGGCGGGGACGACGAGCGCCCCGACGCGTTCGCCCCACTCCGAATCGTCGAGGCCGACGACGGCGGCGTCCTCGACGGCCGGATGGGAACGAACCGTCTCGAGTACCTCGCCGGGATCGACGTTCTCGCCGCCGGTGACGATCCGGTCGCTCCGGCGGTTGAGCACCCAGAGTCGCCCGTCTTCGTCCTCGTAGCCGACGTCGCCAGTGTGGAGCCCGTACGCGCCGACTGCGGCGTCCGTTTGCGCGGCCTCGAGATAGCCCGGCGTCACCGTCGGCCCGGAAACGACGAGTTCGCCCGCCTCGCCGGCCGGAACCGGCTCGCCCGCGTCGTCGACGACCGTCACGTCGGTAAATAACAGCGGTTGGCCGACCGTCCCCTCGTGGCTCGCCGCCTCCGCAGGTGTCGCCGTCGCGATCTGGGAGGCCGTCTCGGTCATCCCGTAGGTCGGGTGTGTCGGCACGCCGGCCGCCTGGCAGCGCTCGAGCAGGTCGCTCGAGGCCGGCGCGCCGCCGAGGAGGACGAATCGCAACGAATCAGTTGGCTCCCAGCCCGCATCGAGCAGCCGTTTGCACATCGTCGGCACTAGCGAGACACCCGTGATGTCATACTCCTCGAGGATGCGAGCGGTCCCGTGGCGGTCGAACGAGCGCTGGACGACGACCGTCGTGCCGTAGAGTGCCGACCGCAGGACGGGGGCCAGCCCACCCATGTGGTACATCGGGAGACAACACAGCCAGCGGTCGCCCGGATCGACGCCCAGTCGGAACGCCGACGCGGTCGCGCTCGCGACGAGATTGCCGACGGTCAGTCGGACGGCTTTGGGCTCGCCAGCGGTGCCCGACGTGAACATGATCATCAACGGATCGTCGCGCTCGAGCGAGACGGGGTCGACCGTCGGCGTGGCGTCCGGATCGCCAGCCTCGACGCTCGCGAACAACCGTCGTGCCCGTCCATCGGCTGACTCGTCGACGGTCAGAACGGCAGGCGACTCGGTCGCCGCGCCGGAGTCGAGCGCATCGGCGACCTCGAGCGCCGTCGACTCGGTGTCGGCCTCACAGACGACGGCTGCGGGGGCCGTTCGGTCGACTTTCCCGGCGAGTTCGGCGACCGTTTCGCGGACGTTCAGCGGAACGATCGTGACCCCCGTCCGCATCGCGGCGAAAAAGACGGTGACGAACGCGGGTCTGGTGTCCATGAGCACGCCGAGTCGCGGCCGGTCGGAATCCGTCTCGAGGCCGGCGAGCGAAGCAGCGACCTGATCGACCCGACGATCCAGTTCTCGGTAGGTCCACGTCGTTCCCGTCTCGTCGTCGATCAGCGCCGTCCGTTGTGGGGTCGCGGCCACCCGATGGGAGAGCAGATCGCGAGTCGGCCAGTCGACCGGTTCGCCCATCACTCGGCCCACACCCCCTCGACGCCGAGGCCCTTCGCCTGCGGGACGACCGCCAATCCTTTCTCGAGTAAGACGGGATCGCGACCCAGATCGTCGGCGAGCAACGAGGCCGTGGCCAGCCCGCAGGCCGGCACGTTCGGGATCGACGCGGCGAGATGGACCGCGCCCGTTCTGGCGACGACGCCGTCGATCGTCGTCGTCACGATCGGCGTGATCTCGAGTTCCTGGACCCACGCGGCGATCTGTCGAGCGATATCGATCCCGCCGAGCGCCATGGGTTTGAGAACGAGCACGTCGGCTGCGCCCGCCTCACAGATCGCGTCGACGCCGTGTTCGAGCAGCCCTTCGTCGATGGCGATCGCGACCCCTTCGCCGGGTTCGAACTCCCGGAGCGCGGCATGGCCCTCGAGTGCGCCCGCCGGCAGCGGTTGCTCGAGGATCGAGACGTCGAGGTCGGCGAAGGCCGCGAGCGCCGTTTTCGCCTCGGTGTAGGTCCAGGCCTCGTTCGCATCGACCCGCAGTTCGACGTCGGGGCCGACGGCCGTGCGAGTCCGCTGGAGCCGTTCGATATCCGTCTCGACGTCTCGAGCGCCGACCTTTATTTTACAACAGTCGAAACCGCGGTCGACGGCCTCGCTGACCGCTCGAGCGGTCTCGTCGGGCGTGCCGTCACCGATCGTCGCGTTGACCGGCACCCGGCCGACCATCGGGCCCCTCCCGATGTGTCGATACAGCGGCGTCGCCTCCCGGCTGGCTCGAAGATCCGCGAGCGCGAGCGTGACTGCGTGTCTGGCCGCCACCTGTTCCTCGACGGCCTCGAGCGCCGCAGTTGGCCCATTTTCGATCGCGACGCTTGCGCGCTCGAGAGCGGCCTCACAGTCCGCGATCGACTCCGTCCAGCCCGCAAGGGGCGTGGCTTCGCCGTAGCCGACTGCCTGCTCGTCTTCGTTGGCAGTCGACGCGACGATTCGGACGAGAAAGCCATCACGCGAATCGATCGTTCCGGCGGCCGTCTCGAGTGGACTCGCAAGTTCGAGCGAAAACGACTGGTACTCGAGTTTGCAGTCGAGTTCGCGATTGACGTCGACTCTGTCAGTCATAGCACCACCCCGACGGCGAACAGCACCGAATAGATCGCGAGGAGTTTTCCGGTGCCCTCGAGGGCGGGGTTGAGCGCCTCGCCATCAGTACGCGTCAGAATCGTCTGGGTGACGACGGCAGCGTAAGGCAGCGACACAAGCGGGAGCAAGACCGTCGGGCCAAAGCCGGCGGCGAGCCAGAACCACAGCGGCGTGACGTAGGCGAGCGCGAGCAGGGCGACGTACTCCGCGCGACTCCAGCGGTAGCCGAGTCGGACCGCAAGAGTTCGCTTTCCGGCCTCGACGTCGGTTTCCCGGTCGCGAATGTTGTTGACGACGATGATCGCCGTCGAAATGCCGGCCACCGGGAGGCTGGCGACGAACGCCTCGAGTGTGATCGTGCCCGGTGGAATCGTCGTCGGCAGCGGTCCAACGGGGGCGACGGCTACGGCCTGGACGTAGAACGTTCCCATCACGGCGACGATGCCGAAGAAGACGAACACGAAGGGATCGCCGAGTCCGTGATAGCCGAGTGGGTAGGGGCCGCCAGTGTAGGCCCAGCCACAGAAAACGCTCACCAGCCCGATAACGAGAATCGGCAGCCCGCCGACGGAGACGAGATACGTGCCGGTAAGAATCGCCAGCGCGAACGTCACGATCGTCGCCAGTTTCACCTGCTCCGGCGCGATGATTCCTGCCTGCGTGACTCGAGTAAACCCCTCCCGATCCTCCGTGTCGGCACCCTTGATCGCATCGTAGTAGTCGTTCGCGAAGTTGGTCCCAATCTGAATCAGCGCCGCACCGATAAACGCCAGCACCGCCGGCAGCGGGGCAAAGACGTCCGCGTGGACCGCAAGCCCCGTGCCGACAATCACCGGGGCTGCGGCCGCGGGCAAGGTCTGGGGCCGTGCAGCCAGCAGCCACGCCTTCGTCCGTGAGATGTCGACCTCGGCCGTACTCATTACTCGAGTCTCCGACACGCGGACGTGTCAACGTTGGCATTGCGGTTAGCTGACTCGTCGCCAGCGACCCGGGCGGAGACCAACGATGGTGTGGTCAGTCCAACCGACGGACGGCGAACAACAGCACCGCACCGACCGCGAGCAGCGCCGATGGAACTGCAAAGCCGGCGACGGGGTCGATCCCACCATCGGTGCCATCGATCGTGATCGTCGCGTCGCGTTCAAAGACCGCCTGTGAATACTCACTGATGTCCATTGCCGAACCGTCCGTGAGTTCGACGGTTTCGTTCGTTGATGAAGCGTCCTCAGCGACCTCGAGTGTAATCGTCGCAGCCGTGTCGGTCGTTTTCGCTCCGTCACCTGACGGCGTTCGCTCCTGATCGATCGTCGCCAGTCCCGCCTCGTCATCGATTTCGACGGTACCGTCGACTGTCGCATTCGAGTCGCCTGCCGCTAGCATTGGCCCGTGGTCGACGTCAGCCACACTGAAGACATCGGGATCGTACGCGATCGTCGCAGACAGCTGGTCGATGCCCTCGCCGACATAATTCCCGTGACTACTCACGACGAACTCGAGGGTGACGGTCTCACCGGCGTCAGCGTTGCCCTCGCTCGGCTCAAGAAAAAAAATGGTCACGCTGTCACCGGCCCCGACAGTCGCTGGGACGACCGCGCCGACAGTAAGCGTACAGACACACACCACAGCGAGGACGACCGAGAGACGGGCTACTGTCGGTCTCGTCATGCGTCTGACTCCTCCGGGACGGTGAACTCGAGTGACGGCATCTCGAGAAACGCCGTCTCGTACCCCTGGTGGCGGGCGACCTGTGGCGGCGACTCGATCGTGACCGTGACCGAGTCGCCCGGCTGGAGAGCCGGGAGCGATGCGCCGTAGTGGAGGTCGTACTCGCTGTCGATGGTCTGCTCGAGGGCGACCCCGTCTGCGTCGCCGACCGGTTCGCCCTCGCGGTCGACCGTCACGGACATGGCCATATCCGCGAGCGGCACGCGGTTGTACGGCGTCCGTGGCGAGACGAGCAGATACTGCTCGTCGCCGTCGGCAAGCCGGGAGCCGGCCTCGAGCAGCGTCACGAGAACCGCCGCATCGCCGCTTCGGGGGAGATCGGTGTCGACTCCGTCGGTGGGCTCGAGCCGGGTGCCGGGATACGCCTCGGCGGACGGCAGCGCGGAGTCGGGGACGTGACCGTTGTCGTGATGGTGGCCATCGTCGTCGTGGTCGTCGCCGTGCTGTCCGTCATCGCGCCCATGGTCCATCGGCTCGAGTGCGCCGCGTTCGCCCCACTCCGATTCGTCGAGATACTCGACGCCGCCGACGACCTGGTCGCGAAACGCCTGGTCGTACTCGAACTCGAACGTCGCCGTTTCGCTGTCGGTAAATCGACCCTCGAGGTCGCCCGTCGTGTGCGTCGGGATCGGCGGGAGTTCGACCTCGACGGTGTAGGTACCGTCGTCCTCGAGGGGAACGTTATCGCCGAAGTGAAAGCCCATCTCCTGGGAGATCATTGGCCAGGGCGACTGGGGTGAGCCGATCTGGTCGCCATCCTGAAAGATCCGGATCGTCGCGCTGGTATCGACCGGGAGGACGATTCCTGTGTCGTCGTCCCAAAGCGTGATCATCAGGTGGACGCCCCGGCCCTGCTCGGGATCGACGCGTTCGACGTCGTCCTCGCCAGTGCCGCCTGTGATGAGCCAGAACGGGTGGGGGTACGATAGCATCGGCGCGAGCGTATACTCGCCGGCCGTGATCGGCTCGAGCATCCGCATCGATTCCCGATGTGTCGGGCGGTAGACTGCCGCGGGCGGATCGTCGATCTCCGGAAATCGCGGCATTTCGGCGTCGTCGCCGTTGTCGGGGTCGTCCCTGTCCTCGTCTTCGTCATCGCCGTCGGTTCCCAGACAGCCCGCCAGCGCGAGGATACCCGTTGTTGCGCCTGTCCGCTGAACGAACGTCCGTCGGTCGAGGTCGTGGTCGTGCATGGTATGGTCGTGCCGTCGTGATCGGCGTGTCCCGTCGGTCCTACTGCGGGTTCGTCGGCGGTAACGCCCGGAGCGAGCGCGGTGGAAGCAGGTAGTTCCCACGTCGGTCGACGAAAATGTAGCTTAGAATCCCGTTGTTCGCGTTCCCCACATCGAGGTCGGCGCCCGTCATCGCCTCGCGAACGCGAACGAACTCGTCGATTCCGTGCTGGAGCGAGAGGAAATGGACGCCTGGGCGATCCCCATCGACGGTGTTGAAGTCCCGCCGCAACAGCGGTGGTTCGCCGTCGATCCTGCCTCGAGCGGCCTTTTGGGCGTGGCCGACGACGCCATCTCGAGCATCTGCCTCGGTCGCGTCGATCCGCTCGTCGGTTAGCCCGTTCGTGGTCGTCAGCTTCTCGCCGACGTCGCCGACCAGCTCCTCGTCGGCGTGTTCCGGGCTGAACAGCTTCCGAACCCGCATGGGGTGGCTGTCCTGCTCGAGCCAGGTCCGAAGCTGGGTTTCCAGCGACTCGATATGCTGTGTCGTCGCGCCGGCGAACGGGCCGTCCTCGATCGTCACTCGATCTTCGGTCGCCTGACTGTCTATGAATCCCGAGCGAAAGCCCATAAAAAAGGGCGCGTCCTCGGGAACCGAGTCGGGGACGCCCGAGACGTCGGTGTGTTCGGCGGGGAGTCCTGCCCCGACGAAGCCGGACCGGCGCTGCTCCTCGAGGCGTTCGAACACACCCGTTAAATCCGTCTCGACCGCGATACCGTTGAGGTCGTCGTGGTCACCGAACAGGCCTTCTTCGGCCTCGAGGACGACCTGCGAGTGGTCGCTCGCGAGGTGGAGTACAGCGTCGAACTCATCGAATACGGGGTTCTCGGCGGCGGTCAGCGCCGCTGGCTCCGGGAGGGCGACCGACTCGGGAAGCGAGTCATCGAACCGATCGAAGTACGCCGGTGTATAGCCGATAGTAAAGACCAGTCCCTCGTTGCTCCACTCGTAGGCGCGCTCGAGCGTCCGCAGCGCGTCCTCGACCTGCGCTCGAGCGGCGTCCGTCGGCTCGTCAACCAGCGACAGTGGGAGCAGGACGTGATGTTCCGGCGACTGGACGTTGCCGTCGTCGTCCCGTGAGAGGACATCGTTCCAGGCGTGCTGTCGCGCCGGGAGCGACTCTGGATCGTCCGTTCCAGTAGGAACGTCGACCGCGCCGCTCTCGGAGACGCAGGCGCTGAGTGCAGTCGCGCCGCCAATGGCGACCAGCGTCCGGAGGTAGTCCCGACGGGACAGTGCGGACCGATCGGGGAGTGTCACTAGCAGTGTCTCCGGGCCGGAACGCCCAAAGCATTGTCCTTTCCGCCGAATATACCGTAATTGGTGACAGCGCCATGATCGAGCGCTGATCCGTTATATTGGGCGTTTTCGTCCCGGAGCAGCCACTGCTGAACGGATTCGAGAACGCAGTTGGTCGTAGCTGTCGGCAGTTATTTCTGGCAGTTCGACAGTTCTCGAGGCGAGACTACAGTCAGTAGTGCCACGGGTAGTCGTCGAAGTCGGGGTCACGCCCCTCGACGAACGCGTCCCGTCCCTCCTCGGCCTCGTCGGTCATGTACCCCAGCCGGGTCGCCTCGCCGGCGAAGACCTGCTGGCCCACCATCCCGTCGTCGGTCATGTTGAACGCGTACTTGAGCATCCGCATCGCCGTCGGGCTCTTGGCGTTGATCCGGTCGCCCCACTCGAGGGCCGTCTCCTCTAACTCCTCGTGGGGAACGACCTCGTTGACCATCCCCATCTCCGCGGCCTCCTCCGCATCGTAGGTCTTCCCGAGGAAGAACACCTCGCGGGCTTTCTTCTGGCCGATCTGTTTGGCGAGGTAGGCCGACCCGAAGCCGGCATCGTAGCTCGCCACGTCGGGGTCGGTCTGGAGGAACTTCGCGTGTTCCTCGCTCGCCAGCGTCAGATCACAGACGACGTGCAGCGAGTGGCCGCCGCCGACGGCCCAGCCCGGGACGACGCAGACGACGACTTTCGGGATGTGACGGATGAGGCGCTGGACCTCGAGGATGTGTAGCCGCCCCTGTTCAGAGGCCCGCTCCTCGTCACCGTCGTACTGATAACCGTCCTCTCCCCGGATCGTCTGATCGCCGCCGGAACAGAACGCCCAGCCGCCGTCTTTCGACGACGGACCGTTCCCGGTTAGCAGGATACAGCCGACGTCGGTCTGGCGTTTGGCGTGCTCGAGGGCGTCGTAGAGTTCGTCGACCGTCCCCGGTCGGAAGGCGTTGCGAACGTCGGGGCGGTCGAACGCGATCCGGACCGTTCCGGAGTCGACCGCGCGGTGATAGGTAATGTCGGTGAACTCGTCGTTCAGGTTCGCGACCGGTTCCCATTGTGCCGCATCGAAGCGTTCTGAAACCATTGGCTCGCAGTTGTCGACAGCGGATGAAATAGGTTCGTGTCGGCGATGCCGCTCACGACGCGATCGGTAACCGAACGGTGAACACGCTGCCCGTGACCGCCTCGTCGCCGGTCTGTGTCCGCTCATCTGTGGCCCATCGCTCTGTTCTGTCCGCGACCCAGACGTCCCCACCGTACCGATCGACGAGCGTCCGGACCAGATACAGCCCCAGCCCAGTTCCATCGCTCTCGAGGCCCTTCTCACCCTCCTCAAAGATCGTCGCTTTGCGTTCGTCGGGGATGCCCGGTCCGTTGTCCGCGATCTGGACCTCGACGTCGTCGCCTTCGACACTCGCAGACACCGTTATCACTGGAATCTCTGCATCGTTGTGTTCGATCGCGTTCGTCAACAGGTTCCGAAACACCGACTCGAGCATGTCGTCGGCGACGACCTCGAGGCGGGGAATCGTGCCCTCGGTCGTCACAACCGCGTTCTCGTAGGTTGACCGGATCTCGTCGAGTTCGTGCTCGAGCGTGTACCGGAGCCGGACCTGTGTCGGTTCGGTATCGGCCTGTAACATCACCTCGGAGACGTCTCTGGCCGTTTCGGTGATCGCGACGGCATCGCGTGCGCTTGCCAGGACCTGGTCGACGTACTCACGGCCTGCCTCGTCGACGACCTCCTCAAGCATCTCCGCGTAGGCCAACACCAACTGGAGGTCGTTGCGGATGTCGTGACGGACGACCTGGTTGAGTACCTCGAGGTTGTCCCGCTGGGTCTCGAGCTGTCGTTCGTACTCCTTGAGCTCGGTCACATCACGGGCATATCCCAGCACAGCCGCGTCGCCGGTCCCGGCGATTTCGTAGGGGAGTTTAGTCGTCTGGAGGATCCGCGTCTCGCCGTCGGCAGTGGTCAACGCTTCCTCGGAGCCGTGCATCGGCTCGCCGGAGTCGATGACCGCGATGTCGTCCTGGTGGAACTGGCGAGCCTGTTCGGTGTCGGGGAGCAGTTCGACATCCGTCTTCCCCTCGACGGCCGAGCGAGGGCGGTCGTAGTAGGTCGCAGTCGTCTCGTTTGCGAGGATGTACTCGCCATCGCGGTTCTTGACGAACAGCATGTCGGGCACGAGGTCGATGATCTGCTGGAGTTCGTCACGCGCCTGCTCGAGGGCTTCCTCGTACTGTTTCCGGTCGGTAATATCCTGAATCGTGCCGCGGATACGGACGGTCTCGCCGTCCTCACACTGTGGATCGCCACGGACGTGGACCCATCGACTCTCGCTTTCGTCGCCAAGTCGGAGCTCGAGATCGTACGGCTCGCCGGTGTCGATGGCCCGCTCGAACGCCTCTCGAACGACTGGCTGATCATCCGGATGGAACTGTTCGATGCCCTCGCCTGGCCCCGGTTCGTACTCTGTTGGCAGCCCGAAGATCCGACAGACCTGTTCGGTCCACCACCCTCGTTCAGCCTGCAGATCGGTCTCCCAGGCACCGATCGCGGCGATTTCCTGTGCCCGCTCGAACAGATCGGTCTGGCGTCTGCGCTCGCGCTCACGTTCCTTGCGCGCGGTAATGTCACGGGAGAGTGCCAGAATCCGTTCCGTCTCGTCGAGCGTGATTTTGCTGATCCAGACCTCGACTGGGTACGTCGAGCCGTCTTTTCTACGGTGTCTTCCCTGGACTGTCGCCGTCTTCCCGACGTCCATGGTCGTCCACAGCTCACGAAGTTCCTCGAGATCATCCTCGACCTCGATATCGCCAACAGAGAACGAGAGCAGTTCCGCCCGGCTGTAGCCGAGATCCGTGGTCGCTCGATCGTTGACGTCGACGATGGTCCCGTCCGTGTCGTGGACGAATATCGCGTCCGGAGAGCGATCGAACAGGACACGAAGTCGCTCTTTGCTGTGTTCAAGCCGCTGTTGGCGCTCCCGTCGCTCGGTAATATCGCGGACGACGCTGACGACACGTCCGTCCTCGAGGTGGGCAAGCGAGAGCTCTTTCGGGAAGGTCGACCCGTCTGCGCGGACGCCAGTTGCTTCGCCACGCCACGCCCCCTCTTCGGCAAGCGTCGGGACGACGTCGTCTTCGAACCGCTCGATTTCGTCGTCCGAGAGCAGCGTTCGCCAGTCGGTACCGATGAACGCCTCGCGGTCGGCGTAGCCGTAGATCTCGGCGTGGGCCTCGTTGGCGTAGATACAATTCCTGTCGTCGTCGAGAATCGCCATGCCGTCCATCGACGCCTCCATCGCGGCTGCCTGCCCGAGGACACCCTGGGCTCGCTCCTGGTCAGTCATGTCGACGAACAGCGCGTGGGTGCCGATCGTCTCGCCGGTCGGGTCCCGCCGTGGCGTCGACTGGAGCTGCGTCGACAGCCGTTCCCCATCACGGGTGATGAGCGTTCGCGATTCGGTCACGGACTCGCCTGCCCGCGCCCGCTCGTGACCACCGGTTGCAAGCTTCGTCGCCGACGGCTCGGCGTACACGTCGGCGAGTGGCTGGCCGCGTAGCTCCTCGCGAGCGTAGCCGAGTTTCCGTGCAAACCGTCGATTGCAGTCGTCGATAACCGGCTCGCCGTCTTCGGGGTCGGTGCGTGTCAGCGCCACCATCACCGGCGCTTCCTCGAACAGTTCCTGATACTGCGCCTCGTACTGGGTTTGCAACTGGACGCGGTGGTAGGCGTGGGCAATCGTCTTCCCCAGCTCCGCCAGCATCGCTTGCTCGTCCGGCTCGAACACGCCCGTCCGGTCCGCATAGACGTTCAGCACGCCGTAAAGCGTGTTTTCGTGGACGAGTGGCACGGCAGCACTGGCCCGATAGCCGCTCTCGAGGGCGTCGTCGCGCCACGATTCGTACGCCGGATCCGACTCGAGGTCCTGGACGACCTGCAAGGAGCGCGTTTGAACCGCCAGACCCGTCGGGCCGCGACCGGTCGCTGTGTCGTCCACCGTGATCTCGAGCCCGGAGAGATATCCCGACTGATGGCCTGCAGAGGCGCGGGGGACGACTCGTTCGTCGGCGTCCCGATACTCGCCGATCCAGGCGAATACGTACGGCTCAGCGTCGACGAGCATCTCGCAGACGGCGGTATCGATCGCCGCTCGAGACGTCGCGTGGACGAGTTCGGACTGGACGTTCCTGACGAGCGCTGCCACACGTTCGTACTTCCGCGCTCGTTGTGCGGCCGGCCGCTGCTCGATCGCGTCCATGATCGTTTCCGCCAACTGATCGGCCGTCGTCTCCGCATCGAGTCGCAGATAGTCAGTAACGCCGGCCGAGATTGCGTCGCTCGCCACCGCCTCCGACCCCTCTCCGGTATAGAGGATAAACGGGCACGTCGGCTGGTGCTCACGCACGCTGGTCAGCAGTTCGAGTCCGTCCGTCCCGTCCATTCGGTAGGCCGAAACGACCCAATCGATCGCCCCGTCCTCGAGGACGTCGAGGGCCACAGCAGGGTCCGACGTCGAGCGGACGGTCAATCGATCATCCATGGACTCGAGTCGGGCGGCAGTCCGTTCTAGCCGGCCGACGTCGTCGTCGACATGGAGAATCCGAACGTCAGCGGTCATTGTAGGGCATACCGACCGTTGCCAATTGAATCTAGTGTTTCAGCGACTGTCTCGAAATTCGGAGAGAACGAAATTCTGTATTGCGATTATTGATTTATCTGTCGCCGTTCCACCGGTAGCACAGACGCTGGAATACGTCCACGTTCGACAGGTCACTGTGACAAGACTTTCCCCGTCGCCGAGTGACGGCACTCGTGTCGATGGGCGAGACGTACTACGACGTTCTCGAGGTGGGTTCCGATGCCACACGAGACGAGATTCAGGCGGCGTATCGCGAGCGCGTCCTCGAGACCCATCCCGACCACAACGACGCCCCCGACGCGGCCGCACAGTTCAAGCGGGTCGCAAGGGCGAAATCGGTGCTCACCGACGGCGACGAACGAGCCAGATACGATCGCCTCGACCACGACGCCTACGTCCGACTCGCCCAGCAGTCGACCGCCTCGAGTGAGGCGAAAACGACGGACGAGGCGAACGAGAGTCACCGAGACGACGGTCGGACACGGACCGAAACTGACCGAACACGCTCGCGGACGGCGTCGGACCGAACCGATCGGGCTGCGAGCCATCACGCGCGTCACCGGCGTCAGCGACAGCGAAGGCAGGCCCGCACACAGGCGACAGATGAGTGGCCGTTCGACCGCGACGAGGCAGCCACGGCCACGGGTCACACGCATGCGACGGCCAACGATACCGAGCCATCGAGAGCGAGCGAGTCACCCGCAGACTCGACGGCCGACTTCCGGTATGCCGTCCACGATTGGGACGGCAACATCGACCTCGAGTGGGACGGCCGGCTGATCGATCACACGACGGCGGTGACACTCGGCTGTCTCTGGCTCCTGTATCCGATCCTCGTCGCGGCGACTCTCACCCCGCTGTTCCCGACGGTCGTCAACGGTATCGTCGCCGCGTGTACGCTGGTGCTTGTCGGGGCGGTCCTCACGAAACCCTGGATCGCGACCGCGTTGTTCGGGTTCTGGAGTCTCGTGTTCCCGCTCGTGATGCTCCGGAGCACCGTCGTCGAATCGGTGTCAGTTACCGGACTGCTCGCGCTCGGATTCGTCTGGGTGCCGTTTGGCTACGCGCTCGGACTCTGGTGGGCACTCCGGCCGTGAACGCTACGGACGTCCCGCGCCGATTTCGTCACGGACCCGCTCCCGAAGCGCGTCCCGTCGCCGGTGGTTCGCGTCCGACTCGAAGTCGACAGCGAGCACTTGAGTCCCCTCGGACTCGAGCGATTGACGGTACGCGGAGACAAACTCCACGGGAGCGACGCGCTCGAACTCGAGGCCATACAGGTCGCCCAGTGGCTCGAACTCGAGGCCGTGGGGCGTTTTGAACTGGTCGGTAAACGGCGGCTCGAACTCTTCGATCGGCAGTTTATGGAAAATGCCGCCGCCGTCGTTGTCCAGCAGAACGATCGTCGCATCGACGTCACAACGGTCGACGGCGAGCAGGCCGTTCGAGTCGTGATAGAAGGCCAGATCCCCGGTGACGAGAACGAGCGGCTCGTCAGTCGCGCTGCCAGCGCCCAGTGCTGTGCTCGTGATGCCGTCGATACCGCTTGCGCCACGGTTCCCGAGCACCGTGAGATCGGTCGATTGTGGCCGACCGAACCGATCTGCGTCCCGAATCGGCATACTGTTCGAGACGAAGACGGTCGCCGGATTCGGTGCGTTCTCGAGGACCGAAGCGAGGATCGCCCCCTCGAACGGGTCGGCCTCGAGCGTCTTCGGCGCGAGTGCGTCGTCACGAACGCGCCAGTGAGCGCGTTCGGCGGCGTCGAATCGGGCTCGCCACTCGCGTTCGTCAGCGTCCGTTTCGGTCGTTGCTCCGTTGTCGAGCGCCTCACACAGCCTCTCGAACACGGGGCCGGGAGCGGCCGCGAGCAGTTCCGTCGCGGTGAACGTCGCCTCGCGCCACGCCCCGGCGGGGTCGAGCAGGAACTGGCGGGCATCGCTGTCACGTAGTGCGTGGCGCAGCGGCTTCGAGGTCGGCGAGGCACCGAATCGGACGACGACGTCCGGTTCCGGCAGCTCGCTGATGTAGCCGTCGTAGCCGCCGTAGACGCGGCGTTCGTCGGCGTCGGTCCCGACGTGAGGGCCGAATCGAAGGTTCGAGAGCGGATCGGCGAGGATCGGTGCGCCGATGTGGTCGGCCACCGCGACGACGTCGGCTGGCTCGAGCCCTGATAGCGCTGCTGGGTCAGCCGGTCCAGCCACGATCAGCGGGCGTTCGGTGTCTGCGAGCGCGTCAAGGAGCGGTCGAAGCTGGTCGACCTCGAGCGTCACTGAACCGGTCGTGGTCTCGACGAATGCTCCCTCCCGCCCTGTGCCGGCCAGCGTCTCCGAAAACACCTCGGGAACGTCTCCCGGAACCTCGAGTGGCTCGAGCGGCTTGCGGAACGGACAGTTCAGGTGGACGGGACCAGGATCAGGACCGCCGGTTTCGGCGAGTGCCCGTGCGGCGGTCGTCCGGAGGCTCCGTACCTTGCGCTCGTCGGCTTCGGGGTCGGGGAGTTCCGCATACCACCGAACCGTGTCACCGTATAGTTTGACCTGATCGACCGTCTGGTTCGCGCCGCTGTCGCGGAGTTCGGCAGGGCGGTCGGCCGTCAACACGAGCAGCGGCACGCGGGCCTGATCGGCCTCCATTACAGCAGGATGAAAGTTCGCCGCCGCCGTCCCCGAGGTGCAGACCAGTGCCGTCGGCTCGCCGGTCCGGCGTGCGCGCCCGAGCGTGAAAAAGGCCGCCGAGCGCTCGTCGAGATGCGAGTAGACGTCGACCTCAGGATGGGCGGCGAAGGCGACCGTCAGCGGCGTCGAGCGACTGCCAGGGGCGATGCAGACGGCCTCGAGGCCGCCCGTTGCGAGTTCGTCGACGAGGACGCGACCCCACAGCGTCGCGCGATTTGGTGCACTCATCGGATCACCGCAGTTCGTCGAGGATCGGTCGGAACTTGAGCTGTACCTCGTCCCACTCGTCGTCGGGGTCGCTGTCGGCGACGATGCCGCTGCCGGCAAAGAGCGTCACCGTGTCGTCGCTTGCGACCCCGGAACGGAGGCCGACCGCGAACTCGCCGTCACCGGCGGCGTCGAACCAGCCGACGGGCGCGGCGTACCAGCCACGATCGAATGTCTCCGTATCGCGGATCGTTTCCCAGGCCGCTGCGGGCGGCACGCCACCAACGGCGGGCGTCGGATGCAGGGCTTCGACGAGTTCGAGGACGTGTCGATCCGCCTCGAGGGTCGCCGTAATCGGTGTCTGCAAGTGCTGAATCGTCGCGAGCCGTCTGATCGTCTGCTCGGCGACGGCGAGTTCGGACGCGAGTGGCTCGAGTTGGTCGCGAATCGCCTCGACGACGAGGCCGTGTTCGCGCTGGACCTTCTCGCTGTCGCGCATCTCTTCGGCGTGGGCGTCGTCTTCTTCCGGCATGTCGCCGCGTGGCACGGAGCCGGCAAGTGCCTCCGTCTCGACGCGGTCGCCGCGTTTCGAGACGAGGCGTTCGGGTGGCGCACCGAAGAAGGTCTCGTCGGCGTCGGGGCCGATCAGGAACCGATAACAGTTCGGATACTGCCGGCGCAGGCGCTCGAGCGTGCCGGGAACGTCGATTGACTCCTCGAGGCTGACCGACAGCGATTGGGCGAGGACGACCTTCGTGATCGTCCCTCGGTCGATGCGCTCGAGGGCGGCTTCGACCTGCTCGGTCCAGGCCGCCTGCGAGGTCGTCCGCTGTGTCGATTCGACGCCGGGGCCGGTGCCACTCGGCTGCATCGCCGGGAGGTCGGCCAGCCGGTCGTACCAGCGCTCGAGGCGTTCGGTCGCCGTCTCGGCATCGGTTGCAACGGCCGTCAACCAGGTTCCCTCCTCGCTGCGGACGACGAGCGTCCGTGGGATCACGAACGAAGCCGCGTCGAAGCCGGTCCAGGGTGGTCCCGGCTCGTGCTCATCGTGAAACGAAAACCCGCCGAACGCTCGCGGCCGAGCCACGCGCGGCCCGCTATGGTCTACTCCGGCAAACGTTCGATCGGCAGCCGCTCGAATGCGGTCGAACCGGTCCGGCCCGCGAGCGGATAGTCGTGCGGCGATGCCCCGTCCGACGACCTCGAGGCCGTCGGGGGTGGCCCACAGAACTCGAGACTCGTGTTCGGCATCGACGATCGCGCCGAACGACACGTCCTCGAGTTCGCGGCTATAACTAACGAGATCGGTCGGTTCGTCGGCTGGCGGTGACTCCGTCTCAGCCGTCAGTCGACGCCCACCCGACGATCCATCCATTGATCGCATCTCAGGACTGCCGCGTCTTCAGCCTAACTATTCCGGGTGCTAGCTGTACCGTTCTTCCTGCCACGGGTTTGCCGTCCGGGAGTAACCACGCCGCTCCCAGTAGCCGCGTTCAGGCTCCGTCAGGAACTCGATGCCGTCGACCCACTTTGCGCCCTTGTAGGCGTATCGATGCGGGGTGACGACCCGCAGTGGGCCGCCGTGGTCGGCCGGCAGCGGCTCGCCGTCGTACCCCCACGCGAACAACACCCCCTCACGCAGACAGTCCTCGAGCGGGAGGTCGGTCGTGTAGCCGTCGAGTGCCGAGAACATGACGTGGACGGCCTGCCCCGAGTCCGTCGGGTTGCCCGTCGACCGTCGCTCGTCGACGTCGTCGATGACCCCCGCACGCTCGGCGAGCTCGAGGAACGGAACACCGGTAAACGCACAGTCGAACATGCTCCAGCCGGTGACGCAGTGAAAGTCCTGTTGCTGAGTCTCGCTCGGCAGATCCTGAAACTCGTCCCACGAAAACGTGAGTTCGTTTTCGACGGCCCCGGTGACAGTAAATTCCCACGTCTCTGGGTCCCACTCCGGCGTGGGCCCTTTCGAGAGGACCGGAAACGCCTCGGTTTCGCGCTGTCCCGGTGGAAGCCGCTCGTCGCCGAACTCCTCGTAGAGTTCCGTGACGTCCTTGTGCATACCCGTTCGTTCGTGTCGACGACTGTAGCTGTGACGCCTCCAGTCGACATAAGAGCGCACGATCGCCCCGAGTGAGACGACTGGCAGAACCAAGACCGGATTTCCGGGACGGCACCGTGATCGAAACGGATCGAAACGGTTCGTTTGACGACACACTTCGCGCCCTTTCTTGTGAAACCCTCGCCACCTCTTAGTACCGTCTCGCCGATACTCGTCCCGTATGGCGAGCAAACAGCAGCTCACGGAACGAGACGTCTCCGGACAGATGGTAGAAGAAGCTGGCGAGCAGGCCCTCGGCCCGGCAGCCCTCGCGTCGGCCGCATCGGTCGGACTGTCGTTGTACTACTTCTTCGTCCGCGGGGACCGCCAGCTCGGCGCGTTCGTCGGCCTCTGGCCGCCGACCATCCTCGCGTTCGCGAGTTACTTCAACCAGCGGAAGATGCGCCGACAACTCGACTCGATCACCCAGCCGGGGACGACGCTGAAGAACGCGCTCGATTCGATGATGGGGAATAAATAAGCTGACCGCAACACCCACGACGAGCGCGCCGATCGCCGTCCTGAAACCGGTCTCACGATCGATTTCGCCTGGTTTTCCGTCAGCGAATTACTCGAGGGAGAGACAGTGACGGCTATGAGACGCTACTCCATTGATCTCACCGTGACTGATTCGCTCACGCAGTGTGGTGTCCCCGTCAAACCTAAATACCCCCTCGCCGAAAGCCGAATCAGATGCCGAAAGTAGAGATCACCATACCGGAGCACCTCGAGATGCAGATCGCCCAGATGGTCGAACGCGGCGAGTTCGTCAACCGGGAGGAAGCGATCGAGGATCTCCTGTCGACGGGCATTAAGGCCTACAAGACCAGTGGACCGATGGACGAAGAAGAGGGTACAGGTACCGGCCTCGAGGACGACGGCATGATGGGCCACGACGACGAGTACGTCTTCTAATTCCTGCGTTTCGCGGTGACGATCGTTGTTTTATAGTGCAATCGTTAGGAGCGGGATCCCGAACGCGATTGCCACGCCGATCGCCGTGACGACAAACCCGATGCCGACCGCGCTCGAGGAGTAATCGCTCATCGGTGCCGTCGTTCGTTCGGCCGAGTCCTGAGCCGCCGTCTGGTCCGTGTCGGCTGTCATATGAGCGTGTTGTCCACTCGCCACAATAAAGACATCCATCATCGGCACTGACGGCCGTGTCCGATCGATCGCACGAGCGGGGGAGCGATTGCTCGATCCAGACGGCTTTACTACCCGGGGTGCAAACCCTCGCGTAACAACCACATGACGCTGACCAAACGAATCATCCCGTGTATCGACGTCGACCTGGACGAAGATGGGAACCCGGCGGTCTACACTGGCGTTCACTTCGAGGATCTCAAGTACACCGGCGATCCGGTCGAGATGGCCCGCGCGTACAACGAACTGGGGGCCGACGAGTTCGTCTTCCTCGATATCACCGCCTCAGCGGAGGGGCGTGAGACGATGCTCCACGTCGTCGAACAGGTCGCCGACGAGGTGTTCATCCCGCTGACCGTCGGCGGCGGCATCCGCACCACAGACGACATCAAAGAGACTCTGCGCGCTGGCGCGGACAAGGTCTCGATCACGACAGGCGCACTCGAGCGCCCCGAACTGGTCAACGAGGGTGCGAAAGCCTTTGGCAGCCAGTGTATCGTCATCAGCGTCGACGCCCGACGCCGCTACGACGAGCAGGGTGAGAACTACATCGAGATCGACGGCGAATCCTGCTGGTTCGAATGTACCAAGAAAGGCGGCCGCGAAGGGACGGGAATCGACGTCCTCGAGTGGGCCACAGAGGCCGAGTCCCGCGGTGCGGGCGAACTGTTCGTCAACTCGATCGACAAAGACGGAACGAAAGACGGCTACGACATCCCGCTGACGACGGCCGTCACCGAGACCGTCGATACGCCAGTCATCGCCTCCTCGGGCTGTGGCGGCCCAGAGGATATGTACGAGGTGTTCACCGAGGCCGACGCCGATGCCGGACTCGCCGCGTCGATCTTCCACTTCGACGAACACTCGATCAAGGATGTCAAACAGTATCTCGACGAACGGGACGTTCCAGTCCGGCTTTAGGCCGCACGCGAACACGGCGATACGAGACGTCTTGACTGCTTTTCGTTCCGATTTCCAACACGCTTATACCGACACAGTTGTGCTCTACAACCAGTGAAATGGCGGTGTACGTGGTGTGGCAAACCACACGCGGAAAACGACCCACCCTGTGACAACTGCGGGCACAACACCTTCGAAGAAGCCGTCGTCCGCGAGGGAGACGAGCCGACGGTTTCGCCGACCGAAACGGTCGATACCGGGACGACGTACGTCTGGCAGTGTCCGAACTGTGGTCGCCAGCACGTCAGGAACAACCCACCCTGTTCGCGCTGTGGCAATCCCGACCTCAAGAAGACCGAGCAGACCTACGACGACGTTGCTCGCGACCTCGAGACCCCGAGTTGGCTCGAAGTAGCCAGACCCTACGCCCCGATCCTCGTCGTCTTCGCGGTGGTCGCTGCACTGTTTGCGACCGGCATCGTCCCGCTATCGATCATTCCCGGCGTCGGCGCGCCGTCGCCACCCGACGCACCCGGCGAGGGCACCGAGGCGGCCGGGATCGACCTCGAGGCGACCGAACGCGAGGTTCACGAGCGACTCGAGGCCGACCGCGCTGCAGACGAGTCACGAACGTACGACAACGACCTCGCGGCGTACGCCGAATACCTGAATCGCGCGCTCGTGGCGATCGAATACGACGATGCGAGTCCGGCACAGGTAACGCCGAGCGATTTCGGTGTCGACTGCCAGCGTGATCCGATCGTCGGGCAAGCGGAACCGACGCTCACGCTCTCTGACTACGATGATGAAGCCGCGCTCGCCGATGCGGTGGCCGACGCCTTACAGTCGAGCGACAGTCTCGGTGGGGCAGACCGCACCGCCGAAGGAATCGACATCCACGTCGTCGACGAGTCAGTCTACGTGTTCTACGCGGCGTGCTAGTGGGCCGGTTTTGAATGATCACGAAACTGGTCGCTGACCGTGGCAAGCCGGACTCGAGCGTCGAGTCCGAAATCGAAGAAACGAGAGAATCGGGGCTCGGCCCGGGGCTGTCGCGTTTATGCGGCTGCTTCGAACGCGTCCCGGAACGAGGTCGCTTTCTCACGAACGTCGACTGCAGCCTCCTCGAGTGCCTCGAGGGGGTCGACGCCGGCTTCGGTTTTGATCGTCAGGATCGGTTCCGTCTGGCCACCTGACTGTTCGGGATTCACGTCGTAGGTGGCAGCGCTTACGTCGTCGTGCTCGAGCAGTGCGCCCTTGAGGACGTTCATAAAGGTGTGGTCCTCGCCGGTGATTTCGATCGAGAGTTCGTTCTCGCTGCTCTCGGTGACCCGCAGTTCCATAGTCTCGTTTCCGTTCGTCGGCTGCTTGTACCTTTCCTTTCGGTCGAGTTCGGTCCGGGTGAGTACCCGAATGGGAGAGGAAATCCATATACAGTCTCGCCCGAACCAGAGGATATGGTCCCGACTGGGGCGCTTTTGGAGACGATGCTGCCGCTGCTGACGGTGCTGGCGCTGCTCGTCTCGGTGGCGACCGTCAGGCGACTCCACCGCCCCGAGCGTCGATGGGGAGACGTCGCTCGCTCGCGCCTCGTGATGGGGGTGCCCTGGGGCTCGCTGGTCGTGATTGGACTCGTCTGTGGTGTCTATCTCCTCGTTCAGGATGGACTCACGGCGTTCGACGACCCGGTGACGATCCCCTACCGGGCGTACTCGTACTTCTATCCGCTCGGAATGTTGACGGCGTCGTTTTCCCACGCTGGGCCGAATCACCTCATCGGCAATCTCTCCGGAACGATCGTCGTCGCTCCCATCGCGGAGTACGCGTGGGGTCATTATCCGACCGGACGGGACGAGGCATCGTCCGGCTCGTGGCGCACCGATCCGTGGGTGCGGGCGCTGGTGATCTTCCCGCTCGCCGTCGTTGGGATCGGGACGCTGACGAGTCTGTTCGCACTCGGCCCCGTCATCGGCTTTTCGGGCGTCGTCTTCGCGTTCGCTGCGTTTGCACTCGTCCACTACCCGATCGCCACCATCGTCGGCGTCCTCGGCATACAGGGCGTCCTCGTGACACTCTACCGCGCGCTTCAGACACCCATCGGCGTCTACGTCGCCGAGTCGAGCCCGCCCACAGCGCCGTCGTGGGCCGGAATCGCCATTCAGGGCCACGCGCTCGGCTTCCTGATCGGGCTCGTTCTCGGGATCGCCGTGCTCCGCAAACGTGGGCTCCAACCCGATCCGCTCAAATTCTGGCTCGCAACCTTGCTGTATGGCTTCGCACAGGGGCTATGGCAGATCTACTGGTTCGGCAGCGAGGACACCTTCATTCTGTTTCAGGGACCCGGTGTCCTCATCGTCACCGCGCTTGCGCTCGTGATCACACTCGCGGTCACGGCCTCACGAAGGCCCGTCGCCCCACGGCGGCTCGAGGGCCTGCTCGCTCGAGTCCGTCGAAAACGCTCCAAATCGTCCGTCGAGCGCTCGCTCGAGATCGCTCACGCTGCCGGCAACCGGGCGACGGCGACGACATCGCGACTCGAGCGCATCAGCGCACTCGCATCGGCGGAGCGATCGCGCGGGTCGGGCCGGCTCTCGGCCGTCGACCAGCAACGGGCCGCGTCCGTGGTCGTGCTCCTCGTGCTCGCGATCGTCGCCGGAATGGCGATCCCGGTCAATCTCTTCGTGCTCGCAGACACCACCACGACCGCCGACACCGCGATCGAGATCGAGGATTACACGGTCCACTACGCCGAGGGCGTCGAAAACGAGCTGACGGCCCCGGTCAGAGTGGGGCCGCTCGAGGACGCCGTGTCGATCGAATCGAGCGGCGTGATCGTCGCCAGCGAGCGGCGCCAGCTCTGGCTAGAGTCCGTACCGGCCCGGCAACTCGCGTTCACGGGCGAGGAGTCCGTCGTCGTCGGCGGTCCCGGCTGGCGCGAGACCGTCCACGTCGAGCGGACCGGGTGGGAGCCAGTCGGCAACGACACCGTCTATCGGATCGACCTCTGGGCCGACGGCGACGACCGCCAGCTCGCCCACGAGTCCAACGGGTCACGCGCCGACGTCCGCATCGATAATCGGACCGTAACGATCACGGTCGAGGACGGGACGTTCATCCTCGAGGTCGAATCGCTCGAGACCGACACCGTCGAGACGACGGCGATGCCCGAAGACGGGGAATCGACGGCTGCCGGTGGGCTGACGTTCGACCGCGACGAGGGGACGGTCTACGCGCGTTCGGATGGGACCCGGGTCGCCGTTGCAAGTGCGGAGACGTACGACTGAGACGGTCTGCTGTACCGATCACCAGCGGCAGGAGTCGGTAATCGGCGGTCAGTGACGACAGCAGTCCGTATGAATGCTGTCACCGCTCGGACGCCGGCAACGTGTATCGAAAACAGAGCGTCATCAGTACGTGTACGTTTCACCCACGCCGACGCTGGTTGTCGGTGCCAAACACGTTGCTGTACAGGACGGTCGCAACTCGCGTACAGTAGCGGCTGCAAACCAGTTCGTTGCACACGGGCAACGAAGTTAACGGCGTCCTTGCTGTGGGAAGCCGGAGAGAAACAATGGCCGGCTGTGCCATCGGTCCGAGCGAGTTGAATCCGGACAGATGAGCAACCACGCACTGGAGCAGGCGACCGCCTCGAGCGGCCAGCGGAGTACCGACGCCGAATCGACGGCAGCCGTTCGCCTCGAACGCGTCACCCACGAGTACGGCTCGAGCGGCGACCGGGCAGTGACGGCGCTCCGGAACGTCTCCGTCACGGTGCAGACGGGCGAAATCGTCGGCCTCGAGGGCCCAAGCGGGAGCGGCAAGTCGACGATTCTCCACGCGGTCACCGGGCTGTTGGTCCCGATTGACGGCACCGTCGAACTGCTCGGAACTGATCTCACTGGACTCTCAGATCGGAAGCGGACGCGACTGCGGCGACAGCACATCGGCATCGTCTTCCAGCGGTTCCATCTCCTGCCGTCGCTGTCGGCGCGGGCGAACGTCGCGTTGCCCCTCGTGCAGGCAGGGGTTCCGACGGCGACGCGACGCGAGCGCGCCGAGACATTACTCGAGCGAGTTGGACTCGCAGATCGCACGGGTCACCTGCCGGGCGAGCTCAGCGGTGGCGAACGCCAGCGCGTCGCCATCGCGCGGGCGCTCGTGACCGATCCCGACGTCATCGTCGCCGACGAGCCGACGGGTGAACTCGACACGGCGACCGGCGCGGACGTGCTCGACCTGTTGACGGACATCGGCCGCAACCGGGCCGTCCTCGTTGCCTCACACGACGACGCGACGCTGTCGGTCGCCGACCGCGTGGTCGGGCTGCGCGATGGACGGGTGGTCACGGATGGGCGGTGACGACGAGTTCGACGTGAGTTCGGGCGGCACACGCCGCGCTCGCTGGCGCGGGCTCGTCGGCATCTCGGTGATCCGGCTGTGGAAACGCATGGTCACGACCAGATCCGGCCGCCTTGTGGCGACGATCGGTGCCGTCGCGCTGACGATCGCGCTGCTGGTGGTCGTCACGGGTATCGCACTGGGGCTTGCCGACGGTGGTGCAGTCGCCGATGACGACGCTGACGTTCGGATCGCCCCCGAAGAGAGCGCCACGCTGTCGGCCGTCGACGGCGTCGAAGGGCCACGGCTCGGCGCGACGAACGACCGCGCCGAAACGATCCGCGCCGAGGACGGCGTCGCACACGCCTCGCCAGTCCTCGTCGAACCCGTCCAGCTCGAGTCGACCGACGGCGACCCACGGACACTGCTGCTCGTCGGTGTCGTCCCCGACGACGAGCCGCGGACCGTCGGCGGACTCTCGACCGAATCGCTCGAGTCGGGCGGTCCCCGCGACGCGGACGACTCGTCCGACGGGCCACCGGCGGGCGAGATCGTCCTCTCGGCGACTGCTGCGGATCGCCTCGAGGCGGACGCCGAGGAGACTCTCACGGTCACTGGACCACACCGATCGGACGAACGACCGGCACCGTCGTTTACCGCGAGCGCTGTCGAAACGGCCGGCGACGATGACCTCGAAACGCCGATCGCGCTCGTGCACCTGCGAGATCTCCAGACGGTCGCCGGCGCTGACGGCGGCCAGCTCGCCGACCATGTCCTGATCTGGGGCGACGCCGACGCGGCGACGGCGGCTGCCGCCGAGGCGTATCCCGACGCGACGGTCCAGGCGACCGACGGCACCGATCCGTCCGCGCTGTTCGGCGACGGGCTGGCGTTTGCGACGAGCCTGCTCGCGCTGATCGTCGGCGTGACGATCTGTGCATCGTTCGTCGCGACGACAGCCGGGATGACGGTTAACGAGGATCGGCGAACCCTCGCCGTCCTCGAGTCGGTCGGCTACCCAACGCACAGTCGCCTCACGATCATCGCGGTCTCGACGCTGCTCACCACACTCTGTGGGGCGCTACTGGGGATCATCCTCGGCGTGGGTGGCATCCATGCGCTCAATACTGTCGCCAGCGCGACCGTCGCCCCTGGAGCCGTCGCAGCGGTGCACCCGGTGTTTGTCCCCTACGCTATCGTCGTCGCGCTCGTCTCGGGGCTCGTCGCCGTGCCCTACCCGCTCGCGGTCGCCGCTCGCACGTCCGTCCTCGCGGAGGTGGGCCGATGAGTCTGCAGCGCATCGCCGTTCGAACGCGAGCCGTCGTCGGCCTCGCGCTCGCACAACTCCGCCGTGCACCCGGCCGGACCGCACTCACCGTCGTCGCCGTCATGCTTGCCGTCCTCTCGGTGACGCTGCTTGCCAGCCTCGGCGTCGGCGTCGTCCAGACGGGCGAGGACGGCCTCGAGAACGCCAATCGAGATATCTGGATCTCGAGCGATCCGATCGATCCCGCCGCCAGCGGGACGGCAAACCCGATCGTCGGGTCGCACGGTGTGTCGGCCGATATCACCGAGCGCGACGACATCAGCTCCGCCTCGCCGATCGCGATGCACGAGGTCTATATCGGGACCGAATCCGGCGACCTCGAGCGGACGTCGGCCGTCGGCGTTCACGAAACCCACGACGGGTTCGACTTCGAGGCCGGTGGCGGGTTCGAAACCGTGCTGAACGTCTCGGCGGGCGAGCATCTCGAGCACCAACGTACTGGCGAGCCGACGAACGAGGAGATCGTGCTCGATCCCAACACGGCCGAGACACTCGACGTTTCGGTCGGAGACACGGTCTTTCTCGGGACCAGTCGAGAGACAGCGCAGGATCACGAGTTTACCGTCGTCGGGATCGCGGCGTACTACTCGCAGTATCTGGGGTCGGACGCGGAAGCCGTCCCGCTGACCGACCTGCAGGCCGTCGCCGGGACCGCTGGCACGGATCGAGCGACGTTTATCACCGCAAGCGTCGAGGACGGGGCCGATCGGGACGCCGTCAGCGACGACCTCGCTGCCGAGTATCCGGCCTACGACGTCCGCACCAGCGACGAGCAGGTCGGCGCGATGTTCGAAGAACGATCGCTCGTACTCGCCAGCGGGGCGACGCTGGTCGGCCTCGCCCTCGTCGGCGGCATCGTCCTCACGATCAACCTGTTCGCGCTCGTCGCCTACCAGCAACGGGACGAACTCGCGGCGCTCCGGGCGATCGGCCTCTCACGATGGGTGCTCGCGGGCACGATCGGCGTCCAGGGGCTCGTCATCGGCCTTTTCGGCGGCCTCGCGGGTCTCGCAGCGACACCCGTCCTCACGATGGCACTCAACCACCTCGCGTCGTCGGTCGTCGGCTTCGATTCGCTCCTGCAGACGCCACTCGAGGTCTACGTTGCCGGCCTCGCACTCGCGATCGTCGTCGGAACGGTCGTCGCCGTCGTCACCGGCTGGCGAGCCGGCCGCTACGCGCGTCTCGAGCACCTCGAGGGCTAAGCCCACTCGATCCGGAACACTTCCGCCTCGAGCGTCTGCTCCGCTTCGGTGTGAAAGTCGAACCGCTTTGCGATCGGGAACTCGGCGCTGAACGCGTGTGTCACGTTGCCGCCTTCGTCGGCTGCGAACGACTCGACAAATTCCTGACTCCCCTCGTTGTGGATCGTATACGAGACGCTCGCGATCGAACTGATCGCCTCGAGAAAGTCGCGGTCGGCGTGGCGGTTGCCACGCTGTGCGCCAAAGGGCGGGTTCGAAACGACGGTGGCGTCGGTACACGAGAACGGTGGTCGGGTCGCGTCACCACGGAGCCACTCGAGCATCCCATGGCCCGCCTCGTCGATCCGGGCTGCGTTCTGTCGGGCCACGGCGAGCGCGTCGGGATCGATATCGATCCCCACGACACGATCGGCTCCCGCGAGCGAGGCGGCGATTGCCAACATTCCCGTCCCGGTACCGAGATCGACGACCCAGCCCTCAAGATCGTCCTGCAGGCGGGCCTGATGGCAGATGTGGGCGGCAATCTCCGGCGGCGTGAGATACTGCTCGAGGGCGGCGTCGGGATCCGAAAAGTCCGCAAGCGTCTCGAGCGCTCGAGCGAGCGTTCGTCGCGACGGGCCGGCCATTTCGAGAGGGTTGCGCCTCGAGTGTCATAGCTCCGTCGGGTTCACGGCTCGCGCTGGCGGCTGTTCGTCGACGCGGTGTTCTGTAGACATGACAAGTTCGAATAGAGTTAAGAAGAGGCCGTCTAACAGATGAGTATGGAGTGTCCACGGTGTCAGCGCTCGCTCGAGGAACTTTCGCTGGGTGACGTTTCGACAGTGGCCTGTCCACACTGTGGATTCGCGGACGTTCCCGTCGACCACGTCAGCGAGGACGACGAACCCGAGACCTGGCGGGACGCGTTCAACCGGTTTTACGAGGACACCGTCGGTCGCGAAGACGCCACTGAACGCTGAGGACTGCAGTATCCGAAACCGCGAACGTCGCAGTGGACGTCCACGGAGACTATCGCGAACTTACTCGTTTGCAGCGGCCGCTTCCGCTTCGTCGTCGCTGGTGTCGTGGTCGACGTCCTCGTCGGATCGGGCGGCGACAAGGCCACCGCGTGCCACACTGTAGAGTGGCTCGTTGGCGTGGGTGACGCCGCTGATCGAGAACGGAATGTTCGCATCACTGAGATGGTCACGGAACAGCGCCTCGAAGCCGCTTGGGCTCGAGGTGCCGCCGGTGACGACGACGGGCACGTCGAGCCCTTCCTCGACGTCTTCCTCGTCGACTTCCTGGACGATTTTGTCGATGACGTAGTCGAGCAGGTTCTCGTAGTAAATCGAGAGCGCCCCTTCGACGCCGCCGACGTCGGTCGTAAAGTCGAGTTCGAAGTCGTCTTCTTTGATCGAGGTCACCTTGTCGACTGGTGTCCCGGTTGCACGGGCTGCCTGCTCGTCGACCCAGTCGCCACCGCGGGCGACGGAGAACTTCATGACGGGCACGGCGTAGTAGGACAGACAGACGTTCGTCATTCCGGCACCGAAACTGATGCCGAGTCCGGTGAAGTTGTTGTCCGCGAGTTCGCTGTAAATGACGGACATCCCTTCGTTGATCGGTTCGGCGTCGTATCCCATGTCATTGAGGAACGACTCGATCGTCTTCTGGTGGTACAACGTCGAGAGATCCGAATCGATCGGATCCGCCGGGGAGGAGAAGTAGAGCTTCTCATCCGGATAGGCCGGTTCGCCAACGACCTGTTCGATGATGAGTTTCATCATCGGGATCGCGCTCTTCTCGTCGTTCGAGAGGATCCCGTGTTTCATCGGGCGGCGGGTTTCCTTATTGAAAATGTTCGCAAAGTTGAGTGCGTCGTCGCCGACGACGTACACCTTGTCGTCTTTGCGGATGTGCAGCACCTCGCTTCGCGAGAGCATCTGCTCGGCCATATCCGAGTACTCGATCTCTACGAAGGAGTTGCGCTGTTGTACGAACACCGTATCGTTGCCATCCTGTTGGGCCGACAGGATGTTCATCGTCCCAACGTCTAGGCCTTTTGCCATAGTCGAAAAAGGCCACCGATGGATTATAAATCTATGTGGAATATCCACATCTCAACTAAGAGACGATATGCCTATTTTAACCGCATAAGAAGGGAATTACTCTCGGCGAAGGAGCGAACGGAATCGCTCGAGTAGCCCCGAGATCGGCGTCGACGAGCCGTCGTCGTCTGCCGTCGCCAGTTCATCGATCCGCTGTTGTTCGCGCAACTCTTTGAGTTTCGCCGTCTGGTCGTCGACCGTCGACTTCGAGGTGGTCTGTTTCGTCTCGCCGCCTTTCAGTCCCTTGAGGCCGGCGACCTGTGCGTCGACGCCGGTCGATCGGGTCGTCTTCGCCGCGCCGTCGGTGTTGACCGACACCTCGTCGAAGTCGTCTTCGGAGAAGCTGAGTCGCTTGTGTTCGGTTTTCTCGACGCCACCCCAGGAGAGTTCGACGTCTTCCATCGCGTCGTCGATATCCTGCTGGACGTCGAACTCTGGCTCGTCGTCTTCGTCCACCTCGTCGTCGGCGTTGGCCTGCGTGACGGCACGCGCCATATCGAGGTAGTGGGCAATCAGTGCCGCACCGGTCGAGGCAGTGAGCCCGGCGAGTCCGATGGCGTAGACGGCGACAACCTCCGCGGTGTAGTCGTTCCCGTAGCCGTTCCAGTCGTCGGGGTAGGCATACAGGAAGCCAGCAACGGCCGCGAGCGTGACGGCGACGCCGGCGATCGACGCGTACAGGACCCGACGTTCCGACGGCAACAGGACCACGATCCCGAGCATCAACAGCGGCAGCGCGACCATGGCGATCCCGTACGCCGGCTCAGCCCACGTGACGTGGGCGATACTACGGGCCTCGAAGGTGCCGCTCCAGAAAAAGAGCACCAGCGCGACGAGCGCGAGGCCGATCCCGCCGAGGAACAGACCGAATCCGACGTAGACGTCTGTGCGGTCTTCCGGTTCACCGATGTATCGACGGTAGAGGTCGAAGAGATACCCATCTGCAGGCTGTTCCGCTGACATTAGCCCCTCGTTTAGACTCCAGTACTATGACTGTTGGGACAATTGTAACTCTCCACGGAACTGACTTGACCGAGAGTCAACACGCTCGAGCGACCACGGACGCTCGATCGTCGCTCGACCGGCCCGCCGTCAGCTCGCCACAGTCGGTCTCGAATCCCCGGTTGGCAGCGAGCGATGCCCTCGAGTGACGGCGACTCTCGGCTCCCGATGTCTCTCGAAGAGCCGAGGTTGGCAAAGCGCCGCCGTTATACGTTCGTGGCCGCTAGGACGGCCAATGAGTCAGGAGTCGGAGTACACCGAGGGCGACCTCCGGAACACCGGAATGCGTCTCAAACACGATCGCGAGTGGGACTACGAACTCGAGCAGATCGTCGACGCAATCGAGGAGCGAGACGCCACAAAGGTCGGGTTGCAGTTCCCCGAAGGATTGAAACGACGTGGCCCTGCTGTCGCCGACGACCTGCGCGAGCTGGCCGGCGACGACGTGACGTTCATGCTCTCGGGCCAGCCGTGTTATGGGGCCTGTGATCTGGACACCTATCTGATGAAACGCACCGACGTGTTCGTCCACTTCGGTCACTCGCCGATGAAGAACACGGACAAGGTCATCTACGTGCCGCTGTTCTCGAACGTCGAGGTCGAGCCGATCATGGAAGAGGCACTCGAGACGCTCGAGTCACCCGAGGAGACCGCAGACGTCGGGCTCGTCACCACTGCCCAGCACATGAACCGCTACGAGGAGATGACCGAGTTCTTGGAAGCACGCGGCTACGAGGTCCACAGCCGTCGCGGCGACGAGCGCCTGACTCACGAGGGACAGGTACTGGGCTGTAACTACGCGAGCGCAGACGTGCCCGCAGACCAGGTGCTCTACGTCGGTGGCGGGAAGTTCCACCCGCTCGGGCTGGCGATGGAACATCCCGACAAACACGTCGTCATCGCCGACCCGGTCAACAACGTCGTTACCGTCGCGGATACGGACAAGTTCCTCAAACAGCGCTACGGCGCGGTCCACCGCGCGATGGACGCCGAGAAGTGGGGCGTTATCTTCTGTACCAAAATTGGGCAGGGCCGCTGGGAGCAAGCCCAGAAGATCATCGACGACAACGACAACGCCTATCTCATCACCATGGACGAGGTGACGCCCGACCGCCTCCGGAACTTCGATATGGATGCCTTCGTCAACACCGGTTGTCCGCGAATCACGACCGACGACGGCCCGCAGTTCCACAAGCCGATGCTCACCCCCGGCGAGTACCGAATCGCCGTCGGCGACGAACCCCTCGACAGCCTCTCGTTCGACACGTTCCACGGCACCTGGTAGTCGATTCTACCGTCTCGAGCAGAAATCCGTTCGGGAGAGTCATAGTCAGACCGGCCGCTGTCGCTAACGCGCCAGTGGAGCCATCTACTGCCCAGACAGTCCCATCAGAAAGACACGCATTTAGAATTGAATATCTATCTCTTATATCGAAATACGGTACTACTCTGCAGTATTATACAGTTAAGAGTGACAGAATATCAGTCATACACCGGTAATTAGCGACTGATCCCAAACCAGTTTGGGCAAGTTCTTTTGCCCGGGTAGAATAGAACAGTAGCTGATGAGTAGCCCAGACGGCTCCGGACGACCGAGATACGATCGAGACGGGCTCTTCAGCGCGCTCGCCGACGAGACCCGGCGCGAGGGCCTCCAGATCACCCACGAGCAGTCGCCGACTGGGCTCACAAAAGCCGAACTCGCTGCCGAACTCGTCTCGAGAACCGCTGTCGACACAGCCGCCACGGTGACCGACGACGATCGACAGCGTGCGCTCGTCGACTGTCACCACCGGCTGATTCCCGCGCTGGCCGACGCTGACCTCATAACGGAGTTCGATGACCGAATCGTAGCGACCGACCACTGGGCGTTCGACGACGCCGAACTCATGACCGTGATCGCTGGGCAGACAACCGATTACGGAACTGATCTCGACGCGTTGTTCGAGGCACTCGCCGACGCCAGACGCCGAACGACGATCACCGTCCTCGAGGATCGACAGCAACCGCTTTCAGTTGACACGCTTGCCCGTGAGATCACAGCCAGCGAGGCGACCCCGTCCGACGGCGAGGATCCACAGGATCGGATCGAACAGACGCTGTCGACGCTGACGCACGTCCATCTCCCTATCTTACACGATTCGGGGCTCATCGGCTACGACGCTCCAGCGCGCCGCGTCTCGTATGAGGGCCACCCGATGTTACATGCTGGCTGGCTCGAGGAGACACACGAACGCGGATCACACGCGGACACTCGGGATCGGTTGCCGGAACCGGGACCGGAACTCGTCCGATCCGGTATCGAACGGTAAGGGCGACTCGCGATCGGGTCCACGGCCCAGAACGGATACAATAACACTTACCCACTCGCTCCTCTCACCCTCGCACATGATTGAAAGCGACTGGGGAGACTGGCTCGTTCGCGACGTCGAAGACGCAGCCCCCGAGGGTGTCGCCGTCTGGTATCTCGGCTGTAACGGCTTCGTTCTCAAGGGGTCCGAGGGAACGACGATCTACATCGATCCCTACCTCGGGCTGGGCGATCCGCCACGAACCGTCCGGATGATTCCCGTGCCGTTCGATCCCGAGGACGTCGCCGAGGCCGACGCAGTCCTCGCGACGCACGAACACACGGATCACGTCCACGGCGCAAGTCAGGCCCCAATCCTCGAGTCGACGGGGGCGACCTTCTACGCGCCAGACGACAGCCTCGCCGTCGCCCGTGAGGAAGAAGCGTGGGAAGACGAGTGGGATCTCGAGGCCGATCAGTTCGCCGAAGTGAGCGAGGGTGACACCGTCGACATCGGCGAGTTCACCGTCCACGTCGAGGTGGCCAACGATCCCGACGCAACCCATCCGGTCAGCTACGTTTTCGAGCACGATGCCGGAACGTTCTTTCACGGCGGCGATACGAAGCCGACCGACGAGTTCGAGCGCATCGGCGATGCGTACGACATCGACCTCGGTGTCCTCGCGTTCGGCACCGTCGGCCGGATTCCGGACAAACAGACGCGCGAACCGAAGCGGACCCGCTGGTACAACGACGAAAACCAACTCGTCGAGGCCGCCTCGGCCCTCCAACTCGAGCGAGTGTTGCCGAGCCACTGGGATATGTGGCGCGGGCTCACGGCGGATCCGAAAGCGCTCCATCACCACGCAAAGAGTTTCGCGTCGCCACAGCGACTGGAACTCGTCGAGATCGGTGATCGGGTCGACCTGTAGCGATTGACGAATAACTTGATCGTGAGATTGTCCGCACAATTTATAGTAATGGTGTGGTAACGTTGGCCTCATGAGTACCACCGCTGACACGGACGACGTGATCGAGGTCAGTGCTGATGGATTGTCGGTCGAAAAAACGTTCACGGCGGATGAGTTTCCCGTGCCTGCGATCCGGTTCGAGATCGACTCGGACCACGACGAGCAGGTCGCATTCCGACTCTCCGAGGAGGTTCCCGAGTCGTTCCCGATGGACAAAGTCGGATTTCACCCTGACTACCACAGCGACGACTGGACGGCGTTTCAGGACAACCACGTCGAGTTTACCGGCCGGATCGAGCCGGACGAACAACTCGTAACAGTCTATGGCATTCGTATCGACGACGAGAGCGACGCCGAACCGTTCATGACGGAGCCGGAAATTGTCGAGGTCAGCCCCGACGGCGAGGGTGGCTCCGACGCTGAAACGCTCGATGACGACGTCATCGGCAACATCGTCGAAAACGATCGCAACCAGCCCGTCAAGGACATGATCTCCGGTGAGTCGGATACCGTCCCCGGACTCGAGGACGAGGAGAGCGAGGAAACGGCCGCCGACGATGCTGCTGCTGCGGCTGAAGCTGACGAGCAGACCGACCTCGAGAATGAAGACGGCGGTCTCGACCTCGATCTGGATCTCGGCGACGTGGAGACGGAGCCCGAGCCGGTCGACGACGAGGACGAGCCGGAAGACGACACGCCGGACATCGATCTCGGGTTCGGTGAAGACGACATTCCGGGTTCCGACGACGAGGATGAATTGAGTGCGACTGGCCTCGAGATCGACCTCGGTGACGACAAAGACGACGAGGACGACCTCGACGAGGAAGACGAGGAAGACGTCAAACCGGACCTCGACGACGAAGAGACGGACGAGACCGATGACGTCGAATCGGATCTCGACGAGGAAGACGCCGAACCGGACCTCGACGACGAAGAGACGGACGAGACCGATGACGTCGAATCGGATCTCGACGAGGAAGACGCCGAACCGGATCTCGACGACGAAGAGACGGACGAGACCGATGACGTCGACGAGGATGTGCTCGAGGACGACGTCGAGGACGATCCTGAGGACGACACTGAGACTGCTCTCGAAACGGCCGCCGCCGAGTCGACACCGGATGCAGACGAGTCGACACCGGACGCAGACGACAGCCCGGTGGCTGAGACGGCTGCCGAACCGGCACAGCCAGCGGCCGACACGACGGCTGCGACGACAGCGACGACGTTCAATGGCTCCGTTGTCGACCAGCTCGTCACGGAACTCCGTGACGGCGACCTCGACGAGGACGAGCGGGAGGCTCTCCGGTCGGCACTCGATCTCGAGCCGTCCGGCCCCGAGATCGCGAAAGTCGAGCATCTCCAGTCTCGCATCGAGGAAGTCGCTGCCTACACCGACGCCCTCGAGCAGTTCCTCGAGGACAACGGCACCGGAAAACAGCTCATCGAGGACGTGCAGGCGGATCTCGAGTCCATCGAAGCCGACCTCGACGAAATGGACGACCGTGTTGGCGGTACCGAGGATCGTCTCGATGACGTCGAGGACGAACTCGAGGCTGTCGACGACGACGTCGACGCCCTCGAAGACGACGTGACTGACCTCACGGACGATGTTGACGATCTCGAGGCAGACGTCGAAGCCCTCGAAGACGGCCTCGAGGATGTCGAAGACGACATCGAAGACGTGCGCGCGGACGTGACGGACATTCAGGAGTGGCGCGACCAGCTTGGCTCGATGTTCTCGAACTAACGCGGTATCGTTCCCGAAACGCAACTCGTTTATCCGTTGCCGGTCGAGAATCGGTCGATGGGCGAGACGATTCCGATCGCAGTTCCACGGAAAGGACGACCACTCGAGTCGGTACTCGATCGACTCGCCAGTCGGCTCGACGTTCCCGAGCTCGCAGACGATATCACGTCGACACTTCGTCACGAGAAAGCACTCACGAAGGGAACGATCGAACCCGACGGCGATGCAGCTGCAAATGACGTCTACCATCGTCTCGCCACGTACAGCTCTGTCCACGACCCCACCGAACCCGAGTACACGCTCTTGCGAGACGACCGCGCCGGCAAACCCCGTCGGATCGTCTTCGACAGCGTCACGATTCCGCTTGAGGGTATCGAAGGTGTCGACGACGACGCAGCGATCCAGCTGATCGGTCGCGAAGAGCCGTTTCGAGCGCTTCGAACCCACGAGTTTGCACTCGGGTTCGACAGTGCCGATCTCATCCTGGAGGAAGTCGTCGAACTCCGTCCGGAGCCGCTCGGCAGAATCGAAGACATTAACGCCCGGATCAACCCCTCTGATACCGACGTTCGCGTGATTACGGGGCTTGGCGACACTGTCTACCATACGCTGATGGCGACCCCCGAGATCGCCCCTGCTGTCGGCTCGCTCGATCGGACGTTCCTCGAAGGCTACGAGGGACCGCTGTGTATCGAACCCCGGTATGAACGGCTCGTCCAAGCCGTCCTCGGGACGCAGACGCTTGATGGGGTCCAATTCGTGTATCCCGAAAACGGCCGCGAGGAAGAAGCCGCGATCGCTGACACTGGACTTGGCGTCTACCTGACGGTGACGGGCTCGACGGCTCGAGACCACGGCCTGTTGCTCGGCGAGCAGCTGTTCCCGAGCGAAACCGTCCTGTTGGAGAGCACGCCGACGTTGACCGAGACGATGACGGCCGTTCGCTCGTTGTTGAACGGGGCCGACCTCGAGACGGAACTGACGGTCGAACAGTAACAAAGCGGCTGCAGGTTTGTAACACAGCCAGCAAAGAGTGACAACTCGAGACGCTGGTCCGTTTTCGATCCCACTCTTAGACCGTGTGCCGAGTGGACACTGGAGTCAAAACGCTCGCGAGCTACTCCGAACCGGCCGATAACCCGCGAATGAGGTTGTGTCGAACGAACGGGAACCAACCGATTTTGATATATCAGTATGAGGTTTATTTGCTCGAGTAGAGGCAAATATATTGAGTGAAAAGTGAGTAACTACCAGAATAGAGGAACAGAACACAGCGAAAACCATACTCGCTACACGGAGAGCGAATAGATGTGCTCGAGATACGTTTCCCGGACTCGGTCGCCCCAGTTGTGAGTATAGGTATCGATCACGTCACTGGCGACGTCCCCGCGAAGATACTGGACGATCCCGCGATCACCCGTTCGGTCCCGCAGGTGTGTCGTAAAGAAGTGTCTGAAATAGTGTGGGGTGACGTTCTCGGCAGCGCCGCCGCCGGTTCGGTACCAGCCTCGCTCCCGGGCATACTGCTCGACGACGTGGTGGACGACGTTTGGCGTCAGTCGCTCACCCCAGCTGTCTGCCGTTCCGACGAACAGTGGCTCTGTCGCTGCACCCGTCGTCGTTCTCGAGGGCGTATCCGGTCGCACTGCAAGCCACCGGACTAACACGGCTTTCAGTTCCTCGTCGATCGGGACAACGGTCTCGCGTTTGCGTTTGTTCGATGCCGTCCGCAGTTCGCCGCCGGATTCACGTCCATAGGTGTGCTCAGTGGCGACAAATAGTGAGTCCGGACGGCCCGCGATATGCGCTCGTGGCTGCCACGTCTGGGCCTCATGTGCGAGGTTGAGGTCGATCAGATCGAGGTTGCAGAGTTCGCCGGCTCGGATCCCGGTTTTCAACAGCGTAGTCACGAGCGCTCGGTGGAGTGGATGGCGAATATCCGTGACGAACGATCGCATCTCGGGCAACGTCACGTCACGCCGGGTCGGGTTCGATTCGATCGATTCGGTCATCTCCTCCAAGACGACCGTCATCGGATTCTCCTCGACGTGTCCAACTCGCTCGAGATAGCTGTAAAACCGGTTGAGATACGACGCATACGTCGCGACGGTGCTCTCTGAGTGTGTGGTTCGAAGCTCGTGTACCCACGCCATACAGTCCCGGTAGCTGGCTGCTGGTGGCGTCTTGTCGAAGCGGTCGTCGAGGAACTGCTCATATTCCGAGAGCACGCGCTGATAGGCCGCTGCAGTGCGCTCGTTGCGGCCGTGGTGTTCGATGTCCTGCAGGAAGTATTCGACCGTGCCCGACTGCTGGTGGCCCTCAGTCATTGTTGGTGACCACGTAGCCGCCCTCACGGCCGCTGTATCGGATCGTGTTCTCGTCCTGCAAACGCTGTAGCTCCGCGTCGAGATCTGCTTCGACGTCGTCGATAAGCGCCTCGACCAGCCCATCCCAACCGAGGACGCCCTTTCGCTCGAGGACCTCGAGAATCCGATCTGCGAACTCGTCGTCAGGTGCGGACCCGGTGTCGGTTGGAGCGCCGGCCGAAGACTGATCGGCTGGGATCTCGAACTCCTGGCGTCCCGCCTGTACCATCGTTCTGACGAACTCGCTTTGACTCATCTCGAGGGCGTCGGCTTGGGCCTCCCAGATTTCCTTTTGATACTGTGGCACGTACGTCTTTACAGCGACACGGTCGTCGTCGGCCATACGCTGGTGCTCACAGCGAAGACACTTCAATCTAACCTACATTCACAAATAAGGGCATTTATTTGGCTCTGCAGTGCCCCAGTTCGGCCGGTGATAGTCGATTATATTGATATACAGGACTGCAAAATATCGGATAGTAGGACTATATATGAGTCTAAACAGAGAGGGCGACGTCGATGCCAGCATCGGTTGAGGGGACACATCGCCGATCAGAACTGAAAGAAATTCTATATTCATCCCACTGCAATCTCGTGCGGTATCGATGAGTGTCCTCGACTGAATGACGCCAATCAGCACACAAAAGCGGCAATATTTGAGTGACTATCTCGAGGCCCAGACCCTAGGGGTCACGGACCGAAAAGAGGAGTCTACAGATCGCCGTCGCACGCCATTTTTAGTATGTTATTTGATACGATATCGGAGGGTGTGTCACAGTCTGTGTAATTGGGTAGCTAGGTCTCGGGTTGTCGATCCAACCGCCACTGCATGAATCGTTGTGGCCTGACGAATCGTGACCATCGCTCGAGTCAGTGGGTTGCCCCAGCGTCGGTCGCAGATCGCCAAGACACGATTCGACGGCTGCCAGTCTTCGAGATGCACGGATGATTCCAGCGGGTCGCTTACAGAACGACCGAGTTGCCTAGCGTGGTACATCTCACCGATCGCTGCTCGAGAGAAATCGTTGTTCTCGAGGAACTCACGGATCGTCGCTGTGATCGGGTCAATGAACGCGTTCACGTATCGAGGGCTGGTGGTGCCGCGGAGACGTCGTCGGCCTCGGTTTCCGATCGTGTCGGCAGCCGATCTCGAACTGGTAGGCGAGCCACGTCTCGTGGTATGCTATGTTACAGAATCTACTGTCCGAACCGCTCACGGACCCGCTCAAGGCACTCGTCGAGTGTGTCTCGAATGCGTCGCCCGGGAGCCTCGCATTGGTGTCTGTGGACCACGTCACGGACTGCTTCAGGCGACCGAACGCCGTCGGTATCGCTGACAGACGCATCGCTGTGCGTGTATCCGAGAATCCAGTTGTCGCTGATCAAAAGATCGAACACCCGAAAGCCATCACAAGACCGCTCAACGCGCCGTGATCGATTGCGATGAGAACGCAACACGAGGCCCGCGTTGGCAGCGTTTCGAAACGCTCGTCGGCCAGCGATGTACCAGCCGGTTTGAACGAGGTTGAACACATATATTGCATGCTGCTATATCTAAATCTCCCGTGCTGATGTTGCGAAGATAGTTCTATAATGTACAGGTTCCACTCCAAACAAGCCTGAAAGAATCGGTTGTTAGAATTTGAGAAGGGTGATTTGAGAAACTCATCGGAAACCAATCACGAACGGTCGGAGAAAAGACCGATCAAGACAGCGCCGCCGCTACCGAGCAGGCACACCCAAAGGGAAGAACCCGTTAGTCAGGCGGGTCCAGTCCGTAGCTTTTCTTCGCCAGCGTCAGGAACGAGTTCGCCGAGACCGACGGTTCGTGGCCGACTTCGCCGTCGAGGTCCAACTGTACCAGAATGTCCACGAGACGCCAGCAGTTGTACAGCACACACGCGAAGGCGAAATTGAAGTACCGATACCGGTGATCCTTCGATTTCGTCTCTGCGAGGAACGTCTTCAGCTTCTTGAAGCCGTTTTCGATACCCCAGCGACGGCGGTACTTCGCCATCATCCGACCGATCTGGTGCTTCATCTCCGTCTCGGTCGCCGGGTCGACGTCGACGAGTTCATAGTTCGTCTCAAACGGTACGACCGGCGCTTCGGCCCGCTCTGGCTCGTCGATCACCTCCTTGTCGTGAACGTCACCGAGAAGATCGTTGAGTGGTGAGTCACCGTCACGATCTTCCGAGAGGGGCGTCGCGTCGACGACCTCGGAGAACTCATCCAACAGTTCCTGACGGACCGTCACGTCTGTTCCATCATCGTTTTGGTCCTTACGTTCCCACTCGCGTTTGGGCAGATAGATCGCCTTCCGCGTCGGGCCGTCGTCGAGCCGCTGTTGTGCGACGACGTCGAAGTCCTTCTCCGAGTTGGCGAGGCGAGCGATATGTCGCTCGTACTCGCTGCTTGAGCGGACGATAACTGGATTCAGGTACGCGACACCGTGGTCTTCGCACGCTTCTTTGACGCCATCATTGGCGAACTCGCGGTCCATCATCACGAGATCGATGTTCGGGACGATATTGGTCGCGCCATCGAGGAGATCGTCCACGATATCGGCTCGCTTCCGACCACGTTTGACCGGGACCGCATCGAGAATCAACGGGACATCGTGGCCAACAATCTTGATCACGGCCCACTGGAAGAACGGTTTGTCCTCGTCCTTGTAGCCAAGAATCCACGGCTCTTGGCTGTTTCCGTCACTGTCTCGTTCGATTTTGCCGCCCCATGGCCTCCCCTTCGTAATGTCAATCGCCGCCATCACTTCCCGACCCATCTAGTCTTCCGACTTCGCTTGAGTAACGAGCGTTTGAGCACTTTTGCGGAGCATTTTCCGAACACGCTCGACACCCAGCGTTTTCGTCTGGAGTCGGTGCGAGTCGCCGGACGGCGTTCGGTCTCTCGTCGAGTCTTCGGCGAACGACTGTGCGCCGTCGTTGGCGTGCATATCCGTCCGCATCCCGAGGTAGGTGTGCTGTTCCCAGAACGCACCTTCTGGAATTGAGGCGTTCGGTCCTCGATCGAGGTAGAAACAGTCCTCGACGATCGGCTTCGTACCCTTCCAGACCTCACGGGCTTTCTCCCGCGCGAGAGTGTCCTTGCTCTTCGATTTCGTGACCGTATCGGTTGGCTGGTCCGGCAGGAACTCCGGCTCCGGCGCGGGAATGTCGTGGTAGCGAGCGATGTCCACGACGACCTCGGCGGCGTCCCGAACAGCCTCCTGTACCTCAGCGAGGCGGTCCTCCCATGCTCGCCAGAGTGTTGACTGGTCTGGGATGTCTTCGAATCCCAGCTGCGTACAGAGGAACGGCTGCTGCTTGGGGTACTTCCAGAGCTTCGTTTCGTTCTTCCAGCCTTTCACACACCGAAGAACGTGCGCCCGGAAGACAGCTTCCCACGGCTTCGGGTCGCCCTGTTCGTGGTCGTAGGTGTCGTAGAAGCGGAGGTAGCACGTAGGCACCTCTGCGACGAGATCTTCCAGCGAGACAGAGCGGTCGTGCCGGATCTGTTGCTGGTACGGGTAACTACTAAGAGCTCCATCGACCATCTCCCGAAAAGTCATGTCGAAGGACCGCGCTTCGACAACCTCGCCGGTGTCTGCGCCGTAGAGGCCTTCTACTTCGTAGTCTTTCGGTGTGGATTCGTAGCCCGCGCTGTCGAGATGCCTCGCCGGACCGAGGCGCTCCCACCGTGACCCCGTTGGGGTCTGTCCCGCGCGTGCTGTCACTACTCAGGAATTATGTATCTTCGTATATAAATACCAAGAACACGTAGAAGACAACCATCCACTATGTCAGTTATAGTGAATACGATTTCTTTATTCACGAGATTAGCTGAAACAGCTGTTCAGTAGAGGCGGAGCAGTGTGCACTCACCGCGAGCGACTGAAAGGAGCGAGCGGGCCGACGACCGACCCGTAGGGGAGGGAGGAGTGCTTTTCATCGAAGTTTTTCCGAGGGCGCGACTCCGTCGCGCCCGCAGCGCAAAAGTTCGGTCTGCACACGTAGTTGCCGTTCAGTACAGGGCGTACAAGTATCACCTATTCCAATCGCTCACACAGAAAGTTTATACGAATATGTTGTGGATCTAACTATGTGCTCTCTCGTCGCGCTACCCTCCGAGCTACACTCCCTCTACTCGCTGGTACGCTTTCGGGATGTACCGCTTCAGTTCTTTCTAACAGACATCCTCGTCTCAACTGTATCGAACTGATAAATTTAGACACACAAGCGCATACCGTTCGTCTGCGTGTCGAGTACGAGAATGAAGAAATCCTCTCCGATTCGTATACTATTGATGGCCGTGAAGAAGATGGTCGCGCTGAACAACGATGGATTCAACAGGAGTGGCCCGACGAGACGAGGCCATTCTGTGTCCACTTTCGGATGAACACCCATTCAGAGTGGGTAACAATCGAATCTGAAGAGGAGTTGGGCGAGTATGCTATCCAGATAGCATATCGGATTGATTCAGATGGCCACGGCATACCCTTTTGGGAAACACGTGATGCTGATGACGACGAGCGAGGTTGTAGCGAATCGCTCGCGAACCCAATTGAAATTGACGGCTGAACCAATGGTTCAGACTGGATGTGGCTTCTGTGCGCTTTCCACCTATAGCCGGTCAGTTTGCACGTGTAGTGAACGGGTGGATCACCGGTTTCGGCGTGAAACAACCGATGTCGTCGTGCTGGACTAATCCTTTACATCTTGCACGCCATTTGTACCAAGTCCCATAGAAAACAAGACCGACTACGATACGCGTATCCCCGATTAATCGGACAGTGGCTACGACTTCGTGAATAGAATTGCAGTATGCACGATAACTGAGGTCGTAGACAAAACCCAGAAGGCAGAGACAACGCTATAGCGTGCGGAGCAGATTCACGGCAACTAATTCTTTTCTTTATTCTGATAAAAGTGGGCTATTCACTTGTGAGCAGGGGCACGCGAGACCACTCAGTCCGGAGAGTGATCGCTGTCGGACCTATGCATTATTCCCTATCTTCGCAACACGTCCTCCCGTGTCCAATCCAACAATTCACTTCTGTCACACGAACCTCCCCGGTGGACCGGTAGTAGATCATGAGGACGAACGCGTACGTCCCAGTGGGCAGTCGAAAGCAGAAAATCGTCTCGAGGCCGTCAGTTAGTTCAGTGTGTTGCGGTCCGTACGTCGTCGACACGATACAGGTCGTCTTGTAGTCCATCACCCTCACAGCCCTCGGTTGGACACTCGTAGTGCCAGCCGTCCTGGGTTGCCTCGCCTTCTCGGAATCGGTCGCCGCAGACCTGACAGAAAAGCTGTCCCTTTTTGCATGTATCTCGGTGTAACTCGAGGGCGAGCTCCGTCTGGAAGGACTGGTTGCAGTTGCGACAGGTGTGCATGTTTCATTTGACGCGAGCATCCATCAAAACTGCTTGGGTTCTTTTATTACGTCGATATCGGGCCTGATTCGGCTCCACTGTGTCGATTTAGCGCCGACGGTCAGGGAAGAAAGAAGGGACTGATTCGCTAGTTACTCAGAATCGGATTCTTTGTTGCCTGTCAGATCCGACCACGAGTGCCTCGTGTGATTCAACCGCACGGTATTATATACGGTGTTCGACAGGAGCCGGTTCGGAGAGGGGGACCGAGTGTCGTCTCGCAGCAGTGACTCGAGTTAGTCGTCCTGTCCGAGGATGCCGCGCTGGGCCATCTTGCGGGGGTCGAGCACCTCGTCGGCTTCGTCTTCGCTGAGGTAGCCTTTCTCGAGGACGACTTCGCGGACCGTTTTGTCCTCTTTGAGCGCGGTCTTTGCGACTTCGCTGGCCTTGTCGTAGCCGATGTGGACGTTCAGCGACGTCGCCATCGCCATCGACTGTTCGACCTGCTGTTCACAGTAGTCGGCGTTGGCCTCGAGCTTCCGGACGAACCGATCGCCGAACACCTGGCTCGCGTTCGAGATGAGTTCGGCGGACTCGAGGAAGTTGTGGGCCAGCACGGGCTTGTAGAGGTTGAGATCGATCTGGCCTTCGGCAGCGCCGGCGGCAACGGCGGCGTCGTTGCCGACGACCTGCTTGTGGACCTGATTGACGGCTTCGGCGACGACCGGGTTGATTTTGCCGGGCATAATCGACGAGCCGGGCTGGTTTTCGGGCTGTTCGATCTCGCCGAGGCCGTTGCGCGGTCCGGAGGCGAGCAGGCGCAGGTCGTTTGCGATCTTATTCAGCGAACCGGCGACGACGCGGAGTGCGCCGTGGGCCTCGCTCATCGCATCGTGGGCGGCCTGGGCCTCGAAGTGGTTGTCGGCTTCGCGGAACTGGACGCCAGTCTCTTTCGTGATGTACTCGGCGGCGCGGCCGGGGAACTCCTCGTGGGTGTTCAATCCGGTCCCGGTCGCGGTGCCACCGAGGGCGAGTTCGGCGAGGTGGTCACGGGCTTTGTCAACGCGCCCGAGTCCTTTTTCGACTTGCGTTCGGTAGCCGCTGAACTCCTGGCCGAGCGTGACCGGCGTCGCGTCCTGAAGGTGCGTGCGGCCGGTTTTGACGACGTCGTCGAACTCGTCTTCTTTGGCCTCGAGTGCCTCACGAAGCGTGTCGAGTGCCGGGATAACGTCTTTCTCGACGGCCTCGAGGGCGGCGACGTGCATCGCGGTCGGGATGACGTCGTTACTGGACTGGCCGTAGTTGACGTGGTCGTTGGGGTGGACGACGCGGTCGCCGATCTCGGCACCCATGAGCTCGGCGGCGCGGTTGGCGATGACCTCGTTTGCGTTCATGTTCGAGGACGTGCCGGAGCCGGTCTGGAAAACGTCGACCGGGAACTGGTCGTCGTGTTCGCCGGCGATGACTTCGTCGGCGGCCTCGATGATGGCCTCGGCGACGTCGTCGTCGATCAGGCCGAGATCGCGGTTGGCCTGTGCAGCAGCCTTTTTGACGACACCGAGTGCGCGGACGAAACGGCGACTGAACGAGATGCCCGAGATCGGGAAGTTCTGGATCGCACGCTGTGTCTGTGCGCCCCAGTAGGCGTCCGTCGGAACCTGCATCTCGCCGAGACTGTCCTCCTCGATACGGTAATCCGTGTCTTCGTCACCCATAGCTAAGCGTTGGAGCGTGTCAGGTAAAACCCACCGAAAAACCCGCGGGGGCGTTCAGGTGAAGTCGACCGACAGTCCGAGATCGTCATCGCGTGCACGCTCGCGAAGCGCCGATTGGAGGCGTTTGCGACCGGTCGTGTTCACGTCGCGAGCGTCCTCGAGGTCGACGTCGTAGACCGTCGGCGTCGCCCAGACGAACGTCTGCGAACTCGCAGTGTCGACGACCAGCGAGGCCAGTCCGAGGCGGCGCTGGAAGATCGACCGGCGCGTCGAGACCGTCTGGATCCGATAGTAGGGAATCACGGTCGTTCGGCGCTTCCAGAAGCCACGCCGGATGACCAGATGATCGTCGCCGACGAAGTACCCGAGGTGGACGTATTTGAGGTGTGCTGCCGGCGGGACCGCCGCGAAGACGACCGCGGCGAGATACCAGCGCTCGAGGGGCGTCACCTGTGCGAGGGCGAACACGGCCGCGACGACGAGGGTGGCGACCAGCGAGTAGCGAACCAGATACCGCCGTCGGGCTAGCGTCGGTGGGCTGTGAAACGTCGGCGTCTCGACGTCGGTGAGGTTTTCGGTGAACTGGTGGACACGGCCCTGTTTGGCGAGCGGAACGGCCGACTGGCTGCCACCGCTGCTTTCGGGGCCGTAGCCGGCCGTTTCGACCCACAGGCCGGCGTAGCCGATCAGTCGCTGCAGCGGGTTTTCAGTCACCGTTACTGACTGCACTTTTTCGACGGGGATCGAGCCGCTGTAGCGTTGAAGTAACCCTCGTTCGTAGACGAAGTCGTCGTCTGCACGGCCGAGTTGAAAGCCGTAGTACGTCCCGAACGTGTAGGCGACGCTCAACAGATACGTAATGAGGATCCCGTTTATCGCCGAGACCACCGTTAGAATCCCGTAGCTGGTCGGCGTTCCCTCGCCGAGTGCTGCCGGGCCACCAAGTGGCTGGGCCGTGATCACGAACAGGTCGATGATTCGGTCAGTTGCGAGGAAGAACACGAACAGGACGGCTGCCACGGCAGCGGGTCGGAACGAGGTAAACGAGTACAACAGGAGTTCCCGTGCCTCGAGGTCGAACAGGCGCTGTCGATGTGGTCGCCTCGGTTCCGAAACGCCGTCCTCGAGCGATGTCCCGTCCTCGTCTCCGAGGGCGGCGTTGTCGCCCTCGATACCGTTCGGGGCGTCTGCAGCCGATTCCTGTCCGTCGGCGGCCACCGCCTCCCGATCACGCTTTCGTCGGCGGTCTTTCACGTCGGCAGTTCGTCGGCGGATCTGTTCCTGAAGTCGGTTCGCGTCCGACTCGCTGACAAAGTTCAGCGACGCCTCGGTGTTCCCGCCGCCGGCGGTCTCGATCGAGACGATCGCGAGGCCGAGCAGTCGCTGCAGGACGCCCTGTTTGACGTCGACGTTCTGGATTCGACCGTAGGGAATCTCTCGAGACCGGCGGGCGACGACGCCCGAGGAGACATCGAACGTATCGGGCGTAACACCGTACTCGAATCGGTAGTAGTAGACGATTCCATAGACCGCGCCGGCGAGGAATCCGAGCGGGGCGGCGATGGGAGTCCAGGCCGGACTGATCGGGTCGAAGATCCCGCCGAGGACGAGCACGAGGACGACCGGGACCCACAGCCACGTGAACCCGTACTGGAGTGCGTAGGTGACTGCGCTGAGTGGGTGGAGTCGGTTCATGATCGAAGTTAGACCGCGTCGTCGGCTTCACTTTCGACGGCGAGTTCTCGAAGCGTATCCTGCAGGTCCCGGGCACGGGCGGGTGTCAGCCCCGGGATCCGAACGTCGGCGTTGCGTGTTCCTGCCGTGTAGACGACCACACTCGAGAGGCCAAGCACCCGCTCGATGGGGCCGAACTGCGTGTCGACGTGTTGAACACGAACGAACGGGACCGCCGTCTCGACGAGCGTGACGACACCGCGCTCGAGGTAGAGCGCGTCCGGTTGGAGTTCGAACGTCCAGACCTGATAGCGCCGAACGGCGTACGCGATTCCGATGACGAACGCGACGGCAACGACCCCGGCGATGGCAGCCCTCGGAACGTCGGTGAGCCATCGGTCGACAGCAGCGAGGACGACGCCGAGAACGATCGCTCCGATCGCCCAACTGGCGATCCAGAGCAGCCTGATGCGGGGATGAAGCGATTCCATACAAATATCCTATCAGGAGCGAAGGATAAAGCTGCGGTTCCGGTGGGCAGTACTGGTTTCGAAACAGACTGTTACCCGTCGTACTCGTCGGGTGTGTACGTCGAGAGTTCGAGTGCGTGAATGTCCGTCGTCATATGCTCGCCGAGGGCGTCGTAGACTGCCTGATGTTGCTGGACGAGCGGCAGGTCCTCGAATTCGGGCGAGACGACCGTCGCCGCAAGATGATCGTCGTCGTGTTTGTCGCGCGCGTGTGTGACTGTCGCGTCAGCGTCCTCGAGTTCTGTCTCGATGAGATCTTCGATGGCAGAGAGGTCCATACTCGAGAGTTGGGCGCTCGCGGCAAAAGCGCCGCGGTCCCGGTCACACAGACACGCGGTGACCGCTCGGTAGGCGAATCCGTGGCCGCCGAACTTATCTCGGCAGCGTCCGCTTGCTTGGATATGTCACTGGCAGCCGAGACCCGCCGCATCGCGGATTCGCAGCCGTTTCTTGTCACCGCATTGCGGGCTGGCGTCGTCAACTACACCGCCGCGGCCCGGTTTCTCGAGGTCGAGGGCGAGACCGACGCGGTCGCGACGGCGCTGCGCCGCTATGCCGAGGCGTTGCCGGCGTACGAAACCGAGTCGCGTGACGTCCGAGTCACGATGAAAAGCGGGATCGGACCGGTCGAGACGGGAGCCGACGCGCTCGTCGCCATCGGTGGATCCGGGTTCGGTCCAAACGGCGGCGACCAAACGGCACTTCTGGCGACCGGTGGCGTCGACACGGCCGCACTCGCCGAAACGCTGCAGCGCCTCGCCCTCGAGGATATCTCGCCGCTCGCGGCCGCCGTCGCCGACGGCTCGATGGTGTTCATCGTCGACCGTCTCGAGGGGGCCAATGCGCTGCGGACGGTCGAGAACGCCCTCGATGGCGTCGCCCGGACACCGTAGCCGTTTGCCGTCCGGTTGTACCGACGGAGTCAGTCACGGGCACGCTGAAGCTATTTATACTGCCGCTGACAGTGTTGTCGTAGAGATGTCATCGACTCCCGAACTCGAACCACCGGAACTGACCGCGGATGACTTGCTCGTACTCGAGGACCCGGCCTTTGAGCCGGACACCGTCGCCATCGTCACCGGGGCAGCGTCGGGAATCGGCGAAGCGGTTGCGGTCGCACTCGCGGTGAACGGTCTGACTGTCGTCGGGGCCGATATCGACGACGCCGGGCTCGAGGAGACCGCAGCTACCATCGAGTCGTTCGATCCCGACGGCCGATTCCTCTCGGTACCGACGGATCTGACCGACGACGGCGACGTCGAGGCGGTGGTCGATGCGGCCGCCGAGGAAGGCGACCTCTCCTTTGTCGCCAACATTGCCGGGATGCAACACATCGATTCGATCGCCGCGTTCCCGGTCGAACAGTACGATCTGCTCCAGTCGGTGATGATCAGAGCGCCGTTCTTGCTCTCGAAATACGCCATCCCCCACATCGAGGACAGCGGCGACGGCACGGGCGCTATCGCGAACATGTCTTCGGTCCACGGCCACTACGCGACACAGGATAAGGCTCCATACATCACGGCCAAACACGCGCTCAACGGATTAACGAAGTCGATCGCTGCAGAAGGTGGCGGTGACGTTCGCGGGTTCAGCGTCAGCGTCGGCTACGTGTTGACACCGCTGATGGCCGACCAGATTGCAGATACGGCTGCCAGCCGCGGACTCTCCAAAACGGACGTCGTCGAGGACGTGATGCTCGGGCCCGCACGCACCAAGACGATGATGACGCCCGCAGAAGTCGCGAACCTCTTTGTCTTCGGCTTCTCTACGCACGCAACGCATCTCAACGGCGGCGATCTGCTGTTCGATGGGGGCTATACGACCACGTATGAGTAACCCGGACACCGAACGCGATCCTGACCGGCCGACACAGGTCGCGATCGCGTGTCAGGGCGGCGGCAGCCACACGGCGTTTACAGCCGGCGTGCTCCGGGCGCTCCTCTCGGAGGCGGACTGGGACGACGAGTTCGAACTGGTCGGGATCAGCGGCACGTCCGGCGGCGCGTTCAACGCTCTCGCGGCGTGGTACGGGCTCGTCACCGCCGACGAAGCAACCGCAGTGGAGTTGCTTGAGGGGATCTGGGCCGACATGGCGGCAAGCGACTACGCCGACGGCGTGCTCAACCAGTGGGTCTCGCTCGTCTCCCGATTCCAGAGCGAGGGTGTCGGCGTGCCACAGGTCAGTCCCTACCACTCGCCGGGATCCGACTGGGGCAAACAGCGAATCAGGGACATTCTCGAGCGCCACATCGACTTCGACGCGCTGCCGGCCCTCTGTGCGTACGAGGAGCCAGAACTCGTCGTCGGCACAGTCAACGTCTCCGACGGCGCCTTCGAGACGTTTACAAACGAGGACGTCACCGTCGATGCGGTGCTCGCCTCCGCGGCAATCCCGACGCTGTTCGAAGCGGTCGAGATCAACGGCGAAGCCCACTGGGACGGGCTGTTCTCCCAGAACCCGCCGGTAAAAGACCTCATGTCGGTGCCCGGCGAGCGAACGCCCGAGGAGCTATGGGTCATCCAGATCAACCCCCAAGACAGGGACGAGGTGCCGACCAGACTCGCCGAGATAACCGACCGACGAAACGAGCTCGCGGGTAACATCTCGTTGAACCAGGAGCTACGGACCATCGAACGGATCAACGAGTGGATCGAGAACGGCCATTTCGACCATCCAGAGTATACGACGACGACGATCCGCCGTCTTCAGTTGCGGGGGTATCATCATTCGAGTAAACTCGATCGTGACCCCGAGTTCCTCGCGGAACTGATCGAACAGGGCCACACGCAGGGCAGAGCGTTTCTCGAGGGACTCGATCTCGAGGACGACGTGGAGTACCCCGCCCGGAACTGAGGGCGCTGGCCCGAGTCGTCAGGCCTGCCCGCCGTGTTGGCGGTACCAGACGCGTTCACCGACCGGCGACTCGTGGCTGTCGATCGAGAGTCGGCTCAGGAACAGGTCTCTGATAGCGAGGGTGACGACGAGTTCGACCGTCTCACCGGCCTCACTGTCGACGGCGACCACACAGTGTCCATCTTGCGTGTCGATTCGCTGGATCGTCCCGACCGACCACCGGTCGAGGTCGTGTGTCGGTTTGCGGGCATGGATACGGTCGTGGGTCACAGTCGTTCGACGGGTGCCAGCGACGTATACATCACGCTCCCATCGGCTCGCGATGGAGTCACTGGGCTTCGCTCGAGTCCGAACCGTCGATTGGCAGTGTTTAACTGCGGGCCGGAGGTACACGTTCGTAATGACCCTACACGTGACGAACACGTTGACGGGCGAGAAAGAGCCGTTCGAGCCACAGGATCCCGAGAACGTTCTGCTCTACTACTGTGGCCTGACGGTTTCCGATCCGCCACATCTGGGCCACGCCCGCTCGTGGGTCCACGTCGACGTCATGCACCGTTGGCTCGAGTATCTCGGCTACGACGTCCGTCACGTCGAGAACTTCACCGATATCAACGAGAAGATCGTCGCCCGCGTGGGCGAAGACGATCTCGGTGAGGACGAGGAAGCCGTCGCGAAGACCTATATCGAACACACCCTCTCGGATATGCGCGCGCTCAACCTCCTGCGTGCGGAGGTGTACCCGCGCGTCTCCGAGCACGTCCCCGAGGTCATCGATCTCGTCGAGACCCTGATCGAGAACGGCTACGCCTACGAATCCAACGGCTCGGTCTACTTCGACGTCACCAGCTTCGAGGAGTACGGCAAACTCTCGAATCAAGAACTCGAGGAGATCGAAACCCAGGGCGATCCGGACGAACGCTCCGAAAAGCGCAATCCGGCGGATTTCGCGCTCTGGAAAGCCGGCGGCGTCGATGAAGACGCCGTTGCCGAACACCGCCACGAGGGCGTCGATCACGGCTGTGCGACACCGACGGGACAGACCTGGGAGTCGCCATGGGGCCAGGGCCGACCGGGCTGGCACATCGAGTGCTCGGCGATGAGCATGACCCATCTCGGGGAGACGCTTGACATCCACGTCGGCGGGCGGGACCTCGTCTTCCCGCACCACGAAAACGAGATCGCCCAGTCCGAGGCCGCGACGGACCAGCGCTTTGCCAACTACTGGCTGCACTGTGAGTTGTTCCAGATGGGCGAGGAGAAGATGTCCTCGAGTCTCGGCAACTTCGTCACCGTCGATGACGCCGTCGATCAGTGGGGGACGAACGTCCTGCGAACGTTCCTCACCGCGGGGTCGTACAACAGCCAGCAACTGTACAGCGACGAGACGATCACCGAAGCCGAGGAGCGATGGGACCGACTCGAGCGCGCCTATGAGGCGGCCGTCGAGGCACTCGACTCGCCCGACGCCCGGACGAAAGTCGACGACGAGGCGCTCCGCGACGCGGTCGACGACGCCCGGACGTTGTTCATCGAAGCGATGAACGACGACTTCAACACGCGAGAGGCGCAGTCGGCACTGCTGTCGATTGCGACGGCGATCAACTCCCACGTCGACGCTCGCGGCGAGTACGACTACCGTGGGCTGCGACAGGCCGTCGGGACGCTCGAGGAGCTCGGTGCTGTTCTCGGCCTCTCGTTTGGCGGCGAGACGACGGGAACCGCCGAGCTGGCGGGCGACGTGGTCGACCTCGTCCTCGACGTGCGCGAACAGGAGCGCGACGCGGGCAACTACGAACGCGCCGACGAGTTACGCGACGAACTCGAGGGGCTCGGCATCGAGGTGCAGGATACGGACGACGGCGCGACCTACCGGCTGCCGTCCGCCGAGTGAGCATCGAGCGGCTGCACTCGCGGGTCGGTCAGCTGATCTGGTAGCGAAATCGTTCAAGTAGCATGGGTTCCTGTATTCGGTAATGGATACCTCCGGCTCGTTCGTTGGTGCTGGATTCGACGCGCTTCCCGCACACGTCGCGATCCTCGACGACGACGGCACCATTCTATACACCAATCAGTCGTGGGATTCGTTCGGCGACGAACAGGGGGTGGTAGCGGGGGCAGCCGGTGTCGGCGTCAACTATCTCGACGTTTGTGATGCCAGTGCGGGGGACGACGCGGCCGACGCCGCACGTGGTATCCGAGCAGTCATCGCCGGCAAACGCGAGACGTTTTCCTTCGAGTACCCCTGTCACACACCCGCGGAAAAACACTGGTTTACGATGGACGCGACGAGATATCACCACGACGGCGACCGGTACGTCCTCGTGATGCACGTCGAGATTACCGAGCGACGACTCCTCGAGCAGCAGGCTCGAGAACAGGCCGACCGGATGGAGGCGTTCGCCACGTTACTCTCACACGACCTTCGAAACCCGCTTTCGGTTGCTCTAGCGACGGCACAGTCACTCGAGGACGACACTGCCGATTCCGAGGACCCAGACCTGGCCAGCGACGACACCACCGGTCAGGTACTTCGTTCCTCGCTCGAGCGCATGAAGACGATCATCGACGATGCGCTGGTGCTCGCGACAGCCGACGACGTCGAGCAACCGGAACTGGTCGATCTCGCAAGCGCGGTCGAGGACGCGTGGTCACACGTGCAGACGGACGATGCGACGATTTCGATCACGGATTCAGTCACCATGCAGGCGGATCCGGCCCTGCTGGAGCATCTCCTCGAGAACCTGTTTCGGAACAGCGTTGAGCACGGCTCAACGAGCAGTCAGCCACAGGCCGACGACGCGGTAGAACACGATAGCGAGGCTCCGACGATCGAGGTCGGGTTGCTCGAGTCAGCGGCCGGGGACCAGCTGTCTGTCGATGGGTTTTACGTCGAAGACGACGGGCCGGGGATTCCACCCGCAGATCGAGACCGGATCTTCGAGTCCGGGTATACGACCGAGACGGCGGGAACCGGCTTCGGGCTGGCAATCGTCAAACGCGTCGTCGACGCACACAGGTGGTCGATCACCGTAACGGACGGCGAAGACGGCGGTGCCCGGTTCGAAATCCGAACAGAGACGTCCCTCGAGTCGGGGGCGAGCGATCGCTCGAGCCAGTGACCGCAGCGTGTCGGATGATGCGGTCTCGAGCGGGTGGACGGGCGAGCCGGCGGATTGCACGCCCTGATAACGACCACGAACGTTATGCTCGAGAATGCGGTCGAACTGGATAGATGAACCGACGACTGTTCGTTGCCACCGTTACAGCCGGCGCCGTGAGCGCGTCGGCGGGCTGTCTCAGTGGCGTTCTCGAGGACATGATCGACGAGGAAACGACGTTCGAAGCGTCACCGATTCGCGTCTCGGAGACTGCGGCAGAGGAGGCCGGCTACGAGTATCTGGGAACCACAGAACAGACCGAAGAACGGGATTTCGGCGGCCAAACAGTCGAACTGACGAACTACCACACCGAGTACACTCGGTCGATCGAACTTCCGCTCGAGGGCGTCGAAGGGGAGACGGAAGCCGGCGTGTTCTCGCTCATTTCGACGCCCCAGATCCGCGTCGCAGAGGAGGAGTTCAACCCCGTCGGTGACCTCACCACCGAGGAGTTGGCCGGGCAGATTCAGGACCGGTACGAAAGCCTCGAACTCGGCGACAACATCGGCGGCCGGGCCATCGAACCGGAGGGACCCAACACGATGGTCTCGTTCGATACCTACGAGGCAACGGCAACGCTAAGCGGCGGGACCGAACTCGACGTCTACCTCGATATCGCCCTGCCGGAACACGACTTCGAGTATCTCGTCGTCGCTGCGATCTATCCCGCCGCCGACGCGGTTTTCGAGGACGAACGCGACCGGGTCAACACCATGGCCACCGGCCTCGAGCACGGCGAGACCGTCAGTGTCGACCTCGTCGACGAATTCGGCAGTGGGAGCGGTGGCGACGATGACGACGACGGCAGCGGCGGCGAGAACAGTTCCAATACTGACGGCAACGAGACGGACGGAGACAGCGAGTAACTCGAGCGATTGCCGCGTACTCGAGGGTCGATCAGAGGCCGAGGGCCGTCACAAGCGACAGCCCACTGGCGACCGCGCCGAGCAGGTAGCCGCCAATCGCACCGCCGTTTAACAGTGGTAGCCCCGCGTGTGGCTTTCCTTTGAGGACCATGTGCATGAGCACGAGCAGCCCGGCGATCGTCCCGAGGATCGCGCCGAGCGCAGGGACGTTCAACGCGACCCCCGGGACCGCGATCGGTTCAATCTCGAGGAAGTACGCCGCACTCGCGACGAGAATCGTCGGGATCACGGCGTCTCCGAGGCCGATGAAGAGGGCGTCGCGCTCGAGCGCACCTGCGTCCGTCTCCGCATCTGTCTCCGAGTCGTCAGTACCCGCAGCCGCGTCGTCGGTGTCGGCGTCGGTCGACGAGTCGGAAGTCGCGTCGGCTTCGGCATCGCTCGAGTCGCTCTTATCATCGATGACCCCGTCGGTACTGCCCGACTCGAGGTAGGAAAACGAAAGCGACGTCGGGATGACGAGGACGACGGGGATTTTGAGATCCATGACGCCCTCGGCGAGGTCGAGCATGTGCTCGGTGCGGTAGACGCTGATGGCATCGTAGACGGCGAGGACGGCGAGCAACAAGATTGCAGGTAACAGACCGAAGCTGATCCCGAACAGAGCCGCAGCGCCGGCCCCCATCACCACGCCGGTGCTGTCGATGACGTACCACTCCGGATAGAACAGCAGGCCTGCGCCAACGGCGATGGCCCCGAGGGCGGCGACGATGTTGACTGAGCCGACGGTCACGACGGGCGGGACGAGTTCGGTAAAGACGAACCACGCGAGCATCACGCTGACACCGATGATCAGGGCCTTGATCAGCCACTGGGCGTCGTATTTGAACGTCACGAGCATGAACGCGGTCGCGACGAGGATAATCGCGAAGTAGACCACACTGTTGGTCGGGTCGTCGGGGTTCTCGACGGCCTGGCGCTCCGATTCGTGGAAGGGCTCGATCAACGCCAGCGCACCGAACTGGACGCCAAGAAAGAGCACCACGGTCACGCCGACGGCGAGGAGGACCCGTGTCCGATGGTTCATAGACCTGCGTTTGTCCCCCGCTCGTATGGGTGTTTTCGTCTCTACCGGGCGACCGCAAAACTGACGACGACGACCTCAGCGGGCGTACAGCGTCGATCCGACGAGCGACGGGAGATGGACGCCTGCATCGGGTGTCACCGCGAGATAGGGGCGTTCAACCGGGCCGAAGACGTCGACGACACGGCCGACCTCCTCGAGGGAGTCGTTGAGGACCATCGTGCCGATCTCGTGGCGGAGTTGATCGTCCGACTCGGCGTCGTCGCGTTCGTCCGCCCGCAACACGGCAAGGCCCTGTGCGGTGCGGACGACTGAGCCAACGCGGCGCATGTTACTCGCGCATCGCGACGACGTAGGCCGCGACGGCTTGGACGAGGTCGTTTTTCGTCGAGTCATCGGCTCCGCGGACGACAACCCGGCCCCGATCGGCCCAGGGCTCCCGAGAGTAGGCTTTGTCCCGTTCGATCGTGGCGTCGTACCCGATCTGTTGGACTGCCTTGGCAATTTCCTCGACCGTCGGTTCTTCGACTGCGAGTTCCTGGGACACGCGCCGTCCCTCGGCCCGGGACAGCGCCGCATCGAGATAGGCGGGCCAGATGACGTTCTCGACCATACTGCCATCTCAACGGGCCGACGGGTAAACGCTTTTCAAAAAACGTGGCTGTACGGTGGTGGTTAGCGACGACGTGCGAGGAACGCGACGGCGATCAGCGCAGCGACAGCCACTGGCACGCCGAAGCCGGGAATCGAATCCTCGTCATCGGTCTCGTCGTCGCCGCTTTCGTCGGTCCCGTCTGCGTCGTCGAGTCCTTCAGCCGCTTGCTCGTAGGCGTCGGGGTGGACCGTCTCGACGATATCGATGACGGCGTAGATGACCTGTGGTGCAGGCTGGTTGAGCTGGTTCGCGTTGACCGAAAAGACGTTATCGTTTTGGTAGGCAGTCGTCGCCTCGGCCGCGTCGGGAATCGGCACCTCCGCCCTGTCGTCGGAGTAAATGATCCACTCTGGGTCTTCCTCGATGATCGTTTCGCTACTGAGTGGCTGGTAGAAACCGATATCTGCCCGTTCGGCGAGGTTCTCGACACCAGCGGTCGTCAGCACTTCGTGAATGAACGTGTCGGTTCCAGCAGTCATGCCGTCCTCACCCATCGCATAGTACGCGAGTGGGCGGTCTGCATCCTCGAGTGCCGTTTCGACGACCTCGAGACGGTCGTCCATCCAGTCGACGGTTTCGGTGGCACCGTCACACTCACTGGTCAGTTCGCCCGTTCGAAGCACGTTATCACGGACGTCATCGATCGACGCTGCATTGTCAAAGTGGTAGACGGTCAGCCCAGCTTCGCGAAGGGTCTCGACGTCTTCCTCAGCGGTAATGTTCGCGGCCAGAACGACATCGGGGTCGAGGTCGATCACGCGCTCGTGGACAATGGCGTAGTTGTCAGTCACGTCCACGCGGTCGCCCATCTCGAGGTCGCTCGTTGCCTCCTCGTCCGGCATGCCGACGAGTCGGTCTTCAGCACCGATTTCGAAGACCGTCTGTGCATCGCTTGGCTGCAAGGCGACGATGGAGTCGGGTGCTTCCTCGAGTGTGATCGTTTCGCCAGTCGCATCAGTCAGTTCGATCGGGTACGTACAGTCTGCTGTCGCATCGGGTGTTGCCGACGCGCTGCTGGCCGCAGCGACCGGGGCGACCAACGAGAGCGTGAGCAACGCAGTGAGTAAAATTACGAGTTTCTGTCGCATCGTCCGCTAGGTAGAGATTCTTCAACAAATATTTGTCTAACCCAATCGTGGTTGTAGTGTATGACGTACTCGGCCCGGACCCTCTCGTGGTCGGCGGGGTTGACAGCGCTACTCGTCGCCGTTGTCGTCGCCAGTGCCGCGCTCGGGCCAGTCAGAGTCGACCCGACAACGGTCGCGCTATCGATTCTCAACGCTATCGTCGTTCCCTCGAGCGTCACGTCCGGCAGTGCAACAGTCCCCGTCTTCGGTGTCGGCGTGCCGACCCCGAGTTTTCAGTACACGTCGATATTTGCGTTCGACGTGCCGAACACCCACCAGATCATCGTCGCAGATATCCGACTCCCGCGAATCGCGCTCGCGGCGACGGTCGGGTTCGCACTCGCCGCCGCGGGGACGGTGATGCAGGGGTTCTTCCGGAACCCGCTTGCCGATCCATCGATCATCGGCGTCTCGACAGGTGCCGCCGCGGGTGCCGTCGCCGCCATCGCGTTTCCCATGCTCGTTCCGTTCGGGAGCCTCCATCTCTCGGCGTTTGCCGGCGCGCTGCTGACGGCGTTTCTCGTCTACTCGATCGCGACCGAAGGCGGCCGCACACCCGTCGCGACGCTATTGCTCGCCGGCGTCGCCATGCAGGCATTGCTCGGCGCAGTCATCTCGTACATGCTCGTCCACAGCGGCGACAGCCTCCGGCAGGCCGTCGTCTGGATGATGGGCCATCTGAGCAACAGTACATGGGGCGACGTCGCCTTTGCGCTTCCGGTGACGCTCGTCGGCGTTCTCGTCCTGGGGAGCTACACGCGAGACCTGAACGTGCTCCTGTTGGGCGAGGAGGACGCCCACCACCTCGGAACCGAGGTCGAACGGACGAAGTTCCTCCTGCTTGCGGTCGCGAGCATCGTCACCGCTGCGGGCGTTGCCGTCGCCGGCGTCATCGGCTTCGTCGGGCTCGTTGTCCCCCACATCATGCGGCTTATCATCGGCCCGGATCACCGGATTCTACTGCCGACCAGTGCGCTCGCGGGAGCCTCGTTTCTCGTCGTAACGGACACCATCGCTCGAGCGGGGCCCGCCGAAGTGCCGGTCGGCATCATCACGGCCTTTGTCGGCGCGCCGTTTTTCCTCTTCTTGCTCGTCCGACGGGAGGTGAATTCGGTATGAATCCCTTCGAGAGGGACGACGGCGAGTCGGACGCTAACGGAGGCGACGGTGTCGAGCCGGCGGCGATCACCGTCGAGGACTGCTCGCTCTCGTTCGGCGAGCTCTCGGTGCTCGAGGACGTCTCCGTGCGCGTCGAGCCCGGCGAGTTCGTCGGCTTCGTCGGTCCCAATGGTGCGGGGAAGACGACGCTCTTGCGGGCGATCAGCGGCGCGCTCGAGCCCGATTCTGGAACGGTATCGATCGACGGCGTCGATATTCACGACGTCTCCTCGAAACGCTCGAGCCAGCTCGTCTCGGTCGTCCCACAGGACACGACGCTCTCGTTTTCGTTCCCAGTCCGCGACGTCGTCGAAATGGGGCGTCATCCCCACCGCTCGCGGTTTTCCTCCCCGACGCGCGAGGACCACGAAGCGGTCGAACGGGCGCTCGAGCGAACGCGGACGACCGACCTCGCCGAGCGGCCGATCGACGCGGTCAGCGGTGGCCAGCGCCAGCGGGTTGTCCTCGCGCGGGCAGTCGCCCAGGAAACGCCCGCGATGTTGCTCGACGAGCCGACGGCGAGTCTCGACATCAACCACCAACTCGAGACGCTCGAGTTGGTCCGGGAACTGGTCGACGAAGGGCGGACTGTCGTCGCGGCGATCCACGATCTCGATCTGGCTGCGCGCTACTGCGATCGACTCGTGCTGCTCGCCGACGGAACCGTACACGAGTCGGGGCCCCCGTCGTCGGTGCTGACCACCGAGACGCTCGGCGAGGCGTTCGACGCGAACGCGGTGGTCACGCCGAACCCCGTGACGAACAGCGAGACGGTGACCACGCTGCCGGACGACGGCGTCCGACGCCACTCGTCGTCGCGGACGACGGCGTCGCCCACCGACCGCGAGTCGGGATCGCTTCCGCTTCCCGATCGCGTTCACGTGGAGGGGACCGGATCGGCCGCCGCCGGCGCGATCGCTCGTCTCGAGGCGTCGGAAGCGGCGATCGACGTGACGCTCGGCCCGGTCTCGAGCGGCGACGTCGCCGCCGAGACGGCGCAGTCGATCGGAATCGACGCAATCGAGGTCGAGCCGTTCGCCCGGCTCTCGGCTGCGAACCGAGAGCGCGCCGAACGGCGGATCCATGCGGCCGACGTGACGGTCCTTGCGGATTTCGTCGTCGGCGCTGGGAACCAGACGCTGCTCGACGCACTCGAGGACTCGGCGCTCGTCGTCGTCGAAACGAAGCCCGTCGCCGAGCGGAACTTCGCGGGCACGGCCGCTCGAGAGCGCTACGTCGCCTGTCGGGAACGAGCGGTGACGTCGTCGGTTGAAGGGATACTCGAGGCGGTCGTCGAGGCGACCGCGGACGAGTCGCGTTCGCGATCACCGCCGATCGATTCGGCTGACGATTGAAGTCAACCAAGCCACTATTACGGACTCGAGTCGCGCGTTCGGTGTCGACGATCCGATCGGCAGCGGGTTCGATCCCGCAGTACGGATTCATCGCCGAGCTGCGATCCAGTCCGGTAAATAGCACTCTACCGCGAGAAACGGGAGTGTAGGTTTTTCTCCACCGAGCCGGTCTCGAAGGTCGCATGAGCGAGCTCGAACTAACACGGCGAACGGCGCTCGGCCTCGTCGGAACGACGGCCGCAGCCACCGGCCTGACGACGGCGACGGCGGCGCAGGACACGGAGAGTGACGAACCGACCGACGATGACGGACAGGCCGACGGAGAAACCGACCGGCGACCGATCATCCTCGCCGGTCGAAGCGAATACTGGTACGGCATCGCACCCGAGGAGATCGAAGGCGAGGAGAACCCGACGCTGAGCCTCGAGGCGGGGGAAACGTACGACCTCGTCTGGATCAACGTCGACGGCGCGGAACATGAACTGATCGTCGAGTCCGACGCCGGCGAGGAACTCGCGGTTTCCGACGAGTCTGAGACGGCGGGCGAGACCGTCTCGATGACGTTCGAGGCGAGCGAGGACGCCGCCGAGTACTACTGTGAGTACCATCCCGACGCCATGCGCGGGACGGTCGAACTGAACGGAGGATTCGATCTCTCGTCCCACGGACACGACGAGCACGGGCACGACCACGACGGGAACGGCCAGTCGAACGGCGGGGACGGCGGATACTGACCGTCGGTCGAGCCCGGCGCGGACTGGACGGTTTTTTACCCCTCCGCCTCCGAGTGGCGGCCAATGAGCGAGTACGATTACGACGAGCTCGGACTCGTCGCCGGGCTGGAGATCCACCAGCAACTCAATACGGCGACGAAGCTGTTCTGTCAGTGTCCAACCGAGCGTCGCGAACCCGAGGAGTCGACGCGGCGATTTACGCGCTATCTCCATCCCACACGGAGCGAGCTGGGCGAGATCGACCAGGCCGCCTTAGAGGAGAGCCGCGTCGACCGCGAGTTCGAATACCTCGCGTACGATACGACGTGTCTGGTCGAAGAAGACGACGAGCCGCCGGCCACGCTCGATGACGAAGCCCTCGAGACGACCCTCGAGGTCGCCCAGCTGATGGACATGAATCCGGTCGATCAGGCCCACGTCATGCGCAAGATCGTCGTCGACGGCTCGAACACGACGGGCTTCCAGCGCTCGTCACTGATCGCCACCGGCGGCGCAATCGAGACCAGCGAGGGGGCGGTGGGAATCGAAGACCTCCTGCTCGAGGAAGAAAGCGCCCAGCGCGTCGAGGAAACCGACGACGGCGTGCGCTTCGGCCTCGATCGACTGGGCATCCCGCTCGTCGAAATCGGTACGAAGCCGGATATTTCGACGCCCGAACAGGCCCTCGAGGCCGCCGAACGGATCGGCATGCTGCTTCGCTCGACCGGGAAGGTCAAACGCGGCCTGGGGACGATCCGCCAGGACGTCAACGTCTCCATCGCCGACGGCGCGCGCGTCGAGATCAAGGGCGTCCAGAGCCTCGATGATATTGACGACATCGTGCGCAACGAGGCCGCCCGGCAGGTCGAACTCGTCGAGATTCGGGACGAACTCGAGGCCCGCGAGGCGTCCGTCGGCGAGACACAAGACGTTACCGACGTCTTCGAGGGCACTGACAGCGGCGTTATCGGTGGTGCACTGAGTTCAGGTGGCTCCGTGATGGCCGTCCCACTGTACGGCTTCGACGGGCTGGTGGGACGCGAGATCGCTCCCGACCGCCGCCTCGGCACCGAGTTCTCCGACCACGCCAAACGCCACGGGGCAGGCGGGATCTTCCACACGGACGAACTGCCGGCTTACGGCGTCACCGAGGACGAAGTCGCGGCCCTGCGGGCGGCCGTCGGAGCCGGTTCCGAAGACGCCGTGGCGATCGTCGCCGCCGAAACGGATGTCGCCGAGGCGTCGATCGACGCCGTCGCTGAACGCGCTGCCAGTGCACTCGAGGGCGTCCCCGAGGAGACCCGCGACGCCCTCGAGGACGGCGCGACACGCTATCTCCGCCCGCTGCCCGGCGCGGCACGGATGTACCCCGAGACGGACGTTCCGCCCGTCGAACCGGACCCGAGCGAGGTGCCCGAGCCGGAGCTGCTGACCGCAAAAGTCGAGCGCTACCAAGCGGAGTTCGACCTCAGCGCGGGGCTTGCTGAACAGGTCGCCTACGGCACACACATGCCGCTGTTCGAGTCCGTCGTCGCCGACGGGATCGACCCGACGCTGGCCGCGACGACGCTCGAGTCGACACTGACCGAACTCCGGCGTGACGACGTGCCCGTCGAGAACCTCATCGAGACGCACATCGAGGCCGTCCTCGAGATGGTCGAAGACGGCGACCTGCCGAACGAGGGCGTCACGGATCTGCTCGAGGCGCTGGCCGAGCAGCCGGATCGAACGGCCGAGGAGGCAGCCGAAGACGCCGGTCTCGGCGGCGCGGACGAGGACGAGGTCCGCGAGGCCATCGCCGAAGTCGTCGAGCGGAACGGAGCACAAGTCCAAGAAGAAGGCATGCAGGCGTTTTCGGGCCTCATGGGCGAGTGCATGGGCGCGCTGCGTGGCAAGGCTGACGGCGACCTCGTGAGCCAGTTGCTGCGCGAGGAGATCCAGAAGCGAGCCTAACGCAGGCGACTGACCCCTATGAGCCTTTTTACGAAACCTTCAGTATGAATACGCGTGGACAGTCTATGCAAACCGCTCGCAGTTGTGGCACACACGTTCCTCGCGAACACTCACAGCCCTATTCGTCGACCAGTTCCTCGAGTAACGTCTCGAGGTTATAACTCTGTAACGCGTCGCGTTCTTCGATCGCCGAGATGACGAACGTGGAGTCGGTTCGGTCGACGCCCTCGAGTTGCTCGAACGCGGCGATCAGGCGCTCGACCATCTCACTGCTGCTCAGGCGGGCGACGACGATGAAATCGGTCTCGCCCATCGTGAAGTAGACGTTCGTGACGCCTTCAACGGTCAGCAGTCGGTCCGAAAACTCCTCGTAGGAGCCCTGGTAGTCGGCATGGATCTCGACGAGGACGGTCACGCCGAGGCCGAGTGCCTCGAGGTCGACGTCGTAGCGGTCGTTCGTGATGATGCCTTCCTCCCGAAGATTGGAGAGTCGGTAGTGGATCGTCGATACCGGAATGCCGGTTGCGTCGTGAAGTCGCTCCGGGCTCCCCGTCTCGAGTTCGGAGATCGCCTTGAGAAGTCGCACGTCGCGTTCGTCCATGAACGAGTGCTCGGGACGGATGAAATAAATGTCCTTCGTCTGATGAACTTGGAGATATCTACAAGTGGCGAGTTCGGTGTGGTGGGCAATTCGGATCAAATCCATATGTGTGGTTCTGAATTCAGCGATAACGGGTTGCTTGTAGAAGGATCTAAATACAACCGTCCGTTTCGAACTGGATATGATTACACTGAGCGCTATTCCATCGGAGTACCGCCAATCGGTGCTCTTTTCGATACTCGCCCTTTGCTGGGGGAGTTCGTTCGTGGCGATCGAAATCGGCCTCGAGCACGTCCCGCCGCTGCTGTTCGCTGGCTCTCGCTATGCGCTAGCGGGTGCGATCGTTCTCGGCTACGCAGCCGTCGTCACTGACCGCGTCCGTCCCACGGGTCGAGCAGAGTGGCTCGTGGTCGTCGTTGCCGGCGTGTTCGTCATCGCGCTCTATCACGGCCTGTTGTACATCGGCGAACTGTACGTCTCGGGTGCTGTCGCCGCAACCGTCGTCAGCACGGCACCGATTCTTACGGTCGCGTTCGCTGGGGTGTTGCTCCCGAACGAACGACTCGGGCTCGTCGGTGTCGTCGGCTTTGTCCTCGGCCTGATCGGCGTAATCCTCGTCGTCCAGCCATCCCCGAAAGCGCTCGGTGGCGATATGGTAATCGGTGCAGCAATCGTCTTCGCCTCCGCCATCGCGTTCGCACTCGGGAGCGTACTCGTGCGACCGATCGAATCTGAGCTGCCGCTCGAGACGCTCCAGGCCTGGGCGATGTTGCTCGGCGCCGGCGTGTTGTTCGTCTGGGCTGGCCTGCGTGGTGAATCGGTGGCCGCGATCGAGCTGACGACGACGGCACTACTCTCGTATGCCTACCTGACGTTCGTCTCCGGCGTCTTCGCGTTCTTGCTCTACTTCGAGTTGCTCGAGGAAAGCGGCGCGACACAGGTCAACCTCGTTGGGTACGCCGAGCCGGCGGTCGCGATCGGTGTGAGCTGGCTCGTGCTCGACTCGGTCGTCGACTCGCTGACGCTCGTCGGTCTGCTGACGATCCTCGTCGGATTCGTTGTCATCAAGCGAAACGCGTTTCGCTCCCTCCTTCGATCCAGACTGGAGCAGACACCGGACGAGCGACGGCTCCCCACGGATAACCAGCCCGAACCGCGAACCGACGGTGGGGTCCCGGTCGAGTCGGAGTCACACGAATCGGCTGACGGTGGTCCGCCGGACGACGCTCGAGCGTAGCACGACCACGCGAGTACTGGCCGCTTCGAAACTCAGAATCCCGTTCGAGTTGTGAAATGGGAACTCGAGAAAGAGTTATTTGTGAGAACGTGGCCGCTGTGAACGATGCCAGAACCGACAACAACAGTCGTGTGTCACGTGCGCGCGCCACTGCTGCTCGAGCCAGTCGACAGGCAGGTGGAAACCCTTCGCGCCTGCGAGTCAGAGGGGGCGATCGACGACCTCTTGTTGCGCAGTTGGCCCAAAGAGATCGCACTGACCGACACCAGCCCCTACCAGGAGGCCCTCGAGAGTTTCGAGCGATTCGAGGCGTGGGCGGACGAGCAGGGGGTGAGCATTCGACCGCCGTTCAAAAAACGGACGTCGACCTCTCAGCTCTCAGGCGAGACCAGAGAGTTACTCGTGATGCCACTCGTGTGTCTCGAAGTCTACGCTGATGATGAACTGGTTGGCGTGTTCCCCCACACCGACGAGGACCTCGAGGAGACATACACGACGGACGAAGTCATCGCCTCGCTCCGGACGGGCGAGATCCCAACACCGCTGAACAGCGCCCGGGAAGCCGACTCGGCGACGACGGCGGACGGCACGCCCGGAAACGACTGCCCTGAGTGTGGGGCATCGGTGGTTGACGGCCAGGGGCTGTTTGCCTGTGCTCGCTGTGGCTGGGTCGGAACGATCACCGAAACGGGTGCATACGTCTCACAGCCGGAACACTCATCGACGCACACATCGACAACGTCGACCGTGCAGACTCGCTGACCGAATCCCCTGACAGCGATCAAACGACGACGGCCATCGGCCTCGAGACCGCGCTACGAGTCGTCGACGAGTCCGCCAGCGTATTCGGCCTCGATTCGGACACTCGCCCCATCGTGATCGACCTCGCGGGCGTCGGCCTGGGTCCCGAACACCTCGAGGCGCTCGAGATCGACGCGGTCGTCGTCGCCATACCGGACGGCGGCAGTCGCCGTCGCACCGTCGTCCGTGATCAAGAGCTGCTGGTGGACGCCGGTCGCACCTTCGACGCCGCCAAACGCGAACTCGAGGGTGCCTGTGAGTTGCTGGTCGCCGAGCGTGTCGACATCGAAGGCGTCCGCCTCGGTGTAGCGGCCGAGAGAGATCCCGCCGGTCTCCCCGGCACGAAGTAGTCGCGCGAACTCGTCGTCGGTTTCGTGTTTCGGCGGTCGCTGCCCAGTGGCCGTCTCGACAGTTCGTTCGACGGCGTCGATCGGATCGAATTCCGGATCGGCCTGGTTCGGGACGGTAAACGCGAAGACGTCGTCCGTGATGCCGACGACTTCGCCGGAGTCGGCATCGGTGTAGACCGCATACGACGTGTCGTCGCGCTCGCGTGCGTATCCAGCATCCTCGAGGGCAGTGCCGATCGCGTCACGGTCGTAACTCCCCACCAACGCGTAGACGCCGTTGGCGTCGACGATTTCCCCCGCATCGGCTGGCGTCTCGTCGATTTCCTGGTAGATACCGAACGTTTTGGTCGCTCCGATCCGTCCAAACAGGACCGCCATGACGACTGGGTTCCCGAGGAGCGGATCGATCAGGTCGTCGCCTGCCGCGGCGTCTTCGGCGTCGACGAGTGATTGCAGTGTCGCGGCGTCGATCGCCCCGTAAGAGTACGTCGACCGGTCTGTTTCTGGAAGGAACGACGCATACGTCGGTACCTCGCCGTCGTCGTCGGCAGGCGAATCGGTCCCGTTACCGCTCGAGCCGTCCCCATCGTCGGACGTCTCCGAACAGCCGGCCAGAAGCGCCATTCCGGCACCGAACAGGCCCAGGGTCTGTCGTCGATTGACGTCGGTCATCCTGTAATCGTGGTTGACACCATCATATGAGACTGTCGGACGAACCGACACCAGTCATCAGCAATCGCGTGTTCGGATCGCAGTGTCGCAGGCACCGTCTGCGGTCACTGTTCGGCTGGCCGTTCCGTCGCCCGACGGAGCAAGCCGAGCAACGTGTTCGCCTCGCCCGTTGTCAGGTCGGCCCGGCCGTAGACGCGTCGAAGCATGCGCATCGTCTTTTCGCGTTTTTCGACGGGATGGTTGAGTTCCTCGAGCAGCGCCGCCCACTGGTCGTAGACGCGATCGATCGTCGGTTCGGGGGCTCGCACGCGCTCTACGTCGGGTAGTTGTGTCTCCTCGTCGGCGAGGGTGAGCGAGCGCAGTTCATAGAGCGTGATGGTCGCGGCCTGTCCGAGGTTGAGAACGGGGTAGTCGGCGGCGGCCGGAATCGAGCAGATCTCGTCGATCTGGGCGAGCTCCTCGTTGGTGAGTCCGATGCGTTCACGGCCGAAGACGATCGCCGTTGGTGCTTCGACGGCGGCCAGTCGGTCCGGAAGTTCGGCGGGTGTCGTGTACGGAAACCGAACGTGGCTGTGGTCGTCTTCGTTGGTCACCGCCGTACAGCCGATTGTGAGATAGGTGTCGACGAGGTGGTCGAAGGATACCTCCGTCGCGTTCGGCAGGATATCCTCTCGAGCGTGTCCGGCAAAGCCGTAGGCGTCACCGTCGGGATCGAGCGCCGGCGGGTCGACGAGCAGGAGGTCTTCGAACCCGAAGTTCTTCATCCCGCGAGCGATCGTCCCGACGTTCCCCGGCGACTGGGCATCGACGACGGCGACCGCCGGCGGCGTCCGTGACCGATCTGTCGATCCGTCGGTGTCGGATGTGTTAGCGGTCATTGATTCTCGATCGGGTCCGACTCGAGAAGGGAACTGTTCGTCTCAGCGCGGTCCGTCCAAAGTCTCGAGCCGAAACGCTCGGTCGACAGACTGGATGTGATGGAGCCCATACCGAGAGGACGAGCTGGCCGGTCAAAAGAGACGTGTTCGCCGAGGACGGGAAGTTGAGGGATGATCCATCGGTGTGGATTCTGTGTGTGGATTCCTGTCTAGTTCACTGTGTGGGCGTCTTTCGTGAGCGAGTGTGATTCTCTGCTGGTTCTTCTACGACCTTCTCTGCTAGTTACTTCTAGTTACTTCTAGTTCTAGATACAATACTAGTACTAGAACTAGGGTACTAGAGTTATACACAAATCTATGGATGGAAATGAAAAACAACCAATTACTAGAGTGATTCTTGAGTTTTATTATTAGGACTTACAGCCCGAGCGGCTGTTGTGACACCCTCACAGCCACTGTTCGGCAAGTACTACGCGTCTATCCGGTAAACTCGAGATGTACCGGCGCCCATATCGATACCGATGGAGGGGACACACACCCCCCTCGCGTTTGTAACGGCCCGAAGGAGGGGGGGTCTCTACGTGGAACACACCATGGTCGCGGATGTAAAATCGGGCCTGTTGGATCTCAATCGACAGAAAATCGGGAATAATCGAACACCCACCCCACCCATTCGGCGTTACAAACGCGAGGGGGGTGTGTCCCCCCTTCAGCAATCGCAAATCCCCTCGAGAAATCGGTGTTCTCTCCTGCGTCGACGAGTTGGACAACAAACGCCATTTCTAGTGACATCTAGTTGACCGTGGTGAGTTCCCGTCTCGTTCCATCTCGTCCGACAGTATCACGTCACTACCGGGCGCTCGCCGGCGATCGTTCCCCGCCGTTACAAACGCGAGGGGGGTGTCGGTGGTTCACATACTCGAGTCGCAGTCGACTCGACCCCCCGGCGTTAGAAACGCGAGACCGCTGTCATGGACCGATCTCGCAGATCGGACGAAGTCTGCGGGTATTGTGGCCTCTTATCGGGTGTTTACATCCGCGATCGATCTCCATAGCTTTATTTCAATCGAGTGGAAAGCCACGGGGTAACGAAATGTCCGCCAACGACGATCGTGATCCACTCTTTCGGTACGACGATCCGGTCTTTGCCGACGAGCGGTTGCTCGAGATCACGCACCTCCCCGGTCCGGACCGGATCGTCGGACGCGATGAGCAAATGCAACGGGTGGCGGACGCCCTGAACCCCGCGATTTTCGGGAGCGAACCTAACCACCTGTTCATCTTCGGTAAGACTGGCACCGGCAAATCACTGATCTCCCGATCGGTCACCCAACGGGTGATCTCGGAAGCCCAACGCGACGACGTCACCGTCAAGTACGCCTTCATCGACTGTGGCGAGCAAAACACCGAGGCGTCGATCGTCAAGACGATCGCCCAGATCGTCAACGATCCCGACGAAAGCGGTGTCACCGTTCCCGACCGCGGCCTCGGCACCGGCGACTACTACAAACGCCTCTGGCAGGCCGTCGATCACTGCACCGACGTTACCATCGTTATCTTAGACGAGATCGACATGCTCGAGGACGACGAAGTGCTCCGAAAGCTCTCCCGTGCCGGCGAGAACCGGCGGATCTCGGACTCGAGTATCGGTATCATCGGCATCTCGAACAAGATCGATTTCCCGGACCATCTCTCCGAACGCGTCAAGTCGAGTCTCTCCCGGGACGAACTCGTGTTCTCGCCGTACGACGCCAATCAACTCGTCGAAATCTTAGAGAAACGACGGGACGCGTTCCACGACGAGGTGCTCTCCGACGACGTCATTCCGCTGACGGCCGCCCTCGCAGCCCAGGAACACGGTGACGCCCGCAAGGCGATCGACATCCTTCGAAATGCCGGTCGCATCGCAAAAAAACAGAACGCGTCACAGGTCACTGCGGACCACGTCCGCGACGCCAAAGAGAAGACCGAAGCCGATCGGTTCAACGAACTGATCGAGGGCTCGCCCCAGCAGGCCAAAGCGATCCTCTACTCGCTGACGCTGCTGACCGAGAACAGCTCGGAAAAGGAGTTCCCGACGAAGATCATCTACAACCAGTACAAGGAGGTCGCTCGTCGGCTCGATTTCGACGTGCTCTCGGAGCGTCGCGTCCAGGAAATCCTTCAGGAGCAGAACTTCCTCAACGTGATCCAGTCCGAACGCGAGGGCCGTGGACGCGGCCGCGGTGCCCACGCCAAACACCGACTGCTCGAGAATCCCTCGATCGTCAGGAAAGTACTCCTGCGCGATTCACGACTGGCCGTCCTCGAAGGGGACACAGATGCCGAGTAACCCAATATTCTAGGGGATATTCACACATTCGTCTATTGACCAGACTGGGATACTGTATTGAGTAAACGTTCAACAGACAAGACTCAAAACTTGCCAGCGATGGCGAATATCATCAAAACGCTGCAGGAAGTCACGATGGAAAATCAGGCAGTGACGGCGATCAGCGGCGACGACTCGCTGACGTTCTCGAAGTTTTGGTCGTTGACGGACGGGTTCGCTGGCGGCCTTCAGGACCGTGATATCACTGCCGGTGATGCCGTCGCAATCCGACTTTCAAATCCGCGAGCGTTTCTCATCGCCTTCTACGGGACGCTTCGAAACGGCTGTGTCCCGGTAACGATGCCGACCGACTACCGCACCGACGACATCATAACCGTACTGAACGAAACCGGCTGTGCGGCGTTTCTCACCGACGAGACGCCGTTTCTGACGATCCTGAACCGGGCCGAGGAAACACGCGTCGCGATCACGGCCGACTGTGATGCACGGATGGGGGTGGCGCTGTCGGCGTTGCTCGACAACGACGGGATGAACAGCGCTGGCTCCCGGACCGGGATCGACATCATGCGACAGTCGGACGGGAATCATGGACTGATCGCGTACGTCGGACACGACGATGGCGCGCCACTCGGAGTGAACTACACACACGCTGCGCTTGCGGCCGCTGCCAGCGCCGGTCAGTCGATCCTCGAGCAAGACGGCGCGCTGTGTCATCTCGGGAGCCTCCCGCTATCGAACCCGCTCGAACTCCTGTACGGCGCAACGGCCACCCTGCTCGACGGCGGAACGTACATGTCGCATCCGAACTGGGATCCCGAGACGGTCCGATCGTTGTGCTATACCGACCGCGTCGACCAAACGTTCGTCTCTCCCTCCCAGTACGAGACGCTTGCGGCACTCGAGGTCGATGCTGACGAGACTGTCGCCGTTCTCGAACCGACGACGGCACTTCAGAAGCGCGAGGGCGCTGTGACGCGTCTCCGTGGTCGTCCGGAGACGGGACTAACGCACGTGCAAACGCCGGCGACCGCCGACACCTCGCCACGCTGGGAGACAGTTCCGATGGTCGAGAGCTGTGTGCTCGAGGACGGTGCTGACAGCGAACTCGCCGTCAGCGGCCCGGCAGTGATGGATGGCTACGTCGGCCGTCCGGCGATGACCGACGAGACCATCGAAACGAGCGATAGCACTCGGTGGATCCGAACTGGTGTTACCAGCGACGAGCCGGCCCTGTTCAAGCCTGGGGACAGGACCGACCTCGCTGGCAGCCTCTCGAGTTGATGTGATCGCCCGGTGAACGCCTGCCCAGTTCTCCGCAATCGCGGTACATTTCAGGCTGCTCTCCGCAGGCAGTGTATGAACAGTGTCGACGCGGCGGGGTTGGGAATCGGCGACGACTACCCACCCCGGATCATGGGTGTGTTGAATATCAGCGAGGAGTCACCCTATGATCCGAGCGTCTACGACGATCCCGGGGAAGCGGCCCAGTACGTCGACGAGGAACTGATCGGCGAGGGTGCCGACATCGTCGATATCGGCCTCGAGTCGGCGAACAAACGCTTCGACGTGCTCTCAGCTGAAGAGGAACTCGAGCGACTCTATCTTGCACTCGAGACGATCGACCGCGTCTCCGGCGAGGCGATTTTCTCGATCGAGACGCGCTATGCGTCGGTGGCCGAGGACGCACTCGAGCAGGGGTTCGACATGGTCAACGACATCGCCGGCTTCGCCGATCCGGAGATGCCAGCGGTCTGTAGAGAACACGACGTCGCCGTCGCGAAGATGGCGAGCCCACCGGACCTCGAGCGCCCGGGTGCAGTCGGAGAAACCGACTGGGCCGCACGAAAGTCGCCGAAGTGGGCGGCCCAGGCCGACTACGTCGACCAGGTCTACGAAGCACTGAAACAGAACGGCATAACTGACAAGACGATTATCGATCCGGCCTTTGGCGGCTGGAGCGAGGCCCAGACGCTCGAAGACGACCGGGAGACGTTCCGTCGACTGCGAGAGTTCCGCGCACTTGGCCAGCCCATGCTGGTTTCGATCAACCGGAAGAACTTCTTGGGCGAGATCGCCGGCCGCGAAACCGACGAGCGACTGCCGGTCAGTCTTGCAGCCACGTCGATGGCCGTCGAACGCGGCGCACACGTGATTCGGACCCACGATGTCGCCGACACCCGTGATGCCGCCCTGATCGGGAAGGCGTTTACCGAGCGCGAGAGCGCGGTCGTCGGCGACGTGTCGGTCTCCCGGCTGGATAGCCACTCGAGTCGCGAACTCCGAGCACACCTCTCGTCGCGCGGGATCGATCCGGCGGTCGCCGACGACTGGTCGACACTGGCGGTCGAAATCGATGGACTCGACGGTACCGATCGGAACCGGTTGCTGTCGATCGCCACTGACGACGACCTCGATGTGTACTGTGTGGCTGCTGACCAACCCCTCCTCGTGGGATCGAGCGCGGCTATTTCAGACGTGTCAGACCGTCTTCGATCGGAAAACGGCGGCTTGGGCGCTCTCGCCGAAGCTCTCGCGGGAATGCTTGAGTAAGAGAAAGCTTATGCCGGATGATTCAAAACATGGAGGTGGACGCCGGGCGGCCTCCCGGGTAGGGGTACTTTGGAGGCGACCCCCGGCCCACAACACGAATTATTGTGGTGCTACATCGACGAGTGACAACTCGAGCACCGGCTCCCCGGCTCGAGACACCGGTCTCTCGCTGTCGGACCACTAACCCGGAGTCCGAACACGGATACGACTCCACGCCCCACCTCGAGTATGGAGTTCGACGAGTGGGAATCCGTCTACGAGGCGATCCTGGACGATTTCGGCTACGACCGGGCCGGCGACGAGCGCGCCCGTGATATTCTGGCGTCGATGATCGATGAGTTCGACCTCGAGTGTCTCTCGAGTGTTCGGGATGCGACGGTTGCGATCGCCGGAGCCGGGCCATCACTCGAGAACGAGTCCGCCCTCGAGCGGGCCCAGGCTGCGGATCTCGTTTTCGCGGCCTCGACGGCGGCCGATACGCTCGCCGAACACGGGGTCGACGTCGACTGTATGGTGACGGATCTGGACAAAAACCCCGAGACGGTTCGGCGGTTGACCCACCAGGGAGTGCCGGTTTCGGTCCACGCCCACGGCGACAATATTCCGGCGATTCGTGCAATCGTTCCCGACTGTGCAGCAGAGTCCGTGCTGGCGACGACACAGGCTGCGCCACGCGGGCCAGTCCGGAATTTCGGCGGGTTTACCGACGGCGACCGGGCAGCGTTCCTCGCGGATCACCTCGGAGCTGCCCAGCTCGCGTTCGTCGGCTGGGATTTCGACGATCCCACGGTCGACCCGGTGAAAGCCCGGAAACTCGCCTGGGCCGAGCGGCTCCTCTACTGGCTCGAGTCACGCCGCGGCGAGCGTTTTGGGCTCTTAGACGGCCGCCGGGGAGCGATCGAGACGCGTGCGCTGCCGCTCGAGTGAGGGTTCCGACGCGTTCTTCGACCGCTCGAGTGCCGTTCGATATTCAGCCGATCCGATAGCTGGCGATCTCCTCACACCCACAGATCGGACAGTTCGTGTCCGTCGCCTCGAGTGTCGTCCCACAGTGGCGACACTCCACGATTCTCGTCTGACCTCCGTCTCGTATGAGGACTGCCGTGAGTGCGGTTCGCAGTCGTGATGGTGTCGATTCCTGTGTTGATCGGTGCTGGCGCTGCATGTCCAACTAGCCGTGCATATCGGGTTTCGTTATTATACGCTTACCACGAATGACATGAGAATTGATAGAACTCGTCCCTGTCGTCGCGGCCCACACCGCCGATAATGGAGTGGTTTACCGGCGTTGACGGTTCTTCCACGCGACGATAGACGGCACGCGACTCGTTACTGGGCGGCGACGACACGCGACGCGTTGCTGGGTGGCGGCGACACGCGACTCGTTGCTGGGTGGCGGCGACACGCGACTCGTTGCTGAGCGTTATGACATTCCGACCGCAATACGAATCCGAACTGCAGCGGGTCGATTGCTAATTCAGCCGCTCGGGCTCTCGAAGAACTGAACGCGTCGCGTGGCGCTAAAAGAGGGCATCGAGTTCGCCGCCCGTATCGACGAGCGACGCGAACTCGTCTCGAGCGTTCGCCTGGACCTGTTCGGTCGTTTCCTGGGCCTCGAGGGCGACCTGCTGAAGCTGGTCGATCCGCGGGACGTCCGTCACACCCGACAGGAGCACGACCGCGCCGACCTCGTCGGTGCCGGTGCGCGGATAATCGCCGCCGCGGATCTCCATGCTTCCCGTCTCGTCCTCGAGCCACTGTCGCCCGCGTTCGACGCCCTTGCGACTCAGTTGGTCCGGCGGGCCGGTGGCAACGACGAGGCCGCGATCGGCGCTGCCGGCGTCACACGGCAGCGTGAGTCGACCGAGCGTCGCCTTGCGGACGAGGCTCGTCAGTCGATTGGTCGCGTGTCCGTCCTCGAGGCCGCCACTGGCGGAACCGGTGAGCGAGTCGAGGAGGCCGCCGGTATCCGTCTCGACGGTCTCGCTCGCGTAGCCGATCGTCGAGACGCCACCGCCCGAGAGCGTGTTGATGATCTCTGAGGAGTCGACAACACTTTCGGCGACGTGGTCGTCGTGGCCGACCTCGCCGGCGGCAAACAGCAGGCCGAACCGTTCGACGATTTCGCGGTTGAGCCGGTCGTAGCCGCTGCCGACGGACTCCCCGGCGCTCCGCCAGGCGTCGTTGTCGAAGACAAGCAGGTTGTCGACTTCGCGGACGAACGTCCGGAACGACCGGGCCGCGTTGAGCGTGTAGATCCCGCCCTCGTCCGTCGCCGGGAGGACGCCGAGCCCGTATACGGGCTGGGTGTAGATCCGTTTGAGGTGTTTCGCGAGGACGGGCGCGCCACCGGAGCCGGTGCCACCACCCATGCCGGCGACGACGAGGAACGCATCGATCTCGTGGGTGGGAATCCGATCGATCGCGTGTTGGATTTCGTCGATGTCCGCTTCGGTGACTTCGGCACCGAGTTCGTTGTCAGCGCCGACACCGTGGCCGTTGACACGCGCTTGTCCGATGAGGACGCGGTTTTTCTGTGGCACGTTCTCGAGTCCCTGCAGATCCGTGGTCGCAGTGTTGACCGCGATCACGCTCTCGACGAAGCCGCCATCGATCGCATCGTCGTACGTCAGGAACTGATCGACTACTTTCCCGCCAGCCTGCCCAAAGCCGATGAGTGCAAGTTTCATAGGTATCTCGTGGCCGTTCTGTGGCCCGGCTACGATCGGTCGACTGCTGGTGACCGATCGGCCGGGATCGGAACGGGAGCCACATGTGATGCGGTACCACGACAGTACATTGTTATGACACTCATATTACTCTCGAAAAGACATTCAGCAAGTCATTACTCTCTTTGAGAGATGAGTGTCACCGTTCGTAACGGTTCCATTCGGCGAACGATTCGGCTGGGCTGTACCGCCTGCCGGTCGCTCGTCCCGTCGCCCTTTGGCGGCCACACTGTGGATCGTCTCGCCAAGATGTCGTTTTGAGAGTAAGTCCTATACGCGGTGGTGGCATATCCGGGGGCACATGGACGACGTCGCTCCATCGACGACTCGCCGAGGGCTGCTTGCTACAGTGGGTGTTGGAGCCAGTGCCCTCGCCGGGTGTTCGGAGCGTCTCTGGTCACAGGCGGAGACCACCGGCCCGGAGCAGGTTTCGCTGACGATCAAGACCGTCCCGGCGGACGACGATCGCCTCGCTGCCACGATCGCGAGCCGACTCCGTGAAAACTATACTGCGGCCGGTATCGACGCGACGCACGAACCGGTCTCCAAAGCGGAACTGTACCGTGATATCCTCCTCGAGGGCGAGTACGACGTTTTCGTCACGAGACACTCCGGGTTCGACGAGTACGACGCCCTGTACGGTCTCCTTCACTCCCAGTTCGTCAGCGAACGGGGGTGGCAAAACCCGTTTCACGTCTCCGATGTAACGATCGACGAGTATCTCGAGACACAGCGGGAAGCCGACGAAACCGACCGTTCGAGCGTGCTTGCCGACCTGATCGGCCATTTGCTGCAGACGACGCCGTACACCGTCGTCGCCTACCCGTACACGGTCAGTGGTGTAACCGAACCACTGCAACTCCCGATACCGCCGCGGTGTCCCCGCGAATACATCGAGGTCATGTCCCATCCGGAGAACGGACCCAGGGACGGGCCACTCGAGGTTGGCGTCTTCGGTGAAGGCCTCACCGAGGAGTTGAACCCACTTACAGTCGACCGAAACCGGATCGACGGCCTGCTGGATCTGGTGTACGATCCACTGGTCCGCCAGATTGGCGACGAGTACGTGCCATGGCTGGCCGAAGACGTCGAGTGGCCCGAGGAGGGACAACGACGGGCCCGTATAACGCTTCGGGAGGGACTCGAGTGGCACGACGGCGAGTCCCTCGATACCGACGACGTGGAGTTTACTCTGGCGTTTCTCGAGGATACGTCGATGGGAAGCGTCGACGGTGGCGTTCCCGCACCCCGATATCGGGGTCGACAGACGCTCCTCGATCGGACGGCCGTGATCGACGATCGGACCATCGATCTCTACGTCTTCGAGGCGAGTCAGACCGCCGCCCGTCGGCTCCTGACGATCCCCCTGTTGCCGGCACATATCTGGACTGAACGGTCGGAAGCCGTCGCTGATCGCCAGACGGAGGCGATAACGGTCGCCAACGAGGACCCGGTCGGCTCTGGTCTGTTTGCCGTTTCCGAGGCCACGACCGCCACCGAGTTCGAACTCGAGTCCTTCGACGCACACGTTCTTCGCGGGACAGCGGATCGTCCCGAACTCCTCGAGGGTTTCTCGCAGTTCGAGGGGATCACGTTTCGGATCGCACCGAACCCGGGTGCGATGGGTGGCCTGCTCATCGACGGCGAGATCGACGTGACGGCGAGTGAACTGCCACCGGAAACGGCACGCGAGATTCGAAACGCCACGGCCACCCGGACGGTCACCGGAACGACTGACGCGTTCTACATGATCGGCTACAACAGCCGTCAGGACGAACTCGGCAACCCAAACTTCCGGCGGCTCTGTTCGCGGCTGATCGACCGCGAGCACGCCGTCAGTGAGTTCTTCGAGGGGTTCGCACAGCCGGCGACCACGCCCAACGCACTTGTCGGCCTCCACGACTGGGATTTCGACGACGAACTCGAGACCAGCCCAGACACTGATCCGCTAGCGTTTCCCGGCACCGATGGGGAGCCAAACACGTCTCGAGTGCAGTCGCTGTTCGCCGATATCGGCTACAGATACGAGGACGAACTCTTACTCGAGTGAGCCGGTGGGTGGGCGAGTGCCGGAAGCGGTGCCAAGACCTGTTTGAAAGAGTTAATGGCGCACAGATCGTACGGGTAGCACGGACTCCGTATGGCACTTGTCGAAGTACTGCTCGAACTCGTCTTCGTCGTGGCGACGATGCTCGTGACTGCGACGCTCGTCATCGTCGGCCCACGCAACGTGGCCGCTGCGTTGCAGGACTTTCGATGGCGGCTCGAGGCGTGCCTGCTACCGGTTGCTGCGCTCGCGGTCGTGCTCTTGATACGGTGGTCGACCGGGGACATCGTCCAGCGACTCGAGCGGCGCGTGCTTCGGAACAACATCACGCCGTATCTGTTCGAACTCGATCAGGCGCTGTTCGGGACGAACCCTGTCGCCGTCCTGCAGTCGTTTCAGACCGAGCTCCTGACGTCGTTTTTCGTCTTCGTCTACATCTACGGCTACGCGTTCTTGCTCATCTTTCCGTTTATCGCGTACTTCGCACTCGAGGAGATGGACGAGCTGTCGACGCTCGTGGTCGCGTTTACCGCAAACTACGCGATCGGGCTGCTCTGTTACACGCTGTTTATCGCGTTCGGGCCGCGAAACGTCGATCCACTGCTGTTCGAGGGGCTGTTGTACGATGCGTTCCCCCAGTCTCGGACACTCACGAACACGATCAATCAGAACACGAACGTTTTCCCCTCGCTGCATACCTCCCTGTCGATGACTGTCTTCTTCCTCGCGTGGGTCACCCGAGAGAAGTACCCGCTGTGGCTTCCCGTCGCCGGATTTCTCGCGATCAGCGTCAGTCTCTCGACGATGTATCTGGGCATCCACTGGTTTTCCGATGTCGTCGCGGGCACGGCTCTCGCGCTCGTCAGCGTCTACATCGGGGTCAACTACACGATCGAGGGACTCGTCGCCGCCAGTCGTCGATTTTTCCAGACGCAACTCGAGCGGCACAACGCCGACCGGGAGTAGTGACGCGTTACTCTCGACCGGAGACCATCCACTTGAGTCCGTGTCCCGGTGCCGTCCGTGTCGAGGCCGGAAGAGTGACTCACTCCACTGACGCCTCGCCGCTACCCCGATGTTTTCGGTCGTCGGCCCGTCAGTTCGGGTATGAACCTCTACTGGCATCGCCGTGACCTCCGTGGCACTGACAACCGGGGGCTCGCTCGTGCCGTTTCGGTATCGGAGGGGCCGGTCGCCCCTGTCTTCGTCTTCGATCCCACCGTCCTCGAGCACGCCGCACCCGTCCGGGTCGCCTGTCTGCTCGAGGCCCTCGAGGGCCTGCGGGCATGGTATCGCGAGCGCGGGAGCGACCTGCTCGTCGTCCGTGGTGAGGCAAGCGACGCGATCCCCCGACTTGCTGCCGAGTACGAGGCAGACGCCGTCGTCTGGGCGGACGACTACAGCGGCCTCGCACGCGAGCGCGACCGGGCTGTGACAGCGGCACTCGAGGACGACGGTGTTGCCTGCGAGTCAGTCCACGACTCGATTCACCACGAGCCGGGGTCGATCACGCCCAACGAGGGCGCACATTACTCCGTGTTCTCGTACTTCTGGAAGAAGTGGCGCGACCGCGAGAAACGGGAGCCGCTCGAGCCCCCGGCCGCGGATGCGCTTGCGGACGTCGCCGGTGACCCGCTGCCGTCGCGCTCGGAGCTGGGGTTCGACAAGCCGACCGCGACGCCCCAGTCGGTGACACAAGCGGCCGCCCGCGAGCGCACCACCGAGTTCTGTTCGGGACCGATCTACCGGTACGCCGATAACCGCGACAAGCCGGCTGTCGACGGCACGTCACGCCTGTCGGTCCACCTCAAGTGGGGGACGATCGGGATCCGCAAGGTGTACGCAGCGACCCAGCGGGCAGCCGAACGGGCGACGACGGACGACGATCGAGAGAGCGTCGCGGCCTTCCAGCGCCAACTCGCCTGGCGAGAGTTCTACGCCCACGTCCTCGCGTTCAACCCCGAGACGGTCACCGAGAACTTCAGCGGATACGAACACCCCATTCCGTGGCGAAACGACCCTGACGAACTCGCAGCCTGGAAAGCCGGCGAGACAGGATACCCGATCGTCGACGCGGGGATGCGCCAGCTTCAGGCCGAGGGGTGGATTCACAACCGCGTTCGGATGCTCGTCGCTTCGTTCCTGACGAAGGACCTCTTGATCGACTGGCGGGAGGGGTACGACTGGTTCCGCCGGAATCTGGCCGACCACGAGACGGCGAACGACGTCGGCGGCTGGCAGTGGGCCGGCTCGACCGGGACCGACGCCCAGCCGTATTTCCGGGTGTTCAACCCGATGAAGCAGGGTCGCGAGTACGACCCGGACGCCGACTACATCCGCGAATATATCCCCGAACTCGAGGGTGTTCCGGCCGACGCGATTCACGACTGGCACGACCTCGACCCGGATCGACGAGCGCAGCTTGCGCCGTCGTATCCGGCCCCAATCGTCGACCACGGAGAGCGTCGAGAGGGTGCGATTGCGGCGTTCGAACAGGCCCGCGGGGAGTGAATCGGCCGGCCGGACCAGTGCGGATTTGGACGACGCCGTCGGTCGAACCACTGTCCGCCGTCACTCGGCCCAGTAGGCCGCACCCGGCTTCGTCTCGAAGATCGCCCGCTCGAGCACGTCGACGGCTTTCTCCAACCCTTCTCGCGAACTCGTCAGCGAGTCCTCGTGTTCGATGCTCAGGGCTCCGTCGTAGCCGACTATCCGCAGGGTCGAGACGATGTCCTTCCAGTGGGATTCGCCGTGGCCGTAGCCTACGGAGCGAAAGAGCCACGACCGGTTCGGCTCGTCGTCGTAGGCCGTGGTATCGAGGACGCCCTTCTCACGCGCCTGTGACTCGTATATTTTGGTGTCTTTGGCGTGGAAATGGTGGATCGCGTCGCGCTCGCCGAGAAACCGGATCGCGTCGGTGATCGTGATCCCCTGCCAGTACAGATGCGAGGGATCGAAATTCGCGCCGATGCGATTTCCCGTCTCCTCGCGCAGCCGCGCCATTCCGTGGGGTTCGTAGACGAGCATGTTCGGATGCATTTCGATGGCGATATCGACGTCGTGGTCGTCGGCGTACGACTCGAGGTCGGCCCAGTAATCGACGGCTTGGTCCCACTGGTAGTCGAGTGCATCGGCGTGTTCCGGCGGCCACGGCGCGGTGATCCAGTTCGGTACCTCGTCGTTCGGACTCCCCGCGGGGAGTCCCGAGAAGCAGGTGACGACACCGACCTCGAGTTGACTCGCGAGCTGGATCGCCTCGCGGAGTTCCGTATCCGCCGTCTCGGCCCGCTCGTCGTCCGGATGGAGCGGATTGTTGTGAGTCGCCAACGCGCTGATCCGCATCTCGTACTCCTTGAGCAAATTCTTGACGTCCTGCTGGGCGCTGTCATTGTCGAGGTGGTCCGCCCGCGGCAGGTGGGCCTGCCCGGGGTGGCCGCCGACGCCTGGCTCGATTGCGTCGACACCGAGGTCGGACAGATACGACAGGACGCCCTCGAGCGATTCGTCCGCCAGTGGTGGGGTGTGAACGCCGAGATCCATACAGTGGACGAACGACGACGGATAAAATAAAACGAGGGCCGGCACACGGACGGAGAGTCGTCGGTGATCGGTTCCCGGAACAGTGAGCGCTCGTTTACGGGCGGTCGAGGCGCCCCCCCAGACACTTCACGAGTGGAGTCGTCGTGCGGTCCGGGTCGTCGTCGACCGTGGCAGCGCCCGTACGAGCGTTGCGTCCGGGATGTATGCGTCACGGTCGGTCGGCGACTTGCTCGCGACGAGCTTCCAGAAGCCGGGAGTGTGAAACGTGAACTCACATCGCCCCCGTTCGTCGGTTCGTGTGCGTTTCGAGCCAGCCTCGACGGTGGCTCCCTCGACCGGGCGATTTCTGGTGTCCCGAACGCGAACGACGAATGGACGCCCCACGAGAACTTCGTGACGGCTGCACTCGAGGACAAGCGACCGTTTCACTCTCATGTGTTGGGATACCATGTCTGGGCTGAAAACCGATTCCTTGCACACGTCATGCCAATGCTTCGCTACTCGTCGACGGTGATCGTGTGACCGTCCTCGCTCGAGCGATAGACCGCGTCGATAACCCGCTGGACGGTGAGCGCCTGCTGGACACTGCTATCGTCGACGTCGCCACGGTTGATCCGGTCGAAAAACGCCTGCTGTTCGTCCGCATGGGTATCGTTCTGGCGTGTCTCGATAGCGGTATCCTCGAGATGGTCCGGGCCGAGACTGCTGGCCGAGTGGACGGTGAGATCGCCCTCGAGTAAATCAAAGCGGGCGGCTGATTTCGTGCCCTGGATGACGAACTCGTGGGTCGCCGGCCGGTTGGTCGCCCACGCGACCTCGAGCGAGATCGTCCGATCGTCGGTGCAGCGGACGAACGCGCTGGCGGAGTCGTCGACGTCGAAACCCGACGGACCGGCGTCTTCACCCCACATCTCGAGATACGCGTACTCCTCGCTCGAGCCGAAGTCCCCGCGTGTCACGCCGGTGACCTCGGTGACGGCAGGGTATCCGAGCAAGAAGAGCGCGAGATCGATCGCATGCACCCCGAGGTCGATCAATGCGCCGCCGCCGGCGATCTGTCGCCGGGTGAACCACGAGCCACGGCCCGGAATCCCTCGTCGACGGACGTAGTTGGCTTCAACGTGGGTCACCTCGCCAAGCTCGCCACGTTCGATCCGGTTGCGGACGATCCGGACCGTGTTTGCGAACCGATTGTTGAAGCCAACCATGCTGTGGCCGTCCGACTCGGCGGCTGCGCTGGCGATCCGTGTCGCGCTCTCGAGTGAGTGGGCCAGTGGCTTCTCCAAGAGGACGTGCAGGTCGCGTTCGAAGGCGTCGACGGCGTACTGTTCGTGATACTTGTTCGGCGTGGTGATGATGATGGCGTCGACGCTATCGTACAGTTCGTGGTGGTCCTCGTAGACATCGACATCGTATCGACGGGCGAATCGCGACCGTGCTTCGGTGGCGACGTCCATCCCCCCGACGAGTGGGACGCCGAGTTCGACGAGGCGCTCTGCGTGATACTGGCCGATGTTTCCCAGGCCGACGATCCCTGTTTTGATGTCGGTTCGATCCGGTGTCATTGGAATACTGTCATATCGGAGTGTCCGTTTTCGCACTGATACAGCGAATACAGCTATATCAAACTACGTCATGGGTGGTCTTTTGTCCGTTGCCAAACGCCCGGTGGTCGACGCTGTCTGCCCACCGAGACACCGTTTTCGAGCCACCAGTTGTCCGGTCAGCTATCTGCCTCCGTGGGTGTCGTCCCTGGTTCTCGTTCCGAGAGATCGGTAATGCCGTGGACCAGTGCATCGCCGGTCGCCGTCTCGAAGAGATGGATCTTCGAGCGGTCGAGGATGATCTCGATTTCCTCGTTCGCTTCGATAGCGGTATCAGGGGTGACACTCATCAGCAACTGGTTCGGTGACGTCGCCGGATCTTGCTTCATCGAACCGTCGACGCTCTCGGAGAGCAGGATGTAAATGAACACTTCATCACCCATCGGCTCGAGAACGTCGGTCTGGGCGCGGATCGGAGCCGTCGACGAGCCGACCGTCTCCTCGAACCGCGACAGATGGACGTCCTCGGGCCTGACACCCATCGTCACGTCGTCACCGACCGTGACGCCCGGAACCCGGGTTGAATCGAGATCAACGGTGAAGTTGTTCGTCTCGAGGCCGTCCTCGATGAGAGTCCCTTCGACGAAGTTCATCGATGGGGAGCCGATAAAGCCCGCGACGAACAGGTTCGTCGGTTCATTATAACAGACCAGCGGCGGGGCGATCTGCTGGAGTTTACCATTATTCAAGACGGCGATTCGGTTGGACATCGTCATCGCCTCGGCCTGGTCGTGGGTGACGTAGACGACCGTCGCGTCCAGCTCCCGGTGGAGCCGCTGGAGTTCCGTTCGCATGTGGACCCGAAGCTTCGCGTCTAAGTTCGCGAGCGGTTCGTCCATCAAGAACACGTCCGGGTTGCGAACGATCGCGCGGGCGATACCGACCCGCTGTTGCTGGCCGCCGGACATCTCCGCTGGCATCCGGTCTAACATTCCTTCGAGCTGGACGATATCGGCCGCCTGCTCGACGCGACGCCGGACCTCCTCGTCGTCGTACTTTCGCAGTCGGAGCCCGAAGGAGATGTTCTCGTAGACGTCCATGTGCGGGAACAGCGCGATGTTCTGGAAGACCATCGCGACACCCCGATCCTTCGGAGCGAGGCCGGTGACGTCGTCGTCGCCGATGTACACCCGCCCTTCCGTGGGCTGGGTCAGCCCCGCGACCGTCTCCATCGTCGTCGACTTCCCACAGCCGGAGGGGCCGACGAAGGTGACGAACTCACCGTCTTCGACCTCGAGGCTGATATCGTCGACTGCCGTTTCTTCTCCGTACCGTTTCGTGATGTTCTCGAGTCGTACTCGTGCCATTGTCTTGTCTTACTCCTTGAGTGCGCCTGCAGTCAGTCCGCTCACGATCTTTTCCTGTGCGATCACTACGAGAATCGCGACGGGGATCACCCCGAGGATGCTCGCAGCAGCCATGAGGTTGTACAACACCTGATACTGCCCCTGATAGGCAAGGATGCCGTCGAGAATCGGCGCCCAGTTCTGGGGCTGGCCGTCGGTCATCAGGAACGAGAAGAAGAACTCGTTGTAGACGGCGATGAACGTCAACACGCCCGCAGTCGCGACACCGGGTGCCGACAGCGGGATGATGACTCTGAAGAGCGCGCCCAGCCGGGTCGTCCCCTCGACGCGGGCCGCGTCCTCTAACCCGTCCGGGATCTGCGAGTAGAACGTCGTGAGGATGAAGATCGCCAGCGGCATGAAGATCGCCGACAGCGGGGTCACGATGGCGAATGGCGTGTTGTAGAGGGTACCGTCGCCGGTGATCGGCTCGAGAATCGCGAACGACGTGTTGAAGAGGTCGTTTAGCGGGATGAAGAAGGCCGCTGGTGGGAAAAACGAGATCACCAGCACCAGTAGCATCAACGGCGTCCGGCCGGGGAACTCGAGACGGCCGAAGGCATACCCCGCGAGGCTGGCGATGACGAGGACGACGACCGTCGATGCAAGCGCGATCACGAAGCTATTGAACATGTAGATGTGGAAGGGGATGACCTCGAAGACCTCGACGAATGCGCCCGGATTGAAGCCGTTGGGTGTAAAGACGATGTCCTGCAGTTGCCCTTCCGGCGTCAGCGCGACCATGAGCAGCCAGTAGAACGGGAATAGTGTGGTAAACAGGAAGAAGATCGCCGCGACGTAGAACATCGCCCGGTAGACCCGTTCGGGATGGGAGATGGAGTCCGCGACCCACTGCTGGAGTGGGCCGCGGTCGAGTTCCGCGTCGCGGTCGTCCTCGAGGACGGTCCCGCCGTCGGAGCGATGCAGTGTCGGGTCCTGAGTCGGGTCGCGCTCGCTGTTGTCGGTCGACTCGGTCACGGTCGTGGAGTCAGTGTCGTCTGTTGGATCGGTCATCAGTACATCCCTCCTTCGGTATCACGGAAGAGCAGTACGTACACGCCGATGATCAGGCCGATCACCAACGCCGTCGCGAAGGCCACAGCGGCGGCCGTCGCGTAGATGCGCGTCCCGCCGAACATCGCCTCGACGACGAGACAGCTCAGCGACGGCACGGTCGTACAGCCGGCCGTCGACTCGATCAGTCCGAAGACCCGCATCGCGTCCATCGTCCGGAACAGCATCGCGACGAGAAGTGCGGGCATGACGAGCGGTAGCGTGATCATCTTGAACCGCTGCCACGGTGACGCACCGGCCACGCGTGCGACATCGTACAGGTTCCGGTCGACGCTCTGGAGCCCCGCGAGGATCAGCAAGGCCATAAACGCCGACGACTTCCAGATGTCGGCCACCAGAATGATGATGAAGGCATCCCGGCTATTGGCCAGCGGCGTCGCACTGAAGAGCCCCAGACTCTGCATGAGGTCGGAGCCGAACCCGACCGTCGGCTGGAACAGCAGGAAGAAGATCATCCCCTGGATGACGATCGGCACCGCCCACGGGAGGATGATCGCCACGCGGACCCAGCGCCGCCCCGTGAACTCCTGATCGAGCACGTAGGCTTGCCCGAACCCGATCACCGTCTCGACGACGACGCTGATGACTGCGAACGCGAGCGTGACGAACAGCGCCTGCTGGAAGAACGGGGTACCGAGCTCGATAAAGGGGAACGACGACGTCAGCCCCACGTCGAGGAACTGCCGGGCGAGCCGTGCGTTCCCGGCGAGGATGTCGATGTAGTTCTCGATGCCGACGAAGCCACCGAGCGGGTCCAGTCCCCGCGTCTGGTTTGCGCGAAGCGACATGAGGAACGTCCGCACCATCGGATAGAACGCGATCAGCGTCAGCAGCGCAAAGGCCGGCAACAACAACAGGTACGCGTAGGCCGCCTCGCTCAGGCCTTCCATCCAGTTGATGACTGCATTGCCCGTCCGCTCATGATCCGGTCTCCGTTCGGATTCACCGCCGAACAATCCGTCCGTATCAGTTGCCATTTGCTTGTACCTCCGCTTCGCTCTGCTCGAGTTCGCTCGCGAGGTCGTTCATCGCCGCCTCGGGTGTTTGCTCGCCGCGATAGGCCGCGTTGACCGTCTGATAGATCAGCGCTGACTGTTCCGGCCAGAGGTCGGTCGCCGGCCGCGGGACCGCGTTTTCGCTTGCCGACTGGACCACGTCGCCATAGCGAGCGACGGGGCCAACGTCGTCCGGATCGGCTTCCGCGACCAAATCGAGGTTCGGCGGCAGAAATCCGCCGAGTTCGAAGACGGTCAGCATGACCTCCTCGGTGGCGAACGCCTCGAGGACTTGCAGCGCCTCCTCCTGGCGGTTCGAAAACGGGCTCACCGCGAGGTTCCAGCCGCCAAGTGCCGCGGTAGTTCCGCCGGTTCCCTCGTACTCGGCTTCCTCCTGGGAGACCGCATACGGCCTCGTCATGACTCCGAGGTCCTCACCGAAGGCGTCTTCCGTCCCTGTCTCCGCGATTGCGTACGACCAGTTGCGGTTCGAGACGGCTTCGCCGTTCGAGAACGGATTGAGTGACTCTTGTTCCGTCCACTGGACGATCGCCGCCGGACAGATCTGAGGGTAGCCATCGAGGGTGTTGTCCTCCTCTCCCTCGATGAACGAGCGCATCATCCGGATCGCGTCGATGGTCGGCTGCTCGTTGACGCTGATCGGTCGCTCCCCGGCGATAAACAGGTTCTCGGTCCCGCCGTAGTACGCCCCGCCCCACGAGGTCATCACCTCGTTGAACGTACAGCAGGCCAGTCCCTCGTAGGCGGCCGCCTGCGTCGTGTACCCGTAGTTGAGGTCGGCCTGGTCCCTCGCGTCGCGCACCGCCGCCGAAAACTCTTCCCAACTCGGTGGATCGCTTCCCCAGCTGCCCGTGTTGTAGCCGGCGTCCTCGATGAGGTCCTGACGGTACAGGGTAAAGCCGAGGTCCGGAAACAGCGGCAGGGCATGGAGGTCGCCGTTCTGGGGATCACGCGCCGTCTCGAGGATCGCCTCGAGGTAACTATCATTCACGTACTGAATCGTCTCGTCCGTGAACTGTTCGCTCAGGTTGACAGTCTGGTTCCGAAGGATGAAGGGAACTGTCCAGCCGCTGTCCATCATGTGGATGTCGGGTGGAGAACGTTCCGCCTCGAGCGCCGACTGAGTGGTCTGCATCCGCGATGCGGAATCGCTCACGACGGTCTGGATCTCGACGCGGATGTCCTGGTCGAGGCCAGCGTCCCAGAGCGCCTGCTGGATCGACGGCTCGTCGCCGTCGCTGTGCATAATGCCCTCGACGTCCGTTGCAGCAGTCATCACCACGGTTCCCGGGTTGCGGGATCCACCGAGACAGCCAGCGACAGCGACCGTCCCGGTTGCGGTTGCGACTGACGCGGTCTTCAGGAACGACCGACGTCCGAAGCGAGGACGGTCACGCCGACCGGCGGTATCACGTCCCATGACCAATAATGGGTCCACGTCATGGGGCTTATATGTTGGCAATAAATGGTGTAATAAACTGTAACTGTCCAGATATCGATCGAATTACGGTCCTCTTGTTCGTGAACGCGAATCGATCCTGCGCAACAGACTCGATAGCAATAGGGGTGGCTCTCCGTGCCAATCCGTCATTGAAATCGACGGTCGGCAGGTGCCTGCAGACGAACGATTAGCTGGCAACGAGAACGTGTGGGGGCACCGATACGGATTCCTGTCCGTCAGCGCCGAGCACCCGCAGAACGACACGGGTACACCGGTACAGCAGACTGGACGAGCGACGACGCGATCGTCTGGGCCACGGTGGCCGATCGATTCAACCCGGCCGTTTTCGCTCGAGGGACGTGATCACTCCTCTTTGAGCATCGGCGGCTCGTGGCGACCGATGTGGATCTCGTGGGCCTCGACATCTTCCAAGGCTGCGACGCGGCCACCGACAGTGACGTGCTCGCCATCCTCGTTCTCGAGTGTGAGCGCAGCGACTTCCTCGCTTACCTCAAAGGAGACGTCGAGAATGCGTCCGCGAACGATACGCGGGCCGCCAACTTCAACGTCCCGACCCTCGATCGTCGCGTAGAACTCGCCGCCCTCCTCCATGATGTCCTTGACACACCGGCGGATCGAGGCGTACTTGCGGGGATACGTTCGTGCGGTGCCGTCCTCGCCGAGCGTTGCTTCGGCGGTCGTCCAGAGGACGGTTCCGAAGAACCCGGAGACGAGAAAGCCAAGCGCCGAGCGATTGAAGATGACACCGTACCGGTCCTGGTCGTCACGCAGGGCGTCCTGTGTCGCATACATCGAGTAGTTGCCGTCGGCGACAGCGACGACCGGCGTCGTGATCCCTCGTCGGGCACGGGCCGTCGTTGCGACCTCGTGGTAGTCGAACTCGGCCGGATCAGGGGCCTCGTTCGCCGGCGTCACGATCAGGTCGACGCTGACGCCCGCATCGACGGCCGCTTTCAGGTCCGCCTCGAACCGGGTCAGCAGATCCGGCGTCAGCGACAGGGAGAGTTCGTAGTCGGCGTCGTCGATCACTTCCTCGAGATAGCGCAGGATCGTCGATCGCGATTTGACCAACGAGACGGCCTCGGTGTCGCGAGCCGGCGCAGTGTACCGGCTCTCGAGTTCGTCGATCATCTCCGCCAGCGAGGTCTGGACGTTCGAGAACGCCTCCTCGGGGTTGATCGCGACGACTTTCATCGGACGGGACTCGCGGAGTTCGACGAGTCCACGGTCGCTCAAACTACGGACGGTGTCGTACACACGCGGCTGTGGGATGTCAGTCCGATCGGCGATCTCGCTTGCAGTGAGTTGTCCCTGCTCTAAGACGGTCAGATAGGCGTCGATCTCGTACTCGCCGAGATTGAACCGCTCCCCGACCTGCTCGACGGTCGAGCGAAGTTCGTCTGGTGCCATACCGGGTCGTACGGTCCCGGCGGATAAATGATTTATTATGCACTGAGTAGCACCTGTTTTCGAAATTGGGTTGTTTCTGTCTTCGGCGCGTGTGACTCGATCTCAGTGCGAGTGTGACGGTCAGAACGCTTAACCACTGCGGGCAAGAGTGTCTTGCTATGCTCGGGGTGTTACAGGCAAACGAGAGCGAGGCGGCCGAAGAGGTCCGGGGCGCACTCCCGATCGACGTCTCACAACTCACCGTCGATATCGCACTCGCAGTTCTCGTCGTCATTGTCGGCTGGTATCTCTCGAAACTCGTCGTTCGGATCGCCGGTCGCACGATCGCCCGCCGAATCGAACGCCCCAGCGTCACCCGAACCGTCCTTCGCGGCGTCCGAATCACCGTCTTGTTCGTGGCGTTTGTCATCGCTGCGGGTATTCTCGGCATCGGTGACACACAGATCCTCCTCTCGGTGACCGTCATTTCGGCCGTGATCGCCGTCGTCCTCGCCCCGCTCGTGGGGAGCCTGATTAATGGCTTTTTTATTCTCACCGATCGGCCGTACGAAATCGGTGACATGATCGAGGTCACCGACGAGGGCCACACAGGATTCGTCGAAGATATCACGATTCGCTACACGAAGATCTTCACCCTCCAGAACACGTTTATCGTCATCCCAAACGCCGAGATCCACGAACGTGACGTGATCAACTACTCCGCCGAGGACGAGCGAACCCGGATTTCGGTCGGCTTCGACGTCACCTACGACAGCGACCTCGAGACCGCACGAAAACAGGCTAAACGGGCAGCACGCAGCGTCGACACCGTCATCTCCGGTGGACCGGATATCCGGATCGGCAGTGCCCGCTACGCCGCCGCACCGGTCTGTACAATCGAGGAATACGGCGATCATGGCATCGCGCTCGAGGTGTACTTCTGGATCAAACACCCCTACAAACAGACCATCGCTCGTTCGGACGTCCAGTCGGCGATCCGGGAGCGATTTGCGGATTCTGACGTCGAATTCGCCTACCCACGCCGCCATCACGTCTTCGACGAGAGCAGCGGTGTCGCCCGACTGGCCGTCGACGGTCCCGAATCCGACCGTCTGAACGCCGATTCGGCTGTCGAACCCACAGTCCCCGGAATGGGCGGGACTGAAACCGAACCCGACGGGCAAACTGACCAGTAACGGCGTTGCTCGAGTCTACCCCGCTCCCGTCTCCGTGGGATTGTGGTGGTGTTTTATACGATCTCCATACCAAGTCATCGAGTAGCTCACACATGTACGACGACATCCTCATTCCGACGGACGGTAGCGAGACGATCTCCGAAACGCTAGCTCACGGGCTCCCCCTCGCCGAGGACAACGATGCGACGGTACACACTCTGTACGTGGTCGACAACCGGATGACCGCCGCAGCGACCGGCGAAACCAGCTCCGACCTCGAGCGCTCACTCGAGGCGGAGGGCCACGATGCCGTCGCTGCCGTCGAGGAACAGGCCGCACAGCGGGGGCTCGACACTGTCAGCGACGTCGACAAGGGGACGCCAGCAAAGACGATTCTCGAGTACGCCGACGAGTACGGGATCGACCTGATCGTCATCGGAACGCGAGGAAAAAGCCCTCGAGAGAAGGTCACGTCACTCGGCAGCGTCTCGGAACGAGTCGTCGATAACGCCTCGATTCCGGTCTTCGTCGTTCGCGACGCCTGACCGCATGAGCGAGTGACCGAGTAAGCGGCGCTTACGGGCGGACACTTTCGACCGTAATGACCTCACAATCGAGGTGTGTCCGCAGGTACCGATCGATGTTCGGGTTGTCGGTAAATCGCTGGAAGATCCGGCGCAATCGGCTCGCCTGCTTGCTCCCGATGACGACGGCGTCGGCACCTTCGGCTGCAACCTCATCCAGAATGCTCTCTTCGACGAGAAACCCGGTTCGAACGACATAGCGTGTGTTCTCGAGTCGGCCAAACGTGTTCTCGACGGCGGTTTTGAGATCCATTCGCGTTACTTTTTTGCCGTTCTGATAGAGATCGACATGAAGGACCGTCAACGACGCGTCCCGCTCGCGAGCGACCTCGATTGCCCGCTCGAGCGTTCGGCGCGAATGCTTTGACAAAGGATATCGAACGGGAACCACGACCAGCGACATTATGCAATGGAACGATACCGCGCCGGGTAAACCTTTCAGTTAGGACAGTCACGGTTGTGCACTAGTACCATGACCAGCGGATCGTCGGTCGAAATGGCACCAGTGGTCCCCGATACCGGACAGACAGTCATTTATCGCGAGCGCGGCTAGGCAGGGATATGCAACCACGGTCCACTGAGGACGGTACCGTCTACGTTTCGGAACGAGACGGCGACAACGGCTCGAAGGGTCCATTTTTCGTCGCCTACGAATCTCGAGACGCAACCCAGCGGTACGGCTGGTTCTGTGCGAACTGCGAGAGCTTCGACAATGCGATGGACTCGATGGGTCGAATCAAGTGCAACCGGTGTGGCAACTTCCGAAAGCCGACCGAATGGGACGCCGCCCACGAGTGAGCTCCAGACGGCCCGGTTGACGACTGCTGCTCGCCTCCGTCGTTGGTGTCGAGTGTACCCCGTTTCCCCGATAGAACGTCAGTTGTTGTAGATCGACGAGCGAGTTCTTGATCCGTACCAACATTTATAGCGGATGGCCGTGTAGATACGTATCGAATGGGTCCTGTTAACATGCGACTCGTCGAGCAGGCCAGGTCGATCTTCGCAGAGCTTGGGTACACCGTCGAAGGGAACGGCCCGAAGTTCCGCGCCGAACGTGACTGGAAAGTCGTCCACGTCAGTACCGTCCTCGAGACAGGAGAGCTTCCGTCCGAGTCCGGACAGTTCCACTGTTTCGTTGCCCAGCCTGAGGACGCCGATGATCTCGAGAACACGCTCCAGAGCGTCAACCCAGCCTATGAGTGGGCGATTATCGTCGTCGACGGGGACGACTATCAGGTCGAACGTGCCCCGCCAGGACCACGCGTTTCAGCGTAACGGTCGAACAATCGAACAATCGCTTCGCCCCGCAACACCGCTTCCCACTTATATGCTGAACAGGCGCAATACCACGGCCTTCAGGCCGTGACCCAGTTCCACCGACTTCGACAGGGCTGGATATTCCACTGTCCCCAATCCAACCTTTACAAGAGACGCGAGTATAAGCGATTATACAGGCGTTTCACGGTGCTGGAAGTCCACCGCACCTATCAAGCACGAATCCGCAACCACGCACAGGTAGCGGAGTCGCTCAACCGGCACGGGTGGTCAGCCAGCAAACTCTGGAACGTTGCGAACTATCACTCCCGCGAGGTCTGGGAGGAGACGGGCGAGATTCCCGACCACGAGGAGTTGAAAGACGAGTTGAAGGCCCATCCAAAATACAAAGGGCTACATTCGCAGTCCAGTCAGCGGGTTCTGGAGGAACTCGCTGAAGCTTTCAACTCGTGGTACTCAAGTGATGATGACAGGGACAATCCGCCCGGCTACCGCAAAGAAAACTACTACGACCAACAGGGTCGACGAGTTCACGAAGAACACCCGCGCTCGACGGTCACGTGGAAGCAGAACGGTATCCGCCACGACACCAAGAACAACCGTGTCCGCCTCTCCAAGGGTGCGAATCACAAGGAACACCCCCGAGCGTGGGAGTACATCCTTGTTGAATACGAAAACCGACCCGGTGTCACCGTCGAGAACCTGCAACAAGTCCGCGCCGTCTACGACCAGCAGAACGAGCGGTGGGAACTCCATCTCGTCTGCAAAGACGAAATTGAGACGCCCGACGCGCCCGGCAACGAGACAGCAGGTATCGACCTTGGTATCAGCAACTTCGCTGCCGTCGCCTACAGTACAGAGGAAACCGACCTGTACCCCGGAAACCGTCTGAAACAGGACGGCTACTATTTCCCGAAGGAAATCGCCAAGTGCGACGACAGCGGTGGTGAACGAGCCACACGTCTCCACGCGAAGTGGTCTGAGCGCCGCACCCATTTCTTCCACAGTCTCGCCAAACATATCGTCCAACGATGTATCGAGAAGGGTGTTGGCCGTATCAACGTCGGTGACTTGGAAGGCGTCCGCGAGGACGAGAACGCCGACTCGAAGAACTGGGGTCGTCACGGCAACCTCGACCTGCACGGGTGGGCATTCGACCGCTTCACCTCGATTCTCGAATACAAGTCGAAGGTTGAGGGTATCGAGGTCGTAAAAGTGTCCGAGCGTGACACGAGCAAAACGTGTTGCGTTTGTGGGAGAGAAGATGGGAGTCAGCGTGTTGAACGTGGCTTGTACGTGTGCGAGGCGTGTGATGCGGCGTTCAACGCTGACGTGAACGGGGCGGAGAATGTCCGTCTTGACATCAATCAAAGTAACTCCGAGTCTTCGGCCAGTTTGGACGAGGATAGGAGTACCGGCTGGTTGGCACAGCCCGGAGTCTACCTTTACGACTTGTCCAGCGGATTCCAACCGCAGGCACAAGTGGTAGACTGCAAACCGTAATATCCCAACTGCGGTCGAGATTCCTCCGCCTTCAGGCGGAGGAGGATGTCAATTTTCGAGTGCGTTTCGTGTCGCTGAGACGCCGGCACCGGGATCGACGTCCGCACCCATCGACTCTAGAACGTCACCCAGCGCCGTCACGACGTAAATCACGTTTTTCGGGCGTGCGGAGTGGCCCATACAACCGATCCGGAAGATCTCTCCGTCTAGATCGCCGAGCCCACTCGCGATCTCGAGATCGTAGCGCTCGAGCAGTTCGGCACAGACCTCGCCGTCATCGATCCCATCAGGGACACGGACGGCGTTGAGGCTTGGCAGCCAGTACTCGTCGGGCGCGTTCATTTCGAGGCCCATTCCCTCCATGCCGGCTTTCAGCGCCCCGGCGAGGCGCTCGTGGCGTGCCCACCGCTGCTCGATGCCTTCTTCGGCGACCAGCCGAAGCGCCTCCCGGAGCGCGTAGACGTTCGTGATCGGTGCGGTGTGGTGGTAGGCGCGTTCGTCGCCCCAGTAGCCCTCGAGCAAGGAGAGGTCGAGATACCACGAGCGGGACTCCTCTTCGCGCGAGAGGACCTTTTCCATGGCGGTATCCGAGAGCGTCAGCGGGCTCGCACCGGGCGGACAGGAGAGACACTTCTGTGGGCCCGAGTACGCGACGTCGATGTCCCAGTCGTCGACTCGGAGTTCGACACCACCAAGCGACGTGACGGTGTCAGCGATCACGAGCGCGTCGTGGTCGTGTGCTGCAGCAGTCAGTTCGGAGACGTTGGGCTGGAGGACGCCCGTACTCGTCTCGGCGTGGACGAAGCCGAAGACGTCGGGGTCGTGTTCGGCAAGCGCGTCGGACACGTTAGCGGGCTCGAGCGGTTCGCCCCACGGTGCGTCGACTTCGACGACCTCACCGCCGGCTCGGCGAGCCATCGACGCCATCCGGCCGCCGAAGTAGCCGTTCGTCGGGACGAGCATCGTATCGCCCGGCTCGACGACGTTACCGATCGCAGCCTCCATGGCCGCTGAACCGGTCCCTGAGACTGGGATCGTCCACTGGTTGTCGGTCCGGAACGTGTAGCGCAGCAGTTCCTGTACCTCGTTCATAATCTCGACGAACGAGGGATCGAGATGGCCCACGAGGGGCGTGCTCATCGCTCGCAGGACACGTGGATTCACATCACTCGGTCCAGGTCCCATCAGCGTCCGGTCTGGCGGCGTCAGTTCACTGATTTTCGACACATCGATCTCATCGTCAGCACCTGTCATGGGTTCCAGTGGGACCGGCACCTCAAAAACGTTCACGCATTGGCACGGACTATCGGTCGTGAAATACACATTGGCACGGACTATCGGTCGCGAAACCGATCCATGCGATTTTGTTCGATGCTTTCGGACGGTTCTCGGCCTTCCACTCTTTCGACGAGAGCCATCTCAAAACCAAGACTCTTGCTGTCATTAGCCATACATTGAAGACGGATCACGATGTACACCTACGGGCAATGGTATTCAAGAAGATCACTCTGATCGGAACGAGTCCGGACAGCTTCGACGCAGCAGCCGACGACGCCATCGACCGTGCCGAGGCGACCCTCGAGAACGTCCACTGGATCGAAGTCGACGAACTCGGCGTCGAAGTCGCAAGCGCCGACGACCGCGAGTATCAGGCGGAAGTTACCGTCGCCTTCAAACTCGAAGAGTAAGGACACCGCTCTTTTTTGATGCGTGTCCTTTGGGAACCGCCGTCAGCGATGCCCCTCTCGAACGCGCTACGCCACGACAGAATCGACAGAGCGATCGAGGGAGAACCGATCGCGATCGAAATCCGAATCGGACGGCAGACACCAGCGGGTGCCGAAAACGAGGGTTACGTTCGGAACGATTCGCCACAGCCACACTCGCTGACGACATTTGGGTTTTCCACGTGGAACCCTTCCGCCTGCAGTCCGCTCTCGTAGTCCAGGATGCTTCCCTCGATGTATTTCAGGCTCGCCGGGTCGACGAAGACGCGAAGTCCGTGGTGTTTGTAGATCGTATCGTCACTATCGGGCGCGTCGTCGAATCGCATCCCGTAGGACAGCCCTGCACAGCCGCCTTGCTGGACGAACAGCCGTAAGCCTGCCTCGGTTTTGTCGAGTCCTTCACGCTCGAGTAATCCGCGTGCCTCCTCGGCTGCCGCTTCAGTCACTTCGATCTCGGGGCGTGTGTCTGCGTCCCCGCCGTCCATGCTGTCCGTGCTCATGTGTATCCCTTACCGTCGCGACAATGTTAACTGTGACGCCCGTGGCTTCACTTCCCAGTGCGCTGCGTTTTCGTCCCGCCCGTGTTCGTTCCGCCGTTGCCCGCCTCATACTGTCGACGATACCGATGTCCCGGTTTTCGACCGATCGAATGGTCGCATCCAATCACTGGTTTCGCTTTGGCAGTTTCACTCGCCGTACCGGTTTCCGTGCCGCTGTACCGACCGGTAGTACGGCCCGAACTGACGTTCGTCGTTTCGCGAGAGTTCGATATCGTGCGCTGCCAGCAACTCGAGCATTCGTCGTGGCTCACACTCATACCACATCGAGAGGAGTCGGACGTTTTTTTGTGCGTAATCGTAGTTCCGCTCGAGTACCCGTCTCTCGGTCGGATCGACCACCGGCTCACGGTCACGCTCGTGCTCATGTCGTGACATCTCGACTCCTACTCCGATGTCCACCACTGTAAAGCTATAGCAGAGCCACTGACCGCCACTGCATATCCAATCACACTCGGCGGTGCCATCGGTGTATCACTCGTTGCAGACGGACTGCTGTCGGTCAGTGCTGGCGTGACTGCAGGATAGCTCGCAGTCGCGTCGGTAGATCGGTATAGCAGACCGTCTCAGCTGTCCGCTGGATCCCCACCCGTCGGCTGCAGGATCGACCTGACAGCAACATCGGCGTTCGCCCTCTCGTCTGGCACGGGAAGCCACTCGGCGAGTAACCCCGCAACCGCTCGGCCGTAACCGGCTTACGAGTCGTCGCTCTCGAGTCCCTCGAGTCGGCGGCGAACGCTCGCAGCGTGTGCCTCGAGTCCCTCGGCGTCTGCAAGCGTCGTGATCGTCTCGCCAATTTCCTCGAGGCCGTCCGCGGAGAGCCGCTGGACGGTCGTCGATCGGAGGAACGTTTCGACCGAGAGCCCACCGGTCACGTGTGCATTGCCGTTGGTCGGGAGCACGTGGTTGGTCCCGCTTGCATAATCCCCCGCGGCGACGGGCGTGTTCGACCCGAGAAAGACACTGCCCGCACTATCGATGCGCTCGAGAACAGATTCATCGTCGTCGGCGAGGATCGAGAGGTGTTCCGGGGCGTATTCTTCGGTAAAGAGGATCGCTTCACTCATCGAGCGGGCCAGTAAAATCCCGCTCGCGTCGTTATCGAGTCCGGCCCGTATTATCTCCTCGCGCTCGCGCTCATCGACCTGTTCGTCGACGGCCGTAGCAGTTGCCTCGGCCGTCTCTGCATCATCAGTGATAGCGACGACCGACGTGCTGGGATCGTGTTCGGCCTGAGCGATCAGTTCGGCTGCGACGAGATCCGGATCTGCCGTTTCGTCTGCCACGACGACGATCTCGCTTGGCCCCGCAAGGAAGTCGATTTCGACGTCACCACGAACCTCTGCTTTGGCAGCCGTCACCCACTTGTTTCCGGGGCCGACGATCTTCTGGACGCGCGTGATCGTCTCGGTTCCGTAGGCGAACCCGGCGATCGCCTGTGCGCCTCCCACGCTGTAGACGGCATCCGCGCCGGCAGCGTGGATCGCGGCCAACGTGACCGGGTTCAGTTCGTCAGCCGGGGGTGTGACGACTGACACGTGCTCGACACCTGCCACGACCGCTGGCACGACTCCCATAATCGCACTCGACGGATAGGCGGCCGAACCGCCCGGAACGTAGACACCGACACGCTCGAGGGGGCGGAACCGACGACCGAGCTCTCGTCCGGGGCCGAACTCATCGCGCCAATCGTCTGGCAGTTGCGCTTCGTGAAACTCCCTGACGTTTTCGACGGCGGTCTCGATCGCATCCAGGAGCGCTGCATCGAGTTCTTCGTACGCGCGCTCGCAGTCGTCAGTAATCGTGATGTTTCCGAGTTCGACATCGTCGAACTTGCTCGTGAACTCGCGGATCGCGACATCTCCCTCCTCGCGAACCTGGTCAACGATCTCTCGTACGTCGCCACGGACTGCTTCGATACCGGCGTCTCGATCGAAGAAGGCAGCGCGGTCACCCGGACCAAGATCTGCGAGGTCTCGCACGTCTACTGTCATACCTATCCGTTCGGACGGTGACTGAAAAACGGTTTCCTTCCGATGATGTGGCCAGTTCGTTACGGCTCGGTGTTCTCGACGTCCCAGACACCAACCGCGTCAAGTGTTGCTCTGATAAACAGATAGACGATGAGCAGGAAGCCAACGATCGCAAACGGCGCTTGTAGCAGTTCTGCAACGCCCCGCCCGAGGACCAGCTGACTGAATCCGCGGATAAAAAAGCTTAGTATGACGAGTCCGATCCCGACCACTGCGAGCTTAACGAACCCCTCTCGATTCATACCTTACTGTTCGACTGTCGCTGCTAAATCGTATCGGTTACTCACTCCATAATAGATCTCACCGAGTGACTGACCAACGCGCATCAATCCTGACTCGAGCCGACGGCCTTATATTCTCCAGACACCTACTTGATGGTACGCAGAACGCCTCGCTGGATACGACTTCTGGCGACGTTCCGATCCGACGCCCTTAAGTGTATAAGGGAACTCGGATGTAAATGCAAAGAAGACGTGATCGACGGACCGTTCACCCGGTCCGTCATCTCGGACGACTCGAGTTCGAAGGGGTTATGTACCCCAGACGGCTTATAAATACGTCCGAAGGAAATGAGGATCCTACCCCTGCGGTCCGCCGTACAGATGGGATCTGATGTTAGCCTTGGTAGTTCGGTGACGCCTGATCGGTCGTCGATCTGTGGTCACCGAACGTGGACCCATTTATGTGTGAGTGTGTATTCGAA
>NZ_FTNR01000035.1 GCF_900156475.1 Natronorubrum thiooxidans
GTTGAGGGGTTTTGAACACATTCACTTAACCAGACATCTTCCACATCAGATCAACGCTTTAGCTCCAGCACTCATACCGGTTGGGAAGTACCGATCGTGACGCTCGAGGAGCCGACGTGCCTGTTCGTACTTCCTCTCGTCGACCAGATTGGCAACTGCTTCGTCGATGCCGGCGTCCGTGGCCGACCGCGTGTCGAGTCCCGAGCGATCCGCACGGGCCACGCCTGCAGCGGCGGGGCCGAGGACCGCGAGGGAACCAACCTTGTTGAGGTACTGTCGTCGACCGTATTCATTTCCTGACATACAGATAATATCTTCTAATCTATACTATTAAATCTTATTATTGTATTTAGGTATATATACACTTTGTATAGGATAATAGCGGCGGCTATAGGGGCAAGCACCATCGAGAAAACAATCGCGGCTGTCCTGAGTAGCGGGAGTTCGGCGGTATCGACGTGTAATAGAAAGAGCAGCGCAAGCAAGAGATGCGTTATCGCGTCGGCCAGTCGGACACGCGGAAGCTCAGCCATACTACTCAGGTTTGGTTGTAAGTTTAAATGTTTTTGGCTCTGCTGAAACACTCTCATTTAGGTACCTATTCTCGTGAGACATAATCTCTACAGTCAGTACTCACCCTGTGAAACCGCGAAGTCAGTGATCACGCGCCCGGACAACTATTGCCGTCCGAGCACCAGCATAGTACCAGTTCCGTGAAATCACTCTCGCAGCCACAGTCTACGATGTCGAACAAACTGTCAAACAATGAATCCTGTCGCCCCCTGTAGGTTTAATAAAGCCCTCTAGTAGTAAACCAGGGTTTGCTTGTCACCCCTGCTTCGTCCGTCGATGTTACTCTTGAGTATGGCGTCCAGTCCGTTATCTACCAATAGCAAGACCGAACACGCCTACCTCCATGAATTACGATACGGCCTAATGATATCCTACACTCCCCGAATGTCGGATACGTTTGCCATTTCAATTGAACTCAAGAAACGCTTAGAACGGGGAGCCAGTCTCTACAGAGCGTTTGCAGCACTTGACCACCCATTCGCGTTTCCCGAGGATCAGTACCCCGAGTGGCATCCTACATCGTATTCGTTTCGGGGTATGGTCAAGCTGTTCTACTATCGAGAAATCACTGGGGAGAGCTACCGATCATTGACGCGCCAGCAAGAACTGGCAGACATCTTCGGGCTGGAGCGAATCCCTGATGAGTCAGTCCTGTCACGAACGTGGCGCAATCGATTCGACGAGGAAGGTCGCGGCTTCGTAACCAACGGAGCTCACGCTCTCGTCTGGGAGGTCCACGAGGCAGACTTCTACGCTCCTGAGGTTCGCCCACTACAGGAAGTTGAACCGTCACTGTTTGAAGACGACGACGCTGAGAGCCGACCGACGTTCACTGACGGCCAAATCGCTCGAACGACCCGTCTCGCCCGCGATCACGTTTTTGAGTCGTTCGACTATGGCAGAGCACAGAACGCGATGTACGAGGACAATCGCTTTCTCGAACTTCAGACGTTTCTCGGGATGGCTCGATGTGGAACGTCACAGGGCGCAACCCGGTTTCAATTCCGGCGCGGGAAGCAGTATGGCCCGCATGGTGATACGCACCTTCGCACGGTCAAACAGTTCGATCCTGACCAGCTGTTTGACGGCTTCCACGAAGCGACTGAGCGACTACTCTCGGTCATCCAGTCGGAGATCTCGTTCGGTCGTCCTGTGACGGTAGCCATCGACATCACGACGCTTCGGTATTACGGCGATGTCGAGGGGATGGCGATGGTTAGTGGGACGAAGGAAGGTGACGAGCGAGCATTCAAATTTGCGACGCTCTCGATCGTTGGCTGGAATATACCGATCATCTTAGCGGTCGAGCCCGTCCGCGAGAGTTCCCCGTGGGACAGCAATCCACCGAATCGGATTCATCGTGTAGTCCGCCGACTCGTTCGCCGCGCGCAGGAACTCGTGCCGATCGAGATGGTGCTTTGCGATTCCGAATTCGACGCGAAGCCAGTCTACCAGACGCTCTCGAATCTCGACGTGAACTATCTGATCCCCAAGCGAACGTACAGCGCTGAGCGAGCAGCTATCGAGACAATGGACGACGATGGGCAGGACGTGGCCGTCGAATCAGCGACGGTTCACACTGACCACGGATCACACGCAATGCAGTTCCTCTATGTGCCATCGACGAAAAGCGAGGGCGCAGCCGTCTTCGCAACGAATCTCCGAGTCGAACCAGCTGAGGCTGAGGCGTTCTGCCAGCGGTACAGCCGTCGGTGGCAGATCGAAAACGAGTATAAGTCGATCAAGTACGACTTCTTAGCGAAAACGTCCTCGAAAGACTACCGCGTCCGGCTGTTCTACTTCGTGTTCGCAGTGCTGTTGCACAACATCTGGCGGCTCACCGATTTCCTGTTGAAAGCCGGTGTCGACGCTGAGATGGACTATGCACCAGTTCTGACGGCTGGGGAATGTGTCGAGTTGGTCTCGTCTGCGCTGGTTCCGGGAGACTAGTTCAACGGCGACCTCGGCGTGCCTGCTGTGAGTGGAAACGCTCCCTCTCGGCGACGATTCCGGGCTAATCTTCTCAAGTTCTTGAAATTCGACTCAGAAGTCGGTCGTTGATTCTGACTCCGTTGGACGAATCGAGGGGGAATCTGCGTGAAACACGCCGTGAAACACTCCATCCTCCGAAACACTGGCTATGGACGTCGCGACATTTATAAATCGTAATATGGTGTATTCGCTGCCCCTGAATAGAAAAACAAATCCTTGAGGGAGTCACTCGCCTGTGTCGCGTTACTCCGCGGCGGGGCGGATCTTGAACCCGTATCGGGTGACGCCCTCCTGTGTGTAAATCCGGCGGATCGTCGTTTCGACGCGGTCGCCGACCGAAAACACCGAGGGCTCCGCATCGGTTCCCATCGCCGGCACGCTGACGGTGTCGCCGGTGTCGCTCTCGAGGGCGACGATCGCCGCGGCGTAATCGCCCGACTGGGCCTGCTGTTCGGCGAACTCGGGCGGCGCACCGCCCTGTGAGATCGTCGTTACGGCCTCGATCGTGCCGGTTCCCGCGAGTTCGACCGGTGTCGGCTCCGCGAGCGAGCCACAGTCGTCACATGCCCCGCCCGGTGGGAATGAAAGCGAACCGCAGTCGGGACAGCGGCCGGCCTCGAGGCGGTAGCGCTGGGGGAGCGAGCGTTGCCACGTCGGGACGCTGACGTACGCGCCACCGCCTGCAGGCTGGCCACTCGTCACGACGCCGCGCTGGCGAAGGTACTCGGCGTACGACAGCGTGTCGCCGCCCTCGAGGTCGACGGCGGCGGGGATGGGACCTGACGAATCGAGGACGAACGCGTCCGCCCCGGCCCCACTCCCGTGGGAGACGGCCAGCACCGATTCGTGGCCGTCGGCGAGTGCGCGTGCAAGCGAGACCGGCACGCTCGCGGCCCCGAGATCGCCGAGGTCGTGGACCGTCGCGACCGCCTGAATCTCATCGGTGCTGACGCCCGCCGGCCCGGCGACGCGATAGGGGAGTTTCCCATCGGGTGCCTGAATCGCCGCTGCGTCGGGCTCCGGATCGCGCTCGAGGCCGTCGACGGCCCCGCCGATCGTCTCGGCGAACGCCTGCCGGTCGTACTGCGTGATGCCGAGGCCGTCGGTCGTCTCGGAGCCGGTTTCCCGGAACCGCGTGCCGGGGTAGGCGGCCGCGTACTCGGCGCGGTCGACGATCGTCGCCTCGCCGTCCGTCTCGAGGACGAACGCCGCTGCCCCCGCGCCAGCAGCCTGATCGATCGCATCGTCCGGCTCGCCTCGAGGCGCGTCAGCCGCGACGATCAGTCCCCGTTTCGAGCCCGCGTCGACGGCGTCCATCCCCGCCCAGAGCGCACGCGTTCCGGCGCGCGTACTCCCCGTGAAGACGTGGCGCGTCGAATCTGCCGGCAGCGCGAGCAGTGCGCCGAGGCGCGCCGTAAGGTCTTCTTCAGCCAGCGGCGGGTTCGAGGTGGCAAAGCCGAGCCAGGAGATGTCTTTGCCGGTACAGTCGGCGGCCTCGAGCGCCCGGGTGGCTGCCTCGTAAGCCATCGTCAGGGCGTCCTCGTCGGCGGCGGGAACGGCCTTCTCTGCGATGCCGGCCGCCTGGAACTGGCCCCAGGCTTCGGTAAAGGCCTCCGAGGTGATCCGGAACCGTGGCGCGTACGCACCGACGGCGGTGATCCCCGTCATGCGTTCACCTCCGTCTCCTTCTCGAAGACGTGGACGACGGCCGCACCGCCGCTGCCGCCGACGTTGTGTGTCAGCCCCCGCGTCGGGTTCTCGAGTTGTCGGTCGCCCGCGGTCCCCGAGAGCTGTTTGAACGCCTCGACGACCTGTCCAGCACCCGTCGCACCGATCGGGTGGCCCTTGGACTTGAGGCCGCCGGACGTGTTGACCGGCAGTTCGCCCTCGAGTCGCGTCGCACCCGACTCGACGAACGCGCCGGCGTCGCCCTTCTCGCAGAACCCGAGGTCCTCGTAGGCGAGCAACTCGGCGATGGCGAAGCAGTCGTGGACCTCCGCGAAGTCCACGGCTCCGGGTTCGATCTCTGCCATCTCGTAGGCCGCCTCGGCCGCCTGCTGGCTCGCAGGAACGCCCGTGTAGGAGTCTCGCTGAAAGAGCCCGACGGTGTCGCTGCCCGCGCCGACGCCGGCGACCCGAATTGGCTCGTCGGTGTAGTCGTCGACGACGTCCTCGCTGACGATCAGCGCACAGGCCGCGCCGTCGGAGGTTGGACAGCAGTGATAGAGATTCAGCGGGTCCGCGACGACCGGGGCCGACTGGGCGTCCTCGAGCGAACACTCGAAGCCGAGCTGTGCGTGGGGATTTTTCGCGCCGTTCGCGTGGTTTTTGACGGCGACGCGGGAGAGCTGTTCTCGCGTCGTCCCGTAGGCGTCCATGTGGGCGCTGGCCATCTGGGCGTAGACGCCCGAAAACGTCGTGCCGGAGAGCCGTTCCCACTCGGTCTCGCCGGAGACGCCGAGCCAGTACTTCGTCGCGTCGGAGCTCATGTCGGTCATGACCTCGAACCCGCCCGCGAGGACGACGTCCGCCATTCCGGATTTGACGGCCTGGATGGCCTGTCGCACGGCGAATCCGCTCGCTGCACAGGCATTTTCGACCCGCGTACACGGGACGCCATCGAGCCCGACGTGTTCGGTGACGGCCGGCCCCGGTAGCCCGAGTTGGCGGCCCCCGACGCCGAGGGTCCCGACGAACGCCTCGTCGACGTCGTCGCTCTCGAGGCCGTTCGGGACGCTCTCGACGGCCGCCTCGTACGCTGTCCGAAACAGCGACCGATAGCTCTCGTCCGGGAAGGCACCGTACGGCGACTGCCCGGCTCCGATTAGATATGCATCTCGCATACCGAATACGTGCTCAGTCCATCGAAATAAGTACATCGCTACCAGGTGCCATTAATCATGGCAAATTATACCACACACTCGATCAAAATATACGTTTGGGTGTCCGATCTCGGACGTCCGTCGTCCAATACGTTGCGGGAGAGTACCGTACCACATCCGAATAAATAAGTACTTTCGCCGTCCGTCTGTACGTACTACAGTACGAACGAGAATCTATGGGACTCAATACTAACGACCGGTCGATCGCCGGATTTACTATGGCGGGCCACTCGCTTGTCCACTGGTTCGAGACCTCAATTCCGATCTTTCTCGTCGTCTGGCTCGCGGAATTCGACGTCTCCGTCGCACTGCTTGGAATCATCGTTGCGCTTGGGTACGCACCGTTTGGCCTCGGTGCCCTTCCCGGTGGCATCCTCGCCGATCGATACGGCACGAAACGGCTGATCTTGCTCTGTCTACTCGGCATGAGCGCGTCGTTTATTATCCTTGCACTTGCCTCGATCGCCGATTCCATCTACGCCATCGCCGTCGGGCTCGTCCTCTGGGGTGTCGCCGCGAGTATCTACCACCCCGCCGGCCTCGCACTCATCAGCACCGGTGTCGACGAACGAGGGACCGTCTTCGCCTGGCACGGCATCGCGGGGAACGTCGGGATCGCGCTCGGTCCGTTCGTCGCTGCCACGCTGTTGATTTTCCTCGAGTGGCAGTACGTCGCTGCGATCCTTGCCGTTCCGGGCGTGCTCGCCGCGCTGTATGGCTTGCAAGCTGATTTCGATCCGACCGCGGCGGTCGAAGACGACGTCGAGGCGGGCCCGAACGACGAGATGACACTCTCCGACCTGCTCTCGAACTCCCGCACACTCTTTGCGAGCGCGTTCGCCGTCGTCTTCGCTATCGTCACCTTCGAAGGGCTGTTCTACCGCGGCATGCTTACGTACCTGCCGGAGATTCTCCACGGACTGCCCGTCATGGGCGATATTGCGCTCGGTGCCGGCCTCGAGGGTATCCAGCCGGCGGACTACATCTACGTCGGCCTGCTCGTGGTCGGCATGGCCGGCCAGTACGCCGGCGGGAAGCTCACCAACCGTATCGCGGCTGAACGCGGGCTGCTGTCGATTTTCGTCATCCTCGCGGTGCTAGCGCTGGTGTTCGTTCCAGTCACCTCACTGGGATTGCTCCCGCTGCTCGCGCTGTGTGGTGTAATCGGCTTCTTCCTCTTTGCCATCCAGCCGTTCTACCAGGAGGCCGTCGCCGTCCACACACCGGCCGATACCCGGGGGCTCTCCTACGGTTACACGTACCTCGGCGAGTTCGGCTTCGGATCGGCGAGTATCGCCCTCGGCGGCTTCGTGCTCGGCTCGTTCCAGCTGATGGCCTTTTTCGCGATGCTGTCCGTGTTCGCGTTGATCGGCGCGGCGCTCTCGTTTGGCCTGTACGTTCGGCTCAACGGCGGCTACGCGGCCGCTGACGACGTGAGTGCCTGAACTCGTCGTCGAGAGAACGACGAGCTTCGAGTTCGTCGTACGGCGGCGATGGCGGCCACTCGTCGGCGACCCACACGTGTTCGATGGTTCCGCTCATCCCCGATCAGAAACGCTGCTGGACGAGGCTCCGACACACCCGTCATGCCGTCGCGGTCGTGGACGACACCGTAACGTTCTGCAACGCCGTTTCCCGGATCGGAGTACAGCGGCTGCTCGAGGCACACGGCTCGAACGTTCCGGTGGGCCGGACCAGCGATCAGATGGAACTGGGGAACACCGTTGCGTTCCTCTCCTCGCCGTGTTCGGAGTTCATCGACGGTGTCGCGGTTCCAATCGACGGTGGGGTGGGGTCGTCGAATCTGAGATCTGCAAACGGCAACGCTGTGTCGGTTTAGCTTACAACCATATGGTTGTAATAACTTGTGGGTTGACCAGCGTAAGAGAGGGTTACAATTATGTGCAGAAATAGCATCTCCGATCGTCGCCAACGATAATATATACATTCGTGTGTTCGGAAGGACTGAGTGCGATCAACACCGAGTATCCGTTCACACACGAGACGAGAAACAGCGTTACAGTGGTGAGAGACGTGGTATTCGACAATGTGGCCGCCAATGATTATACTGCACTCGGTCGGAACACTTGGTAGTGCAACTATTCCAACTACTCGTTGCAATGCTGGAGAGATGAGCGTGACCGTTCCGTCGCGGACCGCCGCCTCGAGCGACGATATCGACGGTCTTTTTCTCCTTCGGGTGTGAATGCCTGTATATGACAGACACACTGTTTCTCACCAGTGCCGAAATCGATGGTCTCGCGACACCGACCGAGTACGTCAACGCCGTCAGGGATGGCTACCGACAGGTCGGGGAGGGAGCACCAGCCTACCCGCGCCAGAAATTCTTCCGATCGGACCCCGACGGGATGTTCACGAGTTACGCCGCCTTGCTCCCGGAAACGGGCGCGATCGGTGGCTACATGTACACTTCCGGCTTCGGGGCGGGCAACGCCTGGTTCATGACGCCGCTGTTCGACGCCGAGAGCGGCGAACCGCTCGCCGTCCTCGACGGGGCGAGCATGAATCCGTTCAAAACCGGTGCTACCGGTGCTGTCGCCGTTGACGAACTCGCCCGCGACGATGCGACAACGCTCGCCGTTATCGGAAGCGGCTCGCAGGCTCGCGGGCAGGTTCACGCGACCGCGACCGTGCGTGACTTCGAGGAGGTTCGCGTCTTTTCGCCGACCCCCGAGAACCGAGCGACGTTCGCGAGCGAGTTCGACGAGCAACTCGAGGCCGACGTCCACGCCGTCGACTCGAGCGCGGCCGCACTCGAGGGCGCAGACGTCGTCATCACGGCGACGAAATCGAGCGAACCGGTGTTCGACGGCGACGACCTCGAGCCCGGCACGCACGTGACGGCGATGGGCCAGTATCAGGAGGGGAGCCGCGAGATCGACATGTCGACGATCGAACAGGCTACCTACGTGCCAGACTTGCGAGAGCGTGCGACGTTCGACGCCGGGGCGTTCCTCGCGGCGCTCGAGGCGGGAGCCGTCACGGAAGACCACATCCACGGCGATCTGGGCGAGGTTGTCGCCGGAACCGTCCCCGGACGCACGAGCGACGACGAAATCACGGTGTTCGACAGCGGCGGGACGGGAATCGAGACGGCCGCCGCAGCGCACATGCTCTACGAGCGGGCGCGCAAGCGGGACCTCGGTTCGACGATCTCGTTCGCCCCGGCGAGTGAGGCGCTGACGGGCCGGCTTCCGTAGATCGTCGTCGAATCAACACTGACCGCGGCCGCTACGCTCGAGTGAGACACAGGTGGATCGAACAAACGAAACAGCAGGATGGTCGGGAAGCGGTTGGTGGCAAATCAGGATTGGCGGAAATCGACCGTCGTTACTCGTTCATCAGGACGCTCGATTGGGGCTCGTCGGGGTCGGTCGGGATCTCGACGAGCGTCGGCCCGTCGCTCTCGATGGCCTCGGCGACCGTCGCGGCGACGTCCTCGGTCGTTTCGGCGCGCATGGTGTCGATGCCGAGGCCGTCGGCGACCGTCGTGTACGACACCGGCGCGGACTCCCAGCCGTACTCGCCCGGGTCCATCCGGTAGCTTCGACCCGCCTCCTCGCTGATGATCGCGTAGTCGCTGTTGTTCAACACGACCACTGTCACGTCGATGTCCTCGCCCGCGAGCGTGTGGAGTTCGTGAATGCACATCAGCAGGCCGCCGTCGCCGGTGAGCGCCACGACGTCCTGGTCGGGGTTCGCCTTTTTCGCCCCGATCGCCGAGGGCAGTCCCGAACCCATCGTCGCCCACGAGCCCGGATTGACGTAGTTTCGCGGCTCGTACGTCGGGAACGTCAGCAGCGTCCAGAGCCGGAACCCGCCAGCGTCGACGGCGACGATCGCATCTCGGGGGGTTCCCTCGCGGATCGCCTCGAGCGCGCTGACCGAGGTCAGGGGAGCCTCCGTGACTGCGCGCAGTTCCGAGAGCCGGTCGTCGATGGCCGCGCGCGTCTCGCGCGCCCGCTGTGGCCCACCCCCGCTGGCGATTTCGCGGTCAGCGAGCGCCTCGTCGAGCGCCTCGAGCGTGTCCGCGGCGTCGGCGACGATGCCAACCGCTGGATCGTAGCCCGTTCCGATGTCGTCGGCGTCGAGGGTTACGTGGACGAGGTCGTCGGGGACGTCGATTGACCAGTTCTGCATGGTGACCGCGTCGAAGTCGGTCCCGATGCCCAGCGCGGCGTCGGAGTCGGCGATGAGTTCTTTTTGTGCTGTGCCGGTCCCGCCACAGAGGACGCCGCCGGCGAGGTCGTGGTCGTCGGGGAACACCGCTTTCCCCTTGTAGGTGAGGACGACCGGGGCCTCGAGGCGCTCGGCGACGGCTCGTAGTTCGTCGCTCGCGCCGGAGGCACGGATGCCGCCGCCGGCGACAATGATCGGCGCGGATGCACCCGCAAGCAGGTCGGCCGCCTGTTCGACTTTCGTCTCCGGCACGTCGCCGAACGACTGGCGCTCGATTTCGCCGGGTTCGGCAACTTCGGTGTCCATCTTGAGGAAGTTCTTCGGGATGCCGATGCGGACGGGCCCCATCGGTGCCGTCAGTGCGGCGTCGATCCCGCGCTGGAGTTCGGCGACCGTACTCTGGGGCGTCTCGACGGTGATGTTCTCCTTGACGACGTTGTCGTAGGTGTCCGGCGGCGTCTCGTGAATGCCGTCGCCACCGCGGACCTCGGGTTCGGTCTCGACGGCGATGTGGAGCAGCGGCGTGCAGTCGTTGAGCGCGTTCTTCAGCCCGTTCATCGCGTTCATATCGCCCGGCCCGGGGATCACGACCGTCGCGGCCATCTTCCCGCTCGTTTCCGCATATCCCCACGCCTGATGTGAGACCGCGGTCTCGTGGCGCGCCATGACGAACTCGATGTCGTCGCGCTCGCTGATGGTCTCGTTCAACGGGAGCGATTGCTTCCCCGGAATCCCGAAGAGCGTGTCGATTCTATTAGTTACTAGATAATCAATAATCGCTTCGTTGACGTTCATAAGTATCCTTTATGCGTATCCAGCGTAAATCTTTAGGACGGCCCAACTCCCGAAGACTCGAACAATGGAAACCTTTGCATTCGTCTTTAGTTAGGAGACGAATCGCGTGACAGCGGCGGCTTATCGAGGTATGTTTGCGGAAGGAACGAGGAGGCGGCAAGTGTGCACCAAGACGC
>NZ_FTNR01000056.1 GCF_900156475.1 Natronorubrum thiooxidans
ATATAGAGAATCCATGAAAATCCCGCAGCTAAGGGCCTAGGCCGTGAACGAGGCACTAGGGACTGGCTGAGACCGCAATCCATCCGGTGCGATAAGCACGCTACTAGAGAATGGTCCGAGCCCGTGACAAGACGCGGAATCTTGTGCCACCGAGCACGTATAGGAGGATCTCTCGTTCACGCCACAGTCCCAACGGAGGCGTCCTATGTACCTCGGAATAGACACCCACACACGATACTCGCAAGTTGCCGTCGTGGACAACGACGGCAACTTGCAAGATGAGATTCGCTTGCCAAACGATCGTCTTGACGAACTCACCGAACAGTACGCCGGTGGCGAAGCGGCGATCGAAGCATCTGGCCACTACCGCCCGGTGTACGAGATGCTCGACGAGCATCTCGACGTAACACTCGTCAACCCTTCAAAGAACAGGGTCATCGCCGATGCGACGGTCAAGACCGATCGCATCGACGCGAAACGACTCGCACACATGCTTCGGGCGGACATGCTCGCTGAGAGTTACGTCCCGTCGGACGAGATCCGCACGTTGCGGGATCTCGTCCGAACGAGGAAGGCGCTCGTCGAAGAACGGACAGCAGAGAAAAACCGCGTCAGAGCTGTCCTCAAGCGCACCGACAACGCCTACGACAGCGAGTTGTTCGGCTCAACTGGGCGAGAGTTCCTCGCGGAACTCTCGCTCAGTGATGCTGATCGAACGATCGTCGAAGCACACCTCTCCGTGATCGACGAGTACGACGCACAGATCGAGAAGCTCGAAGCAAAGATCGAGCAGAAGACACTGGAATCGCCAGCAGCCCAGCGGCTGCTGTCGATTCCGGGTGTTGGCCAGTCCACGGCTGCGTTAATCGTTGCAGAAATCGGTGAGATTGATCGGTTTGACCGGCAGGAAGAGTTGGTGAGTTACGCTGGACTCGATCCAATGGTTCATCAGTCCGGCGACATGGAAGTCCATGGAAGCATCAGCAAAGAGGGCTCAGCGCCACTGCGCTGGGCCCTCGTCCAATGTGCCCATGTTTCCGTCCGGTACGACGATTACCTCGGCAACTTCTACACACGGTTGAAACAGCGGAAAAACAAGCAGATAGCGATTGTTGCAACAGCTCGGAAGATGCTGGTCTCCATTTTCTACATGCTGAAGCGACAGGAGCCGTACGATCCACCGGAGGTGAGTGCCTGAGCGACGCGAACTGTCGCTCAGGCACGGCTTGCTTTCGTCCGCACAGCCACCGCTACCGCAACAGGATTGCCCCCGCCTGCCGAGAGGTTCTTTCTCTGAAGTGGCCGCTGTCGGGTGATTCCGCAGCTGCGTTCGGGTGAGCCAGGCGGCTCACCCGAACAACTATTGTCAGTGGTGTGGTATAGCTCGGTGCGGGATTTTCATAGGAG
>NZ_FTNR01000020.1 GCF_900156475.1 Natronorubrum thiooxidans
CCCCGATTAGTGTTGTTCAACCGCTATCGACGACTCATCACGACAGAACAGGTGACTCAGGTCAGGCTAACTGGTAATGCTTTGTGAGGTACTGATACTATACTCCTGAGTATGTCGTCGAATATATTGTCGAGAATACACTAGAACCACTCGTAACCGATATTCGGGAGGACTTGATGGCACAGAGTGCTCGGGGTGACCGTGGCTTCGCTGCGGAGTTTGCTGATCGAGTATTTGACCTGAAGATTCTCGACCCGGCGATGGGTAGTGGTCATTTTCTCACCAGTGCGATCGATTATCTCGCCCGTGAAATTATCGACGCACAGGAGAAACAAGCAGCACAGCAGGGAATTGAGACAGTCAATAAGGAACACGATATCAATTGGGCTCGTCGGCAGGTTGCACAGCGCTGTATCTACGGCGTTGATCTGAATCCCCTCGCTGTGGAGCTAGCAAAGGTATCTCTGTGGCTGCGTACCCTGGCCGCCGAACAACCGCTTGCCTTCCTTGATCACCACCTGAAGACAGGGAATTCGCTCGTAGGTAGTGACATTGAGGAAATTGAGGAACTAGAGTCTGATACCGGGGGTAGCGGTCAAAATGCGTCATTAGCCGACTTCGGTGTTACACGGAAGGGTACCATCGAGCAACTGATGGGAATCTATCAGGACTTCATTGCCATCGAGAATCAAGAACTCGCTGACGTCAAAGAGATGGAGTCCAAGTACGACGAGTTTGAGCAGAACAAGCTTCGTCAGCGTCTTGAAGCGATGACGAACGTTCATACTGCTGAGCATTTCGGCTGTGATAGTATCCCCCAAGATGCGTATAAACGCATGGCTGCATCACTAGAAGATGATGATAGCTGGGAAGATATTATGGACACCTCGTGGTTCCAGACATCTCGTAAATGGGCAGAAAAGAATCAATACTTCCATTGGAGCTTAGAGTTCCCGGAAGTCTTCTACAACGAAGAAGGTGGGGAAATAAGCGACCCAGGATTTGATGCAATAATCGGGAATCCACCTTACGTCCGAGTACAGAACTTAGACCATGACCTGATTGACTACCTTAAGACACAGTATCAAGTCGCGTACCGCCGTATTGACGTCTCATTGATGTTCTTTGAACTGGCGACGCAACTTTGCAAAATCAGCGGGAGGGCATCATACATCTCCTCAATGCAGTTCCGGAATTCGACATACGGAGAGAAGCTACGCGACTACTTAGCGGAACGAGATATTGAGAAAATCGTTGACTTCGGGGACTTGCCTGTCTTCGAAGATGCAACGACGTACGCAGGCATTCTTGTGTGGAAACCTAGTGAAAATACAGACCGTACTGTGGATTACACCAAGGTCAATTCATTATCCGATGAGTTGGTTGACGTATTACGTAATGAAACTGACTCTGACGCAATCTCCCGATATCAAACGTCTCTTCTACCTAATGAGGAATGGACATTCACTAACAAAGAAGAAGAGGCCCTGATTAATGAGTTAGAGGAGAATCCACGACTCACAGAATTTGCAGAATCATGTACCGGGATGTTCACAGGTAGAGACGAGATCTTCCTGTTTGAGCCGGAAGAGGCAAAAGAATCAGATATTGAGGATGACATATTTTTAGATGTCATTCGAGGCGGTGATCCTGAACGCTGGCATCTACCGCAAGCGAGTAAAAAATCGATTTACCCATACCAAGAGGTCGATGGTCAAACAAAACTACTCTCAGTTACCACGTTACAGAATGAGTATCCGAATGCATACGAATATCTCCTCTCGCACAAGGAAGAGCTCGCTGAGCGGCAAGACTCGAGAGAAAACATTGACGGCAATGACTGGTACAAGCTGACCCGCCCGGGAAGGATTCCGGTTTTCAACACCCGGAAGATCGTCACATCTGGAGAATCAAAGCAGAACCAGTTCTGCATTGATGAAGTCGGGAGCGGATACAGTAACGCGCGAGTATTTTCCGTTGTTCCTGAAAATCTGTCCGCTGAAACATTACTTGGTATGCTGAACTCGAAAGTCGCAGAGTTCTACTTGCATTCCATCTCCCGAATCAAACGAGGAGGATATTACAGTTACTCATGCAGTTACTTGGATGAGGTTCCGATTCCCCCTTCAATTGATGACCGCCTTGAGGAACTTGTGGAAGTTATTTGCAACAAGACTGCGGAGTTGGACGCGTTAAACTTGAATTTGGGAGATTATCTTGGAAACTACTCTGAAGGGAAGAACCTCGGTGAATTGTATATGCCTGCGAATAACCTCAGCGGAACAGTTCTCACTGCAACAACCGATGATAAGGATAACCTCCGACTGGGCGATGTGAGTGTCACGCGTGAAAACGGTACAGTGAACCTATATGCGACAGCACGATACAAACCAGTAGAACCTGACGAGTACGAAACCGATCAGTGGGGGTACACGGAAACAGAACCCATCCATGCAATGCAGTTCGCTGGCCTTGACCGCAAGATGGAACAGCTACTAGTTGACTTTGTGCCTATGGCTATTGACAAAGCTGGTGGGTTCGCCGGCTTCCGAGAAACTGCCACAACGACAATGTCGCTAATTGATCGGCTTAGCGCGCTTCAGCTACCGGAATTAAATGATGTAGAAGACGGGATGAGTCGCTATATTGAGATCCATACTACCGCGGAAGATCTTAATCAGGAGATTGCAGAGTTGGAAACGCAAATTGATCAGTTGGTTTATGACATGTTCGACCTTTCAGAGGAACAAATTGAATTGATCGAGTCGTCTGTGAATGACCGGTAGTTGACGCCCCCACTTCTCGTATGAAACTTCAATAATGGAAATCGTGAACATCGTTGCTTCAGGCGATCTTGGCGTGGAGCTTGATCTGACCCCACTATATACTGACATCACTGCCGAGAACGTTCAGTATGACCCAGAGCAATTTCCAGGTCTTCAAGTCCGCTTCAGCCAGGAGGGGCCAGTCATAATGTTGTTCTCCTCTGGCTCGTATACGATAGTAGGCGCAGATACCCAAGATCAAGTTCAAAGTCTCTATGATCGCCTCAATGAATCGCTAAACAAGCTAGGAATCGAGTATGAATTCGAAGAGGGCAAGCCAGAGATTCAGAACCTCATCTGCAAAGGCGACCTTGGCCGTGAAATTGACTTGGATGCTCTAGTCATTGCATTGGGATTGGAAAACGTGGAGTATGAACCAGAACAATCACCGTTTGTATACTATTGGCCAGATGGATTTGATTGTTTAATTACAATACCGACAAATGGCCAGTGTATCGTTACAGGTGTCAAGTCAATAAAAGAAGCCAACCGCGCATTCACCAGTTTCCGCGAAGAAGTTGAACGACTTTTTTCGGGTGAGTAAAAAAATGACTAAGTTTGTAGTTGGAGACCATGTCAAGTTTGCCGGTGGGCAGGGTGAAATCACAAAAATTGAGGAGCGTCCAAATGGTTCTCAACTTCTCCACGTATACACGGCAGAGGGACAACTACGCAAGCTCCCAAGTGGCCTGCCCCATATCGAGAAAATTGACTCGATTGTTGACCGTCTCGCAGCAAAGCAAATCAATGATCCCATCCAGTACGATCTTCGAGAACGTGCGACTCGCCTTGACCTTGCGTATCGATACGACCGCTTCCTGTCGCTGACAAACAATCGCATCGAGATAGAACCCTATCAGGTGCAGGCGGCCTACGAGATACTGAACTCGTACGACCATCGGTACCTTGTCGGCGACGAGGTCGGTCTCGGGAAGACCATTGAAGCAGGCATCGTCATAGAGGAACTCATCGCCCGTGAACGAGCCGAACGCGTCCTTATCGTTGCCCCCGCACCACTGGCGGTTCAGTGGCAAGAGGAGATGCGAGAGAAGTTCGACCGGAATTTCGTCGTCTACGATCGAGAGACTGTCCGAACGCATCGCCAGTCCCATCCTAACCAGAATGTGTGGCTTCAAGAAGACCGCATCATCACCTCGATTGACTTCGCCAAACAGGACGATATGCTCGAGGCGCTCAGCAACCTCGATGTCCCTTGGGACGTAGCGGTGTTCGACGAGGCCCATCATCTGACTGCTCGCCGGGGAAGCGACGATTCTATCGAGCGTACTCAGCGGTACAGAGTGGGTGAAGCAGTAGCTGACAATTCTGACTCCCTTCTGTTGCTGACTGGGACACCACACAAGGGGAAATCCGATCAGTTCTACTTCCTCGTTAGTTTGCTCGACCCCTATCGCTTCAGCCATGAATCGCAGATCAATCCCGAGTCGCTGGAAGATCTGATGATACGCCGGCTGAAGGAAGACATGTACGAGGCCGACGGGACGCGTATGTTCCCCGAGAAGAACATCGAAGCGCTTCCCGTGGAGATGACACGGGAAGAGCGAAAGTTGTACGATGACGTCACCGAGTATATCCGCGAGTACTACAACCTCGCCCAGCAGGAGGAGAACCAGGCTGCTGGCTTCACCATGGTCGTCTATCAGAAGCGCCTGGTGTCGAGCATCTATGCCATCCGTAAATCGCTTGAGAACCGAATGCGGGCGATTCAGAACGATGCAGTAGCGGAGGAACTACCTGATGACGTTCAGGAACTCATTCCGCGTTACAGCACGGAGCCCGACACGCTCACTGATGCCGAGCGTACCAAAGTCGAAGAAGCACTTGAGACGGTCACAATCACCCTCAATCAGACGCAGATCGATCAGGAGCTCGACCGAGTCAAGCAATTATGGCAGCAGGCTAAGAACATCAAGACGGACTCGAAGGCCCGCCTTCTTCGGGAGTTTGTTGATCGCATTCTGAAGGAAGACCCAGACGAGAAGATTCTGATCTTCACCGAGTATACGGATACGCTCGAATACCTCCGGGACGAGGTTTTCGCTGACCACGATATCGCACAGGTCTATGGAGACCTCAACCAAGACCGGCGTCGTCAGGAGATGCAGAAGTTCGAAGAAGAAGCGAATCTGATGCTTGCTACTGACGCCGCACAGGAGGGTCTCAACCTTCAATTCGCCCATATAATGGTAAACTACGACTTGCCATGGAATCCGATTCGCATCGACCAGCGCATGGGCCGACTCCACAGATATGGGCAAGACCGAACTGTCGAGATTCGAAACCTGTTCTTCAAAGATACGCGCGAAAGCGAGATACTCAACCTTCTCGTCGAGAAAACGAACCAGATTGAATCCGACCTCGGAATGCGGTCTGATGTTCTCGGGCAAGTCCTCGACGACCTCGACCTCGACCAGACGATTATGTCGGCGCTTGCAGAGGGCAGACCCACAGACGAGGTTGTCGCCGATATTGAAGCAACAATGGAGGAGCGCAAAGAAGCCCTCCAGACCGTTGAGAACGATTTCCTCATCCGAGACCGGTTCGACCTCACCGACGAAGACCAAGAGATCCTAGAGGTCATCGAACGGAGTCAGCATGGCGAAGTGAGTGAGGCGGACATCGAGACGATTGTACGCGTCTTCTTCGATGAGTTTGGCGGGTCTATCAAAGGAGTACGACCCGGCCCTGCCAAAACAGGAGGCGACGTATTCCAGTTGGATGTTCCCGACGTCCTCGTAGGGGGACTCGTAGAGAATCGATATCCTCGCGCCACCTTCACAAAAGACGTTGCCATCGAGGAGGAGGATGTGGAATTCATTGCGTTAGATCATCCGTTGACTCAATCACTCATCGGATTCTGTCTCGACTCGAATCGGGTGCAGGGTCAAGTCGCTGTGAAAACGACATCGGACAACTCGTTGGCCCCAGGAATCCTGTTCAATTACCGACTCGGGTACGTTTCGGGTGCTGGTGAGGCTGTAACTGAGAAGTTCGTTCCACTCTATGTAACCCAGGAAGGCGAGTTAGTGAACGAACCGCCGGAGTTCGTAGATACCATTCCGCCGTCAGAGATTTCGTCGATTTCTGGTCTTGACCGTATCGCCTCGAAGGCCAACGAACTGCATGGACAAACAGAAATGGCCGCGTGGGATCGAGTCGAATCCTTCGCCGAGGAGGCCCGTGCCGAACGTGAACGGGAAGTCGAGATCAAGCGAGAACATGCAGAGCGATACTTCCAAGAACAAATAAGCGAGTGGGAAGAGCGTTTGGAGACATACAAGCGACGTTCTGAGGAAGGTAAGGACATGAGCGCTCCAATCGGAAACGCTGAACGCCAGCTAGAAAATCTACGCAGAGAACGTGATGAAGAGCTTTCCCATCTCGAAGAGGAGAAACACGTCACACCGGAAGAGCCTGACCTCGTCTCGGCGGCATTCGTAGTTTCAAACAGTGAGGATGCCTGATGGTAACTATTGTGAATGCCGTTGGGTCTGGCGATCTGGGCGTCGAACTTGACCTTCAGACTCTTGGTGATGATCTGAGTGTTCCATTCACCGAATACGACCCCTCGAACTATCACGGGCTCTACGTTCGGCTTGTGGAAGGTGGGCCTCTAATTACGGTGTACCGGAGCGGAAAATACATTATTAGTGGCTGTTCCAGCTTCCAAGAACTGGAATCTACAAATGAGGAGTTCATCATCCAGATGGCAGACCTAGGGATTTGCAGTAGGTCTCTTGACCCGGGGTTCACCGTCCAGAACGTCGTCTGCACCGAGGAACTCTCTTCAGCTGTAGATCTTAACACCCTGTCAATTGGACTTGGATTGGAAGCCGTCGAGTACGAACCAGAGCAGTTCCCAGGGCTCGTATACCGTCCACCCGAGATTGGAGCAGTCATACTAGTGTTCGCAAACGAAAAGGTCGTGATTACGGGTGCAGCAGAGGTTGCAACGGCAGAGGAAGCATTCTCTCAGTTACAAACCCGCATTCAGAATTTGATAGAGGCCTGACGTGGAGAACAGCGTTATCACAGCTCTATGGGTTTCATGACCACAGTACACTGAATGGAGGAAACGAATTCATGAGGCGGTTCGATGTGGGAGATACTGTTCGGATAGATATCCCAGATACGAGCGATCCTGACTACGAAGAGTGGCACGGCAGTGAGGGCACAATTATTGAGGTGACGGAGGACACAGCTGGAATCGAAACAGGCGATCCACGTGATAGCATCAGCTATCTCGTCGAAACTGAGTGTGGCGAGTGTATGCACTTCCGGTGGCGAGATCTTCGACCGCTACAAAACGACTGATCCCCGGAGGAAACGGGCTTGAACAACTACCTACCCCACTAACAGCGGATTCTGTACTCTAATTCAGCCAATATATACCCGAGTCAAGCTTCGTGGTGGGCTCTGGATTGAGACTACGCTTTGTGCATTAACCTGCGCGTCGAGGAGTTTCTCATACATGATCCATCTTCGGACGTCAGCATCAGCGTCTTCGGCTAGCGAAGATAGACCATCTTGTGGCCATTGACCCGGGAGAGTGGCCTCATAGTGGTAGGTTTCTTTCTCTACAAGCAACCCTGACTTTTCAAGATTGCCCCTATGCCGCTCGTATGATGTCTGGGATAGATCGGCTGCATCGAGGATCTCAGAACGTTTCAGTGGAGTGTCGGATTCGAATAGTACACGCATGAACTCCCGTGCGGTCGGTGGTAACCAAGGATAAATCTTCTTTGAATCAACAGCACCCAGTCCACGTACCAAGGCCTGCATCGTAAGGGAATCATCTGTGGATTCGAGACGATCTGTGGCTATCAGTGCTTCAGCGATGTCGAATGGAGAACACGTTAGGGATTTATGCGGAATATTACCGAATGCGAGTAAATAGAACCGCGTGACCGTCGGCACGTCGAGGTTGTCACTAATCGGTCGCCCTAGCCGTTCAAGCATAGTCTGGACGGTTTGTTGAAGATTCGAATATGTGTTCGCTGTAGTAACCTCGATAGGGATACGGATGCCCTCCTCGGTACCATTAGCAACCTGTTCTCGAATAGAAACCGACTTGAAGGCCTCAACGATGTCATCGCGGAAGCTCGCGACATCTGGCCCAACAACGACCCAATCAGCGGTGAGGTCAGCATCACGGTCAGTATCGTCAATATCAACCGGCAGCCGATACCCCAGTTTGTCCCCATCCTCCTCCAGAAGCATCCTGGAGGCTGAGTTCCCCCGATAAGCAGCATTTTTTGGTACGGTATTTTTCACAAAGGTGATGAACCGATTGTACCTAGAGTCATCTCGCGTTAGCTGGTCGGTGTCGGGCAGACGGATATGGATGGTGAGATCAACACCTGCTGCGTCGTAGAGATTGGTGGCTGTTGCAAGAAGGCCGTGAGCCTCGCAACATAGACGTGACCAAATCTCGGGACTCTGATTCCGCGTTCCGAGCCGGTAGAGCAAGGAAGTACCTACGGACTCGTACCGTGCCCGAAGATCGTCGTAGTTCTGCTCGGTGTCGGACAGCCAGCCGAGTTGACGCCCAAGACGGAGGGTATCGAAGGCTGTTGTTCCTGAGAGTAGTGGGTCTACTCGTGACGTCGTTAGAATCCGATCGAACGCACGCTCGCTTAGTAAGGCAACACCAAGACGCACAAGGGTAGGTATAGGGCCACCCCACTGAACAGCCACGTGGACTTCATCTTCCGAGTGACCAAGGTAGGTGATTCGCCCATCGTCAAATTCCGATATCCGGTCATTGACGAGAGTCACACCCCGTGCGCACTTGCCCCCAGCAAGTCGATCTACGAGCTCTTGCTCAGTAAGCCAACAACTGGCCGGCGATAGCTTGCGGGTGCTGGGCTGTCCGAAACCTCCAGCACTGCCCCCGAGACAAGCTTCGAGGGGTTGGCCCACCTTTATTGGGTGGGTAGAATTTGCCCCCGACACTATCCTTGTGTGCAGTTGGGGGGTGTGGTCAGGTCGTCGCTAAACCGGGCTTGCTGAGGATGACGAATCTGGATATCGTCAGTTAAGAGGCCTTGAGCATACCTACCAGCAGGAGTGAGAGTCACAGAATTATAGCACCCTCGATCATCTACTGCCAAGAATCCATGATCCTGTTCAAGTTCCCTGTAGTAGCGATCAATAGTCCCTGAACTCAAATCGAGGCTGCTATCGGTCTTGAGATCCCGGATCTCTCGATATTCTTTTTCATTTGATGGGATAGCTGCCAATAACCGAAGCCTCCCACCTTTGGGAGTGAATGCTTGGAGAGCTTCATAGACAGACTGGGGGTCAACCTCGTTATCGACTGAAACGGAAGCGGTGTTATCTGCTGTGTGCGTGTTGCCGCTCTCAGTAAGGTAGGTATCGATCCATTCTGGATGTCTATCTCTGAGAAATGTTTCGAGTGAAGGCGATGCTAAGAGATCAATCGCACAGGTCTTCGAGAGGATGGCGATCGTTTTGAGCCCTCGTTTCCGTTGAGCTCGTTGTGTATTCCGCCAAGCGGACTCATCCAGTAACAGCGAAACTCGGGGTGTAGTTGGTGCGAGGGCAATCAACTGCATTGGCCCTGGTTCAAGATTACCAATACCGGTATTCAGTTCGTGATACCCTGTTCCAATCTTGACCAACGTATCGACGGAAGGTGGTCGATCCTCACTATGTCGAGTTGGCCAATCTTCACGAGGTAAGCCCCGCACGCGCACAGTGAATTCTGCAGCGGCATATGGGTACCAGCCACCAACAGCCTTCACTTGATAGAATTCGTTGAGAATCACGGGGACGTGTCCCTGACGTGGCATGTGGAGAAGTTTCGGATCGTGACACTTTGCGACTTCTTCTACTGCTTCAACGACCCATGGGAGTAGTCCCTCGAGTAGATCTGGAAGCCAGTCGCGGCGTGCGGGAGTAACGTTTTCCAAGGTAAAATCGGGTTTCTTGGCCGAAGTAGCTGGCAAAAATTCAACGTTCCCATTGAATTCGGGCCAAACATATTCTGTACTTGTGGAGGGCATTACATATGAAAAGAACCCAATCGGGGTATTTAACGGCTTGTCAGACAAATGTCTGTTAGGGCAAGTGTGAGAACGACCCACATTCCCGGAGGTTTATAAGTGGTGGGTGGACTTATGAATGCACTTCCCCGCTTTGGGGAGAGAAAACGCAGGAAACGACGATCGCGCACGGAATTGTAAGCCCGCTCCAACCTAGCTGCCTGAAAACGGGCCATAGCGCGACCGTCTCCCCGAGATCGACCAACCAGTGACAACAATCTCAAACCATGATCAGGCAGACATATCTCTCGATCGGTTCGCTCGAAGGCCATCCGCAAACAATCCTCTCACACCCCAACCAGGAGTATCTCGTGGAGGCGTGCGAATGACCGGTGCCGACATCTCAGAGCTCATTGATGAACTGGGTGACGAATTGGCCGGCCCACTTGCCGAGAAGCTCGGTGAACAGATGACGCCTTCTCTCAACTCAATGACTCCCGAGGAGGCTGTGGACAAGTACTTCGATACCAGAGAACTGAAAGACAATACTCAGTACACGCACGAATCCTCGCTTCGGAATTTCTTCCTCCGCTGGTGCGATGATGTAGCCGATATCGACGATATGAACGAACTCTCTGGAAATGATCTCGCAAGCTATCGGATATGGCGGCGTGACGAGGCCTCAAAACGTGTGGATAAACTGAGTCCGAAAAGCGAGGAGACACAGCAGAAAATCACGCGCACATTCATCAAGCACTGCGAATCTTGGGAAGTCGTTCGCTCCGGCCTCCATGAGCACGTTATTGTTCCGAGTCTCGACAAGAACGATGAAGTACGTGATGAAATCCTCGACTCTGAAACGGCGAAAGAAGTACTTGAGTGGCTCCAAAAGTACGAATACGGGGACGTCCAGCACGTCGTCTGGTTGCTCTTATCATCCTGCGGGGCGCGTACCGGTGGGATTCACTCGCTCGACCTCAGAGATTACGTCACCAACGATGACGGGTCTTATCTCAAATTCCGTCATCGGCCCGAAACAGGAACTACGCTCAAGAATGACTACGAAGGGGAGCGGAACGTGGACATACCCCGTTCCGTGAGCGATGTACTCGACGACTACATTGCTGATCACCGGGAATCCTCCACAGACGAGCAGGGGCGCGAGCCTCTCCTCACGACCGCCCACGGACGGCTCGGCAAAAGTACGATTCGCAACTACATCTACGCCTGGACACGCCCGTGCGCGATCGGTCGAGGATGTCCGTACGACCGAGACCCTGAAGAATGCGATGCAGCTCGTCGGAACAATTGGGCATTCGAGTGTCCAGATAGTTTGAGTTGCCACCCTGTCCGCAAGGGGTACATTACAGCGGAGCTGAAGGCGGGAGTTCCGAAAGCTACGATCAGCCAACGCTGCGACGTGTCAGAGGCAGTTATGGACAAACACTACGATCACCGGACTGAAGAGGAGAAGATGGCTGCACGGCGTGTCGCGCTGAAACTCGCCCACGAAACGGAGAAGGGGTACGGCGAGTAGATTTAGAGGTTCTACTGGCTTGCACAGGATCTAACAGAAGCGGTGTACTGATACAAGACATATATCGCAGGAAGCAAACCTATAGCCGCCGAGGATTGTCAATGCAGTAGGGAATAGTACGAAGTTTTTACGTACATAGTTCGATGAGTTTTCCCATGGAACGTCGTGAGTACATATTCTTATCTGGAACTGCCTTTTGTACGGTTTCAGGTTGTCTTGATGGAAGTGGATTGTCTACCGAAGACGAACCAGACGAAGACGACTCGGAGAACGAGAGAGAACCAGACGAAGACGACTCGGAGAACGAGAGAGAACCAGACGAAGACGACAGTTCAGATACTGAAGGCCCTACAATCCACGATTTTACGTTGTCCGGAAAGACATTCGAACCAGGAGACAGTATGAAGATTGATGTCGAGGTGGCTGATGAGACAGACATTGAACGTATTTACTTCCGATTCGAACACGAGAATGGCGGGGGAGCAGTCTTCGATGCGTACCGTGATTTTTCACCAGCAGTCGATGATGGAACACATACGATCTCGTACCAGTGGCCGGAGAATACTCCTGGGGGAACTTACGAAATCACGTCGATCAGTACCCGCGATAGTATTGGGAATTTCGGGAGCCAGACAGACTCATTCAGTATCGATAAAAGAACCATCGAGATCGAGTCAAAGATGTCTGACACTGAAGCCCCGATAATTCACAACTTCACGTTGTCGGGAAGGAAATTCGAGCCAGGAGACAGCATGAAGATTGATGTGGACGTAACTGACGAGACAGACATCGAACGGATCTACTTCCGCTTCGAACACAAGGATGGTGGGGGCGCGGTCTTTGATGCGTACCGTGACTTTTCACCAGCAGTCGATGATGGAACACATACGATCTCGTACCAGTGGCCGGAGAATACTTCCGGAGGTGCTTACGAAATCACGTCGATCAGTACCCGCGATAGTATTGGGAATTTCGGGAGCCAGACAGACTCATTCAGTATCGATAAAAGAACCATCGAGATTGAATCAGAGACGGTTGATACTGAAGCTCCAATAGTTCACGACTTCACGTTGTCGGGAAGGAAATTCGAACCAGGAGACAGTATGAAGATTGATGTTGAGGTGACTGACAAGACAGACATCGAACGGATCTATTTTCGCTTCGAACACGAGGATGGCGGGGGTGCAGTCTTCGATGCGTACCGTGACTTTTCACCAGCAGTCGATGATGGAACACATACAATCTCGTATCAGTGGCCAGAAAACACTCCTGGGGGAACTTACGAAATTACGTCAATCAGTACCCGCGATAGTATTGGGAATTTCAGGAGCCAGACAGACTCATTCAGTATCGATAAAAGAACCATCGAGATTGAGACATAAGGCCGACTCTCAACTGTAGTCCCTAGCAGAAGTTGTCAATTTCTGCAAGCACTCTATGTTCCATTCCTACGAAAATAGACGAAAAAACGTTACTAAACGAAATCACAAGACTGCAAGAAATCCTACAAATCAGACGTCTCAAAGATTACGTAGGAACTTTCGCCGTTGCTCCATTTTCGACTTTTCACTCCGTCTGTCGTAATGCTTCTCTAGCACATCACGACCTACATTCGCTCTAGCAGACACCACTTCTACCGGTATATCAGATGCAAGGTGATTTGTAATGCTTCCGCGACGAACAGCATGCGAAGATACGCTTTCGGGACACTTCGACGCACCCTCGTAACACGCTGCCTCGCACTCATCGACATCGCGATTCAGAGGACAGAGCGCGCCAATCCGGCATGGGCGCGACCAACTGTAGACGATCGAAGTGACTGTTGTGACGTGGACACGTCCATGCGTCGTTGTGATCAAGGGATTGCGTCCGTGCTCATCAGTGACATCGGGCCGAGGGCCGTCAATCCAGTCGTCGAGGAGGGTACAGATCTGAGACGATAGCGCGATCATTCGCTCACCGTCCTCTTGGTTCTTGATTGGTGTCCCGGTTTCTGGCCGATGTCGAATCTCGAGGCACTGGTCGTCTGCGTGATAGTCTCGAAGGTCGGGCGCTCGCACGGCACCTCGTCGCATCATCGTGTGCCACTGCAATGTGAGCACGATGTGTGGTCGGGATGCGTACTCGAATTTTGAGAGATGGCCGAGAACAGCGTCGGCATGGCTCTCGTCAAGCATTACATCACGTACGTTCTCTTTAGATTCGAGGTCAGGAGAGAGCACCTTGTCGCTCAAGTCGGGAGAGACGGCGTCGATAGTTTCGAGGAAGCGAATGAACACGCGGAGCGTATCCATCTGGGTTTTCTCTGTGACTGGTTTGATTCCCCCGTTGAAGTTTCGGCGCCAGAGCCGGTACTCGTGAAGGGTGCGACCGGTCAGGTCATTCAGATTCTTGATGTCCTTCTCGTCGTTGCACCAGCGGATGAAATGGCTGAGACGGGATTTGTGCGATCGTAGGGTGGCCTCGGATACTTCGCGTTGCCGATGGTTGAGATACAGCTGTACTGCTTCGTCCGGTGTGATGGGTTCGAGTTCGTCCATGGTTGCTCCAGCGAACCCGGCTGGAGGTTTGCCGCGTGATTTCTCCCGTTTCTCTTGCCCGTTGACACGGATTTGTTATGGGGCGTAGACGATTCCTGCAGCGCCCACTCGCAACCGGCTCGATTCTCGACAAATACTACTTCCCCCGTAGAGTGTTCGGTAGCCGTCTTTTCGGCACTTTCATCTGTTTCACAGACGGGAGTGAAATCTGATCCCAACGGGAAACGGGTTGCTCCCCGCTGTGTCAGTTGCGACTCTAATCGAGGAGTTTACTGCCGATCACCAGCGGCGAGGTCGGTGATCGGCGGTCAGTGACGACAACAGTCCGTATCAGTCGTCGGTCGTCGCGTGTGCAGGGGTATCCGGAGCGGGTGCGGGTGGTTCGTGGGTTCCGAACTCGGGATGGGTTTCTTCCATCCAGAGGAACACGATTGCGCCGGAGATGAACATCAGGATGGAGGTCATATAAAAGGCGGCTTCGGCGCTGATGAACTCCATCGCGAGGCCGATCAGGATCGCGCCGACACCGTAGCCCGCGTCGCGCCACATTCGGTAGACGCCCATGCCAGCCGACCGCCAGGTCGGGTGGGCCGCGTCGCTGGGAACGGTCATCAGGTTCGGATAGAGCAACGCCATGCCAAGCCCGGAAACGGCGGCCAGAACCGCCCACAGGAGGTAGCCTTCGACGAACACCATTCCGAGGACGCCCACACCGGCGAGGAACATCCCCGCGATGACCGGCGGGCGGCGACCGATACGGTCGGCGAGACCGCCGGTTCCGATCTGGAGGAAGTACATCGCGCTGTGGACGCCGACGACGACGCCGACGGCTTCGATCGCGAGACCCTGGCTCGTGAGATAGAGCGGGACGGCGATCCAGAACAACGTATCGACGAAGTTCTCGATGTGGCCGGCCTGGGCCGCCGCGAACAGCGTTCGATCGCCGTAGGTCGCTCGCTTTAGCACCTCGTTGAACGGGAGATTCGCGTCGTGGTGGTCGTCGTCGCCCTCGAGTTGTGCGAGTTGGACGGTTTCCTTGATGAGGAAAATCGAGATCAGGAAGGCGAGCACCACCACGGCGGCGAGGAAGTAAAACGGCTCCGGACGGAGGCTCGTCCGGCCGGCGATGACACCTGTAATCCACGCCCCTGCGGCGACGCCGGTGTAGCCGAACGCCTCGTCGATGCCGACAGCCAGCCCGCGCTGGTCGGGGCCGGCGAGGTCGATTTTGGCGTTGATCGCCATGCTCCAGGTCAGCGCCTGGTTGACGCCGAGCAAGATGTTGCCAGCGGTGATCCACCACCAGTTGGGGGCGAAGATGAGAATCACCGGGATCGGCAGCGCCGTGAGCCAGCCGAGGACGAGCACCGGCTTGCGCCCGTACTCCTCGCCCCACTTGCCGGCATAGAGGTTGAGTAGCGCCTTGACGAAGCCGAAGGAGACGACGAACGAGCCGATGACCAGAAACGACTCGACACCGAGGACGTCCTCGCCGAGGACGGGAACGACGGTCCGTTCGGATCCGATGGTCAGCCCTGTCGCGAACACCAACAGCACGTGCAACGAGAACTGGCCGAGGTGTTCGCGAATTCCCTGTGTAAGATCTGATGTCTCGCTCATCGGTTACTGGTGGGCACGACGGCTAAGTCGTCGGTTGTGTTCGAACGGTTCCTCGTCGATCCGGAACTGCATACTGCGTTTAGAGACTCTCAGTTCGGCCATCCGTAGTCGCTCATACACAGTACGCCTGAATATGGATGATGCCGGTCATGACCGGCACTATTAATTTTGCTGCGAACGATATCAGCATATGAGCCTGTACGAGGCCTCGTTCAGGGTGAAACACGAGTGTCCCTACCGGGAGATATCGGAGCGCCACCCGGATCTCACGATCCGAGAGTGGTACCTGAGCGACTGCCAGGTGCTCGAGATTACCTCGTCAGAGACGCCGACGGACGATCTGCGCGCCGAAATCGACGAGTTAGGGACGGTTCTGCACGAATCGGTCGACGACACCGGGTTACACGTCGTCACGCAGGCCTGTCTCTGTTCGCTCGAGGGGTCGATCATCGACCGGTTCGAGGAACACAACTGCCTGTACCAGCCGCCGACGATCCACCGTCAGGGCTGGGAGCATTACACGGTGATCGCGTTCGACGAGGCCGACGTTCGGGCACTGATTCGGGACCTCGAGTCGGATCGAGATATCGACGTGCTCTCGAAAACCGCCATCTCGGAGCAGGAGATTCCCCACAGCATGTTGGCCCCGGTCGATCAGCTCTTTGATGGCCTGACTGATCGACAGCTGGCGGCCCTTCGACTGGCCCTCGAGAGCGGGTACTACGAGCAACCGCGAAAGACGTCGCTGCGCGAGCTGGCTGACCGGACGTCCGTTGCCCGGTCGACGTACGAAGAACACCTCCGGAAGGCGGAGAACAAGCTGCTCACGAACGCCGGCGAGTTCTTGCGGTTGGTGACGGCGACCTCGTCGGCGGACCCGCTACACGTCGATCGGTCGGCGACGGCCGACTAGCGGGCAGATTGACTGTCCGCCGCCGCGTTCGCGCTCACCGATCACCTCGAGTCGGACTCCGATCTACGACAGACTGGGACCGAGTCTTGATAGTGATGTGAGTTCTGCACGATCCTGTATTCGATGAGTCGCTAGGAACACGAAGCGCTGCCCGAAATCCGGACTGGGATGGAGTAGAACGATATCGAGTGAGAGCTACGTCGAACGGCCTCGAGTGACGTCCGATCAGACAGACCGATTCGACTGGGCCGTATCAACAGAACGCCGTGATCACGGTTTGCAGGCACTGTTTTGCCTGGCTGGCACGACATCTAAGCTCGGATCGAATCCCATCGTACGTGTTTCCGAGCAGGTTGCCGAAGTAGATCGCTCGAACGAACGCTTGAATGTCGGCGGCCGTGTCCGGGCCGTACGTGTCTCGCAGTTCGACAACGGCGTTTCGACCGGGGTTCTCGCTCGTCTCGGCGTAGCGCTGGGCGAACAGCAGCGCTGGGCGTTCCGCTGGCGCGACGGCACCGTCGACGTCGCGCTCGAGCAACTGTTCGATCGTGTCTTCGTCCATCCCAGCCTCGAGTGCGAGGTCAGTGTGATATCGCGAACAGTACTGACACTCGTTGATTGCGGTCACGGCCAGCATGATCTTCTCCGCGAACTGGGTATCGACCCTGTCGGCCTTCTGTGCACGGACGAGCCGCGGCAGGTTTCGGAGAAACCGACCGAGTCCGACGACGAACGACGTGGCTGTGAACGTCTTCTTTCGGAACTCGTTGCACCCGTCCGACTGGCATTGCTTGGTTATGGACATAACACACATTATTCGTACGTCGAATATAAGCGAACTGGAGTCGGTCCATCTGGTCGTTTTGTGGCGGCCGGACTCGAGACAGTCGACCTGTTGGGAGAAACGAGACGCCGAGACTAGAGATCGATGCCGCCGTTGATGTCGATCACTTCGCCGGTGATGTAGCCGGACTGCTCGCTCGCGAGATATCGGACGAGACTGGCGATTTCCTCAACAGTTGCGAAGCGCTCAAGTGGGATGTCCTCTCGTAAGTCGTCTTGAATCTCGTCCGGGATGGCTTTGACCATCTCCGTGCGCGTAAAGCCGGGGGCGATACAGTTCGCCGTCGTGCCGGTGTCCGCCAACTCGAGGGCGAGCGAGCGGGTAAAGCCGAAGAGGCCGCTTTTGGCCGCGGCGTAGTTGGCCTGGCCGACGTTGCCCTGCTTGCCGATGACACTCGAGATGTTGATGATCCGGCCGTGGTCGACGGCCTCGAGGTCGTCGTAGAACGCTTTGGTGCAGTTGAACGTCCCGTGCAGCGAGACGTCGAAGACACGGTACCACTCCTCGGCGCTCATGTTGGCGAACGTACAGTCGGACGTGATCCCCGCGTTGTTGACCAGCACGTCGATCGGACCGCACTCGTCGTGAACGGCGTCGCTCATCGCCTCGACATCGGCGCGGTCGGTGACGTCGGCCTGAACCGGATGTCCCGTTCCGTCGGCGTCGCTGTCGGTAATCGAATCGGCGACTGCGTGGGCTTCGCCCTCCGAGGAGCGGTAGTTGACGATGACAGTTGCGCCGTGACGGCCCAGTTCACGGGCGATTCCGCGGCCGATTCCACGCGACGAACCGGTCACCAGACACGTTCGGCCCGAAAGCGGTTGTCGTGGCGGCAGTTCCAGCTCGGTCGGCTTCGTGGTGATCGTTGCGTTCATTGGTGGCCCCCTAGCCGTGTCGACTGCTCGGGAGTGGCGTGTTCGGTGAGCGGTTCTGAGTCGGACGGGTCGACTGCGGACAGCCACTCGTCGACGGTGTAGGTCCGCTCGTCGTCCGTCTGTGGGTGTTCCGTGTACGGAACGACGCCGCGAAGCGTCTCCTCGCCCGTCTCGTCGTCAGCCTCGTAGATCGCAAGCGAAATGAACGGTACCCGCAGTCGCTCGCGTGCGTCGTCACAGTCGGGCTCGAGCAGCGACTGTCGAATCTCCCGTCGACGGAACGCTGGCTCGAGCGAGTGGCCGTGATGGGCGGCCCAGCGCTCGAACTCGCCGACGAGTTCGTCACGCGTCGTCGGCCGGTCGTCGTCGGTCGGGTCGACGGTATGACACTCCGGCGGCCAGTGAGTGGTCCGATAAGTGTCGATCCGCTCAGTAGAAGAGAGCCGCTGGAGTCGTTCGACGGTGTCGGTGATCGCCTCTGTGATGGTCGGCGGCGCCGTCGACCGCACGTAGCAGTCGATCCGAAGGGGTGTCTCCGAATCGAGGTCGACGGCTGGCTCACTCGCCGTTAGATACTCATTGACCGACATAGCCACCCTCCGTTCGCCGTGCGAGATCCTTCGAGACGAGCGACTCGAGAACGGATAACAGCGTGAGCTTCGGAAGCGCCAGGAGTTCCTGAAGTTCTGTCACCGTCGGCTCCTCCAGCACGTGGAGGGAGAGATAGACCAGTTTCGTCTGTGGTGACATGAGATCGTCCGGAACGGTGAACTGTTGTGTGCTCGTGGACATCATCCATGAGAGATGCCAACGAACGTTCATATAAACCTGACTGAGCCGTGCGCACAAATACCACATGAGTGCCAGCAGGCGATACTATAATTAGGTTGTATCACGGAGTAGTGTAGCGGCCCGATTCTCCGCAAATCGGTGTGTACACGGGCTCCAGACGGCGCACAAACGCAAGTGAACTCGAGCCACGTGGTGGGAGCGTCGACCACGTGCGTGCTCGACGGAGTCAAATACGTGCGTGCTCGACGGAGTCAAATAGTCGTCGTGACCGTGCGTGAGCGAACCGGCGACGGCGTCGTCACCCACTGTGTCCCTCACATTCCCATGTCTTCGGCCGCCGTCGGGATCGGAAGGTCGTGCGGTGAGACGCCCAGCAGTTCCGCGACGTGGTCGAGTGCCATATCGAACCCGTAGTAGCGCTCGAGTTCGTCGCCGTCGGCGGTCGGTCGCACCTTCAACATCGCGTATCCGTCGCGGTTCTGAGCGATTGCGGCAGTCGTCCCGGTTCGTGCCGGCCCGTCACCAGTCACCTCGAAATTGAGGAGTCGTTCCGTCTCGGTTTCGTCGTAGCTCGCCGTGATGCCGTCTGCTTCGGCCGTTCGATCGTCGGTCATGGCTGGTACTCACGGATCGACAACCGGGAAGCTATCGGTTCCGGCACGCCACGAGTACCACAGCAACGTCGGTTTCGACGATGGGAATCGATACCGATTTTTCCGTTCCTTGTGTGCGTGTAGCCGTGAGCCAACCGGAGCAATCGAGTACCACGGAGTTGATCGCGACGGTTCGCCGGACACGAACGGTCGCGATCCAGTGGGTCATCGTCTCCGCGATCGGCTTTTTCGGCTTCGCCTACGCATTCGGGTACGTACTCGCCGCGATTCGAGACGTCGCCCTCGAGCCGATCGTCATCTCGCCGTTCGCACCGCCGGACGCCGCCATCTGGCTCGTGCTCTCCGTTGGCTTGATCGCGCTCGTCGTGGTTCCACACGAACTGCTTCACGGTGTATTCATGGCCCGTTACGGCGGCAACCCGGTGTACGGTGTCGGTCTCTCGTATCTCGTCCTGCCGTATGCCTACGCGAAAACGCAGACGGCAAGCTACACGCGAAACCAGATGCTCGTCGCCCTGCTGGCACCGTTCGTAGGCATCACAGTCGTCGGTCTCGCGGCGATGGTCGTCTATCCGACTCCGCTATTGGTCGTCCCGCTAGCGGCCAACGCCGCCGGCTCGATCGGTGACCTCTGGATGGCCGCCGTCCTCCTGCAGTACCCCGCCAGCGTTCGCGTTGGCCCACTTCCCGACGCCGACGTCCAGGGGTTCGGAGTCTACGGCTCGAGCGAGCGAGACCACAGCCGTCTCCCGGGGACTCGTGCCCTCTCGACGGCTGTCTCCGGGGCTGTCGGGACGCTTGCAGTGCTTTCGATCGCGATCCTCGGCTGGGTGTTGGTGTCGCTCGCCGTCGGCTCGGGGACCGTCGTGATCGGCGACCCTGACGGCCGCTGGCTGCTCTTCCGACACGAACGCCACGCACACGGTGACGTCCACCTCGAACTCGGTGGGATGCTCTTGTGTGCCGTCACGACGCTCGGTGGGCTCGTCTGGGCGCTCGGGGTTGAGAGCTATCGCGCGTTCGTCTCCGGGTCGTCCCGGCCGTGACGAACCAGAAACCGTAACGCTCGAGGGGCCGGCAGGCCGACGACGGGTATGACAAAGTGGCTCCGAAGCGGCCGCCGCCGCGATATCTGCGTGCTGCTTGCCGGTGCAGATGGGGGCGAACTACGCGGCCAGCAACTCAAATCCCAACTCGAGGCGCGGTACGACGACCACCTCGAGCCGAAGGCGTTCTACGGTTCGCTGTCGGCGCTGGTCGATGCGGGGTTCGTCGAGCAGCGAACGGCGGGGATTCACGACGTGTACGCGCTCACGGACGGTGGCGAACGACGACTACGCGACCACTACGAGTGGGTCCGGGAGTGTCTGCATCAAGATGGCAAAGCGCAGTGAGCGACCATCACTGGAACATCCCGCCGGGACCGCGGTGTTTTTCCGGGATGGGAACAAAGTGAAATCGAGTAGATGACCACGGGCCAGCCCGAATTCACAACTGACGCCGACCTGGAGTGGTGTTACGACGCGGTTCACGGCGTCTCGCGGACTTTTTCGATCACTATCGATCGGCTCGAGGAGCCGATGGCGAGACACATCTGTATCGGCTATCTCCTCTGTCGTGTCGCTGACACGATCGAAGACGCGGGACATATCCCGCCGGATACACAGACCGAACTGCTCACGACGTACGACCAGTTACTCGATCCGGAGGCCGACCAGACTGTCGCGGCGTTCATGGACGACATCGAGCCATGGATTCCCGACGAGCGCTCCGAAGACTGGGAGGTCGTCGCCGAAACCCCGCGCGTATTACGGACGTTCGAATCCTTAGACGAGGAACCGCGAGAGATTATGCGCGAGCCCGTCCGCGAACTCGTCGACGGGATGGCGATGTTCACGGATCGCTACGCCGACGAAGGCGGCTTGCGCCTGCAGACACTCGAGGAACTCGAGGAGTACTGCTGGTACGCCGCGGGCACCGTCGGGACGCTCATCACGGGGCTGGTCGCCCGGGGAGCCTCCCAGAAACGTGCCGAAGAAATGCGGGAGAACGCCCGGTCATTCGCGTTGCTGTTGCAACTGGTCAACATCGCCAAAGACGTCGAGTCGGACTACCACGACGAGAACAACGTCTATCTCCCAGCCGAATGGCTCGAGGCAGAGGACGTCGACGTCGAGCAGGTCACCAACGCGGACAACCACGGCGGCGTCACGAACGTCATCAAACGCGTCACCGGACGGGCCGAGACCTACCTCGACGACGCCCATCGCTATCTCGAGGTCGTCCCCGAGACTCACGGCAACCGACTGTCGGCGTGGGCAATTCCGTACTTGCTTGCGGTCGGGACGATGCGTGAACTCCGCGAGCGGCCGGAAGACGTGATCCGCGAGGGCGACGTCAAGGTTTCGCGCTCGGAAGTGTACGCCCTTCTCCAGACGTTCGAAGGGGACGTCTCGAGGTCGGCACTAGACGATCTGCGTACGGAGATGGCGGAGAAACCGCTCCATCAGTGAAACGCTGTCCGTTCTCGCCGCAGTTGTTCGTCACGTTGTGAACGTCGTCAGAAGATATAACTCTGTTCCGTTCGACTACCCCCCATGTGTCGGGAAACGAAGCGTGAACCCGCGTGGGTGTCGGCCATCCGGCTGGCGTTCCTCCGGGGGCAGGTCGACGTCGACGGCGTGATGGATGAGGCGAATCTCCCCGCCGGATACGAACGAACTGTCCGGGACGTTCTGTCGACGATGGCCGACCGGCGCCTTCTCGAGTCCGTCGGCGAGACGGGCGAGCGATACGTTCCCGGTCCCGTCCTCATCGAATCCGATCGCTTTGATTTAGACTACTCCAAGGCATCCGACGGTGGTGCCCATCGGTGGCACTCGAGTGGCTGAGATGGACTGCTGTCGTCACTGACCGCCGCTCATCGATCCCGTCGCTGGTGATCGGCGGGAACTCGTTCCAACAGACCGTATGAGACGCTCCATAGCGCAAACTATGTATTGACTACGACTGTACACGCCAGCAATGGGTACGCTTACGGATACGAAAATTTCCTCGAAGAACCTGACAACAGTGCCGAAACCGGTCCGGAACTTCCTCGACGTCGGTGCCGGCGACCGAGTCGAATGGCACGTCGAAGACGGACAGATCGTCATCAAAAAACGCGACGCCGAGTAGCCACGACGACGCGATTACTTAGAGATCGTCGGGAACGTCGACGTCACGACGGACACCCAGATCGTCGACCTCGATGAGCGCACTCGAGTCGCTCTCGAGGAGGATTTCCCGACCGCCGATGTCGCCGTCGACGTCGGTGAGCGCGCCGAAAAAGCGGGCATCGAACAACACTGGGTTGCCGCGGTCTCCATCGAACGCTGCGGCGAGGGCCTCGCCAGCGCCGGCGGCGTACGCCGACACCACCGTCTCGATCGTCTCAGGTGTGACGAAGGGCATATCTCCGAGCGCGACGAGGACAGCATCAACGTCGTCGCAGTCATACACGGCCTCGATGCCAGCCCGAAGCGACGACGCCTGCCCGGTGTCGTAGGCCTCGTTGATGACCGTCTCGACCGGCAGCCCCTCAAGTGCATCCTGCACCCGATCTGCCTCGTGGCCGAGGACGACGACGACCGGGTCGACGCTGCTCCGAACGAGCGGTCGGGCGGCGTGACGGACGATCGGCTCGCCCTCGAGTGTCGCTAGCAGTTTATTCTCAGTTCCGTAGCGACTGCTCGTGCCGGCGGCGAGCAACACGCCAGCCACTGCTGGCTCGTTGTGGCCGTCGTCCGCGTGGGACACGTCGTCGGCCTCAAGGAGCGGGAGATCGGCGGTCACAGATTGAGCCGCGTCCTCGTCGGCGTCGTTTTCAGTCATCGTTCCAGTACGGGGTAGGGTACGACTCGGACCTGCTCGTCGGCGGCGACGGCCTCGGTTGTCAGAACGATCCCGTCGGCCTGGCTTGCACGCGTACTCGAGGAGAGTACGCTCGGATCGAACGTCTCCTTGTAGACCGATAGCGGCGAGTCGGTGTGGCCGAGTGGCATCGCAACGCCGTCCTCGAGCGTGACGGGGATGCCGTAGGTGAAGCCGGCAGTCGAAATATCGACGTCGCGAGCCATCTGCGCGGCGACGGTCGGTAGCGCCGTCTCGCCGGCAAAGAACGGGCGGGCGACGAGCGACGTCACCAGATGGGCACCGATGGGTTTGCCTGGAATGGCAAACGCCACGGCGTCGGAGTCGGGCAGTTCCGCGACGGCGATCGGTTTCCCCGGTCGGAGTCGCACCCGGTGGAACAGCACGTCACCGAGGGCATCGAGCGAGCGGATGACGTAGTCCTTATCACCGACGCTGGTGCCGCCGGTCGTGATGACGACGTCGTACTCGTCGGCCAACTCGGCGATCCGTTCTTCGACCCGGTCGTCGACGTCGGGGACCGATCCCTCGTACGTCGCCTCGTGGCCCCACGAGCGCACGAGGCCGGCGAGCATCGGCGAGTCGAGATCCCGATGGCGACCCTCGTGGATCTCCGTCCCGGTCGCCAGCAGGCCAACCGAGAGCCGTTTGCTGACGGGAACCGCCTCGATTTCGAGATCGCCGAGCAACAGCGCGTCTTTCGGCCCGAGGCGCTCGCCCGCATCGAACAGTTCCTCGCCCGCAGCGACGTTGCTCCCGCGCTGGTAGACGTAGTGGCCGGGCTCGAGGTCGGGCCCCGTGAGCTGGCCGTCCTCGACGACGGCGTTTTCGCGCTTGAGCACCGCGTTCGCCGACGCCGGCAGCGGCGAGCCGGTGGCGATCCGGACCGCCGTCCCGGCCTCGAGCGCTGCTGGCTCGTCTTCGGGAAACACTGGCGTCTCGACGACCGCAAGCGGATACTCGTCGGTCGCATCGAACGCAAAGCCGTCCATCGTCGCGTGGCTCTGGGCTGGGACGTCGACCGGAGCCGAAATCGGTTCGGCGAGGGTTCGCCCGGCGAGTTCGTCGAGGGAGACCTGTTCCGTCTCGAGTCGTGGCAGCCACTCCGTTCGAAGCGCACGAACGCGGTCGACGGCCGCGTCCACGTCGATCAGATCGGCACCGTCATGTGTGTCAGTACCTGTCATTCTCAAATCCTATTTTTCAGATGTGATATACCGGAAACACTAATGTTTATTTGTGTGGTATGGGAAATCATAGAGTGTGGTAAATAGTATGCACATAGTGCAGGGTTATAAAAGATGACGTCGATCGACACACAACGACTGCGGCCACGAAACGGGTGGCGCTAATGGAGTTCAGTGGCGAATTCGAACTCGAGGACGTGCCACCGGAGAAAGCGTGGGTCGTACTGTCGGACCCGATCGCCGTCCGAAACTCACTAAAAGGGTGTCAGTACATCACGCCGATGGACGACGACTTCGGTTTCGACGACTACGAACCCGAAGAAGACGTCGAGACGCTGCCCGAAGCCGACCCGGAAGACGTCGCCGCACGCGCGTTCGTCGAGAGTCAGGAGTATGCCGCGTTGATGCAGGTCGGTGTCGGCAGTGTCAAACCTCGCTTCGAGACCTCGGTGACGATCAACGAACGCGACCACGACGACTTCATCATGACCGCGACCGGGAGCGGGACCGCAAGCGGGAGCAGCTTCAGCATGGAGTCGGGGATGCAGATCTATTCGCTCGAGGACAGCGAGGGCTCGCGCATCGAGTGGTGGACCGAGGCCGACATCTCGGGTCGGATCGCCCAGCTCGGTTCGCGGGTGATCAACCCCGTGGCCAACAAGATCGTGGGCAACTTCTTCAGTGATATCGAACAGCAGATGAGCGACGTCGAAGAGACGGATTCGGGCATCACGGACCGGATCCGCGGCATGTTATGAAACCAGCACAGTTCGAACAGCACGAACCCGAGACCGTCGAAGAGGCTGTAAGCCTGCTCGAGAGCTTAGACGACCGCGCGGTCCTCTCCGGCGGGCAGAGTATGGTCCCGATGCTCCGTTTCCGGCTTGCAGTGCCGGAGACGATCATCGATATCAACCGCATCGAGAGCCTCGACTATCTCGAGGAGGACGACGGCTGGCTCACAATCGGCGCGCTCGCGCGTCACGCGGACGTCGAACACTCCGAGCTGATCGCCGAGCACTACGGCAGCTTCGCCGACACGGCACCGCTGGTGGCGGACCCACAGATCCGAAATCGTGGGACAGTCGCCGGGGCGATCGCGCAGGCGGACCCGAAAGGCGACTGGGGCAGCGTCTTGCTCGCCCACGAGGGCGAGGTCGTCGCACAGGGCCCTGACGGCGAGCGAGTCATTCCGGCGGACGAGTTCTTCCTGCTGCCGTACGATACGACCCTCGACGAGAACGAACTGCTCACCGAGCTTCGGGTACCGACACCCGCGCCTCGAGAGGGCAGCGCCTACCACAAACTGAAACGGAAGGTGGGTGACTACGCGATGGCCGGCTCGGCCGCACGGCTCGTCCTCGACGACGAGGGGCGAATCGAGCAGGCCGGCATCGGACTCACCGCTGTCGACATCACGAACGTCCGGGCGACCGACGCCGAAGACCATCTCGAGGGCGAACGGCCAAGCAGCGAACTGTTCAAACGCGCCGGTGAGCTGGCGGCTGAACAATCGAATCCCGAATCGGACGAACACGGCGATGTGGAGTACAAAGAACGAATGGTAAACGTCCTCACCCAGCGCGCACTCGGCGACGCCGCCGAACGCGCCGGACTGGTCAAACAGAGGGTATCACAGTGACGAACACACGAGAGATCACGCTGACGGTCAACGGCACCGAACACACGATCGACGTCGAACCGCGCCAGTTGCTCGTCCACGCGATCAGAGAGGAGTTGGACATGACCGGCACACACATCGGCTGTGACACCGGCAACTGCGGGGCCTGTACGGTCCTCAAAGACGGGGAACCAATCAAGTCCTGTCTCATGTTCGCGACCCAAGCCGACGGGAGCGAACTCATGACCGTCGAGGGGATGGAAGACCTCCCCGAAGCGCGCGGTGACTTGCATCCGCTCCAGGAGGGCTTTCGCGAGGAACACGGTCTGCAGTGTGGTTACTGTACGCCCGGCATGCTGATGTCCGGGAAGGCGTTGCTCGACGAGAACCCGGACCCGAGCGAGGAAGAGATCCGCGAGGCGATCAGCGGCAACCTCTGTCGGTGTACCGGCTACCAGAACATCGTGCGCTCGATCGAGTACGCCGCGGAGGAACTCGAGGAGGTCGCGGCCGCCGACGGCGGCACGACCGTGGCGTCGGGGACAGACACCAGCAGCGCCGACGCGCCATCAGCATTCGACAGCGAGTTCGACTGCGGCGTCGAAAACTGCTGTGGCGGCCCGACGACCGACCGCAACCACGACGCCGACACAGGCGGTGAGCACAAATGAGCAGTGATTCAGAGCGATTCGCGGAGGCAGAAGACGGCGGTCCCCAGCCCGAAAAACACTGCGGCCACGGTCGCGGCGGGATGGGCGAAGACGTCAAACGAAAGGAAGACCAGCGATTCATCACGGGGCGTGGCAACTACGTCGACGACATCAAGAAGCCGGACATGCTTCACTGTGAGATCGTTCGCAGCCCACACGCCCACGCCCGTATCGAGAACATCGACAAGTCTCGAGCACTGGACGTCGACGGCGTCGTCGCCGTCCTCACCGCGGATGACTTACGCGAGTACGATCTCGCGACGATGCCGACACTGATGGCCGACACCCAGGACGTCTTGGTCAACGACAAGGTCAAGTTCCAGTCCCAGGAGGTCGCCGCCGTCATCGCAACCGATCGGTACACGGCCAAAGACGGCGCACAGAAGGTCGTCGTCGACTACGACGTGCTCGAGCCGGTGGTCGACGCCGAAGCGTCACTCGAGGACGACGCGCCGCTGATCAGAGACGATATCGAGGACAAAGAAGACAACCACTGTCTCGACTGGGAGACGGGCGACGAGGAGGCCACTGCAGAGGCCTTTGAGGAGGCTGATGTCACCGTCACAGAGGACATGCTCTACCAGCGACTGCATCCGGCTCCGATCGAGACCTGCGGTGCCGTCGGCGACTACGACCCCGGCAAGGACAAGCTGACGGTCCACATGACCTCGCAGGCACCCCACATCCACCGAACCCTGTTCGCGCAGGTGTCGGGCATCCCCGAACACAAGATCCGGATCGTCAGCCCGGACGTTGGAGGTGGGTTCGGGAACAAGGTGCCGATCTATCCCGGCTACGTCGTCGCCGCTGCGGCGTCGTACGTCTTGGAACAGCCGGTGAAGTGGGTAGAGGAGCGCTCGGAGAACATCCAGTCGACGGGGTTCGCCCGCGACTACGACATGACGGGCGAACTCGCCGCGACCGACGACGGCGAGATTCTGGCGGTTCGAACCGACGTGCTCGCGGACCACGGCGCGTACAACGCCGTCGCCCAGCCGTCGAAGTTCCCCGCCGGATTCTTCAACATCTTCACGGGGTCGTACGATATCGACACGGCGTACGGCTCGCTGACCGCGGCGTACACCAACACCGCACCCGGCGGCGTCGCCTATCGGTGTTCGTTCCGCGTCACGGAAGCCGTCTACCTCATCGAACGAATGGTGAAAGTCCTCGCGGACGAACTCGGGATGGACCCCGCCGAGATCCGCCGAAAGAACTTCATCCAGCCCGAGCAGTTCCCCTACGAGAGTTCGACCGGGTGGAACTACGACTCGGGTGACTACGAGGGGGCACTGGACAAGGCCCTCGAGATGGCCGACTACGACCACTACCGCGAGGAACAACAGCGCCGGATCGACGAAGACGCCGACAAACTGCTCGGCATCGGCATCTCCTCGTTCACCGAAGTCGTCGGGGCCGGCCCGGGCAAAACCTGTGACATCGCGGGTGTCGAGATGTTCGACTCCGCGGAGATCCGGGTCCACCCGACCGGCAACGCGACGGTTCGGGTCGGCGTCCAGACACAGGGGCAGGGTCACGAAACCACGTTCGCCCAGATCGTCGCCGAGGAACTCGGCATGGACGTCGAGGACATCACCGTCGAACACGGCGACACCGACACGGACCCGTACGGCCTCGGCACCTACGGCTCCCGGAGTACGCCCGTCGCCGGCGCGGCGGCCGCCGTCGCCTCACGGAAGGTTCGCGAGAAGGCCAAAGCCATCGCCGCGAACGAACTCGAGGCCGCCGAAGAAGACATCACCTGGGACCGCGAGAGCGGCGAGTTCCACGTCGCCGGCGCACCGGATCGGTCGGTCACAATCACCGAGATCGCCGCGGGCGCGTACATGAACCACCCCTCGAGCGAAGAGCCAGGTCTCGAGGCGGTCAACTACTACGACCCACCGGAAATGACGTATCCGTTCGGCTCCTACATCGTGATCGTGGAAGTCGACCGCGAAACCGGCGAGGTCGAGTTCGAGAAGTTCGTCGCCGTCGACGACTGCGGAAACCGCATCAACCCGATGATCATCGAGGGCCAGATCCACGGCGGCCTCGCCCAGGGGATCGGGACGGCGATGTTAGAGCACGTCACCTTCGACGACAACGGCAACGTCACCGGCGGTGACTTCATGAACTACCTGCTGCCGACGTCGATGGAGATCCCGAACTTCGAAACGGGCCACACCGTGACGCCGTCGCCCCACCACCCGATCGGAGCGAAAGGGGTCGGCGAGTCACCGACAGTCGGCTCGCCGCCGGCGATCGTCAACGCCGTCGTCGACGCGATGAGCCACGCCGGCATCACACACGTCGAGATGCCGATGACGCCCGACACCGTCTGGGCGAAACTCGACGAAGCGGGACTTGCGACCGACCCCGCCGACTCCATCTCACTCGAGTTCGAGGACCAATCGAGCGACACCACGGCCGACGACTGATCACACCGTGTTCACTGTCTACCCACCGACATGACACCAGACACAGCATCCGACGCCGATCTCGCGGCACGCGAGCGAGCGCTGCAAGCGCGTGAGGAACCGTACGCACAGGCGACTGTCGTCCGCCGTGAGCCACCAGTGTCTGCCACCGTCGGCGATCGGGCGCTCGTGACCGCCGACGGCGAGTTGCACGGCTGGATCGGTGGCATCTCCTGTGCGCAATCGCGCGTGGCCGACGAGGCCCAAGCCGCCATCGCCGACGGCGAGCCGCGGCTGATCGGCATCGCCCCCGATCCCGACGCGATCGACCGGCCCGGCCTCGAGGCGTTCCCGATGCAGTGTCACAGTCAGGGCACCCTCGAGGTGTTCATCGACCCTGTGCGTCCGACGACACGGCTGCTCGTTGTGGGCGGGTCGCCGATCGCCCACTCGCTGGTCAGGCTGGCAAGCGAACTCGACGTCGAGATGACGCTCGTCGATCCCGACGGAGCCGACGCCGATATTCCGTCGGAGACGACCGTTTTGACGACACTCGAGTCCGAGGAAATCGCCGAGGCGGTCGGTAGCGAGCCGTTGGTCGTCGTCGCCTCGATGGGCGAGTACGACGCCCGCGGCGTCGCCGCCGGCGTCCTCGCCGAGGCACCCTACATCGGCCTCGTGGCGAGTACGACGCGCGCACCGGAGACCGTCGACCGTGTTGCCGGACTCCTCGAGGTGGAGCCGGACACCGTTGGCGACGCGGTCACGAGTCCGGCTGGGATCGACATTTCGGCCTCGAGCGCGCCAGAGATTGCGACGAGCCTGCTCGCCGAGCTGGTCGCCGTGCGGGCAACCACCGGTCGCGCGCCCACAGCACGCGCCGAACCCAACGACACAGCGACCGCGGAGGGCTCGTGTTGTGCCGGAGGCAGCGACGAGGACGAGTCGACGGCAGCGCCCCCAGCCACGAGCGAAACAGACGACGGGGCAGCCGTTGATCCCGTCTGTGACATGACGGTCGATCCGGACGAGGCACCGAGTGTCACCCACCAGGGAACGACGTACTACTTTTGTTGTCACGGCTGTGCCGACTCCTTTCGAACCGATCCCGACGAGTATCTCGAGGTAACCACAACCGAAACGATGAACTCAGTATGACAGGAGAGACGTCGGGGATAGCCCTCGAGTCAATTGATGAGGCGACGCTTCGCAAGCGATTCAAGGCGCAAAACTACGTCGCGGACGACCGCGTTGTCACGACCGTCCAGCTCGCGTTACAGCTCGGCCGGCCGCTCCTCGTCGAGGGCGCACCTGGCAGCGGGAAGACCGAACTGGGGAAGGTCCTCGCCGATGGGTTCGACACGGAGCTGATCCGCCTCCAGTGTTACGAAGGGCTGACCGCCGAGAACGCCCTCTACGAGTGGAACTACACGAAACAGCTCCTCGCCGTGCAGTCGAACGAGGGGACGGTCACCGGCAGCTCCGGCTCCGAATCCGCGGACGCCGCAGGGACACACTCCGTCTTCGACGACGAGTATCTGCTTGAGCGCCCGCTGTTGCGTGCGCTGAGGGCCGGCGGCGATCGATCGCCGGTCTTGCTGATCGACGAGATCGACCGCGCCGACGAGGCGTTCGAGGCGTTCCTGCTCGAGTTGCTGTCGGAGTATCAGGTGTCGATTCCGGAACTGGGGACCGTCCGCGCCGAGAACCCGCCGATCGTCATCCTCACGTCGAACCGCACCCGCGGACTCAGCGACGCGCTCAAGCGGCGCTGTCTCTACCTCCACGTCGAGCCGCCGTCGTTCGAGACGGAGTACGAGATCGTCTCCCGTAAGGTCCCCGAACTCGACGCGGCCATCGCGGCCGAGGTCTGTGCCGTCGTCGAACGCCTCCGCGAGGAGTCGTTCCTCAAACGGCCGGGTGTCGCCGAGACGCTCGACTGGGCGCGGGCGGTCGCGATGCTTCGAGCCGACGGCAGCGACGAGCCGCTGTCGACCGACGAGATCGAACGGACGATCGGCTGTCTCCTCAAGGAAGTCGAAGACGTCACTCGCGTCGACACCGCGTTGCTCGAACAGCTCCACGCGGCCGCCGCCGCGGCCGACGAGCGACTCGACCCGACCGACAGATGACGCCACGCGAAACCCCGTCAGAGGATGCTACCGAAGCCGATCGCGCTCGAGGCGACAGTGATAACGGCGACCGTAGCGGGCTCGACCAGCCGACAGGACTCCACACCGTTCCCGATTTCGAGGCCGCACGTACGCACGTCCTGACGGAGCTCGTTCGGTTCACCGACGACCTTCGGCGGGCAGGCGTCGACGTGCCAGCGACTGGGACACTCGAGGGGGCACGAGCGCTCGCCGTGGTCGGGTTCGCCGACCGCGAACCCGCCGCGGACGCGCTGCGGGCGACGCTGCTCTCCGAGGCGGCCGACCGCGAGGCGTTCGACGAGGAGTTTCCCACGTTCTGGCACCGGCTGCGGACCGGGCTTGATCGCATCGCGACCTACGAGGGGACGGGCACACCGGACGACGACGAGTCGGAGCCAGCAGGGTCCGTCGCACTCGAGGGCGAGGCGTCCGAACCACTGTCCGACACGGAGCCGCCGTCGCTTGAGGACGGCAACGGAGACGACTCGGAGCGCGCCGAGGTGCGACTGAAGACTGGTCGTCGCCACGCCTCAGGTGAGCGTCCGGTCGACGACGATGACGGCGACAGCGACGCCGTGCGCCGGTACAGTGCCGTCGGCGGGCGCGAACGCGTGGCGGCAACGCCAGCGTCGCTGACGGACGCCGACCGCGACGCGATCGACCGGTTCGTGGACGCGCTGGCGACCGTCCCCGGTCGACGGACCCAACAGGCCACCGCCGGCGAGCGGATCGACGCACGCCGGGCGCTCCGGGCGAGCCTCGGGACCGGAGGTGCTGCGATGGAGTTGCCCGCCCGGGAACGGGTCCCGAGCGAACTACACTGCTGTCTACTGATCGACGTCAGCGGCTCCGTGTTGGATACGGTCGACCGCGACACGCTCCTTGCCGTCGCGGAACGACTCCAGACCGTTGCCCGCCGGAGTTTGGTCTTCCTGTTCGATACCGACCTCGTCGACGCGACCAAGCAGTTCGAGCGCGCTGGCGGTGATCCAGCCACGGCCCTTCGCGCAGCCGAAATCTCGTGGGGCGGCGGCACGCAGATCGGCGACGCGTTCGAAACGCTGCGGCACCAGCACCGCGACGCGGTGGACCGCCGAACCGTCGTCGTCGTGATCAGCGACGGGCTCGACGTCGGTGAGCAGTCGGTCCTCGAGGAACAGATCACCTGGCTCGCCCGACGAACCGCGGCGGTGCTCTGGCTCAACCCGCTCGCCGTCGCGTCGACGTACGAGCCACGGACGCGGGGGATGGAAACCTGTCTGCCGTACGTCGACGGCCTCTTTGGCTTCGCGGAACCGACCGATCTGGCCGAGATCGCCCGCCAACTCGAGCGCCGCGGGCTGGATGGACCGATTGGCTACGAGTACGATCCGCGCCGACAGCAGCCGACGGACACCACCGCTGCAGCCGAGGAGGACCACGAATGAGCGGCGCGATCCTCCCGGCTGTCGTCGACCGACTCCGCAAGCACGGAGCCACGGACGGGGCGACGCTGGAACGGGTCACGGTCGGGCGGTCGACGGTTATGGTTGAACTGGCTGGCGTGGAAGGCGAATTCGACGATACGCCGCGGGGACGCGAGAATCGATCGACCGCCGGCCTCGCCCACCGCCCGCCGGGGGACGTGCCACCAACGGCCGGTCTCGACCTCGAGACGCTGCTCGAGTGGGCGGGGCAGTCACCCGTCGATTCGTCGATGGCACAGGATGGTGACGCCGGCTCGAGAACGGACGCTACAACGCTCGAGATCGCCCTCGGCGTCGCCGCCGTCAACGCGCTGTCGGCCCCGTTCGTCGAGTGGCAGACGGGTGATCCGATGGCGCTGCTCGACTCGAGCGTCGACACGATCGCGACCGTCGGGCTCTTTCGCCCCGCGTTTCGAAAATTTGCCGACGTCGACGTGCGCGTGATCGAACGCGCGCCCGTCGGCGACGTGTCGACGCCCGACGGCGTTACCGTCACGACGCATCGCCCGACCGACGCGGCCGCCGCGATGGCGGATGCCGAGGTCGTTTTCATAACCGGTTCGACGCTCGTCTACGGCGGCCTCGAGCAGTATCTCGAGGCCGCGCCCGAGACGGCGACGGTCGTCCTGATCGGGGCGACTGCATCCTTCCTCCCCGAACCTGCGTTTGCGGCCGGCGCGACCGTCGTCGCCGGCGCGTCGGTGACCGATCCTGGCCGGGTTCGCGAGGCCGTTCGAGCCAACGCGTGCGGAACTGAGTTACACGAGGCCGGCGTAGAAAAGGGATACACAGTGACTGACAGCCCCACTGGTCCGGGTCGGGGCCTGGGACTGTCACAATCGGACCGAGACGAACCGAGAGACGACTGAGTTCGACTAATAAAACTGATGACACGAAACAACTGGAGTGTACCGGAGACCGAAGTATTACAGCGCGTCCACGAGCGACTCGACGCCGACAGTGCGGACGTCCTCGCGACGATCGTCGACGTCGAGGGGAACGCCTACCGACGGCCGGGTGCGAAGATGCTCCTCGACGAAGCGGGCGACGGCGTCGGCTCCATCACCGCCGGCTGTCTCGAGGACGACCTGCTCGCGGCGGCCCAGTCGGTCCGCGAGGACGGCCAGCCGGAGCTGCTCACGTACGATCTGATGGACGACGAGGACGACGTCTGGGGCCTCGGCGTCGGCTGCAACGGGATCATCGACGTCCTGCTCGAGCCCCTGACCGAGACGTATCGCCCGGCCGTCGAGGCGTTTGCCGACGGCCGAAACGTGGCCGTGCTCACCGTGCTCGAGGACAGCAAGGGGGCGCTCGACCGGGGCGATCGCGCGTACTATCACCCGGGTGACGGGGGGCTGACGACACCGGACGGTGAGCCAGCACCGGCCTGGCCAGACGAACTCGCCGATCCTGCGAAAGATCTCGCCGAGCGCGGACGGGCCGACACGATCGAACTTGACAGCCAGGACCGCCGTCTCGCGGTGTTCATCGACGGGCTCGCTGCCCCGACGGAGTTGGTCATCTTCGGCTCCGGCCACGACGTGGGGCCGGTCACCGAGCTGGCCGCGAAAAACGACTTCCGCGTGACCGTGGTTGGCTTCCGCGGGAGCGTCGACCTCGAGGACCGGTTTCCGGACGCTGACGATACGCTAACCACCTCGCCGGCGGCCGTCGACGACGATCTCGAGTTAGGCGACCGCACCTACGCGGTCGTCATGACACACAACTTCATCGACGACCGGCTGACCGTCGAGCAGTTGCTGGACGCGTCCGTCGGGTATATCGGTCTGATGGGGCCACACAAGCGCTTCGAGAAGATGCTCGCGGAGTTCGAGGACGAGGGCCGGTCGTTCGACGACGAGACGCTGGCGTCGCTGTATACCCCGATCGGACTCGACCTCGGCGGTGGGTCGCCCTACCAGATCGCCCACAGCATCGTTGCGGAGATCCTGGCGGTCTCCAACGATCGAACGCCGCGCCATCTGCGAACCCGAGAGGGCCACATTCACGACCGAATCACCGTGGACTCGCCACCGCAGTAGCGCCCCATCGTAGATGGACGACTGTCAGTCAGTGCCGGTGCACCCACGACCGTCCTGCGCGTCCCGGGAACTCGGGACAGCAGACCGATTCAGTGTCAATTGGCGGCAGAAACCTTCAAGAACGATGAGTGTGAGATCAAGACAGATTCGGTGACTCGTGTGAGCAAGGAAGACGTCGCCGGCGACTCGAGAGCGGGGGCGGGAACCGACACGGACATACCCAGTGACGGGACCGATCGTGAGACGCTCGACCTCGGACTCGGCATCGATATCGCTCTCGAGGCAGTCGAGTCGGACGCCACCGATGTCGAACTCACGTTCGACGAGGAGACACTGCTCGAGGCAGCCGACGAGCCCTCCGCACACGACTCGGTCGTCGGGAACGGCCCACAGCTCGAGGCCGACGAGCGAAAGCGCCTTGAGGCCGACGAACGGGCGCGACTCGAGGCGGTCGACGTCGATTTCGATGCGCTCCGGGAGAAGGCGTGTTCCTACCAGATGTTACTGGATGCCGGCGTCGACGAGTCGACCGCCAAGACCCTGCGACGGCGGTTCTCGCTTCCCTGGTCGTTCGACGGCGACGGCGACCTCGAGCGACGCTCGAGCGAGGTCCGGGGCCTCGGCGCGGCCGAGCGCGAGTGGATCGCCAAAAGCGACGACGAGGCATGGCAGACCTTCGAGTACGACCACTCGCCGATTGCGGCGGTCGTCCGGCAGAAACCGTCGGAGCGGCCGTGGCCGAAGCCGACGCCGGTGACGGCGGTGACTGGTGTCGGCCCCGAGGATGCCGACACGCTGGCCGACGCCGGCATCCACTCGGCGAAACGGCTGGCGACGATCAACGCACTCGAGGTCGCCAGCGTCCTCGAACTCGATATCGTGCACGTCCGGACGTGGCGACACAACGCACGGGAGTTGCTCGAGTGATGCTGTTCGAGACCACGAGTCTCACGTCGATCCCACTCGAGACCGGTGACGAAGGCCCAGCCTGTAAGCTGCAACCGTGTGAGTACTGGCTGTTTGTCGGGAGTATGGGCACCATACGGCAGTTACTGTATTCGAGGAACTCCCGACACAGTACACGTGCGCGAGAGTTGACCGGAACGCAGTCTCTGCCCAGCGTCTCACCACAACCGTCAACTAACAACTACAGTTGTACGTAATTTCGATAACTCGGACCATCAGAGATTTATAGCGGCCAGTTGGACCGTCTAACAGATGATTCCGATCGACGATTCTCCGATCGTTCGCGACGGCAAGTCACTGATTCTCGCGATGGACCACGGATTAGAGCACGGCCCTGTCGACTTCGAGGACGTCCCAGAAAAACTCGATCCGGCGACGGTCTTCGAGACGGCGACTCACGACGCTGTCACCGCGATGGCCGTCCAGAAAGGGATCGCCGAAGGCTACTATCCCAGCTACGAGGACGACGTCAACCTCCTGCTCAAACTCAACGGCACGTCGAACCTCTGGATGGGCGAACCGGACTCGCCGGTCAACTGCTCGGTCGACTACGCCGCGGAACTCGGCGCTGACGCGGTCGGCTTTACCGTCTACAGCGGCTCCAACCACGAAGTCGAGATGTTCGAGGAGTTCCGCGACGCCCAGGAGAAGGCCCGTGAACACGACCTCCCCGTCGTCATGTGGTCGTACCCGCGCGGCCAGGGGCTCAAAAACGACACCAAGCCGGGCACAATCTCCTATGCGAGCCGGATCGCCCTCGAGCTCGGGGCCGACATTGCGAAGGTCAAGTATCCCGGCAGCACCGAGGCGATGGCCCACGCCTGCAAGGCCGCGGGTGACATGAAAGTCGTCATGAGCGGCGGCTCGAAGACCTCCGACTACGAGTTCCTCTCGACCGTCGAGGCCGCCATCAGTGCCGGCTGTACCGGACTGGCCGTCGGCCGCAACGTCTGGCAACGCGAGGACCCGACCCAGCTGCTCGACGCCCTCGAGAAGGTCATCTACGAGGAAGCAACCGCCGACGCCGCACTCGAGGGCTAGGAATGACGGTTTCCGATCCAGTCATCGAGGACGTTATCGCAACGATCAGTCGCTCGGCGACGGAGATCAGACAGGGGCTCATCGGTCGCCGCGGGACCGTCGACGAGGAAAACCCGAGCGGCGAGACACAGGTCGAAGCAGACGTCTGGGCGGACGACTTGCTCGCCGAACGACTCGCCGCGATCGACGGCGTCGGTCAGTATGCAAGCGAGGAGCGAGCCGAGATCCACGACTGCGGCGGTGACCCGGATACGGAGTCGGATACGTACGCAGTCGCCCTCGATCCCCTCGATGGCTCCTCGAACCTCAAATCGAACAACTCGATGGGGACGATCTTCGGCGTCTACGACGCCGCCTTGCCAGCAAGCGGAGAGGCCATCGTGGCCGCCGGCTACATCCTCTACGGGCCGATCACCACAATGGTGCTCGCCACCGACGAGACCGTCTCCGAGTACGAACTGACCGGCGGCGAGCGAACGCTCGTCCAGCGAGACGTCACGCTCCCTGACGACCCCGACGTCTACGGCTTTGGCGGTCGCGTTCCCAACTGGCCCGACGACTTCGAGGCCTACGCCCGGGAGATCGAATCGGAGCTCAAACTCCGGTACGGCGGTGCCATGATCGGCGACGTCAACCAGGTGCTTACTTACGGCGGGGTCTTCGCCTATCCCGGCCTCGAGGACCGACCCGAGGGCAAGCTTCGGCTGCAGTTCGAGGGCAATCCGATCGGCTACATCATCGAACGCGCCGGCGGCCGCTCCTCGAACGGGCAGCAGTCGCTGCTGACCGTTGCACCCGGCGAGTTACACGACCGAACGCCGGTGCACGTCGGGAACACCGCGTTGATCGAGCGACTCGAGGACCGAATCGAGTAGTCGACGCGGCGATACCGCCCTCGTTTTCTGCGGTCGTTTCGAGACGTTAGGGGGAGCGCTCAGTCGAGCGCCACGTCGCAGTCACGGTGACGTAGAGGCCGATACCGACGATCAACAGCGCGTAAAACGCCCACTGTGGCCACGGCTGCTGAAGGAACAGCAGCGTCAACAACAGGACCCAGCCGGTGACGATGAGCAGATCGGCGGCGAGTCGAACGGCGGTGCTCGCAATCGTGGTCGTCGGGCGATCGGCCCGGCCGGAGCTGTCGGTAGTATCGGAGGCCATTAGCGTGCTGGTCGTCGGAAAGTGGATGTTTCAGTGGTCATCAGTGCGTGCATCGATCAGAAGTAGTAGCCGTAGACGTCGGTCAGTCTGTAGGCACCGACACCCCAGACGTAGCTCTGTCCCGGCCACCACGTGCGGGCGTTGTTGAAGCCGGCGACGAGGACGTCCCTGTCGTCACTCTCGGGATCGGCGTGGTAGCTCACCGACCCGCTGTCGCCATCGGTCAGATCCATCTCGCCGCCCCAGCGGATCTGGCCGCGCCGGCAGAACTCGTCGGTAAAGCAGGTAACCGCGTCGATCCCCTGAATCGTTCCGGTCGTATGCCCGGTCACCGCACCGACCTTCTCGAGTGTTTCGTCTCGAGCGATGAGATCGGCGAGTCCGAGCCGGGTGAACTGGCCACGGATACGAGCCGGCGTAGGCGTGTCGATCGTGTTCGAGGGTCTGTATCGGTTCCCGGGCGCGACGGCGACGATATCCTCGACCGGGTGGGCGTATTCGACCGACCCCAACTCGACGGTTTCGGCCCCGGCGACCGGGAGCGAAAGGCGATCAGTAGTTGGATCCGCCCCCGCTCCGAACGCGTGTTCGGCCGTCACGAAGAACTCCTGTCTGGTGTTCGGATCGTACATCACGGGACCGAGCGTGGCGATGCTTCCCGGTGTTTCACAGGCGACACCGCTTGGGATCTCCGCACTCGAGACTGAATCGACGAACCGTGGCTCGAAACCGTCGTATCCGTCCTCGATCTCGTCGATATCGGTGATGGTCTCGACGTCGAGTGAGACGCCGTCGACGAGTCTATCGAACGTCTCTCGGATCGAATCGAAACTACTCGAGACACCGACGGAGACGGAGGCAGTCCCACGTTCGTACGAGCCGGGCACGACGGCACTCCCGAGATAGCCGGTAAAGGCCGTTCGTGCCAACAGTTCGTTCAGTTCGAACGCCTTCGTAACGGATGCATACCACGTTGCCGGAACGGTTCGCGTCCGTTCCTCGAGCGACCACGGATCCTCGGGGTCGGGTCTGACGAGTGCCGTGACGATGGGAACCTCGCCGTCGTCGGCCGCCAGAAAGTCATCGACGCCGAGAAACTGGGCGACACCGAGCGCATAGCCGCCAGTAACGAGGGTCCGGAGGAATTCGCGACGATCCATGCCTGCCTCGAGGCGGTCACGAATCGTCGCGAGCCGCGAGACGAGAGACTCGGTGTGTGTGCCTTCCATACCGCGAGCGTTGTACTGGGCTGTGTATTCGGCCGTGCCGTCTAAGCTAATGTTCACGTACACGTGACCGTCGGTAACGCGTACACGTGAGCGTCGGTAACAGCCGAATGTGACGGCGAAATCGAGCAAAACAGTTTTGCCTGCAACTGCGACACCGCACTGCGTCCATCGAATCCGGTGGTCGGAACACGGATCGACGTGAGAAAGACATCCGCGACTCCTCCGTCCCCATTTTAAGAGCAGCTGCTACCGCCGTCTAGCCCCGGTAATCCGGGATTCGCGTCCCGGTTATCGCTCACTACCGCCCGATCGCCGTCGGCTTCGGGCTCGAGACTGGCGTTTTTGTTCGGGCCGTTCACGCCCCGTAAAGACTCGTTCGACGGGGGTTACCAGCGTATTACGGCGGATGGCGAGTCGCTACGCCTACTATAACAATACCCCGAGTGATGGAACCGTTGCGTGTGTACATCACTCCCAATGGCGGACTGCTGCGGATCGGTTCGACTCCGGTGGGGGATCTATGAGTTCCGACGGCGCATACCTGCGCTTCGAACCGCCGGGCGAGATTACGCCGGTCGCCGTCGAGCGGCTGTTGTGGGTACTCGTCGGGCTCTCACTGGTTGGTGACGTCGTGACGACGTTCGTCGGACTGCATCTGGGGCTGGCGGAATCGAACCCGGTCGCTCGAAGCGCGATCGAGGGGTACGGACTGGCCGGTATGCTCGCATTAAAGGGAGTCGCGATCGGCATCGGACTGATCTGTCGGCCCATGCTCCCCAGCACCTATCGACCGATCGTTCCCGCAGGGCTCGCGATTCCCTGGACTGCTGCCGTCTGTATCAACGTCTATCTGATCTCGACGGCGATCTGAGTCCGTTCTCGATGTGCGTGCATGGCCAGCTCGAAAGTCGCTACCTCGAAACCGGCGCTCGTCGCAGTTCTCTTACGAGTCGGCGGTGGAATCGTCCTCGAGCGTTGCCCGGATCGTTTGTAACTCGACGAGAATTTCCTCGAGGACGTCGTCGGTTGTGCGGTCCGTATCGGAGCGGTCGGTCGCCCGCCCGCGTGAGACGTGGCTGCTAATCAGCTGCTGGACCGTTCGTGGCTCCGGAACGGATCGAAATCGCATCTCGACGCCAGCGCCGCCGGCGGAGCTGACCTCGACGTGGCCGTAGCCAAAGCGCGTGCCGAGTGCACTCTGGCTGTAGGAGGTGTTCTGGACTTTCTCGAAGTCGATCCGCTTGACGTCCCGCGAGAACACGCCCTGTTTCTCGTAGAGCCCGGTCGAGGTCACGACGTAGTCCGTGCTCCGAATCCAGAGGACGGCCCAGCCGACGATCGGGATCGTGATGGCACCGAGCACGGCCACGAGCGCCAGCCCGGCAACCGTACTGAACGGGACGACAGCGAGTGCGAGCACTGGCAACACGAGCAACAGCGCCGTCGGTGCGATCGTCCGCCGATCCGGCCCGCCGGCCCAGAGCACCGACTCGTCGGCATCCAGTGAAAGCCACTCGAGGTCGCCGTTATCTTCCTGTCCGCTCATACGCTCGCGGTCACACAGCGAGGACAAAAGGGTGCTGCTCGGAGCGGGCTGGCTCGCGCCGTCTCGAGAGTGTTCACTCAACCGATGATGTTTCCTCGTGGGCCGCTTGCTGGACCCAGATCGTCTTCGCGTTCACGAACTCCCGAACGCCGTCGCGTGCGAGTTCGCGGCCATAGCCCGAGTCCTTCACGCCGCCAAACGGCAGGCGAGGATCGGACTTGACGAGTTCGTTGACGAACGCGAGCCCTGACTCGAACTGGCGGGCAACCCGCTCGCCCCGCTCGAGATCCGCCGTCCAGACGCTCGCCCCGAGTCCGAAGCGGGTGTCGTTCGCTTTCTCGATCGCGGCTGCCTCGTCGGGGACGCGAAACACCGTCGCCACGGGACCGAACAGTTCCTCGCTGTCCGCGGGCGAGTCGGCGGGGACGTCCGTGAGCACTGTCGGCGGGTAAAAGGCTCCGTCGCGATCCATCGGCTCGCCGCCGAGTCGACACGCCGCGCCCGCCTCGAGGGTCGCCTCAACTTGTTCGTGGAGGTCGTCCATGAGGTCCGCACGCGCTTGCGGGCCGATGTCCGTCGCCTCGTCCATCGGGTTACCGACGAGCTGGTCGTCCATCGCCTCGACGAATCGATCGACGAACTGGTCGTAGACTTCGTCGACGACGATGAACCGCTTCGCCGCGATACACGACTGCCCGGAATTAATACTCACGGACATAAATACGTAAAGACATCTGGAACTTTGATTCGGTTGAGTGCAGAGAGAGCAGCATCACGAAGATCGTCAAGCGTCTCGAAC
>NZ_FTNR01000031.1 GCF_900156475.1 Natronorubrum thiooxidans
TCGAGCGTCTTGCGATCTTCGTCGCTGAGCTCAACAATGTACTTCTTCGCTCCCATTTGGTAAGAGACGCGCTCAGAGAAGATACGTTAGACGTTGACCGTTGAAGCTACACTCAGTCTTGCTGTAGCCTTGTTGTTTGAGGCGGAGCGTATCGTTGGATATGTTTCGTGCAGTGAAGCGGGCATCTTTGAGCCACGACCGCTCACCAGACTCTATGCAGAGTCGGGTGCGTGCGGTCTTGGTGACTGGTTCGACACCCATAGTTTGACTATCGAAACAAGTGTTAATAAAAGCAGGGATTAGGATGGAAGAGTACAGGAGTCATGCACATTCGATTAGTTTGTGTAAGTATCATTTCGTGTGGTGTCCGAAGTACCGACACGGGATGTTGGAGTTGATTCGTGACGAACTTGCAGAGTTGTTTCGGGGAACTGCCGAACGGTTCGGCCACGAGATTGTGTCGATGGAGATAGCCACCGACCACGTTCACCTATTCGTAGAGGCAGACCCGAAATGGAGTCCTGGCGAGATTGCCAAGCAATTCAAGGGCTACTCAGGTCGAACGATTCTCAAGCGTCACCCCGAAATCAAACAGCGGTACTTCTGGGGGAGCGGTCTGTGGAAGGGCGGATACTACGTCGGCACAACTGGAGCAGTGTCTGAAGATGTGGTTCGTCGGTACATCGAAGAAACTGAACATTAGTCGAGTGTACGCGATTCACCCACGGATCAGGTGACCCGTGGAACTCTCGCTGTACTCTTTAGACATTGTAGCGGAGAACCCGGGGACCACCCTCGAAGAAATTGCGGAGCTGGCAGCCGATCACGGCATCATTGACACGGATATCCCGGATATCCTTTCAGAGGCGGTCAGCAACGATGATCTTCTCGAGTTCGACGGACGGTACTGGGTGATGCGGACAGGTAAGTACCGGTTCAACCGATATGATCATCCGGAAACCTGACTTTCCTTCGCGGGCTGTGTACCGTCCCCTGTCTTACTCCACCGCACGCTCCGATTCCATTGCTCGCGTGATCGCTGCTTTGAGGTCTGCTGGTTGCTGTGTTCCAATAAAGATCCGTGTTCCTGTGGTCAACACAAGTTCGACGCCGCGGCTGCCTCGGAGCCGGTACACCGTATCGCCACCGGAAGACCGGCGCAGCCCCCAGTGCCATCCATCGTAGGTTGTCGACGAGTAGGTCGTAATCCGGATGTCATCAATCTCTCGGAACGAAATCTGACGGAACGACCGCTGAAACGGGCTAAGCCGTACCGCGACACTGTCGTGCCGCACCTCGATCATGAGCCAAAGTATCCAGAACCGGTCGATTATCTCCCGATAGACGAGTGTCCGCTTTTGCTCTTCCCCGGTATCCACCACCATGCATCCATTGTTGACGCGTCAACAGTAAAAGATAGCCTCGGGCAATCCCATCACTGCACCACGGTACAGCTGGATTTAATGAGAGCTCAAGTCTTAGGGAGATGTGCTGTTATTGAGGCTGGTTGTCATCTGATGCTGTGTCTGGATCCCTGTGTGGAACCGCTGGACAATCTCGGACTGGTGCTTCGGACACGCCATCGGGATGATGGCCCCATCTTGGACTCGGATCAGGGGATGCGGGGAATTATGCGGAGCGAGACGGCAGCCGGGACACGACACTCCGCCAGCCGGTCGATGATGCAGGAGATCGGCCGTTTTGTCGGACGTCAATCCACAGACCGAAGAGAACTGTTCAAGATGCACCTTACAGCTGAGAACAGGGATCGTGAGCTGATCTAGGAGGAGAAACGATACCTCTTGCTGCCCGCCAGACTGGACGGCAGACTGGCACGCATCACATCCGATAGCCGATAGCGACTGCTGGACATCGGGTGATGTCATTGTGTATCCGCGGGCCGCCACACAGGTAAGTTATGGGATACTACTCCCTACACGGCCAAGTTACTGCTCGATTTCCGGCGGTTCCTCGGCAGTCGACCAACTGGAACAGTTCTTAGCAGTGGATAGTAGCACGGTTCTTTTATTCAGAAACACACCTGAAATTCAATCGAAGGGGTTGGTAACTGCATGTGCAGATGTACCGGCAAATCCGTTGCTAGGTAGAAGCTTGAAAAGTCAGTGAATATTTTATTCATATATGAAGAGTCACTACGACCAACAAATAATTACAGATGGTGGGACTGAGACTTTTATAAAGAGAGAACCGAACGAACCGGTATCACAGACAATAATACGAGGGATTGCTGAAATAGAAGGAGTTCCTGAGTGCAATCTAAGTCCATTATATAATAGTGTCGAGCCAGAATTACTGAACAGACTGATGAAACATTCACAACGACATCAGTCAGATCTGTCCATTGAATTCACCTACGAGGGATGGACCATTCTGGTTAGGGGTGACAAGGAGATAAAAATCACCGATGATGCACTCAATTGTAAAAACAGTTAGTGGATGGATAGGCAACCCTGCTGGTAACGCTTTTACCTGTACTTGCCGAGAGTTTCATGACCGACTCTGAATAAAGAAATCGTACTACTAACTACTGATATGCCGATCAGATGGATTGCCACCATTCTACTTAGTTGGCCAACAAATTAATGATAAAGTAGACCAACATTTTAGTTGGCGATGGATCGTGTGCTGTCATTGTCGATAGTACTCGCACCTGAGACATTATCCTCGCCACTGGTCGAGATCAGTCTCTGTCGACAACTCTGAGCGACAGACGATCTTTGACCGTCCCGCCCGTTGGGAATCACCACCACCACTACCATTCGTATTCCCGTGGGGGGCTCCACCTCGGCTTTTTGCCGAGCTTTCTAGACTGATGCTGTGGTTTATATACCAAAGCGGCGCAAGACGCGTCGATGTGTACTCAAAAACGTGATGACCTTTTGATCGCTGTTGCCTTGACCGAATTTTCAGTGCATTTTGAACAGATCGATCCTAAACTCTCAGAACGAGCTTGGCAACTGGCTGCCGATCGGCTCGTTAAGTACGACGTTGATCCTGAAGCGGCAGTTGCCACACTCGAGATCGGGAGGCCTAAATCCATATTTGAGAATCAATAGAGGCCGAGGGTGTCATAGAAAGTTCACATGGAGTTCCTTTCACCCCTTTCGGACTGAACTATCCGTTCACTACACTGCGCACTGAACGGTAGTCCCCCCAACAACTGTCTGTCATACTCTGCGAAAGGATCAATTTTCGTTCTCCGATGGTTTCGTATGAAGAGACATCATGGGGGAAGGTGTCGGTCATACACGTTCCGTCGGTGACCAATCTCCTCGACGGTGAGAACGTCGTCGTTGCGATCCCACGTGATAATCGCTCGGTAGTCGCCGGCGCGAAGTTTGTAATATGAGTAGCCGGAAAGACGCTCGAGTCGGTGTTCGGTTCAGTCAGTTGCCTCATCGACTTTATCCATCACACGATCGGCAACTTGTGCGTCGAGGTTCTCGGGGTGACCGATCGCTTGTTCGGTGTACTCGACGTCAGTCATCTAAGCCAAGGCGCTCGCGAACGTCGTCGGCCGACTGCGTATCACCCTGCTCCCGCTGCTCGTGGCTCGTTTTGAGCTCTTCGAGCGTCTCCTCCGAGAGCCTCATCGGTGGATCGATCCAGTCACGGAGTGCGTCGCGGATCGCCTCTGACCGCGAGGTATACCCGCGACGCTCGTACTCCTCGTCGATCTCCTTGAGGAGGTGATTTGGAACCCGGACGTCGATCTTGGAGGTGCCGTCACCATTTCCTTCACCACCATCACTGGTGTCAGTACTCATTATTGTGTGAGACGTACGTCTCACAATTAACTATTTGCCCTGTGCTTAGCGTCCGCCCCTCCGCCTTAATCGCGCTCTGACTCGTACGACATTCGCTCTTTGTGTTCATTAGTTCCGATCGATCAACTACTCGATAAAAAATAACATAAGAATATGAGTTGCATTGATAACTTCTATCAGAATCGATGACGATGAGTTACAAGTGATTGATATGAGGTATATGATTAGGAATGGTACTTGATTCGTTGCCAGAGAGGCCGCTAACGAAAATGGAAGTGGAGTCAATCCACGAACAGTACGATTCGTCTACCCCTGCTGCGTGAGGTAATGAAAACAACACTTACGCCATCCTGTTCGGAATAGGCCAAGAGGAACACGTCTTGACCGCTTTCACGCCTGACGAACTGGGATGGGTTACCGTCGATTGTATCGAAGGCGATGAGACGGAGCCGACATTTCTATTCGAAGCACGAGAGTCATTGATCGACTGGCTCGACGAAAACGAACCTATTTCTGAATTAAACGTTACCGACTTCGATCTTGTTCCGGAAGAGGAACTTGAGAGCTGAACACGCCCCACATTCATTGCACACTCTATTCCCGAACTCGCTCGAGTCTCACGTCGGATGGCGAGTATGGACTGACATCGATACATTCAAAACTAACGTGATAGAATACTAACTTGTAGTCAATATCAAATTTGATTTTGACGACGACATGATCGCTGTCGACGACCACGATTGCAAGCGCCGGCTCGTCGCCGCACAGGACGGCGGTGTCTGGCGTGTGTTCGAAGGGCCAGTGAACAGCTCGCACGCCCTCTCACAACGGACCACCGCCGAGACAGCGAATCAGGTCCTCGTCGATACATTGCAGTGGCTTGCCGAGTCTGACGAGTAGCGATTAGTACGGCCTACAAACAAACCGATCTCTGCGAACAAATAACCTACTCTGTCCAGTGTCCGCTAAGCAAAATTGTGAGTTCCAATACAGGAAACAGCTCGACTAAAGAAGATCATCCCCAATCATCCAGACACGTTTGGTTTGCTTGTTCCTCGGAACCGTTCGTATCACTGGGTTCCGTCTCATCACCGGGAACCGCTTCTAAGAGTCCGGCTTCGATCGACGCGGTTGAGGAGACAACCGTCGTCGCCTCGGCAGTTCGCAACTCTCTGAGGCCATTATCGGGTTGTATGTCGCGGTTAGCTTCGGGAACGAATACTCGGCGATTCTGTTCGACAGCGATGTCATACTGGGCCATCGTTCCGCCCGTTCCGTCGGTAGCGACGACGATCGTCCCGGAACTTAGGGCAGAAATCGTCGGGTTGCGGTTGAGGAACGAATGACGAGTCGGTCCCGCGTCCGGTGGCCGGTGTGAGAGTAGAAGGCCACCTGCATCGACGATATCGGAAAACAGAGCCTCGTTTTCCTCCGGATACGGAGTATCTACGCCCGTTCCGAGGACGACGATCGTTTCACCAGTCGCATCGAGGGTACCTTCGTGAGCCGCCGTATCCGAACCTCGAGCACCGCCGCTGACGATCGTGTACCCTTCAGCGGCCAGCTCGCACGCGATCTCACGGATCCATTGTCGCCCGGCCTCGTTGGTCTCGCGCGACCCGGAGACGCTCACTGCTGGATCGTCCAACAGATCGACATTTCCCCTCGCATAGAGGATGAGTGGTGCATGATTGCGCCGTAATGCCGCCGGGTACCGGTCGTCGTCGATACCGATAACCTCGATTCCATCGTTCCTGTAGCGATCGAACTGCTCGCGGTAATCGTCGATAGTCTCCGGTAATTCCCGTAGCTGCGCGTGGGTCTCTTCATCCACATAGTGAAAGTCATCGAATGCGGCTAACGGGCGCGACCAGAGCTCCTCCGATGTTTCGACTGCTCGATACAATTCGAGAGCGCGCTTATCACCGATTCCGTCGACATCCGTCAACGCAACCAGAGAGGCGAGATCGTCTATTTCCATCATTCTAACCCCGCGATGATCTCCGACGCGTAGGCATTGGGATTCTTGATTTCTTTCGTCCGCATCTCGTCCTCGCCGGGTGTAAACCCGAGGGTCAGACCGACCACGCGATCGGCCCCGGCTTCACGCAGCAGGTGCGCTCCCGCCAATAGCGAGTTCCCGGAGGTGCAGATATCGTCGAATAGAATCACGGTTTCTCCATCGAGTGAGGCGCGGGCCCGCAATGTTGCCTCCGGATTTCGTGCGACCTCTTTGCGTCCCTCACGCGATTTCTCGCGCTGCCGTTCCGTCGTTTCCGTTCGTTCCAGCAGCGGTGAGTAGAGGGTCGATGTTTCGAGGACAGAGTCCTGCGCCAGTTCGACGAGTTGCGGGCTCAAGCTCCCAGCCTCGTGGCCCGGGACGACCGTGATGTAATCGTACTCCCAGCGATCGCGCAGGAATCGACGATATACCATGTCTCGCAGCCGCGGCCGGAAGATCGAAACCGGGTCGTCCTTACCGTGCTTCGCGAGGTCCCGTAGGGCGTCGAATGATCCGGATGCTGAACGGTACCAGTCGAGGCCAAAGACGGGCAGCGGACGTCGAACGGGCGACTGAGTCGGCGGTTCAACCTGTTTATACAGGTGCGTGAGTTTGCCGTAATCGAGCAGTACCGACTCGGCGTCAGCCTTCGACGTCGGCGTCGCGTCAGCCACCGGTCCCGTGATCGGTTCGCGACTCGCCCGATCTGGCCCGGAAAGTGTCTCGACGTCGATCAGCTGAGCGCCGTCTACCTGGCCGAACAGAGACGTGTAGAGTGTTTCAACCGGTATCGTGCGATCGGTGGCCCCGTTCTCCGTCGGCAGAGGTGGATAGGCGGGGAACCGGATCAGTACCTCAAGCGCGTAGCGGAGGTCTTCGACCGAGCCGACGCTCTCTGGGAGTGGCTGCTCGATCCCCGGCGGAATCGGCCGAACGAATCGCTGTGTGTCCTCGAGATACGTCTTTTCCTCGAGCCAGTTTTGCGTCTCTTCCCGATACGGTGCGACGTCAATGGTGTGATACTTGGTCACCCAGTCGCCATCGCCGAACGCATGGCGATAGTCATCGATTCTGAACGAGAGGCGATCCCGATGCTGCTGGCCGTACCCCGACAGATCAAGCTCCGAATGGCCGCTGATGCACGCTTCGAGCAGCACGTAGTACTGGACGCAGGGATCGGTCAAATCGTCGGGATCGATGGCGGTTCCCGGGAGTTGCATGACTGTCGAAAGGACCTTCCGAACGCTGCGGATCGCTTCGTAGCATTCGGACAGTTGGTTTGCCGGGACCTCTTGCCCGTCGTGGGTGGCGACCGGCAAATCGTCTGTTGTACGCGACCGAGACGTATCAGCGGAACGGACGCGTGACTCGCGCACCTTTCGAGGCTCGCCACCGGTCGACTCGGGAGCTACGTCGACGTTCGATTCGGACGCAGTGTCGGCCATGGCAGCTGATGACCCAGCGTTCGCCTCCGTGGCCGCCGGTGTCAGATCCCCGTCGCGGGCATTTTCTAGGATTCTCTGCGCGTGGTCCTCGAGCAGTCCGTCGATCGCCTTCACATCGTCGAGCGAAGTGGACGCCAATTCCTCTGGGGTTGTGATTCCGGCTTGGGCTAGCGCGTAGCCGGCGACAGGACCGAGCCCGTTGATCGCGTAGAGGCCATCGCCGCGCTCCATCTCAAGGGCATATCGTCGGACGTACCGCAGCGCCTCATCACGCGACGCGCCCCGTTCGACGAGATTATTGAGGGATCTTTCGATATCATCAGAATCGAGTATCGATGAGTGTGTTTCGATCGATTCGACCGTTGCCTCTACGTTGACGTCGGCATCGACCGCGGTCGGTTGTAGGGTCGACCTTCCCTCCGCATCGTGAGTCGGGTCCTCGTGAACCCTGAGGTCTTCCCGAATCGGTTCCATGCTCTGAATCTGGTTGGGGCGGTCCACTCCGGCGAGTTTGTAGTACAGCGGCAGCACTTCCAGGATTGCCTGTCCCACGAGTTCAACCAGGTCATCGCATGCGTAGAGGTCTTCCAGCGAAAGATCGAGGGTGAGAGCGAATCCCTGGGAAAGGTGATCAGCTCGTCTTGTGACGATATCCGGGGTGAGCGTCTGCCACGTTTTGTCACCAGTGACGAGGATGTAGTCCGACTGAGTGGTCAAAAAAGAGGCGACATTGGCGTGATGTGCCCAGAGATGATCGGCGATATCCTCGGCGACCGACTCCTTCACCCAGGGCCCGAGATACAGGCCGCAGATTATGCTGCGGTCGAAGAACCCGCGATTGGAATCCATATCGATCCCGAATTCGAACTGAAGCGCACTGGCCTGTGTGCCGAGTGACCGGTACAAGTCGTGATACATACCCAGCCAGAGATAGTCCGATTCGTCGGAGTTGGGAGGTCCGATGTAGGGGGAGCCGGGGTCGCCGGACCAATTGAACGACTCGAACCATGATATATCTCTGAAAAGGTTCTCGATCTGTGCCTTCAATCGATCGAATTTAACCGCAAGATGTGAGGAGTCGGGAGAGGTCCCGTCGGCGACGTCGAGTTTGTTGATATCGTCGCGCGTAATCTCCACGGATTTGACCGTAATGCCAGCAGGAGTGGAATTCGTTCCGCCATCCGCGTCAAGAGGTGCCCCGGTCGTTGCATCGGATCCTCCCGACGTTCCATCAGAAGCATCGACATCGTCCCGTCGGTCGTAGACGCGAGCAATTTCAGCCCGGGCCGATAGTTCGTCTTGAATCGCATCTCGCGACGGGTTTGATGGGCCGTTCTCGCCTCTCAGGATCAGCAAGACCGCCTTATTTTTCAAATCGAACTGATCCAGTTTTCGCTTGACGTCCTGCATGGTTGTTTGTGCATCGGCCCGGATTTCGATGCCCTCGTAATCCCGAGCATCGATCTCACTGGACTCGACGGAGATCGACTGCTCAGAGATTGTGTAGATGTTGACGTGGCGCGGCTGGCTCCACGCGCTGGTCTCGGCTCCGGTTTCGGTCGTCCACTTTCCTATCATTCGTTCAGGGCTACCAGGAGAGAGAATCCGACAGCCGGATTCCGTGCGGTCGACCGAGCCTTCTTGATCGCCGAGAAGCAACGCATCGACTTCCGACCCTAGGACCCTGTTGAGGGTGGAAACCGCGACTTCTTCGTGCGCACAAGCGATCCGCGGTCGCGGTGGCTTGACCTCCGGGTGACCGGACGATCTCAGATCGGTCGTCGCGTCGATGCCATGAACCGAGACGTCGCCGATGGTGTGCCACTCTGGGGTCAATCGCCGAAGCAATCCCTCTTCTCGAAACTCGTTCAGAAGGCCGGTCGCTAGCTTGTCATCCCGATCCCCGTACACCAGCCAAAACGGAATTCCCGCCTTCGCCAGCCGCCTCAAAGGTTTTTTGCACCCTTCAACGACCTCTTCCGTGGGGGCTCTCGTCCAGAACAGATCGCCCGTGTGGATCACGCCGTCGACGTTTTTCCGAAGTGCGTGTGCGATCGCTTGTTTAAATGCAGCTAGATAATCTTTCAGACGGGACTTCCGACCCATATTTTTGCGGTCTAAGAAAGTATCTGTTGTATGTAAGAGACGTGTTGTCATTGTATTTTTATTACCTCAACTTGTTCATAGTAAAAATATAATCGTGAATTTGTAGATTCATTATTTGATGAGTTATCATCCGATGATTCTGATGCCATGGAGATATCCTTCAAGCGGGATTGGACCGATTCCACTACTTCACTCACTTAATTACTAGCTCATGAAATTATTGGCCGACGTTTATCGACACGTTATCCTGCCATAGTCCATGATGACGTTTTCATCAAGTAACGTAAGTTGCTCTCCAGCCTGATCCAGGATCGTCTGCTGCAGCAGATTACTCTCCGTTTCGAAGTCCGGATTCACTTGAGGCGGATGAGAAATTCCCGATGACGTACGCCGCTTCCTCGCACCGTACAATACGATTCACCTCTCCGGCGGTGAACCTGACCTCCTCGGCATCGGAATGCCTGCCTTCAAGGGCTGAACGCCGATGCTGCTACGACACCTGTCGCTGTGATCGAAGCGAAAGGCCACAACAGCGATCCGAGTGCTGCAGATATCTGCCTTGGAATCAACTAGGCACACGCTCATCTATCTGAAGTTAATCTTGGGTACGTCGCTGCGGCAGTGTTCAGATAAAGATGAAGGACGAGGTGGTTCGTTCTCTGAGTAGTCTATGCCCGAAAACGACCGCCTCAGCGGTTGTTTGGACGCACTCAACTTAGAGTTTGTTGAACGAGAAGCGACACCGCGATTACTAATGAAGCTCAGTATTCAGCTGTATCTCGTTGGACTCTCGCTTTCGAATACTGTCTTCATTCTTGAGATTTTCGGTGTCGAATGCACTCAATCCACCGTTCACAATTGGGTACACAAGGCCGATCTACAGCCTGAATCTGGTCGGAGTCCGGATCACGTTGCGATTGACGAAACTGTGATCCGACTGAGCGATGTGCAATATTGGCTGTACGCCGCAGTCGATCCCGAGACAAACGAATTACTCCATACAAAGCATGAACCGACAATAACAAAGGTTCTCGCTCATTCGTTTCTTACGGAACTCTCCGAGAAACACGACGTCTCCGACGCCGTGTTTCTCGTCGATGGATCGCACTCGTTACAAGATGCATGTCAGCGTCACGGCTTTGATTTCAGATACGAGAAATATGGAAATCGGAACGCTGTTGAACGTGTCTTTAGAGAGATAAAACGACGAACACTCTGTTTCTCAAACTGCTTCAGCAATGCCGAAGCAGAAACTGCCGACGACTGGATCAGATCGTTCAGCTTCGCATGGAATCAGCTTATCTGAACACTACCGGGCTATCAGACTGACTCTATTTATGTCAGATTATCCTGTGCGGCTGCAACTATGATAATAATCATATGATAGATATATAACAATCTTCCAGTGAATAGCGTACTACACCTTATCAAGATCACATGGTATAGACTGTTTAAATAACCCTCACGTCCGGAACGTCTGTCCGGCGGTTTCGTTAAATAACACACCCCCCCGGGTGCGTCCGCATAATTCTCGTTCAAACGAGGGGGTGGGTGAGAGATATCTTGTAAGGAAAAATAGAATACGAAGGAAAATAGTAAAATAGACGAGTTTCTGATAGGTGTTGACCGAAGAGCGAGTACATTTTCGGAGAGAGTTTTTGATTGAGTGTGAGCTGACTTTCAGTGTCTACTATAGCTTTAGAGCGGAAGTCTATAAAATAGACATCTTTATGTTGCTTGGCTCAAAACCAAAGCCGTACTGTATCTCTTCAAAAAGCAAGGGAGAGCGTATCGACCGTAGCGAGGTTCATAACAGCCACCTTCTGGTTTGAGGGAGTCGCGCCTGATCTATTGATCACTGTGTGATCTCTGCCTCTCTCCTCCGCCCTCTCTCGGAGAGAAATTATGCGGACGCACCCGGGGGGGTGTGTTATTTAAGGAAACCGCCGATCGGACGTTGCGGACGCTGCGGACGCGGGGGTTGTTTAAATAGTCATTGTGAGATCCTGATTTGTACGCTACACAACTTCTCGAAGAATCGTCTCCAACTCATCTTCTAACTCGGAGGCCTGAAGGATCGCGATTTCCCGATGGGCTTGTTCCTCGAGTGAGGCGGTCTCCTCGGCGAGATCCTGAGCTACCAAGAGACCGTTCCACCCAGATCCGAAGTATTCGCCATCGTCACGACCGAAGACGAAATCCTCGTTGACTCACAGGAAGGCGAGATACTCGAGTGTCTCCTTGACATCCCGTCGAATCGTGTCCTCGTTCGTGCTATTTTTGATCTCCACGATCAGATACTCGTGTTCTCCGTCGTCTTCCGAGATGATCTCGAGGACGATGACGTCGGGGCGACCCGTGTAGTTCTGGTAATCTTTGTCGAAGTGGTTTCCCACAACCCCCTGTGCGACGAGTTGGACCTGGTCTGTTCGCGAGGGATTCTCCGTATCCTCACCTGGAACGGCGACGAAGGAGATTATCGTGTGAGCAACACGGAGGATGATGGTGTACACGTTCCCTCGTCGTCTCTTGCGGCCAGCGAACGATAGACAATCCCTCTTCGTGGCGGGTTCGTCCTCCTGATATCAATATAAAGACCGCCATTCATATCAATGAGTTCCGATATTGAGTGCTTTGACGGCCTCAGCCGGTGTGACATCCCATGCGACGAGTCGGTCCGCAGCCAGTTGCCATGCATAGTTGGCGAGTTCGGGGTCGACATCTTCGGTTTCGTAGCTAAACTCCGCCAAAGCGATTGCAATCAGGAGGTCCTCCTGTCGATGAGAGAGCATCGCTGCCGTTTGCCGCGGCTTCGAATAAAAAGGCTCGGATGCTTCATTAAAAGTAGTTGGATAGCGTGACCAAGATTCACTGGCCAGTGATACCTCTTATCCTGATCTGAGTTCTTGCCCACTGAGGATACTCTTCGTCAAACACCGTTAAGTCGTCATGGAGATCGTGCAACTGCGCAAAGAGCCACTCTGATTCCTCATACCGTTCAGAAACGTACTTCGCCTCCCGCAACAGATGAACCCAGAACCGCTAGAGTTTTGTGTGAGAGCTTCGGTACGCCGACCAGCCGTCACAGCTGAGCGTTGAGTCCTCGGCGAGGAATTCGCCGTCTTCTAACACCTGACTTCCACGACTCTCGTCAACCCAGAATAGCACTTCCTCGTCAGTCACTTACTTGATGTCTGAGTGAACATACTATAGAAGATGAATAGAAGAGGCATACTCGGGATTAGTGGGAGTACCTTGATGGCAGGTTTAGCAGGTTGTATAAGCTCTAATGATGACACAGAGGAGGAATCAAGCTCATCACAATCCTCAGACCAACCTGATTCGAACCAAGGTGACTCAAACCCATTGAAGGATGAATCAGAAGACATAGATGAAACTCAATCACTATCAGTAGAATGGGAATCCGTAGCAGGTGCTAAAATTGGAGAAGGTCACCACTACCCTGCTCCACAATTAGTTGACAGCACTCTCGTAGTCGTGAGCGGATTAAATGATGCGGGGACCATTGAAGGGTATAATCCAGAGACTGGCGACCATGTGTGGGAGGTCTCGACAAACACCAGTATGATTAGCGACCACCCACTCTCAGCTAATGATTCAGTGGTTGTCTGTCAGACTGATTCTGGCGTCAAAGCAATCTCTGCCTCTGGGGAAGTAGTCTGGGAAGATGGTATTAGTCCATACGGTGACCTCCTCCCCGTTGATGATAGAATTTATATTCGGTACTTCCCGACTGGTGTGAGAGCTGGAGCTAAAGCGTTGGTCTCATGAGGAAGATGTCTGGTTGAGTGAATGTGTTCAGTATCCCTCAGCCAGACGGTGTTCTTTCGGATTCGGACGTGAAAGATTTAGCGGAAGACGTCATCTGCCAGCTCCCCTTGCCAGGGATCGAGGGCTCGCCCCTCGATCCCGGCGATATCTGGGCTGTTGTCATTCTTGCAGCAGTCAATCAGACGTCCATCTGGGAGATGTGCAAGGACAACGACAACGCTGTCTGTGACGATACTGTCATGGACTGGCTACATACGCTCAACCGGGAGTGGCTTGAGCGGGTTGCTAACCGCCTTCTCAGGGAGGTAGCGATGACGATCCTCGACCCTGATCGGTCGAGGATCGTCTCCATTGACTTCGTCGATAACCCCTACCACGGAACGTACGCCGATGAAGAAGGTGAACTCTGCCGCATGCACGCGAAAGACGGAACAACGACGTGCCACCGGTACTGCACGGCGTATCTCGTCTCGAACGGAAAGCCAGTGACGCTAGCGATGACGTACGTCCGTAGTGATGAGAAAGAGGCCGACGC
>NZ_FTNR01000018.1 GCF_900156475.1 Natronorubrum thiooxidans
TTCGAATACACACTCACACATAAATGGGTCCACGTTCGGTGACCACAGATCGACGACCGATCAGGCGTCACCGAACTACCAAGGCTAACATCAGACCCCATCTATACGGCGGACCGCAGGTGTGGAGTCCTCATCTTCTGCGTATTACACTGATAATCGCCGGTGTATATAAAAGGCCTACGAACCGTAGCTTCAAAGATAGTCAGTACCACACCTATTTCGAGAGTGAAGAACACCGAGTTATAGTAGCCGGGAGAATGGGTTCAACCCATAATTTGAGCGACGTTTCGCTATCCGGACTCGGGATCATCCCCAAGTGATCCTTCGTATTTTTCTTGTTCGTCCTCGGGGAGATACTGTCGCTCCCACTCGACAACCTCGGGGAAGCCCGAGAACTCGTGGAGGCTACCGACGGGCTGATCGTTAAAGGCGTCGTCGATGTCTCGCATCGCTTCGACGGGATCGTCGGCGAAGGTCTCGAAGTCAGCGTACACGTTCGCGATAGTCGACAGCGTCGCGGCAATGGGGAACAACACGAGGTCGAATCCCCACTCTTCGAGCGACGAGAGTTCGACGTACGGAGAAGAGCCGAGATCGCCGACGAAGTTGTAGACGAGCGGGCCGTCGACTTCTCGACCGAGACGCTCGAGTTCCGCTTCGTCGGTTGGACCTTCGACGAACGCGATGTCAGCGCCGGCCTCGAGAAAGGCGTTGACGCGGCTGATCGCCTCGTCGAGCGAGCCCTCACCGGTCCCACGAGCGTCAGTGCGAGCGATAAGGGTGAAGTCGGGATTGCGTTCGTCGCGCACGTCGGCGGCGGCTTCAATCTTGCCAACGGCTTCCGCTTTCGGGATGACCTGTCGGCCTTTCGTGTGGCCACAGCGTTTCGGGAACGTCTGGTCTTCGATGTGGATGGCTGCGACACCGGCTTTGATGTACTCCCGAACGGTCCGGACGACGTTCGTCGCGTTGCCGTAGCCGTTGTCCGAATCCGCGATCAGCGGCACGTCGATCCGCTCTTGGATGTTGCCAGCGTTTTCGATCATCTCCGGCATCGTGATGAAGCCGGCATCGGGATAGCCGGTCTTCGACAGCGAGGTTCCGTAGCCAGTCATGTAGATGGCGTCGAAGCCGACGCTGTCGGCGACGGCGGCCGTCAGTGGGTCGTGGACGCCGGGACAGGCCAGCAGTTCGTCTTGCTCGAGGCGCTCGCGAAGCGCCGTTCCGTAGTTGGTCATAGTCGACCACAGGCCAGTCGCGGGCAAGCGGGTATCGATTCAGTTCGGCCGTGGGTAGTTTCGTTACTCATTAGCAGAGAGATGGTCGATGACGGCATCGGTCGTGACGACGTCGCCGTATTTCGCGTCGATGTCGAAGAGGTTCGCACGGTGTGGCCCTTCGGCGCGGTCGCCGACGGCGTCTTCGGGGACGATGGTGCGGTAGCCGTGCTGGAGGCTGTCGACAGCCGTCGCGCGGATACAGCCGCTCGTGGTGACGCCGGCGAGGACGAGCGTGTCCACGCGATCGGTCGTCAGCTCCGTCTCGAGGTCGGTCCCGAAAAAGGCACTCGCGTACTTCTTCAGAATGACCCGTTCGTCGCCGACGGGTTCGATCCGGTCGTCGACCTCGACGGCCTCGGTCCCGAGTCGCAACTCCCGCAGCGCGGGCACCTTCTCGATGAACCGGCCGGCGTCGCCGTAGGATTCCTCGAACGCGACAGTCGTGAAGTATCGCGGCAGGTCGTGTTCGCGGAAGGCCGCGAGCAGCCGCTCGGTCGCCTCGAGCACGTCATCGACGTTAGAGCCGAGGCTGGTATCGGGGTCCGTGAAGGCGTTTATCAGATCGATGACGAGCAGCGCGGGCTGCTCGCCGAGGCCGACGCTCGCGCCGAAGTCGGCCTCGTCGTAGTGGGCGTCGTGTGGTGGGTCCATTGTGGATCGTGTGTGAATGGTGAGTTCGCGTGTCGATCAGTCGTGTCGGTCGTCGAACTCCCGGCGTTCGTCGGCGATACGTTTCGCGAGCGTGTCGTCGTCGGGAAGCGGGCCGTAATCGAACGCGGCGGGTTCGTCGCGAGTCGATCGAAGCTCGTCGCGTCGATCTTCGGTCGCCGCCTCGTCGACGGCCCCATCCTCGAGAACGACACCGTACTCCTCGCGAGCAGCCGTCTCGGAGAGCAGTCCGCGGTCGACCTCTCGAGCGACGACCGCGGGCTCTCGCTCGAGTGGATCACCGAGGCCGCCGCCACCGGCCGTCGAGAAGACGAGTTTGTCGCCAGCGTCGACGGCGACGTTTTCGACTTTCGACGGCAGGTCTTCTTCGGTACCATCAGTTCGGAGTAGTTTCTTCTCGCTGGTCTGGGCGTGGGAGCCGCCGTCGACGCCCCACGGGTAGGTGTGGGCACGGTCGTCCTGGAAGGTGATCGCCCCCGGCTCCTCGAAGGTGTAGACTTTCGTGATGCCGTGGCCGCCGCGGAACTCGCCGGCCCCGCCGGTGTCAGTGCGGGTGCTGTACTCGTCGATGGAAAGCGGGTAGTAGGCCTCCTGATACTCTGCGGGCACGGTTCGGAACAGTGGCCACCACGAGTGGCCGTCGAGGCCGTCGCCGCCCGGCCGGGCCGGAATCCCGCCGTAGAGGATCTCGAGCATCTGGAAGTCGTTGCCCTCCGAGTCCGTCCCCGCGTAGACGAGGTTCGGCGACGTGCCGTAACTGCCGGCGACAGAGAAGCCGTCGATGAGCTTCGAGAACGTCGCCTGTAGGACGTCGAACTGACGGGCCATCATCGGCAGTCGGTTGCCGAGTGCCGCCGGGAACTCCGGTTGGACGACGGTGCCCTCGGGAAGGGTCACCTCGAAGAGGTCGTAGTAGCCGTCGTTGAACGTCAGCAGCGGGTCGAAGGCCATGATGAGGAAGACCCCGGTGAACATTTTGAACATCTTCTCGTTCAGCAGGAAGTTCACCGTCCCCGGCACCTGTTCGTCCGTGCCGGTCCAGTCGAGGTAGACCGTGTCGCCCTCCCGGTAGATCTCGAGGTGGAGTTTGATCGGGCCGTTACCCATCCCGTCGTCGTCGACGTAATCTTCGAACGTGTAGCGTTCGCCCTCGGGGATGAACTCGCGGATGAGGTCGATCATCCCATCGCGGGTGCGATCGAGGATGGCGTCACACGCCTCGACGTAGATCTCCTTGCCGAAGCGGTCACAGAGTTCGTGGATGCGCGTTTCGGCGGCTTTCGTCCCCGCCGCCAGCGCCTTGATGTCGGCTTCGGCGTGGTCAGGCAGCCGGGTGTTGTGAGCGAACGTCTCGAGCAGTTCGCTGTCGATCTCACCGCTTTTATAGAGTTTGACCGGCGGCAGTCGCATCCCTTCCTCGAAGATCGTTCGCGCCTGCACGGGCATGCTGCCGGGCGTCTTCCCGCCGACGTCCATCAGGTTCCCCCACTGGCTCGAAAAGCCCACGAGGTCGCCGTCGTAGAAGATCGGTCGCAACAGGAGCATGTCCGGCGTGTGCGAGACCGCACCGGCACACATGTAGGGGTCGTTGGTCGCGATCACGTCGCCGTCCTCGAGGTCCTCTCGGTCGAACGGCGAGTTCTCGAGGATGGTATCGATCGCCGAACCGAACTGGCCCATGACCATCCGTCCCGCGGCGTCGGCGATCAGCGGGAACTGGTCGGACTGTTCGCGGATGACGGGGCTGATCGCCGTCGTCTCGACGACCCGGTCCATCTCGTAGCGGGTGTTCGAGAGCGTGCTCTCGATGATGTCGAGTGTGGTCTGGTCGATGTCGTGGTCGCCGACGAACGCCGGTGTCGTGTCGCTCATTGTCCCTCACCTCGGATGATTTCGATGTTTCCGTAGCGGTCGATAGTCGCGGTGTGGTCCGGTTGGATAACGACCGTCGAGTCGTCGTCGGTGACGATCGCCGGCCCCTCGAGTTCGTTGCCCGGCCGGAGTTCGGTTCGGTCGTAGATCGGCGTCTCGTAGTACGACCCGTCGAAATACACGTCACTCCAGTCGATTTCGGCGTCGCTCGGATCGGCGTCGTGCAGTTCCTGTTCGTCGATGGTGACACCCTGCAGCGTCCCTTTGCCGATGACGCGCAGCGTCGCGATCTCGAGCGGTGCGTCGAGCGAAAAGCCGAACTGGCGATCGTGGCGGGCCTCGAAGTCGTCGTTGATCTCCGCGAGACCGGCCTCGTGACGGAGGTTCTCGATGTCGACCGGGATCGACATCTGGATGTCCTGGCGGAAGTACCGACAGTCGGCGACGTACTCGAACGTCTGGTCGGCCTCGTCGACGCCCTCGGAGGCGAGCCAGTCGCTTGCTTCCGCCTCGAGGGCCTGCAGCTCTTCGTAGACGTCCTCGCCGTCGACGTCGTCGTCCGTCTCGAGGTACGTCTCGGAGAACTCGTTTTGGATGTCGGACGTGAGAAAGCCGAAGGCGGACATGACGCCCGGCCCTGGTGGGATGACCAGTGGATAGGCGTCCATCACGTCGACGAGCGCGTTGGCGTGCATCGGCCCGGCCCCGCCGAAGGCGACGAGCCCGAACTCCCGTGGGTCGTAGCCCCGTTCGACGCTTACGACGCGGAGCGCGCCGTGCATGTTCTCGTTGACGATATCCAGGATCGCCTGTGCAGCCTCCTCAACGGTTGTATCCCGTTCGTCAGCGATCGTCGCCACGGCGTCCCGGGCGGCCTCGCGGTCGAGTTCCATGCGCCCGCCGAGCTGGACCGACGGCGGAATCCGGCCGAGGACGACGTTCGCGTCCGTGACGGTCGGCTCCTCGCCGCCTTGCCCGTAACACGCTGGTCCGGGGTCGGCACCGGCGCTCTCGGGGCCGACCTGCAGCGACCCGTTCAGTTGCACGCGAGCGATCGAGCCGCCACCAGCCCCCACCGTGTTCACGTCGACCGATCGGGATTTGAACTCCCGATAGCCGACTTTCGTCTGCCGTGTCGTCTCGGCCGAGCCACCCTCGACGAGCGAGACGTCGGTCGAGGTGCCACCCATATCGAGCGTCAGCACGTCCGGGACGCCCTTCTTCGAGGCGATGGTCGCCGCGCCGACGACGCCGCCGCTCGGTCCCGACAGGGCGAGTTCGACCGGTCGTTCCTTGGCCGCTTGCGAACTCATCAGTCCGCCGTCCGAGCGGACGACGTTCATCGTCGCCGTCGATCCAGCCTCTCCGAGCGATTCGTCGAGGTCCTCGAGATAGGAGATGACCGTCGGCCGCGCATAGTCGTTGATCGCAGTCGTCAGCGTCCGTTCGTACTCACCGTACTCAGGGACGATTTCAGCGGAGATCGAGACCGGTAGCTCCGGCGCTTCCTCGGCAACGATCTCGCGGACGCGCTCTTCGTGGGCCGGGTTCAGATAGGAGTTCAACAGCGCGACAGTCAGCGCTTCGACGCCGGCAGCTTCGAGTTCCCTGACGGCCTCCCGTACCGCGTCCTCGTCGAGTGGTTCGGTCTCCTCGCCCGCGGGGGACGTGATCGTTCCATCGACGCCGCGGGTGTCGACCAGATCCGCGAGCGGATCCGGTTTCTCCATGTCCATCCACCCATAGAGCGGGCCGGGGGTCCACGCCCGTGCCAAATGAAGGACGTCCTCATGACCCGCCGTCGTGATGAGCCCGACTCGTGAGCCCGTCTCCTCTAAGAGCATGTTCGTGACGACTGTCGTGCCGTGAAACAGGAGTTCGAGTTCCGACACCGATGTTCCTGCCTTCTCCGTTGCCTCTTTCACGCCGTGGATCACCCCTTCGGAGGGATTGGCCGGTGTCGAGAGGACCTTGTCTATCGTGAGTTCATGCGTCGTTTCGTCGAAAACGATGACGTCTGTGAACGTCCCACCGACGTCGACGCCGAGATTATATGTCATATGGTACCGTGTACTATGAGTGTCACCGTGTCGGGGAGTAAGCGTTATCCCAACAGCTGTTGGCTATTCATATATTACGGGTGGTGTGGGTAGTCCCTCACAGGAGGTCGGACCACGTCGCGTATCTTTTTAGCCATGGGACACGCCCACATACAAAAGAGAGATGTTTATCGCGACAGTCCATTTCACTCAGCACCGCGAGTGTATTCTCCGACGGCTCACGGCCGACGTCGACACACCAATTCCGATCGAGATCGAAGAGATTCAGAACGGGTTCGTGACCTTCGTTCTCCGTGCCGGCCCCCATGCCGACACCTTTCAGGCAGAACTCGAGGCCGCAGACCACGTCAAGCATGTCAACCGCCTCGATGATGAGAACCTCTTGGTTACCAAACCCTCGTGTGGTGCACACTCGGCGATCTACCAGAACCACGGGACGCTGCGTCGATCGAACACAGTATCGGGTCGCCAGCGCGAGTACAACATCCTCGTATTCCGGCGCGAAGACTTAAAGAACATCATCGACGACTTAGGCGGGTTCGGAACGGTTACGCTCGGGAAACTCGAGGAGTTCAGGGCCTCCACCGAGTCTTCGCTCACCGAACGACAACGCGACGTCGTCACCGAGGCACTTTCGCGTGGGTACTACGACTGGCCTCGCGAGATCACGAACGAGAAACTCGCCGAAGAACTGGAGATCAGTCGAGCAACGCTTCACGAACACCTCCGCAAAGCGGAACGAACGCTCCTGTCGTCTGCACTGGCAGAGAGCCACAAGCAAACCGGCAGAGGCCAGTTCGAACGAATCGACATCGAGCAGGAGTAATCGGAGTGGTAGTTCCACCAGGATTTGTCCGAAGCGCTGCTAACCACAGTGCTATCCAGACTGGAACACATAGAATTCTGGTTCGAAATTGCGTCTGCAAAGCAAACAAGAACGGACCCAGTCACTGCCCAGTCGTTCTCGACGTACGACTTCCACAATTAGACGACGTGAGCGAGCGTCGTCGTGACCGGACCACTTCACAAAATCCCACCCGAAACAGTCTCGAGTTGAGACGGTCTGCTATAGTCACGTACCGCTGAACATCAGCGGCGGGTCGGTAATCGGCGATACATCGGTACAGCAGATCGTATGAGGCCCCAAGCCCCGTCCTCGAGGAGCGAACGGCGTCAGCCGTGAACGAATACTGCTTTATAATTTTCTCTATAGTTTTAGTATACTATAGTTCTATTGATGATATAGCGGGAGGGAAGGATCGAAAAGCAGCGTAGAGAGTAAGTGACCAGTAAAACAGGTTTACAACCCAGTATCGCCAATTTGGATCAGATTAGATGCAGCGGTTCTGTTCGGATACAAGGACGGAAACGGGAGAGTATAACACAGAAATAAACGGACTAAAATAGTTTAGAGAGCCTATACCAAGATTTGAGGTTGCTATATGAGGAAGAGATCCAGCAACCAGCATCTATAAATACATAATATATACAGGATAGTATAGGATCTGGTAAAAGACCAGTCAAGACCGAATAGCCACTATCAAAACACGGGAGAGAACGAACCCATCGACAAGTGGACAGCCAGACGAACGCGCTCTTTTCGCCCTACTCACACACTTCGCTCACGCCGTGAGGATAGCACGGGCGCTTCGATCCCACGGACCACGCAAACGGCGAAGCCGGAGAGAAAGGGGGCACCACACGATCGCTTCGGGCCGACTACTCGAGGGATCGAGATCGCTCGCTGTCCGCGAAACCGACGGAGTCGCTCGTTAACAAAAGAAGTCGTCTCTCGAGGCAATTGACGGAGTGGCTGCTCTGCATCCACTTCCGCTATTCGGCCGCCGATGGTGTGAGTTGTTCACACAGAGCTGAGACATCGGTCGCCGTCCTCGAGCGAGCCGTTTCCCACGCAGTGTCGACAGCGGCTGCACCGAGAACCGGACTGACGAGTGAGTCGAACTTCTCGCGAAGTCGTGGTTCGTCGAACGGACGAGTCGCCCCGCCGCGGGCGTGTTCGACCGTCGCCGACAGTGTTTCTCCACCGTGGTTCAGTGTGACGCGGGCCCCCCGACTGTCCGGGGTGGCAGCGGCGAATGCCGGTGTGGACTCGACTGTCACACGGCTCGAGAGCTCGTAGACGTCCGCCCGGAACGCGTCCGGTTCGAACGCCGCTTTTCCCGCGTGGCCGTGGACGAGCCGTGATGCGATCGCAAATGGGATCGAAAACTTCGCTGCGAGCCTCGTTTCGGGCGTTGGCTCCGCAAGCCCGGCCGCTGCCGGATACGTTTCGACCGACACCGACGTGATGGTCTCGGGATCGAGTTCGGTCTCGCCCGAGAGGTCGTCGATGGCATCGAGCGACGGATGCGTGTACCGACAGGCAGCATGGACCTTAAAGTAGCCCTCGAGTATCTCCCATTCATCGCCGAGTGTCGCCGTCGGAATCGGTTCGACAGCGCCGCTGGCGACCGACTCGAGGTGGAGCCTGATGCCGTCATCGACCCCTGAGAACCCGGCCTGGGCCTGGTCGACGGCGCGGATGGCAGCGGGTGCAACCATCCCTGCATACGTGTCTCTGACTGTTGCGCCTTCGAGTGCGGCCTCGAAGCGAGTGTGCTGTGCGTGATTCGCAGCCATCCGAAGCGCCTCCGCGACTGACTCGGCTGTGAGCCCGCGATAGTTTGCAACGCCTGCGGCGGCACCGACGACACCCCACACACCGTGTGGATGGTAGCCGTCAGCGAGCGGTTGACACGCGCGGGCAACCCGAGCGGCGGTTTCGTAGCCGGCGACGAACGCCGTCAGCATGTCCCTGGTGGTGCCGTTGTCCGCTTCGGCAACGGCGAGAACTGCTGGCAGGACGTGAATCGCCGGATGGCCGGCCGCCCGTTTGTGACCTTCGTCGAGTTCCAGGACGGTCCCGGCGATCCCGTTGAGGGTCGCAGCGTGAGCGACCGAGACAGACGAGGGTGTTCCGAGGACGGACGCCTCGCCCGTCTCGTGAGCTGTGTACTGCGTTCGGAGCGTTCGGACCGGTTCCGTCGTTGACCCGCCGATGATCGCGCCGACCGTATCGGCGACCACGAGACCGACGCGATCACGAACGTCCGACGGGAGCGCCTCGTATGACAGGTCGGCAACGAACCGAGCGAGCGGCTGGTGTTCGGTCATTCGTCCGGCCTCGAGTCATCGTTGTCGATCGTGTTCTCGTAGAGTCCGCGCTGCTCGAGGATCTCGAAGAACCGTCCAGGCCACGAGACGATTCCCTGTGGACTGTAGAGGACGATCCCGATGAGGAGCAGACCGTAGACGATACGATCGAGTCCGGGGAGATTGATGAACTGTCGGACGATTTCGCTCAGGGGGATAACGATGAACGCGCCGACGATCGGTCCGATAACGGTCCCGATCCCACCAACGATAGCTGGCAGCAAGATCTCGACGTTGATGAGGATATCGTAGACCGTTTCCGGGCGAATGGTGTCGAAGTACATGGCCCAGAACGCGCCGGCCCACGCGGTAAAGAACGCACTCACCGTGATCCCAACGAGCTTGTACCGGTAGGTCGGGATACCAACAGCGCTTGCAGCGTCTTCGTTTTCACGAATCGCGAACATGTACAGTCCAAGTCGGGACTGTTTGATTACGAGCGAGACGCCGGTAACGATGATCAGGAACACCAGAATGACGTAGTAGTAGGGGAGTACACTGTCGAACTGGAACGCAGCCAATCCGAACTCATCGGCGTACTGTCTGGGGAGTGGTTTGAAGAAGCCACTCGCCCCACCGAGTTGTGGGAACGTGTTGAACGTGTATCTGAGTAGTTCAGCGAAGGCAAGCGTCGCCAGTGCGAAATAGTGGCCACGGAGATCGTAGCGGAAACAAAGCACGCCGATCACCAGTCCATAGAGTCCGGCAATGGTTGCGCCGATGAACATGCCGAGCCATGGGTTAACGCCGGACGTGCTCAACAGCAGGATCGTCCCGTACGCGCCAAGCCCGAAGAACGCGGCGTGTCCGAACGAGAACTGACCAGTGTAACCGGACATCATGTTCCATGCCTGTCCGGTAGTTGCCCAGACGAGCGTGATGATGAGCATGTGGACGCTCACCCAGGTGCCGAGACTGAACCCGAATGCATACAGGTTCAGCGTCAGCGGTAAGACGAGCAACGTCCCGAAGATGGCCGTGAGTAACAACGGTGTCGAATACCACTGCCCGCGGAACTGTCGGTACCGCAGCCGAGCACGGTTGAGTCGTGCTGAATCGTTTTGTGTCGATATCTCACTCATTACTATCACCTCCAAGTAGCCCCGATGGCTTCAACAGCAACACGAGAATGAAGATACAGAAGATTGCGATCTGGTACCCCGACCCAGGCAGATAAAACTGCCCGAACACGTGGACGAATCCGATGATCATGCCGCCGAGCAACGCACCGGGGAACGAGCCCAGCCCGCCCAGAACGACGATCACGAACGCGTTGATCAGGTAGGCATCACCGAGGTGTGGATTGATCTGCTGGAACAGCGGGATGACTGCACCGGCGAGACCGGCGAGCGCCGCACCGAGACCAAAGGTCAGGTAATCAATTCGCGGAACGTTGATACCAACGTACTGGGCTGCATCCCTGTTATCCGCGGTCCCACGAATCGCGCGTCCGAGTTGTGTGTACTGTAAGAACGCCCAGGATACGATCACGGCGAGGATCGCGAATACGAGCGCATACAGCTGTCCCTCGGGCAGATAGATGCCAGCAATACCGACAGAGCCCAGATCGATGTCGAGACTCTGCGGATCGGCCGAAAACGCGATCTCGATCGTGCTAACGATGATTAACAGGACCCCAAACGTGACGATCAGCTGGTTCTCCTGTGACGCGTCGATGATAGGGGCAATCGTTGTGAGATGGATTAGCACGCCGAAGACGAACAGTAAGGCAACGGCGATCGGGATCGTCAAAAACGGGTTGAGACCGAGCCCGTTCGTCATCCACCACACGGCATACATCCCGACGACCATCAACGCACCGTGTGCGAAGTTGATGACGTCCATCACCCCAAAGATCATCGTCAATCCAAGCGCGACAAGTCCGTAAATCCCGCCTAGCAGGATCGCAAACGCCAGGAGTTGTAACCCGATCGAAAGATCGATGAACAGCGGCACGGCCGCTGTCTCCGAAGAGAAACCGAATAGTTCGACGGGGACCGTCTGTCCAATAGCAAACGTGGCAAACATTGAGTAGCGTTAGAGATCAATCTCGCTTTCGGCGAACTCTGCCGGAGCAACGACACGGTCTTGAAGATCCTGTACCTGAAACAGTGGGGCCAGCGCGTTCTCGTTTTCACCGTTTTCGTCGAACGTGATCGGTGGCATAGCAGCAATGTGGTCAGTCACTTCAATCTCGGCGAGGGCATCGTTGATCGCGTCCGGCTCGCTGGAACCAGCTTCTTCGATAGCAGCGATGATGACCTCCGTCGCCGCATACGTCATCGCGACGTTGGCATCGAACGACTGGTCGAACTCGTCTTCGAACCGTTCGCGAACCTCGCCAGCTCGGTCGTTGGTCGGATCGAGTGCGAAATTCGTTGCCAGCGCACCCTCTGTGGTGTCACCCATCTGCTCGAGCGCACGTCGGTCATTGAGCGCTTCGTTCGCACACCCGGTCAGGAACGGTGGCTGGTAGTCCTGGTCGTCCATAGCTCGAACGAGTTCGACCGTCTCGCCCTCATAGGAGATCGCAATCACGGCATCTGGATCGGCTGCCTGAAGCTGTGTGACTTGCGTGTCTGCCGTCTCACCGAAGCCAATCCCGACCGTTTCGACGACCTCGATATCGTGCTTTGGCAACTCCTCCTCGAGGCCATCGCGGACAGATTGACCGAAGTCGATATCGATATAGTAGATCCCAGCAGTATCGATATCCTGCCCGGCATCACGGATCGCCTGTGGCATCAGTTCTGCGTGGTCGACCGCCATTTGTGTCGCTGGTGGCTGTGGCCGGTAGATGTACTCCATCTCCGCCCCCTGAAGGATGGCGTCGGCGACAGACACGGAGATCACAAACGGAACCCCCGCCCGTTCGGCTGCTCGAGTAGCCGCATTGGTGACCGGCGAGGAGAAACAGCCCGTCAGCACGTCCGCGCCGTCATCAATAAGTTCGTCGGAGATCTCCCCGCCGAGTTCCTGTGCACCCTCATTGTCGCCGCTGATGACCTCGAGTTCGGCACCGTCGAGCGACTCGATCCCGCCGGCTTCGTTTTTGAGCATCGCGGCCAGCTGGACAGCGTTGTCCATTCGCGTCCCCGTCCCACCGAGATTGCCGCTGAGCGGATGGTTCGAACCGATGACGACCGTATCGCTGTCGACGTCGTCATCCTCGCCAGGGTCGGCACCGATACAGCCTGCAAGGCCAACGGTACCAGCTGCACCGATGTATTTGAGAAACTTGCGTCTGGGGTTCCGGTTGCTACGTGTACCCATACACTGGAGTGTGCAAGCAACCTATATATAATTTTGTTACCGTTCAATTACACGTCTTCGAGAAGAGGAGAGCACGATCAAAACAGTCCGCTTTGAGTGATTATAGAACGCTAAACGACTTACTCGAGTCCGAGATAGAGTTCGACGAGTTCGTCCTCGTCGAGCAGGTCGTGTGCCGGGCCTTCGAACTGGAGTTGTCCCTGTGCGACGATATAGACGTGGTTTGCGATCCGAAGCGCATCTCTGACGTTCTGTTCGACGAGAATTACTTGGGCACCCTGCTCGACGAGCGTCTCGGTCATCGAAAAGACGTCGTCGACCAGCGAGGGTGCGAGTCCGGCACTGGGCTCGTCGAGCAAGAAAATATCGGACCCCGTCATCATTGCCCGGCCGAAGCTCAGCATCATCTGCTGACCGCCCGAGAGGGATTTGCCATCGGCATCGAGTTTGTCTTCGAGGGCTGGGAACGCCTCGAGGACGGTATCGAAACGATCCGTGCGAACGGACCGATCGTCGATACGGTATCCGCCGAGCAGCAAGTTCTCCCGAACGCTCAAATTACCGAAGATGCCACCGTCCTGTGGAAGCATCACCATCCCGTGGGCTAAGTTCTGATAGGCGTTGGTCTCGGTCACGTCAGTCTCACCGTAGTTGATCGAGCCGGACCAGATCGGAACAGCACCGACCAGAGCCTTGAGCAGCGTCGATTTGCCGCTGCCGTTCGGACCGAAAATACACGTGATCCCGTCGTGGCTTTCGACGGAAACGCCATCGATAACGGTGTGATTTCCGTACCCAGTGACGATGTTTTCTGCGACCAGCCGTTTCGTCGGGCCATTGGTCTTCGGTGTCACCTGCGGGATCTGGGACGTCTGGGCCGTCGTTCCACCGTCTCCTGTCGCGGTCACGCTACCGGACGTGGTTGCTGTGGGACCGTCGTCGAGACGGTCGGCAGTCGCCCCTGCTGTCGACGGTGTTTCCCCGAGGGCATCGTCAAGGCCGGCGTTGGGATCGGTTTCCTCGCCGAGATAGGCCTCCCTGACGCGGTCGTCGCTGGTGACGGTCTCGAAATCACCCTGCGTCACGATCTGGCCCTGATTGAGGACGCTGACCCGATCCGTCAACCCTGAAATGACGCTCATGTCGTGCTCGATGATTACGAACGTCCGCCCCTCCTCGTTCAGCTCACGGAGGTGATCCAGAATGCGCTCTTGGAGTGCCGGGTTGACGCCGGCCGTCGGCTCGTCAAGCATGATACAGCTCGGATCGAGCATCAGGATCCGGCCGAGTTCGAGCAGTTGCTGTTGTCCACCGCTGATATCGCTCGCCTCGTGGTCGGCGATGTGTTCGATCTCGAGTTGTTCTAAGATTTCCTGTGCGCGGGCTCGCTTTTCTGACGAGATCCGAAGCCCGGATCTGAGACCGTCAGTATAGACGCTCAATAGGTTTTCGCGAACGGTGAGATCGGTAAACGGAGAGGCAATCTGGAACGTTCGCCCCAACCCGTTTCGAGCAATCTCGTCAGGCCCCATCTCGGTGATGTCCGTCCCCTCGAAAAACACCTGCCCACCATCTGACTCGTAGAATCCGGTGACGGTGTTGAAAAACGTTGACTTGCCGCTGCCATTCGGTCCGATGATCCCGTGGACCTCCCCTCGCTCGATACCGAGCGAGATCCCATCGTTGGCGATCAACTCGCCAAACGTTTTGGTGAGGTCCGCAGTCTCGAGTATATGGTCGCTCACACCCGTATATCATACGGGGTTAGCATAAGAGTTTCCTAAACGAGAATTGGTAGCATTCATCAGGTCCATGAACGGTCGGTACAGTACCCAGAACGCATAATATGGGTCGCAACCACGTCAGACGCGATGCTCCGAGTATCAAACCCGAATCGAGCAACGTACCAGCGGGGACAGCGATGACAGAACAGTGGTTTGCTGGACAGACGGCGATCGTCACCGGCGCAGCTGGCGGTATCGGTCGTGCGTGTGGGCGACTGTTCGCAGAACGCGGTGGGACAGTCATCGCTGGTGACATCGCCGACTGTTCGTCGCTGATTGACGACGTAGCAGACACGCCAGGCACGGTTCACGCGATTGAGACCGACGTCAGAAAGCCAGCCGATCTCGAGCGACTCGTCGACTGCGCGATCGAACACGGCGGCCCCGACATCCTCGTGAATAACGCAGGGATCGTCGCACGAAAACCGATCACTGAACTGTCGCCAGAGCGGTGGCACGACGTCATCGAGACGAACCTGACTGGTGCGTACAACGCGATCAAAGCGGCAACGCCGCCACTGTGTGCTACAGGCGGGACGATCGTCACCGTGTCATCGCTGCTCAGTCACATCGGCTACTCGGATCGAGTGGCCTACAGTGCTTCGAAAGGCGGTCTCGACGCAATGAAGCGGTCGCTGGCTGCAGAACTCGGGCCGGAGGGTGTTCGGGTCAACGCAGTCAATCCGGGGTTCATTCGTACCGAAATGACCCAGCCTCACCTCGAGGATGGAAACGGAGATGCGTTTCGGGCGAAGACCGCAATCGATCGGCTGGGCGAACCGGAAGACGTTGCCGAGCTGGTCGCGTTTCTCGCCAGCGATCGGGCGGCGTTTATCAGCGGCGAGACGATTCTGATCGATGGTGGGCAGGCAGCGCGCGGATAGCACACCGGACGACCATCTGACGTTACTGCGGCTGTGTCGAACGGAGGACGGCCTCGACTGCGTCGCGGTCGGCACCGATGGGGGCTCGGACAATCGGTAAGTCGACACCCGCGGTCCGGAGTTCTTCGAGTTGTGATCTGACAACCGCTTCGTCACCAGCCACTGCAACGTGGTTCAAGAACTCGTCCGCGACGGCGTCGGCGGCTGCATCCATCGTCGGTGCAGTCTTGATTTGATCGATCATCGATTCGAATCCAGCGTCGGCAGCCACACGGTCGTAGTAGCCCGGAATGTCTCGGAAATACGTCGCAACGTGTCTTGCCGCTGCCTCTCGCGCAACCGCTGGCTCGTCGTCGACGGAGACGAGCACGTACATCGCAACGTCGATATCGTCGCGCTCGCGGTCGCCCCGCTCGAGTCCCGTCTCGAGCCACTCGCAGGCGCGGCGAAACTCCGCACGCGGGTAGAGGTTCGGGAGCCAACCGTCGGCCAGTTGGCCGGTCAACCGGACGTTCGCCGGGCCGAGTGCAGCGTTGTAGATCGGAATCTCCGATCGAACAGGCTCGAACGCCTCCCAGAACGACGTCCGCTCGGGCGTGAAAAACTCGCCGTCGAACGACGACGGATCGCCCTCGAGATAGCGTCTGACGAGTCGAATGTACTCCGCGGTCCGGGGAAGCGGGCGGTCGAACTCGCCGCCATGAAACCCCTCGACGACACCAGGGTGAGCAACGCCAAGGCCGAGAATCGCCCGGCCGTCCGAATGGGCGTCGAGCGTCGCGATCGCCTGTGCCGTCGCTGCTGGCGTTCGCGAAAACACGTTGACGATCCCGGTCGCGAGTCCGATGTCGTCGGTGGCGCTCGCCCAGCGCTCGAGTTTGCCGAACGCGGTTTTGCCCTGTCCTTCTGCTGCCCAGACGCTCTCGAATCCCAGTTGTTCGGCCAGTCGAACGAGCTCGAGATCGTCCCGCGTCGAAAAGAGCACGCTGGTTCGCGCCGTCATTTGACGACCTCCTCAGCGGCGAGATCGTTGTAGATGTCGAGGCGCGCGATGTGACCGTTTTCGATGCGATAGACGTCGACGTATCGAACGTCCTCGAACTGGTCGCCGTCGGCATCAACCCCATACAACGTGCCCTGGCTCACGACGTGTGCGCCGGCCTCGATCCACTCGCCGAACTCCTTGTCCGCCCACTCATACCGTGGCTCGAGCCACTCGAGCATCGCCGTTGCGGCATCGTCGCCGTCGAAACGAGCGCCGGGAAGCGTGATCACGGCATCGGTCGCAAACAGTTCGTCGACCGTATCGCGCGTGTCGTCGTCGGCCATTCGGTCGAAGAACTCCTCGACGAGTTCGCGTGGTGTCTGACTCATACGCGTTATCCGTTACCAAGCCAGTGATAAAACGTTATCCGCATGACTACTATCGGAAAATCGACAGATCGGTCCTCGAACAGCGGCCGGTGTTCGGGACCCTCAAACAAACAAGATAGCTTTAGGTCGCTGCCACCGAACTGGTTTCGTATGCGAGCTATTCACAGTGTCTCGACAGTCGGCACGTCGCACGAAGGCGAGCGCCACGCCGCAATAGATCAGATAGTGAGCCACCGACCAGCTGATTCAGCGGCCGTCGGGTGGTCCCGATGACTGCCGACAGCCCCGAACCGACGACAGACTGGGAAGCAGCGATTTTCGAGTTCCTCGAGACACCGGTTCCGGAGCCGGTACTGAAACGCGGCGAAACGACCGTCGCGGACGTGCTCGCGGCGATGGTCGCCGGGAGCGCTGCCGAGCCGTACGCACAGGCATGGGAGACGGTCGACCTCCCGCCGGGCGAGTCGACAGTCGTCGGCTCGAGTCGAACGACGGCACCGATCCAGGCCGCGACGCTGAACGGAACGGCGGCAATCGTCCAAGAAATCGAGGAAGGCCACAACACTGGCGGCCACGTCGGCTCCGGCATCGTCGCCGGTGGCCTTGCGATGGCAGAGCACGCCGATGCCGACGGCGAGACGCTGGTCGAAAGCTGTGTGCGAGCCTACGAACTCTGTGCGCGACTCGAGGAAGCGATCTTCGCGATGAAAGCACAGCTCAACGACGCGGTCCCGTGGCTCGTCCGAAACCCACACGCGACGTGGACAACCGTCGGCCCCGCAGTTGCGGGCATTCTCTGTACGGATCCCGACCCGTCGACGGTCCACGAGACGTTTCGGCTCGCAGCGAACCGCGCTGTAGTGTCGATGGACGATCCCTATACGGAGGGGCCACCGTCACGGAACGTGACTGCAGGAGCCTCCGCGGGCGTCGGTGTCACAATGGCACAGCTCGCACAGGCCGGAATCCCCGGCTCTGGGACAACGGTAAAGACGGTGTACGAGCCGTTCGAGGACCTGCTCCCCGACGGGTTCACTCACCTGTTCGCCGATCTCGGAACAGACTGGGCGATCACGGAAAACTACTTCAAACCATATCCGTCGTGTCGGTACACTCACGCACCACTCGATGCGCTCCGCGAGATCGACGCCGAACTCGAGCCCGAGGCGATCGATCGGCTACTCGTCGAAACGTATGCGAACGCAGTCGACATGGCCCACACCTCCCCGGAAACGTTGACGGGCGCGAAGTTCTCGATACCCTACGTCCTCGCCCGCCAGCTCTACAGCGGCGACGTGACCCTCGAGCAGTTCACGCCGGACGCGATCGCCAACGAGGCCGTCCAAGCACTCGCAGAGAGAGTCGACGTCCAGGCCGCCGCCGAGTTCGATGCCGCGTTTCCCGAGAACTGGGGTGCTCGAGTGACCGTCGAGTTCCGCGACGGGACCGCGGTCAGCGGCGAACGAGCCTATCCGCGGGGTGATTACCGCGATCCGATCCCCGACGATGAGTTCACTGATCGGATCAGAACGCTACTGGCGTACGGCCTCGCAGACGAAACATCGGACCGAGCGATCGAAATCGTTCGTTCGACGAGCGGACACAGTGCTCGCGACGTCGGAGCCGTACTCCGAACCGGTGGCCAGTCCTCACACGACGAGTACTGACAGACGAACTGTCGACAGTTTGAGCAGGTTCCGCCACCGAGAAACGCGTGACAACCAGTACTCATTTACAGCTGTTCGACACTGAGAGAGCTATGGCAACGACCGACCACTCATTGCGCGAACAGCTCGACTCGGATGGTATCGTCCTCGCTCCCGGTGTCGCAGACGCCCTCGAGGGTGTGCTCGCCGAGCGAGCGGGTGCAGACGTCCTCTACGTCAGCGGGAACGCGGTCTCCTCGTCCGTTCATGGCGGTCCCGATATCGGATTGACCACGATGACCGAGATGGTCACGCGGGTCGGACAGATCGCCGGCGCAGTCGAGCGGCCAGTCATCGCCGACGCCGACGACGGGTACGGCAACGCCCTCTCCGTTCACCGGACGATACAGGAGTTCGAACGGGCTGGTGCTGCTGGCGTCCACATCGAAGATCAGGACGCGCCGAAGAAATGCGGCCACTTCGCGGACAAGACGCTCGTCTCGACAGCCGAGATGTGTGGCAAAATTCGGGCCGCCTGTGACGCCCGAACGAACGACGAGTTCGTCGTCATCGCACGGACCGACGCGGTCGCGATCTCCGGCCTCAAGAACGCCATCGATCGCTGTCGATCCTACGCCGATGCCGGGGCAGACATGGTGTTCATCGATGCACCTGAGACCGACGCTCACCTCGAGGAGATCGGCGCGGAGCTGGCGGCGATCCCGCTCGTAATCAACGTTCCCTACGGCGGCAAGACGCCGCTGCTCCCGGCCGACCGACTCGAGGAACTCGGCTACGATCTCATGCTGTTCGCGACGACCGCACAGAAGGCGAAACTCCAGGTGCTCGAGCGCGTGTACGAACACCTCCTCGAGACGGGAGACGAGCGTGGGTTGACGGACCAACTCGCGACGTGGGAAACGCGGGACGCAGTCACCGACCTCGAGCGATGGCGCGACCTCGAGGATCGGTACGCCTGAGAGAAAACGTGACTGGAGACAGTGTTCGTGCTCAAACGAACAGTACGCGAGCGGTGATCCTCAGTCAGCCGTTCCGAGTTTTCGCTTCGTGTACGGTTTGAGCCCGCCCTCGTCGACCAGTTCCTGCAAGAACGGTGGGAGCGGCTCTGCATCGTACGCCTCATCCGTTTCATGGTTGTGAACTACACCAGCGTCGAGATCGAGCGAGATCTCGTCGCCGTCATCGATCCGATCCGCGTCGGGACAGATCATGACCGGCAACCCGAGATTGATTGCGTTCCGGAAGAAGATCCGGGCGAACGACTGGGCGACGACACCATCGACGCCAGCACCGATCAGCGACAGTGGAGCGTGCTCTCGCGAGGAGCCGCCGCCGAAGTTCTCGCCGGCGACGAGGAACTCACCCTCGCTGACGTTCGCCGAAAACTCGGGGCGCAGATCGTTGAACGCGTGGGTCGCGAGTTCCTCGGGATCAGTGGAAACGATGAATCTCGAGGGCGTGATCTGGTCGGTGTCGATGTCGTCGCCGAAGACCCAGGCACGGCCGGGTTCGTCGAGGCTCATCGAACCACCCCCAGGTCGGCAGTGGCATGGTCGTCGTAGCGCTCGGTCTCGATCTCCCGCGGGTCGGTGATCTCGCCGTACAGTGCGGTCGCGGCTGCGGTCGCGGGACTGGCAAGGTAGACGCGGCTGTCCATCGACCCTTCCCGACCGGGGAAGTTCCGGTTCGCCGTCGCCAGACAGACGTCGTCATCGCCGAGGACGCCCTGATGGTAGCCCGCACAGGGGCCACACCCCGCACTCTGGAACGTCGCACCAGCCGCGACGAGCGCCTCGAGAACACCGGTCTCGAGGCATTTCTCGTAGACGGCACCCGAGGCAGGAACGACGATCAGCCGGGTTCCGGGGGCGACCTGCTCGCCCTCGAGGGCGTCAGCGACGACTCGGATATCCTCGTAGCGACCGTTCGTACAGGTGCCAACGAACACCTGATCGACGTCGATGCCGACCACGTCGTCGACGCCGACGGCGTTTTCGGGGTTCGACGGCTTTGCGACCTGTGGCTCGAGGTCTGCACCCTCATAGGAGTGGACAGCCTCGTAGGTCGCGTCGTCGTCGGAAGCGAGGTCAGGGTCGATCGACACCTCGAGATCGGCCTGGTGCTCGAGATAGTCGACGACCCGGTCATCGGGTTCGACGATGCCGGCTTTACCGCCCATCTCGATCGCCATGTTGGCAAGGACGAGTCGTTGGTGAATCGGGAGGTCTGCGATCGCGGACCCGGCGTACTCGGCGGTTTTGTAGGTCGCGCCGTCGAAGCCGACGTCACCAATGAACTTGAGGATCAGGTCTTTCGCGTAGACGCCCTTGGGGAGGTCGCCGTGGACCTCGAATCGAATCGTCTCGGGGACGCGAAACCACAGTTCGCCCGTCGCAAACGTCGTCCCAAGGTCGGTCGATCCGACGCCGGTACCGAACGCGCCGAGGCCGCCGTAGGTCGTCGAGTGTGAGTCAGCGCCGACCACGAGGTCGCCGGGTTCGACGAACCCCTCCTCGATCATTACCTGGTGGCAGATCCCGTCGTTGATCTCGTACTGGTGTGCGCCATACTTCTCAGCGAACGCTCTGACGATGTTGTGGTTGTTCGCTGCCTTGACGCCGTCGGCCGGGGCGTGGTGGTCAATCGTGAAAACGGTGCTGTCGGGGGCGGCTAACTCGCGGTCCTCACCGGTCACGTCCTCGAACGCGTCGATCGCGAGTGGTCCGGTCACGTCGTGACCGATCATCTCATCGACGCGCGCTTCGACATAGTCGCCCGCTCTGACGTCCTCGCCGGAGTGATCCGAGAGGATCTTTTCGGTTATCGTTTTTCCTGTCATAGTGAATCGTGTGTCTGCGTGTTATTTTTTGGGAGCTGGTTGTGCATCCGTCGTCGCGAGCACCTGTTCGCGGGTGCCGCCCATCAGTGTTCGACTCGGCGTTCCGAGCCCGAGCTGTTCCGCGACGGTCTCGGCGACCTCGGTGAGCCGATCGAAGTCGATGTTCGTCTCGATACCCATATCGCGAAGCATATTGGCGAGGTCCTCCGTCGGCGTGTTGCCGACGTCACCGAGCCCGCCGGGGAGGATCGTCCCCCCGCCGAGCCCGCAGACGGAGGCGTCGAACCGATCGACACCACACTGCATCGCCGCGAGCGTGTTTGCGAGGCTCATGCCGTTCGTGTCGTGGAGGTGCAAGCCGACGTCGGCATCGGGGTGGTGGTCGAACAGCGCCGTCAACATGGCTGTCACCTGTCGGGGATCGGCCATCCCCATCGTCGTCGCGAGCGTCACTTCGTCGACGCCAGCCTCGAGGACGCGATCGACGACCGACAGCGTTCGTTCCTGTGGGATCTCGCCTTCGTACGGACAAAAGAAGCTCGTGCCGAGTCCGGCCTCGACTTCGATATCCGTGCCGTCGGCCAACTCGACGATCGCCTCGACCTCTTTGAGGTTCTCCTCGAGGCTCATTCCCTGATTCTTCTGACGGTAGGCGTCACTGATGACGACCAGCGCGTTGACCTTGTCCACGTCGGCCTCGATCGCCCGTTCCATTCCGACGGCGTTTGGCACCAGCGCCCGATAACAGACGTCGTCGTGGCGCTCGATCCGTGCAGCAACCTCGTCGGCATCGCGCAGACTCGGAACCGCTTTCGGATGCGTAAAGGAGGTACACTCGATCTCGTCGACGCCCGTCTCGGAGAGTGCGTTGATCATCTCGACCTTCTCGTCGGTCGGAATGAAATGGGGGTAGCGCTGGAATCCATCACGTGGCAGCATCTCGACGACCGTCGCCGATTCGGGGAGCTCCATCAGATCACCCCCTCGGACTCGAGTTCCTCGAGCACCGCATCGTCGTACTCGAGGAACTGACCGAGGACGGTCTCGGTGTGTTCACCCAGGTCGGAACCGAGGTGGTCGACGCTCCCCGGCGTCTCGCTGAACTTGGGGATCGTGTTCTGGACGGCTGCCTCGCCGAGATCTTTGTCATCGACGGTGATGACGGCATCACGGGCCTGATAGTGTTCGTCGTTCATGATGTCTTCGACGTTGTACACCGGCGCGATCGTCGCGTCGTGTTCTTCGAACGACTCGAGGATTTCCTCGCGCGTGTGCTCGATCATCCACTCCTGGATGATCGCGTTGAGTTCATCGACGTTCTCGAGGCGGCGTTCGTTGTCCACAAATCGCGGATCGTCTTTCAGATCGGGGCGACCAATAGCGTCGAACGTCCGCATCGCGAGTGGCTGGGCGCTTGCGGAAAGTGCGACCCAGCGATCGTCGCCCGTCCGGTAGACGTTCCGGGGGGCAGACGACGTCGATCGGTTGCCGGATCGGCGAGCGATCTCGCCGGTCTGATCGTAGGTAAGCGGGAAGGGGCCGATCAGGTTGAAGATCGGCTCGATCAGGCTAACGTCGATGTACTGGCCGGTCCCGCCGTTGACGTCCCGGTGGTACAGCGCGAACATCACCGAGAACGTCGCGTAGAGGGCAGCGATGTTGTCCGCCAGCCCGGTCGGCGGGAGCAGCGGTTCGCGGTCTTCGAAGCCGTTGACGTAGGCAAAGCCGCTCATCGCCTCCGCAAGCGTCCCGAAGCCGGGCTTTTTTGCGTACGGGCCAGTCTGGCCGTAGCCGGACATCCGTAACATGACGAGGTCGGGATTGTCCTCGGCGAGTTGTTCCCAGCCGAGATTCCATCGCTCGAGTGTGCCCGGACGGAAGTTCTCGATGAGGACGTCGGCTTCCGAGACGAGATCGCGGAAGACGGTCTGGCCGCGTTCGGCGGAGACGTCGAGCGTGACCGAGCGCTTGTTCCGACTGAGGTACTTGTGCCACATGCCGATCCCGTCTTTCTGGGTGCCGAAATTACGGATGTGGTCGCCGTGTTCTGGATGTTCGATCTTGATCACGTCAGCGCCGAAATCGGCGAGAAACCGACCGACGGTCGGTCCGGAGATCATCGACCCTGCTTCGATAACGGTGAGCCCATCGAGTGGGCCAGGTTCAGTTGTTGACATGGTGTCTGAATCGTATCTGCGTATAATATAGTCTCGTTATTCGTTGTCTTAAACTGGCCGGTCGATGTGTGTTCCCGAACCTGGTTCAGCGATGACCTCGCCGTCCTCGTATGCGACCTCGCCGCCGACGATCGTCTGTGTCGGCCAGCCAGTTACGTCTCGACCCTCGTAGATCGAGTAGTCGGCGACGCTTTGCAGCAGTTCCGGTGTCACCGTCTTCGTCTCGTCCAGATCGACGACCACGAGGTCGGCATCGCTGCCGACGCGGATCGTCCCTTTCTTCGGATAGAGGTTCCACGCTTTCGCGGTGTTCGTACTGGTCACCTCGACGGCGCGCTCGAGCGAAATTCGGCCCTCGTTGACACCCTCCGAGAGGATCAACGGGAGCATCGTCGCACTCGAGGGGAAGCCGAGTTTACTCTCGCGAATCGTGTCGCCGATCTTCTCCTCGGTCGTGTTCGCACAGTGGTCGGTCCCGATACAGGAGATCGTGCCGTCCGCGAGACGGTTCCAGAGCGTCTCCTGATCGGCTGCACCGCGGACGGGTGGGTTGACCTTCATGCGGTCGTCACACTCCTCGGTCGTCAGCGTCAGATAGTGGGGACAGGTCTCTCCGGTGACGTCGTAGCCCGCCTCCTGTAGCGTTGCGAGTTCGTCCGCCGTTCGGCCGGCGCTGACGTGGACGGCGTAGAAATCGTCGTCGTAGCCGTGTTGCCGGGCGAGGCTCGCGCCGGCGACGAGGCTCTGGGCTTCCGCGTAGTCGGGGAACTCCTCGACGAACACCTCGTACCCCTCCTCGGGCGCGTCGTCGTCGGCTTCGGTCTCGATGTAGGGGTTCCCGCCCGCGAGGGCGTTCGTGATCTCGACGTTCTCGGAGTGATAGCCGAGCGTCGTCGGCACGTCCTGGTCGGCCAGCGCCTCGATGAACGCGCTGCCGAAATCGTCGCGCATCTCACAATCGACGCCGAACTTCTCGCTGGCGGCGTATTTGTAGTTCATATACCACTTGAACGTCGTGATCCCGAGTTCCTCGACGATCAGTGGAATCTCCTCGACGTGTTCGAACGAGAGCAAGCCAAGCGAGAAGAAATAATCGTGGCGGTAATTGTCCTCTGCCGCCGCGAAGTAGTCGTCCATAATTTCCTCGTAGGACCCCGCTCGTCGGAAGAAGTTCCCGGTTGCGGTCACTCCGCCGACGAGATCTGATCGGCTCTCGGTCTCTGCGTCCTCCTCGAGCGAGTTGTAGATCCCGTGGTGGGTGTGGGGGTCGATCGCGCCCGGAAGCACGTGATTGCCGTCGGCGTCGACGACCTCGTCGCCCTCGAGTGAGCCAGAGCGGCCGATCGCAGCGATCTGGCCATCCTCGGCAGCCACGTCGGCCTCGAGCAGTCCGTCTTCGGTGACGAGTGTGCCGTTCGCGATGACGAGGTCGTAGCTCACGCCGTCTCACCCATGCTCTCGAGGTAGTCCTCGACCTCCTCGGTCTCGAGTACTTCCGCATACTTCATCCACATGTCGAGGAGGCCGATCTTGTGTGAGGCTTCGATGCGATCGAAGATGCACTCCTGTGGGAGGACGACGTCGAACCCGTGTTGCTGGGCATCGACCGTCGTCGCCCGGACACAGCCGCTGGTGGAGTTGCCAACGACGACGAGCGTATCGATGTCGTTTCGGTTCAAGCGGGCGAGCAGGTCGGTGCCGTAGAACGCGCTCGCGTAACTCTTGTCGATAACGGTGTCGGCCGGTTCCGGTGCGACGGGATCGACGATCTGGAGATCCTCGTGTTCAGGATCGTCGTAGGAACTCGGCACGACACGCGTGTAGCCGACCGGGATATCGTTCTCGCGAGCGAACGACAGAAAGTCCGCGATTCGATCGACAGCCTCCCAGGCAATATCACCCATCGCAGTTCGATACTCCTCGACCGCCTCGAGAATCGGAACGTCGTCACCGACGATCAACTGCTGGACGTCGATAACAAGCACCATCGGGTTTTCGCCCGCCCCACGCGATTCCCACGACGATGCGCCGTCCTTGTCGTATCCTGCTTTCTCGATCACTCGTTTATCCTGTTCCGAGAGCAAGTCGTCCCAGATCCGGTTCGTCATACACTGACTCGTGTCGTGCGAGCGGTTATAAACCTGCGCACACGTACAGTTCTGTTGACAGGACAGGGGTGGACGAAGTGCAACCAAGACAACAGTTCGGATCGAGCCCGTGTCTATCCGAAGACGACTCATGTCTGTCCGAATACTGAGCTAGTCGTCGATCGACGATGCGGCGTGCACGCCAGCGAGCCGGCCGAGACCGAGGGCAGTGGTGAGTCCGTTCCCACTGAGGTAGCCACCGGCACCGTGGCCGCTAACACCAACCGCTGTTCCGCCACCGGCATAGAGATTCTCGACGACGCCCCCCTCAGATTTGCGGACGCGGCCGTGTTCGTCGACGACCAGTCCCCCCTGCGTATGGAACAGCGACCCAGTTACTGTCGCCCCGTAGAACGGTGGCTCGAGGACGGATCGGCCGTCGCTGCGGCCGACCGAATCCGGTTTCCCGTCGCGAATAGCGTCGTTGTACGACTCGAGGGCATCAGCCGTCGCTGCCGGATCACAGCCGAGTTCCGTCGCCAACGTTTCGATATCGGGTGCACTGAGATACGAGCCGAGTTCGACCGCTTCGTCGAAGTCGTCGAACTCACCCTCGAGTTTCTCGAAGATCCGTTCGTCGAAGATTTCGTACGCGACACTGTCGGCTTGTTCGACGACGTCAATCGCCAGCGCCGAGTATCCTTTCGCCTCGTTGCCGAAGCGGTTGCCAGCCTCGTTGACGAGGAACCCACCGTTCATGATGACGGCGTACGTCGAGAGCGCTCCCGTCCCCTGAACGACCGTCGCGTGTCCCTGGTAGGAGTCCATACAGGCCAGTTCGGCGTCGAGTGCGGCACCCCAGCGAATGCCGTCACCGGTGTTGCCGTCCGAACCGAAATACAGCGCATCAGAAATCTGCCCACAGTGGCGCTCAACCATCCGCCGATTGCCAGCAAAGCCATCGGTTGCGAGGATGACCTTCTGTGCGCCGATCACTTCCTCGTGTGTCTCGCCGGCGACGGCACCGACGACTGTGTCACCATCGGCCACAAGTTGCCTGACGGGGGTGTGCAAAAGCAACTCGATATTGTCCGTAGCCTCGATTCTCTCGCCAAGTTCCTCGATCAGGTTCTCGCCATTGCGCCCGTCCGGCGCGTGCATCCGATACGTTGAGTGTTGTGGATACGTGAAATCGTCGACGAACTGTAACGTGATATCCCAGTCGTCGACCAGCCAGTGAATCAGGTTCGTACTCTCGGTACAGAGGTGTTCGACCATCGCCTCGTCGGCCTCGTAGTCGTTTTTCTCGAGGATATCACGAGCCATATCGGCAGGCGTCTCGTTGATTCCCGCCTCGCGCTGGAACCGAGTCCCCGCGGCGGGAATCATCCCCGTCGACAGCGACGTGTTCCCTCCCAACCGGTGTGATTTCTCGAGGACAGTGACCATCCCATCCGTTCGATCCGCCGCCGCAAGCGCAGCGACGAGTCCCGTACCGCCACCGCCAGCGATGAGCACATCCGTTTCGACGTCGACTGTGACGTCTGCGGCGTCGCGGACCTTTGGTACTGAATCGTCTATCGTCTGCTCGCCGAACTCGGGTTCTGCCATAGTACGAGATTCGTGCGGTCTCCTATGTAAACTTATCCCGAACATCGGACGTTCGAAGCCACGGTATCTGATCGACGAACGATCCGCAGACGAACAATGTCGTTCGGCAGAAGGGAACAGCCACTCGAGAGAACGAGTATCAAGAATGGCAGATCCTACCCAGACAATAATAAACACTCACATAGGGAAGTACCCACATACACACGGCGAAACACCCGTTGCCACAGCGCCACCCGTTTGGGTACACAGAACAGCTGTTCGGCTAGAAAGAACTTAGAGCCTCGAGAACCAATCACAGCGTATGACCGCCAGCACACCGGGTCGAGTTCAGTCGGTGGAAACGACCTTCGAGGTACTCGAGTACATCCGAGACAACGAGGGCGCAGGCGTGACTGACGTCGCAAACGCCCTCTCAGTCTCGAAGAGTACGGCCCACGGCCACCTCTCGACGCTTACATCGCTTGGCTACGTCGTCAAGACCGACGGAACGTATCGAGTCGGGCTTCAGTTTCTCGAACTCGGACATCACGCGCGCGCTCGTTACAACCTGTATGAGGCAGCAAAGTCGGAAGCCGACCAGCTCGCACAAACGACAGGCGAACGGTGTCAGGTGATGGTCGTCGAGGATTTCCGCGGCGTCTATATCTACCAGACTGCCGGCGAAAAGGCAGTCCAGACTGACTCCCACATCGGGAGCACCGTTGACCTCCACTGTACTGCCGTCGGCAAATCCTATCTCGCATCGCTTCCCGCGGCCGACCTCGAGGCGTATCTCGAGGACGTCAGTCTATCGGCCAGAACCGAGCACACGATCACGGACCGGGAGGCGTTTCTCGAGGAACTCGAGAAGATCCGCGACCAGGGCTACGCGCTAAACCTCGAGGAGCGAATCACCGGGATGCGTGCCGTCGGCGCGCCGATTCTCACCGAGGGAGGTGACGTTCTGGGCGCGATCAGTGTCTCGGTTCCAACGACGCGCATCGAAGACACCGTCCACGAGAGTGACCTTCCGGAACAGGTCCAACGGAGTGCTCGAGTGATTACGATCAAAACGACCTATAGCTGAACGTCTCGTTCGGGACAGCCGAACAACGGATACGGTTCCATCCGAGGAGACCAGCTCATCGCAGTATCGATACCAGACAGCGACTAACTCGTATCGACAACGATCGGATATCGGTTCGCCGTTCGGGAGTACAGAACGCAGTGTCGCTGAAACAGTGAATGCAGTGTCGCTGAAACGGTGAGTGAAACGACTCTTGTAGGGGTCGAGTCGTCTCTGAGTCGGGCCAAGCATGTTTTACACTTGTATGGTCGTAATTCATAGTTCGTATGGGCGCAGTGCAGTCAGTTCGAATCGGCAACAAGACAGCGCTATTCCGAACACCGAGATAATTCAGGTGCCATGAAAGCGATCTTAGAAGATATTTAAGATTATAGAGAGAATAGTAGATATATAATTTAAAATATGATTGTGTCTCTGAGAGAGATTGCTGAACGAGATCAACAGAGAGACGTCGTTATTTTTCAGAGATCACTACAAAAGAAGTGAGTGAAGTGTATTTAGATGCGTTGTAACGGAGAGTGTCGACCAGTACAGTGCTGTCACTCCAAGTTCTCGATCAGCAATTGACCCGCCGTTCAGTAGTACAGTACTGGCAGAATATCGATCTGATAACGTCGATCGATGTGATATACTAGTATTAGAAACTAACAGTATTAGAAAGTGTATGTGACAATATTAGAAATAGTGTACGAATCTAGCAGAAGCTCAAATTGACAGTGTACAGTAGAAGCTCAAATTGACGGAGGATACAGGGCCAGAGTTCGAGAGTCGGACAGCGAGCTGTCAACTAAATTGCGACAGTGTCGTTTCTTCGCGGACGTTAGAAAGGCGATCGACGTCGTCGAGAACTTCGTTGACTGTCTCTGGGTTTATTTCGAGGTCGTACTCCCAGTACTTCCCACCCGACTCTCCTTTGTTCTTTTCTGTAATAGAGAGAAACCCTTTCAGCGCGAGCTGGCTTAGCTTGTCGTGGATGGTCCGTTGGGCCTTGGGTGTGATCTGAATATTCTCACAAACCTGCTCGTAGACGTTATAGACTGTTTTTCTCCGTGCGGGGAGTTTTCCTCGTTCTTGTAAGAGTGCAATAGATTGTAACAGAACATGATACTGTGTCGGCAACGAGTAGAGTTCCTTTTCGACGATAACACGTTCTAACTGCTCAGACGCCTCACGCACGTGTTCTTCAGTAACAGTTGCATCTTGATGTTTTCGAGCAAGGCGACCAGCAAGGCGAAGAATCTCGATCGCATCTCTTGCACTACCAGTATCTTGAGCGACGATTGCAGCCATGTATTCGATAAGGCCCTCGTCGAGTACTCCGTCCTTGAAAGCGAGTTCGGCTCGCTGTGAAAGAATCTCCTGCAGTTGGGGTGCGTCGTACGTCGAAAAATGAATTTCGTCTTCCTTGAGTGTCGAGCTCGCGCGCGCAGAGATGTTTTCTCGAAAGGTGAAATTGTTCGAAATCCCGATAACGCCAACCATCGTATCGACGTGTCCGTTCGCCTTTGCTCGTGGGATCTGATATAAGAGAGAATCATCCGTCCCTAGACTGTCGACCTCGTCTAGCACGATCATGACGTGTGTCGCATCGAGTGCGTCGATCTCGCGCCAAAGCATATTCAACACGTCGGACCGAGAGTGTCCAGTCCCTTTGATCCGGTCTTCGAAGTCGAGAAGTTCATTGACAGTATCGACTGTTGCTTGATACGACGTCTTGTCCTTGCAGTTGACCCAGACGTGCTCAAACGAGACGTCGTCTTGGTCTTCGACCGCGTCGCTTAACGCACCGAGAATTCGACGGGTTGCAACAGTCTTTCCGACGCCAGTCTCGCCGTATACGAGGATATTGTTCGGTTCGTCCCCAGTCTTGATATCCTCGAGCGCGAATCGGTAGTCGTACATCTCCTCCTCCCGGCCAGGAAGTTCATCAGGAACGTACGTCTCGCGAAGGACGCTCTTGTCCTCGAAGATTTCGTTTTTGATGTCGAAGAGTCCCATAGAGGGAGATATCAGTCAACCGTATTAAGCCTATTCCACCAGCTTGCGTGTGTCTCGTATGACTCATAGAGGGGGGACACACAGACACCGTTTTGCAAGTGTCTCTGCTAGGAAAGAGGTGGGGTGGTAGAAGAGCGGTTAAATGAGTGGGGATACTGGAGAATATGGTGAATAAAATAGGTTCGATTTCGGAGGTATCCACCCACACGACTCTTGTAAAATCGAAGCCTTTTAGTAGTGCTGGATTTAACCAGAACCGTATTGCAACTAGGAAGAAGCAAGGGAGGTCAAAGACCGACCGCTTCTGGTTGTTCCAAGCTTGAAACCCGCGAATTCTCGATTCGCGTAGCAGCCGGTCTTTCTGATTCTCCAGCCGCTGTTCGGATAGGGGCCACTCTCGTGAGTGAAGACACTTGCAAAACGGTGTCTGTGTGTTCGGAACTTAACCTCAACACTCCAACACTTCCAATCGATTCCAACCAGACACATGCAAAACGGTGTCTCCGGTATCTAATTCTGGAATATCATCCATCCGCTGCTCTATTTCGACAGCCTGGACACATGCAAAACGGTGCTAAGACACATGCAAAACGGTGTCTCCGGTATCCGATTCTGGAATTTCACGTCTCTCATGATGTCTCTCGACCATCCAAGACACGTGCAAAATGGTGTCTGTCAGTCCGACGTGTTGAATTTTCTTCTCTCGAGGCAGTTCTCTCAGCCGCTTTCTCTCGAGGTGTTTTTCTCGGTCGCTGACAAAATCGCTAAAAGACATGAGCAGATCGGTGTGTTTTGGCTAGATATGACACATGCAAAACGGTGTCTGCCTACTGAGAATCAAGGAACGAGTCTGTTTTTCCATGTCGCCGAAACAGGGAGATTTAGGCACAGAGGAGCCACTGAACAGCAGTACACAGCCGATCGCACGACGGTTTTGTAATTAGTGCGTGATACGGACTGCTGTAATCAATCACCTCCGATCATCGACCCCATCTCTGGTGATCGGCGGTAAATCGGTACAGCAGACCGTATGAACCACTCGTAAGCCCCGCCGCATTTGCCTCGACAGCCTGTAAACAAAAGCGACCTGTTGGCCTCGTGTTTTTGTAGCTGGCTCTCCTGAATTGCGACTGTGACCGTGCGAGACAACGGTAGGCCCTCGAGCAGTGAGGTTGACGGTATCGCACCCGGTGAAGGATCGGCTTCGAAATCCGTGGACCGTCCATCGTTTGACGACAGTGCTGTCAGTGAGGAAATCGAGCCTGTCCATGACGTTCCTGGTGGTGTCGACACCGCAACGGTAGACGATCACGACGCTGCCGTTTCTGTTACCGGTTTGAAAAAACGCTTCGGTGATGGAACGGCTGCGATCACCGCCGTCAATGACGTCTCGTTCGAAATCGAAACCGGATCGATTGTCGGGTTGTTAGGGCCAAACGGCGCCGGAAAGACAACGCTCATCAAGTCGATCCTTGGAATGGTCCTTCCGGATGGAGGGACTGTTCGAATTCGGGGCATCGACGTCTATGACCGGCCGCGTGATGCGTACGCGTCCGTCGATGCGATGCTCGAGGGAGCGCGCAACGATTACTGGCGGTTGACCGTTCAGGAAAACCTCCGATATTTTGCTACGATCAGCGGTGTCGATCCGGATTCAGTGCGCGAGCGCCATGAACGGCTCCTGACGCAGCTAGGACTTGCCGAAAAAGCAGATGTCCCCGTCCGCGAGTTATCACGTGGAATGAAACAGAAAGTATCGTTGGCGAGCGTTCTCGCCGGGGGAGCGGAGGTCGTCTTTCTCGATGAGCCAACGCTGGGGTTGGATATCGAGAGTTCACGAACGCTCCAACGGGAGTTACGACGGCTCGTCGAGGAGGAGGACCTGACCGTCGTTCTCAGCAGCCACGATATGGACGTCGTCGAGACGGTCTGTGATCGTGTCCTCATCATGTCCGACGGAGCGGTGATTGCAGATGACACTGTCGACGCGCTTCTTTCCGGGACCGATCTTCACTGCATCGAGATTACGAGTAGCGATCTCGTCGCGTCGGTCGTTTCGACCCTCGAGAATCAGTTCGAGACGATCACTGTCGAGCCACGCGACCGTGGTAGCCGGATCGAAGTGACGACCGACAGTGACGGGCTGTACGAGTTGCTGGCACACCTCCGTGCCAACGACGTCACGCTTGAGCGGGTGCGAACGATCGAACCGGACCTCGAGGACGTCTTTGTGGACTTGACGACGCTCGAACGGAGGGATGAATAATGGTTCGCCAACATGGCACCGGTGAGACGCCACGTCCCGCTGGATACTATCACCTCGCACGGGCCGTGCTCTACCGCGAATATCTAATTTTCGTCCGCTATCCCGCCAACGCCATCGGCGGAATCATCATCTCGGTGTTCTTCTTTGGCGTCCTTTTTTACGGCGGACAGATGGTCGCTGGGCAGGCACTCACTGACTCGATCGAGGGGATTATCGTCGGCTACTTCCTGTGGACGCTATCGGTGGGCGCGTACTCCGCTATTTCGAACGATATCGCGAGTGAGGTTCAGTGGGGAACCCTCGAGCGCCACGTGATGACGCCGTTCGGGTTCGCGCCCGTTGCGCTGTTGAAAGGCGTTGCAAAGATCGTCCGGACGTTCATCACCTCGACGATAATCCTGGCCGTAATGATTGGGATTACCGGCACCACGCTCCAGTTGAATCTGTTTACGATCGCCGTCGTCGCGACGCTCAGCATCGTCTCGGTGCTTGGACTTGGCCTCGCAGCCGGTGGCGTGACGGTGCTCTACAAGCAGATCGGGAACTGGCTCAATCTCCTCCAGTTCGGGTTCATCGTGCTCATTTCCGCACCCGCGTTCGATCTCGGATGGATGCGATTCCTCCCGCTGGCTCACGGCAGCGCACTTCTCCAGCGGGCGATGGTCGACGGCGTACGACTCTGGGAGTTCACACTGACCGACGTTGGACTGCTGATCGGCATCGCTGCTGGCTATCTGGCGTTGGGGTACGTCGTCTTTCAGTACGCGACTCGTCGGGCGCGGCGTCTCGGCGTTCTCGGCGACTACTGACGGATGCAAACTACGACCGTCACCCATCTGATCACCCACTTGCCGTTCAGTCACCCACTTGCTATTCAGCCGTGACTCACAATCGAATCTACGCACGGAAATCGACACACGACCTCGAGCGCTGGTCCGTTGGCACGATCGACTCGATCACTGAACGAGATGGTCACTGCGTCTTCGAGGTACCGGTGAGCTATCGAATTTACTCGAGGCCGCTATGGAGATCCCTGCTGATCTCGAGCGGTAACCAACGAGTGCTCTCGAGTGCGGAACGTGATTCGCTGATCGACGCTCCTGGATGGGTGTGGGGTGGATCAATCGGACGCTGAATCCGACTCGACCCCGTTATCCTCGGTTGATGTGTCGTCTTGGTCGCCGATGTGTTCGGCTTCGCCGTCATCATCGGTCAACTCGCCAGCTCTGTCGTCAACGTATCCGGCTTCGGAGTCGTCGTTGACCGAGTTGTCGTTGACCGAGTTGTCGTTGGCCGAGTCGTCGTCCTTATCGTCAGCTTCCTCATTTTCGGCGTCATCGGCTGTTTGCTCGTCGGTCGGGTCGGTTCGGTCTGCTCTGCTACCATCTTCGTCCGACGGAGCTGTTTGGTCTGTCTCATCACTCGTGTGGGGAACGTCGGGCGCTTCCGACGTCGCTGTGCCGTCCTCGTCTCCAGTCAATTTAGCATCTGATTCTGCTGGTTGTGGTGCGGTGTCGCTGTCTCCTGAGGGCTCGTTTCCATCTGAATTTCCGCCCTCAATCGTCATCTCGTCAGTTCCGACCGTTTCGTCCCCGCTTATCTCATCGTCGACAGCCGTCTCGTCTCCGGCTTTGGCCTCGTCCTCGCTTGTTGTGTCGTCTCCGGCTTTGGCCTCACTTTCGACCGCTTCACCGCTGTTCTGCTGATTTCCGGGCACTGTTCCAGAATCTCCGGCTTCGACTGAGCGCGAGGTTCTATCTGGACCGTCGTTGTCGACCGAGCCGTTTTCGGAGTCGTTGGCCTGGCTGGTCGTGGGATTCTTCGGTGGAGCATCGTCGATGTCTACCACCGAGAACGAGTCCGCAGTGGCGAACGTTCCCGAGACCGATTCGGTGTCGGTGAACACCGCGACGGTGGCCGCGCCACCAGCGAAGCCGGCCGTCGCGACGAGGAGGCAGACGATACCGACGGCGAGCGTGCGCGTTCCTGTCATTCGGATTCCTCTGTCGAGTCGTCCGTCGACACCGGTTCAGTCGTCTCTGCCCATTCGATTTCCGAGTCGATCTCCGTCGCTTGCGCTGGTGCGGTGTTCACCGATCCCGCCGGCTCATGCTCGGCCGTGACTGCTTTGTCCACGCTCGAGTCCGTTGCAGCCTGATCTGCGATCACCACACTCGAGCCGCCGTCTGTCGCCGGAGCCACGTCGTCGGCGACCGCTTCGGAGTCAGTAACCGGATTCACCGCCGTCTGATCGGAGCCGGGCATCCCAAAGCGAGTGGACAGCAACAGTCCGCCGACGACGAGCACCGAGAGCGTCGCCGCGAACGCCACCGAAATCGCTAGCGTGGTCCGTAGCTCCAAGGCGACGTGGACCGCGTAGGCTGCGGTAAGTGCCAGAACCCCCGTCGACAGTTGCAGGTCGGTCGGGGTGATGGTGAGCTCGCCGGGTGTCACCTCCGTCGTCGTGGGCGACGCCGGAGCGGCGCTGTCGCTGCTATCGGCGTCGGCCGTCGAAGACTCGTTTGGCCGCCTGGCGCGCACGAGCGACCACAGTTCGGTTACGACGAGCAGCCCCATGGGGACGGCGACGAGCAGGACGAACCCGAGCGGCGTGCTCACGGCCTGAATCGCGTAGCCGAGGTACGGAATCGTAGGACGACGACGCCCAGGACGTTCGCTCCCGGGACCGGGCTTGCGTCCACGTTGCTATTCGCATCACCTCTCGTTTCGAAGGCGACCCCTGTCTCGCTTGCTTCGACACCCACGACACGGTGTGTCACTGGCGTCTCTTCGGTGCCTCGAGTGAACGTAATCACGTCGTTCGTTTCGATCGTTGCCGGCGCTCGGTCGGCGACGATCACCACGTCACCAGGGTCAATCGCCGGTGACATGCTTCCCGAGAGCACGACGAAACTGTACTGTGCGCCGATTACACCCGGAACCGCGTAGATGACGAACGGGACGACGAGGGCGATCAGGAGGAGCAATCCGATTCCGTTTGCGAGTTTCTTGTAGTTCATTTATATGTCCACCTCACAGAGGGGGTTGCCGTCGGTGTCGACCGCCTCGAGGACGGTCAGACTGTACGTTCCGTCGGCGATCACGAGCCCCGGCCCAAACGGCTGTGAACAGCTGATGTGGAAGTCGCCGATGGTGGTCCCGTCGACGACGACGTCGAAATCGGGACTCCCTTTGATTTCGGGCGGCTCGTGGAGGACTGCGGTGAACGTCTCTCCCGGTTCGACGGTTCGTTCGAACTCGATCGTGTCCGAACGTCGCAGCAGTTCCAGTGTCGTCTCGCCGTCCGGCCCGTCGTACGCGAAGGTTGCCTGTGCGATTCGATTCCCATTTTGTTCGGGACAGGCGACGCAGTCCGGCGGCTCCTCGCAGGGCGCAACGCTCGCGAATGGATCACTCGCACTGTCCGCATCGACGTGACGGCACTGTTCGGCGACCAGTTCGACCGTAAATTCGGTCGTCTCGCCCGCCACCGAATCCGGAACGTCGTCGGGCAGTTCCCACTCGAGTTCGAGATCGATCGCCGTTTCGGGGTCGGTACAACTCGCGAGTCGAACCCCGGTGGCAAGTGTTCGCGAGACGGCCGAGAGGCTGCCCGCAGCGATCGTGTCACCGTCGACGCGGAAGACGACTGCAAGCGCTTCCCCAAGCGCGTCGCTGATCGGTGGACAGCGCGTCCGGAGCCAGAGTCGCGCAGGGTTTGTCTCGACGGTCAGGGAGACTGTGATGGTGTCACCGTCGCCGCGGTCGAGCCCGTCAAACGCGAATGCCAGTCGGCCGTCGACGATCGAACACGCGTCGCAGTCGACGTCGATGGCGATCGAGCCGGTCTCGAGTGCGTTCGTCACGCGCTGGCGGTCGCTCAAATACGCGCCGGTGCCGACGCCGGCGACCGTGCCAGCGGTTCCAATGGCGCCGACTGCGGCGAGTATCTGGCGGCGGCTCAGCCCGATCGAATCCTGGCTCATCGGCCACCTCCACACTGTTCTGCGCCGACTGCGAGTTCGAACTCGAGGGACTGGCCTTGCCACTCGTTTGTGGCCGATTCGGTGACCGTCCAGGCGAATCCAAGGCAGAGCCGGTCTCCTTCGGCGAGGCAGTCGCCGAAGCCGTTTCGAAGCCGGAGCCCGTCGGTTCCGGGCCCGTACATCTCGCCGAGTTCGGCGAGGGTCAACTCCACGTCGGGATCGTCGGGTATCGCTCCCGTTCCGGTACAGCCGCCGATGCCGAATAGTCCGGTATCGTACCAGAGTGCGACGTCGACGACCTCGCTGAGATCGCCCGAAACGGTCGGTATCAGTCTGACCCGCGCATCCATTGCCTCTGCGAAGAGTCCAAGCGCGATCGTCCCGGTGTCCCCTGGGAGCACGTTCGACGCCGCAATCAGGGGGCCGTCCGTTGCCGCGTCGTAGCCGTCGACAGTCGTCTCTGTGGATGGATCCTCCGCAGGCTGTTCGGTTTCGTTCGCCGTCGGCGTCGCGTTCACGACGTGACCGTTGTAGGTGCTGTACCAGGCGACGCGAAGTCGTGGTCCGTTGTCGTCGGTCCGAGCGTACGTGTAGTCCGTATAGTCCGGCGTGTCGCTCGTCACGGTCGCTCCTCGGAATCCGAGGGTAACGAGCCCGGTGGCGCCGACGCCGCCGAGTAGCTTTCGCCGGGTGATAGTCGATGTGCGTTGTGTCACTGTCGTTCCTCAGTTTTTCAGCCGGCTCCGCCAGACTGGCCATGGTCGTCTCTCGTGATCGCTGCGGAATGCATCGATAGCTGTCCCCCTTCGGCAGGGATATGAATGATAGTCATACCACCTGTAGACGGCTCCGGCAGGGCAATGCTACCGCCCGTCGCCGCCGTAGCAGGTCTGGCTTACCACTGCCAGTGGCGTGCGTGTCTGCCCGCAAGCGGCTCCTGTACTCGTGCCTGCGGAACCGAGATCGGCCCACAATCCTCGGGAACGTCCGAGTTCGGTTTCGTTGTTTCTCACGCCTCCTCTTAGACGACGTCCCACCGGCGGCGTCGAACCGCCGTCCCGCGGACCCGATTCGCGTCACGAGCGCTCGGCGGTGCCGAGGATATCGTACTCCAAGTGGGATCGAACCGTCAGCTGTCGGCTCGGCCACGAAGTTCGCCGTCGCCACCGCTTCAGTTGGTTGCCGTCTCTGCAACGAAGTTGTGCCGGCACTGCTCGGTGTAGAGCCCGAGATCGAACTCGAGTGAGGCGCCCTGAACGTCGTTGTTGTCCATCGTCGCCTCGGGATCGCTCGAGCGAATCGGGAACGCCCAACTGAAGCCGACACAGTGGGTCATCCCAGGTTCGAAACAGTCGATGCCGTCCTCACGCGGCACGGCATCGATGATCCGTCCGGGGTCGCTCTCGAGGACGTCGAACACCTCGGCGAGGGTTCCGCAGGCGACGACCTCTTCCGGGAGGATTTCGATCGCGACCTGTGCGAATAGGCCGGGGATCGACGTCGGGTCGTCGATGTTGAAGAAAAACGCCGGGTCGCCGCCGTAGGCGAACGGATCACCGCTGAAGGTCGCGGCCGTCGCGCCGCTGACGTCGATCGGCAGTCCCGCCGGCCCGGCCATCACGCGCTGGGTAAACTCGGCGCGGGAGTCGCCAGCATCGTCGCCGACGATGAAGATGCTCGTCGCGTAGTCGGGGTCCGTACGGGCCGCGTTCGCGGCGCTCAGCAGGTCCTCGAACCGATCGTTCGTCAGGCTCCCACCGAAGTATGGCTCGCCGTCCGTGAACGTGATCGACTGTGGCTTGCGGCTGTCGTCGACTCGTCCGTCGAACAGATCCATGAGTTCGCCGAACCCTTCCTCGAGGGCGGTCCCGGTCCCGTCGAACAGGTCGTCGAGTTGGTCTCGAAGGTTCCGTAACGGCGCGTCGCCGCTCCCGTCGAGCGTGATCAGGTCGGTGATGGCTGACGTGAACCCGTCGCCGTCGGGATCGCCCCAGCCCCCGATATCCACGGATGTGATGACGTTTGGGCCGGGGTTGCTCGAGTCACCGTCGTTGCTGTAGCCGTCGAAGAACACCGCACCGATGCGGAAGTCGTCGGCGTCGATGTCCGGATCGGCGTCGATTTCTCCCTGCAGGAGATCGATGAAGTCGATGACGCCTTGCTCGACGAGATCGATCTTTGCGGTCTGGCTGTAGGACGTCTCCCCGTACTCGGCGTTACCGACCGTGATCGAGTCACTGGTGACGATCCCGCCGTACTGCGAGTACAGCATCGAGCCCGAGAAGTCGATCATCAACACGAGATCGGACGGCTCGAGGTCGTCGTAGACGTTGTCACAGTCCTCGTCGCGCCAGAGCTTCGCACGGAGGTAGTCCGCAAGCTGGCCGTCGCCAGCGCCGGGCGTCTCCCCGGTAACCTCACCGTTCATCCAGACGTAGCCGGGGTTGTCACAGAGCGTGAACCCGAACGTGACCTCCCCTTCGTCGCCGGGTTTGATGTCGGCAAGCGAGATGGCCGGCCGTGGTGCCTTCCCGAGGGTCTCGAAGTCACCACACGAGAGCGGGAGGTTGCGCCCGTCCGCAGGGTCATCGTTCGGATTGTTGACGTAGGTTAGGTCGCCGAGTGACTGGATGCCGTCGCCGTCGTGATCCGGGTACGCATTGACCCAGGGGCGGCCGGCATCGCCGTAGTCGCCCGGTCGGACCGACTGGTCCGCCCCGTAGTAGAGCTGCTGCCAGCTGCCGTGCATGGTAAGCTGGCCGGCGGTGAGCGTGTTTCCGTCGAACGATTCCTGGTCGCTGAAGTAGGCGGCCGTCCCGAGTCCCGCGCCGACCGACGCGACGCCGATCGCGCCGAGTCCGCCGAGGATCTTTCGTCGGGAAAGACCGACCGTCTTGTCGTTGGTAGTCATGGTATGTCCCCGATGGGGAAGCCCACTTGCGGAGTCGAACCGCCCCGATAACCCGCGATCACGGTCGTACCGGCCGGTCCGCGAGCGTCCGATCGCCCGCTACCGGGTGGGTGGTCAGTCGAAAGCCGGACGGCTACTCAGGGTGAGAGTCCCATCGCGTTGTCCAGGACGCTTGCTGCGTCGTTGTGGCGCGCCTGTTCGGCGTAGAACGTCATGCTCGAGGTCAGCGTCGCCCCCTGGATCTCGTTACCAACGTCCGTTGGGATCGTCACGTCCAGACAGACGGTCACCGTCTCGCCGGGTTGGAACGTCACCGCTCCCTCGTCGTCCGAGACAATGATGCCGCTCTCGAGGCTCGCAAGGAGGTCGGCCAACGAGCCGTAGGCCTGCTCGTGTTCGACACCGTCGACGGTGGTCGTGAGCGTCGCCGTCGCCGACTCACCCAGCGTCGAGAGATCGGCCTCGTCGTCGATGTCCCAGAGATCGTCCAGATTGACGTTCTCCGCGTCGACACCGTTTTGTTCGTCCGAATCGCCGACCACGACGACGTAGCCGGGGTTGTCACCGACGGTGATGTCCCAGCAGAATTTGTACTCGTCACCGGGCTTTGCGTCCTCGATATCGATCGGTGACTGCACCCAGATACCGTCCTCACCTGCTCCGTTCTCGTATGCAGCTTGGTCGGGACCCATGCCATCCTGGTCGAGGTGCTGGACCGATTGCTTGACCTCGAGGCTGAACGATCCTGCCGTGATCGTGTTGTCCGAGAAGGTCTCCTGGTCGCTGAAGTACGCTGTCGTTCCCAGGCCCGCCCCCGCGGAGGCGATGCCGATCGCGCCAATGCCACCGAGCACGCGTCGGCGGGACAGTCCAATGTTGCTGTTGTTGTCGTCGGTCATGGTTGTGCTCCCGAGCGATCGGCGGGAACCTCGAGGCACCTCGTGATCGATCGGGTATTTCTCCAGGGGGGAGCACCCCTCGTAGTTACAAGTTGATACGTCACTGTGGAACGACACACTTGGTCCCGAAGCGCCGAGTCAAACCACCCGTTCGGCGGCAGTAGGGTCTCCAAGCCGGGTTTCCAGCCCGATTCGTGGCTATACATGGTGACACTACCGGATCGCTCGAGCGGCGGTCAGGGTTGCGTACCGCCCGACGGATGACCGGATGGATCAGCGTGTATTGTAGCACGCTGACAGTACCGTCAGTGGTACGCAAAACATGCTGACGTGTCTCGGTGGCTAACTATTCAGCAATCCTCATGTTCCGAACGAACTCCCTCTCCGAAGGGGACATCTACGAAATTCTGTCGAACAGCCGCCGCCGCGAGACGATCCGTCACCTGTCGGCGGTACGCGACTGCTCGGTCTCGCTTCGGGAGTTGTCGGTTGCCATCGCGACGGCCGAGACCGGCCAGTCGCCGCCGCCGCAGACCGCCCGCGAGAGCGTTCGGAGTTCGCTCCACCAGACACACCTACCGAAGCTCACCGAACTAGGCGTCGTCAACTACGACTGTGACACCCGGACCGTGACCCTGCGTGACCACGCACGTGACGTAGACCGCTACATGACGGTTATCACTCCGTATGGACTCACTTGGGCAGAGCTGTACCAGGCCCTCGGCGTGTTTTCGCTCTTGACTGTCCTCGCGTCGCTCCTCGAGGCCCCGCTTGTCGGTGCGATCGATCCGCTGTTGTGGATCAGCGGCTCACTCGTTGCCTTCGCTGTGGCGATCGCCACCCAGCTCTGGTCGAATCGCTGGACCGTACTCCGGGCACTTCAGCGCTGAGTGGGCAGACAGTGGACCGATTGTGGAACCGTCTCCGCGCTCAGCGTCGAGTTGTCACGCCGAAAAGTAGTACTGCACAGTGGGCCGACACGGGCTCCAGTCTCGGTCAGACGGCTGCGAACGGGTTTGCGGTCCCGTCGTTGTGACGGTACTGGTCGGCAGCGAAGCCGATCGCGAACTCAATGGCGTCGGTCTGGACCTCGTTGCCGACGTCGGTGGGAAGTTCCCACCCGAACCCGAAACACCGAGTCACGGAGTTGCTGAAGCAGACGCGCTCTTCGTCCTGCAGGTTCGCATGCAGCGGGATCCCGTCCTCGAGTGCATCTATCACTTCGCGCAGGGTCCGTTCGGCGATGACCGCCTCGCCGGTGAGCACGACCGATGCGATCTGTGCGTAGATACTGATTCGGTATCTCCAGCGGTAACTACAGGGAATACACGTACCATTATTTTCCGGGCAAACACTTCTGAGGAGAGAGGTAGTTGGCATTCGAAATTCAGCGTTTATCGTCAGAGCCGTCGGACTGAATATCAGTCGATAGCGAGAACGTCCTGATTGGCACAGTTATGCGGTCGTCGATCAGGACGTGTGCGTCTCCAGTACGTATAGGAGTTCCTCACACAGATCGTTGGGATAGTATCGGATCATCTCACTTTGCGAATCCCAATCGATCAGATTCGATTCGTTCAGTTTCGGCAGATGGACGTGGAACAGTTCTGTTCGTAGCGACACCTCGTCTGCCACAGAATCAATGTATCCCACCAGCTCGTCCATCGTTGCTGTATTATCCGGTTGTCCGTCGAGAAACTGAAACGTTTGTCGACGGTACTGATGAGCGAGCAGCTGAAGCAATTCATTAGAGCCAGTTATGGGTGAAACGAGGTTCATTGGAATTCGTCCCTCCACTGCCGAAATGAGTAACAAAGGTATAAGCGTGTCGTGCATACAACCTTGGAGGTTGCGGATTTCACACCACAATCGTAAAAATCTGCAAATTTCAGTTGTCGGGCGCGAGGCTCATTATTGTGATATGTCCTGTTTGAAATGCCCCCATGGCTGACTGTAGTTTTTCGTGATGATCTCTGAGCTATGGACGTTGAGTCCGTATTCGTTCAACTCGTTCGTGAGCCGGATGAGATCACCCGTGCCCGTTGCGATCGTTTCGATGTAAAGATTATTTTCGCTAGTAATCATTTCGATGACGTTGACGACACCAACGATATCGAGAACGTCGCTGGCGACGTTCGTCCGATCATTCGGGTCGGCCGTACAAATGAACAAAAGTCGGAGCGAAAAGCCCGCTTTTTCGTAGTTGATTTTGGGTTCGTAGCCTTCGATAACACCTTCCTCTTCCATGTTATCGATCCGGTTGCGGACGGTACTGGGCGAGACATCAACGTACTCTGCAATCTCGTTGATCGTCACTTTCCGGGCATCCCTCTGGAGCGCGAATAACACGCCTTCATCGATGGAGTCGATATCGACCCCATCATCGTTCTCTACAGCCGACTCATATTCAGTATCGGAAGCAATCTCTTCATCTGCCATAGGATGGTTAGCACAGCGAGACGAAAGAAGGTTGACTCCAACGGTCAATAGGCAGGTGTAGTGAACGGGTAGCTCATCTTAGTTGACAAAAAGAAACGTCACGCCAATTGTTCTATGTCTCCCTCGTACTCTACTCAACCGCTACAACGTGCTCCTTGTGGTCGCGCGTCCAGTACGTCGTCGGGCCTCCGGGACTACAGTCCGCACACAGCTGTAGCGAGCCCTCGAGATGGCCGACTTCGACGCGGAACCGCGTGAGGGCTGCAAGTGCGTCGACGACCAATCCACAGCCATCGCAAGCATGGTGGTCACGCTTGTTAGGACCGGGCGTCTCCTGCGTCGCACAGTCGATACAGATTGGGTGGGTAACTCGCTCGTCTTGGCCCCACGTATGCGCCTCGCCAGACTCGAGCGCGTCAGGGGCTTTCAGTGTCTGTATCTCGGTCTCACCTTATGGAATTCCGAATGATCATGTAGCGGTACCCGAATCACCAGAAACCGGTGTCGCCACGCAGTTCGACTGTCGATCGACTCCATCGAAACAGCGTGCTCTCGACGCTGCCAGACGAAGACGTCTTGATTAATTCGTGCATCTGTTGTGCTTTATTCCAGATCTAGTTCATGTATCTACCCAATTGGCGCAAGATTGTTATTAACTCAAAAGTTATCTAGTAAATAATATAAAAATAATAACGTATATGTGTTTGTGGATGTTTAACGTGCTCATGGGAAAACGCTCGTCGTGGGGGGCTGAGCGGGGAATCTCGAAAACTGATCAAACAGAGCGGGAGTCAGGGAACGATACGCAACTGTCGAGAGATGCGGTGTTCAAAACGCTCTCGAATCGGCGTCGCCGCCTCACACTTCAGTATCTTTCCGAACACGGCACAACTGACGCGCCAGTTCGTCTCCGTGACCTTGCTGAGTGGATCGCAGCTGCAGAAAACGACGTTCCCGTCGAAGCAGTTACGTACAAACAACGCAAGCGCGTCTACACGTCGCTGTACCAATCTCACCTGCCAGCGCTCCATCGAGACGGCATTGTCCAGTACGATCGAGCCCGCGGGACCATCTCGATGACACCCGTTGCCAGCACGTTCGATACATATCTCGGATTCGCTCCGCAGACCACTCCCGTCTGGCCGCTGTACTGGCTCGGACTCGGTGTCGGTTTGCTACTCATCGCGGGTCTCTCTTGGTTCGATCTTGTTTCTCTACCGATCTCCGGTCCTTTCTTTATGCTACTGGTGTCTGTCGTGGTGTTCGTGTCTGCCGTTTTATTTGCACACAGTAAGGACCGACGCTAATACCGGACTCACGCCCGACGAATGCCCCACCCCTGAAAACAATACAGCCCCTTTTTTCGAGAGTTCACACGCGGTTCGAAACTGGTCTCCGTTCGAGGCGCTCTGGCCCGTTCGCATGGTCGCCTCGGTTGGGTATACTAAGAACGGGCCCACAAGCGGTTCTTCTGGGAACAGATCCGATTTCATTGGTCTTTAGCTAAGCCTCAGCAGCCGGTTGGATGGTAGTAGCGAGCTGTTCTTGCAGGATTGGTCGTTGCCTGTGGATCTTCTGAGCGTCT
>NZ_FTNR01000062.1 GCF_900156475.1 Natronorubrum thiooxidans
ATACTGTCGGCTGAATATTCTTTAGGCTAGAGTGTGATTATAGGGTATGTCCACGCTTGATGCCGCCACCCTCGACGACCTCCGCGACGCTCTCGCGGAGGTCGAGGACAAGAAGCCGACACAGCGGCTAATGGCGGTGATCAACTACCTCGAAGAAGACGACGCGACGATGGCAGAGGTAGCTGAACGGTACGGATACACCGGTCCATGGCTGTCTCGTTGGGTTGGCCGGCTCGACCGGCTCGCTGATGAGCCGGTCGAGCAAGTCGTCTACGACGATCCGCGTGAAGGCAGACCATCCGAACTCTCTGATGAACAGCACGACCAGTTCGTTGAGGTACTTCACGACTCACCCGAAGAAGTTGGACTAGACGCGCCCGCGTGGTCTGTTCCACTAGCTCGTCACTATCTCTCCGAGGAATTTGACGTTGAGTACTGTGAGCGGCACGTCCGACGATTGATGTCTGAGGCCGGGCTGTCCTGGAAGACAGCCCGGCCGGAGTTCTACAAATCCGACGAGAGAGCCCAAGAAGCCTGGCAAGAAGGCTTCAAAAAAAGCGCAACGACCTGGACGACGAATACACGGTCCTGACGATCGATCAGACGCGACAGGTTCTCTCGACGCTAATCTATGCGTGGTTTCCGGAAGGAGAGCGCCCGTCACTCCCGGTGACGGGCGCGTGGGATAGCATCAAGTTGCTTGGTGCAGTCAGCGACGGCGGTGAGACGTTCTTTCTGCCGTGTGCAGAGAACTTCAACAGCGACACAACAATCCGGTTACTCGACGCACTCCAGACAGAGTTCGGCGAGAAAATCTGCGTCGTCTTGGACAACGCCTCGTATTTCACGGCGAACGCAGTGCAGGAATTCGTCGAAGACACATCGATCGAGCTGTGTTACCTTCCGCGGGGTTCACCAGAGCTGAACCCCGCGGAAGAGTGCTGGAGACAACTCGATCAAGAACTTGGGAACCGTCTGTTCGAGACGCTTGACGATCTTCGTGATGCTGCTCTCTCTGCACTCAACCGAATCAAAGTTCCAGATGTCTTTACGTATTTATGTCCGTGAGTAT
>NZ_FTNR01000023.1 GCF_900156475.1 Natronorubrum thiooxidans
ATGGGAGCCAAAGACGCTGAGGATAGGAGTATCGGCGGTTTGGCACCGCCAGTCAGCCACCGACCACGATGGCTGGGTTAGACGCGAACTCCCGCGAAGTGGCGGCGTCCTTGGTTGTAGACCTGAAACTCCCACCGCTCGAGATTCCTGCGTCTTCAGGCGCAGGAGGATGTCAAGCTCAAAGTGGGTGCACAGCCATCTTCGCGGACGTCGCGTGTTCGACGAACCCACTGATATCGGCAGTGTCGATTCGCACCCTCACATTAGGCAGCCTGCTATGATGCACCTGTGCGTGTCTTATATGCCAATTGTTCTATTTATACATTCATGACTTTGAGTACATCTTTTACATTTGATCATGTTGCAAGATCCCTCACTCTAAGTACCCACACGAGACGGCACATCGCCATGGGAGTTTTTCTAATCTTACATTCTCGAATGTCGGCACATCTATTACAAGCATACATGTTATAGATGTCAATACTGTTTTGCATGTATTTGGGCACTACAGGCGAACTGATTTCCGCAGCGCCGCGACTGTGTCGTGTGGCGTTCACCCGATTCGACATTCACGAATGTAATCACAGTTACCACTGGTTCTCAGGTCATGGGTCTCAGTCATGTTGTCAATAGTATTTTGAAGTATACACTCACTGTTTTCTGGTATATCTAGTTGGAATGCATAGCGATCGTTCGACCGATGTAGACCACATTCCCGAAAGTACGACTGTTTTACATTCTTGAATGTTCTTACATTCACTACCGTTAGTCAGATCAGGAATCGCACTATGTTGCCACATATACCGCTCATATGCCAGTTAATCGTTGATAGGACACAGTTTCGATACATCATTGCAGCCGTATACTGTGGCTGAATCTCTCAAATCAGATTCAGTTGTACATTCTCGAGTTACAGACATTCACAGCAAAGCAATATATCAAGATGATACTATTCTCGGTATGTCACTAGTAACACGACATATAATCGAGTCGTTGGCGTCCCTCGATCGCGACAGAGGCGTTCAACTGTTTGACCGAGCCAGCTCATTGAGAGGTACGTCAGTATTACATTCTTGAATGTAACCACAGTTACGACAATCATTCATATCAAAGACGTTGCTACTCTCGATACATGAGTTACAACACGACACACCACCGGGCTTTGGCACGTTCCGGTTGCGATGTGTTGCGTCTCTCCCGGGCTTTGGCACGTTCCGGTTGCGATGTGTTGCGTCTCTCCCCGAGCTGAACTGTTTCCTGAGGCCGTCTTCGTCTGTAAATTCTTGAATGTAACTACAGTATGTACATTCATTCATGTTATACCATTCACTACTCTTGTTCGATGCAGTTTGCGTTCCCGTCAGAATCGATCCGAAACTATCGGTTCTCGCCACTCGTTTCGGTCAAAGGAGCATCGGAGCTACGACACGGCAGCAAATATGCGATCGCTCGCCGACCCTATGAATGAAAAGCTGATCTCGTATCGAGATTGCAGGCCTCTGTTTCTCCCAACGTTTCTGAACGACCGGGTCCCCCAACGAAACACACTCTGTAATCGTGGTCCAATCACCTCGAGCAGTCACAATTTGTCACCTCGCGTTGTTCGCTCACTGTTCGATATGTGTGTGAATCCACGCTCCTCGAGCATCACTCTCGACCCGCCCATGGTAGTAGTTCTATCTTCACATTCATAACTGTAACCACATTGAATACATCTATTCATGTAAGAGAGTGAGATCATTTGTCGAGATGACCACTTGTGATGAACTTCTCAACAGGAGTTCTTTCCGCTACATTTTATACTGTGGTATCGCGAACAGTCAGGTATGACGAAAGATACAGATCTCACGAAACAACCACGAGCTGTCGCAGTGAACGTCCTCAAAGGTGGCTTTGGAAAATCAACCACGGCAATCAATCTCGCACGGGAACTCGCAGAGCGAAACGGCCGTGTCCTCTTGGTCGACCTCGACGACAACGGCCACACCACGTTCAACCTTGGCTACCGCGACCAGTACGAATCCGACAACCACGTCCAGCAGGTCCTGCTTGATGATGCCGATCCACTGGATCACGTTGTCTCGGTTACCGACGATCTTGATCTCCTCCCATCGCATGAAGCACTCGAGGAAGTCGAAACGAATCTGAAATCGGCGATGGCCTCGAGCCAACGGCTCAACCGAAACGTCGTCGAGCCCCTACTTGGCGACACCTACTCGTACATCGTCATCGATACGCCGGCCAACAGAGGGAAGATCAACGACAACGCCCTGTTCGCGGCGAAAAACCTCATCGTCCCACTTCGCCCGGAGAGCGGCTGGGAATCCGGGATCACACAGACGAACAAACGCCTGATACAGGAAGCACGACAGTACTTCGATCTCCAGTTGCTCGCACTGGTCCCAACCGACCTCAGTGAACGTCTCGACCAGAACACGCGTGACCGGAACCTGTTGTATGCGATCAACAGCCGCGACGAGCTTGCATCGTTCGTCCCGAACTTCGCTCATCTCTCCGAGGCAGACTGGGAGGCGATCGACGCCGGCACGTACGACGGCTCGCTCCCCGGCATTCGACATCGCGCCAGTATCGACAAGGCACACCGTGCCCGCAAACCGCTGCGCGACTACGATTCGGAGTGTGACCAACTCGCGTGCTACGAGGAACTCGCCGAGATCGTCGAGAACGGCGGGGTGAAACGATAATGCCGTTCGACGATCTCGCTGACGAATCGGACGAGACCAATCCGGGTGATGAGGCACTAGACGAGCTCGCCGGCACCCTCACCGATGACTCGACAGCAGAGACTGATGCGACCGGAGACGAGGCAGAGTCCGCCGAGCACAGTGAGAAATCGGCATACGATTCACAGACGGAGCCGGCGTTCCCGACGGCGAAGACACAGACACAGCATTCGGTCTACTGCCTGCCAGAGACGTGGGATGCAGTCGACGGTGCATCCGGTCTCCTGTTCGAAGCCGAAATCACGCTCCGTCGTGACGGGTATGAGGCCGTGCAGAAACGCGAACTCCACAATGCGTTACTCCAGGCAGCAGCACAACAGCTGACTGCCACGGACATCGCCGACGCCTTCGTCGCGACTCGAGAAGATCGAACCGCTGGATCACTTCTCGACGACGACTCGTAACGACACTGTCGCTGACGGTCACCTTCTCTCGATCGATGCGAGAACAGCGTACCCACTCCTCGATACGCTCGCTGTTCGGTAGTGAGCCCGTGAACAGTAGCGGAAGATGAGTTTGAACCAGACGGCACCCATCCGAAGTAGTGACGGCGTGGTTCAAACTCCGACTGTACGATATCCGACGCTCACGGAGTTGTAAGCGCCAAAATATAGCGGGAGAGATTTGAACTACACCAATGTCGGTCACTTCGCTCCCCCGTTGTCTACTTTTACCTCTTGCAGGCTACTATCCCACCGTTCGGGATTCCGTCGCCTTCAGGCAGTGGAGGAGGAGGTCAATCTTTGACGGCTGCATATTCGAGATCTGAACTAGACATGCCGGCTTCGGTGTCTTCTGTGGTGGAGACTGCCGAACTATGCGCCTATAGTACGGAGTTTTATAAGTGTTAAATACGTCTTTTTTAACTGCTTATGACAGATCCGAAGGAATCAATCAATATCGAAAACGTCGTCGCATCGACTGGCATCGGACAGGAACTTGACCTCCAGAGTGTCGCCATGGACCTCGAGGGAGCAGATTACGACCCTGAACAGTTCCCTGGACTCGTCTACCGGACTCAGGACCCCAAATCCGCTGCACTGATCTTCCGGTCAGGAAAGATCGTCTGTACTGGCGCAAAAAGCACCGATGACGTCCATGAGAGTCTGGAGATCGTCTTCGATGAGCTCCGTGACCTCCATATTCAAGTTGAGGAGGATCCAGAGATTATCGTCCAGAACATCGTCAGCAGTGCTGACCTTGGCCGCAATCTCAACCTGAACGCGATCGCGATTGGGCTCGGTCTCGAGAATATCGAGTACGAACCAGAGCAGTTCCCTGGACTCGTCTATCGACTCGACGAGCCCGAGGTCGTTGCTCTCCTCTTTGGCTCCGGGAAGCTGGTCGTCACTGGTGGGAAGCAAGTAGATGACGCCAGGCAGGCCGTCGACGTGATCGTCGAGCGTCTCGAGGACCTCGGTCTACTCGAGTAACATCGATCAAATATCGTAAGACTCGGCACTGCGGCCGTATGCTGCTGTGAGACGACCAATGTCGATACCCCGCGGTTCCGCTGTGTCACTGCGGTGAACTGAGCTGGATGGCTCGAGAATGCTGTGAGGAAGTACTTTTCTTTTCATTCACACCTGAACAGGGTGATACGTCACTTCAATCTCAGTACTTCACAAAGCGCCGCCAGGTGAACTACACCACCCTACCGCTCGCCTGACGGCTCGCGCTTGAGGGTGGGGATGACAGCCTCTGTGCTAACTGAAATGCTTCCTCGACGAATCGAAGTAGCCGAGATTTTGGGAGGAGTTGCATCTACTCAAGCTACCGACTGAATCTGTAACTCACTAAGGATTTCAATAGAGTCGGAATACCCCGAGTTCGTTCTCAGCCACGCACGTCGTCAATCGAGTCGGAGACGTCCTTCATCTTCACGCCGGCGTAAGCCTCGTGGGTGGTCTCAATCGAGTTGTGTCGTAACGCTTCCTGAGCCTTTTCGGACATCCCGCTGGTATAGGGTCGATTCGCTTGCGGACCGTCAAACGCTCGAGCGATCAGCCAAAACAGCCACCAGACTGGAAGTGTCAGTTGGCGCTACCAGAGGCGAACTCTATACGAGTTTGTGACGGGACCAATTATTTATACGCTGAACAGGCGCAATACCACGCCCTTCAGGGCGTGGATACGCGCCGTCAATTGATGCAACAATCCACCGCCTGTTGCATGTCCGGATATTCTATACTGAATCGAATCTATTATGTTTTCGGGGTTCATAACTGGTTATGGAGCCAGAATCAGATGCGAACCCACCGAACATTCGAGGCGTCGATCACGAACCCACGGCAGGTGAGTGACGACCTCGATCAACTCGGGCGGGCTGCATCGAAGCTCTGGAACGTCGGTCGCTACTACGCACAAGAGCAGTGGGACGAAACGGGCGAGATCCCCGATGACGGGGAACTCAAATCCGAACTCAAAGGTCACGAACGCTATACGGATCTCCATTCTCAATCCAGTCAGCGCGTTCTCGAAGAACTCGCTGAAGCGTTCGCAAGAGCGAAGCTCTTGCGCAGCCCATCAGAAATCTTCGATTTCTGAGGACGTTCAACAGCTGGTTCGCAAAGCGTCGGAACGGCGATCGCCGTGCCCGACCGCCCGGCTACCGCAAGCGCGGTGACTCCCACCCGCGTTCTACTGTGTCGTTCAAGGCGGCTGGCTTCAAGCAGGATGCACAGTTCAACCGCGTTCGCCTCTCGAAAGGACGCAACCTGAAAGAACACCGCTCGGACTTCGTGCTGTGCGAGTACGAGCTACGTCCCGACGTAGACCTCTCCGAATGGGATATCCAACAGGTTCGGGCCGTCCACAAGTACGACGAGTGGCGACTCCACTTCATCTGCCGAAAGTCGATTGATCCCGAACCACCGGGAGACGAAACTGCCGGGATCGACCTCGGCATCTCGAACGTTGCCGCGCTTTCGTTCGGCGGTGAATCAATCCTTTTCCCCGGCAACGCGCTGAAAGAGGACGAATACTACTTCGGACGGAAGAAAGCGAAGTGCGACGACAGCCGGTCGAACGAGCGGCTTCGGTTGGACCGTAAGCGCACGGAACGCCGAACCCACTTCTTGCACACTCTCTCAAAACACATCGTTTCGGAGTGCGTCGAGAGGGGCGTCGGGACGATCGTCATCGGTGACCTCGGCGGTATCCGAGACGACAATAACGGCGAGTCCCACAACTGGGGCAACCATGGAAATCTCGACCTTCACGGGTGGGCGTTTGACCGCTTCACGTCGATACTCGAGTACAAAGCGGAAGCCGAAGGTATCGACCTAACGGTTGAGTCCGAACGCGATACCTCAAAGACGTGTTCCGCCTGCGGAACGAAGGACGGCAACCAGCGTGTTGAACGCGGGTTGTACGTTTGCGAGGAGTGTGATACGGTGGCGAACGCGGACGTGAACGGTGCGGAGAACATCCGCCGAAAAGTAACTCCAAGTCCGTCTGAGGATAGGAGTAACAGCTGGTTGGCACAGCCTGCAGTCCATCTGTTCGATCGTAACGAGGGCCGTTTTGCCCCGCGAGAACAGGTCGTGGACTGTAAACCGTAATATCCCAACGGCGGTCGGGATTCCACGTCGTTTACGGCGTGGAGGATGTCAAGACACTCTCTTCGCTGGAAATTGGATCAAGCAGTTCCTTAACTTGCAAAAGTATCTTGAGTACTACGTGCCCGAGGCTGTTTACATTAGTCCTGATTAGATAATCTCGTCGCTCGGACGGGATTCTGCTCGTGTGCTTGCTCAAGGATACTCTCCTCAACGGGTGCACTGACAACACTTTCTCCAGTAGTTCTTTCCGAATGAATTCGTCCGTCGGGGCCGGCCACAAGACTGTGGCCGGCATGCTCGCGCCCGTGCTGATCTCCGATGTGATTCGAAGCGACAACATAGAACGGGCCGTCTCGAGCACGGGCACGTGAAAGGAGTCGCCAGTCGGAGAGATACGAGGTTCGCCATGCCGCGTTCACGGCGAGGATGTCACAACCAAGCTGGGCGTACTCGAGCCCGACTTCCGGAAAATTGAGATCGTAACAACAACAGAGACCGACGGTTCCAACAGGTGTCTCGACAGTCGTTGGCTCCTCACCCGAGCTGAATACCTCAGCCTCTGCACCCCAGGGATACTGTTTTCTGTATGCTGCTTCGACACCATCCCCGGAGACGACGACCGTCGTATTGAATAGATCATCGCCGTCCCGTTCGGGGAGACCAACGGCGAGCGGACACTGGATACTCCCTGCGATCTCGGCGAGTGAGTCAGTGATAGGGCCTGGGACGGACGTTGCGAGGTCAGGAACAGTCTCGAGATCGTAGCCGGTGACACAGAGTTCGGGAAAGACGGCAAACGCGACATCCGTACCAAGATCGCTGCCTAGGGCGCGTACCGACTCGAGGTTCGCATCGACATCGCCGATAACTGGCTCGAACTGACAGGCTGCGATACGGTTACTCACGGCAGCTCACCACGCAGAAGTTTTCGTCTCGGCTGTCGCGCTGGGATTTCCATACCCTCGCTTGGTCTCGACCGGGAATGAGCGTTCGGTCGAACATGTCTCGAGAGTAACCACCCACGGAGACAAAAAGGGTGCCGTCTGTACGACTCGAGGGTTAACCTGTGGGAGTTCCAAGCAGATGGTAATGGGTGTCACAACGAACGACCCGCGAGTACCGACCTCCCTTGAACACGTGCTCGAGGGAGAGGTCGATTTCGGCGAGCCGACGCGGACGCTGTATGCGACTGACGCGAGTATCTACGAAGTGAAACCCGCCGGGGTCGTCTTTCCTGCGGGACAAGAGGACGTTCGCACGGTCGTCGAATACGCCCGTGAACACGGTGTGAGCATCACGCCAAGAGGGGCGGGAAGCAGTCTGACCGGTAACGCTGTCGGCGAGGGAATCGTCCTCGACTGTGAACGGTATATGGATGAGATCGTCTCGGTTGACTCCGAAGCTGAGACGGTGACGGTTCAGCCGGGTGTGGTTCTCGATCAGTTGAACGACCGCGTAGCCGACGACGGGCTCTACTTTCCGCCGGACCCGAGCACCTCGAGCACCTGTACGATCGGAGGGATGGTCGCAAACGACGCCGCGGGCGCACACTCGGTTCGCCACGGAACGACCCGTGACAACGTCCGGTCGGTCGAGTGCGTCCTTGCCGACGGGACGGTTGCGACCCTCGAGCACCTCGAGGATGCCCGTCTCGAGACAGTCTGTGACCGCGGGGATCGACTCGGCGACCTCGCCCGAACCCTGCGCTCGGTCGGACGCGACCACGCCGAAGAGATCGACGAGCGCTATCCCAACGTCGAGCGCAACTCGAGTGGCTACGATCTCGACGAAAGCGTCGCTCCCGACGGCTCGTGGCTCGATCTTTCGAAGCTGCTCGTCGGCAGTGAGGGAACACTCGGTGTCATCACCGAGGTCACCCTCGAGTTGACTGAACTGCCCGAGCAGCAGGCTGCAGCGCTGGTCTTTTACGAGGACGTGATCGAGGCGGCCGCTGCCGTCGAATCGACGCTCACAGCGGATCCAAGTGCGGTCGAACTCGTCGATGCCGACGTCCTTGGCTATGCCCGAGACGCGTGGGGATTCGACCTTGTCCCGGCCGATGCAGGGGCGGCGTTGCTCCTCGAGGTCGAAGGCGATGCGGTTGGGATCGAAGACGCCCTCGAGACGGCTCTCGAGGCTGCTGAGACGGAGGCGACTCTCGGCGTCGAACGCGCACTCTCCGCGGAGAAACAGGGGACACTCTGGAAGATCCGAAAGGCGTCGAATCCGCTTCTCAATCGTCGACCCGGCGACGAGCAGGCCCCGTCGTTCATCGAGGACGCTGCCGTTCCTCCCGAGCAGCTCCCAGCGTACCTCGAGCGGGTACGTGAGATCCTCATCGAGTACGAACTGGACGCGAGCGTGTTTGGACACGCAGGACAGGGCGTGTTACACGTCAAGCCGTTTCTGAACCTCAAAACTGAACGGGATCGCGAGCGGCTGCGGGCGGTCAGTGAGGCGGTCCACGACGTCGTTCTCGATCTCGGTGGCTGTGTGAGCGGCGAACATGGTGATGGTCGTCTCCGGTCTGCGTATCTCGAGTCGATGTACGGCGAGACGCTGTACGCGGCGTTCTGTGAACTAAAACGTGCGGCGGATCCAGACGACGTCTTCAATCCGGCAAAGGTCGTTCCCGACTCGGAGGGACGATTGGCTGGCGTTGTGGATGGACTTCGATTTGGCGGCTACGACCCTGATGCGATCGAGACGGCACTCGATTTCGATGACGAGGGTGGCCTTGGCTCGCTCATCGAACAGTGTAACGGCTGTTCGAAGTGCCGAACGACCGATAGCGGTGTGATGTGTCCGTCCTACCGGGCGGAAGAAACGGAGGTGACGAGCACGCGCGGTCGGGCGAACGCGCTCCGAGCCGCTATCGACGGCCGTCTCGACGAGGATGCCATCACGAGCGACTGGTTTACAGAAGAAGTCCTCGACCTGTGTCTCGCCTGTAAGGCCTGTGAGACCGAGTGTCCGACCGGCGTCGACATGGCGAAGCTCAAGACTGAACTGAAACATCAGAAACACCAGCAAGACGGGATTCCGCTTCGCTCGAGGCTATTCGCGAACGTCCGCACGCTCAACCGACTTGGGAGCGCACTCGCCCCCATTTCGAACCGGTTGGCCTCTGTCGGACCGAGTCGGGCCGTCCTCGAGCGCGTCGTTGGTATCGACCGACGCCGTGAACTGCCCGCGTTCGCCTCGGAGTCGTTCCTCGAGTGGGTCGACGGTCATGATCCTCATTCCGCTGCGGGCGAGCGCGGACGCGTCGTGCTCTTTCCCGACTGTTATATGGCCTACAATCATCCGTCGGTCGGACGGGCAGCGGTACAGGTGCTCGAGGGCTGTGGCTATGCCGTCTCCGTTCCCGACGTATCCTGCTGTGGGCGACCAGCGCTTTCTCAGGGGATGGTTGATCACGCCCGTGAGGACGCCGCAGACAACGCGAAGACACTCGCTGGCTACGCCCAAAAGGACGTCCCGGTTCTTTCCAGCGAACCCTCCTGTGTCAGCGCGTTACGGGAGTACGACGACATACTCGAGAACGCCGCTGGCGTCCCAAATGCCGCTACGAGCGTCTCTGCCTTTTTGCTCGAGGAAGTCGGCGACGACCTCGCAGAACGCATCTCCACCGGCGCGACCGACCACGTCGCGGTCCACACACACTGTCACTCGACAGCCAAGGGATTCGACGGTTCACCAGTCGAGTTGCTCGAGTTGGCGGGCTACGACGTCGACGTCGTCGACGCGACCTGCTGTGGGATGGCTGGAGCGTTCGGGTACGAGACCGAACACTACGATCTCTCGCGGTCACTCGGCGAAGACCTGAACGCGAAGATCGATGCGTTAGAGCCGGACATCGTGGCGACGACGGGTGCCTCCTGTAGCCAGCAATTGGGCGACCTCGAGTGTGAGACGGTCCATCCACTGGTACTGCTCGCAGAGGTGATCGAATGATGGGTGACTGGCTCGAGGGCGCAGTCGACATCCACGTCCACACGGCGCCGGCAATGGTCAATCGTGCTCAGGACGACCCGACGCTCGCTCGAGATGCTCTCGAAGCCGGGATGGATGCTGTCGTGGTCAAAAGCCACGTCGTGCCGTCGGTCGGACGCGTTGACGCAGTCAACAGCGCGCTCGACGAGCAAATCCTCTACGGTGGAATCACGCTCAACGGGAGCGTCGGCGGACTCAATCCCGAGGCTGTCGAGACGGCACTTGAGCTCGGGGCGAAGATCGTCTGGCTGCCGACGACGTGGGCACGGAACCATGCGGCTCGAGCGCGGGCAGCCGGCGAAGACGTGTTCGTGGGCCAGCGCGTGCCGACTGAGACGGAAGACCTCGAGGTGACGGACGGAGAGGAACTGACGGCAGATGCCCGGCGGATCGTCGACCTCGTTGCCGAGTACGGTGCGGTCCTCGCGACGGGACACGTCTCACCGGCCGAGATCGACGCGGTCGTCGACGCCTGTGCTGAGCGCGGGGCGACGTGCCTGATCAATCATCCGTTCTTCCGGGTGACTGATCTTTCGATCGACGAGCAGGCCGCTCTGGCCGAACGCGGAGCGGTCATGGAGTACTGTGCGTACGCGGTCGAGAGCACACCCGACCACACTGTCGACCGCGTCGCTGAGGCCATAGAGCGGCTTGGTTCGGATCGCTGTGTGCTGGCGACCGATTACGGCCAGGTCGGTAACCCAGCGGTTCCGGGTCTGGCAGCATTCGCCACGGACGTTGCCAAGGCGGGTGCAGCCGAGAAGACGGTCCGTCGGTGTCTAACGGAGACACCAGCTCGCCTGCTCGAACTGTGACAGATCTTTACCCCTACTTGAACCCTGCGACGAGTCCCAGTGAACGCTGATGGGTCACACACCCAAAGCAGAAGGTGTAATGACGGACACACCGGTCGTCAACGCACACCATCATATTGGTAACGAGAACGAAGAGAAAGATCGCACGTTCGAGTGGAACGAAACCGTCGACTCGGTTATTGAGGCGATGGACGAGAACGGCGTCGACGCGACGATCCTCCAGCCACTGGGTGGCGACAACGACAAGTCAGTCGCCGAAACGCACGACCAGATCTACGAGGCGAGTCAGGAACACGAGGGCCGCATCTTTGGTACGGCAGCGGTCAACCCACATCTGGGGACTGAGTTCGTTCACGAGGAGATCACCCGTTGTGTGCAGGAACTCGATTTCAAATACGTCAAACTCCACACGCTCGCGTGGGGCGTCGACCCAACCACGGACATCGCCTACGACGTCTTCGACGCCTGTGTCGAAAACGACGTTCCCGTAATGGTCCATACCGGCCCACACGGAATGCCGTTCTCGGTCCCAGGGATGTACATGCCTGTCGCCGAAGACTACCCAGAGCTGGACATTGTCTTCGCTCACATGGGCGGAGCGTACACGCTCGCTCAGGAAGCGATCTTCATGGCCGAACGGTACGACAACATCTATCTCGACACCACGCTCGTGTTGAACATGTATCTCAAGCGTGCGATGGAAGCTGTCGGCGCCGATCGGATCATGATGGCTGCCGAGCACTCCTCGAACATCCCCGTCGCGCTTACCAAGGTCGACTGTATCGGCGCGACCGAAGAACAAAAGGCCAAGATTCTCGGTGGTACAGCCGTCGACTTCTACGACCTCGACGTCGCAAAACAGTCCTTCGAAGACCAGATCGCCGCCGACGACTGAGCCGGACCGCCTCGGACAACTGACTCGTCAACCACTTTTTCCGCTCCAATGAGTACCAGAGAAGCCGCAACGTTCGCACTCGAGGGGACGCTAGCGGCTGCTCCCGAAGCAGTCACAAAAACTGTTCAAATACGAGTAGTGGATACACTTGCAGCGGCCGTTGCTGGTTATGAGTTCGAGGACGCGGCAGTCATCGATCGTTTTTCCCGTCGGTTCGAGGGGAACGATGCGAGACTCCTCGATGGAAGCGGACGAACTCGGTCACTTGCTGGGGCGGTTCTCGCCAACGCTACCGCTGCGAATGTCCTTGATATCGATGATGGCCATCGCCTCGTCAAGGGCCACCCAGCAGCTGTCGTCGTTCCAGCGGCAATCGCTGCTAGCGAAACCGTTGACGCGAGCATCGACGACCTCCTCGAGGCAGTGTACGTCGGCTACGAACTTGCCGTCCGCGCCGGACTCACGATCCACGAAGAAACGGGGATCTACTCGGGAACCGGTTCCTGGGGCGCAATCGGTGCAGCTGCAGCTGTCTGTCGGTTGCTCGAGTGCGATCGTGATACGACTGAGCAAGCGATTGGGATCGCCGACTACCACGCACCCCGGACACCAATCACTAGGGGTGTCGAAAAACCAGGGATGACCAAAGATGGTATCGGATGGGGTGCATATACCGGCTACGAGGCCGTCGAGCTTGCCCGTGAAGGATTCATCGCGTCTGGATCCCCGTTCGATAACAGTGACCGAGTGGAGACGCTCGGTTCTCGTCACTACGTCACCGAAAGCTACCTCAAACCATATCCGTGCTGTCGGTGGGCGCAACCAGGGCTCGAAGCAGCCCTCGAACTGCGTCGCCAGCCTGGGTTCACGTCTGTAAATCTCGAGCACGTCACCGTCGAGACGTTTTCGGAGGCGACAACACTCACGGAAACCGAGCCAGGTTCAGTCGCCGAGGCGGAGTACGCTTACCCGTATCCGGTCGCTGTTGCCCTCCATCGCGGTCGGTTCAGCCCCAAGGATCTGACGGCCGAAGCGCGTGCGTGTACGGCTGTTACCGACCTGGCTCGCAAGGTCGATCTTGAGACTGCTCTTGACCTCGATGAGCGATTTCCCAAGGAGTGTCTGGCACGAGTTCGCGTCGAGACAAGCCGTGGTGTGTTCGAATCGGGAACCACCCGCGCTCGCGGTGCGCGAGAACGACCGCTCTCCGAAACGGATCGCTTCGAGAAACATCGACAGCTGTTCGAGTTCGCTGACGTCGACTCGGTGGAGCATATTTATAATATACTCGATAAGTCTAATGTATCGCTCACAGAACTAATTGACACACTTGAGTCGGGGTAATTACGGTGACTCGATCGATTCGGGGCTCGCTGTATTGTCAAATCCACTATGGTATTTTATTTATATTGTCCCGAGAGAGGTGTTAACAGTATGCTGACTGCGGAACTAAGCGTCCGATACGAGGGGGACTGGACAGTCGAACTCGAGAAGTATGACGCCTTTGGGGAGTTTTTAGCCTCGACGTTCCGCAACCGGGAGTACATCGGCATCATGGCCCTCGAAACGGACGACATCGAGGCCTCACTCAAGGTGATCCGCGACCATGCGATGACCGAATCGGTCGAAGTGGTCGAGCGGTATTCACCCGCACCCGGGGATCGGATGGCCGCGACGCTGTTTATCCGCGGTCAACTGACCGAGTTCACACCGTTGCAGACGTTGTTGTACGAAGGCTATCTCCCGATCGGCCCAACCACACTCAAGGACGGGAGGGAATGTTTCGATCTTCTTCTCTCCGATCGTGACGAGCTATCGAAGGCTGTCGAACTGCTCAGGGATTTCGGCACCGTTCAGGTTGAACGGATCTCACGGGACTTCAGCCGTCAGGTGCTCCCGAGTGCTGCGGGCTGGCAAGAACTGCTCTCGTCGTTTCCCCCACGCCAGCGTGAGATCCTCAACGTCGCCTACGAGCAGGGTTACTACGAGATTCCTCGGGAGACGACGCTCGAGGAGGTCGCAGACGAGATCGGGATCACGAAAACGACGGCGTCGAATCACTTACGGAAGGCCGAGCGCCGCGTTATCGAGTTTCTCGTGACGTATCTCAATCTGGCAGCGAGCGATAATGGCTAATAAAAACCCTTGGAGATGTTCCCCCGTGATACTATCGCTGGCTAGCCCAGAGATATTGACATGGATACAATCCTCCTGCCAGTGACCAGTCACACAGGCTGGGCGAGAGACCTCGCTGCCGCCGCAGCCGAGACCGAAGCAGGGACGAAGACGAAAGCCATCGTCATGCACCTTTTCGAAGACGGCGAAGCGGAGACGACGCGGTCGAACCTCGATTATCCTGTTGACGAAACATTGACTCTCGACGAACTTGCGACACGAAAACGAGGCGTTTCAGCCACGACTGACGTCCTCGAGGATGCAGGAATCGACGTACAGGTTCAAGGTCATAATGGCGGCGACGAACCCGCAGGAGAGATCGTCGCCACGGCCGAACGAGAGGACGCAGATCGCATCTACCTGTACAGTCGCAAACGGAGCCCGGCAGGAAAGGCAGTCTTCGGCAGTACGATTCAGCGGGTCCTCCTCAATGCTTCGTGTCCGGTCGTTGTCTATCCCTTCGGTGCCCGATAAAGAACCGTTATAAAACCCCCGAGTAGTTGGAGGCAATCGTTAATGGTATTTCGTTCCTTTCAACGTATGTAATGACTTGGCACACTTCACGACGGAGCCTATTGCGGACGACGGGGGCCGCAGCGGGGGCGATGGGTCTCTCGAGTCTGGCGGGGTGTATGGGTACGATCGGTAGTGGGAGCGGTGTAAAAGTGAGTTCGAAGCAGTTCACTGAACAGCGAGTACTCGGGTACCTCGCCTACGAGACGCTCTCGGAGAACACTGACCTCGAGATCAGCGACGAGACGGGTCTCGGTGGGACCACCCAGAACTTCGAGGCGCTTCGCAGCGAGGAGATCGATCTCTACTGGGAGTACACCGGTACTGCGTGGTTGACACTCCCACCGCAACACGACGACCCAATTGCTGACTCTGATGATATTCACTCGGAAGTGAAACAAGAGTTTGAATCGGAACATGGAATTGCCGTACTCGAATATGCGCCACTCGACAACGCCTATGTGTTGACGGCGAACCCGGATTGGCACGAGGAGACAGGGGTCGATTCGTTGAGCGAACTCGCAGCACACGTCAACGATGGCAATACTGACCTTGACCAGGTGATGAACGCGGAGTTCAGCGAGCGAGACGACGGCTGGCCGGGTCTTGTTGAACACTACAACTTCGACGACGACGCCGTCGACGACCTCGCCGACAATACGAGGACCGTCGACGACGAGGTGGTTTACCAAGTCGTCGGTGAGGGCGAGGCAGACATTGGGATGGGCTTTAACACCGATCCACGGATCCTCCAGTTCGACCTTCACGTCTTTGAGGATGATGAGGATTTCTTCCCGGCATACAACGCTGTCCCGCTCGTCCGCGAAGAGTTACTCGAAGAGAGCCCCGAAATCGGAGATGTCCTCAACGAACTCACACCGTTGCTGGACACCGACACCATCCGTGAAATGAACAACGAGGTCGCAAACGAGGATCGCAACCCCCAGAATGTTGCATCCGAGTTCCTCGAAGACGAAGGCCTCATCTAATCATGACCTCGCCGACACCAGTACCGGGTCAGCTCGCTTCCTACTGGGAGTTCATTCTCGAGAACTTCTCACAGCTCGTCGTCGCGACCCTCGAGCACGCAGAAATCATCACGATTTCGATCGCGCTCGCCGTGCCGATCGGTGTTGGACTCGGGGTTCTCATCACATTCGATGAACGGCTCGCAACGGTTGTCATCTGGCTCGCGGGGGTGATGATGACCATCCCGAGCATCGCAATGTTCGGCCTCCTGATCCCGTTCGTCGGGATCGGTGCGGAACCGGTCATCGTCGCACTCGTATTGTACTCGCAACTGCCGGTCATCCGCAACACGTACGTGGGACTGACCGACATTGATCCAGCGGCACTCGAGGCCGGCAGAGCGATGGGTATGACGCGGGTACAGCTCCTTCGGAAGGTCCAGATTCCAAAGGCGTTGCCGGTGATCATGGCTGGAGTGCGTAACTCGGTCGTGATCCTCATCGGAATCGCAGCCATCGGCGCGTTCATCGGAGCCGGTGGGCTCGGGACCTTCATTTTCGATGGGATCGCGCGTGCGAACGTTCCGATGATCGTTGTTGCGACGATCATTCTGTCGGTGCTCGCACTCGCATTCGACTATGCATTCAAAGTCAGTGAACAGGTGTTTCGACTCAAAAACGGTGAGCAGATCGAGCCGTCCCGGCTGACACGGCTCATCCAGCGGGTGAGAGCATGATCACATTCGAAAACGTCACGAAACAGTACGAAGACGGTACCGTCGCGATTGAAGAGATTTCCTTTACGGTCGAGAGAGGGACGACGACCGTTCTCGTCGGTCCCTCTGGCTGTGGGAAGACGACGACGATGAAACTCGTCAACCGACTTGAGGACCCAACCGAAGGGACTGTCTACCGCGACGGCGATCCAATCTCCGAATTCGACCCGATCGAACTCCGACGAGAGACTGGCTACGTGATCCAGGAGATCGGGCTGTTCGATCACATGACGGTGGCTGATAATATCGCAACCGTTCCACGGCTCAACGACTGGGATGAAGCAGACATCGACGCCCGTGTGGACGAATTGCTCGAGTTGATGGATCTGCCACCGGAAACCTATCGTGAGCAGTACCCGACGGAGCTTTCGGGTGGACAGCGACAGCGTGTCGGCGTCGCTCGTGCGTTCGCGTCGGACCCGGACGTCATCCTGATGGACGAGCCATTCGGCGCACTTGACCCGATCACGCGTGAAAATCTGCAAAACGAGTTCCTCGACATTCAGTCGAAGCTGGATACGACCATCCTGTTTGTCACACACAGCATCGACGAAGCGCTGAAGATGGGAGATCGAATCGCGATCTTTGACGTTGGCGAAATCGTCCAGTATGATACACCCCAGGCGATCTTGAACGATCCGAAGACAGCATTTGTCGAGGACTTCATCGGCTCCGACCGACCATTGAAGAAGCTCAAAGTAACGAACGTCAAAGACGTGATGAGCCCGACGACCGACGGATTTGCGACCACCAGTGGAGCGAATAGTGCCGCTGAAATGGTACAGAGCGATGGTGGGGAGTCTGTGACACCGCTTACCCCAACAGATACTGCGCTCTCGGCACTCTCGAGATTGGTCGAAAGCGACCATGGCCGTCTGCCAGTCGTCGATGACGATCGAGTGGTTGGGACAGTGTCTGACGAAGACTTGCGACAGTGTAACCGAGGCGTACAACAATGAGTGAGATCGTTTCGGGGTTCGAGTACCTTATCGACAACTTTGATGAATTTCTGACACTGCTCCAGCAGCATATCGCGCTCGTGCTTGTCTCCGAACTGGCGGCAATCGCCGTCGCGATTCCCGCCTCGATCCTCGCTGTCCGTAACGCTCGAGCACGAAGAGTTGTCCTCGGCGTCGGCAACGTCGCCCAGACGATTCCGACACTCGCGATCATTGCACTTGTGTTCCCGCTCATCGGAATCGGCTTCTGGCCTTCTGTGATCGGGCTTTGGGCATATGCGATACTCCCAATCATCACGAACACGATCAGTGGGATCGAGAACGTCAGTGACGACACTGTCGAAGCCGCACGCGGGATGGGGATGACCGATTGGGAAGTCCTTCGCAAGATTCAGGTTCCGCTCGCGTTGCCCGTGATCTTTGCAGGAATTCGAACGAGCATCGTTCTCAACGTCGGGACTGCCTACCTTGCCTTCTTCATCGGTGGCGGCGGACTTGGGCTCTGGGTCGTCGGTGGGATTCAGCTGTACAACATGCCACAAGTGCTTGCAGGAGCGATTCCTGGTGCCTTGCTCGCCATCGGAGCAGACCTCGTGTTCGCTCGAATCCAACGCCGACTTGGTGGTGAGAGTGACGTCAATAACCCCACTGCAGGGGCTGCGTGACGTCTATATCGGTGATTCCTCGCTCGCATGCCAGATACATGATTTCCTCGATGGTGGTTCCCGGGTTCTCCACCACAACATCCAGAAGGAATGGACACTAGTATGCCAGAGTTCGGGTCACTCGAGTCGCAAGAAGTGCGTGAGTATTGGGCGGATGAGGCTCGCGATTTCACTCCATGGATAGCTGACGAAGTTCGTTCGGAGGACGAATCCGAGTTAGAAGACGCGCTTGGACTGGAGTTAGAAGTGATCAAGGAAAAGAAGGGCGTCGGTCGGTACAACGTCGATATTCTGGCTGAAGTCGTCGACGACAATCGAAATGTGGTTATCGAGAACCAGCTCAATTCTTCAGACCACGATCATCTGGGGAAGACGTGTTCCGCCTGCGGAACGAAGGACGGCAACCAGCGTGTTGAACGCGGGTTGTACGTTTGCGAGGAGTGTGATACGGTGGCGAACGCGGACATGAACGGTGCGGAGAACATCCGCCGAAAAGTAACTCCGAGTCCGTCTGAGGATAGGAGTAACGGCTGGTTGGCACAGCCTTCAGTCCATCTGTTCGATCGTAACGAGGGCTGTTTCGTCCCGCGAGAACAGGTCGTGGACTGTAAACCGTAATATCCCAACGGCGGTCGGGATTCCACGTCGTTTACGGCGTGGAGGGTGTCAATACCGCTGTACGCCACTTGGCCGGCGATTACTTCGTAGCCCGGCCGACAGCAACGTCCCACAGCAGTTCTGGATGATCGTCCTCGTTTAGAACCGCATATGTGCCGCTCCCGTAACCGGCCGATCAGCGATAAGACGGACCTCGGCAGCTGTAATTGCATCAGTTCGGTCAAGAACTGCAATCGATCATTGCGTATCACCAGTATCCTCTTTGTTCTTTGTTTCATGGTTTGCTACGGTGGACTCCCTTCGAGCCCCCGCACCCCTTTCGGGGGATACAAACCATCTCGAGTGACGAGATTGCTTGACAGTCAGCGGCTGAACGTCCCATCTGGCGTAGGGACAAGTCCCGTGCGGATCTCGAGGTCGACACGCCGAAAATGCTTACAGCCACCGTCTGGCTGGCGCTGTTCGAAGTCGGGGCAGGTACACGTTGCTGACTCGATGTTGACGTCGTAGGTGTTCCCGCTTTCACTTTCGACCTCGTAGAGCGGACCCAGTGTCGTGAAGCGGACGTCTAACTTCTCGTTCAGTGCACGGCGAGTTCGTGGGTCGTCAATCGAGTAGCCACCTGCCTCGAGGGCAGTCGGTGGCTGGGGGTTGTCGCAGGGGGTCGTAAACTCATCGCGACGGTTGCGTTCTTGGCCGCACTTCCTGCAGCGCCAGTGCCGTGTGTGGTACTCGTGGCCATCGGTGAGGTCGAGTTCGTATGGTGTTGGAGATGTTCCTGGCAACCACTCGTCGATAGCCACGAGTTCGTGTCCGTTCAGTCGGGCGACATCTCCTGGATAGCTTCGGTCACGGTCGCTCGTGTACTCGTTTGTCGGTCGATCTCGATGCGGGTCGCTCTGGGGTGGTCGGTCTGTACTCATTTGTGGCCTCGAGGCACACGAGTATGCGCCTCACTCTCTCAGGCGCAGAAAAACTGGCTTGTCACGACCGATCAGAGCCAGCTTTCGAGGCGTTTTCTCATTGCTGCGCTTGGATCTCAAGAAGTTCCGCTAGATCTTCCTTCGAGAGCGGCTCAATCTCGACCCGGCAGTCCATCGCCGAATAATAGATAGAGGCACTCACGTCTCGACCCTCGAACCACGCATCGAGTGCGTGATAGTATACGCTGAGCTGCGTTCGATATTCCGACTCTGCGTAACGCCCCTGATCGGTCTTATAGTCAATGATCTCCACCCGGTCGGACATCACATGAACTAGGTCCACAACCCCGGAAACCGTCACCTGATCACTGTCTATCTCGAGCGGCAGATACACCTGTTCTTCGACTCTGAGGGTCCCCTCGAGCGAATCAAGAAGCTCCTTGATATTCTGTTCATCCTCGTTTCGAGGATCAACGTCGTCTCCGAGAGCGTACTGTTCTGCGAACTCGTGAACCGACGAGCCAAATTCCTGCCCTCTTCCCTGACCTACGTCTTCGTAGACCTCGTCGCCCATTAGCGAGTGAGGCGAGTACCCATCAGGACCGTTTGGCTGTGGGATTGACACGGTGAGTTGTGACTGGACAGTGTCTTCGACACGCTCAGTATCAACTGCTGGCTCAAGTGGGTCGATGTCGACAGGCAACTCCTCGAGGAACGTATTCGGATCGTCGCCAGCCGAAAACAGCAGGTGATCCTTTGCACGTGTCATTGCGACGTAGAGCAACCTGCGTTCTTCGTCGGCTTCCGTTAGCTGACATCGTCTCAGGACGTCGGTTCGCCAATTGTCGTAGATGTGGGGCTCGCCATGAGCCTCGGCATAGCACTTGCGCTGGCGGAGCCCGGTAAGCTCGGAGTACGTAATCGTCCCGTCCTGTCCGCCAGCAGGCGGGAACTTCCCGCTGTTCATGTTCCCGAGGATCACGATCGGATGCTCGAGTCCCTTGACCGAGTGAATCGTCTGGACAGTGATCGAATTGGTTCCTGCCGCAGCGTGGACCTCCTCGGTGTGTCCCGACTCGATTCCTTGTTCGATGAAGCGGATCAGATCACCGAGCGTCATCGTCGTCGCGTTGTGGACCGACTGGATCGTCGTGAGGATCACGTCCGCTGTCGACCCGTCATACCCGTAGCGGTCGAATATCCGTCGTGCAATGGCGTTCGTGGTCTCGAGTGCTGCGAGCGCTGTGCGGAACACCGCCATATTCTCTGGGTAAGCCTCGTGCTCGAGGATGTGGTCAATCTCGTCGAGTGTGTAGCCAGCATGTTCGAGGACGACTGCCCAGCCTCTGTCTGCATCAGTCTCGAGGATACGCAACCAGGCAAGCAGGAGTTTGGCCTGATCAGTCCGGAAGAGTTCGATGCCGCCCTCATATGCCATCGGTAGCTCGTGTTCTTCGGCGACGGAAAGCAGATCGCGCCCGAAGTCTCGTGTTCGAGTCAATACTGCGATATCATCATACTCTGGTGTCCGTAGTTCGCCATCGTCTTCGACTGCATAGGCGTCGTTCCCGACGATTTCCTGAATCTTTGTTAGGATCGCCTCGTGTTCATTGTCGTGCTGGAACGCTTCGACCCGTGAGTGTTCGTGCTCTGTGTTTGACGACAGTGAAACGACCTGTTCGCGGATCGCTTCTCGATCAATTGATTCACGGCTACTCGCTGGGGTTACGAGGGCGTGTTCTGAGAAATCGAGAATCTCCTGAGTTGATCGGTAGTTTTGCTCGAGTTCGATTCTGGTTATCGGTTCCAGTGGGAATGAAACGCGCTCGGCGTCATTGTTCAGATCGGCTGTGAATCGCTCGAGGCGTGACTCGAACTCGGTGATGTTCTCGATCGCTGCATACTGGAACGAGTAGATGCTCTGTTTCCAGTCACCAACAACACAGATATTGTCCGTCCCAGCAAGTAGCAGCGAGAGCTTGAACTGAATCTCACTCGAGTCCTGGAACTCGTCGATCATCACGTACTCGAACTCCAGTGACTCGCGGAGTTCGTCATCCTCACAGAGAAGGACGAACGCGAAGAGCTGGAGGAACGAGAAGTTCAGGTAGTTTCGCCGAAGTGCAAACTCCAAATACTCAATGTAGATATCGTGGATGAATTCGATGAGGTGCTCGCGGTCTTCAGTAAAGGCTCGCTCGGCGACCTCGTCGGGGACCGCCTTCGTGCCACGTGGCCCTCGCAGCTCCGATCGATCGGGTGCATCAGGGAGATAGCACTTGTTTTTGCCATACTGGCCGAGTTTCGACCGGAGCTTCGACTGTTTACTGCCGCCGTTTCGAGGCTGATTCAGTTCGTCGAACAGCTCTTGGAACGCGTCGAAGTCGCCCTCGAGATATCGATCACTGTCACGATACCAGCCGTCGGTGGTCGGGAAGACGCCTTTGGCTGCGAGGTTGTTAATGAGACCTAGCAGCTCTGTTGGTTCCGAGAGAGACCGGAACAGGTCATCGTATTCCGAATGCTCATCGGTGAATTGGTTGATGAACTCCCCGAAGTACTCACGCTCGATCGTCTCGTTCTCGAGGATCTGCGTTGAGCCAGTAATTGCATCGTCGATCCCCAGATGCGTGGGCGCATGGAAGCCGTGTTGCTCGAGGATATCGTTACAGAGGCTGTGGAAGGTCTGGATCGGTGCGTCCGTCAGCGCCCGCATATCGTAGTCGCAGTTGGCGACGATGCGGTCTTTCATCTCCGTCGCTGCATTGCGAGTGAAGGTAATCAACAGGACATCATCCGGTTCTACGTCGTCCTGTGAGACGATATTCGCGTAGCGACGAGTGACTGTGAACGTCTTGCCGGTCCCAGCGCCGGCATCAACGAGATACAGCCCCTCTGTGCTTTCGATGAGCTCACGCTGTTTCGGATTCGGTGCCGTCATCGGGTCACCTCTGTCTCGTCGGCCGGGTCATCGGTCGCACGTTCTGTTGTCAGAATCATATCGCGGTTGTCCACATATCGGTAGTTTGGCTCACCTGCTCGTCCCTCGACGGGGAACCGAGAGTCACCGCGGCGATATCGGTTCAGTTCCTCGAGCTGGTCATCGATGAACCGCTCGAATTCGTCGAGATCCTCGACGAAGTAGCCCTCCTTGCGGTAGCCACACAGGTGTCTGAATGCCTGCATGCAGCCCTTTTTGACGTACTTGTAGTCGCCGACGCCTTCGATCATCCGCTCGAGAAGTGCGTTCCCGAACGGTGAATCGGCAATCTCATCTGCATCTCGTGTTCTGGGTGGTTGGTGAGCGTCGAACGCTGCCCGATAGTCCTCGTAGCTCGTCTTCGAGAACGTCTTGTTGCAATCGTTCGGTGCCTCTTCGCGGAGTGCTTCGAAGACGGCTCGTGACTGAACGAATTCGTCGAACGGGAGTGGATGGTACGTGACCGTCGTCAGGCAGTCATCGAGAGTCCCCTCGCCCGTGACGACGTCGTCAAGCGTCTCGAGAAAGTGGAAGAAGGTGAACTCGAGTTGTTCGTCTGGCCGCAGGCTCCGGTAGTAGGTCAGATAGAGCAACGCCTGAAAGTTCGGCTGATCGCTCGGTGGATCAATTGCTGCGCGTTTGATCACCTGTGACGGTGATTTCTTGCTTCCACTTTTGAAGTCGACCAGCTGTGTCTCCGACTGTACGAGGTCTATTTTTCCCTTGATCCCACGGTCGTCGTCCTCAAACCATCGTTCGGTCGCTGGAGAGTCGACCGGCCGGTCGAAGTATGTCGCGAAGAAATTGTCACTGCTACTTGTGGGCGTGAGGAAGTCGGTATCCGACGGCGCATTCGTTTCGAGATAGTCGACGATCGTCTCGAGGCCAACGCGATACTTCGTTCGTCGTGTGGCGAGATCGACGCCACGGTGGAATGGCCGTGTCTCTTCGATCATAACATCGACGATCTCCTCGATGACAGCGTCATCGACGAACTCGGGATGGTTGACGACGAACTCCGCGAAGTCGTGGAAGAGGTTCCCCTCGACGAAGTAATCCTTGTTAGGGTTGTCGACGAGTCGTCCGAAAAAGTAGTCTCGAGGGCAGTTCGCGTATGAGTTGAGGCTCGATTGGCTGAGTGTCGTTTCTGGCTCGGTTTCGACACTGATTGGCTCCTTCTCGAATCCTTCTTCTGTCGATCGGAACGTTCGCGAATACCGAATCGACTCTAAATCGCTGAAGCGTTCGAACTCGACGTCAAGGAGGTCTTCGAAGTACAGACATGGCGTTACGGGCGCCCCGCCAGCGGTATCTTGGACGAGATAGTACTGGTCGACACCGCTCTGGAGCAGCGACTGGAACTGGTCGAGGTTCCGGTCGAACTCTTCGTCACGATCGACCCACGGTCGCTGCGGTGATTTGTGCGTCCAACTCTCGTCAAGGCCGAGGTAGAAGACGACTGGTCGATCGACAAACGACGCCGACTTCGCATCGGCAAGGAGGACGCCGTCGTTTTCCCGGTCGATCGGGACATCGTAGGTCTCGAGGTAGAATGTGAGTCGGTCGATAGTATCTGCGGTGATCGGTTCGTTGAGGAGTCCGAGCCGTTCGAGTTCCGCTCGGAACGTCTCGAGCGTACACGCAGCGTGTTTTTCGTAGGTGTCTAGTGCATCGCCGATCGTGAGCTCTGCTGCTCGATTGCAGAAATCGTGGAGCCACTCGAGTTCGGGGTTATCGACCTCGAAAAGACGTTTTTCGTTGTGGTCGACGTCGATGGTCGTTCCGAGACGGGTTAGTAGCGGTTTCACGGTTCCGATACGAGTATCGGATCCCGCAATCGTACTCCGGAGAAGCTGGATGACGGCTCGGTGATCTTGATCCTCGGTGAACGATGGACCGCCGTAGTATGGGATCTCTGTGGCTTCGAACGCTGCCTCGATAAGCGGCGAATACTCACTACTCGCATCGAGAACGACCGCGATATCCTCGGCGTTCTCTGGAGTAACCGTATCGAGGACGGCATCGACGATTGCTGCCGGCGAGTCAAAGATCCGGACAGGCGGTAGCTCGAACGAGTCATCACAGAATCGGTCGACAGCGTCGTATTCCATGGGGAGGATTGATCGCTCGAGATTCGTCAGTTGCTGTTCACCGATGACGGCCACTGATTCGTATTCCTCGCAGTCGATCTGATACTCAGTGAGCGTTCGCGACGTCGTCTCGAGTGATTTGATGCAGTCGACGACAGTCCGTGTTTCCGGTGTATCGAACGCATCGTACTCGAAGATTGCATCGGGGCTGCCCTGATACTCCCAGCACTGGAGTACGTTCCCGATCGCATAGGACGCCTGCTTCCAGTTGAGATCGGTTTGACTGATGACCTCGAGGAAGGCCAGCCTGTCTTCTGCCGTTTCTCGGCGTCTGGAAGCGAGTCGGCGTGGCGTAATCGCGAACGGGCCGAAGTGGGGGTACTCGAGGCGTCGGTTGAGTGCACTTGCTAACGGGGCGTCGGGAACAATGACGAGATCGTATTCGGCTACCTCCTCGTATAGCCGATCGATCGGTTTCGACCGCTTGATTGACACGATATACAGGTTATAGTATTCCACAATAAGTCTGTATATCGGGCCAATCTAGCGATTCGGGGTCGGATACTGGCTTGTCAGAAATAGTATATTTTTGATATTATTGGATGTGCGAATGGCGAAGTGGATCAGGCTCTGTTGAAACTCTCAGCTGATGACATGCCTAACCATCCGTGATAAATAGACAGCGCGAATGTGGCACGGCCGGGAAAATTCACGTATTCGCACCTCTTATCAGCCGTTCAACCAAAGCATTAAGAATACACATAAAAACACTACACCTGACATGAGTGCATTACGGCCTTGCCTCAACTTCTTTATTGATTCTCTTCCCGACACACCGATTCGTTCAACTGTCCGGATCATTGAGAACATCGGGTTTACGACAGTTCCCGAAAAGAACACCAGTTATGAGTATGTGTATCGAACCCCACACGAGGGAGATGTCGCCTACCAGAAGGAGAAGGCAATAGACCTGCAAGAAGTCATTGAACGGATCAGTGCGTCCGAGCAGGGATCACTCGAATTCTGGTCTCCTGACGGTTTTCAATTCAGTATTCATTTTGATCTCCACCAGGTTGGCTCGAAGTCTAAGGTAGCCGTCAGGATACTGGGATCACATGCAAATATCTACAGTACTGATAAACACTCGTTTCAACTGGTCGAACATCGCACGGAAACGCTCGTCGGATTGTTCGTCCGCTTTGTCAACCTGTTCAATCCTTGGTACGCGTTTACCCACGTGTATGACGAAACGCCGCTTGGAATCTTTCCCGAAGACTACCCGCCCGAAAGCGGTATCGAACGACTTCCTTGGCTCTCATTTTTTGGAAGCGAGTGGGTCAACCACTTCGGAGGGAGGAAGCGTATCTTGGAGGCACCTGCGTGGCAGGTTCAATCGCTGGACACCGGGATCCTCATTCGAGAGCACGACTTTCCTACTGAAAGTTACGCCGACATCGATAGAGGGCCACCACTGTCCACGTACGAATTTCTTTTTGAACAGCGGTCGTTGTCCGAACTACGAGCAGAACGACAACAGAAGCAAAACACGGTTCGGGACCCGTTTCTGGAACTCAATCCAGGGGACAGAGGGTGCGATATCATCGCATGTAAAACTCACACCTCGATCGATACTACCAGGATTGACTACAGGGAAATCGCGGAGCGTTTCGATACGAGCGACCGTTGTTACGTACTGTGGGTCCAGCGAGACGAGCACGATCGGCTTTGGGAAGTCGATACCGGAATGTTCGTTCGCCGCCTCATAGATCCGAGCGGCACACCGATAGGAGAGCGACCAGAGCAGGTTCCCCCGGAACGCGAACTCGTATCCCTCTCCGTCCGCAACGAACTGGACCCATGGCCAGTCGAGTTCTTCGAAATGAAACACGTAGACGAACCCAGTATTGCTGCAAAGTTGTTCGGATTACATCGTGTTCCGGCGGATGGGTTCTGGCGAAACGGTGATGAATGTCCTCGTGAATTGCTCGAGGATTCTGAGTAGTTTGAGCTTCGACGGGTGCTAACCTTACATTCGAGAAAGAGCACCACTATCGGACTAATATTAGTCTATCTGTCGAAGTAAACAAATCAGCTCGACACTTGGGGCTGAACGATTTGAGGATTTGAGATTCAACGAAAAATAATAGCCAAAATTTATTAAAATAACTCTGCCTAGCTTATTGTAACTTGTAGAATTCGTAGTCCCCGGGAAACACTGCCTACCATTGGTCTTTAGAGAGATGCGAAGTATCCCTGCGCTACATCGCAGTAAACTCTTCACCGGAGTCAGGAAGGTATTCTACGATACTTCGATGAGCACCGAATTCGCTGATAACCGTCTGTAGCGCGTCGACAACGGTCGCGATGTCCCGGTTGAGTTCATGTTCACGGTATGTCCCACCGTCCTGACCGCGGTGCACCATCTGCGAGAGTGTTAAATTGAGAATCTCGAAATCAGATAGGAAACTACGCATCCGCCGGGCAGTACGGGGATCTCGACCCTGATACTCACAGAATTCTTTGTAACGCTGATACACAACGCGTGAACGGGCTGGCGTGGCATCTTCAGCAGCAAGCGTGGTTAGCGCATAGAGAGTGAGTTGCTCGTGTTCGGTGAGGTCTCGCATGATATCCATACTCTGCTGTGCCTCGAGTTTCTCCTGGGCGCGCTCAACGTGGTCAGTCATAACTGAATCCGCGTTTTCGGTGCGTGCAAGATCGCCAGCTTTCCGAAGGAGCGTAATCGCTCGTCGGGCGTCTCCACCATCTTGTCGACCAAGGGCAGCACACAACGGAATCACTCCGTCCTCGAGTGCGCTCTGGTGGAACGCGATATCTGCTCGCTGTTCGAGAACCTTCTGGAGCTCTTTAGTTCCATACGGCGGAAACGAAATCTCGGTTTCACACAGAGACGATTGAACCTTTGCGTCAAGCTGCTCTCGGAATGTTGAGTCGTTGCTAATCCCGATGAGGCCAAGCTGAATGTTGTCGATGTATCCGTTGTTGTCTGCGCGAGTAATCTGGTAGAGGAACGTATCATCCGTGATGTGGTCGATCTCGTCGAGAACAATGATAACAGTCCCAGAGAGATTATTGAGTTCATCCCAGAGAAGGCGATAGACTTTGGATTGCGGATGACCGGTTTCGGCGATGTGATGTTCGGGTTCTCGGAGAGTATTTACCAGACTAATCGCGGCCTGATAGCTCGTGCTGAGGCCATCGCAGTTGAGCGTGATAATAGATAGATCGACCTCAAAATGTTTTGCAGATTCCTGGAGTTCGTTTAGCAAGAAATTCGTTACAGCAGTCTTCCCGACACCGGTCTTGCCGTAAATGAAGATGTTATCGGGGTACTCCCCGTTGATGACCGGCTGTAGGGCTGCTTCGTACTCCTCGATCTCGTTATCCCGTCCGACGATATCGTCTGGAACGTACTCGACTTTGAGTGTATTCCGTCGTTTGTACAGTGTGTCGTCCGGCTGGAATCGTGGAGTCATATTGTGTTCGACTGATCAAGGCAAGAATTATAATTGTTTCGACCACTGTTTCCGCTATTTCCAGTATAACCATGAGGAGGCGTGAGTTCCACTATCGGATATCGGCCCCACTGTTTCCAGTCAATTAAATGAAAGTCATTTGGGTTGTCATGAAAATGACCTCTTTGATATGATGAAGCACTACACCCCACTATTTCCAGTAAAGACATCAACTCACGAGTGATCAAACTCACCCCGTTGTTTCCAGTAATTCTCGGTGGTTCCAGTTGGATGCTCACAGAAGAGAAAAAAGAGAAGAAGCACAGGGTTCCAGTATTTCCAGTAAGCAACCATTTATATGTAACGCAGACCCCATCGTTTCCAGTATACCCAGGAAAATAGGAATCGGTAGACAACAGAGGGGTACACTGGATAAGAACGACGGAACACTCCCTCCCCACTATTTCCAGTAAAGTGCTCCGAAAGAGAACCGTATATTACAAGAGAACTCTAAATTAGAGAAGAGTTTATATCATTGGCGGCCGAGCTAGTCCGTAGGAGAGCTAGAGGACGGTTGTTGTTGAGTTTGGTTTTAGTGAAACAAAATAACCCCACAGCTCAGGGGACTCTTGCTACTAGCTTTACTGGAAACAGTGGGGGGAGAGTGGATGGGATGCGATCGTCACTTCATCATGTGAGCATATTAGTGGAAATAGTGGTGTCTGACACCCGCAAGATGTTCTGCATGGGTTAATTAACAAGTGAACAAGAGTCCGATTTATAAACTGTCTCGGGCGATGGAACCGCTGGCAACTAGAACGAGCGAAACGCTTGTATACAATGCAAACATAGCATACGCCATGGGAACGATATCGACACGGGTTCCGGATGACCTTGAGGGGGAACTCGAGGAATACCTCGAGGCAGAACGTCTGGATCGGAGCACTGCAGTGCGGAAACTGCTCTCGGAGGGACTCGAGGAGTGGCGTCGTGAGCAAGCGCTCAAACGGCTTGCTGCTGATGAGATCACGTTCACGAAGGCCGCCCAACTTGCAGAGATGTCTGTCTGGGAGTTTGCCCAGCTCGCAAAGGATCATGACATCACGTGGGTGTCAGGCGATCACCTCGAAGACGATCTCGAGGACCTGTGAATGTGGGTTTTCGACGCGACGCCGCTCATTTACCTCGCAAAGGTCAACCAACTCCAGCTTGTTTCCAATCTTGATGGACAGTGTTATCTTCCGCAGCAAATTCACTCGGAGGTCGTAACAACCGGTCTTGAGCAGGGGTATACCGATGCTCGCCGTATTGAGCAGTGCGTCGATGCTGAGCTGTTTGAGGTCATTTCAGTCGATGACTCTCAGCTTGTAGGCCGGTTACAACAGAACCCAAATTTGAGTGATGCTGATGTGGCAGTACTTGGATGTGCTGCGTCATTTGATGCGATTGCTGTCATGGACGAAGCCTATGGGAGAACGGCTGCAGAAATTGAAGACATCGAGACTCGGGGGACGGCCTACATTGTCCTCTTGTGCGCTAAACAGGGATATATAACTGTCTCTGAAGCGCGTGAAATGATTGATTCGATGATTGAGGAAGGCTGGTACTGTGCACCAGATTTGTACACAAAGCTCGTTCAGAAATTCGAATCATTTGATCAGTAAGCTACCACGTCTTGAGGCGCACGGAGAGTATCAAAGAACTTCGGTACGACCGCTCCACATTTCGCTCGCTTTGATGCCCCTAGTGATATCCTCGCCCGGCGTGAACAGTAGTTGCCGAAGAAACATTAAAGAAAGTTTGAATGAAGGTGCTTGTGAGGCTATCTGGTTTTGAGAGGGTCTCTGGTTGGTTGTTTCGAAGGTTTATTCTGTGCCGGATCTGTTCTTGGGGCGATACCCAACAGGCTGACGAGCAGTGAAGTTTGACCTCCTCCCCCGCGTGAACGCGGGGGAATCCCACCATGGGATTTCAGACCAGGCGTATCGGCCCTAAGGTTTCAAGACGCATTCGTTCCATGCGTCACCTGCTGGGGTTCAGCATCGGCATAGCTGTCTTGTGGCCCGGTCAATAAGGCCCCATCCGCATTGGTCTTTAGCTAAGCCTCAGCAGCCGGTTGGATGGTAGTAGCGAGCTGTTCTTGCAGGATTGGTCGTTGCCTGTGGATCTTCTGAGCGTCT
>NZ_FTNR01000017.1 GCF_900156475.1 Natronorubrum thiooxidans
CCCATCCCGAACACGGAAGATAAGCTCGCCTGCGTTACGGTGAGTACTGGAGTGGGCGACCCTCTGGGAAACTCGTTTCGCCGCCTCCATTCATATCGTAGCAGCGACCGACAGTGGTCTGACGGCGGTTCGATTCCGCCGGTCGGCATTACAGCGGCCATAGCGGCGGGGTTCCTCCCGTACCCATCCCGAACACGGAAGATAAGCCCGTCTGCGTTACGGTGAGTACTGGAGTGGGCGACCCTCTGGGAAACTCGTTTCGCCGCTTCCACTCATACTTACTACTCGCAGCGAGCCATAGCAGCGGCTGTCTACGGATTTTTGTTGTGTGATGAGTCGGTCAAGTGTGATCGGCTTCGATCGCAGAAATCACTCGCTTCAGTGGTTATAGCGACTGAATCGATTTGGATATTATGAACCGAGAACGGATACTGCGTCAGCTAATGATGCTCGGTGTTTGATTTGGCTTGCTGATCTATCGCTCTTCTATATAATTTGAGAATTTGAAAAGTCCGGTATTAACTTTCTCAAAAAGCAGTTCACGACTGGTAGACAACTACGATTTACAGTCCGTCGACGAGGGTTCACCGAATTACATTGTAGTTGATGAGAGTTCGCTTCAAATCGATAGTCAGCACGATCAGCTGTATTTCGCTTCGATCCTAAAATGAACAGAGTACCACACTTGCCGTTATTTTTGCCGACTATCTCTATTCTCATAAAACTCCTTCTGCAAGAGTGGTCTGAAAATATGACTTCGAAGATACTGCATTTCTCATCGAGGAACAAACAATTTTCGAATTCTACTTCATCACAAAGGCTCTGATTTCGATATGGAAACCGTAATGCTGTCCAACATATATTTAGAGTGATATAGAACTACCCCTCCTTATTTTCAAACCATTTCATGTTGTGAATCTACTGGCCACAAAATGGTAGTTTCGACAACCTTTCACTAAAAATAACATAAATTAAACATATATGCAAGAGACAGTATCGATAGATCCCACTAACGGGCGGTGGGGAAGAATAGATCTCACAGCATGATATTGGGGCTAGCGACATTGTTTCCGTGGTTATGATTGGCGAGTGCAACAGCCAGACGAAGGCAGAGAGCGATGAAAACGTGTGATTTGACCCTTACTCGGCCTCGGACCCTCGGGGTCCCGAGGCCGAGATCCTTGCAGACACCAATCGCTGTTTCTACCTGTGAGCGGTTTGAATACGTCTTGTCAAGTTGTTCCTGCCGAAGACGAGCCGTGTCGCTGTGCTCTTTGATACGATCTTCGACGCGGTAGTCGATATCAAGCGGATCAGCCGTGTTTCGTGGGTTATACGGGGCAATCGGCACGACCGCCTGCGCCAGCAGGTGGTCGTGCCACTCAAGCATGTCAAACTCCGAGTCACCGATCATCCAGCGTGGCGATTCGACGGCGAGCGCGTCGTGTGTGACGCGCATCGCCGTCTCCTGATCGACTTTCTTGGCTGGTGTGAACGCTGCTGCGACAGGAATGTTGTTCGCTGCGGTCACGATACAGCAGCCGTAGCCGTAGTAGAAGTCGTCTTCAGCGTGATCGTAGTTCCACTGAGCGTCCTCATCACGCTGATCGACAGGAATGTCTGTTTTGTCCATTCGGAAGAACTTGCCGAGCGGGACCTGCTCGGCAAGCTCATGGACTAACTTAATGAAAACCTCTTCTGCGACGTGTTCGAAGTCAGCGATGAACCGCGAGAGCGTCCGCCGGGACGGCGGGCGCTCGAAGCCACACTGTCGCCAGACATCCTCGTTCCGAAGCTCTCGTGCCATTGGACGAGGGCCGTAGATCTCGTCGTAGAAACAGTGGAGAATGCCTTTCAGAAGTTCGGGTGGCTCATGAACCCGTGTTCGCCCCCTTGAATCGGGGGCGAACACGGGATAGTCTGTCAAAAACGCGAGGTCAAGGTTTTCGAAAAGTGCTGTCGTCTCTGTTTCCAGAGCTTTGAAAACCTGTGCGACCGTATTATTATCCGGTAGGACGGCTTTGTTGCTGGACACATCAAATTCGTCCTACCACTTCCTTGTGAAGCCTTCTGCACCACCGCCCCCACTAACGTTTTTGAACCTGAACTGTTTTGACGAAAAATCGTTGCCAACTTTACAGGTAGCTCCCTGTACTACTGTTCATAAGAGGTGAATACGTCGAACGGCATCTGCGTATTACCTTGGTACCGAAATTAGTATACTGGTTTATTATTCGAATGACTAATTTTGAGAGAACATCAGCAGTGTAGATCACTTTGGAGTCCGATGTTCCAGCCACTTCGAAATCTCGCTATGCTGCAAGACTGGCAGCTTCATAGGCCGCAGACGGAATGTCTTTGATTACGAAACTTCACTTCCGGATATTCGTCTCGTGTTTCTGTTGAGAGCGATGATCCCTAATCAATTCGACGGAGTCGCTGATTGATATTCCCAGAGCTGTTTTCCTGGTAATTGAAAGTAGGTGAAGAAGATGTGATTATTGAGGGTATTGTCATTGAGTTACAGTAGTACGGATGTAAGTGATGCAGCAATATTTTCGCAACTATCGTAGCTACTGATTCTCAATGTACACCCAATCGCACGACGACCCTGTGTATGGGGTGTAATCTGTTTTAATTGTTACTATACGTGTAGCCACTGGTCGAGTTGATATAATCGAAGATTGTAACTATCGTCGTAGTCAGGGACCTGAGCAGTGACGAAAGAACTGTATATCCTGACGCACTACTTGGCTGTAGACCAGCTATGGCGGATAACCAGACTAAAGCCGTACTCGAGGATTTGCCGCCGAGTTCGAAGTTCATTTATAAAACACTCGAAGACAGCGGCCCAATGACACTCAAGGGGCTAACCGAGGAGACGATGCTTTCCTCACGGACGGCGCGATACGGGCTGGATCAACTCGACGAAGCTGGTCTCATCGATTCGTCACCTGCTCTCCATGATGGGAGACAGACGTGTTACAAACTTGCTACTGGTTCTTGCGGGGACCAGAGTGACGCGGGATCTACAGTTATTGTCTCACCTGAGTGGGTCGAAGAGCGGCTCTTAGAGTTCGAACAAGACGATCCGGGGCTTCGACTCGTTGAGGCAGATGACGAGTACGATCCGGGGCACATTCCGGGAGCAGTTCAGGTCGACGTTCTCGGTGACCTTGTTGACGTCAACGGCTGTGGAATCGCGGACAAGCGATGTTTCGAGGAGTACGTGGGAGCTCGTGGAATCTCGAAAGAGAGTACAGTCGTAATTTATAGCACGCATCACAATCAGTACGCGGCGTATCTCTACTGGCTGTTCAAGTACTATCGTCACACTGATGTTCGACTTCTTGACGGTGGAAAGCAGCGGTGGGAAGCGCTCGGATATCCGACAACGACTGACCGCCCTGAGGTCACTCCACAGGAGTACAGTGCACACGCACCCGATGAGCGGATTCGCGCCTATCGAACCGATATCGAAGCGGCGCTTGCACAGGATGTCACTATCGTCGACGTTCGATCCTCACCGGAGTATCACGGCGATCTAACACAGCCACCGAACAAGGATTTGCCTGAGGCTCGCACTGCAGGTCACATCCCGGGCACGATTCATATCACGTGGTCGGAAGTGATCGACGAAAACGGAGAGTTCAAGGATCAATCGGAGCTGGAACAACTGTTTCGCAGTCACGACAGTTCCCCCGAGACGGAGACAATTGTCTACTGCCATGTCGGGGAACGCTCGTCAATCGTCTGGTTCGTCCTCTCAGAACTGCTCGAGTACCAGACTGTTTCCAACTATGATGGCTCCTGGATCGAGTGGGGGAACCTGATTAATGCGCCGGTCGAATCCGACGTAGAAGAGACGTAGCCGGGCTAGAAACGGAACGCAGGCCAGTTGGTGACCTGGGACGGCTGATGGATTCTTGGGCGATCGATAGATTTCAAGCGACTGCACTGTCGATAACGAATGGACCAAGCAATATTTTCCGTATCGTCGTTGTGGCGATCTTTCCCACACAATTGTTTCTGAAAGACGTGTGTTTAGATGGATCAGACTACAATATTCGACTGTACATGACGAGAATAGCGATACTGGGTGCCGGCTCTGGCGGAGCCATGACGGCGAACATCCTTCGGCGCAAACTGGATGGGGACGAAGCGGAAATCACTGTTGTCGACAAGAGTACTGACCACTTCTACCAGCCCTCGTTTTATCTGGTGCCGTTTGGATATCTCGAGCCCGATCAGTCACGGGATATCAATGACCTTCTTAAGCCGGGTGTCGAGTTCGTCCACGACGCTGTGACGGGTGTCGACCCTGATGCCCAGGCAGTTGCACTCGAGGACGGCGACGACCTCGAGTACGACTACCTCGTGGTTGCGACCGGCCATCGACTCGATCCGAGCGCGATGCCTGGATTGACTGAAGCGTGGGAGGACCACGACGATGTCTATCCGTTCTACCACTACGAGGCTGCCCTCGAGATGCGCGAAGCCCTCGAGAACTTCGACGGGGGGACGTTCCTCGTTACGCAACCCGACACGCCGATCAAGTGTCCTGGTGCGCCGTTGAAGATGACGATGCTCGCGGAAGACTACTTCCGGCGACAGGGCATTCGCGACGACGTCGAGGTCATCATGACGCGAAATGCCGAACACCACTTTGGTGTCCAGCCGTACCGTGACAAACTCTACGAAATCTGGAACGACCGCGACATTGAGTTCAAGGAGAACTTCTCGGTCGAAGAGGTCGATCCCGACGCGGGCGTCGTCTACGGCGCGGACGGTGAAGAGATCGAATACGATCTCTACGCACCGGTCACACCGCAGTTCGGTCAGAAGCCAATTACCGAGAACTCGCCGCTGACCGAGGGCTCCGAGGACGGCGAGTACGTCACGATCGATAAACACACCTGCCAGCACGATGGGTATGACAACGTCTTCGCGCTTGGCGACTGTGAGAACGCACCCCACTCCAAGACGGCCGCAGCAGCTCGCAAACAGGCTCATATTGTCGGCAAGAACCTGACGTCACTGGTCCAGGATAAGCCTATGCGTGCCGAGTACGACGGCTACGCGGCCTGTCCGTTGCTCACTGAGAAAGGGAAGGCAATGGTCGCCGAGTTCGACTACGATGGTGCCATCTCCGCACCTGTCGAGAGCAAGATGAACTGGATCATGGACGTTAACGTCCTTCCATCCGTCTACTGGGACGCCTGGATGAAAGGCTACGACCCACTTCCGTAAACAATGGCACAGAAAGATCAACCGGTCGACGGCGACTTCGATGGGACTGCCTTCGAGTCTGCCGAAATAAACGAACTCGCTCGGACGCTCGAGGAACACGACGAGGAGCTCGCCGAACTGCTCGAACTTCTCGTCGTCGTCCAGGAGCTTTCCGAGGATCTCGCACCCGAACTGCGTGAGGCCGCACACGACTCTCGGGAGCCGATCGCGGAGTTGCGTATGGCCTTGGAGAGCGAGGACACGCTCGTTCTCATCCAGCGTGTCGGTGAGAACGCCGATATGCTCGTCGAACTCCTCGAAAAGCTCGAGGTTGCAGACGACCTCGTGAGTGATCTGGTCCCGGAACTGCAGACGATCGTTCGCGAGAACCGCGAGACGATCGCTCGACTGCGGGTCGCCGTAGAGCGCGAGGAGACGCTCGTCTTGCTCGAGCGGCTCGGTGAGAATACCGACACGATCATCGAACTGCTCGAGTTGCTCGATGTAACGTACGATCTCGCAGAGAATCTGATTCCGGAGGCTGTCAACGTCGCTCGCGAGAACCGAAAGCCGATCGCGGAGCTGCGGATGATGGTCGCCGGCTTCTGTAGCACGTACTCCGAGGCCAACCTCGAGCCACACCAGCTCGGACAGAACCTCGGTAACATGCTCGTGCTTGGCTCCAAACTTGGTGATCAGGAACTCATCGACACCGTCGAGTCGGGGCTTGGTGCATTCACCGAAGAGGAGCCACCGGAGAAAGTCGGTGTGCTCGGAATGCTCGGTGCGCTTCGTGATGACGATGTCAAACAGGGACTCGGTGTGCTCATCGAGTTCCTCCGACGCATGGGTGCCTCGAAGTCGAAGTGACCGGCTTCGGGTCGAATGACCTATCCTACGCTCCTCGAACCCGATCGATTAGGCCACCTCTCTTTTCGTCGCCGGCCGTAGCGTGTGTGGGAGTCTCTGGTATGTCACTATAACGGAGTAGGGCAATTATTTCGCGATCTTCCGGTATTCTATTCGGAATACGAAAAAATATCTTTTTGAAAAGGGATTATGGTTGCGAGGTTCCTAACCCCAGATGTAATGTCCGAAGACGAAAGTGACGCAAGTGGATTCCCACTCATCGGGGACCGGTTCCCCGATCTCGAGGTAGCGACGACGCACGGACCCAAGACGATCCCTGACGACTACGAGGGTCAGTGGTTCGTCCTCTTTAGCCACCCTGGCGACTTTACGCCGGTCTGTACGACTGAGTTCGTCGGTTTCGAGCAGCGCCGTGAGGAGTTCGAGGAACTCAACGCTGAACTGATCGGCCTTTCGATCGACCGCGTTCACTCCCACATCAAGTGGACCGAATGGATCAACGAGGAACTCGATGAGGATATCGGCTTCCCGATTATCGCCGACGAGAGCGGCGACGTCGCCGACGCGCTCGGCATGGTCCATCCCGGTCAGGGGACCTCGACGGTCCGTGCAGTCTTCATCGTCGACCCCGAGGGAGTCACCCGACAGGTCCTCTATTATCCAAAAGAGATCGGTCGCAATATCGACGAAGTTCTTCGCTCGCTCGAGGCGCTCCAGACCTCCGATGAGGAAAACGTCGCGCTGCCGGCGAACTGGCCAGCGAACGACAACTTCGGCGACAAGGCACTCCTCTCGCCGCCGGGAACCGTCGACGAGGCGAAAGCGCGAACGGCCGAAGCCGCCCAGGAGGGGTACGAGTCATACGATTGGTGGTTCACCCTGAAAGACATCTAGACACCCGACTGCGATACGTCACACGCAGTTCGTGAGGGTGATCCCTGTCAGCTGGGCCCCACCACCTTTCCGTGTGACTGATTTCCTCTACTTGAGCACTCGAAGGGCGGACTCGAGTAGTGTCAGCAGGCATGTCGCGGACGGCGTATCCACACCCATCAGCGCCGTCCGTTTGTGTGGATGCCGTGGGCTGTTCGTTGCGTCGACGAAATCGATCCGAGTTCCGTACGACCCGTTTTTGCTGCCGAATCGAGGATCAGACTGCCGTCTGTTCTTGGACAGACGCGATAGCGGTCTCTATGTCGTCGTTACTCCGTCCCGTTACCGTCATAATCAGGGTGGTTCCAGCCGGGGTGACGCCGGCTTCGTCCAGCGCGAGGGCTTCTGCCTCGGCATCCGAGAGTCCATCCTCGTAGTAGAGTTCGTTGATCCGATCGTGGTGTGTCTGAACGACCTTGAGTGCGAACTGTTTGATCGTCTCGTCGTTCTCGTCACCGTCGGCTGCCAGCCGATTGATCCGCTCAGGGAGCGAGAGGGAACTCTCGTCGTCGGAATCGTCCGTCATGCTCGTTTCTCGGCGGCCAAGATACTTATATGCTTTCGACGGTTCTCGCGGTGATGGATACGTCAGCGCGTTCGAGACCGGTGACACCCTCTCGGTTTTGTGCTCTTGAGGACAGCGCTTTCAGGCATCGAAACGCCCGCTGAGGACACATTTTTATTTACCGAACGACACCCTCTATGTACGAATGTACACGGACAACGGATTCGACTATGACGTTGCGGTCGTCGGCGGCGGGCCGGCCGGGCTGACGAGTGCGCTCTATACGACGAGATTGGGGCTCGATACGATCGTCATCGATCGTGGCGGCGGTCGCGCAGCGATGATGCGTGAAACGCACAACGTCATCGGGATCGGCGAGGGGACGTCGGGCAACGAACTGTTGCAGACCGCTCGAGAGCAGATTCAGGGCTACGGCGCGGAGTACCAGCGCGACCTCGTCGAGGACGTCACGCCACTCGGCAACGACGTGGACGACGGCTACCGTGTCTCGATGGGCGACGAGAGCTACGATGTCTGCCGTGTCGTCCTCGCGATGGGCTTTACCGACAACCGCCCGGAGCCACCGCTCCCGCCGACCGGCAGAGGGTTGCACTACTGTCTCCACTGTGATTCTTATATGTTCGTCGACGAACCTGTCTACGTAATGGGGACTGGCGAAGCCGCTGCATACGTCGCGATGATCATGCTGAACTACACCGATGATGTGGATCTGCTTACCCGCGGCGAGGAGCCGTCCTGGAGTGACGAGACGGCGACGATGCTCGAGGCCCATCCCGTCGACATCGTCACCGCAGAGCTTGTCGGGATGAACAAAGGCGAGAACGGCTGGCTCGAGTCCTTCGAGTTCGATGACGGACAGACTCGCTCCTACACCGGCGGCTTCCCGATGTACGGGTCCGACTACCACGACGATATTGTCGACGCGCTTGATCTCGAGCGAAACGACGACGGTACCGTTGCTGTCGACGACCACGGCCAGACCTCCGTCGAAGGAGTGTACGCGGTCGGCGATCTCACCCCCGGGCACAAGCAGATCCCGGTCGCGATGGGCGAGGGAGCGAACGCGGGGATCGCCATCAACAAAGACCTACGGAGGTTCCCGCGCTCGCTCGAGGAACTCGAGTCGGAGGGTGAGGTGACGGCTGCGGACGTCCCCGCAATCTCGTCGGAACTCGAGTCGACTGCTGTCGATCACGAGGGCCACGCTGGTGGTCCTGACGGGCAGTCGCCAGTCGCCTCCGACGACTGAGCCGGACTGCTGTCTCGAGTTCTCGGTTCGACTGTGTCAGTTCCACGGCCGCGCCAGCGCTGACGTCCAGCCTGCTGTCTCTCGCCAGATATGAATGCGAGTCATTTATCCCCATTAGGATATTACCGGTTTATGAAGAACGATATGAGTGTCAAAACTGAGACAAAAGCCGTCTCTGGATCCGCCCGTCGTGTCGTCGGCGTCGTACTGGGATCGTTCAGTGTTATCCTGTTGCTTTCGGCCGTCGCGTACTCTGTGACTGCCAACGTTGTCAACTGGGTGACGGTTGATTATCTCGCCTATCCTGTTCACGAGGTTGCGCCCTTTGTCGTCATCAGTGGTGCAATCCTGACGATTCCGATCATCATCCCGACTGTTTTGGTTTCTGTGAAAATTTTGCAGTAATACCGCATGGTTTCTCCCGGTATCGATCTTGTCGCGGTGTTGTACCGATCGAGATAATTGGGTACGGTCTCTTGGACTGTCAGGGAAGTCGGTGTGCAGTGCTCTGGGCAATTTCTGTGACCCGTCTCGGGGTCAAGTGGTTCGAGGCGCCGTAAGCGTCTCGTCATCACGAGAGAGCGAGAGTGATCGGGTTTGGTTTGAATACTCGTTCCAGAAGCGTTCGCTTGAGTCGCCGGATTCGAATAGCGTACCGGCGTAGCCACGATTCAGCAGTGATGCAGACCACTCAAGCTCTCTCGAACGATCCCGAGGCACTTAGCCTGTTTTTCTGTAGATTCTTTCCGGTAGACTGTCGGTTCGCCTCGAAGGGGACAATTATTCTGCCTGCTCGAACCCTTAATATCAGCCCTCTCAAAGGCTCTCCCGTATGGTTGAGACGATTTCGGCAGCGGATCTTCGGGACCGAATCGAAGCGGGAACGCTAGACGTGCTCTTCGACACGCGAGCACCGGACGATTACGAGGACTGGCGCATTTCGGAAGCGGAAAACATCGAGTACTCCGGATCTGACGACGAACTCGTTGGCGAGTTCGATCCCAGCGAGTACGAGACCGACGACGAAGTCGTCGTCACGTGTGCGACCGGTCGTTCTGCCGGGAAGTTCGCTGCGTACTTAGAGGAGGTCGAAGGCTTCGAAAACGTCGCATACGTTGATGGCGGGATGGAAGACTGGAGTCTGGTCTACGACGTCGTTCCGATCGCAACCGAGCGTGAGGACCTCGAACTCTTGCAACTCCAGCGACGCGCGAAGGGATGTCTCGGCTACCTCATCGGCTCGAAACGAACCGGGAAGGCGGCACTGGTCGACGTCACTCGTGCGACTGCTGCCTTCGAGCAGGCTGCTGCCAATCGCGGCTACGAGATCGATCGCGTCTTCGATACGCACATCCACGCTGATCACATCTCCGCGGGCCGCGACCTCGCCGACAAGTACGGTGTCCCGTACCATCTCGGCGAACCCGCAAACACACGTGACCCGCAGTTCGAGTTCGATGGTCTCGAACCAAACGAGACGGTCATGGTCGGCGACATTCCCGTCAAGGCCGTTCATACGCCGGGTCACACGACCGGCATGACCTCTTATCTCGTCGACGGCGAGGCGCTGCTGACCGGCGACACGCTGTTCGTCGAGTCGATCGGCCGAACTGAACTGCAGTTTGCCGGTGAGGACGCAAAGGGTGGCGCTCGTGTTCAGTACGAGACGCTCCAGCACAAAATCGCCACGATGCCCGACCATGTCAAGATCCTTCCCGGGCACTTCTCGCTGACCAACTGCGGCGAGTACATCGATGTTGAGCCCGGTATGCCGATGTTTTCGACTGTCGGTGAGATCTGGGCGAAAAACGAGATTATCCAGCTCGAGGAAGACGAGTTCGTCGAGCACATGTTCGATAACCTGCCGTCCAAGCCGCCGAACTACGAGAAGGTTATCGAGACGAACCTCGGCGTCTACGAACCCGATGGCGAGGACGAGCGCAACGAACTCGAACTCGGCCCCAACCGCTGTGCGGCGACCGAGGATAGTGCCGTTGCCGACGACTGAGCAGCGACCTCACACCGCGATGAACACGATCTGCGTAGACGGCCGACGGACCTGATTACACGAGTAGATATGTCTTCACGAACTACTGAACGTTCACCGAACAGCAACGAACTATGGCAGGACTAGAAGTACCGAGCTGGGATCCACAGGCGGCACTCGTTATCGGGGTCGTCTTGTTCGAGGCGATCGTCCTGTACGTCGGGTACGGGGGCCTCGAACGCCTCGTCGGCTCGCACCTGATTGACGCCTTCGTCGGGGGTGATGATACTGCTTGACTCCGTCCTCGGCACGATAGGCGGCTCGCCGGAGCTTCTGGCCCTGTTCGTCGGTTTCGGGCTTCTCGTCGGCATCCTGTTCGGGTTCTTCGGCATGGGCGGGTCGTTCCTGGTTACGCCAGCGTTGCTGATGATGGGGTATCCAGCCCGGGTCGCGGTTGGCAGCGGGATGGCGTTCGTCTTCGGGACGGCCGTCATCGCGACGATGAAACACCACGACCTCGGCCAGGTTGACTACAAACTCGGGGGTATCATGATCGCCGGGACGACCATCGGCATTGAGGTCGGTCGTGCGGCCGTCTTCTATCTCGAGGAACTCGGGTTGGCAGGCGGGATCATCAGCGTCGTGTATGTCCTGTTGCTGGGCGCGATCGGTTTCCTCGTCACACGGGACGCGCTGAACGGCGATGGTGGCGGTGGGGTCGACCACGACGCCGCCGACAAGGATCTCAGCGACTACGAGATTCCTGAAATCGCACAGACCATCCAGCAGACCGTCCGTATTCCGCCGATGGTCACGCTCCGCGGCGACGTCCGCGTGTCAGCGTGGGTGATCACGGCCGTCGCCTTCTCGACCGGCCTGTTGTCGGGCTTTCTCGGCGTTGGCGGCGGCTTCATCCGGATGCCAGCAATGATCTATGCCATCGGCGCACCGGTTCCCGTCGCCGTCGGTACTGACCTCTTCGAGATCGTCTTCTCGGGGGCGATCGGGAGTTACCTCTACGGACAGGGTGGCGGCGTCGACCTCGGTATCGTCGTCCCGCTGTTGTTCGGGAGTGCACTTGGGGCCCGGATCGGCTCGGCTGCGACCGCCGTCGTCGATGCCGACGGCATCAAAGTCTACTTCGGCGGGATGTTGCTCGCCGGTTCCGTCGCGGTCGGCATCGGCGAGGTCGGAAGCTATCTCGGGAACGAACTCCTCGAGACCGTCGGACTGGTGTTGGTCCTCGGTGCGGCGCTGATCGTCGCATCCGCGGTCGTCTACACCAGTCTGCAGTCGCTTCGCGAAACCCGCCGTCAGCAGCCGTCGGTAGCGGACTGACGGCTCGAGCGGCGAGGTTGAGGCAATATTTTCTGTCGCCGGTTCCGCCGGCGATCACACGCCGAAAATCGTTGCGTCCGACTGGTTTAGGCCCCGTGGGTCCCTAGCCACACTCGTGATGGGAGCGACGAGACCGAACCGAGACTCGAGAGACACACGCCACTGCCAGTTTATGAACGGACATCTGCGACCGGCTTTGGGACCATGAGCGCAGTGCCGGCCGATCGACTTCGCGAACTCACGTTCCGCCTCGAGCACGATCCCGACGGTGATCGAATCACGACGATCTTGTGCCAGCATGAGACACTCGAGCTATCGACGATCGACATCGTCCTCGGAAACGGCTCGTACACGCGACTCGTCCAGCTCACTGGCGATCCGGACGCGGCTGACTCCCTCCAGACGGCGCTCGAGGACCACGACTACTGTCCGCGTGCGGTCGATCCCGAGGCCTGTGGGGGACAGCGGTCGTGGTATCGTCTCGAGTGTTCCCCGAGGCGTCGACTGATCTACGTGTACGCTGAAGACGTCCAGTCGTGCCCGTCCGTCGAAGCGCTTTTGACGACGAACTTGAACTGCGGTACGATCTGTGAGAGTCGACATTGCGGCGAGACGGTGTGGTGGCGACTGCTCATGCGATCCGACGAGGCCGTGAGCACGCTCTACGATCGTCTTCACGGCATCCTCGGGGAAGACGTAACGCTCGAGATGGGCCATCTCGGAACGGCGACGGAGTGGCACGGCGACGGCATCGTCGACGTCGGCCTGTCGGGCTCACAGCGAGAGGCGCTCGAAGCGGCGGCCTCGCGCGGGTACTACGAGCGGCCCCGAGAGATCACCCTCGAGGCACTCGCCTCGGACCTCGACGTCCCGGAATCGACGCTTTCCTACCGGCTTCGGATGGCCGAATCGACGCTCGTCAAGCGCCATCTCGAGCGGTTCGGCGACGGTCCCTTGGCTTGACGACGTCGTCGCTCCCCTTCTGTCGGACGATTGCGTGCCAGTGGGCCGAGCAGTGGTGAGAAGCATCGGCAGCTGTTTTTGTCAGAACAGTATCTAGTACAGTGGTTTTGGTTTAACAATCGAATCTTGGCTATAGCCAAAGACTAGTTTACTGATGTGTAACCCCTACCGTCGGATAGCAGGTGTAGACAGCATGTTCCCTACCTCGGAGCCTTCGATACCGGCACTCGCATCCGCGTATGCGGGAGATGTACTGACACTGGCGTTTCTGACGCCCGAACTGGCAAGTCGCATCCAGTTTGGCTGGACGATTACGATCCACATCATCTTCGCGGCGCTCTCGGTCGGACTCGCGCCGTTTCTCGTCTACGTCACTGTCCAAGAGGTCAGGACCGGCGAGAAACGATACGCACGGCTTCGCGAGTTCTGGACGAAAGTCTTCGCCATTGGATTCGTGATGGGGACCGTTACCGGCATTCCGATGGGATTCATGTTCGGGACGAACTTCGCCGCGTTCTCGACGGCCGCCGGCGAGATGATCGGTGGTCCGCTCTCGTTCGAAGCGAAGATGGCGTTCATGCTCGAGGCGGTCGCGCTTGGCGTGTTGCTGTTCGGTCGTGAGCGCGTTTCGGGCAAGATGTACGCCCTCTCGTCGGTTTTTGTCGCCCTCGGTGCGTGGCTGTCCGCGTTCTGGATCCTCGTCGTCAACTCCTGGATGCAGACGCCACGCGGGTACGAAGTCGTGATGGAGGGCGGTGTGCCAATCGCGAAACTCACCGATCCGACGGCGGCGTTTTTCAATCCCCGATTTCCGTGGATGTACGTCCACATGCAAAACGCAGCGATCATCTCCGTGACGCTCGTAATTGCAGGGATAGCCGCCTACTTCGTCTGGCAAAATCGCGACAGCGACGTCTGGCGGACCGCACTCCGTGCTGCCGTCGTCGTCCTGCTGGTGACGTCGGCCTTTCAGGCGATCCACGGTGATATGTACGGCCGCCATGTCGCTGAGACACAGCCACACAAGTTCGCCGCGATGGAAGCCCACTATGAAACGGGGGAGGCCGATCTCCACCTCATCGCGATCCCGACCGATCTCGATGCGATCACCGATCCGCGGGCGGACAACCTCTATACGATCAGCATTCCCCAACTCGGGTCGTTCCTCGCTAGCGGGGGTGATCCAACCGCCGAGGTGACCGGCCTCAACGACTTCGAGTACGAATCACCGCCCGTGGCGTGGGTGTTCTGGTCCTTCCGGATCATGGTCGGGCTCGGCTTCTGGTTTATCGGACTGGGTGCCTGGGGCACGTACCGCCTCTGGAAAGGCGGTCTCTACGATGACGAACGCTACCTGCAGGCGCTGATGCTGTCGTCGCCGCTGGGGTTCGTCGCACTGATCACCGGCTGGTACGTCACCGAAATCGGTCGTCAGCCGTGGATCATCCAGGACGTGCTTACGACCGCAGACGGCGTCTCGCCGCCGCTGTCGTCGGCGGAAGCGACCTTCACGCTGATCGCGTTCGTGGTCGGCTACGTGCTGCTGTTCGGGGTCTTCCTCTATGTCCTCAAGCGACTCATCGACGAGGAAGCCGAGCGACACACGGTCGGCATCGAGGAAGACGACCGACCCGACTCGCCGGGGGTGATCGCGGATGACTGAACTCCTCTCGGACTCGGCGTACGTACTCGAGTCGTTACCCGAACTCTGGTTCGGGCTCGTGATGCTCACACTTGGCGTGTATCTCCTGCTCGATGGCTTCGACTTCGGTCTCGGAATCCTGTTCGCCGAGGCAGACGAGACCGAACGGGAGACTATGCTCGCCGCCTTTGGCCCGCTCTGGAAGGCGAACGAAGTCTGGCTCGTCCTCTTCGGGACCGTGCTGTTTGCCGGCTTTCCGGCGGTGTACGCGAACATCCTCAGTCGTCACTACATGCTGGTCTTTGCGATCTTGCTGGCACTGGGCCTCCGGGGGCTCGGCGTGAAACTCCGCGAGGAACGCGACGACGAGCAGTGGATCCGGTTCTGGGACGCCTGTTTCGTCGCCGGCAGCACTGCTTCCCCGTTGTTGCTCGGCGCGTTCGTCGCGAGCTGGGTGCTCGGCGAATCGTCGGCGCTTGCTGTGGGGCCGATCGTCGTCGGGGTCACCGTCGTCGCACTCTCGGTCGTCCTCGGGGCGGCGTTTCTCACCGGCAAGACCCGTGGGACGCTCCGCGAGCGAGTCATTCGTCGAGGGCGAGCGGCGACGGTCGTCTACGTCGGTCTATTCGTGCTCACGGCGGCGCTGTTGTTCGTTCGCTATCCGGAGTTCCAGTCGGTTATCTGGTCGCTGTCGACCGCTGCGATCGTCATCTCGACGCTCGTCTTCGCGCTTTTGAGCACCATCGCCGCGGCCAGCGGACGCGACCGCGAGGCGTTCCTCGCGGCGGCGGGGCTTGCAGTCGCGTTCGTTCTCTTCGTGGCCACGCTGCTGTATCCTGCCGTCGATCCAGCGGCTGGCCTGTCGATCACCGATGCCGTCGTCTCACCGCTCTCGCTCAATCTGACGGCCGTTTTTGCGGCCGTGTTCCTGCCGATCATCGGTGCCTATTTCGTGTTCCTCTATACGCTGTTCGGCGGCCCAGCGAGTCCCGAAACCGGGTACCACTGACCCTCTCTCGAGTTCGCTCCTCTTTGATACGGACTGCTGTCGTCACTGACCGCCGATCACCGACCCCGTCTCTGGTGATCGGCCGTAACTCGGTCCAGCAGACCGTATGAGTCGTGACGGCCGTGTTTCGAATCCGACTCTCGTCCGATGATCCGTCCGGCGATTCGATCACCGTGTTTGATTGTAGCTGGGTCGGGATCGTGAATAGTACGTAAACAAATATATATCCGATCTCCTATTCTTCTCGACATATTATCTCCGACTCGAGAGCAAAAGCGCTTGTCTCGAGGGTAGCTTGTTATTCGATAGACTTAGACGCAGTAGACGTTGTCTACGGGAGTTACAGATTTGAACACGCTTTTGATATCGACGACTCGTTTCGGTCCCACAATACGGGCGTCTGATTGCTAAACTGCGTTTAGAGCTCTTCTATAGGCATATGTGTGCTATTTTTATCTCTCTATCTGTGGTTCTTGCTCAAAAATTATACTACACCAATATGTGTAATTCTCTATTAGTATATGAATACTATAAATTCTGTATTTGTTTGGATCTGCAGCGGGTTCGCGGTCGCTCTGGGACTATAATAACAGTCCGTCTGAGATCGCGATGACGACCGGGACTCGAATCGAGATTGCTCTCCGTTACTCAGACTCCGTGGAGAGACGGCCTGGGTTCCACTCTCCGTCGAACTCCTCGTGGCGGAACGGCTTTGCGTCCTCGCCGGCGTACGTCCCAACGAGCTGTCCGTCGCCCTCGAGGTGGTACTTGTAGGTCGTTAGCCCCTCGAGACCGACCGGTCCTCGGGCGTGGATCTTCCCGGTACTGATGCCGACTTCCGCGCCGAGACCGAATCGGTAGCCGTCACTAAAGCGCGTCGAGGCGTTGTGGAACACGCTTGCCGAGTCGAGACTCCGCATGAATGTACTGGCTCGGTCGGCGTCGTCGGTCACGATCGATTCCGTGTGCTTCGAACTGTACTCGGTGATGTGAGCGATGGCGGCCTCGAGCGAGTCGACGACCTTGATCGAGAGGATCAGGTCGCCGTACTCGGATGCCCAGTCGTCTTCGGTCGCTTCGTTCATCTCGACGATGGCGCGTGCGGTGTCGTCGCCCCGCATTTCGACGCCTGCCTCCTCATAACGCGTTGCGATCTCGGGCAGGAACTCCTCGGCGACGTCCTCGTGGACCAGCAGTGTCTCGACGGCGTTACAGACCGCTGGATACTGGACTTTCGCGTCGTAGGCGATCTCGGTGGCCATCTCGAGGTCGGCATCCTCGTCGACGTACACGTGACAGACGCCTTCTGTGTGGCCGAGGACGGGAATGCTCGTGTTGTCCTGGATGTAGCTGACGAACTCGGAGCTGCCCCGCGGCATGAGGAGATCGATCGAATCGTCCATTTCGAGCATGGCGTCGACGTCTTCCCGTGCCTCGATAAGCTGTGCCCAGCCGTCGGGCAACTCGGCAGTGGCCTCCCGGATGATATCGTAGAGGACCCGGTTCGAGTGGCTCGCCTCGCTACCGCCTTTCAGGATCACGGCATTGCCGGATTTGAGGCTGAGGGCAGCGATCTGGACCAGTGCGTCGGGTCTGGACTCGAAGACCGTCCCGATGACACCGATCGGGACTGCGAGCTTGTACAGCTCGAGATCGTCGTCGAGCCGTCTCGAGGCCAGCGTTTTCTCGAGCGGATCGTCCTGTGCTGCGACGCTTCTGACCATCTCGCTGATGCTCTCGAGTTTCGAGGGGGAGAGTTTGAGGCGATCGACGAGCGCCTGGCTGTACTCGCCTTCCTCGAGTAGTTTCTCCCCCGCAGTGACGTCTTTTTCGTTGGCCTCGAGGATCTCCTCGTGGCGGTTGTCGATCGCATCAGCGATCGCTCGAAGCCCCTCGCTGCGCTCGTCGTCGGAGCGCTTTGCGAGTCCGAGGGCAGCGGTCTGTGCCTCGTCGACTTTGGTTTCCGTCGATTTCTCAGTCATCGGTGACACCGTTTATGGGAACGAATAGTGTGCCCACAGGCTTGGCAGCAGCGATTTTTTCGAGGATGTCGTCTTCCGTCGATTTGGCGATGATAGCCGGGATGCCGTACTCGCTGACGTCCCGTGCGCCCTGTACTTTCGTCTGTATGCCGCCGAACTCGGACGACGAACTCTCGTCGATGATCGCCTGTACCTCGTCGTAGTTGTGACCGACGGCCTCGATGCGCTCTGCGGTGGGGTCTTCTTTCGGATTGCCGGTATACACGCCGCCGACGTCGGTCAGCGTGACCAGCAGATCGCCGTCGATGCCGATGGCGACCGAGGAAGAAAGCATGTCGTTGTCGCCGATGCGGATCTCCTCGGTTGCGATGGCGTCGTTCTCGTTGATGATCGGGACGATGTCCCACTCCAGTAGCGTTTCGATGGTGTTACCGAAGTTGGTGAACCGCTCCGGATTCTCGAGGTCGTGCTGACTCAACAGGATCTGAGCGACTTTCTCGTCGTAGCGCTCGAAACTCTCCGTATACCGTCGCATGAGATGGCTCTGACCGACGGTCGACAGTGCCTGCGATTCCTCGACGGTCTCACCGGTGTACCCAACTCGCCCCTTTCCAGCGCCGACTGCGCCCGAGGAGACGAGGATCACGTCTTTGTCCTGCTCGAGGAGGTCGGCGATATCGTCGACGAGCTTGTCGAGCTTCTCGTCGTCGAGGTTCGACTCCTCGTCCGTCAGCGAGTTGGTCCCGGCTTTGATGATCACACGGTCGGCGTCGGCTGCGAACTGTCTCGCCCGTTCGACTTCCGTCGCGTCGATTTCAGTCGTGTCACTCATGCTCGAATTCGTCCGCGAGCTCTCTGGATCGGTTTTCGGCCGCACCGACGGCGTCGATGACCGCCTGATCGGCGTCGCTGTCCCACAGTACGTTCATCCCTTCGATGGTCGTTCCCTTAGGTGAACAGACCGCATCGATCAGGTCCTCGATGCTCTCCTCGGATTGAAGTACCGTTTCGGCCGCTCCCTTGAACGTCTGTGCGGCGAGCGTTCGGGCCTCGTCTTCGTCGAGGCCGCCGTTGACGCCGGCCTCTTTCATCGCGTTTAGGAGATAGAACACGAACGCAGGACCGCTTCCGTTGACGGCGGTTGCGATGTCCATCTGCTGTTCGTCAATCTCGACGAACTCGCCGACGTCGTCGAGCAGTTCCCTGACGTCGTCGGTAACGCTATGCTGGGTTACCGCTGCTGCCATGTTTGCCGTTTCGGCCGCGAGGTTCGGCATGATCCGAACGACCGTCGCGTCCGTTCTGTCCTCGAGTGCGTCCGTCGAAACTCCTGCAGCGAGCGTGACCAGCGTCTGGTCTGCTGAGAGGTCGAGATCATCGATAACGCTCCCGACGATGTCGGGTTTTACGGCGATGATCACCACGTCCGACTCCGCTGCCACGTCGGGATCCGACGTCGTCGAACTGTACTCCGCGACTGCTTCGAGTGCGTCCGGGTCCAGGTCACACGCCGTCAGCGTGTGCTTTCCAGCCTTCGAGAGCCCCGTAATCAGGGCACTTCCCATATTTCCGCACCCGATGACGCTCACATCTGTCATCCTATTCTATTGGAAGCGACAAGAGAGACATACAACTTTGGTTTCGCTCCGCAGTAGCTCTTCTCCAATATGAGTCTCGGTTGGACATCGCCGGTTTCGACGACTCCACCAGCAGTGCGGACTCTGGATCCCACCGATTGACGGTCGTAAGCTCGTTTACGAGAATTCGCACTCGAGTCTGGACTGTTCTCTTCCGGTCTTCGAATCCGCGGGCTGCTCGAGTTCGACGTCGAAAGTCGGTGTCTCGGCGAGTTCGACCCGAAACTGGCGGACTGGCGCAAAGGCGATGATTGGCACTGCGTGTTCACAATCGATCGGAACCACCCTCGAGCCCCCATTCGAACTCGTTGGTGGCGTTTCTCGTGACTCTGCCATCGTTCCATAGAACTACCGCACTCTCGGAGTAATTATATGGACGTTTGTCAATCTAATTCCGGAAACGTATCCGTCTCTAATGTGTATGTTTGCAGTATGACGACAGCTTTATTCAGTTCTTCTCGAACACGTCAGTATGAGTACTGGCAAGCAGATATCTGATGATTCGACGCGAGAGGCGTCGGTATCGGACGAACCGACACCTGACGAGTCGATTCGAGAAGCTGTCGAACGATCTCGAAGCGGCGCGCCAGCGGCTGGTGCAGTCGTCCGCGATCGATTTTCATCGGACGAGATTTTTCATCGGATCGTCGCTGCAGCAGACGAGGAAATTTCGACTGGCACACGGGAACTGTTTTTCAGCGCGTTGGCTGCAGGCTTTGCGATCACGCTGACGTTCATGCTCTATGCATCTGTGACGGACGCAACCGGTGGTGCACCGGTTCTGAGTGCAATTCTCTATCCGCTGGGATTCATTTATATCATTCTCGGCGATTATCAACTGTACACTGAGAACACGTTGCCACCAGTCGCACTCGTCCTCGAGCGATTAGCGAGTATTCCGGCGTTGCTCACCGTCTGGACGATCGTGTTGATTGGAAACCTCGTTGGTGGGACGCTGGGTGCGTTTATTTTGGCATCGACGGGCGTTTTCTCACCGGATGTGATGGCAACAGCGGTCGGTATCGCTGAAAGCGGCGTTGCGACATCGTGGTGGTCGCTGTTTTTCAAGGCAGTATTCGCCGGCCTGATCGTCGCCGGTGTCGTCTGGCTCGACTACGCAGCACAGGATACGACGTCTCGATTGCTGATGATTTACCTCGCATTTCTCGCCATTCCACTGGGGAATCTCTATCACGTCGTGGTCTCTGCTACTGAGGCGATGTTCCTCGTCTTTCGAGGGGACCTCGCGCTCGCAACCGGCGTGTTCGAGTTTGTCCTGCCCGTTCTGCTCGGGAATACGATCGGTGGCATCCTGCTCGTGACCGTCGTTAACTACTTCCAGGCGGTCGAACGAACGTATCAGGAACAAAACTACCAACTCTCGATGCGAGAGATGATCTTCGGCAAATATGTTGGCGGTGACTACGTCCCATTACCGGAGTCGAACGACGACTGATCACTGCCGCACCGTTTCTATGACGCATTGTATAGGGTTCTTCTAAGTACTCACTTAGTTGATTATATCGGAAAACAGTCATATTATGCAAACCGTGGAAAAACACTTTCGATTTTGAACTAATTATGTCTATAATATGATGAACATGCCTGTTACACTATGTAGTATTTACATTCTAATTTATAGTGCCTGGTAAAATCAGCGATGAATGTTATATTTCTCGACAACTTGATAAACTCTCTATTACGAATACTGTTCTTATTCTCGAATTATTTGTGTCGAACGCGTTCAGTAGACGGTTGAGACGGTCGACGACTCCGGGGTTGCTCACCTACTGGCTCGTCACGAGCGCGATCGCGAAAAGCCCTCCAAGCACCGAAAAGCTTGCCAGCACGCCGAAGACGATCGATACGGACGCGTAGGTGAGTACCGTTCCGACGACTGCCGCTCCAAGAGCACCGATCCCAAAGGTTGCAAGATACGTGTATCCGAACGACAGCCCTCGAGATTCCGGAATCGAGTATCTGGCGATCGTTGCTTGCGTGAGCGGCTGCATAGCGAACAGGGCGAAACCGAGGACTAGACTGCCGGCCAGTAGCCCTCCAAGTCCCGCTTTGGCTGCGGGAACGAACAGGAGTCCGATGGCGGTTAGAATAGCCAGCATAATGACCAGCCCCCGCTCCGGTTCGATCGTGTCGGTAAGCCGGCCGCCGAGGTATTGGCCGCCAATGCCGACTGTCAACAACCCCGCATAGAGATACTGGGCGAGGTCGAACTTCTCGGCGACTGGACTGTCGGGACTGAACAGTTGGATATCCCCAACGGCCGCCGTCAAGAAATCACCGAGAAGATCCGGCAAGAACGTCAGAACACCACGATAGTACAGCCCATTGAACGAGACGATGACGAACACCAGCAGAAAACTAAGGGTGAACAGGCGTCGCGTCTCACCTGCGAAACCCACGAGTGATGTCGGTATCCGTCGCTCGCGGTCGCTGTCGGCGACGTCGGCCGCAGCGGTTGGATCGAACTCGATGGTCATACCGATGACGGCGGCGATCACGGCTGGAATCGCGAGGAGTGCGGTCACGAGCCGCCAGTCGAACGCAAGCAGTAAGACGGCTGTTAGAAGCGGTCCGCCGGCGATCCCGACGTTCCCGGCCATACCGTGATAGGCGAACCCTCGGCCCCGTTCTTCGACACCGTTGCTGATGAGTGTCAGCCCTGCGGGGTGGTATACGCTCGCCGCAACTCCCCAAAGCGCCAGTGCGACCGCGATCCCAACGACGCTTGGTGCAAGGCTCAAGGCCAGAAATGAAAGCCCCATCCCGGCGAGACAGGAACTGATCAGTGTCCGTGGACCGAACCGATCAACCAACAGTCCGCCTGGAAGTGCACCGACGCCGAACAGTCCGTAGCCGATGGCGACGACGATTCCCAACATCGCCGCCGTCGTCGAGAACTCGAGCAGCCAGACCGTCATCAAGATCGGTATCGACAGCTCGTAGGTATGTACCATCGCGTGACCGATCATTACGAACCCGACGATAGACCGATCATTGTCGTCCACAGCATTCGATACTCGGCGAGATCGTGATATGTATTTTGTTCTCTGTTGACAGACCATTTTATAAAATTTTGATTAATATTTACTGCCCCAAGATATTGTGTAGTTAGCACACAAATATAAGCTCGAGTTTACGGCCGAATTCGTTATTGAATACTGGTACCATCTATTATATCTAGTAATTCTAAGCAATCCGACTTACTTCTATTAGCAATCTATTTCGGAAATCTATTCGACTATTTGGCCGTAATATCCAATTCGGAACGAGTTAGTTGTATAGCAACAACCGAAACTGAGTCGAGAACGGAGTTGAAACATCTGGTATTTGAACTACTACTCTATCGTATTTATTCATCACTCTACGGCTAGTTTGGGAGTATAGTATTGTAAAATATCTACATCATTACTCCGATATAACAAACTATGTATAACCATATTGATTAGTCAGTCGAAATACTAACTCAGACGGACTCCGTGAACTGTCTCGAGGTCAGGTCTTGAAGCGTTCGCCTTGTACATCTGTAGAAAGACACCCTCGAGTACCGAGTCGTCGAGGCCCCATTCCAATCAGATAAAAATTATGTACGGCGGTTCGTACCGACCGCAGAGCAGATAAAGCTAAATGCCCGCTACACACAATGTGACTTGATGACGGCTAGCGCAATTTCGATCGAGTCAGTGACTAAATCATTTCAGCGCGAGACAGTTCTCCGAGACATCGAACTCGAGGTCGAAGACGGGGAGTTCTGTGTCGTTCTCGGGCCGAGTGGTTGTGGAAAGAGTACGCTGCTTAAATGTATTGCCGGGTTGATCGAGTCCGACGATGGCACGATCTCACTCGACGGTCGTGATACGGCCGGTATGTCGGTCCAAGAACGGAACCTGGGCTACGTGTTCCAGGAGTTCGAAGAGACGTTGTTCCCGCACAAGACGGTCGCCGAGAACATCGCGTTTGGCCTCGAGCAAGGCGAACAAGAGCGTTCTCCCGACGAGATCGAGGAGACGATCGATGACATACTGGCGCTGTTAGCGATCGAAGAGACGCGAGACGATCTTCCAGGATCGCTCTCGGGCGGCCAACAACAGCGTGTGGAACTGGCACGCCAACTGAGCCGTGAGTGTCCGATCATGCTGTTCGACGATCCGCTGGCCGACCTCGACTACAAGCTCCAGAAACGGATGGAGCTCGAGATGCGGAGTCTCCATGCTGATCTCGGGAGCACGTTCCTCTATATCACACACAACCAGGATCAGGCGCTCAAGCTCGCCGACAAACTGGTTGTGATGAACCACGGCAGGATCGAACAGATCGGAACACCAGAATCGGTGTATCACAACCCACAGACGGCGTTTGTCTGCCGGTTCGTCGGTGACTCGAACGCGCTCGTTACGGAGGGTGTACCGACCGACGTCGGCGACGGTGTCGTGGAAGTCGAGACCGAAATCGGACCGATCACGGCGACCGCGCAGAACGGTGCCGAGAAAGAGACCGGTATCGTGATCGTCCGTCCCGAAGTCGTCTCGCTCGACGCAGCCGACTGCGATGTAACGTTCACTGGCGTTCTCGAGGGGAAAACGTATACCGGCGAAACCACCGAGTTTGCGCTGTCACTCGAGGGACTCGATCGCGACTTCTACGTCGTCGTCCCGAACAACCCCGACATCGGTGCGATCGGCGATTCGATCGAACTGGGGTGGAACGTCGACGATGCGCTTTACTTCGACAAACTCAGCGTAACCGATACTGTTACCACCAGCGACCTCCTTGATGAATGACAATGTCTGACACAGAATACTCCGGGACGGACGTCTCGACAGCCGAACCGACACCGGGAGCGACGGATGACGTCGCACTCGATGTTCGCGGACTCACGAAGATTTATCCCGACGGAACGCTCGCCGTCGAAGAGATCGATTTCAGTATCAACGACGGTGATTTCTGTGTGCTGATCGGCCCCAGCGGCTGTGGAAAGTCGACAACACTTCACTCGCTCGTCGGTAAAATTCCGGTGACGGAGGGCGAAATCCGACTCGGCGGCGAGGACATTACCCACGCCCCCACATATGAACGTGATATCGGACTCGTGTTCCAGGATTTTCAGCTGTTTCCACATTTGACCGTCGAAGAGAACATCGAGTACGGATTGAAACGCCTGCAGGTTGACGCGGATGAGCGGACTGATCGCGTCACCAATATCGTCGAGATGATGCGCCTCGAAGAACTCCTCGACCGCCAGCCGGAGGAGCTCTCTGCCGGCCAAAAACAGCGCGTCGCACTCGCCCGGAGCATGGTCCTCGAGCCGAGACTCCTCTTGCTTGATGAACCGCTAGGAGACATGGATTACAAGCTCCAGAAACACATGGAGCGAGAACTGCTTCGGCTCCACCGTGAACTCGATACGACGTTCGTCTACGTCACACACGACCAGACACAGGCGATGCGCCTCGCTGACCAAATCGTCGTGATGAACGACGGCAGAGTAGAACAATCTGACTCCGTCGAGCGCGTCTACAACGAGCCGGCAACGGCGTTTGTCTCGGCGTTTGTCGGTGACTCGAACATCTTCACGGGTGAACTGACTGACGTCACTGATGACGGTAGTTGCGCCCACATCGAAACCCCACTCGGGACGTTTCTTGCGACGACGGGAAACCTTCGGTCCGAACCGATGTCCCTTGTCGGCGAGCAGGTTCCGTTCTCGGTCCGCCCGCAGTATCTCGAACTCGATAGTGAACTGGACAATAGTCTCAGCTGCCAGGTCGACGACGTCATCCACCAGCCCGGCTCGGGGACGCAGATAATCCTCGAGGCGACTACGACCGATGGAGATACCCACGAACTGCAACTGAAATCGTTCGACCGCATCGAGCCCTCGGAGACGGTCACCGTCGGCTGGAGTGCGGCCCACGCGACGCTGCTCGAGCAGACGAGCGTCGTCGACGGCATCGACCTCGAGACGGATATCCTCGGTGAGTGAACTACCCCACCCTACTCCGCTCAGGCTAACGCCTTCGCTTCGTTGAGGGTGGGGCTTCCTGATTCAATGACACGCTTTGCAGACACTTCAGAAAACTCCGAAGCATCCGTAGGGAGCGCAGTCTCCACAGGCGTTGATTCGGGCCATCCCAGCCCTAACTCTTCGAAACCTCGCTGCAAGACATTCAACGCCGCGTTCGCATCACGGTCACACTCAAAGCCACACGATGGACACGAATGCTCTCGGACCCATAACGGCTTCTCGGTTTCAGCACCACACGACGCGCACTCTTTCCTCGTGCCACGCGGTTCAACCTGCTCGACGTGGACGCCATACAGTTTTGCCTTGTATTCGAGCAACGTGATGAATTGCCGCCACGCGGCATCCTGCTTGTTCCGCGCGTTGTGCGAGTCCTCAAGCATCGGCTTCACGTCTAAATCCTCGACAAACACGGCATCGTACTCACGGACAAGCCATGTTGTCAACTTCTGCTGAAAGTCCAAGACTTTCCGTTGAATCCGACGCTTCACCTTCGCCACTCCGACGCGTTGCTTCTCCCAGTTGTTCGAGCCTTCTTCTTTCCGCGAGAGTTTGCGTTGCTCTCTGCGGAGGCGCTCGTACTCTTCGTCAAGGTCGAGCCAGTCCACCCTGAGTCCATCAGACGTATGGATGTAGTTGAGAATGCCGAGGTCGATACCAATACTATTGCTCGTATCAAGCGAGTCTACGTCGAGTTTCTCGGGTAGGTTTTCGTCATCGGTTACGAGACCGAACGATACGAACCACTCGCCCGTTGTCTCTTTCTTCACCGTGACTTCTTTGATAGTCGCGTCGTCGGGGATTTCGCGGTGGTAGCGAATACGGATGTCACCGATTTTGGAGAGTTCTAACGTTGCGTGTCGGCCACTCGTATTTTTGAGTTCGAAGCCAGACTGCGAGTACGTCATACTCTGGAACTCCTTCGGTGACTTCCACTTGAGCCACCCGACTTTGTTCCCGTTTTGCTTCTGTTCGAAGAGGTTTGATAGGTTCTGGTAGAACCGTGTGACGGTTCGTTGCAGCGCCTTTGAGTTGACTTCTGAGAAAACGGGGAACTCGTCTTTCCAGTCGGGGAGTCGGTAGTGGTGTTTGTACGCGGAGCCGATGTTGTCAGCGTCCACGTTCTCGTATTCGTATCGGGTGTAGTTGTAGGCTTGACGATGAATGTCAATGTGTCTTTCCAGTTCAGTCGCTACGGTTTGGGTTGGGTAGGCAGCGTAGCGGTTACTGTACTCCATCGCTGTCTTGTGGTTATGGTTTGTTGTTATGTAATTGTTTGTAACTCGTTCGGCAATTTATACCCTCCCTACTGCGCTACTCGCTCACGGTGTTCGCTGCGTTGCTCGTTGAGGAAGGGGCATTCTCGCCTATTTACTGGTAAACGAACTGATTCCGTCTCCGAACGGCTGTGACTACACTTTTCCGTCCGTCTCCGCCTCTTGAATCCGTATCGTCACCGGTTGAACGCCGTCTCTGAGTGTGAGTTCCTCGAGTGCGGTGAGTTCTGCACGCGTCGCCTCGAGCGTTCCAACGTGGTTACCGGCGAGTTCTCCGGCCGGGCTTTTGAAACACGTTGGCCCACACGCGATCAGGAGTTCCTGCTCGTTCTTGTAGCCGGGATACAGCAGAATATCGCCACGGGATGGGTAGACGGTGTGGTTTTCCCGGGGAAGATCTGGGAGTTTGACCTCGTCGATGTTGACCCACGTCGCGTGGCCACTCCAGCGGACGTGCATCAGCTCTGAGGACAACGGGAGGACCACCTTCAGCGCGCGAATCGACTCGGGGGCTTCCGCTTCGAGAAGCGACGCGACGTACGTGTGCTCGCCGACGGTGAGGTGGAGTTCACTCACGGCGATCACCACGCCGTCCAGCCGCCATCGACACGCAGCACGTGGCCGGTGACGAACTCGCTCTCGTCGCTTGCCAGGAAGAGCGCAGCGTCTGCGACGTCCTCGGGTAGTCCGAACCGCGGCCACGGTGTCGACGTCTGCCAGTCGGCGAGCAGTTCCGGATCGGTTTCACGCCACTCGGCGTTCTGTGCCGTCTCGATGATTCCCGGTGCGAGCGCGTTGACGTTGATTTCGTCAGCCGCATAGTCGAGCGCCAGTTGCCGGGTCAGATTAGAGACACCACCCTTCGACGCACAGTAGGCGGCGCTGTTCTCTCCGCCGACCAGCCCGTAAATCGACGAGAGATTGATGATTTTGCCGTGGTCGCTCTCTTTCAGCGCTGAAAGGGCGTGCTTACTCGTGAGAAACAGCCCTCGAAGATTGACGTCCATGATCGCGTCGTACTCGTCAACGGGTGTTTCGTGGGCTTGGTTCTGAAAGTAGATCCCGGCATTGTTCACGAGGATATCGAGCCCACCGAACTCGGTTTCGGCCGTCTCGAGCGCCCTGACGATTTCGGCTTCGTCCGTCACGTCCATCTCGACGAACTCGTAGTCGGCGTCGACTGCCTCGAGACGCTCGAAGACGGACTGTTCGTCCTCGAGTTTCGGCTCCCGTCTGACGTCGGCGACGACGATACTGGCTCCTTCGGCTCCGAACTTCGCGGCGATCGCGTTCCCGATACCTGAACTCGCCCCCGTGACGAGCGCAACACGTCCCGCTAAGCGTCCTTTTGACATTCGGTATCAGCAACCATGGCAAAGGTGAAATAGCTATCGTTCGGCTTCCTCTCCGACGAACAGTCGCCGTTGCTCCTCGAGGTCGTCAGCAACAGCACAGACGACCGCGAGTTTGAGTCGTGCCTTGTGCGCTGGCAGGTCGTCGCCGTGGATCGCGCCGTATGACTGCAAGGTGTTGCCGCCACCACCGCCGCCGTACACCGGTGCTGTTGCGCCGGCCTGACACCGTGAGACGACGACTACTGGAGTGTCCGCGGTAACTGCGTCGGCGATCGCGTCACCGAGTTCGCTCGTCGCATTGCCAAGTCCCGTCCCGTTGACGACGATCCCGTCGACGTCGTCCTCGAGTGCCCAATCGATCGACCGGCGACCCATGCTGGCTCCGCTGGCGACGATCACGACCTCGCTCGTCACGGATCCAACGTCGAACGTCGCCGAGTAACTTCGCGGCTCGCGGATAATCCGAACGTCCGACCGCGTCATCGAGGCGATCGGTCCCGTACTCGGCGAGCCGAAGGTTTCGAGCGCGCTGGTGTGGGTCTTCATGACATCGCGTGCGGCATGGACTTCGTCGTTTGCGGCCACGTAGACACCGTCGTCAAACTGCTCGTGGCTCGCGGCTCTGACCGCCGTGAGCAGGTTCGCTGGGCCGTCCGGGCTGATCTCGTCGGGGCGACGCTGCGCGCCGGTGAAGACGACTGGTGTTTCACAACCGAGCGTGAGATCGAGGAAATAGGCGGACTCCTCGATCGTGTCGGTTCCGTGGGTGACGACGACGCCGTCCGCGCCGGCAGCCGCGACGCGTTCGGTGGCTGCGGCGAGTTTCGACAGCGTTTCGAACGTCATGTCGTAGCTCGGCACTTGTGCGATCTCTTCGACCGTGAGTTCGGCGTACGCCTCGAGTTCCGGGACGGCGGCGACCAGGTCTGCGCCTCGTTTGCTCGGTGTCGCACCGCCTTCGGCACTCGTACTCGCGATGGTTCCGCCCGTACTGAGGATGGCGATCGTTGGTGGCATGTGGGTGAATCAGTCTCTCATTGGATATCTCTTTCGTCCAAGCGGTAGATACCCCAGAATGTTCAGTGAAATACGTATTCCTGTGTAAAACCCCCAATTATCGTCTTTGTAAGAGGAACGTTTAATAGGGCCCAGAGTATGTGACAGCTTGTAATGCCAGACGGTATCAGTAGACGAAACTTTGTGGCGTACGGTGGCGCAGCAGCAGGTGCCGCACTTGCTGGGTGTATTGGTGGCGACGATGGTCCAGCACGACCACTGCAGTGGATCGGCCCGGACTGGGCAGTCAGTGACGAGCAGGCCGCGAAAATGGAGGAGATGTCGGGTGTCGAGGTGAACACAACGATCGCAACGATCGGAGACACACAGGCACAACTCCTCGGTGGCGGCTCCGAAAACACGGACGTATTCACCTCGGACACGACCGGATCTGGGGCACTCACTCGAGACAACCCGGTGACGATTCCAATGCCGGTCGAGGATCTGGAAAACTGGGACGAAGAGCAGATTTCCGATCTGTTCACGAATCCAGCCGAGCGACTCAGCCACCTCGGCGAGCAAGTCGAAACGGTCAACCAGGAGCTGTGGGTCGACGGCGACACCCGCGACGAGATTCTGTTCTCGCCGTATGCCTACAACTTCGACGCGATGGGGTACAACCCGTCGTTCGTCGACGACGTCTCCCTGTGGAGTACGCAGTTCGACGAACAGTACGAAGGTGAGGTCATCGTCGGCGAGACCGCGGCGATCACGATCCCGCAGGCGATCATGCACCTGCTGGACAACGACATGATCGACGGTGACATCGGCGAGTTGAACAATCCAACACAGGACCAACTCGATACGGCGATTGACTTCCTCATCGAGCAGAAAGAAGCCGGGCAGTTCCGCTCGACCTGGGAAGCCTACGGCGAGTCCGTGACGCTGATGGCCGGCGAGGAAGCGGTTATCGGCGACATCTGGCAGCCGGCGGCGATGGACGTTCGCCGAGAAGGGACGCCGTGTACCTACGCCACGATGAGCGAAGGCATTCAGGGCTACCGGTACTGGTACGGCGGCATGGCGACCCTCGAGGGCGCACGCGAGCGCCAGAACGTCGACCAGGTCACGTTCCTGTACGATCAGGTCCACCTCGGTGCGTGGTTCCCCGGCTTCGTGCAAGGTCGTGGCTACTCGGTTCCCCACTACGAAAACGAAGAGCTCGTCCGTGACGGCTCAGATGACTCCGGCGAGGGAATGGGGCCGGAGTACTACGACTGGGCGTACCGCGGCGAGGCCACGTACGAGGAGATCGACGAGCCGGCACTGTTCGATCCGCTCGATTACGACTGGTCGATGGAGGAAGGCTCGCCCGACTCGAACGGCGGCACCCGTGATAGTGGGCCGATCGAAGAGCGGATCGACCGCATCGGCTTCTTCCAGATTTGGCCCAGCGAGGCTGACTACATGGTCTCCCGGTGGGAGGACTTCCTAGCTGCCTAACTCGAGTATGCTTACGACCATTGTGCTGCAATCGAAGACACGTATTACATGAGTTCTGAACCAAAAACCGGTATTTCGAGCCTGCTAGGGACCGACAGGGACGACCTGATCAACGAAGTAACCGGCCTGATAGCCCCGACTGTCCTGTGGTTTGCCATCTTCTTACTGCTGCCGTTGCTCGTTATTTTCTACTACAGCTTTCTCACGTACCAGTCGTTCAACGTGATCAACGAGTTCACGATTTCGGCGTGGGTCGATGGCGTGTTCGGCTCCGGTGCGGTTCGGGGTGCGTTCATCCGAACGATCGGGGTCGGAATCATCGTGACCCTCATTACACTCGTATTCGGCTATCCGCTCGCGTACTACCTGCGATTCCACACCACGCCAATGGTTGGACTCGTCTTGCTGTTGTTCCTCGTCATCCCGTTCTGGACGTCAGAGCTGATCCGCACATTCGGCTGGTTCCCAATTTTGGGACGAAACGGGATCATTAACGGGCTGTTGATGGGGATCGGGGTCACCAGTGGACCGATCGGGTGGCTGTTGTTCTCCGGGTTCTCACAGGCGGTTGGCTATCTGCAGAACTACGTGGTGTTCATGGCGGCACCGATCTACATCTCGCTGTCGCAGATCGACGAAGGACTGCTCAACGCCTCCGAAACGCTGCGCGGGAATCCAGTCGAGACGTTCAAGAACGTCACGTGGCCGCTGAGCCTGCCCGGCGTCGCGATCGGGTGTATGTTCACGTTCGTGCTGACGATCGGAAACTTCACCGTGCCATCGTTCCTCAGTGGCGGTGCCAACACGGTTCCAACGCTGATCTACAGCCGCTACAGCCAGGGACTCAACTACCCCTCGGCTGCGGCGCTCTCGATTACGTTGCTCGTCGTGATCTTCGCGTTCGTGTTCCTGCTGTTCAGAGTCGTCGACATCACGGAAATTGCCAGCCAGGACTGACTCCGAACCCACTGTTTTTCATTGGTCTGTACAATAACGTAGTCCACACGGAATCGTGTTCCTGCCCGGTCACTGATGCCAGATCGTATCGTCTCGCTCGTCGAGATACTCCTGGTGGTGCTCCGCGTGTTCGTCGTAGATCGCATCCCCTGGCTCCGTGGGTTCGTCGGTAAACGTCGCATCGATGGCATCGTCGACGCGGAGCACGAGCAACGCGACGTCGACTGCATGCTGATAACACCGGAGCCGGATCGCCGTCGGATCGAGCAACCCTGCCTCGAGGACGTCGTCGATCTTCCCGGCGGGGAAGACAAGTCCTGGGGTGGTGCCGTTCGTCGCGTTCGTCGTCGCCTCTCGCAGGTTCGTCAGCGTCGTGAGCGGATCCATCCCGGCGTTCCGTGCCAGTGTCGACACGAACTGCTCCGTCGCATCGGCGAACGCTTCGAAAGCGAGTTGCTCCCGTCCGTCCGCATCGAGTGCGGCCGCACGGAGCGAGCTCGCGATCTCGAGTTCCGTCGCGCCGCCACCGGGAACTACACCCGATGGTCCGACCGTTTCCCCGTTCGCCGTCGCGACCGCGGCGACGGCTTTTCTGACCTCCGTCGCCGCCTGTTCGCCGAGTTGCCCGTGCACGCCGTGAAGGAGAAACGTCACCGACTCCGGGTCGGGACACTCGTCGAATACCATCATCCGGCGGCGTTTTCGGCGGCCCTGTCGCTTGTCGATGACCTGCTGTTCGACGAGTCCCGCGAAGCCGAGATCCGCCGGCGTCACGTCCGTCGGGTCGACGACGGGTGTCGCACCAGTCGCCCGCGCCAACTGCGTGAGCTTGAGACGGTTGACGCCACGGATCCCCATGATGCCGTGTTCGGCGAGCAGTTCCTGGTACGCGTCGTTGATGCCGACTCGAGTTACGACGACGTCGACACCAGCCTCGACGAGGCCAGCGACGACCTGCTCGCGACGGCTCACGAACACGTCGTCGAACGCGTCGATATCGTCGGGTGAGTCGACGATGAGCCGCTCACCATCCTGCTGGAAATCAGGGTCCTGTAACCCGCCAGTCTTGCCGTCGTTTGCTTTCCCGCGTTTGAACCCACTGAGCACGAGCACGTTCGCGTCTTCGACTCGGTAGGGCATCCGCTCGTTACAGACCTCGTTTCGATCGAGTACCGTTCCGGAGACGAGCCGCGACTCGGCGATCGACCCCGACCGGAGCTGCCGAATCGCGAACGTCTCCTCGTTGGGCATCCCCACCTGTCTGGCTGCCTCGACGGCTCCAGCCGCCCACGCTGCTCGTGCGTTCCCGATATCGTTACCCGTCATGGCCGAACTGGCAACCATCTCGGCGGCCGCGGTCGGCTCTGCAAACGATTCGAGCGGCCGGGAGAGCGACTGTATTGTGTGTTCGACCTGCTCGAGGGCGGCGCTGTAGCCTTCTTCGATAGTCGTGGGATGCACACCGAGCTTGATCAGGCGCTCTCCCTCCTCTAACAGCGCTCCGAGCAGGACCACGGTGGTTCCGATCCCGTCGGGCACGAGTTCCCCGACGACGTCCGTCGTTCCCGGGCGTTCCGGCGCGACGAGGCGGCGAATAATCGGCCCCATTGGGTGTTCGATCGGGAGTTCCTCGAGAATTGTCGCCCCATCGCTGCTGATCGTATCCACCCGCGCTGGGGGCTCTCCCGGCTCTCGCTCCCCATCCGACGAGCCACCAGCAATCAGCGTGTCGTGAGACAGCGGGCCAACAGAGCTCTCGAGTGCACCGGTTACCGCTCGAGCAGCGACGATGTTCGCGTGTGGAAACTGTAACTCCCCACCTGTTTCGGGTCCGTCTTCCATGTGTAACACTCTCATTCCGTCGGGCAGTGAATAAAAACCTGTCCACGAATAGCCGCGTTCCGTGGTCGATTCTGGCGTGTTGATACGAATCGTACGCAGTATCTTTATATAATATGCCACCAGTACTCAGGATAGATGGCAACAAAGCACACTGCAGTCGACACGCAGGTGGATCAATCTGCGTTAACACGGCTCATACAACGGTTCGATATGAAACGCCTGCTGGCGGCGTACTTCATCCTGATTTCGCTGTACATCTACGCCCCGATGATCGCGCTGATCGTGTTTTCGTTCAACGCGGGCGGGATCTCGCCGCCGTATCAAGGGTTTACACTGGCGTGGTACAGTGAGCTGGTGTCCAACCAGGGGATTATTAATTCGGTCTTGCGGTCGATCCAACTCGCGCTCGTCGTGACGGTGATTACGACGATACTCGGGACTGCTGCAGCGCTCGCGTATCGCTTTGATTTCCGTGGCCGGAAGCTGTTCCTGTACCTGATCGTGCTCGGGATCATCACGCCGGGAATCGCGTTCAGCGTCGGCTCGACGCTGTTTTTGAACGAGGTCCTTGGTTTCTCGCGGTCGATGTGGCTTGCACTGCCGGCCCACGTCGTCTGGACGCTCCCGTTTGCCGTCATCGTCTTGCTCGCCGGCTTCCCGCCGAATCTGGCACAGAACGAAGAAGCAGCTCGCGTGATGGGCGCAGATCGACGGACCACGTTCCGTGAGATCGTGTTGCCACAGATCGCGCCGACCGTCCTCGGTGCCGCCGTGTTCGCGTTTACGCTCTCGTACAACGAAGCGGAACGTGGACTGCTCCTCGTTGGCCGTGACCGAACCATGCCGATGGAAGTGTTCAGTATCGCCTCTGCGGAACGTGCGACGCCGGAACTGTTCGCCCTCGGGAGCGTGACGACGGTGTTTTCGACGATCCTCCTCCTCGTCGCTGGCGGCCTCGTTGTCTACGGTGCCAGACAGTCCTGACGGCATCCTGGAAATCGACGGGGTGGTTCCGCGGCCCGCTACATGTGTGATACTATCAGCCAAACATAAGAAAAGGCTTTTTAGATACCACTCGAACTCGAATTCGCAATGACGTCCAACGTCTGCCTTACGTACGACTTTGACGCGGTATCGACGTGGCTGTGGTCATACGACTCCTGGGACATGCCAACACGGCATTCTCGAGGTGTGTATGGAGCGAACGTCGGTGCACCGCGCCTGCTCGACCTTCACGATAAACACGACATTCCTGCAACCTGGTTCATCCCTGGCCACACGATCGACAGCTTCCCGGAGATCAGCGGCGAGGTATGGGATCGCGGCTACGACATCCAACACCACGGCTGGAGCCACACCGGACCGGCGACGTATGAAACCAAAGAAGACGAGAAGGCGGACGTCGATCGAGCGATCGAATCGATCGTCGACCTCACCGGTCGCAAACCGACTGGCTACCGTTCTCCCGCGTGGGACTACTCGGCGAACACGCTCGACATCTTAGACGAGGTCGGCATCGAGTGGGACTCGAGCAAGATGGCTTCGGACTTCGAACCCCACTGGCTCTACGGCGACTGGAGCGCCCCCGAGGACGGCCCGTACGACCGCGGTGAACCCACTGATATTGTCGAACTCCCCGTCTCCTGGCAGCGCGACGACTGGCCTGCACTGACGTTTACCTGGGCACGCCCACACCGCATGGGCTACGTGAGCGAGGATTCGCTGTTCCAGCGCTACTACGACCAGTTCGACTGGATGCACGAGAACGTCGACGACGGCGTGTTCATCCTGACGCTGCACCCGCAGGTCATCGGCCAGGCCCACCGCATCTCGCGACTCGAGGAACTGATCGAACACATGAAGAGCAAGGACGATGTCGAGTTCAAAGAGATGGACGAAGTCGCCACCGAGTTCCGCGAGAGTAACTGATCGCTCGGTGGGCCCGCGATCAGATCCGATCCAGTAACTCCCGTTTTTTGGCCGCGAACTCCTGTTCCGTGAGATGTCCCTGTTCGAACAGGGTCGCGAGTCGCTCGATCGTCTCGAGCGGGTCGTCGTCCGATTGGTCGGCAGCCGACGTGGTCTCCGCCGGCTGCTCGTCTGCTAGCTGGTCCTCGAGGCGCTGGCGAAGTCGGGTACAGGCAGCGCTGGCGACGTCAGTTGGGCTTCGACTGACGTCGATGTAGTATCGGTTCGCTCCGCGAACCACCAGCCGCTGGTTCCCGTTCGCCGTTTCGAGCGTCACGCGCTCCAGTTCGTCGTCGGGGATCGATCGATACTCGTGGTCGGCGGGCAACTCCCGCTGGACCACGATCAGCAGCCGCTGGGTCGTGACGACCGTCAACAGGTCGCGGCCGTGACTCGCCATCTTGCGGGTGCGGCTCTCCTCGCGACGCTCGCGATCGTCATCGTCCGGTTCGTAGTCCATGAGCCGCCCGCGAAGGACGGACTGTATTCGCTCGTCGTCGTCCAGTCGCTCGAGGAGTGCCCGGCGGTCCGTCTTGCCGAGTTCGAGTCGCTCGAACGCCTCGGCAGCCGGGTCGGAGAGCACATCGCTGCTGGATACCGGAGCGTCCTGTCGGCCAGTCTCGTCGTCTGCGGTCATACTGGTCAGAGACTGGGCACACATATAAATTCTCGAGCGAGACCTCGGTCGGGCACACTCTCGAGTGCCACGGCCACGTTACAGTTCGTAGCGATAACAGCTATACCGACTCGCCGAGAACGAATACTACTCCCACAGTACGGAGTGACACAACCGACGGGACTGTCGAGCGAGCCATCGACGGCTGGCCGAGAGCCACGTCAAGAGGAATCCATGACAACCGATGAGCACACAGACGGAGAGAACCGTATCGTCGAGGGCTGGCACGGTCGCTACTACGAGGACTTCGAGGTCGGTGACATTTACAAACACCCGTTCGGGCGTACCGTCACCGAGACGGACAACGTCTGGATGACGAACGTGACGATGAATCTCAACCCGATGCATTTCAACGAGGCCTACGCGGCCGAGACGGAGTTCGGCGAACGCCTTGTCGACGGGACGTTCGTCATCGCACTCGCAGTCGGCATGAGCGTCATCGACATCTCGGTCAACGCGACGGCAAATCTCGGCTACGACGATATTCGCCACCACAGCCCCGTCTTCCACGGCGACACGATCTTCGCCGAAAGCGAAGTGGTGAGCAAACGAGAACTCGAGTCCCGCGACCACGTCGGCATCGTCACGACCGAACTCCGGGCATACAATCAAGACAACGACCTCGTCCTGTCGCTCGAGCGAACGCCGATGGTGTTAAAACGCAGCCACGCCGAGCCGTCGGCAGCACAGCCGCCAGGCTGGCCCGAAGGGATTGGCACGCAGCCGGAGCCCGATCAATGAGCGACAGACTCGAGGACGCGATCACGCCCGTCGACGCCGAAACGGCTGCCACCCACGTCGACAGCGATGCCGTCGTCGCCGTCAGCGGCTTCGGCGCGGTCGGCTACCCGAAAGCGCTCCCGCTGGCGCTCGCCGAAGCTGACCGGGACCTCGAGCTGACGATTATCAGCGGGGGCAGCGTCGGCACGGAGATCGATACGGCACTCGTCGAGGCGAGTGCGGTCGCCCGTCGGTATCCGTATCAGTCGCGGCCGGCCGCTCGAGCGGCAGTCAACGACGGGACGATCGCGTACCAGGACCGGTTCATCTCGGCGGTCGGCGACGAGGTCGCGCTAGGCTCTCTTCCAGAACCCGATATCGCGATCGTCGAAGCGGTCGCCGTCGGCGATGGCTGGTTCGTGCCCTCACTGTCGATCGGCCACACTGCAGCGTACGTCAGGGCGGCATCGGCGCTAATTATCGAAGTCAACAGCGCGATCCCCCGGGAAATCGGCCAGTTTCACGACGTCTACGAACGCGAGCTGCCGCCGGATCGAAAGCCGATCCCCCTCGAGCATCCGGCCGATCGGATCGGCGAGGATCGGATTCGGTTCGATCCGGATGCTCTCCTCGCCGTCGTCGAGACCGAGACGGCCGACGATCCCTACAGCTTCCGCGAGCCGTCCGCGACCGACCGGGAGATCGCGGCCAACCTCGCGACGTTCCTCGAGGCCGAACTCGAGCGCTGTTCGATCTTCGACGACCGAATCGCACTGCAGTTCGGCGTCGGAAGCCTCGGCAATGCGCTCATGGGGGCGCTGTCGGACATCGATTTCGGCGACCGCGACGTCTACTACTACGGCGAGGTTTTCCAGGACGGCTTGCTCGAGATGATCGAGAACGGGACGCTCGCCGGTGCCAGCGCGACGTCGTTCGCGCTCTCTGTCGAGGGACAACGGCAACTGTTCAGCGATATCGACCAGTACAGCGAGTCGGTCGTCCTCCGGACGGCAGCACTCTCGAATAGCCCGGCGCTGATCGACCGATTCGGCGTCGTCGGGATCAACAGTGCCGTCGAAGTCGACCTCTACGGCCACGTCAACTCGACGCACGTTGGCGGCTCGCGCGTCCTGAACGGGGTCGGTGGCAGCGGCGATTTCAACCGCAATTCTCCGCTCACGATTACGACGCTGCCCTCGAGACACGGCGCGGAGACGTCGTGTCTCGTGCCGATGTGTCCCCATGTCGATCACACCGAGCACGACATTTCGGTCGTGATCACCGAGCAGGGTGTCGCCGACCTTCGGGGGAGCGCCCCGCGCGAACGCAGTCGGCTGCTCATCGAGGGATGTGCCCACCCGCAGTTCGTCGACGACCTCAAGGCGTACGTCGAGCGCAGCGAAGCAAGCGGCGGCCACGTCCCACACCACCTCGAGTCGGCGTTTTCCTGGCGGTCCTAACGGCGCGTTGCTAGCTTCGCTCGGCGCGATCGGGGAAACAGCTTTGCTCGCTCCGGAGAACGTCTCTGCGTGGCGCAGACCCATGAAAATCAAAGCCATTAATCCGAACACGACACTCGAGATGACCGAGAACATCGGCACGGTCGCAAACAAGTACACGAGCGACGAGACCGAGGTCGTCGCTGTCTCGCCCGAGCGTGGCCCGATCAGTATTGAATCGTACTACGACGACTATCTCGCCGTGCCTGGCCTTCTCGACGAAATCCTCAAAGCCGAGGAGGGGGACGAGGAGTACGACGCGTTCGTCAATTCGTGCTGGGGCGATCCGGGACTCGACGCGTGCCGGGAAGTCACCGACAAACCGGTCGTCGGCATCGCCGAGGGCTCGATGTACGTCGCGAACATGCTGGGCGCGAACTTCTCGGTGGCGACGATCCTCCCTCGAGCGCGCGATTTCATCGAGGAAGCCGTCCGAAAGACGGGACTGGAGGACCACTGCGCATCGGTCCGCTGTACTGATTTGACCGTCGTCGAAACCGAAGATACCCGCGATGCGGCAGCCGAAGCCCTCCTCGAGGCGAGTTGGCAGGCGATAGAAGAGGACGGCGCTGAAGTGATCTGTCTCGGCTGTGCCGGCATGGGTGGCCTCGACGAACCGCTCGAGGCGGAACTCCCGGTTCCCGTCATCGACAGCGTCGGGGCAGGTGCGGTCCTCGCAGAAGCGCTCGTCAAACTGGGCAAACAGACGAGTACGATTCGGACGTATAAATCGCCGGAGTCGAAGGAGATCGTCGGCTACGGTGACCGCTACCAGTTGTAGCGAAGCCTCACGAACCGTTCACAATTTTCTGGCAATGTGAGCAGTTGCCACGGACTCCGACCACCGGAATCGCTGCTCGAGTTGGCTGTGTAGCGTCCGTCAGTGGCGAATTATATATACTGTAGTGTCTGGGAAGCTCTATGCAACCATTTTGTCTTTGATGATATTGGTTCACCGTCAAATGAGTTACAACCGTATGGTTGTAAACACTTGGTAACTCGAGCTGACAGTCGGCTAATCATTGATATGGTACTTGTGATCACCATTCAGGATTTACAGTAATACTATTGTAACGTATACTGTAAGCGTCGTCGCAGAGACGAGCGACTCATGTATAGTACAGTTGTCGATCGAGGAGAAACGTCTCACTGTCATGCGGTTTCGAGCAGCACCCACCGAGTCAAATGCGTTCAGCGATACCGTCTTTTATATACAAACGCCACGACCGAGTTCAGAATGGTTCGAGCGCAGTCGGATTCCAGAACGTTCTACTAGATCTGTTCCCATATTCGATTTTTGTCCACTTTTCGCCCAGTTCTGATCCCTATTATTGGTGAATCTGAACCATAAGCACTATCTTTCAACTGAATAGTCAGTAACTACTCGAGTTTGGTATTGTCTGGCAGGGAATCAGACCAATACTGCCGCGTCCGGATCCCAAACGTGCGCTCTTCTCGAGTTGAAAGCTATCACTGAAAACTACGGTAGTCCGGCGACAGCGAATGATATATATGGCATCACTCGAGGAGCGATGATGGCGGGTTGAACGACAACACAGGTATGGGTACTCGAATTGGCACAGAAGGTGAAAACGGACCGCGGTTCGATCGGCTTGGTCGAATCGCGTCACTGCCGAACAGTCGACAGGATCAGTACGACCGTGGCAGTCCCAGCACGTTCTCCCCGATGTAGTTGAGCACGAGTTCCTGTGTGATCGGGACGAGTCGCGTGAGCCGTGCCTCCCTGAAGTACCGTTCGACGTCGTACTCCCGTGCGACACCAAACCCGCCGTGGGTCTGGACGGCAGCGTCAGCGGCTGCGAAAGCGGCCTCGGCGGCCAGATACTTCGCCATGTTCGCCTGTGCGCCGACTGCTGCCCCCGACTCACCCTCGACGATTGTCGCGGCGTTGTAGGTTAGTTGCTTTGCGGCCTGCACCTCAGCGTAGGCCTTCGCCAGCGGGTGTTGAATGGCCTGATTCTGGCCGATCGGGCGGTCAAACACTACGCGCTCGTTTGCGTAATCAACTCCGCTCTGAATCGCCAGTTCGCCAAGGCCAAGACACTCCGCCGCGATCACCAGCCGCTCTTCGTTGAGTCCATCCAGCAGGTGATAGAAGCCATTTCCACGCTCACCGACGAGGTTGCCAGCAGGAACGTGGAGGTCGTCGAACCAGAGTTCGTATGCGTGGACGGCGTTACTCGCCGTCTTTGGAATCGCTTTCATCTCGAGCGTCTCAGCCTCGAGTGCGTCTTGCACGTCCACGAGGAACATCGAAATCCCTCGCGTTCGTTTCTCGACCTCGGATTTCGGTGTCGTTCGTGCGACGACCAACAGATAATCGCTCGCATCGACTCGCGAGGTCCAGATCTTCTGGCCGTTGATGACGTACTCGTCGTCGTGTTTGTCGGCGACGGTTTCGATTGACGTCGAATCCGATCCCGCGTTCGGTTCGGTGAGCCCGAGCGATTGGATTGCCACGTCGCCGGCGGCAACGTCCGGCAGCAGCTGTTCTTTCAGTTCCTCGCTCCCGTGGCGAACGATCGGGACGGAGTTGTAAATTCCACCATGAATCGCCTGTGCCGCGGCGAATCCGCCACCGCTTGCGGCGATTTCTTCCATCATCACGACGACTTCGGCAGTCCCCATTCCTGCGCCGCCGTATTCTTCGGGAACGAGGACGCCAAGCCAGCCGTGGTCGCCAAGCGTCGTAACGAACTCGTGTGGATATTCGCCAGCACGGTCTTTCTCCCGCCAGTACTCGTCGTCGAACTCGCTACAGATATCACGGATACTCTCTCTAACGAGTCGCTGTTGTTCTGACAGCTCTATGGTGTCCGTCGCTACTGTGACCATCACTGTTCCTTCTGAGTTCGGCCAAATAAAGCTACGCCCTATCACTACTGTTACAGGTATCTGACGACGAACCACTTGGTGGCTGAGGGAAACGGTTAAATCCTCCAGCAGAGAGTGACTTCTTGTGTATGGTTAGCAAGAGCACAGACGGAAGTAGTGAAACCCGTGTCGGCGTCGACGTCGGTGGCACGAACACCGACGTTATTCTCGTCACTGAGGACGACGAGTTTACGTTCAAAACCCCGTCGACAGCGGATCCATCGCAGTCGACGATCACCGGTATCGTCGAAGTCTGTCGGCACGCCGGTATCGAACCCGGCGACGTCGATCAGATCCTCCACGGAACGACGGTCGCGACGAACGCTCTTATCGAACACGAGGGAGCGAAAACGGGACTGCTCACGACGAACGGCTTTCGAGACGTTCTACATATTGGCCGCCATCGAAAACCCCACAGTTTCTCCCTTCAGCAGACGATTGTCTGGCAAGAACAGCCAATCGTCGAACGACGACATCGCAAAGAGATTACCGAGCGAATCTACCCACCCGGCGACGTCATCACATCCTTGGATGAAGACGAGGTACTGGCACAAACCGGTGATCTCGTCGCCGATGGCGTCGAATCGATCGCCGTCTGTTATCTCCACTCCTATCTCAATCGCGAGCACGAGGACCGAACGAAAGAACTCATTCACGAGAAGTTCCCCGACGTCAGCGTCTCGACCTCGAGCGAGGTCGTCGCCCAGTTCCGTGAGTTCGAACGATTCACGACGACGGCGATCAACGCCCGCCTCGAGCCCGTCATGTCGACGTATCTGACACGGCTCAGTGACGGCCTCGCCGACGAGGGCTTCGACGCCGAAGTGCTCATCATGCAGTCCAACGGCGGCATGGCAAGCGTCCAGAACGTTGCCGAACAGCCGGTGACGACGCTCGTCTCCGGGCCAGCCGCCGGCGTGCTCTCGGCGGCGTTCGAAGGGGGGAACGTCGACGAACCGAATCTCGTCATGCTGGACATGGGCGGGACCAGCGCCGATATCTCCGTGATTCCCGGGCGCGTCCTCGAGCGCGATCCGCGAGACAGTACCGTCGGCGGCTATCCGACGATCACGCCTATGCTCGACATCGAAACGATCGGCGCGGGCGGCGGCTCGATCGCCTGGTTCGACGACGCGATGGGCTTTAACGTCGGCCCGAAAAGCGCCGGCGCGAACCCGGGGCCGGCGTGTTACGCCCGCGGCAACGACCAGCCGACGACGACCGACGCGCAGGTCGTCCTCGGCCGGATCGATCCCGACAGCTTCCTCGGCGGCGACCTCGACCTCGAGCCCGAGCGCTCTCGGGACGCCCTGCAGACGCAACTGTGTGATCGAACCGACCAGGCGCAGTTCGAGACGCCCGAACAGGCCGCACTCGCCACGCTCGAGGTCGCGAACACGAACATGTACCGGGCGATCCGCGAACAGACCGTCCAGCGGGGCTACGACCCGCGAGAGTACACGATGGTCGCCTTTGGCGGTGCCGGCCCGATGCACGGCGCAAGCATCGCCGAGAAACTGGAGGTCTCGACGGTGCTGGTGCCGCCGTCGCCGGGGATCGCCTCAGCTCGCGGGCTCCTGACGGGGAACGTAAAATACGACTACCAGCAGACGATCAGCAGCCCGCTCGAGGAAGTCGACGGCGAGTTCATCGAAGAGGCGTTCGATCGACTCGAGACACGGGGTCGCGAGCAACTCGAGCGCGACGAGATCGATCCCTCGCGGTGGACGTTCAGATCGTCGGTCGACTGCCTGTACGACGGGCAGGGGTACGAACTGAACATCGATTTCGACGGAACCGACGGCGACTGGCACGCCAGACTCCGCGAGCGCTTCGAGGAGCGACACGAGGCCGAGTACGGCCACTACTTCGAGGACGACCCCGTCGAACTGCTCAACGTCCGCGTGACCGCGATCGGCGACGTGGAATCGTACGCGCCACCCGAGATCGCCGCCGACGGCACGCTCGAGACAGCCAAGACGACGGAGTCGACGATCGTCTTCGGCACTCCGGACGCCCCTGAAAAGCTGACCGTCCCACGATACGAGCGCGAGAAACTGGCAGCCGGCACCGAAATCGACGGGCCGGCGATCGTCGACGAGTTCGACAGCACGGTCGTCGTCAACCCCGACTGGACGGCGACGGTCGAAGCGAACGGATCGATCATACTGACGACGGAGAAACGATGACGACACATCCAGACCACACGGACCAGACGGCACCGGACGACGAACACGACGAGACGACCGCGGCGGACGTTCTCCGCGAACGCGAGATCGATCCGGTGACGATGCAGGTCATCGGTGGCGAACTCGATACGATCGCCCAGGAGATGGGGTACAAACTCATCCGCTCGTCGTACTCCTCGATCATCCGCGAGAGCGAGGACATGGGCGCGGGGATCTTCACTACGGATTGTCGCGAGCTGTGTGAAAGCGACTCGACGCCGATGCACGTCGGCTCGCTGATCGGCTACCTCGACGGCATGTACAAGACGTTCGAGGAACGCGGCGTCGACCGCGAGGAGATTATCAACGAGGGCGACGTCTTCATCCACAACCACCCCCACTACGGCGCGAGCCACTCGCCGGATATCGCCGTCGCTGTCCCCATCTTCTACGAGGGCGAGCACATCGCCTGGGCGGCGAACACGGCCCATCACCTCGACATCGGCTCAGCGACGCCCGGTCTCGCGATCGACCTCGAGGACATGTACGCCGAGGGAAGCCTGTTCCGGGCGACGAAAGTCTACGATCAGGGCGAGCGGGTCGACGGCATCTGGGACTTCATCGAGGACAACGTTCGGACGCCCCGAGAGGTCATCGGCGACCTGCAGGCCCAGATTTCCTCGTGTCACGTCGGCGAAAATCGGTATCTCGACCTCGTCGAAAAGTACGGGCTCGAGGAGATCCAGCAGGCCGGCGAGGCGCTGATGGACTACGCCGAGGCGCTCCTGCGCAACGAGATCAGGACGATCCCCGATGGGACGTACTACGCCGAGGACTATCTCGACGACGACGGTCGAAACCGGGGGCAGCGACTGAAGATCGCTGCGGAGGTGACCGTCGACGGCAGCGACATCACCGTCGACATGAGCAAATCGGCGGATCAGACGCCGACGGGGTACAACATTCCGTTCCACGGCTCGACCGACGTCTGTATCTACTTCACGATTCGGTCGCTCCTGATGGACACCTTCGTTCGCGACGAGTACCTGCCACAGAACTCGGGGACGTTCGCACCCGTCCATCCGAAGGCCAGACCGGGCTGTATGTTCAATCCGACGCCGCCGACGTCGGCGTTCGCCCGCATTAATCAGGTGGACAAAATGAGCGACCTCATTATCAAGGCGCTCGCGGATGCGATCCCCGAGAAGGTCTGTGCGGGCACCTGCGGACAGGTGTACTTCGTGAGCTACGGCGGGACGAACGACGACGGCGAGTACTGGGTCTACCTCGAGGTCAACGAGGGCTCCTACGGCGGTCGGCCCGAAGCGGACGGCCTCGACGCGGTCGACGCGCTCGTTCACAACACCAAAAACCGGCCCGTCGAAGACATCGAACTCTCCCATCCGATGCGGATCGAACGCTACGGGCTCCGTGAGGACGGCCACGGTGCCGGACGGACTCGAGGCGGCCACGGGATCGTCCGCGAGTCGCAGTTCCTCACGGACGCCGTGATGACGATGGAAGGCGACGGCAACACGTACCGCCCGCACGGCCTCTTCGGTGGCGGCGAGGGGACTCACGGCGACTTGAAACACATCAAAGCCGACGGCGAGGTGCTGGATCTTCATTCGAAAGAGTCCGGCTACAAGTTCGAAGCCAACGATCGTGTGCTGATCAAGACGGCGAGCGGCGGCGGCTACGGCGATCCGTACGAGCGGCCAGCCGACGCCGTCTACGAGGACTACCTCGACGGACTGGTTTCGGAGACCGACGCCCGCAAGGAGTACGGCGTCGTCATCGAAGACGGCACGCTTGATACGGCAGCGACGGACGAACTGCGGAACGAGTAGTCGGTAATTATTTTTGCCGGTCGAGGTGGGACGCGCTCGAGCGACGAACCGGCTCAGAGGGATTCTCGTAGGAGCTCATAGATTTGCGGCACGGAAACCGAGCTACGGAAGCTGCACATATCGATAGAAACAACCGGCCGGCTACGAGAACCCCTATCAGTCAGCAACCCGCTCGAGGGCGCGTGCAACGCGAAGTGCCAGGCCGTCCTCGAACTGCGGAGCGATCGCCTGGGCGCTCACCGGAAGCCCATCGAGCGACGTCACGGGCACGGTGACGGCCGGCGTACCGGCGATGTTGAACGGGGCCGTGTTGCCGAGGATCGGGATGAGATCCGCACGCGTCGTGACCGTCTCGACGGCCGGCGGACGGACGCGAAGCGTCGGAGCGACGAGGACGTCGACGGACTCGAACGCCGTCTCGAGTCGGGTCGTAAACTCAATGCCCTCGGCTCGAGCGGCGGCATAGGTCGCCCCGCCGCTGGTCATGTCGAGGAACGCGGGTGGTAGAATCCGTCTCGCGACGTGCTCACCGAGGCCCGCTTCGCGGGCAGCCGCGAACGCCTGTCGAAGTTCCTCGTTGTAGCCTGTCCCTTGCCCTCTAGTGACGCCGTTGCCGGAGACGAGCCACGAGAACTCCGCTGCGCCGATGTTCAGGTAGGCAGCTTCGGTGTCGCCGAGATCCAACTCGACGGGAACGGTCTTGATGCCGAGCGTCGAGAGCCGGTCGGTGACCGTCCGAACGGCGTCGGCGACCTCGTCCGAGGACCGCTCGAACGGCGTTTCCGGGATGCCGACGGTCAGTCCCTCGACGTCGTCGAGATCCTCGAGCGTCTCGAACTCGAGGGAGCGATCGGCCGACGTCGGATCTCGGGGGTCCGGACCAGCCATGGCCGCGAGCGCGCTCGCCGCTGTCGAGACGTCACGCGTCATCGGACCGATCGTATCCAGCGAGGGCGCGAAGTCGACGAACCCGTTCCGTGGGACGAGTCGGTGCGACGACTTGACGCCGACGATGCCACAGCAGGCTGCCGGAAGGCGGACGCTGCCGCCCGTGTCTGTGCCGAGGGCGACATCGACGCTGCCGGCTGCGACGGCGGCGGCACTACCGCTCGAGGAGCCGCCGGCAACGATCTCGGAATCGAGCGGGTTCGTGACGTGGCCAAAGTCGCTGAACTCGCCGGTCGGCCCCATCGCGAACGGCTCCATGTTGGCCTTGCCGACGAGCGCGATACCCGCATCGAGGAGCCGATCGACAGACGGCGCCGTCTCTGAGGGAACGACGGAGTACGCCGCCGAGCCACAAGTCATCTCGAGGTCGGCGACAGCGATGTTGTCTTTGACCGCGAGGGTCGTCCCCGCGAGCGGCCCCGAATCGGTTCGAGTGCGTGGTTCGTCGAAGACGGCGAGCAGGGCGTTTTCGTCGTCATCCGAGCGGTGGCCCACACCCTCAGCTGATTGCGTCGTGGTCGCCGTCGCCTCCGAGTCGCCAGCCGTCGCCGTCTCGAGGATCTCCTCGAGCAGCGATTCGGAGAGGTCGAAACCGAGGCGTTCGGCCTGGGTTCGCATTGCGGCGAGGTCGGACTCGGTCATCGGCGGTCGCCTCGGTCGTGTGGTCGGGTTCGGCACTGTCGAGACTGTGTACTATCGCTGACGCGTCGGGTCATGCGTTCGAATGACACCCAATGTGCTTAGTCGTATCGACAGCCGTGGAGGAAATGGTTCTATCGAGTAAAACGTTATATACTCCTTCCGTGTTCTACAGCGTGAGATGGTACCATGACTCGAGCAGGTATCGATATCGGTGGGACGTTTACCGACCTGATAATCTTCGATGAAGAGACTGGATGTATCGAAATTACGAAAACGCCGTCCACGCCGGACAACTCCGCGGAGGGGGTGATCAACGGGCTGACGAAAGCGGAGACGGCGATCAGCGATCTGGACTTCTTCTCGCACGGGTCGACGGTCGGGACCAACGCCCTGATCGAGCGCGACCTGCCGCGAACGGGCCTGATCACGACGGAGGGCTTCCGGGACGTCCACGAGATCCGAGACGCGACCAAAGAAGACGTCTGGGACGCTTATACCGACGTCGCAGACCCCTACGTAACGCGACGTGATCGACTCGAGGTAACGGAGCGAATCGATTACAACGGAGAGGTCGTCGCGCCGCTCGACGAAGACGACGTTCGGGAGGTCGTGCAGGTGTTCAAAAAGCGGGGCATCGACACGATCGCGATCTCGCTTATCAACGCCTACGTTAACGGCGACCACGAACGGCGGGTGCAAGAGATCGTCGAAGAAGAGCACCCCGACGCGTTCGTCTGTTGTTCACACGAGATCCTCCCGGAGATGTTCGAACACGAGCGGACGAGTACGACGATCGTCAACGCGGCGCTGGTGCCCGTCGTCAGGGAGTATCTGACCGATCTCGCAGACCAACTCGAGTCCCGAGGCTACGAAAACGACGTCCTCGCGATGCACTCCGGCGGGGGCGTGATGACCACCGAAGCGATCGCCTACTACGCGGCCCGGATCGCCAACTCCGGCCCGACGGCGGGGGCGATCGCCGGCCAGTACATCGCCGAACAGTGCGGGTTCGACAACGCGATCGGCTTCGACATGGGCGGCACCAGCGTCGACGTCTCGCTCACCTACGGCGGCGACATCGAGATGACTGACGAGTGGGCCGTCGAGTACGGCTACCCGATCATGTTTCCCTCGACGGATATCAAGACGATCGGCGCGGGCGGTGGCTCGATCGCCTGGATCGACGAGGGTGGCTCGCTCCGTGTCGGGCCGCGCAGCCAAGGGGCAGACCCCGGCCCCGCCTGTTACATGCGCGGTGGTGACAAGCCGACAATCACCGACGCGAACGTGTTGCTCGGCTGGGTCGACCCCGACAAGTTCCTTGGGGGTGAGATGGACGCCACGGCTGGCCCGTCTCGAGAGGTAATCGAACGCGACATCGCCGAGCCACTCGATCTCGACGCGACCGAAGCAGCGTCCGCGATCGAACAGATCGCCATTGCAAACATGTGCAACGCCGTCAGGCTCGTCTCGACGAGCAAGGGCTACGACCCCCGTGACTTCGCCATCGTCGCCTTCGGCGGGGCCGGACCAATGCACGCCGCCCACGTCGCCCGCGAGATGAACATTCCGAACGTCATCGTCCCGCCGTACCCCGGGATCAACTCCGCACTGGGCTGTCTGCTCGTCGACGTCGAACACGACCTTTCGAAGACGTTCGTCGCGAACGCAACCGAGGAGATCGCCGACGACCTGGAAGCGGCGCTCGCCGAGGTCGAATCGGAGATCCTCGAGCGACTACGCGCCGAAGAGATCGAAGACGACCAGATCCGCCTCGAACACGAGGTGAAGATGCGCTATGCCGGTCAGTGGCGATCGCTGGCCGTCCCGTGTTCGTTGCCGATCGAGAGCGTCGACGAGATCCGTGAGCGGTTTCACGAGGAACACGAACGCGTCTACGCCTACTCGGATCGCGACGCGACCGTCGAAATCTATGGAATCCGCGTCACGGGACGTGGCCTCGTCGAGAAGCCGTCGTTCCCCGAAATCGAGTCGGGCAGCGTCGACGACGCTCACCTCGGCACTCGAGCGGTGTACTTCGAGGACGCAGGCGGATTCGTCGAGACGGATCTCTACCAGCGCGAGCAACTGGGTGCTGGGGCGACGTTCAGTGGCCCCGCGATCGTCGAACAGATGGATTCCACCGTGGTCGTGCCCCCCGAGGCCAGTGTGGAAGTCGAACAGACGGGGAACCTGATCATCGAGATATAACCATGTCACAGACAGACGCACACACAGATATCGACCTCGATCCGGTCACCTTCGAGGTTCTGCGAAGCTCGTTTACGAACCTCGTCGACCGGATGGCCGAACAGATCCAGCGAACGTGTTACTCGTTCGTGATCTACAACCGCGACTTCAGCAACTGCCTGAACGACGCGGAAGGGAACACGGTAATGCAGGGCTCACAGGACATCGCCGTCCACGTCGGCACGCTGCATTACACCTGCAAGGAGACCCTCGAGTACTTCGAGGGGAACATCAACCCGGGCGACGTCTACATCGTCAACGACCCGTATCTGGGGGCGACACACATCAACGACGTCCGGATCATGCGGCCGGTGTTCTACGACGACGAACTCATCGCCGTCACCCAATCGAACGGTCACTGGGCCGACGTCGGCGGCCCGTCGCCGGGCTCGTTCAACATCGAGGCGAACAGCCACTTCGCGGAAGGGTTGCGGATTCCGCCGCTGAAAATCTGGGACCGCGGCGAGTTCCAGGACGACGTCGCCAACCTGTTGGTGACGAACATGCGCCTCTCGGAAGACCGCATGGGCGACCTGCGTGCCCAGACCGAAGCGACCAGAATCGCCGAAGAGCGGCTGCTCGAACTCGTCGACAAGTACGGGATCGACACCGTGAAAACGGCGTTCGACGAGTCGAAAAACTACGTCGAACGGATCATGCGCGAGCGGATTCGCGACCTCCCGAACGGCACCTGGCGAACACAGGATTACATCGACGGTGACCCGGCGAAAGAGGAGGGCTTCGTCACGATCGACGTCGAGATGACGATCGACGACGACGAGGTCCACTACGATCTCTCGGGGTCGGACGAGTACATCGGCAACTTCCTGAACTCCACGTATGGGACGTCGTTTTCGGCGGTGATCGCCGGGACGAAGATGTTCTTCCCGGACGTGCCGCTCAACTCGGGGATGTACCGGGTCGTCGACGCGACGCTTCCCGAAGGAACAGTGGTCAACGCCCCAGAGCCCGTCCCCGTTACGGGGTCGGTTGCGGGGGCGTACGAGAAAGTCATGAACGCCATCTTCGAGATGTGGTCGGAGGTGTTGCCAGAGCGGGCGATGGCCTGTGCCTTCAACCTCGAGTATCTGCTCTCGGGTGGGACGGACCGCCGTCCCGACCGTGATGGCGAGGAGTTCATGTGGTACGACTGGATGGCCGGCGGCTGGGGCGGTCGAGACGGCTTAGACGGCGCGAACGCGACCGCACCCGTTTTCGGTGCGGGACTGGCCGTCCAGTCGCTCGAGGGCCAAGAACGCGACACGCCGCTACTGACGAGCCAGCACTCGATCGTCACGGACTCGGCCGGCCCCGGGGAGTTCCGCGGCGGCTGTGGCGTCGAGAAAGGCGGACGCTTGCTCGAGTGTGAAAACAGCGTCATCTCCTACTGTTCCGATCGGGCGTACTCGGTCACGTGGGGATTAGACGGCGGCCTGCCGGGCGTGCCCCACGGCGTTACCCTCACGCGTGCAGATGAGGATCCCAAAGATCTCGGGACCGTGTTCTCGAACAGACCGATCGAGACTGGCGATCAGTTCACTCGACCGTCCTCCGGCGGTGGCGGCTTTGGCGATCCCCTCGAGCGCGACCCCGACGCGGTCCGCGAGGACGTCATCGACGACTACGTCTCGATCGAACGCGCGGCGAAAGATTACGGCGTGGTGATCGACGCCGTCGATCCGGATCTGTGCGAGTACGAGATCGATCACGAAGCGACGGCGGACAAACGCGACCACATCCGCGAGCACCGCGAGGGCTGGCTCGAGGCAGACCCCGAGTCGGTCGCCGAACGCTACCGCGAGGGCGACCTCGATCAACTGGATCTCGTCCGACGGTACGGCGTGATCCTCGAGTGGGAATCCGGCGAACTCCTCGAGCGGACGACGGCCCAGTTCCGGGAGATGCTCGAGCGGCGAGCCGTGGCTGAGTGGCGCTGAACGCCCGACTCTCAACCTGTCGATGATGCGACGAAACGTTTTTTATGATAGGCTGTCTCAATCACACTGCTATCGATCGTCTGCCGCTGTCGACATGTCAGTGGGCAGTCAATATGCGGCAGAGACTCGAGGCGAGACACAGATGAGCACCACGACCACCATCAGACAGCTATCGACCGAGGATGATCTGCGCACAGGGTTTCCGATTCTCAACGAACTGCGAACACATCTGGACGAAGACCTGTTTTTCGAACTGTACGAGCAGATGCACGAGGAAGGGTATCGACTGTTCGGCCTCTACGACGACGACGAGATCGTCGCCGTTGCTGGCGTCACCGTCTCGACCAACTTCTACCTCGGGAAGCACGCTTACGTCTACGATCTCGTGACGACTGAATCCCGGCGCTCGGAGGGGTTCGGTGAACAGCTCCTCTCGTTTGTCCACGACTGGGCGGCGACGGAAGGCTGTGAAGCGGTCGAACTCGAGTCGGGGCTCTGGCGTGACGACGCACACCGATTCTACACCGACACACTCGGTTATGAGAAGTACTGTTACTCGTTCAAATACGACCTCACGAACGACGACGGCGAAGCGAGCGAGTAATCGTTACAGCAGACCGTATCAGTCCGTTCCGTCGGTGACGGTCTCGATCATCTCCTCGGACATGTTCGCGACCGTCCCCGTGTTAGTCTTCAGTTCGTTCATCACGAACGTCGAGGCAGTCTCGTTGACGCCATCGATCGTCACGATCTCGTCAATGAGGTCGTTCATCTGCTCGCGGTCTTGTACGCGCGAGTGGACGATAAAGTCGACGTCGCCCATCGTATAGTACACTTGAAACACGCCGTCGATCGCGGTGAGCGAACGACCAATATCTTCGGCGTAGCCACTCTCGTGGGCCACCGATACCTCCGTGATGACCATCATCTCGAGTCCGAGTGCGAGCGGATCGACGTCAGCTGACACCGTCGTGATGACGTCGGCATCTTTGAGCTTGTTTAGCCGGTAATGGACCGCCGATTTCGAGAGACCGAGATCCGCCGCCAGCTCCGAAAGGTTAACGTCGGCATCGTGCTCGACGCGCTCGAGGATCTTGATGTCCGTCTCGTCGATGGTCGGTCGGTCGTTGGGTTCCATATCAGTGGGTTCGTCGGGGGACAGTTAAAAGCGCGATTCGAGCGCGACGAGGCGACCCTCGAGCGAGCCGTGTCGCTACTTATCCATCGCCGCGTCAGAGACCTCGAGTGCGACGTCGAGGGCTGCGACGGCCTCGTCGATATCGTCTTCGGTGATCGGAAGCGGCGGCGCGATAATGAGCGTGTTGATCATGTTGCCAACGTAAACGCCTTCGTCCCACGCGGCGCTGCTGACCTCGTCGACGACGGTCGAGCCCATCGAGATCTTGTCGGAACGGTGGCCGAAGGGGACGCGCTCGTCGGGGTCTTTCGTCAACTCGATCCCGCGGAAGAGGCCGACACCTCGTGTCTCGCCGACGCTTGGATGCTTTTCTGCGAGTTCCTCGAGTCGCTCCCCGAGGTACTCTCCGACGCGGTTAGCGTGTGAGATCAGGTCCTGCTCTTGATAGCTGGTGACCGCAGCGAGCCCGGCGGCACAGGCGACGGGGTGGCCCGCGTAGGTGTGGCCGTGACAGAACATCTCGTTTTCGAAGTGGGCAGCGATCTCGTCGGTGACGATCGTCGCGCCAAGTGGTGCATAGGCCCCGCTGAGCCCTTTTGCCATCGACATAATGTCGGGTGTCACGTCGAAGACGTCACAGCCGAACCACTCGCCGGTGCGTCCGAAGCCGCTCATCACCTCGTCGCAGATGAGCAACGCGCCGTGATCGTGGGCGATCTCCTTGAGCCGGGGGAGATACTCCTTCGGCGGGACAAGAATTCCGTTCGAGCCGACGACGGGTTCAACGATCACTGCCGCGACGGTGTCGCCCTCGAGCATCAGCATCTCCTCGATGTACTCGAGGCTCTCCATGGGCTCGAGCGTCGAGCCGTAGGCGTACGGGTCGGGGGCTTTGATCGAACCGGGGACGCCGGGTTCGGCCATTAGCCGCCGTGGGTCGCCCGTGACGCTGATCGAGCCGGCGGTGGCACCGTGATACGAGCGGTAGCGGGAGATGATCTTCTGTTTGCCCGTATACATGCGGGCGATCTTGATCGCGGCCTCGACGGCCTCCGTGCCACTGGTCGAGAAGAACGTCTTCGAGAGGTTCCCCGGCGTCACTTCTGCGAGTTTCTCACCCAGCTTCGCTCGCGGTTCGGTCGTAAAGCCCGGGGCGAAGTACGCGCCCTCGTGGGCCTGTTCGGCCATCGCATCGGCGACGGTGTCCGCGGAGTGACCGAGGTTCGAACACATAAGCTGTCCCGAGAAATCGATGTACTCCCCGCCGTCTGCCGTAGTAAATCGGACGCCTGAGCCGCCGGTGACCTCCGTCGGAGAAACCTCACTCTGGAACGACCAAGTGCCGAACACATACTCTTTGTCCAGCCGTTCGGTCTCGGTCGCATCCGCCGGAAGCACGTCATCGGATGATTGCGTATCTGACATTGATATATCCCCTACGTTGTTCCTCATCCTGCATTAATCTTTACCAAACCCTCATTTCAGAAGACTGTTTCCCGACAATCCCATTTTCTATAGAATTCTGTCCAGCTATTTCCGGTTACCACTGAACAGCGTAGATCGAATACCGAAGAGTTATTTCATTGGTTGTGTTATCTCCCCCCATGGTCGAGTTAGAATCACTCTCGGAAACGGGGGAGGTACAGAACTACGTCGGCGGCACGTGGACGCACCCAGATGACGGCGACGGGCTGCCCGTCGACAATCCAGCGACCGGCGACGAACTCTCGTTCGTCCCGTTTAGCTCCGCACCGGACGTCGACGATGCCGTTGCGGCCGGCCTCGAGGCGTTCGAGGAGTGGTCGACGACGCCCGTCGAAGCCCGGATTCAGCCGCTGTTCAAGCTGAAAGGGCTTCTCGAGGACCACCAGGAGGAACTGGCGGAGATTCTCGTCGAAGAACACGGCAAGACGCTCGCGGAGGCTCGCGGCGAACTTCGTCGTGGCATCGAGAACGTCGAGGTCGCCTGTGGCATTCCCTCGATGATGCAAAGTGGCACCCTGTTGAACGCGGCTCCCGATATCGACGAGAGCGCCGTTCGCAAACCGCTCGGGGTTTTCGCAGCTATCACCCCCTTTAATTTCCCAGGCATGATTCCCCTGTGGTTCCTGCCGTACGCCGTCGCGACCGGCAACAGCTTCATTCTGAAGCCGAGCGAACGCGATCCACTAGTCGCCCAGCGCATGTTCGAACTCATCGACGAGGCGGGCTTTCCCGACGGCGTCGTCCAACTCGTCAACGGGAGCGTCGACACCGTCAACACGCTGCTCGAGCACGAGGACATCGCCGGCATCTCCTTCGTCGGCAGCACCCCCGTCGCGGAACACGTCTACGAGACCGCCGCCGCACACGGGAAACGTGTCCAAGCCCAAGGCGGCGCGAAAAACCACATCATCGTCACCGAAACGGCGGATCTCGAGTTCGCCGCCGAAAAAACGGTCGCATCGGCGTGTGCCTGCGCCGGCGAGCGCTGTCTCGCTAACGACGTCGTCCTCGTCGAAGAAGGCGTCTACGACGAGTTCGAGGAACTAGTGCTCGAGAAAGCCGAGGCCCAGACGGTCGGCTACGGCCTCGACGAGGGCGTCGACATCGGCGCGCTCATCACAGCCGAACACGAACAGCGCGTGCGTGAGTTCATCGAAACCGGCATCGACGAAGGTGCCGACCTCCTCCTCGATGGCCGCGACGTCACCGTCGACGGCTACGAGGACGGCAACTTCCTGGCACCGTCCGTGTTCGGCGGCCTGACCCCGGAGATGACCATCACTCGAGAAGAGATCTTCGGGCCGGTGTTCGGACTGATGGCTGTCGAAGACATGGACGAGGCACTCGAGGTCCTCAACATGAGCGACTTCGGGAACGCGGCGAGTCTCTTCACGGGCAGCGGCCTCGACGCCCGCAAGTTCCGCCACCGCGCCGACGTGGGGAACCTCGGCGTCAACGTCGGCACCTCCGCCCCGATGGCCTTCTTCCACTTCGGCGGCCAGCGCGATTCGTTCTTCGGCGACCTCCACGCACAGGGAGAGGACATGATCCACTTCTACACGGACAAGAACGTCTACATCGAGCGCTGGCCAGATAACTGATCCCGGCTAGCTCGATATCCGTCTCAAGCGAGAGTCGCGTTGTCGACAAACCAAAACGCCGTCCTCGAGTATCTGCAGGCAGAGCAGGCCGAGTGCCTCGGGGTCACGCCCCGAGGCGGTTCACTCGGCTTTGAACTCCGCGAAGACGTCGATCACTTCCTTGACGTTCGGGCCGAGCGAGTACAGCGACGGTTCGGTACAGCCAGCATCACAGTACTCCGCGACCTTCTGAACACAGTCTTCTGGCGTCCCGGCGGCGACGATGTTCGTGACGACCTCGTCGGGGACCAGTCGGCTGGCGCGCTCGATATCCTCGGCCGAGGCAGGCCAGCCACCGAGTTCCTCGCCGACCTGTTCGCCGACTTCGGGGTCGATCCCCGACGCCTTCGTGATGTGGGGCTGTTGGCCGATGTACTGGGTGACCAGCCCGCGAGCGTTGTCGATGGCGACGTCCGCGTCCTCGTCCATCGAGACCGCGATCAGCTGTGGCCGGTCGACGTCGTCGATCGTCCCGCCCTGTTTCTCGACGCCCTCGGTGAGCTTCTCCATCGCCCGTTCGTTGTGTGCTGGCGGGATCAGGTAATTCATGTAGACGCCGTCGATGGTGCCGTTACCGACCAGTTCGCCAGCCATCTTGTTCATCGTCATCCCGGTCGCCCCAATGTAGATCGGCACCGTCCGCGGCTCGGCGTTGGCCCGCACCAGATCGAGTTCGATGTCGTCGACCTGAATGTACTGCCCGTCGTAGGTGACGGTCTCGAGATCGAGTAGCTTCCTGAGCACGGTACAGTACTCCCACATGTACCGAAGCGGATTTTGGCGGTCGATTCCCACTTTGCTCGCAAGCGGATCCCACCACGCGCCGATACCGAGCATCGCCCGGCCGCCAGACAGTTCATGAAGCGTCGAGAACGTCTGAGCCATCAGGGCGACGTTTCGCGTATAACAGTTGGTCACGCCCGGCCCGAACTTGACCGAGTCAGTCACCTGCGTGTACGCCCCCATAATCGTCATGGCGTCGCGAACGAGCCGCGACTCGCCCTGCCAGACCGAGTCGAATCCCTTGGACTCGGCGTACTTTGCGTACTCGATTTCGTCGGCGACATCCTCGCTCTCCCAGTTCCAGATGCCGAGTCGATCGAACGTCGGATCGCTCATTTCGCACCTCCGGCGAGGTCAACGGCAGCGTTCGCAATCGTCGACGACGCCTTGTAGCAGTCGTCCCAACTCGTGTACTCCGACTCGTTGTGGCTCTTGCCGTTCTCGCTCACCGCGAACACCATTCCCGTATCGCAGATGCTGTGCATATGTGTTGCGTCGTGTCCCGCGCCGCTGAAGATCTGCATACTATCGTAGCCGAGCTCGTCCGCAGCCGTCTGGACCGCATCGACACACCCGTCGGCGAACTCGACCGCTGGAGCACGCATTCGGTCTTCGTACTCCCACTCGAGGCCCTCCCGCTCGGCGGCCCACTCCGCTTCCTCGAGGACGCGCCGACGGGCTTCGTCGATCACGTCGTCGGAGGGATCACGGAACCCCCAGGTGAAGGTGACTTCCTCGGGGATTATATTGATCGAGTTCGGCTTGGCGTCGATGTAGCCCGTGGTGCCGACAGTGCGCTCGCCGAGCGTGCTCGGAATGCGCCGGATCTGGGTGATGACGTCGGCCGCCGCGACCAGCGCGTCCTGTCGGTAGTGCATCGGTGTCGGCCCGGAGTGGTCGGCCTCGCCGTAGAACGTGATCGCCCCCCACGTGAAGCCGACGATTCCCGTGACCACGCCGACGTCCTTTTTGTTTTCCTCGAGGTAGGGGCCCTGCTCGACGTGGAGTTCAAGATACGCCTCGTACTCCTCGGGGGGCTCACAGGGTTCCTCGCCCTTGTAGCCGATGCGCTCGAGTTCTTCTTCAAAGACGTTCCCATCGACGTCGGTCTTGGCGTACTCTTCCTCGAGGTCGTGTGCGCCGGCCCAGACGCCGCTGCCCTGCATCGCGGGCTGGAACCGCGACCCTTCCTCGTTGGTCCAGTTGACGATCTCGATGGGGTGTTCGGTCTCGAGCTCGTTGTCGTTAAGCGTCCGGATCAGCTCCAGAGCGGCGATGACGCCGAGTGCACCGTCGTAGATACCGCCGTAGGGCTGGGAGTCGAGATGAGAGCCGACCAACACTGGCTTTGCGTCGGGATCAGTGCCCGCACGGCGTCCGAACATGTTTCCGAACTCATCGACCCGGACCGAGAGATCGGCCGCAGTCAGCTGCTCCATAAACCAGTCGCGGATCTCCTTGTCGTCGTCGGACAGCGCGAGTCTGTGTAAGCCACCATCGGCAGTCCCACCGATTTCGGCCTGCTCTTTCATCGTCGATACGAAGCGCTCTCGCTGTAACGCAATGGGCATACAGCTACCTCTCGGGAACCATAGATAAGCCTTTGTGTGGAAACAACACGCATATTCATCACAAACGGGAACGTCGTCGCTACGAAAACGTAATATCGAGTTCGAGTTCGTTGACTGTGCCCAGTAGCATCGACGGCACTTCCTCGGTGAACCACTCACCTTGCATTCGATACGTCGGCCCCGAAAGGCTGATCGCACCGAGGACTGCTCCCGACTGTTCCAGCACCGGCACGCCGACAGCGGTCAACCCCTTCGTATACTCCTCCTCGTTGAATACGTAGTTCTGCTCCCGCGCAATCTGCAGTTCCGCCCGCAGCTCGTCGACGTCCGTGACAGTATACTCGGTGAATCGCTCGAGTTCGAGTTTCGCGAGCAACGCTTCCATGTACGGCACGGGAAGCGCGCTAAGAATTGCCTTTCCTGCAGCAGTCGCATGGAGAGGAACGCTCTCTCCAATATCCGAGTTCGTTTTCACGCCATACTCACCCGTCTCGCGGTGAACGTAGACCCCTTTTCCGTGTTCTTCGACGATGAACTGCGCGCGCTCGCCGGTCCGTTCGGCCAGTCGGCTCACTTTGTCGTACGTGAGTCGATACGCCTCTTTTCGCCATCGAGCGTGCTCGCCGAGTCTGAGAAACCGGAGACTGAGGTAGTACTCGTTGCCCTCTTTGACGACGTACTCGTGCTGGTGCATCGTCGACAGATGGTCGTGAACGGTGCTTTTTGGCATCTCGAGTCGCGTCGCAACTTCGGTCACACGTGCGCCGTTGAGTTCGTCCAGAACGTGGATGATCTCGAACAGCCGATCAACGGACTTTACTGACGAACCTGGTTCGACGCTTGCCATGTTATGTTATACAATGCCACTATTCCTAAATGACCGTTTCGCTGTTCAAATCGGTGATACTAGGGATTTCCTTATATAATTAAAGCAGGATTCACGGCGACCAGTGCGCACCGAGTTGGACGATCCACTGGTTTCGTCGATCCCACCGACACGAATCTTTTTGCCGCTCTCGAGCGACGTCGTGGTATCCACCCGGACGAACCGACGTGTGCGCCTCGTCCGCGATGGACCACCCGACTATGCCAGCAGAGACACCAGAGGTATACGATCGTGCAGGACTGGACAACGAAATCGGCTACGGCGACACGCCCGCACTGGTCGTCGTCGATCTGCAACAGGGCTTTACCGATCCGTCGTGTCCGCTCGGTGGCGACCTCACAGGCGTCGTCGAGCGAACGAACGCGCTCCTCAAGGCCGCCCACGAGGCCGACTGTCCCGTCGTGGCGACCCGCATTGTCACCACCCACCCGGAGGCAGCCGATCTCGGGACCTGGGTAGAGAAGATCCCCACACTCGAGATACTGGCTGCAGGTTCGGAGTGGGTCGCGTTCGACGAGCGACTCGACCTTCGCGACGACGACCACCGACTGGACAAGCGACAGGCGAGTGCGTTTCACGAAACCGAACTCCACTCGATGCTGTCCGCGTGGGGCGTCGATACGCTCATCGTCGCTGGCTGTACGACCAGCGGCTGCATCCGCGCGACAGCCGTCGACGGCTGTGCCCACGGCTTTCGCGTGATCGTCCCCGAGGGGAGCGTCGGCGACCGACTCGAGGAGCCACACGCGGCGAACCTCTTCGATATCCACGCGAAGTACGGCGATGTCAAACCAGTCGACGAGGTGTGTGAGTATCTTCGCGATGGCCCAAAACCGAGCTAATGCATCGCGTCCCCGCCGTCGGGGCTGAGCGTCTGGCCCGTATAATAGCTGCTCTCCTCGGAGGCGAGGAAGACGACCGTCGGGACGATATCCTCGACCTCGCCGAGTCGATCCATCGGAAGCTGTGCCGCTTTCGCCTCGCGCCACTCCTCGCTGATGTCGTCCAACAGCTCGGTCTGGACCGGTCCCGGCGCGACGGCGTTGACTCGAACTGTCGGCGACACCTCGCGGGCGAGCGCCCGCGTCATCGCGATCACGCCGCCTTTGGCAGCCGAGTAGTGGACCAGCTCTTCGCCGCCGACGATCCCAAGTTGTGAGGCCACATTGATGATCGAGCCGTCGCCCGACTCGAGCATCCCGGGAAGGGCAAACCGCGTCGGGAGGAACGTCCCGCGCAAGTCCACCGCGATCGTTTCGTCCCACATCTCGACGGGCATCTCCTCGAGCGGTGACTGGGTCAGGATCCCCGCGTTGTTAACGAGGGTGTCTATCGCTCCGAACGCAGCTTCGAACGCGTCGATCATTGACTCAACATCGGCGGCGTCGCTGACGTCGGCTTCGAACGTGCGTGCGGTGCCCCCGTTCGCTTCGATCGTCTCGACGACGTCGTCGGCGTGGCTCGATCCTTCCTGTGGCGGATAGTTGACGCCGACTGTCGCGCCCTCTGCAGCCAATCCCTCAGCGATGCCGCGTCCGATGCCTTTGCTCGCTCCCGTCACTAACGCCTGTGTACCGTCTACTCGGCCCATATACGACAGTCCAGTACAAACCGTATAACTGTTCACGTCAGTCCGTATCTCGTTTCGCTGCTTCGTCCCCAATCATATCAAATAGATTGTGGTTTCCTGTAAAGTTAAGCCCTCCCTCCGTCAGTATGGTGTATGGTAGAAGCCACCAGTAGAGTCGTTAACGCACGAGTCGTTACCCCGTCCGGAACGATCCACGGCGGAATGGCCGCCAAAGACGGCAAAATCGTCGCCATCGGGTCGGACAGTTCGCTGCCCGAAGCTGACGAAACGATCGACGCGGATGGGAATTACCTCATTCCGGGCATCATCTGCCCGCACAACCACATGGGAATCTCTCGATACGAGAACGACTATCACACCCAGTACGAACTCGATATGGAAACCGAGACGAAAGCCTGTCTCGCCGGCGGTGTGACGTCGTTCTTTACGTTCCTCCTCCAAGAAGAGCCGTACGTTCCCGACATGGACTTCTTCGTCGACACCGGCGAGCAACAGTCCTACATCGACTTCGGGTTTCATGCGATCGTCCATCAGGACCATCATATCGACGAAATCGACGCCCTCGCTGCGGAAGGAATCCGGTCGTTTAAACTGTTTTTCAACATGTACAAGACGTCGGCTCCCGAGCTGGGAATCGGCCACTCCGACGCCGGTCGCGTCTACACCGTTTTGAAAAAGACGGCCGAGATGGAAAACGCAGTCGTCATGTTTCACGCCGAAAACGACGATCTCGGTCCGGTGAAAGTCGAGGAAATCAAATCGGAGGGGCGAGACGACCTCAGTGCGTGGGCCGACGCCTCCCCGGGAATCAGTCAGGCAATGCAGATTGAACAGATCGGCATGCTCACCGAACACACCGGCGCGACGACGTACGTCGTCCACAACAGTATGGAAGAAACTGTCGACGCACTCGGCCGGTACAACGACCGCGGCGTCAGTATCCACGGCGAAACCCTGCCGAGTTTCCTCGCCAACCACTGCGAAGACGAGGACGTCGGCACCTGGGGAAAGATTTCGCCACCGATCGGCTACAAATCGGATCAGGAGGCCCTCTGGAAGGCCCTCCGAAACGGCACGTTCGACCACGTCGGCACCGACCACTGCCCGTACCAACTCGAGTTCAAAGGCCCCCGCGACGGCAGCGTCTGGGAGGCCCCACCGGGCGATCAGGGTCTGCAAACGTTCCTTCCACTCATGCTGAGCGAAGGCGTAAACAAAAACCGGATCTCGATGGAGCGGCTGGTCGAGGTCTGCTCGACGAACAACGCAAAGCGGTTCGGCATCTATCCGCGGAAAGGTGCGCTCGTTGAAGGTGCAGACGCCGACGCCGTCATCGTCGATCTGCAAAAGGAGTTCACTGTCGATGAAGACTACCTCTACGGGCTGGACAACCGCTGGTGTTCGTCATTCGGCCGCGAGCTGACTGGCGCGCCGACACACACGATCAAGGGCGGTGAACTCGTCGTCGAACACAACGACGTTCTCACCGAAGGCGGGATCGGCTCGTACCTGCCACGCTACGAAGACGGCGTTCAACTGGCTGAATGACGTTCCTGCTCGACCGTGCTGTCGAGAGGCCATGATCGGCAGCATCCTCGAGGCCCCAGCGTGCCTCGAGTAGCGACAGCGTCGCAACCGGCCGATCCTGCACTGTCCGTCTCGCGTAAAAACATCTCGAGTTCGAAGACGAGTCGAACCATTGTAAGTTCCACCGTGCGGCAGGACATGTCGTCGATCGATGATAGCTGCCAGCTGGTCAGATGTCAAACTGTCGACGCTATTTTAGTCGTATTTCGTTCCGAATCCGAACAGAGTACCGCTCGATTAATGAAAAGCGATATCTGAGTTACTCAGCTTTGCACGTTGAAGTAGGAGCATGACGTAGGCGGTGGCAAGGACGGATGATGCCGATTACGGATTTCTTGTCGTGTACGCGAGTGTTC
>NZ_FTNR01000061.1 GCF_900156475.1 Natronorubrum thiooxidans
GAGTGATCAGCGCAACCTCTGAACACCGGGGAGGAATGTCTCGATCCAGTCACTAGCGAAGCTCAGTCGGTGACTCAACCGGAGAAATGTCTCGGTGAGGAATGCTTTGAAATGGTCTCGATCCGCGAAGATCTCTGGCGAGATCTCGCGCTTCAGGTCTTTCCATAGTGGTTCGATGGCGTTTAGCGTCGGTGAATATGGCGGGATGAAGACGAACTCGATGTCGAGTTCGTCGGCCCGTTCCTGCGTGAGTTTCGCGTGATGAGAGCCGTAGTTGTCGGCCACGAGCAGAATCCGCCCGACCGGATTCTGCTCGCGGATCTCTTCGAGCGCTTCAACGATCGTCTCCTTGACCAACCGCTCTTTGAACGTGATTACACTCTGGCCAGTCAACGCGTAGAAACCAATCGACCGCCGCGGGAACGTGACCAGCGGCTTCTCGATCGTTACTGTTCGATCAAACGACCACATTCGCTGGGAGTTGTCGAACGGTTGCGGCCACGCTTCATCGAAAGAACCCGAACACGACCGGCTCGGCTTTCTCCTCCTCGTTCTTGGGGTCATCCTCGCCGAGCGCCTGGTCGAGGCGCTCGGCGAGAATCTCGTCTGCATCGTCGGGACGTCGTGGATCCATCGGCCGCGGTTTGGCGTAGTTCATTCCGGCTTCTCGGAGCTTGCGGCTCAAGTGTGCCGGGTGGTACGTGACGTTGTATCGGTCTTCGATAAGCGCGTGAATTTGCTTGGGAGTCCACGGCTGGCCTTCTTCGAGAAGGGCACAGAGTTCGTCCCACTGTTGTGAGGTGAGCTTCGGCGGCCGGCCGCCGCCGAAGCGTGGGCGGAGCCCTTCGACGCCATCATCATTCCATGCCAATGCCCAGCGACGCGTCGTGGATCGGGAGATCCCGACGCGTCGACCTGCTTGCTCGCGGGTGTCTCCCTGATAGAGGTTCTTGATGTAACACAGTCGCCGGACGAGACGGGTCTCGTCTGCCTCCTGAGCCGATTTAATTGCTTGATCGATTTCTTCCTCAGACAGATGCTGCACCAACAAACCACGCTGACTGTTGTTCATCGAGAAAGATACGCTTCCAAAGGGGTCAACGCTTTCGCAGACCACTC
>NZ_FTNR01000019.1 GCF_900156475.1 Natronorubrum thiooxidans
CGACGCGAAGAAGATCCACAAACAACGGCCGGTTCTCCAGGAACAACTCGCTACCGCCATCAAACCGGCAGCTGAGGCCTAACTAAAGACCAATGGCCGGTCGACTCTCTGATCTTGCAGGCTTCCGGTCGCACGCCGAAGCCGTTGACTCGAACCGCCCCGGCGGTCGGGGACAACAGCGTCGCGAATACCTTGGTCGTCGTCGTTTTTCCTGGCCCGTTCGGCGCGACCTCGAGTTCGGTTTCGAGGTCGCTAAATCGGAGTGGTCCCTCGGCGAATGCGAACGCACTCAGAACCGCCATCGTGTTGGTCTTCCCGCGGAGGTCGAGCAGTTCTGCAACCGTGTGACTGATGCCTCCCCGTTCCTCGGCGTCGACTGATTCACGAAGCGCAATCGCTTCCTCACGGGACAACTCCACGCTCAAATCAGGGACGTCCGGCGCATCGCCCGGTTCAGTCATAGTATTGAATAGCTTTACTTGTAGATATGTATTTTTGGTTTTAAGGCGTCTTAGAGCCCAATACTTCGAGACTTCGAAGTTGCAAGTATATACTCTTCGAGATGCTATTTCGCGTATGCAAATCGCAGTATTCGGTGCGACCGGCCGAACCGGCCACCCACTCGTCGAACAGGCAATCGAACGCGAACACGAGGTGATTGCCTTCGTCCGGGATGCGACCGGCCTCTCATCAACACTACGGAATGACGACCGGGTCAGTGTAATCAAAGGTGACGCCTACACCGGAGAGGGGGTCGAACGCGCTATCGCTGGCGACGGCGACCCCGTCGATGCCGTCGTCAGCGTTCTCGCGCAGACCTCAGAGGGGCCAGACGACCTGCTGACAGAAGCGGGCCGACACATGCTCGCGGCGATGAATAAACACGGTGTCGAACGGTTTGTGACGCTAGTCGGTGCGGGCGTCCGCGAGGCGGGAGAATCGGTAAATCTCGGGGGGCGGATGATGGGTGTACTGTTGAAACTGTTAGCACGATCAGTCCTCGAAGACGCCCGCAATCAGGTCGAACTACTCGGAGCCAGCGATACTCGCTGGACGGTCGTCCGCGGACCACGTCTCACCGAAGACGCCCATACGGGCGAGTTCCGCCACGGGACGGACCTCTCGCTTGGAATGCAAGACACCGCTGCGCGGGCGAACGTGGCCGAGTTCATCATCGACTGTCTCGAAGACGACCTGTACGTACACGAAATGCCGAAGGTCGCAGACGCATGATAAACTCCAAATACACGACCCCTAGATCGCATTCCATACCGGTACGAAGCGGGCTCGCAGTCGTGTTCGCCGTCCTCGCAAACGTAGTACTCGTGCTTGGCGTGGACGCTCTCGACATTGTCCCCGCCGTCAGCGCGTTGACCGTTCCGCCCATTGCCTTCCTATCGGCGCTCGGTGCAGGTGGAGCAGTTATCGTCTACTGGAGGGCCGAACAGTGACGGAGTCGGTATTCGTCACCGGGGCAACCGGAACTGTCGGTCGGTACGTTGTCGCCGGTCTTTCGGACCGCGATGTCGCCATCAAGATCGGGGTTCGTGACCCCGGAACCGTCTCGAACAAGCTTGCGGACGCCGGAACAGTAGTCGAGTTCGACTTCACGAAGCCCGAGACCTGGGGACGTGCACTGACAGACGTCGATGGCGTCTTCCTCGTTCGACCTCCGGTTGTAAGCGAATCGGACGTCAAGTCGTTTGTCGACGCCATGGACCGCGTCGGTGTCAGCCACGTCGTCTACCTCTCAGTGCTCGGTGCAGAGAAGAACGTACTCGTTCCACACCATCGGATCGAAAAGCGAATTATGGCGACAAAAATGGATTACACGCTGCTGAGGGCGTCGTTTTTCATGCAGAACCTTCTCGAAGTCCATCGTCGAGATATCGTTGAATACGGCGAGATCTTCGTGCCGGCCGGAAACGGGAAGACCAGTTTCGTGGACGCACGGGATCTCGGTGAGGTCGCAGCAATTGTGCTGACCGAGCCGGGTCACGCGAACCGGGCCTACGACCTCACGGGGGCCAAAGCGCTGGACTATCGAGAGGTCGCCACGATCTTCAGCGACGTCCTGAATCGACCGATCACATATCCACAACCATCCCTGGTGACGTTCGCAACGCGCATGCGACGCCGAGAGAAGCCACTCGGGTTCATCGCACTCATGAGCGGCATCTATACGACTGCACGTCTCGGATTAACCGCCCGCGTCACCGAAGACAGCCAGCTGCTCCTCGGTCGCCCTCCACGAACGATGCAAACATTCGTCGAAGACTACGCAGACGAATTTCGAAGCGACCCCCAACCGAACGGGACGACGACGACCGCTACCGATAGTCAATACGTCGAAGTTCGTGAACCCCCGGTCCCCGAGGTCGCGTACAACGTAATCAACCCGGTGATGTCGCTTCTGTTGCGGTCACCGCTGCACTCGCTCGTGAGTGATTCGGTGATGTTGCTGACGTTCACTGGGTCCAAAACTGGCAAGGAATACACCACTCCGGTCGGATATTGGATTAAAGACGACCACCTGATCGTCACCACCCAAAGTCCGTGGTGGCGAAATCTAAAGGGTGGCCAGCCGGTGTCGCTGCACATTCAGGGACAGCACAGAGACGGGCTCGCCACACCTCATCCGGCCCCTGAAACGGTCGCCCAGTACATGAAGGAGTTCATCAACCGTTATGGGACAAATGCTGCTCGTCGACTGGGCATCCGAGTTCACGGTGACAGAGAGCCGACGTTCGAAGAACTAGAAGCTGCCGTTGAGGGGACAGTCGTCATCGCGATTGAATTAATTGATGACAAAACGACAGTACAGTAAGTACGCCTTTTAGGGAGCTTATCAAGACTGCGTGAGTTCTATACTCTTGATGGTTTTTCCGTGGGCGTCCAGGCGTGCCTCGATCGGTGTCTGGGGTTCCTCGAGAGCCTCGAGGACGGTCTCGAGATGCGCAATGCGCTCGTCTTTTCGGGTGAGGTCGGACTCGAGGGTCCTGACGTGCTCACGGAGCGCCTCAAGTTCGTCGGCGAGTGTTTGATTCGGGATCGGAATAGCTGATGACTGCTCGCCGTCCGGCAGAAGAGTCAGCAGCAGTCGCCGGCACCACAGACGCTCCCGTACTCCAGACCGATCTCTTCGCTAATTGCGTCGTTGTACTCCAGGAGTATCGTCTCGAGTTCGGATGAGACCGTGTCGGATCGACTGTCAGCCAGTTCCTCACCGAATGCTTCGGCAGCGGCCAGTACCGCTTCGTCGGTCGCGCTCAACAGCATCCACCTCCGGTTTGCTGGGCGAACTCTCGACCGAGCTGCTCGCTGATTACGTCGTTGGTCTCCTCAAGGAGGTCGACGAGTGCTTCCTGTGCGTCCTGGTGTCGCTGAATCGTCTCGTTGTCCGACAGCTCCGATTTGAGCTCGCGCAACTCGCTCAACAGCGACTGGTCGAATCCGTCGCGTTGCATCCGTCGCTGTTTCTCCCGGTACTCCTGAAGGAGTGCCATCGCCTCCGAATCGTTTTCGAGGGCTCGGTTGGCTTCCGTAAACTCCTGATAGGTCTCGGAGGTCGTGAGCGTCTCGAGGAACGTCTGAAACGCCGCCTCAGTTGTCGGTCCGTCCGCACGAGTGTCGCTCACGAGACCGTCACCTCCGGCTCCCGTTCGGGGATATCCGAGAGGCCCGCGATCTCGTCCCCGAAGGCGCTCAGTTCCTCGAGACCGACCGGCTCGTCCTGACGCAACGGCGCGCACATCAACGGCGTCTCGAAGCGGTCTTTGATCTCACCGAGGTATTTTTCCTGCTGTGCCCGTCGGTTCGCGAAGAAGGCGTTGTTGCCGTACTCCGTGGGCAGCAGGTAGTTTGCCACGACGAACGCGGTCTCGATACCGACCTGATCGTTGAGATCCTCGGCTGCCCGGTACGCTTCCATCATCGGAGTGTACTCCGGATACATGACGAAGGCAAACGAGCTTTTTTCCGGGTTTTGCATCGTCTCGATGACCTCGTCGTACTTGTCGCCCTTCGCGGGAGCGGCTCCTTTGGTCAGCGAGCCGAGGTCCATAAAGCCCTTCCAGTCGGAGGGCAGTTCCAGCAGGCGGAGCGTGTGCCCGGTCGGTGCGGTGTCGAAGACCACCACGTCGTAGCCGTCCGCCTGGAAGTAGCTGACGAACTTCTCGAGGGCTGCCATCTCCTCGGCACAGGGCGATTCCAGTTCCTCCTCGACGTTGGCGATAGCAGCTTCGACGTCGATTTCGGTGTCTTCCTTGTCCTCGTACATCTCGGTGACGTGATCGAGGACCTGCGTGCGGTACTCGTCGAGGGCTTTCTCCTGGTCGATCCGGGCTGCGTCGAGGTTCGCCTGCCCCACCGACGTCGGCTCGTGGCCGACCGGCTCACCGAAGATGTCCTCGAGGTGGGCCGCCGGGTCCGTGGTCACAACGAGCGTCTCGTAGCCTGCCTCTGCGAGTTTTGTCGCCGAGGCCGCGGCGATGGTGCTCTTTCCGACGCCGCCTTTCCCGGTAAAGAACAGATACCGAGTCTCCGCACCCGGCGTCACTCGGTCGGCGATCGACGCTGGATCCGCCAGCGCATCGGTATCGACCGACTGATCGGTCTCGACGTCGGTCGCCGAGCCGACGTCGACGGTGGGCTCCTCGCCATCGTAGATGACGCCAGCGACGTCCGACAGGAGATCGAGGCCGGCGATTTCGCCGGGCTGGAGGGGATAGGTCGCCATCGCGTCGGCGTCGAACTCGGCTTTCGCCCGCTCGATGGCCGCCCGTTCGTCCTCGCGTTTCCCCTTGAAAAAGGGGTCCTCACAGACCGATTCAGGAAGGTAGCCGTTAATAACGAGTAGCTGTGACTCGATACCGAGTTCACCGAGGTCGGCTCCACTGCGCTCGATCTCGTCGAGTGAGGAGTCCTCGGGCTTGCCGACGAACGCGAACGAGGTGCGTTCATCGTCTTGGAGCGTGTCGATGGCCCGCTCGTACTGGATCTTCTTGTCCTCCATCGAGGCGGCAGGGCCGATACACGTCGAGCCACCCTTCTCGAGTTCGGCGTTCCAGTCGGAGGGCAGCTCCATCAGTCGAATGGTGTGGCCGGTCGGCGCGGTGTCGAAGACCACCACGTCGTAGTCGGGGCTATCCATGAAGTCGACGAAGTTGTCGAAGGCCGCAATCTCCTCGACGCAGGGGCTATTGAGTTGCTCTTCGACAGTTTCGATCTGTTCGTCGTCGAGCAGTTGGCGCATCGGCTCGATCGTCTCCTGTCGGTACTCCTCGGCTGCCGTATCCGGGTCGATCTCGATGGCAGAGAGGTTCTCAATACCCTCGATTGCGGTCACTTCGTGGCCGATCCCCTGGCCGAAAATATCCGAGAGGTTCGGTGCGGGATCGGTCGTCACGAGCAGCGTCTCGTAGTCGTTGTCGGCGAGCCACGTCGCAGTCGCGCAGCTGACGGTGCTCTTTCCGACGCCGCCTTTCCCGCTGAAGAAGACGAACTCGGTGTCTTCGTTGCTCGGTTCGACGATTTCTCGAGGCGTAGTGTCCATACTCATCGATTATGCCTCCTGTGGCGCGTTCTGTTTCTCGCGAATCTCGGCCGCAAGCTCGTCGTAGGAGAGATACGCCGATTTGGCGATTATCTCGTCGTCAAGAACCATAATCGGGAGAATCGATGGGCCGTGTTCGTCGACCAGATCGGCGATCCGCTGGGTCTCGAGAAACTGATCGATGTCGTGTTGCATGTTCGCTCTCGAGACCTCGATATCGAATTCGGCTTCGAGTTGGTCAAGTGCAGCGCTGACCTCGACGAGTTCATCATCAGGGTCAGGGCCGCAGACGCCCGTTGAGCAGCACATCGCTTCTTCGTACAGTGTAAGTTTCGTCATTTGTGAGTTCCTCGGGTACCGTTCCGACCGCCTGTAGAGTCGTGGTCACAAACCACCACCCCTAATTCAGTTACGGTTCAATTGAAATGCTGTTCAGACGTACACATAAACACTTCGGTTCACCACATACACGAGTCCTCTAGTCATTCTCGGCTCAATTGAGTATGTAGCTGTCGCTCCTGGAAACAGTGTTCCGCAATAGGTAGTTGAGAGAGTAATCAAGTACCTGCTGATGGCACACGCGACTGAACGATTACAGCGGTACCTCGACGACGAACTCGAAGAGTTCTGCGTCTGCGAACTGAGACTGGCGTATCGACACGGACGCGCCAACTATAGTAGCCACTGAAAGTCAATGGACACCTGATCGCACGACAGCTGTATGATCAGTGCGTAAATCGTTTCAATTGGTTACTATAGCCCAGCACCGCCAAGGAGGAGCAGGCTGGCGGTAACGACCGCAGGGAAACCCATAAGCGAGATCGCTACCCACAATCGACGCGTAGTACATATGACACCGATTTGGGAGTGTCCGGTTGAAGCGACTGGGTTGGCGAAACTGGTGGTGCTTCTGTGACGTCGCAGTCACGCATGACAAGGTCGACGATTCGATCGGTGACTGCTTGCTCACAGTCCGTATCGTGTTCGGCCACGAACGCGCAAGATGTACAACGGACGAGTCCGATAAATAACGTATCTAATGAGTTCTCAAAGCGGCCCAACGTCGCCGTCGGAACGGATCGTCGGTCTCGATGCGCTCCGGGGATTCGCGTTGTTGGGCATTCTCGTAGTCAACATTTGGGTGTTTGCGATGCCCGAGTTGACCCTCTCGAATCCGACAGTGTACGGTGCGTTTACCGGGGAGAACTACTGGGCCTGGTTCGTCGGCCACGTGTTCGCCCAACAGAAGTTTCTCACGCTGTTTACGATCCTGTTCGGTGCCGGTGTCGTCCTGTTCACGCGCAACGTCGAGGACAAAGGGCTGTCGGTGCTGCAACTGTATTTCCGACGCTCCGGGTGGCTCGTCCTGTTTGGCCTCGCACACGCCTATCTGCTGTGGTACGGTGATATTCTCGTCACGTATGGTCTCTGTGCGTTTGGTGTCGTCTTTCTTCGCGATCACGAGGCGCGGACGTTGTTGCTTTTCGGGCTCAGTCTGGTGGCCGTTCCGTCGCTCCTCGAGGTCGTGTCGGGGTTGACGATGGATCCGGCCGTGATCGCATCCACGTGGCAACCACCCGAGCCGATGCTGCAGACCGAAGTCGAAACGTACCGCAGCGGATGGGTTGACCAGATGAACCACCGCGTCTCGGCCTCGTTCCAACGCCAGACGACCGGCTTTCTCGGCTACGCTGTCTGGCGCGTCGGCGGGACTATGCTCATCGGCATGGCACTGTTCAAGTGGGGCGTGCTGACGAACGATCGGTCACCGCAGTTCTACCGTCGACTGATCGGCATCGGATCGGTCAGTGGGCTCGCCGTTATTCTCACCGGTGTCTGGTACATTCAGGCGAACGACTGGGGGACGAGCGCAGCGCTGTTCTGGCGGCAGTTCAACTACTGGGGGAGTTTCCCGCTCGCTGGGGCGTACATCGGCGTCGTGATGGCATACTGTCGGTGGCGGCCCGGGGGCATCGTGACCCGGGCGCTGGCTGCCGTGGGCCGGACTGCCTTTAGCAACTACATCTTGCAGACGGTCCTCGCCACGTCCATCTTCTACGGCCACGGGCTCGGCCTGTTCGGGCACCTCACTCGAGTCGAACTGTTCGGGGTCGTCGTGGCTATCTGGGCGGTCCAGATCGTGCTGTCGCTACTCTGGTTGCGATGGTTCCGATTCGGTCCGCTCGAGTGGCTCTGGCGCGTGCTCACGTACGAGACGCGCCAGCCGATCCGGGCGAGCAAAACGGAGCGTTAGGGCGGGTCGAGTGGTGCCCCGGCGAGCATCGTCACTCGAGGTGAACATTCAACACCGGGACCGGTGCAGTCCGGACGATTCGCTCGGTAAGGCCGGCCGGTAACCCCGTCCGACTCACGACGAGATCGGCATCCGTCGTGGCGACGTGCGACTGTAGTTCCGAGACGACAGTCCCGGAGACGACCGTCGTGACGATCTCGTCGACCCCTGCGCTCGCTGCACGGGCTGCTGCGTCGTCGACTCTCTCGTGGGCTGTCGCTTCTCACTGATCGACGACGTCGCGTGACCAGACGCTGGTTCCGAACATCGACGCAGTAACGACGGCCAGCAGATGAACGGTAGCCCCGTCGCGGGCCGGGAGGTCGGCCCCCCGTGTACCCTGCTCGAGTCCATCTCCGCGCTGGTCGACGAACACGATGCAGTCGCTGTCGCCCACGAGGCTGCGATCAACTCGGCGCTGAACATCGGTGTCAGCGTCACCGCCGACGCACGGGTCGTGGTGCATCATTCTCAACTCTCGACTGACAAACCGGTGTTCGACAGTGCCGAGGTGACGGCACAAACGGCACGAAAACTCGGTGCAAATTCGGCCCGTCTCGCAAAGGGAATCCCACTCAAGCCGATCGGCTGACACGGCGCTCGGAATTGAGCTATGCGATCGAGCAACGTTGAGCCACCAATGTACTCTTAGTAACGTTGAAGCGATCGGAAAATAATCCCCACACGAGAGGTGAAATCGATATCGTGACGGCCGACGAACAGATAATCGAAACAAAACGTGGAGATTCCAGCGGCATCTCCGTTGAAGATACTCGATATCAAGAGCTGGAAAATCAGATGGCCAATTACGGGCAGTACACCTCAGTTGAGAGAGAACCGATCAAGATGGTGTTTCGGTCCGAGCCTGGCAGTGACGTGAAAACATTACTCCATAGTGGGGACATAGAGTGGAGGACGGATGAATGAGCGAATGGCTGTCAATCAGTTGCACTCTGGAAAAATCGCTGGATTCACTGGAGATTGAGACGCTTTTCCGGTACTGCTTCGAGGATCTGGAATGCTCGAGGACACCTCCCACTAGCGACGATACCGATCAGTTCCGATACACGACTGCAAAAACCGAAGAACTCGTCACTGGAGCACCTCTTGAAACGGCAATCTCCGACCTCGCCAGTGCTGAAAGCGGAGCAATCTGGCTGTGGTACGATGACCTCGTCGCCGGCATTCACGTAAACGCCGCTGCTCGAGATCATCCGACACTGCCGTTCGTCTCGTTGACAATCGGCGAGTGGTACCTCCGGCCCTGGAACAACGACCGGCCGGAGTTGATCCACGAGTTCGTCCGCGAACTCTACGACTTCCTCGCTCCGATCTACGTCCACGGCGACACGTACCTCGATAGCTCGACGGTAACCCGTGAGGGTATCCTCGAAAGTCAACTGGAGGACCTGTTCTGGGTGAACGGATTCGGGCTCGAGATGGCCGAACAGATCGGCCGAGAGCGGCTGCTGCATGCACCGGCGTGGCGAATCGACGACTGTGACGACGGCGGCGTCCTTCTCTGGGAATCTCCGCTGCCACTTTCTCCAGAGAAACAGGACACCGATGCTCGCCTTCGCGCATATTTCGGCGTGAACGTCGATACCGCTGATTGAATCCTCGGCTACGTCTGCCTTTTTCCACCCGTTGTAAGTCACTGACTGTCCTATTGAAGGAGACGCATGACCGCGAATCAGCGATCGATCGTACTCAGCGAATCGGCGAGAAAGCCAGTGATCGAACGCCCGAACTCGAACTTCCGGAGGTAACCCGTGATCCAGACACTGGAGAGTCCGTCCTCGTCGCGCCGATCGATACCTCAGACTCATCAGTGGAACGTACCTATCGAACATGATGGCACTGGTGAATCACTAGCCGGTAGCGACTGACCGGAGGAGGCCACAGTTGCTTAGTAACACTGGTCGTGATAGATTATGGCACTCACATAGAACGAATATTTCGGGGTGCTACTCGCCGATTTCTGATCCCGTCGCCGCTTCAGCGATCTCAGCAAGTGTGTTGGCAACTGCGTCTATTTCATCATCCAACCCGTCGACATCGTGTCGACTGGCCAAAAAGCGCGGATCGTTGTACGTCACGAAGACGTCACCATCGTCTTCCCAGACGAGCATCTTTTGTGGCAGGTCGATACCGATCGATCGACTGGCCTGCATGAGCGGCGTTCCGGCCTCCGGATTGCCGAAAACCAACAGCGTTGTCGGTGGGAGTGACTGATCGACTGACGCCGCATTTTCTGCGTGGTCGATCGTCGTTACGAGTGTGAGCGCCCGCTGCTCGATCGCTCGCTCGATGCGCGAGACCGTACTCGAAAATCTCGCGTTGCTCTCGAGTGTCTGGAGACCGTCGTCCTCTGAATCAGCCTCGTCGCCGGCAGCCCCGGTTTGCCCTCCCGCCGCTGCGGTCGCCGGGATCGTTGCGCCAGCCCCGATGCCGACGCCGAGTAGCTGTACGAACCGCCGTCTGGCTGTTTCGCCGTGTTCATCCGACATAGGCACGGGGGAGGATTCAGACCGTTGTAGAATTATCGCCCGTTCCACAATCCAACGAGAGCTTTCGGATCGAAACAGGATATTGACGACCTGCCGCTCGGATGCCAACTGTGTGGCGATGGTCACTTGTGGCCGAACGGTTCGACGCCGAGTGCAACCGCTGTGGGTATTCGACAGTGCAATAAAAAAGATCGGTCGGGCAACCTGTGTCGTTAGCCGATCACGACGGACATCAGGGTGTCGACTGCTGCGCCGATGTTCGAGGTCGCGCTGTCGCGTTCGATGTTGGCGGAGCTGTTGTCGATGTTCGAGTCAGAGCTGGAGCCGCCGTGGCCACAGTTGGAGTCATAGGACTCTTCGAAGCTACTGTCGTCGACTGAACTCTCGAAGCTGGCGCGCTCGGAGTCAGTGTCGGAGTCGCTGCGGGTGCTGTCCCGTTGGTCGACGTCATGGTCACTGTCGCTCTGATCGAGGCTGCTGTCGGACTCGCTGTCGTCGGCACTCTCGGAGCGGTCAGACTGGCTGGTGTCGGAGGCGCTGTCCTGCTCGCTGCTGGACTCGCTTTCGACGTCAGTGATGTCGGTCGTATCCGTACCAGTGTCACTCTCACTGTCAGTGTCGAGTGCGGAGTCGCTGCTCTCGCTGCGATCGTTCTCGCTCTCGTCGCGTTCGTCAGTGGTCGTGCTCTGGTCGTTCTCGCTGTAGCTGCGGTCACTCGAGACGTCGCTCTCGTCGTTTGCGCTGCTACTGCGTTCGGTGTCGTTGTCCGTACTGTCTCGGCTACTATCTTGTTGGTCACTCTGTGAGTCACTGCTCTCGCTTTGACTCTGGTCGCTGTCGGAATCGCTGGTGGTCAGATCGTTGTCGGCGCTACTCGTGTCGCGGTCGCTCTCATCGAGGGAGCTCTCTGCGCCCTGACGGTCGCTCGTACTCGAGTCGAAGTCGGATTCGTCGAATGCGCTCGTGTCGCCCTCGCTGTCGGAACTTGAGCGGTCACTCTGACTGCGGTCGCTTTCGCTTGCGTCACTGTCGCTCTCGTCGAATGCGCTCTCGCTTGCGCTACGGTCGCTTTCGCTCGCGTCACTGTCGCTCTGGACGCTCTCGTCGGCGTCGAAATCGGAGTCGCTGTCAGTCAGATCGAAGCTATCGCGATCTTGGGCACCACGGTCAACCGAGTCACTCTCGTCGTGTTCGGATGCACTGGCGCTCTCGGAACTGTCGCTTTCGTCGGCGTCGCTTTCATCGGCGTCGCTTTCGTCGAGATCGCGCTCGTGGTCGCTCACGTCGCGTTCACTCGCATCGCGGTCCGATTCGTCGAAGGTGCTCTCGTCGAGGTCGCTTCGGCTGTCGCTCTCGTCGAGGGAACTCGAGTTGGACTCGCTCACGTCGACGTCAGTGTCGTCGTGGTCGATGTCGCTCGCACTCGAGTCGCGCTCGCTTGTGTCGGAGACGCTGTCGCTCTCCTCGGAGTCGCTCGAACTGTCGCTCGCACTCGAGTCAGCGTCGTCGGAGGCACTGTCGCTCGCGCTCGAGTCGGTCTCGCTGAGCGTGCTGTCCTGGTCGGACTCGCTGTCCTCGCGCTCGCTGACGTCACGGTCGAGGTCGCTTTCGTCCTCGTCGATTTCGACGTCCGTGTCGTCGACCACGCTTTCGCTAACGTTGCGGTCGCTCTCGTCAATATCGCTGACGTCGCGCTCGCTGCTCGAGTCGCGCTGTTCGTTGCGGTCGTTCTCTTCGAACGAACTCCCGTCGCGATCTGTGTCAAAGTCGCTCGAACTGTCGCTTGCGCTCTGGTCGAGGTCAGTTTCGTCTGCGTCACTCGAACTGTCGCTTGCGCTATCGCTCGCGCTCAGATCAGAGTCGCTCGAACTTTCTCGGAGATCGCTACTGGATCGATCCCGGTCGCTACTACTGTCACTCTCGCTTTCGTCCTCCTCGTCGAACGAGGCGGTACTGTCGTCGGTGTGTTCGCCTTCATCACATCGATCGTTCACTTGCGTGTTGACGCCGGTCTGGGCTGCTGCCAGCCCGCCCGCTCCGGACAACATCAAAAGGCCGATCATTGTGAGAATTGCTAGTTTCTGTAACATTCGTTTCTCTAACCCTATACCGAAGGTCACTGCTCTCTCCGCCAGAGGGGATTAAAAACCGGAGACGAAGCCCTGGGGAGATACGGGTTGGATGGTGTCTCCTCGGGGATGATTGACCGACCAACGGCCTCCCTTCGAAGCTGCTATAGTAACAACCGAGACGGACAGCTGTAGTCAATTACCGCCGATCACCAGAGACGGTCGGTGATCGGCGGTAAATCGTTACAGCAGACCGTATGAAACGATTGACACACTGATCGCATAGTCGTCGTGCGATCAGATGTGCATTGACTTTCAGTGGCTACTATAGTATGACTGTAGAACAGAACGTCGGCACCACTGAAATCGGAAACATGGAGCCGGGACCGCGAAACCGATCGAATCAATGAGAGCGAGTTACGACTCGAGCGCGGCTTCGATGGCGTCGGCGACCGCGTCGTCCTCGAGCGGATTGTCCACGATTTCGCCGTCGACGACGACCGTCGGCGTTCCGACGGCCCCCTCGCCGTCGCCGTGCTCCCAGTCCGCGGCGAGTGTCGGATAGTACGTGTCATTCTCGAGTGCGGCCATCACGACGTCCGGATCGACGTCGAACTGCTCGGCGGTCGCGGCGAGCCCCTCGTCACTCCAGTCGTCGCTTTCCATAACCGCGTTTTTGTACTCGAAGAAGCGACCGTTCGGCTCCGCCTCGGTTCGCGTCTCGTCTTGAACTGCACGTGCGGCGTTCGCCATCGCAACCGACTCCTCGGTGGCCTTCACGGGAAAGTCGTAGTGGCGGTACTCGATCGCATCGGTGGTGATATACTCTTCCTCGAGAACCGGGAACACGTCTTCCTGGAACTGGTAGCAGAACGGACAGCCAAGGTCTTCGTACACATCGACCGTCACGGTCCCCTCTCCGAGGGCCGGGACGGTAAGTTGACGGTCCTCGTCGACGTCCTCGAGCTCTGCCGGCAGGGTGGCCGAAGTGTTGGCCGGCCCACCAGCACCGAAGAGAATCCACAGGTAGCCGAGCGCGAACAACACGAGTATCACACTGACGCCTGCGTAGAGGGCCACGTTCCGCTTTTTCGGTGGTCCGGCGACCTGTTTGGCTCGTCGTCTATCGATCGCCGTCAGTTCGTCCGAATGGACCCGCTCGAGGTGGCCCTCGTACGCCTCATCAGGAACAGTCTCTCCACAGTAGGTACAGCGTGTCATCGGTGGATATACCGAACAGTCGGCCGGGGCGTATCAAGGGTGGTCGAAGAAACGGAGCAGGTATGAGCAGATCAGGCGGATTCGTTTCGATCGGGGTCAGCGCGATCACGGCGTCTTTTCAACTCTCTGGCGATCACGTGTGCGTATCCCGGGACGATACAGCCCGTTTTGCAGAACTGTTCCCAGGCTATCTGCTCGTCGTCAGGAGAGGGATTCGTGGATCGCGGCTGGTCGTTTCGGTTCATGAGTGGGCTGTCGATGCGGCTTCGACCGCTCGACTGAAGGCCGTACCACCGACTGGACCGCGTCGAATACTAAACACCGGTCGAAGCACCGGAGTCCGTCGAGAACAAAGACCCCTATTCGACGACACAGCCACCGCAGACCAAGTGTGTTGAGTCAGGGCTTTGAGACGGTCGGTTTCGAACGCAGTCGCTCTCAGCGCGTTGCCCATTAATAAAAACCGGGTGTGGTGTGATCGCGTCTCGCGTTCCTAGCCAACGATGGCGGACACGAGGCTGCCAACAGCTGCGCCGATGTTCGAGGTCGCGCTGTCGCGTTCGATGCCGTCGGAGCCGCTGTCGGTGTTCGAGTTCGAGCCACCGTGGCCGCAGTTGGAGTCGTAGGACTCCTCGAAGCTACTCTCGTCGCCCGAACTCTCGAAGCTGGAGCGCTCGGAGTCGGTGTCGGAGTCGCTACGGGTGCTGTCCCGCTGGTCGACGTCGTGGTCGCTGTCGCTCTGTTCGAAGCTGCTGTCGGACGCGCTGTCGGCAGCACTCTCGGAGCGGTCGGACTCGCTGACGTCAGCTGCGCTGTCCTGCTCGCTGCTGGACTCGCTTTCGACGTCAGTGATGTCGGTCGTGTCCGTACCAGTGTCACTCTCGCTTTCGGTGTCGAGTACGGACTCGCTGGCCGCGCTGCGGTCGCTTTCGTCGATGTCGCTTTCGTCGGTGTTGGTGCTCTGGTCGTCCTCGCTGTAGCTGCGGTCGCTCGAGACGTCGTTCTCGTCGAACTCGCTGCTACTGCGTTCGTTATCGTTGTCGGTCGTGTCTAAGCTGGTGTCTTGTTGATTACTCTGGGCTTCGCTGCTGTCGCTCGTGCTCTCGTCGCTGTTGGACGTGCGTTCGGTCCGGTCGCTGTCGGCGGTACTCGCGTCGTGGTCGCTCTCGTCGAGGGAGCTCTCGGAACCCTGACGGTCGCTCTGGCTCGCGTCGAAGCTACTCTCGTCGCTCTCGCTGCGGTCGCTGTCAACGTCGGAACTAGAGCGATCGCTCTGGGAGGCGTCGGTCTCGAGTTCCTCACGGTCGCTCTCGTCAAAGGCGCTCTCGCTGACACTGCGGTCGCTCTCGCTCGCATCGAAGCTATTCTCGTCGCTCTCGCTCGCGTCGAAGTCAGAGCCACTGTCGGTGCGGTCGAAGCTGTCGCGGTCGTTCGCGCCACGGTCGATTTCGTCACTCTCGTCGATCGAGGAGTCACTAGAACTCTCGGAGCTCTCGCTTTCGTCGCTTGCGCTTTCGTCGCTGTCGCTTTCATCGAGGTCGCGGTCGCTGTCGCTGACGTCACGTGCGCTCTCGGAGCGTTCGCTTTCGTCGAGATCACTCTCGTCGAGGTCGCTTCGGCTGTCGCTCTCGTCTCTGGTGCTCGAGTCGGACTCGCTCACGTCGATATCGGAATCATCGTGATCGACGACGTCCTCGCTGCGGTCGCTTGCACTCTCGTCGGAGGCGCTGTCGCTCTCCGCGAGGTCGCTCTCGCTCTCGCTTGCACTCGAGTCAGCGTTGTCGGAGGCACTGTCGCTCGCACTCGAGTCGGTCTCGCTGAGCGTGCTGTCGCGGTCGGCCTCGCTGTCCTCGCGCTCGCTGACGTTGCGGTCGAGATCGCTCTCGTCCTCCTCGATTTCGACGTCCGTGTCGTCGATTTCGGTCTCGCTAACGTTGCGGTCGCTCTCGTCGATATCGCTGACGTCGCGCTCGCTGCTCGAGTCGCGCTGTTCATTGCGGTCGTTCACTTCCAGGGAACTCCCGTCGCGGTCGGCCTCGGCGTCGCTCGCGCTGTCGCGCTCGCTAACGTCGCGGTCGCTCTCGTCGACGTCGGTCGTGCTGTCACTCGCACTGTCGCTTGCACTCACGTCCGAATCGCTGGAACTCTCGCGAAGATCGCTGTTGGATCGCTCCCGGTCGGTACTACTGTCGCTTTCGTGCTCTTCGTCTTCGTCGAGCGACGACGTACTGTCGTCGACGGTTTCGCCTTCGTCACACCGATCGGTCACCTGTGCTCCTGCGACACCGCTGGCACCAGCGGCACCGGCGAGCAGTAGCAGTCCGATCATTGTGAGAACTGTTAGTTTCTGTCTCATTCTTTGCTCGAACCTACGTGGTAGGTCACTGCACTCTCCGGGGGACGAGGTCAAAAAGCGACGACGAAACCCCGGGAAGATACGGGGTAGATAGGGTCTCACTGCGCGGATCGGGCCACGTACGGGCCGTCGTCCGTGTGCAAACGGGACGGGCTTGCCTCTCGAGTGAGACTATCAGACAGGATGACCAACGCGCTCGCAGGCAGATCGCGGGCACACTGGCACCAACTGACAGTCGTCTGCTGATCAACACGCCGATCAAAAAACCGCGTTCGCGGGCCGAACGGCGTTCGTTCGGTGTTCGTCTCACTCGAGTTTGCTGACGTCGACGTCGAAGCTGCCGTCGTCGTTTTCGATGAGGATGCCTTTTTCCTCGAGTTCGGCAGGACTATCTCCGGTGACGATCAGGCGTTCGGAGATCGTTTCACAGTCCGAATCGGTCGTCTGCTCGCGTTCAGTCTGGTCGCGTTCGTTCTGCACGCGCTCGCTCTCGGAGTCGGTCTCGGAGTCGCTGCGATCGCTGTCTCGAGTCTCGAGGTCGCGTTCGCTCTCACTGAGGTCACGCTGGCTTTCGCGTTCGCTCTCGTCGGCGCGCTCGCTGCGGTCGCGTTCGCTCTCGTCACGGCTGCTGTCGCGGTCGCTGATCCGTTCACGTTCGGTGTCGGTGTCTTCGCGCGTGTCCGTGCCGGTATCGCTCTCGCTCACAGCATCGCGTTCGGAGTCCGTCTGCTCGCTGCGGTCGCGTTCGCTCTCGTCGCGTTCGTCGGAGTACGTACTGCCGTCGCGCTCGCTTGCGGTTCGGTCGCTGTCGCTCCCACGGTCGGTTCGATCGCTCTCCGTGCGCTCGGTGTCGTTGTCAGTGGTATCGAGCGTTCTGTCGCGCTGGTCGCTTGCGGATTCGCTGGCCCCGCGGTCGAACTCGTTGGCGTCGAAGTCGCTGCGGGAACTGTCACGTTCCGTAGCGCTCGCGTCCCGTTCGCTCTCCTCGAGACCCTGTTCGCTTCCCTGTCGTGTCTCCTCGTGATCGTCGAGAACCGACTCGAACGTCTCACTGAGGAACGCCTCACTGGTGAATTCGTTGCGGTCGCGATCGGATCGATCCGCCTCGCTCTCGTCGCGTTCGTGCTCTGCGCTGTCCGATTCGCTCGCCTCGCTGTCGGCCTCACTCGTCTGCTCGCTCGAGTCGGACTCGTCGCTTGCAGCTTGGCTGTCGGCGTCAGTTCGTTCGTGTGCGTCTCCGTCGTTGCCACCGGACTGGTCTGCGTCGGTCCGATCCGACTCACTCTCGCTGTCGGAGCGCTCAGTCTCGTTGCTCGCGCTCGTGTCACGTTCGCCCTCGCGCTCGTCACTGTCGCTCGCGCTGGCGTCGCGTTCGCTCACGTCGGAGCTGTGCTCTTCGCTGTCGCGGTCGTCGGCGTCGCGCTCGCTGTCGGACGTTTCGACGTCGCTGCGGTCACGATCGCTCGTGTCACGCACCGCATCGTCGTAGTCGACACCGAACTGGCTACGATCGCGTTCGCTCTCATCGGCAGTGCTGGCGCTCTCGTCGACGTCGCTCGCGCGTTCGCTCGTGCCGCTTTCGTGTTCGTCCGCCGCACTGTCGCTCGCACTCGAGTCGGTCTCGCTGTGCGTGCTGTCGGCGTTCGACTCGTCGACATCGCTTTGTGTAGTTTCGTTCTCGCTCTCACGTTCACTCTCATCGCTCTCGACGTCCGTATCGTCGATTTCGGTCTCGCTGACCGTGCGATCGCTCTCGTCGACGTCGGTGACGTCACGTTCGCTACTTTCGTCGCGCTGTTCGTCGCGATCGTTCACTTCGGACTCGCTGCCGTCACGATCGTACTCGCTGTCGTGACTGCTGTCGCGTTCACTCGTATCGCGGTCGCTCTCGTCGAGTGCACTCGAGCTGTCGCGTTCGGTGTCGCGTTCGCTGACATCGCGGTCGCGTTCGTTCTCCCGGTGATCGGCGTTCGATCGATCCCGATCACTCTCACTTTCACTCTCGCTTTCTTCGAGTTCACTCGTCACGTCGAGGTTTTCGTCGAGATGTTCCGTCACGTCACACCGTTCATCGTCCAGCGAGTAGACGACGGTCTGGTCGTTGGTGACACCGCCGTTTGCGGCGGCAACACCCCCGAGGACCAGAATCACGGCTAACGCAACGACACCAAGTCTTTTTGTCATGTTTTCATCGATCATCTAGTATATCCGAATGGATCGGCTCGGACAGAGCGCTAGATCATCGGATCTTCGACGGTTCCGTTCAAAAGGTGGCGACGAAGGGTCGGGAAGGATCGCGGTCAACACGGGCCGTTCGGAGTCACGAAGCCGACAGCGACCGCACTCGAGATCTGCCGATCGTCCTCGCTCACGCAGTCGATCCGTCGTCACCACGTCACTTACTCACCCGAGGTGGCGACGACTTCAACGTGATCTCCATCGCCATTGGCCGCGTCGTCGACCGATTCGACGCCCTCGAGTACGTACGTCTGTGGGTCGACGTCCTCGCCGTCGACAGTGACCGAGACGGTGTCGCCGTCGGCCTCGTCGAACGTCTGGCCGTCGACGGTGAACTGCTCTGCAGTGAGATCCATGCCGAGCGTCTCGAGTGCGTACTCGAGAGTCACATCCGAACAGTGAGCGTGCCAGATGGCGGCATCGTCGTGGCCGTGGAAGTGGAAACAGTCGTCACGTTCGATGTGCTCCGGGTCGTCGAACGCGACGACGGTATCGTCGTACTGGACGGTTATCGTCCCGTGTTCGTGGATCGGAGCCGATGGATCGGGCTCTACGACGGCGGACGTGTCAATCGAGCCGCCGCTAAAGAATATCGCAGCGTATCCGACCACGAAGACGGCGAGCAAGAGCCCAGCGCCCACGTACACCGCTCGCTCCCGATGAGACGATTCGTCAGCCGTCGCTCCGACACGCCGCCGATCGAGAGGCGTCAACTCCTCGGCGTGTGCTCGCTCGAGGTGAGCATCGTACGCGTCGTCCGAAACGGGTTCGCCACAGTAGGGACACGTCGTCATCTTGGGCGAGGTACACCTCGACGAGGTATGAAGCGTGGTCGAAAAACAGCGGACATTCGACGACAGTCACCGTGATCCGATCAGCGACGGGTTTTTCGGGCGTTCGAGGCCGCCACTCTATTCTCGAGGTCGGGAGGAAGTAATCCTCGAGACGAGACCACGTACTACAGCACGTCGGCTCCTGGCTCGATCGGGAGCTACTCGTCCGTGTCCACTCCTCGAGGGGAAGCCCGAAACATTCGCTACGACAACAGTCCGTCTCAAAGAGGTTCCACGACCTCGCTCAACGAAGTGTGTCGATGGCGAGGCGTTTATCATTCGTCGTCTCCCTCACCGTCACTTTCGCCCTCGCTCTCGTCGCTGTCGCTTTCACCCTCGCTCTCGTCGCCGTCGCTTTCGCCCTCGCTCTCGTCGCCGTCGCTTTCACCCTCGCTCTCGTCGCCGTCGCTTTCACCCTCGCTCTCGTCGCTGTCGCCTTCACCGTCAGTATTTTCCTCTGTGGTATCGTCTTCGTCGTCCGGTTCGGTCGATTCGAACGTCCCTGCGATACGAGACAGCAACTCGGGCCACTCGAGGTCCTCCTCGAGGTATGCGTCGACCCACTCGGTTTCGATCGTAAAGTAATCGAGAACGTCGTCGTTGTTCGGATCGTACGCAGTCGCGTTGAGAAACGCCATTTCCAGTCCGCCTTCGATAGCGGTCGTGTAGCCGTCCGTTACTAACTCGAGCTCGGTGGCGACGTTGTCGTCCGTCGTGCCAGTCGCATTGTACCCCAGTTCGAGTCCATTATCAACAGGCTCGAGTTCGATCTGTTCGAACCCACGGTCCTCGAGCGTGACCTGGAACGCTTCGATAAGATCGGATTCCTCGACTGCTGGTGTGTCTCTCCCAGAGCCGAGACTTGTACAGCCTGCAACCGCCACGCTTGCAACCGCCGTCAGTAGTGTTCGACGTCTCATACTCACCGGTGAGCGCGGCATCGTTGTCAACACGCACCAAATAATAGCCACGGATGGGGACGATACGGGGCGAATGGGGAGTCGAAAAGTCAGTCGACCCACGAACGCGTCGTCCGACACGTCTGCGCCGTTTGTCACCGGAACAGTTGCGGGACAGTCGCCTCGAGAGGAGTTCACCTTGTCGTGCTGCAGTGCGTCTCTCGCCCAATCGAACGTGATTTTCTCGATACGCACCGTTCTTTCGACTGGGATTTTTGAGCGCCATGCTCATTCTACTGAACCACTGATGCGAGACACGAAATTAAAAATCGATCTCATCGGAACATAATATGACGACACATGTCAAATTGCACGGAACAAAAAGCGATCGGTTCGAGGAGATTAAACACGAACTGAACATACAGATGGGATATGAATTGGCAAATCCCGAAGTTCTCGGTCTGCTCATGGCCCAGTACGACCTCAACCAGGAGACTGCCGACCGTGAGCGAAACGAATCTGACCGGTAGCCGCTTTTGATACTGTCGGACAGAACTATTCGAAGATCGATCGCTCTACTGCGGCCGTCCCGAGAGTGACGGCTGCGAATTCGCGATCGACTTCTCACTGACTTCTGTCTGACAGTATGAGCGGATGATCGCACAGACAACCCGCCTCAAAACGCACCCTCTCGGCAGCGTCGATCCGGTGTCGCGAGCAAGCCCGACCGTTCCGGGGAGCTCATTCAAATGTCGTCCGCGTCATTTCTTCGGTCGTTTGTTCGAAGTAGTCAGTGACACGAATCGTAATTTCGTACTCGTCTCCCTCGGCTCCGTTCCGGTCTCGAAGCGACTCCTCACCCGTTGTTTCGTCACCACGGGCCATCGAACTCGCAGCGTCGATAACAGCACTCTCATCTGGCCTGCGCAACTCGAGTTCGACGCCGTCTAGTTCCCCGCCATCGTCCGAAACTGCCCACTCGACGCGGATTTCGGGAGTCCCGAGGAAATCGTCGGGCGTAGTATCGAACCTGTCGATGGTTGGCGGCGGCGAGCGCTCATCGAGGGTTGCACGCGCTGTCTCTTCCGTCGTTTCTCCTTCCGTATCGGTCACGATGAGCGTTACATCGTAGTCTTCGCCAGCACCCTCGAGTCGGTCGCTGTTTCGAACAGTGAGAACGCCGTTTTCCTCGCCAGCATCGACTTCGGCGGTTACCTCGTGTAACACCTCGTCCTCATCAGCGTAGCGAAGACGAGCGGTGACCAGTTCGATCGCCCCGTCGTCGACGGAGGCAGCCCACCGAACCCGACACCGCACGAACTGTCCGGTGCTGTCGTCCGTGAGCTCGAGGCGATCGATCTCCGGGAGTCCCGGTTCCGGATCGGTGACGAACGAAACGGGATCACCAGTTTCGGTCGCTTCGTCGGTCTCACAGAGTGCTTCGACCTCGTACTCGGTTTCGGGAGCGAGGCCGGACAGCTCCGCGTCGAACTCGCCGACCGCGTCCAGCGTCTGTGGCTCCGTTTCCTTCGAATCCGCCACACTCGACGATCGGTCGGCCGTGGCGTTCGCGTCAGCGTCAGCGGACGCCGACCGAACCAGAAACGACACGTCGGCGGTCTCGGCGTCACCCAGTCCTGCCAGCACGCCGTTGAGCTGTACCGTCCGATGGTCGTGAACCTCGACATCGCTCGTTTCGACGGCGAGCGAGTCAAGACCAGTCGCGAACGACACGACGGTTCCAGCGATAGGGCCCTCGTCGGCGGGGTCGACGACTGCGCGGACATCGTACTCGGTGTCTGGATCGAGTGCATCGATCTGGTGCTGGAATTCACCGCTCGAGGTGAGCGTCTCTGATTCGGTCTCGGTCCAGTCGTCACCGCCGGCTTCGCGCCATCGAAAGCGGGCATCAACAGCGTCGGCATCCCCAAGATCGCGGAGCGTTCCGCGGAACGTGGCCGTGCTGGCACGAACGCCCGTGGGAGTCTCGGTGGTGACGAGTTCGATCTCCTCGAGGGCCGTGACCGCGTTGAGCAGCCCGTATCCCTGTTCAGACTCGTCCAGCCCGAGATCATCGGCGCTCTTGCGGAGCAGGCCACGAACGCCGCCGGGGTCGTCGTAGTTGTCCGTGTCCTCCGCGTTCGGCATTCCCTGTCCCATCAGTTGAGCGGCAACACCAGCGACGTGCGGTGTCGACATCGACGTGCCGTCGAGATACGTATATTCGTCACCCGGGCTCGTAGAGAGGATTGCCTCACCGGGGGCAACGAGTTCGAGTTCGTCGCCGGTAACGGACCAACTCGGAACCTCGTCCCGATCGTTGGTCGCGCCGACGGCGATACATTGCTCGTACTTGGCTGGATAATCAATCTGACCCACTGGCCCAGTGTTTCCCGCCGCAGCGACAACAAGGGAACCGTTCTGATACGCATACTCGAGTGCGTCCTCGAGAACCTGCGCTGGCTCGCTACCGCCGAGGCTCAAACTGATGACGTCGACGTCATTGTCGGTACACCATTCGATTCCGGCAGCAATGTCCGAATCGTAACCGGAGCCATCACCGGCAAGTATTTTGACCGAACAGAGGTCCGTCGCTGGCGAGACGCCGATCACGCCGATATCGTTGTCGAGTGCGGCTACCGTCCCTGCACAATGGGTGCCGTGACCGCTGTCGTCGTCCCACTCGTTCTCACACGTCGAATCGTTGCAGTCGGCGAACGCGATACCGTCTGCTACCTCGAGCGTCTCGTGTTCCGGGTCGATACCGGAGTCGAGAATCGCGACACGTCCCCGGTTGTCCGTGTCTCCCTGTTCGCGAAACTCGGTCGCGCCGATGCGTTCGATACCCCACGGTAACTGCTGTTCGTCGGGCTGAACATCGGTGGCCTCGAGTGAGGTTCGTTCCAGCGTCGGTGATCGACGGACGTGGTCCGGTTCGACGTACCGAACGTCTGCTCGGTCAGCTAGTTCTCGACGGGCAGCGTCCGAAAACGTCCCGACCATGGCCCCACCATTGGCGACACTCAGCGTTCGATAAACGGTCGTCGCTTCACGTGAAACATTCGCCGAAACGGTTCCTGGTTCCATCCCGACGACATACCGATCCACGTCGTCTTCGTCCCCCATATCCGTGCCTGCGGCCGAACCGACGCCAAGTAACCCGACAAAGGCTGTGCCGATTCTGGCCAAGATGCCCCGCCGCGATCGGTGTCGACCGGTAATCAGTGCAGCGACCAGTACGGACTGGAGCATGGGTCCGAGACCGATACGGATTCGACCGGCCGTTTCACAGGCAAAAACACGATTCCGGATAGCGTCCCAAACACGGACCGGCGTCTGAGACCGTGTTTTCTTATAAAAACAAGAGGCTGTTAGCCGGTCAATCGTGGTTGCGAAGAGCCCTGTCGGTTCTCCCGCCGCCGCGTCGCGACTATCGTCGTTTGTAGTCGTATCGGGAAGGGTCTTCTCCGTTCGGGGTGTTTCGTCTCCGTTCGAGTGGGAGGTTCGCCATTCGGTCATATCGTTCTTCACTCCGGGGTCATTCACCCGCTATCTAAATCCCAATGGCTGTATCTGTAGCATCCGTCGGATCTCGAGACCGATACTAATAGCTATTTATATTGGGTACGGATAGCGAACCTCGAGAACGGAGTACACGTGTCGAAAAGAAATGAAATCCGGTTCGGCGTGTGTTCCGTACGCTACTGTCCCATTCGAACGAGGATCAGCGGATAGGCGGCACCGAGGAGGACCCCGTACACGGCATGACCAACGAGACTCATCACGTTGAAATCGGGGACAGGTGGTGCCATCCCAGTCATCCAACCGATCCACAGCGGCATGACGATCGACGCTGCAACGACCCACACAACCACGCCATACACCAGACCGATCCCCGCACCGGATAACACGCGACCAGCGTACGGCCGAAGCTGTCCAGTGGTGACGAGTGCGGCGTAAACCAGTCCGAAGACTAGGCTATGGATGAGATGGGCAATCCAGCCGACAACGGTGTTTCCTCCGAAGCCATAGAGTGCGCCGACCATCCCCATCATATCCGGCATCATTATCGCTGCCAGCACACCGAAGACGATTCCAGCGGCGACGCCGGCGAGTCCCGCGCTAATCCAGTTGGTCTGTGTCGTTCCGATCCTGACTTGGGCCTCAGTTTCGACTGCCATATCTTGATAGAGGTTGTCTAGCATAAAAAGCGTACACGCTAGTGTTCTTCCACCTGTAGTCTCACGATGATAGATGAAAGCTGCGCACGTGTCAGCGAGAAGCGCGTGAGCGATCAAAACGAGTAGAAAAGAAAGAGCACGGCAACGACTACCGCGACACCGCTACAAATAAAAGCGAAGTGTCTGAGATCGCGACGGTACTCGGATCGGAACCGGACCGGACGCTGGGGCAGGTTGTTCTGTGCGAAGTCTTGTGCAGAGAGATTGTCGGACCGGGTTACCGTGGAGTTCTCATTGGAGGATTGCCGATCGTTCATCGGTATCTCACGTCTCGTCGTCTCTCGATGGAAAACAGTTTGGAGTGGCGTTTCATCGATGGCTACAGTTTTACTGTTATTGGGGTATTCCAATTAAACACGTCGATTCTCGACGAGGTCTGAACGCTATCGCTAGTAGCGTTCACTCAGTCGGATATCTACCATGTTTTTGTGAAAGTGGACAAAAATAAACAGTCGACTTGACTATCAGTATCTATGATTAATATACGAACGGTAGTAGTCGGTCAGAAGGCACCACAACACGCTATCACGGCAGTCAGTCACATTCAATCTCAACGGCTATTCGATAGTGATGCACGACCACCAAACATTCATACGTTTGTAAAACTCGGCTGGTGTCACACGACAAGAAAGACACGGCCAAAGACAACTGCCGCAGTACTGGCTCGAGCCAGTCGAACGAAGTCGACACACTCGGTAGACCCGCCACAACCGAGGCTGTAGCCCTCGAAAGTGCGTATCTATGCTGTGAACGCAGCTGACGGGTTCGTGAGGATATCGGAAAGCGTTACACCACTGGTCGTCTGACTTTGGATATGAATGGGAGTAGTCGGCTCGTCGTCGCGACACACGTGCTGACAGTGCTTGCTGTCGTCAGCGATCAACGCCTCTCGTCGGAGAAACTCGCCTGGAGTCTCAATACGAATCCCGTCGTTGTCCGTCGTCTACTCGGTCATTTACGAGACGCTGACCTCGTAATATCCAAGCGTGGACCGAACGGCGGGTTCGCGCTGGCTCGAAGTCCCGACGACGTGTCACTGTACGACATCTACGAGGCACTCGAGGTGGATTCTCTCTTTACGTTCCATCCGAACGAACCGAACGAAGCGTGTCCCGTCGGCGACAACATTCAAGCGATTCTCACAGAGACGCTGAAGCCGGCAGAGAAAGCCCTGACAGACGAACTCAAAACGATCACGATCGACGATCTCAGCCAGCAGATTCTCGAGCGATCAGCGACACCGATCGAAAGCGTCGAAAGTGCCGATCTCGGCGACTGAAACTGGTGTCTCGACTGGCGTTGTTCTTTTCGCTCCGTTATCAAGAGGGCGATGGTGCTCTCGGCGAGCGAGTGATTTGATACTACCTAATTGTAACATCCATAGTTACAAATAGTGGGGCGACGAGTGCTCAATCGATGACGAACGAACCGACCCTACAGGAGTGGACAGACGCACACGAAGAGACGACGGTGTCGCTCGACAACCACGAGTTGACGGTATCGTACTACGATGAAGGCGAGACAGACACAGCGGAAACCCCGCTCGTGTTCCTCCACGGGATTCCGACGTGGTCGTATCTCTGGCGGGGTGTCGCACCGGCCTTCGAAGCCGATCGGCGAGTGATCGCCCCGGACTTCGTCGGCTACGGGAACTCCGCGATGCACGACGGGTTTGATCGATCCATCCGGGCCCAAGAGCGGGTACTCGAGGAGCTGGTCACCCAACTCGAGGTCGATCAGATCGATCTCGTCGCTCACGATATCGGTGGTGGTGTCGCGCTCCGCTATGCGGCGCACAACCCGGATGCCGTCGAAACGCTCGTGCTTTCGAACTCGATCGCGTACGACTCGTGGCCGATACAGTTCATCGTCGATCTCGGGCTTCCCGGAACGATCAACGACATGTCCGTCGAGGACGTCGATGAACAGCTCACCCAGATGTTCCAGTCGACACTCATCGATCCGGACGACGAGTTCGTAGAAGCGATGGTCTCTCGCTTTCGCAGCGACGAGGGTCGGATCTCCCTCAGTCGAAACGCGATCGCAACGAATACGAGCCACACGACCGAACTCGACTACAGTGCTATCACGGCGGAGACATCCTTCATTTGGGGTGAAAACGACGGGTTCCAGCCAATCGAGTTCGCAGAGCAGTTGAACGACGATCTCGAGAACACCGCTGGTATCACCCGACTCGACGCGAATCACTGGGTCCCGGAGGATCGGTCGACGGCGTTCGTCGAGGCCCTCTCTAATGTCCTCGAGTGATGCCTGCGTTCACGACGGGACTCGAATCGCGACTCCGGAACTGACGGACAGGAGTCCACATCGTTTCGCGTGAGCAGGTGAGGGTCAGGTAACTAACCAACGGTCTGGTTCGCTTACTCTTAAACCGATCTCACACGTTTATTAGGGTATGTCCGAACGGACAGATTCAGCCGAACCCAGTACATCGATCGTCGAACTCGAGGACGACTCCGAACTCGACGATATTCTCGAACTCGAAGCCACCGTCCTCGTCGATTTCTACGCGGACTGGTGTGGCCCGTGTCAACTAATGGAAGGAACAGTCGAGGCAGTTGCAGAGACTGTCGATGCACCTGTCGTCAAAGTGGACGTTGACGCGTTTCCACACGTCGCTGCCCGCTTCGACGTCAGTTCGATTCCGACCGTCATCGGCTTCGATCAGGGAGCGCCCACCGACCGTCTCATCGGAATGCAAGAGGAGAAAGCAGTACGACAACTCATCGCCTGAGCGTAACCGACCGATCCCGTCGATTCGAATGAGTCGAGACTGCCTGATCCGTTAGCAGTCTCGAGAGCACTACTGGGGCATCTCAGACGGAGGGGCCGTCTTCTCGAGGCTGATAGCGAACTCGTGGCCGAACGGTGGCGCGTACGGAATCCCGAGTGGTTCAATCATCTGGAGCAACGAGAGGCCGTACGTCTCGATAGCGACGTGGTCGACGTCGCGCATCTCTTCGGCAGTAACCGCAGTCACGCCGAGATCGGTCGTCGTTCGAAACGCGTCGGGATCCATATCCACCGTACGGTGCCACGAGAGAACACCGTTTAGCTGGGCGCTATCGCCGTCGACACGAGCCGACGTTACCCCGGAGTTATCGCATTACTTCTCGCTTAGCTTACAGTTATGCCAGTCAAACGCATACGAAGTTACAGAAGGCAACGAACCCATGGCTACTGAAACACAGACAACGGTTTCGATTGGTAACGTAACGACCACAGACTGGGCAGCAGGTGCGGTCGGCGGCTTCGTCGGCAGCATTCTGTTCGGCCTCATCATGCAGTACGTGATTCCGGCTCCAATGCTCGAGATGGCGATTCCCGCGATGTACGGCATCGAAGGGCCGGCGCTGATGGCCGGTTGGGCGATCCACCAGTTCCACGGCGTCGTCCTCGGGCTAACGTACGTCGCGCTCGTCCAGTTTGGACCGCTTCGCGAACCGGCGAAACGTGTCGCTCCGGCGATCGGCCTCGGAATCGGCTACGGCGTCCTGACGACCGCCGCTCTTGCCGTCCTCGTGATGCCCGTCTGGCTTTCGGTGCTTGGCTTCCCCGGTGCGCCACCGTTCCCGAACGTCGCGATTCCGGGCACGCTCGTGAGTCTGGTCGGTCACATCGTCTTCGCCGTGCCGGTCGCTCTGGCGTACGCGCTGGTCGCTCACGAGTAATCCAGCACACTTTTTGCGGTCGTCACAGCAGCCCTCGAGCGATGGCTCGATCGTCTCCTCGAGAGTTCCCTCTCTGAACGCGAGTGTGTAAGGCAAACACACGACCGAAGACAGGCTATACGTAATCCTAGCATAGGGACGCTCGAGATGGCGACAGATCCAGCCTGCGGCATGGAAGTCGACCCACTGACGTCCAGCATCACGGCCGAGTACGATGGACAGCTGTACCACTTCTGTTCGGACGGCTGCAAAGAACAGTTCAAGAACGATCCACAGCGGTTTGTCGAGGCCGCGCTTCCTGCACTCGACAAACAGGACGGAGTCACGACCTCGAGACTGGCATCCGAGTCGACGAGCGGAACGTTCGAACTCCACACCCACCACGATGACCGCGTCGACGTCGGGGACGAAGTCACACTGACGAAAACGATCACGGAAGCGGACGTAGAGCGGTTCGCTGCGCTGACGAGCGATACGAACGCGTTGCATCTCAACGAACGTTTTGCCAGTCGCACCCGGTTCGGGAGTCGGATCGTCCACGGCACACTCGTTTCGGGCCTGATCAGTGCTGCACTCGCCTCCTTGCCCGGCATCACGATTTACCTCTCACAGTCGCTCGAGTTCCACGGCCCGGTTTTCATCGGGGAGACGGTCACAGCACGGTGTCGAATCGACGACCAACTCGACGAAGACAAATATCGGCTCACAACTCGAGTCGAAAACGACGCCGGAACGTCAGTTCTCGACGGGACCGCGACCGTCCTCATCGACGAGTTGCCGCTGGAATGAGACGACCTGACTGTCGGGAGATCCGAACGCGGTTACGGCTGGGTAAGCCGCTAACTGCTCCGTTAGATTTCCATTTATGTTCCCGTAGTCCGACGGTACAGTTGGAGGCACCCGTTGCAAGCGCGCCACGTAGCGTCTCACCCACCACCACACGCTTCAGCCTCGATTCATTCGAAAGCTACCCACCTGCCAACTCCTGTCCTCCGCCGCGATGGTGGGACAGACTGCCGTCGCGAGCCGGAGACGAATCCAAAGGGCGACACAGCGTCGTAAGCGCACACCACCACGGTGTCTCCGTTTCAATTGCAGCATCTGCTATCACAGGTGTTCGCAGAGCCAACATCACCCAAAACATCCACTTCCATGACTGAACTCACCGATTTTGAACTCCCGAACGCCGCGACCGGCCCAGATCCGTTTCGACTGCGCGACTACGCTTCCGACTCCGACCGGGACGCGATCGTGCTGTTGTTCCAACGGGACTACCACTGCCCGAAATGTCGAGATCAGGTCCAGACGATCGCCTCGAGATACGACGATTTCCGCGCCCACCGTACGGACGTCGTCTCGATCCTTCCCGAACCGATCGAACAGGCCGAACGCTGGAACGACCAGTACGACCTCCCGTTTCCGCTGCTCGCCGACGAGTCAAAGGCGACGAGCGACCAGTACGACCAGCCGACACGGTTCGGTGCCATCGGCTCGCTCCACGACATGGTCGGACGGATGCCGGAAGCTGTCCTCATCGACGCGTCGGGCCAGGAACCGACGCTCGAGTACGTCCATCGCGGGACGATGCCAGCCGACCGCCCGTCCGTCGACGATCTCTTAGAGCGCGTCGACGACCTCGCCGCCGCTCGAGTATGATCGGGTCGGTCGTGTACGGTCGATACATCGGGGCTGAAAACGTATATGACGAGACGACGATGAAACGCATATCATGACTCCCGTTCCGGACCAACTCTACGATCTCCCCCCGAGTGGCAAACTCGTATTGAAAGTGCTTTCCGTCGACGGCGCGATGACACAAAGTCAACTCGCAGCCGAAACACGGCTGAGCAAACGGACCGTTCGGTACGCACTCGATGCGCTCCGTGATGCCGGCGTCCTTCACGAACGCGTCTACTTCCGCGACGCGAGAAAATCGCTTTACTCGGTGTCCGACCCGTTGCTGACTGACGAGTCGGCGGCCGCGGACGACTGAGAGGGGTTCTCGTAGCTGTTCAGCGGTTCACGGCACGGAAATCGAGCCACGGAACCTGCACACAGCTGGGCAGCGATACCCAACTGGCGACGAGAACCTCCCATCACTTTCCACGACGTAACCGCCTAACGAGGGCGTTCGCGAGCGCTTATACGTTACTCCGTGTTACCTAGTAGTGTACAGTAAGCAACCGAGGAGAGTCACCATGTCCACAGACACAACGCACCCCACCCAGCAACCAACGATCGGCGTCGACGCCGCCTCACTCGAGCAGTACTCGGCTGTCCGGACTGAAACTGATGAGTTGATCGTCTACGACGAACGCAACGAGGACGCCTGGGTTCAGTCGGACGACTGGATCGATGCGCTCACGATGGCGTAATCAACCGTTTTTTCCAACTCGAGTGCCAGCTTATCCGTGATGGTGATCGCCATCGTCACCACGAGTGAACCCTCCGGAAAACGCACGCTGGACGACTTCGGGCAGTGCCGGATGGATGTGCACAGCGTCGCGAATGTCCTGTACCGTCCCCGACCCGGCTTTCATCGCGACGACGACTTCCTGCACGAGCGACGACGCTTCCGGGCCGATGATGTGACAGCCGAGAATTTCGCCCTCCAGATCGATGAGCACCTTCACGAACCCCTCGGCGTGCATCGCGTCGCCTCGAGCGGTGTTTTCGTAGCGATAGGTATTCGTCGCGTACTCGCGACCCGCAGCGCGGAGGTCCTGCTCGAGTGCGCCAACCCCCGCAACTTCGGGTGAGGCGAAGACAGCGAACGGCATCGCGCTGTAGTCGACTGGCTGTAGATCGTCGCCAAAGATGTTCTGTGCGGCCGCTCGCGCTTCGTGGTTGGCGCTGTGTTTGAGTAGATATTCCCCGGCAATGTCGCCGAGTGCCCACACGTCGTCGGCAGTGGTCTGCAGGTACTCGTCGGTCTCGATGAAGCCACGGGCATCCGTCTTGACGCCCGTTGCCTCGAGGTTCAGCGTATCGGTGTTCGGAACCCGTCCTGCTGCGATGAGCAGCTCGTCTCCAGACACCGTCACGGGATCTTTGTCCTCAAGAATGCCGCTATCAGGGCCGTACTCGTACGGTCGCGCCTCGACGGTCACCGTACCGTCGGTTTCGGAGACCGCCGTTGCAGCGTGCCCCGTGTGCACAGTAAACCGGTCCGCGTATCGGTCGGTAAACGCCGTTGCAACCGCTTCGTCGGCCTCTGGAAGAAGGTTCGGGCGGCGGCCGATGATCGTCACATCGGTCCCGAACGTCCCGAAGAAGTGGCCGAGTTCGGCCGCGATATAGCCACCACCGACGATGACGAGGTGGTCAGGTTGTGACTCCAGTTGGAGGGCCTCGGTGCTCGTCAGGTAGTCCGTCTCCTCGAGACCATCGATATCCGGAACCGACGGCCGGGTTCCGGCGGCGATCAGGACGGTGTCCGCTCGGAGGCGCGTGCCGTCGTCCTCGCCGCCGGAGATTTCGACGGTCCGCTCGTCGACGAACCGTCCTTCTCCCTCGAACAGTTCGTGGGCGGACGACGACTGCAGTCCGCGGCGGATCGACTCCGCATCGGCTTCGACCTCCTCGGTGACTTCGCGGACGATCTCGGCAAAGGCGATATCGTCGACGGTCGCGTCGATATGAAACTCGTCGGCACGCTCGATCGTTTCCAGAACGTCCGCGTGATACAACAGCAGCTTCGAGGGGATGCAGCCACGGTTGAGACACGTGCCACCGAGTGGCCCCTTTTCGACTACGGCAACGGACTGTCCGTGATTCGCCGCGACGTTTGCGACGTCGAGCCCGGAGCCCGACCCGATAACTAACAAGTCGAATTCGTCCATGTACACGATATCAGACGCGCATCACTAATGAAACACCGAGTTACGAGGGGGTAAGCCGGTTCGAGGTTGCGCCTCCGTGCTCGCTCTCGGTCTGCTGACGCGAGTGCTCGGAGATCAGGCGGACGCGATCAGTCGCTGGTGCTCGGGTTTCATACACCGATCCTGGACGACACGCAGGCCGGCTGCTTCCGCTCGAGCGACCGCCTCGTCGTCGTGAATGCCGAGTTGGAGCCAAATAACGTCGACGTCGTCCCGCTCGAGAACCTCGTCGACGATTCCTGCCACTTCGGGGCTCGGCCGAAACACGTCGACGATGTCGATCTCCTCCTCGATATCTGAGAGCGAATCGTAGGCGGGCCGTCCCAGGAGTTCGTCTGCGTTGGGATTGACTGGAATGACCTCATAGCCCTGTTCCTGGAGGTACGTTGGAATCCCGTGGGCAGCTTTCCTGGGTGTCGACGAGCAGCCGACGACAGCGACCGTTTTCTTTTCGAGTACGGTTCTGACTTCGGCATCTGTTTCGATGGGCATACCATCTGTAGAATAGCAACTGTCAAAAGACCACCGTCGTCTCCAGCCACAGTTGCCATCGCTGGCGTCGTCTTCGAATGACTGGACAGCGACGACATAGATCTTGGTCTGGCAACGCAACTGCACACTGGCCACAGCACAGACTTGGACAGTGAGTTACTCGAGGGCGGTGGCTCAGTCGCCTCCAGCCGACGAGTGAGTGTTCGCTTGCGACCGCAACGCAGCAGAAATTGCGGGAGCGTCCTGCGGGTCGACTGCACCTTCGGCCTCGAGGTCCGCGAGAGATTTCGGGAACTCGCGGAGACTTTTATGAAGTTCGATACCAGCCTTCGCCCCATGCCCCATCGCGACGGGAATCTGGTTGTGGCCGGGGGTCAGGTCGCCGACAGCGAACAGGCCATCGACAGACGTGCGGCCGTGGTCGCCGACGACGACTGTGCCGTCGTCCGTGAGTTCTGCGCCGAGCGACGTCGCCAGGTCGTCGTTGTACTCGGAGCCGTACATCGCAAAGCCACCCGTGTACTCGCGGACGGTTCCATCGTCGAATTCCAGCGCCTCGAGCCACCCGTCTTCGCCGTTTTGGACGCCAGAGACATCCTCGTGAACGACGTCGACGGGATGATTCGAGAGCAAGACGTCCGTTTCAGCACTCCAGTCGGGCTCCGTACCCCGCACCAGGAGGTCGACGTCGTCAGTGACGTTGAGCATGAGCATGGCGACGGTGGCGGCACTGTCGTCGTGACCCATCACGTACACCGGTTCGTCGACGAACAGGTACGCATCACAGTGGAGACAGTAGTGTAATCCGCGTCCGGTCCGAGGCAGTGGCGGCTCAGGGCGACCGTCGGAGAACCCAGTTGCGAGCACGACACGGTCGGCAGTCGCCGAGCCGTCGGTCGTCTCGAGTTCGAACACGCCGTCACGTCGGTCGACACTGGTCACGAACTCCGTACGGTAGGCTGCGCCGTAGGACTGGATCTGTTCGACGGCCGTCTCGAGGAACTCGTTTCCAGACACCGATTCGGGAACGCCGATCACGTTGTGTGTCTCCTGTATCATCGCGGCGCGACCGCCACCGCGGTCGAAGACAGCAGTTTCGTGACCGAGTCGTGCTGTGTATAGCGCTGTCGTCAGGCCTGCTGGCCCACCGCCGACGACGGCGACCTCGTAGTGGGTGGTATCTGGGGAAGCAGTGGATGTCGTCATTCTATGGTTACCTATAGTAACTCAATTACGACCGGTAGGTTATAATGCTCAGCCAACCGTCTCGTCACCCGGTTACTGGGTCGTAACGACGTTCGAACGTCGGTGAACACGCGAGTACTGGAGCGAGATTTCAAGTCACTAAACGTAACTAGAGTACAATACGTAACTATATATCCATTCAGTACGAGTACGAATGCATGAGCGAGCCGACACAGAAACTGGAAATCTGGTGTGCAGGCGAAGATTGGTGTCCGGTCACGGCTACCGCGACGCTGATCGGGAAAAAGTGGCACACTGTCGTACTCCACCGATTGCTTGACAACGGACCACTCGGATTCAATGCACTCAAAGAAGAAGTCGGTGGGATCTCGAGTAAGGTCCTCTCGGACGTGCTCGATGACCTCGAACAGAAACAGCTGATCAACAGGGAGATCGTCAACGAGAAACCGGTCCGCGTCGAGTATTCGTTGACCGAACTCGGCGAATCGCTCGAGTCGGTGATCTTAGAGATGGCTGACTGGGGGCAAGAACACCTCATGCCCGCAGCGACCAAAGATAGCTCGATCGTGTAACCAGATGGGGTGAGGAACTCGTAACCCCATTACTCGTCCGTTCGCGTGAGCTTTTATCAATCCCGACTGTACTGGGACGTGTAATGACGAACGCAGCAATCGTAATCCTTGCAGGAACTGAGTCGCACGCCGACGTGGGCCGTCTCGTAAACGGACTCGAGGCAGCAAAGGAATTCGCACAAACGGATGGCGACGACGTCGAACTCATCTTCGATGGGGCGGGAACGCAGTGGATTCCAGAACTGGAAGACGAAGAAAGCGACTATCACGAGCTGTATCAAGCCGTTCAGGAAGACGTAGCTGCCTGTGACTTCTGTGCGGGTGCGTTCGGCGTCGAAGACGCGATCAGCGAGACAGATGTCGTAACGCTTGCTGATCACGATGGCCATCCGAGCGTGCGATCGCTCGTCGACGACGACTACGAAGTCATCACGTTTTAAGCCACAATCGGTCCGTTCCAACCAGGTGAGACTACCGATCAGTCGTCCTCGCATGGAGCCTGAGTCGGTCCTGTACTGTCCGTCTCCCGGGACCGGTTTCGGAGTCAGCCCACGATCCCCTCCAAATGTCGATCGGACGGGTAGATGCATGGCTCGCCGCTGTACGTGGGTTTTTCAGCGAGCAGCATAGGGTACCACCCATATGGCCACACGCGATGACGAGCAGCCAATCGGCGTGCTCGTCGTCACCGCCGACCGGGCTGCTGGCGACCGACTCGTGGATGGGCTCGAAGCGTCAGGAATCGATCGCGGAGTCACCGTCCGCTCGGCGCGGAACGCACTCGAGTGCCTCCGTGAGGAGGACTGGATCGACTGTATCGTCAGCGACCATTCGCTCCCTGATATCGACGGCGTCGCCCTGCTCCAGACGATCCGAGCACGGGCACCAAAGCTCCCGTTTGTACTGTTTACCGGCGAGGGTAACGAATCGGTCGCAAGCGACGCCATCGCTGCGGGCGTGACCGACTACCTGATCAAGGACCCTGACATCGACCAGAGCGAATCGCTTTCGAGGGTCATCATCGACGCCGTCGCGTACTACCGACGCCACGCCGAGATTGTCGATTCAGATATCCAAGTCCGGGCTGTCCTCGATGCGGCCCCGGACGCACTGCTCGTCGTCCGGAACGGGACCGTCGCGTACGCAAACCCTCGTGTCAGAGCGTTGCTCGATGGGATCGATTTCGGAGCGCTACCAGACGACCAGCCCCGTGGCGACTCCGGGATCCGACCGCCGACTGGAACGCCACTCGAAGAAGTCCTCTCGGTCGCCGACGATCTGACGGCGACGACTCTGGCAGCGGTCCAGCGAGGAGAGCCGTCCCTCGACAGCTACGAGACCGACCTCCGACTCGAGAACGGGACGCGTTTGCCCGTCGAGGTGACCGCAGCTCGTACCGAGTGGGGTGGCGAGCCGTCGGCGGTGGTCATCCTCCGAGACGTCTCCGAACGGCGGACCCGACAGGAGGACCTGGCGTTGAAGACTCGTGCGATGGACTCGGCACCGATCGGGATCGCGATCGCCGAATCAACCACTGACGTGGGAGACAACCCGATGGTGTACGTCAACGACGCGTTCACCGCGATCACCGGCTACGACCGCGAGGAGGCGCTTGGTCGTGACTGCCGGTTCCTCCAGGGACCGGAGACAGACGAGGAGACCGTCGCCGCGATCGGTCGGGCCATCGGCGAGAACGAGACGCTCACCACGGAGATCCTCAACTACCGGAAAGACGGAACACCCTTCTGGAACCGCCTGACGGTGGCCCCGATCGACGCTGACGGACGTGATGCGCCCCACTACGTCGGCTTTCAGGAAGATATTACCTACGAGCACGAGCGCCAACAGGAACTGCGTCGATTCCGTCGTGCTGTCGAGTCGGCTGGACAGGCGATTTTCGTCACCGATCTCGACGGAACGATCACCCAGATCAATCCCGCGTTCGAGGAGATCACTGGTTACAGCAGGGAGGAGGCCATCGGTAGCACGCCGAAACTCCTCCAGTCGGGCCAACACGACGACGACTACTACAACGACCTCTGGGAGACGATCCTCTCGGGTGGCATCTGGGACCACGAGGTCGTCGACGAGCTCTACTACGCCCACCAGACGATCGCACCGCTGCTCGACGAGGACGGCGAGGTCGGAGAATTCGTCGCCATCCAGAGTGACATCACCGCACGCAAAGAACGCGAACAGCAACTCCAGATGCTTGATCGGGTGCTCCGGCACAACCTCCGGACCGAACTCAACGTCGTCGAGGGGCACGCGGACGCGATTCTGAATGTTGGGGACGAGGACGTCCACCAGCATGCGACCGTTATCACCGAGAGCACTGACGCACTCCTCGAAACGGCCGAGCGGGGCCGCCGGATCACACAGCTCCTTTCGGAACCGCCGCAACGGCGCTCGGGTGATATCGTACTGATCGTCCAACGTGTCATCGCTGGTGCTCGAACGGCGCATCCCGACGCAACTATTGAGGCCGACCTCCCCGACGAGGCGATGGCTCTCATGGTCGAGCAGATCGACGAGGCCATTACGGAGCTGGTCGAGAACGCGATCGTTCACAACGACGCCGACGAACCGACGGTGACCGTTCGTGTTCGCGCACCCTGCGACGAGGACTCCATCCGGATCGACGTTATCGACACCGGACCGGGAATCGCAGCGATGGAACGCGACGTCCTCAAGGAGGTCCAAGAAGAGGGGACACTCATCCACGGTAGCGGCCTAGGGCTGTGGCATGTCTACTGGCTCGTCCGCCGCTCGAACGGCCGCCTCGAGTTCGAGGACCGCAATCCCCGCGGGACCGTCGTGAGATTACCCTCAATCGCGCCGAGGTGCTTGGAGAGGGCAAATGAGTGCTACTAACCGCTAGACTCGTCTCGAGCCCAGAGAATGTTCTTCCGAAGTCGGGGCAGATAGTGAGCCAAATTAGTCGTCGTCAAAATCCCAATGAGTTCACTATCATCGACGACTGGGAGGTGTCGAATCGAATGTTCTTTCATCAGTGAGGCCGCTGTATGGATCGATTTGTCGCCCGCAACCGTGATGACCGGTGTCGACATGAACGATCCCACAGAGACGGATGAGATATCCGCATCAACGGCGACTTGATGCATGATATCTGATTTGGTGACAATGCCCTGGATGTCGTTCGTCTCTGGGGCAGTCACGATCACCGATCCAATATCGTCCTCTGCGAACACCCTCGCGGCAGTACTGGCCGTCGTCTCCTCGGAGATGGTTCGGACGTCTCGTGTCATCACGCTGGATATAGTTTGATCAATCATGATAGAGGTACAGCGCAGAGACGGTTAACCCCTTGGCCGGCATCGATTTGATCGGTAAATCAGTCGAATGCGATGTGAACGACAGGTATTGGCTCAACCCGACCGACGAACTCCACGAGCGATTAGCGTGGACTGTCGATACCTGCCGACAGGTCTACAACCACTTTCTTCACTGGCTCAACCGGGTAGACGGCACGTCGACCCCGTGTTGGATCACCACACCTCAATCCAATCGAACCAGTCTGGCAAGCCTCAAAAGAGACGCATCACCGATCGACTCGGCGTCGCCAAATCATAAATTGATCAATTCCTTAGAAATTATTCGTAAACGGTATTTTGATCAGTAAGCAGTTTTCGAAGGCCCGTGGAGACTCAATCGGTTCCTGCAAAGTACGTTTGTCGAGGAATCCTCGAGAGGCAGTCAGACGAGGTCTGACAACGTCGTGGGAACAGGAAGCCCCATCTGCTTACTCGCGTTTGGAAATGTTTTGCGTGTTCGGCAGTGACAGACGCTTCGAACCGAAAAAATCGATCTCTGTCTTCGGTGATTGCGCCCAGCAGACACATCCACTTGCGTTGACCAGAAAGTTCGACAGCCGGCCGCGTGCCGCGCGGAAACCACGAACGGTTATTGATTGTTTTCTGAGGGGTTTTGTTTCCTTCCAGATCAGAGATTATCAGCGACAGCGTACTCAAGCGACTCGTCAGTATCGAGTCGATTGAGCCAACTAGAGATCGGTCGTCGCTGCACATCTTACTACTCGGCGATTTCAGTCTGTGTCACACCGTTTTTGTACGCGATAGCTGCTAAGAGCCGTTATGTCGGCTTCTTTTCCGTTCACGTGGTCGAGGGCATCTTGTAGCTCCTCGACAGAAATCTCGTCGAGACGATTCACTAACTGTAGCTACATGACTTGAAAAAATGTGGCTCTGTTGAAATCCTATTCTTCAGATATATTTTCGTCTGAAACAGTCGGTCAATGAGAGCTGCGAACTGACCACCAGTCTACCTACCAAACAGCGATTATTTTATTAGCGGCGTGCAAGATACAGAGCGCGTATCTCACATGGACGAGTTCTGGAATGTGTGGTGCGAGAGCGCATGTTATGTCGTCAGAGGCTTAATACTGATTCACTAAATTAGACAGAGCCAGAAGTAATACACTCGATTCGGTTATTTCAAAAACTTGTATGTTGAAGACACTGTCATGATTGCCGAATCGCCGACCGCAACGGGTGCGTTATTCGTGTTTGCATTGGCGGCACTTGTGGTCGTGACCTACCGATACCGTCGCCATTCCCGGGAGTACGACGATCAGGACGTACCCTCTGACGCTACTGACGTAACGGGCGTATTTGCTCTAACCGCGCTGGCGTTGCTGTGGTTTCTCGATGCACTTGATATGACGACCTCACCAATAGCCGCAATACTACTGATGGCGTCCGGTGTTGGTGTGCTTACCACTATCGCTCTTAGCGTTGCCAGGATTCAGACTCAACACGACTGAGCAGTATGGAAACGAACGCTGAGCGGTTGCTGAATCTATCCTCTCTATTCAGCAGCTGTTTTTGACACATTTCGGATAGTCGATAGCTGCTTCGGTAGTTGCTTGCCCTGTATTGACCGTTCAGAGTGATCGGTCTACATTATGAATGAGACAGGCAATGGTGAGTTCACGGAACTGTTTCCACCAGCGTCGTGAGCGGACGAATGCACCGTACTTTCGCTTGAGCGTGGAATTGACAGTCTCGGATTGACTCCGCTGGCCGTAGAGATCAGCGTCTATGCGTACGTTCCATGCCTTGTGGAGCAATGTGAACTCACGATGCTTGATCAGTGGGCGAACCTCGTGTTGACGGGCAAGCCGTCTGATCTTCTGGTCGTCGTAGCCTTTGTCACCGAGCAGGATGTCAATGGTATTGGGGTTGCGTTTGATCAACGACGGCGCAATCCGGCTATCGTGTTTTCGTGTCGTCGTCACGTGTAGATCGAGGATTGCGTTTACCTTCGTATCGACCAGCAGTGTCACTTTGATCTGCTGAATCGTGAGTTCAGCTCGTTTCGTGTAGTGTTTCGAGGCGTGAGTTCGGTCGAATCCCGAAGCATCGATTCCCGCAACACCGTTGGTCGGGAGCAGTGACACAGAGAGATTGAGAAGCACTCGCCAGACCGCCATATCGAGTCTGTCGAACGCTTTGCACAGCGTTGACGGCGCAGGGAGTTCGGTGAGGTTGATTGCATTCCGAATGCAGGGCATTTCGATGAGTTCGTCGAGGAGGGTTCGATAGGTCGTGTTCTTCCGAACTTTGAGACAGAGCAGAACAACGTGCTGATGAAGCGTGTACCGTTGTTTCGAGTACTTTGAGGAATAGCGTGAGACTGCTCGCTGGGCAAGGTGAAATGCTTGCTCGACAAACCGAAGTAACCGCGACTTTGGGAGGGGCTGCATCCGCTCACACTATTGGCTGAATCTGTAACTCTCCAATGATTTCAACAGAGCCAAAAATGTCTAACGATTGCTATAGTAAGCATTTATTTCTCATCAGAGCCGGTGCTCTCCAAACAGGAGAGCGAAATACAGTTTTGGATCGTTTTAGCGAACGAAAAAGTGAGCCGTAGTAATTGTTGTCCAGAATATGTAGAAAAAGAAAATATTCTTCGGCAGTATCGAAACGCTCATTCCAGCAACGAACTAATTAGTTACTAGCACAGTGTCTAATGACTTCAAATCGGTGAATACGAACTGTTCGCTTCAGACTCCGATGAGGAGAATACGCCCAGTCTCCGTTTACTGGCGGCAAATCATATCGAATCGGGACCGAAATACCGGAGGACTGGTGCCGTATGGCCACTGATGAAGCTGTTTCAAACGTCGTCCTCATCACGGTCGATTCACTCCGAGCGGACGCAATCAGCCCCTACGATGGCGACCAGCACACTCCCGTATTAAATTCGTTCGCAGACCGAGGGACCGTCTTCGAACGGGCCTTTGCAACCGGAAACTGGACGCCGTTTTCGTTCCCGTCGATGTTGTCATCACGTCCGGTGTTCGCCGACGGCGAGGGGATCGGCATCACGGAGTCACCGACGCTCGCTGGCACACTGTCGAAAGCGGACATCTCGACTGGTGGGTTCAACGCTGCAAACGGGTTTCTGACCTCCCACTGGGGATACGACGATGGGTTCGACGAGTTCGAGTCTTTCGTTGCAAACGTCGGCTCCAGCGTATACAGTCGATATCTCGCAACACACCCGACCGTCGAGGCGTGGCTTCAACTGGCCGCATCACCGATCCGTCGTGCCGGCTCGTGGCTTCGACGAGAAACCGACGATCGGCCATTTCTGGATACGTCACGAATGTTTGATGTCGAGCACGCTGCGAGTTCGTTCATCGCGGAGACGGACGCGCCGTTTTTCCTCTGGGTCCACTACATGGACGTTCACACGCCCTATGTCCCCGCACCCCGGTATATCCGTGAGGTGTCGAACGACCTGCTCGGAACCCACAGAATGTTGCTCGCACATACACGGACGGGGCTCGGCTGGGACGTCAGCGATCGAACGCTTACGGACCTTCGAACGCTCTATCAGGCGGCGGTTCGGCAGGTCGATGCCAGCATCGGTCGGCTCCTCGAGGCGCTCTCGGAAGCCGGACGTGACGACGAAACCGCCGTCATCGTGGCAGGCGATCACGGCGAGGAATTTCAGGAACACGGACACCTCGCACACTATCCGAAGCTGTACGACGAACTGATTCAGGTTCCGCTTCTCGTCGACATACCCGGGTCCGAGCAACGACGAGTGGAGCGACAGGTTGGGCTGGATGCGATTCCACCGACGGTAACGGAGTTGCTCGACGTTCAGCCACCGGATGCATGGACGGGATCGTCGCTCGTGTCGAGCGTTCGCGGCGACGAACCACCGGTCGACGAGCCGGTCGTCTCGGTCACTGTTCGAGACGAGAACGTAACGTCACAACCGATTCCGCGGTCGCTTGCGGACGGTGATCTTCTCATCAGTGTCCGGGATCAAGAGTGGACCTACATCGAGAACATAGAGACGAACGAACACGAACTGTATTATCGTCCTGCCGATCCGCATCAGCAAACAAACCTCGCGACTGATCCGACCCCCGAGCAACGGGAGCGAATCGAAGCGTTCACATCGATTACTGCAGACCATGCGAGCGTGCTACGGGAGACAGAGACGACAGCGGCGGCTGACGATAGCGACGATGATGACGCTATCGACGACGACCTCGAAGCTCGATTGACAGCACTCGGATACCGATAGATGATCCGATCGTTCCTTCGCAATCTGTACAGCGGGCCGATCGCGCCACAGTTGCGGCGGTTCGTCGTTGTTGGAATCGTTACCGCCGGGGTACAGATGGTATTGCTCTGGGCGTTCGTCGACAGGGCAAAGCTACACTACCTACTTGGGGCATTGATTGCCATCGAGATCACCATCATCCTCTCCTATGTCCTCAACAACGCGTGGACCTTCCGGAAATCGCAAAATACCGGTCGCGTCGAATATTTTATCGGATTACTCAAAACGAACGTCGTCCGCGGGACGGCAATACCGATCCAGCTCGGCATCCTCTTTCTGTTCGTGGAGTGGCTGTGGACACCGTATCTCTTAGCCAACGCGATTGCGATCGGTCTCAGCGGGCTCTACCGGTACGTACTCGAGGCACGATGGACGTGGGGATGAATCGCCTCGAGGTCGAGCCTCGAGGACGCTCCTCGACCGCTGATACATAGTGCGAGCGCATACCCGCGTCTTCACAGTAGTTGCCGATTCAGATTGTAGAGAGTCGATGGAAACGTGATGAGTCACTGAAATCCGCCTCACGTTGTTTGTTCAAGCGGTAATTTGAGC
>NZ_FTNR01000001.1 GCF_900156475.1 Natronorubrum thiooxidans
CGCGATGAATGTGTGTCGAGTTCATCCTGTTTCACAGTACGGCGTGGTGTCAGTTGAACATATCGATAGAAATTCCAACAAAGTGGAATGCATGGAAATACTCACAAGTGACGGCGCGTATCCACGGGCTGAAGCCGTGGTATTGCGCCTGTTCAGCGTATAAATCCTCGAGGACACTTCGGTTCATCGCTCGACGGCGATCCGGCCGAGTGCGACTGGCCAGTCGGTCTGCCTCGAGGACCAGCACTGCTAAGCCCGCCCAGTCTGACCTCTCGAGCGTGAGCGACCTCGGCAAAATCGACCGTTCGTTTTTCGACCGCTACGTCGCGCCAAACCTCGGTGCAGCGCGCAGCGACGTCGTAGTGGGACCCCAACACGGCGTCGACTTCGGCGTGATCGACGTTGGCGGACAGGCACTGGTGACCGCGACCGACCCGGTCTCGATCCTGCCGGCGCTCGGCTTCGAGCGCGCGGCTCGGTTCGCCCTCGATCTCATCCTCGCGGACGTGGCTGTCAGCGGGATCGCCCCGTCGCATCTCTCGATCTGTTTTACCCTCCCCGAGACGATGACCGACGACGAGTTCGCGACGGTCTGGGAAACGATCCACGAGGAGTGTGCCGACCTCGGCGTCGCCGTCGTCACGGGCCACACCGCCCGCTACTCGGATTCGTTGCACCCGTGGGTCGGCGCGGCGACCGCGATGGGTGTCGGCGACCACGACGCAATCGTCCGCCCCGACGGCGCACGCGTTGGTGACCGGCTCCTCCTGACGACTGGGCCCGCCGTCGAGTCGGTCGGCCTCCTGAGCACCCTCTTTGGCGACCAACTCGAGCTCCCCGACGACGTCGTCGCCGACGCGCAGGCCCGCCTCGAGGAGGTCTACTGTACTCGAGACGCCCTTACCGCGGCCGCGGCCGGTCCCGTCAGGGCGATGCACGACGTGACCGAGGGCGGCCTCGCCGGCGCACTCAACGAGATGGCCACCGGTGCGGACGCTCGGTTTGTCATCGACCACGACGCCGTGCCAATCCGGCCCGGCGTTCGCGAGGTGTGTGACGCCCTCGAGATCGACCCGTGGGCGGCGACCAGCAGCGGCTCGCTGTTGCTCGCGGTCGATCCCGACGGTGTCGACGCCGTTCGCGCCGCACTCGAGGACCGCGACACCGTGGTCGCTGAAATCGGGGGTGTCGAGTCTGGTTCAGGCGTGCTTGTCGACGGTGAGCGACTCGAGCACCCCGATGTCGACCCGTCGTGGGACGCCTACGCCGAACTGGCCGACGCGGAAGACGAGTGACGTAACTCGATTCCGGCCCCGCCGACGGCTACTCGCCGGTTTTCCACTCCTCGATGAGTTCGGCTGCGGTCGTGCGGTCGGCATTATAAACGCGCGCTAAGTAGTCGAGTCCGTCTTCGTACTCGTCTTCTGTGAACGCGTCAGTGCAATCTTCGGGGACCACGATCTCGTAGCCGTTGAAAAAGCCGGTCGCGGACGTGTGGCGAACACACATGTTCGTGTGCAGGCCGGTCATCACGAGCCGATCGACGCCGAGACTCCGGAGGTGCTGGTCCAGACCCGTCTCGAAGAACGCGTCGTAAAAACGCTTCTCGAAGACGTGGTCGTCAGCCTCGGGCTCGAGGTCGTCGATCACCTCGGCTCCTTCCGTCCCGCGCATCGCGTGTTCGCCCCAGACCTCGAGTTCGAAGTCCTCCGGTCTGTGCGCGTCGTTGGCGTAGACGATCGGGACGCCGTGGTCGCGCGCCGCCGGCAGCAACTCGTCACGGAGCGTCGGAATGATGTTTTCAGCGCGGTCGGCGGCGATTTCGCCGGTCACGAAGTCGTTCAGCATGTCGAGAACAATGACAACGTCTCCCATATGATCCGTTCGCTCGAGCGAACGATATCGCTTGGGGGTACAACACAGTTACCTGGACTGTCACGGCGGCGTGAAACGACTGCAAGCGACAGCGCGACCGACGCCGACCCGCCGACCATCACCGCTTAGTATAACCGCGGAATACTCTCTGGCATGAGAACGCCCGTACCCGACAGCCGACCCGTGGCGCTGACGATCGCCGGTAGCGACTCCGGCGGCGGCGCAGGGATCCAGGCCGACCTTACGACGATGGCCGCCCACGACGTCTTCGGGACGTCCGCGATCACCGCCGTTACCGCCCAGCACACCCGTGGCGTCGAGTCTTCGCACGTCCTCCCGATAGCGGAAGTCGAGGCCCAACTCGAGGCCGTCACGAGCGATTTCGACGTCGGCGCGGCGAAGACGGGGATGCTCGCGACGACCGAAATTGTCGAGACCGTTGCCGACCACGCCGCCGAGTTCGCGTTCCCGCTGGTCGTCGACCCTGTGATGGTCGCGACGTCCGGCGATCGCCTGCTCGAGCCCGAAGCCGAACGCGCCTACGAGACCCTGCTGGGAGAAGCGACGATTGCGACGCCCAACACTGACGAGGCCGAGGTCTTGACCGGGATCGACGTCACCGACGAGGCGACGGCTCGCGAGGCAGGCGAGGTGATCCTCGAGACGGGCGTCGACGCGGTGCTGATAAAGGGTGGCCACGTCCCCGGCGAGACGGTTCGCGATCTGCTCGTTACCGACGACGGGAGCCGATCGTTCGAGCATCCGCGGATCGACACCGACGCGACGCACGGCTCCGGCTGTACGCTCGCCGCCGCCATCGCAGCCCGGCTTGCGAAGGGCGAACCGCTCGAGGTCGCCGTCGAAGGGGCGACCGAGTTCCTCGCTCGTGCAGTGCGATACTACGCCGACGTCGGAGAAGGCCCCGGCGCGGTCAACCACACGGTCGAACTGCGGAACGCGGCCCACCGAGAGCCCACGGCCGAGGCAGTCCAGTCGACCGTCGACCGCCTCGTCGCCGCCGACGTCTCCGCGCTCGTTCCCGAGGTCGGGATGAACGTCGTCGGCGCGACGCCCTACGCCGAATCCGTCGCCGAGACGGCGGCTGTCGAGGGTCGCATCACGCGGACGCTGTCGGGCATCCAGCCGAATCGCGGCGTCCGATTCGGGGCCTCGAGTCACGTGGCCCGATTCCTGCTGTCGGCCCGCGAGTTCGTCCCCGACCTGCGATTTGCGGTCAACTGCCGCTTTGGGCCCGACATCGAGGACGCCCTCGAGGCCCTCGAGTGGCCGGTCACCGAGTACGACCGGAGCGAGGAGCCAACCAGAGACGCGGAGGGGAGTACGATGGGGTGGGGCGCACGCCAGGTTTTCGAGGGCCGCACGGAGCCACCGGTCGCCATCATCGACCGCGGCGACGTCGGGAAGGAAGCGATGACGAAACTTGTTGCGAGCGATCCCGAGACGCTCGCCGAGTGGGTGCTGGCGCTCGATCGGGAGGTGACCGAATGACTGACCCTGAGACCGAGGCGAGGACCGATGCAACCGTGACCGATCTCGACGTCGGCGTCATCCTCCCCCAGTACGGGACCCCCTTCGAGACGGTTCGGGAGACGGCCCTCGAGGCCGAAACGCTCGGCTACGACGCCGTCTGGCTCGAGGACCACTTCCAGTCGTGGATCGGCGACCCGCGGCGAAACACCTACGAGTGCTGGACGACGCTCAGTGCCGTCGCCGAGGCAACCGACCGCATCCGCCTCGGCACGCTCGTCACGAGCCAGTCGTACCGCCACCCGGCGTTGCTGGCGAAGATGGCCGCGACAGTCGACCACGTCAGCGACGGGCGACTCGAACTCGGCCTCGGCGCGGGCTGGTACGAAGCCGAGTACGACCGCTTTGGCTACGAGTTCCGGGAGCCGCCGGCCGAACGACTCCGCCGACTCGCCGAGACAGTCGAAATCCTGCAGGGACTGTGGACGAACGATACCTACAGCCACGAGGGGCGGCATCTCGAGGTCGATCTCGAGGACGCCTTCTGTGAGCCCCAGCCCGTCCAAGAGCCCCACCCGCCGATCTGGATCGGTGGTGGCGGCGAGCAGTTCACGCTCCGGTACACGGCCGAACTGGCCGATGGCTGGAACTACGGCACGCTCGAGCCCGAAGGCTTTGCGAACAAACTCGACGTGCTCCGCGAGCACTGCGAGAGCGAGGCGCGCTACGACGAGATCCGCAAATCCGCCGAGCTGTTCGTCTTCGTCGGCGAGACGACCGCCGAGGCCGAGCAAAAGCGCGAGCAGTTCAAACGCGAGGTTCTCCCCGACGAGCCCAGCGAGCCACGCGAGTTCTTCCTTGCGGGCTACCTCGAGACGGCTCCCACGGGGACCCCCGAGGCGGTTCGCGAGCGACTCGAGGCGTATGCGGCCGTCGGTATCGAAACCGTCATGCTCGCGATACCGAACGCAGCCGACGACGCGGACGACAGTTTGGCGCTGCTGGCCACCGAGCTGCTCGCGTGAGGGTGGGCCGCGGGTCGTCTTGCGTCGGGATGCCGGAACGGGAAGGCTCATTTTTGTGGCAGACAGTGCCATGATGCATGGTCGAGAATCCGTTCGAGACGGAGATCCGTGTCGGCGAAGTCCTGGAAGCGCAGGCGTTCCCCGAGGCGAACAAACCGAAGATGACGAAACTCTGGATCGACCTCGGTGAGGACCACGGCGAGGTCCAGTCGGCGGGACAGCTGGACCACCACTACGAGCCCGCGGATCTCGAGGGCAGACAGGTGCTCTGTGCGACGACGCTCGGCTCGGTCCGGATCGCCGGCTTCAAATCCGAGGTGTTGACCGTCGGCGTCCCCGACGAGGAGGGGTACCCGGTCCTCGTCGAGCCGGAGACAGACGTGCCACTTGGCGGGGTCCTGTTCTGACTGCCGACGATGGCAGCGACTCGTTTCCACCCACCTGTAGTCAGCAGTAACAATATACGCCCGGCGTGAATCACAGCCAGTATGGGTGACACGCCGCCGTCGGCGGAGGGAACCAACATCGAAGGCGAGTCTCCGCAGGTCGAGCCGACGATCGAAACTGACGAGGCGACGATCACTGATGACGCCGAACTCGAGCGAACGATCGGGCTCACTGGCGGGCTCGCGATCGGGATTGGGACGATGATCGGTGCAGGCATCTTCGTCTTTCCCGGGCTCGCAGCGGGTAACGCTGGACCGGCTGCGGCAGCGTCGTTTGCGATCGGAGCTGTCGTCGCCTTACTGGTCGCGTTACCGGCCTCCGAACTCGCGACGGCAATGCCCAAAAGCGGCGGCGGCTACTACTTTATTTCGCGCGGGCTGGGCACGCTCGCGGGGGCCGTTGTCGGGCTGTCGCTGTGGTTCGGGCTGGTGTTTGCGACGGCCTTCTATCTCGTCGGCTTCGGCTTCTACGCCGTCGATACGCTCGCCGAACTCGGAATCGCGGTCGGCAACGGGCTCGTGATCCCGATCGCGCTGTTGTTCGGCGCGGGCTTTACCGTTCTGAACGTCACCGGGACGGAAAACGCGGCGAAGCTCCAGAACGGGATCGTCGCCCTGTTGCTCTCGATTCTGGTCGTCTTCCTCGGCTACGGCGGCCTCGACGCGGCGGGAATCGTCGGCGAGCCATCCGCACCCGAGCAGTTCGCGCCGTTCGGGACGCTGCCCATCCTGACGACGGCCGCGCTCGTATTCACGTCGTATCTCGGCTTCGCACAGGTGGCGACCGTCGCCGGCGAGATGAAAGATCCCGGTCGGAACCTGCCGCTCGCGATGGTGGGTTCGGTGCTCGTCGTCGGCGTCCTCTACGTGGTGACGATTTTCGTCTCGACGAGCGCACTCGGGAGCGAACGCCTCGCGGAACTCGGCGAGACGGCGATGGTCGAGGTCGGTCGCCACTATCTCGGTGCGGCCGGCGCGTTCGCGATCGTCTTCGGCGGCCTGCTCGCGACGATGTCAAGCGCCAATGCGTCGGTGCTGAGCACGTCTCGGTCGATCTATGCCGTCTCGAGGGACGCCCTGCTCCCACAGAGGGCGAGTCGGATCAACCTTCGGTACGGCACACCACACGTCGCACTGGGGATGGCCGGCGGGCCGATCCTCGTGCTGACGGCAACCGGGCAGGTGCAACTGCTCGCCGAAGTGGCCTCGTTCCTGCATCTCATCATGTACGGGCTCATCTGCGTCGCGCTGATCGCGCTGCGTCGCAACGAGCCCGACTGGTATGATCCCGACTTTCGGGTGCCGGGCTACCCCATTGTCCCGGTGCTCGGGGCGCTCGCTAGCTTCGCCCTGATCGGGTTCATGCAGCCTGCCTCACAGCTCATCGGCGTCGCGATCATGCTCGTCACCGCTGGGTGGTATTTCTACTACGCCCGAGACGTGACGCTCAAGGGGAAACTGTAATGACACGCATACTCGTTCCACTGGCGATCCTCGAGGGAGAATCGGTCTCGGCCGGTCTCACGACGTTGCTCGAGCCGATGAACGTGACCGTGCTGGGCTATCACGTCCTGCCGGAACAGACGCCGCCGGACCAGGCGCGGCTGCAGTTCGAAGAGCGAGCCACCGACGCCCTCGAGGATCTCGCGGCCGAGTTCGGGGCCGACGAGGGAACCGCCGACTATCGGCTCGTCTTTACCCACGACCGAAAACAGACGTTCGATCGGGTCGCCGCAGAGACGGCGTCGGACGTTTACGCCATCCCTGGCGCGACCGGCCCAGTCGAGAACCTCCTCGTGGCGCTGACCGGCGACGTCGCCGTCGACCGGATCGTCTCGTTCGTCACCGAACTGGTTGGCGACCGCGACATCGGCGTCACGCTCTTTCTGGCGACCGACGACGAACACGCCGGTCGGGAGTCTCTCGAGGCTGCTGCCGTGACCCTCTTCGACGAGGGCCTCCACGTCCGGACCGAACTTGCGGTCGACGAACCGCCGCTCGAGGCGCTCGTCGACGCTGCCACCGACCACGACGCGATCGTCATGGGTGAACGAGCGCCGTCGCTTCGGTCGCTCATCTTCGGCGAGGAGACCGAACGCGTCGCCGCCGAGTCGGTCGGCCCGGTGCTCGTCGTCCGAAATATCGAGGATGCTGACGAGTCGGTCGAAGCTACTGAGCGGCCGTCTCCGTCCGACGTCGCCGACGACTCCTGACTGACTTCGCAGACATCCCTGCGCTGTCGGTCATCGTGAGCCACCGAGATGGCTCGAGCGCGTTCAGGACTCGTTGTCAGGGCCCTCCGTTTCGTCGGCTGTCGGCTCGCTTCTGCCCGCATCGTCGTCGGTTGGGATCTCTGTGTCGTCGACCGTCAGCTCGGTGTCGTCGGCCTCGAGGTACTCGCCCCGGATCACGAGCACCGGGTCGACTGTCCCCTTCGCCAGCGTTTTCGCCCGATCTCGGAAGATGAATCGGCGAATCGACGGCCGACTCTCGCCGACGACGAGGAGGTCGTGATCGGCTGCAGCGTCGAGAATCGCCGCTGTCGGTGAGCCGTCGACCACGAGCGAGCTATCGATCCGACCGCGGTCGACGCCGGTGTCGGCCAGCGCGGCGACGGCGGTGTCGAGGAGTTCGGTGCCACGCTCACGGTCCGTCTCGTCGTCGACGACGTGAAAGAACGTCACCGTGAGGTCGGTTCCGGTGAGCAGCGTCTCGAGGTGCTGGGCGATGTGCTCTACGTTGACCTCGCCGCGGATCGCGACGAGTACCGACTCGAGCACGGGGGCCGGGTTGAGTAGCAAGACTGCATCACACGACGCTTCGACCGCGATACGTTCGAACGTCTGGAGTCGATCGTGGGTGAAGACGAGCCGCGAACTGACGTCAAGACAGCCGGCGTCTTCGAACGCCGTATGGAGTTCCTCGAGTTCGGCTCGAGCGCGCGCCCCGTACTGGTCACGCGCTTGGTCTGTCCCGGTCTGGTCGGGCAGTTCGCGATAGCCGAGCAAGACGATTGGGACCGACGCAAATGCACCGATGACTGTCGCCGGAACGCCTTGGCCGCCGAGGACATCAACTGGAATGAGTACGCGATGGTCGCGGGGAGCAGCCATTATGAGATACTATCCTCTAGGACAGGGTGCGTAATAGTCCTCAGTAGCCCCATCGGTGACTGTCATCGCGGACGACCATACCAGTCGGTCCACCACGGATCCCGCAGGGTTTTAGCGATGGAAGGACAGTCACCGGGTATGACAGAGGCGACGGGAATCGTCGGAGAGTTCTTTTCGCTCAAAGAGTCCACCGACGCCGACCTGCTGGCGATGCAGTGTGGTGATTTCTACGAGTTCTTCGGCGAGGACGCCGAGACCGTCAGCGACGAACTCGATCTCAAGGTCTCCCAAAAATCCTCACACGGCTCGTCGTATCCGATGGCCGGCGTTCCACTCGCCGATCTCACGCCGTATCTCAAAGCGCTGGTCGAACGCGGCTACCGGGTTGCCGTCGCCGACCAGTACGAGACCGACGACGGCCACGCACGCGAGGTCGTCCGCGTCGTCACGCCTGGGACGCTCCTCGAGACGACCGACGCCGACGCCCAGTATCTCGCCGCGGTGGTCGAGGGCAGCGGCTCGGACTCCTACGGCCTCGCGTTCGCCGACGTAACGACCGGCCGCTTTCTCGTCACGGAGGCCGATGACGCCGATGACGCGCTGACGGAACTATACCGGTTCGACCCGGTCGAGGTGTTGCCCGGTCCGGAGACGCGAACCGACGACGACCTGCTGGGGCTGGTTCGCGAGCGCATCGACGCGGCGCTGACGCTCCACGAGACCGAGCGCTTCGCCCCGAAACGCGCGACCCACACCGTCCGCGAGCAGTTCGGCCGAGAGACGGTCGATCGTCTCTCGGTCGGCGAGCCAGCGCTGTCGGCTGCCGGGGCGATTCTCGACTACGTCGAGGAGACGGGGACCGGCGTCCTCGCCTCCATGACCCGCATTCAGGCCCACCACGGCGACGACCACGTCACCCTCGACGCGACGACCCAGCGCAACCTCGAGTTGACTGAGACGATGCACGGCGACAGCGACGGCTCGCTGTTCGAGACGATCGACCACACCGAGACCAGCGCTGGCGGCCGCCGCTTGAAAGAGTGGCTCCAGCGGCCCCGCCGTTCGCTCGAGGTCCTCGAGCGCCGCCAGGAGAGCGTCGCGGCGCTAGCCTCGGCCCCGCTCGCTCGTGACCAGCTTCAGGACGTGCTGAGCGAGGCGTACGATCTGGCGAGGTTGGCCTCGAAGGCGACCCACGGCAGCGCGGATGCGCGGGATTTCCTCTCGGTCCGGGACACGCTCGCCGTCCTCCCTGCGCTCACGGATGCTATCGACTCGAACCCCGATCTCGCGGCCTCGCCGCTCGCCGAAATCGTCGACCAACCCGACCGCGATGCCGCGCGAGACTTACAGGATGCCCTTGCGACCGCAATCGCTGAGGAGCCGCCGTCGACGGTGACGCAAGGCGGACTGTTCCAGTACGGCTACGACGACGAGTTAGACGACCTCATCGAGCGCCACGAGGACGTCATCGAGTGGCTCGAGACACTCGCAGAGCGGGAAAAGCAAGCGCACGGTCTCTCCCACGTCACGGTCGACCGCAACAAGACCGACGGCTACTACATCCAGGTCGGCAAGTCCGCCGCCGACGGCGTCCCCGACCACTACGAGCAGATCAAGACGCTGAAAAACTCCAAACGGTTCACGACCGAGGAACTCGAGGACAAAGAACGCGAGATCCTGCGCCTCGAGGAACGACGCGGCGACCTCGAGTACGACCTCTTCGAGGACCTCCGTGAGGACGTCGCCGCCCACGCCGAACTGCTCCAGGATGTCGGCCGAACGCTCGCGACCGTCGACGCGCTTGCGAGTCTGGCGACGCACGCGGCCGAAAACCGGTGGGTCAAGCCCGCCCTGCACGGTGGGGATCGCCTCGAGATCGAGCAGGGTCGCCACCCGGTCGTCGAGCAGACGACGGAGTTCGTCCCGAACGACGTCCGCTTAGACGAGGAGCGGGGCTTTCTGGTCGTCACCGGCCCTAACATGTCCGGGAAGTCGACGTATATGCGCCAGGTGGCCTGTATCGTCCTGCTCGCGCAGGTCGGAAGTTTCGTCCCTGCTAAGGACGCCGAGATCGGCCTCGTCGACGGCATCTTCACCCGCGTGGGCGCGCTCGACGAACTCGCACAGGGTCGCTCGACGTTCATGGTCGAGATGAGCGAACTCTCGAACATTCTCCATACCGCGACCGAGGAGTCGCTGGTCATCTTGGACGAAGTCGGCCGCGGTACCGCGACCTACGACGGCATCTCGATCGCGTGGGCCGCCACGGAGTATCTCCACAACGAAGTGCAGGCGAAGACGCTGTTCGCGACTCACTACCACGAACTGACCGGTCTCGCTGAGAACCTGCCCCGCGTCGCTAACGTCCACATCGCCGCGGACGAACGTGACGGCGACGTCACCTTCCTTCGCACCGTTCGAGACGGGCCGACCGACCGCTCCTACGGCATTCACGTCGCCGACCTCGCCGGCGTGCCAGCGCCCGTCGTCGACCGCTCGAGGGATGTCTTAGCGCGTCTGCGCGAGGAGAAAGCCATCGAGGCAAAAGGTGGGTCCTCGAGTGATCCCGTCCAGGCGGTGTTCGACGTCTCGAGCGGCCAGTTCCGCGGCCCGGCCAACACTGATGGCGGCGAGTCAGGCGAGAGCGGCGAGTCGATCGATCCCGAAACGAAGGCAGTGCTCGAGGACCTCGAGGGAATCGACGTGAACACGACGCCGCCAGTCGAGTTGATCGCGAAAGTCCAGGAGTGGCAAGCGCAGTTAGAGGAGTAAGCTGCGGGTCGTTCGTCGTCGTTCTTTCTCCGGCGCTCGAGGTACAACACCACCTTCCCACAGCGGCGTCTGTGACTCGAGTCTGCGGATCAATAATATAATCCTTCTGGCTGCTTACCGGATACATACTTCTACGTATATTATAGAGTCGAGTTTACTCTATCAGAGGGAAAGTCGAGTAGACTGACTTATAATTGATTGAATCACCGATTTAAGCGAACAAATTCTCGAGTTCAGAATGTGTCTGCCGCAGAGGCTTATCGAACCAGAACGGTCGGAATCTGTGCTTAGAAGCGGCCTCAAGAGTTTTGCCTCATATGTGTCGAAACAGCTATAAAAATCAACATGTGTTTTTGGTAGCTATATATGATCTTCGATAGGTTTGTTTTCTGACTGCACTCTCAGACGATGTGCACTCGAGAGAGGGAGCCGTCTCGAGTGTTACTCCGGATGGCGCTGGAGGTCGACCGCCGGGAACCGCTCCGCCCAGTCGGCACCCGTGGTGGTTGCGACCTCGTGAAGACGCCCGAGTTCGGCGACGGCGTCGTCGTGTTCGTCGACGCGCAGGTCGTGCTCGAGTCGCGGCTCGTCCGGATCGAACACCGACAGCGCTGCACTCTGTGCGTGGTCACGGCGTTTGTCGCCGCCTGCGTCCTCGCCGGCCCGAAGCGCGACGAGGAGGCGCTCGTCGAGCGACCGATCGGCGTTGTCTTCGAAGGCGTCGACGACGGCCTCGAGGACGCCCTCGCCGACGAGCATGTTACCCGCGACGGTGTACCCCTCGCCTTCACGGTCGCCGGCCCACTCCTCACACGCGTCGCCCGTCTTCGCGACGGTCGTGCCCGTGTGGTCGACGCCGTGGACTTGCCGGAGCGGGGCGTCTGGATCGGCCTCGAGCAACGCGGCGACGGCGTCGTCGACCGAGTCGCCGTCGGCGAGTCGGTGCGTCGTCTGAACGCCGATCGGGGTGTTCGTCATCGCTTGCGTACAGACCGCGCCGTAGCGGCAGACGAACGGGGCCGTCGAACCGACGCCGATCGCTTTCGTCGCGATGGCGGCCCCGTGACGACCGTCGACCGTCGCACAGAGCGAGAACGTCACGGCTGTTCGACCGTTGTGTTCGACTGCTGGTGGGTGAGTGGCTCTGACATTTCCGCTTCGGAGAGGTGACAGGCGATCGTGTGGTCGTCGTCCCCGTCGACCGGCTTCGCGCGCGGTTCATCCCGTTCACACTCCCCGCCGAGTTTCTTTGGACAGCGGGTGTGGAACGGACAGCCCGAAGGCGGGTCCATCGGACTGGGCACTGTGCCCTCGAGGAGAATCCGCTTCGTCTCTCGGTTCGGATTCGGGTGGGGGACGGCCGAGAGCAGGCTCTCCGTGTACGGATGGTACGGCGGTTCGAACACCTGCTCGACGGAGCCAAACTCGGCGATCTTGCCGAGGTACATGACGGCCACGCGGTCACAGATGTGCTGGACGACGCTGATGTTGTGCGAGATGAACAGATACGAGAGGTCGAACTCGTCTTGGATGTCGTCGAGCAGGTTAAGAATCTGGGCCTGCACGCTCACGTCCAGCGCCGAGACGGGTTCGTCACAGACAATGAGATCCGGCTCGACGGCGAGGGCGTTCGCGATGGCGATCCGCTGTTGTTGCCCGCCCGAGAACTGGTGGGGATACTTATCGATGTCGCTCGCCGCCAGCCCGACGCGCTCGAGCAACTCCTCGATTCGCTCGCGTTTTTCGTTCCCGGTTGCGATGTTGTGCTTTTCCATTCCGCGGCCGATGATCTGGCCGACGGTTTTGCGCGGGTTGAGCGAACTCTTCGGGTCCTGGAAGATGATCTGCATCTCCTGGCGGAGACTGCGAATCTCGGACTTGCCGAGTTCGTGGAGCGGATGGCCGTCGAAGTACACTTCGCCGTCGGTCGGCTCGAGCAACTGCATGACGGTTCTGGCAACGGTCGACTTGCCACAGCCGCTCTCGCCGACGAGTCCGACCGTCTCGCCGCGATTGATCGTGAAGCTCACGCCGTCGACCGCCTTGACGTATTGGCGCTCGAGTGTCAGCCCGCCGCCGTCGGTTCGGGCAAGCGAGAGGTTGCCCAACAGCCCGTCACCCGCCGAAAAGTACTTCTTGAGGTCGGTGACCTCGAGTAGCGGCTCCGTCGTTTGCGTTCGGTGGCGACGTTCGCCGTCCGTCTCAGTGCCGGGCTCCGAGAGGTCAAGTTCGGCCGTCCGGAAACACGCCGCGTGCGAGCCCGCCGGGGCGTCCGGCACAGCCTCGAGTGCCGGATCGCCGCCGGAGTGGCAGTCATCGGTCGCGTGTGGACAGCGGTCGGCGAAGTTACAGCCATCCGGTAGCGACTGCAGGTTGGGCATCGACCCGCCGAGGGCGTACAGTCGATTCCGGTCCGCACCGACTTCCGGAATCGCGTCGATGAGTGTCCGGGTGTAGGGATGTCTCGGCTGGTTGAAGATGGCCTCGACCTCGCCCGTTTCGATGAGGTTGCCGGCGTACATGACCCCGACGCGGTCGCAGGTCTGGGCGACGACGCCGAGATTGTGCGTGATCATCAGAATCGAGACGTTGTGCGTCTCGCGGAGGTCGTTAAGCAACTCGAGGATCTTCGCCTGTGTCGTCACGTCGAGTGCCGTCGTTGGCTCGTCGGCGATGATGAGATCCGGTTCACAGGCGAGGCCGATCGCGATGAGCACGCGCTGGCGCATCCCGCCGGAGAACTCGTGTGGGTACTCGTCGATGCGCAATTCGGGGTCCGGAATCTCGACCTCTGCCATCGCCTCGATCGCGATTTCGCGAGCCTCGCTTTCGCCGACATCCTGATGCAGCTTGATCGTCTCGGTGATCTGCTGGCCAACCGTGAGCACGGGGTTGAGCGACGTCATCGGGTCCTGTGGGATAAGTGCGATCTTGTTCCCACGGACGCTTTGCATCTCTTTTTCGGAGCACTCGAGAAGATCCTCGCCGTCGAAGATGACCGAGCCCGAGGCGATCTCGCCCGGGTAGTCGATAAGGCGCATGATCGACTTCGCGGTCACGCTTTTTCCGGCCCCTGACTCGCCGACGATCCCCATCACCTCACCTCGGTCGAGAGTGAACGAGACGTCGTCGACTGCAGTGATGGTGCCGTTTTCGGTCTTGAACTGTGTGCGAAGCGATTCGACTGCGAGTAGTGGGTCGGTCGTAGCGTTGGTGGTCATTCGATGATCTCCCCCTTCGGGTCGAGAACGTCACGGAGGCCGTCGCCGAGTAAGTTGAAGCCGATCACCGCGGTCGCGATAGCGAGTGCAGGGAAGAAGACGAGCCACGGGGCATCGCCCATGAACGCCCATCCCTGATTGATCATCAGCCCCCACGACGACGTCGGTGGCTGGACGCCGAGGCCAAGGAACGAGAGGCTCGCTTCCAGCAACATCGTGAACGCGATGTTGATCGACCCCTGCACGAGCAACGGGCCGACGCAGTTGGGCAACACCTCTCTGAAGATGATGTAGGTGTCGCTCTCACCGCGAGCGACGGCTGCTTCGACGAACGATTCGTTGCGAACGGAGAGTGCGGCACTCCGCGCGACCCTGGCGATAAACGGCGTGTAGACGAACGCCAGCGCGAGGATCAGGTTGACGAGATTCGGCTCCATCACGGCAACGATCGTTAGCGCGAGCAGGATCGGCGGGAACGACATCATCGCGTCCATCGCCCGCATCAATCCCTCGTCGACCAGTCCCTGGTAGTAGCCAGCGACGATGCCGATCGTCGTCCCGAAGATCATCGCGATACTGATCGATGTGAAACCGACCAACACCGAGATTCGTGCCCCCGCAAGGACGCGACTGAAGATGTCACGACCGAGATTATCGGTTCCCATCAGATACTCCATCGACGGGGCCTGCTCTCGGTTTTGGACGTTCGTGGCCTCGGGATCGTGTGGCACGAGCGAGAACGGCTGTATCGTCACGTCGATGTACGGAACGACGATCTTCTGTGCGAAGATGGCCACGAAAAAGAGCACGACGATTATGCCGAGCCCGATCACCGCTTTCTGGTTGTTGCGGAACTGACGGATGAACCGCCCGTAGTGAGCCTTGCGTTCCTCCGTCAGCTGGAACCGATTCGTCGACATTATTCGGACCCTCCGTAGCGGATTCGCGGATCAACGTACGCGTAGAACGTGTCCGCGAGGAAGTTCGAAAGCATGTAGATGAGCGCGATAACGATGATACTGCCCTGTAACAGCGGGATATCTCGGTTCTCGATCGCCGTCAGCGTCAGTCGCCCGATACCCGGCCAGGAGAACACTTCCTCGAGGACGACGACGCCGCCGAAGGCGTAGCTAAACTGGAACGCGACCACCGTGATCACGGGGATCGCGGCGTTTTTCAGCGCGTGGCGAAGGACGACCGCGCGTTCGCTCAGCCCCTTTGAGCGGGCGAACTCGACGTAGTCCTCGCTCAGTTCGTCGATCATACTCGAGCGTGTCATTCGCATAATGTAGGCCGTCAGCGCGACCCCCATCGCACTGGCGGGCAGAATGAGATGGTGGATCGACGCGATCGGGTCCACCATCGGTGAGACGTATCCGCGAGTCGGAAACCCACCGAGTGTGAGTGCGAACACGTAAATGAACACGAGCCCCCACAGGAAGATCGGCAGCGAGAGGCCGATGAACGCGAGCATCGATGCCGTGAGGTCTGCAGGCGTGTTCTTTCTCACTGCAGCGATAATCCCGAGCGGGATCGAGAGGGTCACCGAAATGATCGTTGCAGTGACGGCGAGCAGTAGCGAGCGTGGCAGCCGCAGCGCGATCAGGTCGAAGACGGGGACGTTGTACCGGAGGGACATCCCCATGTCGCCACTGAGCAGCCCGGCGACCCAATCGACGTACTGAACGTACAGTGGTTGATCGAGTCCGAGCTGTGCCTCGAGCTGTGCGATCGATGCCTCGGTCGCGTTGGGTCCGAGAATCAACAGCGCCACGTTGCCCGGTAAAATCTTGGTGAGGCCGAACGTGATGAGCGTCACTAAGAACAACGTGACGAGCATGAAGCCGAACCGCTTGAGCAGGTAGTTAACGAACGCCATTTATATACATGACGGGGGTGAAAGTGTATGTCTCATGTCTCGGTGGTCGTGTGCACGTGTTTCCGAGAGATATTATTCGAACTGGACTTCGTCGAATCTGAACGTCGAGCCGTCGGGTGACATGACCTCGCCCGTCACGTTGGGCGTCCGAGCCATCAGCGTCGGCATCCAGTACAGCAGGATGTGACCCGACCGACGCTCTTTGAGGAGTTCGGCAGCCTCGTGGTAGATCGGGGCTCGTTCATCGATGTCGTAGCTCAGTCGTGCGCTGTCGATGAGGTCGTTGTACTCCTCGTCTTCCCAGCCTGTAAAGAAGAACGCGCCCTCGGAGTGGAGTGGGCGGTGGAACCCGGCGTCGGGGAACCAGAGTCCCAGATACGAACTGGTGGTTGCCTGGAACTCCTGGTCCGTGTAAACGTCGCTGAGCCAGTTACTCCACGTGATCATCTGGATGTCGAGGTCGATCCCGACTTCCGACGCCTGGGATTCGATCAACTGTGCCGCGGTGACCTGGTCGTTGTACTGTTGGGGGATCTTGAACGTCGCCTCGAAGCCATCTGGATACCCTGCCGCATCCAGGTGTTCCTGGGCCTTCTCGAGATCCCGTGGTCGCGGCTCGAGGTCGGGATGTTCCCACTCGCTGTCCGGTGCGGCGGGACTCGCGGCGACCTGTCCCTGTCCGTACAGCGCGGCCTCCATGACTTCGTCCTTGTCGATCGCGTACTCGAGTGCGAGTCGGGCGTCGCGGCTGTCGAACGGCTCTTCGGTGCAGTTGACACCGAGGTAGACGAGTGATTTCGGGAATCGCTCGACGAAGTCGATGTCCGGATCGTCCTCGAGGCTTTCGGCGTGTCGCGGCGGCACGTCATTGATGAAGTCCAGTTCGCCGGAGCGGAACGTGTTGAGTCGGTTGTCGTCGTCCGGGATCTCGGTTTTCGTAACGCGGTTGAGATACGGGAGGTCGCCGTCCCAGTAGTCGTCGTATTTGACCATGACGAACTCGGAGTCGATCTCCATGCTCTCGAACTGGAACGGGCCGGTCCCGATCGGCTCGCTGAACGCGCCCTGTTCCTGTTCGGCCTGTTCTGCGGGAAGGATGTGCATGTGTGACGTCGCCATTCGCGACAGCAGCGGCGCGAACGGTTCGGTCAGCACCATCTCGAACGTGTAATCGTCCGGTGCGTCCATCGAGTCGACCCGCGACATGTAATCGGCCGCGAGTCCCTCGCGTTCTTCGATGCGCTCGAACGAGGCCAGCACGTCCGAGGACGTGAACTCCGACCCGTCGTGGAACGACACGCCCTCGCGAAGCGAGAACGAAACCTCCGTGTTGTCCTCGGAGTACTCCCAGGATTCGGCAAGCGCCGGCTCGAGTTCGTAGTCCCAGTTGACTCTGACGAGCCCCTGAGTGATGTTCTCGAGAACGCGAGCGGTTGCGGCGGCACTTTCAAAGTGTGGATCCAGACTCTGCACTGGAACGCTGCCACCCCACAGTAACTCTCCGTCCGTCTCGATGTCATCGACGTCGCTGGCACAGCCTGCGAGTGCGATCGGGACGCCTGCTGCAGCGGCTTTCATAAAAAGCCGCCGGCTCGGACCGTCTGAAGACGGCGTATCGGTTGGGTTGTCAGTATCTCCCATATACTCTTGCAGCGTTCCAAATGCTCATAGATAAATCTTGTCCTTATTGGTGGCAAAGGGTCGTTACTATTCTTATTATAATATTACCCATGCGGACAGTACCACAGTATCGACTGGGTCGCCACTGACGGTCTTGGTCCATTACCGGTCGCCGAACGTGGGGTCACTCGTCGAGCAGTCGCCCTCCTCGTCGTCCGTTCGAGAACGACTCGAATACTATCTGTAGTACGATATTTCCGGTGGAACGGTCATCGTCGTGTCGTCCCGGGTGTCGACTCCGGCTGGCAGTCTCGGATTATGAGTCGGCGAGGCGCGCGAGTCCTTCCGCGAGAACGGTGGTTGCCCGGGCGCAGTCCGACCAGTCGGTCCACTCCCGGGGATTGTGGGAGATCCCGTCACGCGACGGTGCAAACAGCAGTCCTGCGTCGGTGACGCCGGCGACGTTCATCGTATCGTGGGCTGCCCCCGAGTGCATGAGCAACGTGTTGATTCCCGTTGCAGTGCCGGCGTCGACCAGCGTCTCACGACATCGCTCTGCCATCGGTTCCGGCGGCACGTTGTACGGTCGCGATACGGTCGTCTCGACGGCTCGCTCCCGTTCGACTCGCTGTGCACTGTCCTCGAGTGCGTCGACGAGCGTCGAAATCGAGTCCGCCGACACGTCCCGAATGTCGATCCCGAGTCGGACTCGTCCCGGGATGACGTTCGTCGCGTTTGGCTCCACAACCGCCTTTCCGACCGTGCCCACGGCGGACGGGGATTCGTCGTCGACGAGTTGGTTTGCGGCTTCCTCGACGTCTAGAACGACTTCGCTCGCTGCAGCGAGGGCGTCCGCTCGGCCGGGCATCGGTGTTGAGCCCGCGTGGTCGGCTTCGCCGTCGACCTCGAGATAGCAGTGGGTGATTCCCGTAACGTTCGTGACGATTCCAGCCGCCGCGTTCTCCTCCTCGAGACGCGTCCCCTGTTCGGGATGCAACTCGAGCCAGGCGTCCCACTCGGCGGCGTCGATTCGTCCCTCACCACGGAAGCCGGTTTCGTCGAGGGCGTCCTCGAGCGTCGTTCCGGACTCGTCTTCGAACGCGAGTGCGTCGTCGACCGACCGCTGGCCAGTCGCAACGGACGAGCCGAGCAGTCCGTTGCCGAACCGTTGCCCCTCTTCTTCAGTGAAACAAACGACGTTTATTGGCTGCTGGGGTGTTCGATCGGACTCCTGTATCGCACGGACTGCCTCGAGGCCGCCGTAGACGCCGAGCGGACCGTCGAATATCCCACCGACCGGAACTGAGTCCAGGTGGCTGCCGGTCGCGACCGGCGCGGCGGCCGGATCGACACCCTCCGGTACCCACTGGCCGACGATGTTTCCCACTGCGTCGATCCGAACGTCGAGTCCCGCCTGCTCGAGTCGGTCGACGAATCGCTCTCGAGCACGCCGGTTCGCGTCCGTCCCGGTGAGCGTCGTTCGTCCGTGGCCGTCCACGTCGGATAGTGCGCCAAACTGCGCGTTAGCTTCGATCTCTCGCCGAAGCCTCCCCTCAGAGACATGCATTCCGATGCGTGATCGGAAGTCCGCTTTGTTAAATGTTTGCGTTCTTCGCAGCGGACCCGATATCGACAGCGACTCGGACTGAACCAGTGGAACAGAGCGCGATCACCGACCGACGAGTTTCCGAAATGAGAACACAGTTCCTCATAAAACGGCCACTGGACGCGAGCGACGGTGCCGTCCCAGCCGAACGACGTAACACGCCACTGCACAGCCGTCATGCGATGTGGCGTGCAGTGACGTTCAGAGATAATCATCGCTCGACGTCAGATCAGCACGCGTTCGGTGTCGCACTCGAGCGCTTTTCGTACATCGGTACCGAGATGCCACGCCAGCGACGTCCGTTCCCGAAATGCGAACACATATTCCGCTCGCAGCCTACGTGTGCGTATGCGCGAGACAAACGATGCAGGCCCAAGGCAGCTCGAAACGGTCGCTCGAGCGTGCGACGTCATCGACGCACTCGAGGAACTCGACGGCGCTGGCGTGACGGAGTTAGCCGATTATCTCGACATCTCGAAGAGTTCAGCGTACTCGTATCTCTCGACGCTGCGGACGAAGCGACTCGTCGTGAAAGACGACGACACGTACCGACTCAGCCTCGAGTTTCTGTATCTCGGGAAGACGATTCGACACCGACACGTGCTGTTCGAACACGGCAAACAGCAGGTCGACCGACTGGCCGAGGAAACTGGGGAGTATGTCCACCTCATGTGCGAACAACACGGCCTCGAGCGGAATATCTACAAGGTCGCAGGCGAGAACGCCGTTGGCGACACCTACCACACGACCAAAGAGCGCAAGGCCGATTTCCTCCACTTCACGTCGACCGGCAAAGCCGTCCTCGCCTATCTGCCGGACGCTCGAGTCGAGGCGATCATCGACGAGTACGGCCTCGTCAAAAAGACCGAGAACACGATCACCGACCGCGACGCCCTCTTCGAGGAGATCCAGACCATCAGAGAGCGCGGCTACGCGGTGAACGACGAGGAGGAGGTGACGGGGATCCGGGCTATCGGGGCACCGATTCGCGACGCGAACGGAGCGATTCTCGGTGCAGTCAGCGTCTCCGGGCCGACGAGTCGACTCAATGGCGACCGGTACTACGAGACGCTCCCGAAGCAGGTCATGGAGAGTGCGAACGTCACTGAAGCGAGCATCAACATGTCCAACGCGAGTCGATCGCTCTGAACCCGGCGTTCACACACGTGCTTTTACAAGAATATTATTGTAAATCAGTCCCCATTTCTCTCCCTCTTACACGACTAATTCATGATCTGTTCGCATTTCGAAAACGCACTGTAGGGGACGTCTACACCAGGTCTCTTTCCGCCGAGGCAAACGGTTGCTGACTCGAGATCGAACTGGTCCGGAGCGAGTTACTCGAGGAACTGCGTGGCCGATCCACTGTGTGTCGCGAGGCAGTTCGGATGTCGCCGGCTGTTATTGATATTTGTCAGATCTTAGTTTCTCTATTTAAATAGACATTTTGGTATTCTCGACACTCCCCAAAAATCGAGGAAATAGTTACTATATGGGATAGAACACAGCAATTCACTATTAAACACTCTCTATTTAAAAGATACGTCGAAAAATCGCTTATACCACCTTGTTCTCTGGAGAAATATTAGTTATACTCAAATCCGCTTTTGAATTCTTGGATCCAATCCAATTGTAGTCGCGTACCGTCTTAACTGTCCTATATACGACTATTTAGTAGATGTACAGTACTTCTCTCGAGCGCTACCCGACCCATAATATACGAAATACAATATGATATTCTACATATGGTTAGTGAAATATAACAGTTACTAGTACATTTTGTTCCGTCGAATTGGCGTTGTGATCCGACGGGCCAGTGACGTTGAACCGAGCCACTGGCGAGCTTTTGATGTCTGGGCACGTATACGGCATATGCGAACTCGAGTCACCGCAGCCGTATCGATTCTCGTCGGCCTCCTCGCCGTCTGGATCGGCTGGGGACTGTACGTGATCAAGACGACCGAGCGCGTGCCGTTCGAGGCGCTTGAGCGCGACGGTGCGTTCGAACGGCGGCGCTATCCAGCCACGGTTCTGGTCGAGACGACGGCACCGGACCAGCGAACGGCGTTCCGGCGGCTCTTCGACTATCTGTCGGGTGCAAACGAGACCGACGCCGACCTCGAGATGACCGCTCCCGTCGCGACGAGCGATGGGACGCGTTCGATCCCTGCTCCAGCTCAGCCGAGCAACGGCGAGTCCGTGCCGATGACTGCACCTGTCCGCACTGCCCGCTCCAGAGAGGGCGTGACGATGGCGTTCTATCTCCCGTCGGCTGTCTCGCTCGAGGCGGCACCCATGCCGACCGATCCGACCGTTCACCTCCTCGCCGAACCGTCACGGACGGTCGCTGTGTGGCGATTCTCCTGGTACGCAACGGAGCGTCGCATCGAGCGCGCACGACAGGCGCTGGCTGCCACCCTCGAGGAGCGCGGCCTCGAGGCGCGTGACGAGCCGACGGTGTTGCAGTACAACGACCCGTGGACACCGCCGTTTCTGCGCCGCAACGAGGTTGCCGTGACAGTCGAGTACTGACGGACGAGCGGTCGGGCCAGCCGTCGGTCGGCCCTCCGCTGTTGACGACTGTTTCCCCTCGAACAGATTTCATTGAACGTCGTTCAATACTCGACGGCTTTACTTTCCACCGGTAACATTATACTTTGATAGACGAGTGATAGCATAATGCATAACCCAGACTACAGCGTGGCAGGTGAGACGGCAATCGTCACGGGTGCAAGCCAAGGAATCGGTCGAGCGATCGCGGAGACGCTCGCTGCGGGCGGTGCGAACGTAGCGATCTGCTCGCGATCGATGGATCGCATCGGCCCGGTTGCCGACGAGATCAACGACGCCGAGGACGCGGGTGAGGCCCTCGCCGTCGAGTGTAACGTTCGCAAGCGCGAGCAGGTCCAGCAGCTGGTCGACGAGACCGTCAAGACGTTCGGCGACGTCGACATCCTCGTCACCAACGCCGGCGGCGAGTTCGTCGCCAACTTCGAGGACATCTCGGCGAACGGCTGGGAGACGATTCTCGACCTCAATCTCACCAGCACCGTCCACTGTGCCCAACTCGCTGGCGAGGTCATGCGCGAGGGCGACGGCGGCGTCATCATCACGCTCTCGAGTGTCAACGGCCAGCACGCAGCCCCCGGCGAGAGCCACTACGGGGCTGCGAAGGCGGCGATCATCCGTCTCACGGAGACACTCGCCGTCGAGTGGGCCGACGACGGCATCCGCGTCAACTGCATCGCGCCCGGTCTGGTCCAGACACCCGGCGTTGCCGAGACGCTCGGCATCGACAGCGAATCGATGCCATCACGCGAGAAGACCGACCGCCGGATCGGCCACGCCGAAGAGGTCGCCGACGTCGTCCAGTTCCTCTCGAGTCCCGCCGCCTCGTTCATGACCGGGGAGACGGTGACCGTCAAAGGTGTGCCACGCGCGGGTAACTCGATGACACAGGATCTGGGCCTCGAGTAACAGGGTCGTCGTCTTCGCCGACGATCCACGGCACTGTTGTGGCACGCGTCGGATTGTGGCGTTCGACGAATCCGGGTAAACCGGATCGAACGACGGCACGGTCTGTTACGCCACGCTGACGACCGGCTCCATCTCGTGAGCAAGATGCATCAGATTCCACACGGGTGAGCGCTTGGCTCCGTCGGCCAGGATGTCCGCCTCTTCGTCCGTGAGATTCTCCCCGCTGACTTCGATCTCGATGCGGATATCGTCGAACATCTCGCCCGCTCGATCGACGTCGTGAATCGTGAGGATTACGCGCGGATCGAAATCGAGTCGGACGGTCGTTTCGAGCTCGTCGACGTCGATCTCGTTGGCAAGCGCGGTGACTCCGACGGCGACGTTCAGACAGCCAGTCAACGCGGCAAGGGCCACCTCGATCGGCTCCATGCGATCGGTTGGATCGACGAATCCGGCCGCCGCCTCGACCTCTTTCCATGCACCGAGGGGCAGCGTGTATTCGCGGGTCTCGCGTTCGATCTCGTCGTCGCCAAGCGTGTAGGCGTCGATCTTCGCGAGGCTGTGGAAGAGCCGTCCCTCGTAGCACGAGCGAGCGCCGAGTTCGAACTGCACGTCGTCCGGGTTCTCCGTCGCATACTCGACGAACTCGTGGAACGCCTCGAGGTCAATACCGTGCGTTACTGTCGGTTCTGATTGCGTTTGTGCCATTGGTGATCACTTCCGGGAGCGATGTTGATGGGGCTCGTCATATCGTCCCCGCAAGCGACACAACGATGCCGACGGTCTTGTCGCTATTTTGTGACGTTTTGGCAGCGCTCGCCGTTCCTGCAGCGACTGGAATCGAAGCAGCAACTGCGCTCTCGAGACGTCGTGATCGAACGCGGTCTCGCTTTGCACGCTATATCGAGGTCGGACGAGCAGCGATGGGAATACAACGGCACGGAACCGTCGCCGCGGGCGTCACTCCACGATCCGTCGTGGATCGATGTGTCGAGCATCGGATGCGTACCGCTCGTAGACCGATTCTGCCCACTCGCGGATGTCGGGGGCGGCAGTAACAATCAACGCCTGGACCGTTCCGCTGCCTTGCCCGTAGCAGCTGATGATGACACGTTCATCGAGCAGACCGATTCCGCATGCGGGTACGTCGTCGTGGGTGAGCACGGTGAAATTCTCCTGTTCCAGCATCGCCGCGCTGCGCTCCGGGTACGTCGAGAGAAAGTACGTATGACAGGATGGTCGGTCGACCAACGCGATGTCTGCGCCGTCGTCGATCAGTTGATCCAGAACCGAAAAGCAAGGCTCCATCAGGGCAACCTCGGGGTGGAGGAATCGTAACGTGGTCGTCTGCCGAAGCAGTGATTTGAATCGGTTCACCGGACGGTACGGAGAATCGGGCTCGGCGACGGTCACGCTCATCTCCGACCACGTCTCGATCGGGAACTCGCTGATCTCGTCGGGGAGCCAGTGCCAGACGTCACGCAGCTTCCGCTCAGTTTCGACCTGCTCGAGCAGGTCTTCTATCCCGGATGCGATTACTTCTCCGAGTCGGGTTGCAACGTACTGGTGTCCGTCTTTGCGGATCCAGACCCGGTCATCGAACTCGTCCAACGTCCGTCGCATCGTCGACGCAGACACGCCGGTCAACTCACAGAGTTCAGCGCGACGCTGCGGCCGCTCTGTCAGTGCGATGAGTGCTGGAATGCGGTGTTCTGACCGCGTGAGATACGCGATGTCACCGATCGGCGAATCGGCGGGCATATGTGCAGTGCTATCGAGGCTCATAGGGTAGATACGCAAAGAAGCGAGAAAACTATTCGCACCTCTCATGTGGCCGTTCAGTAATTCCTGTGACACTCTCTGGGGAACTGTTCAGACGGTAGCTTCAGTACCGTCGCGGTGTCACGACGAGCAGGTACGTTTTTGCAGTCGCCGCGAAACCACCATGGTATGGAACTCCACCACGCGCTCTCCGGTATCACCTGTCCGGTCGTCACGCCGTTCGACGACGCGGGCGCGATCGACGACGACGCGTTCGTTGACGTCCTCGAGCAGCTCCTCGAGGGTGGCATCGACGGCGTTTTTCCGTGTGGCACGACGGGTGAGTTCGCCAGTCTCACGCGCGAGGAGCGCCGGCACGTCCACGACCTCGCGGTCGAACACGCCGGTGGCGAGGTGCCGGTGCTCGCCGGTGCGGCCGCAACGAGCGTCGCCGAAGCGGTCACCTACACCGAAGACGCGGCCGACGCCGGTGCCGACGCCGCAGTCGTCACGCCGCCGTACTTCCATACGGCGAACGACCCGGCTGGGAACCGGCGATTCCTCGAGCAGGTCGCTGATCAGTCGCCGCTCCCCGTGTTGCTCTACAACATCCCGGTCTGTACGGGCGGGCGGATGGAGCCCGAAACCCTCGCGGCCGTCGCGACCCACGACAATATCGTCGGGCTGAAAGACTCGAGTGGCGACCTCGAGTACTTCCTCTCGGTCATGCGCCAGACGCCCGACGACTTCTGCATGCTGCAGGGGTACGACGCGCTGCTCGTTCCCGCTCTCCGGATGGGTGCCGACGGCGGACTGAACGCGCTGTCGAACGTCGCGCCCCAGCAGTACGCTGAGCTGTACGAGACGTTCGACGAGCGCCGCGGCGAGGCGTTACAGGACGCCATCGCCCCACTGTTCGACGCCTGTGCCAGCCACGGCTTCGCGCCGGCGACGAAGGCTGCCCTCGAATATCGCGGCGTCGTTCCCACCGACGCCGTCCGGCCGCCGCTCGTCGAGGTCCCCGAAGCCGATCGCCCGGCGATCGCCAGCGCTGTCGACGACCTGCTTTTGCCAGCAAACTAATATTTTTATTGCGGGTGAAAGGCGACTCGATGACCGTCACCGAAACGCCTGTCGACTGCTCTGCCGACTCGAGGCCGTCGACGATATCCTCGAGTCGACGCGATGGCTGCCGTGTGAATCGCTGTCGCCCTGATCGGTCTCTGATTATGTTCATGCAGTACCGAAATACCGTGCTACTATGAACGGTACGGGGCTCCGGCGACGGGACGTCCTCGCCACAATCTCCGCCGGGTGCGTGACGGTCGCAGGAAGTACGGCCGACGAACTGACGGAGACGCCTGCAGAGGAGACGCCGGCCGCCCTCTACGGACTGGCGTACGGACGCGGATACGGGACTGAGTAGCCATGGCTGATCGAACACCGCGGCTCGGGCTCGGCACGTACGAACGAGGCGACGAGTGGGACCACACCGACACGGTCGAGGCGGTCGACGAGCACGCAATCGTCCGCGGTCCGATCGCCGAGCGACCGGCCGAGGGCGAGTACGACGACGAACTCTACCACGCGATCGATCAGGGGATTACCTGGCGCTGGGACGCCGAAAACGGCGACTGGACGTACTTCAGCGGTCGCGGCAGCCCCGACCAGCCGGTGCCGGGGACGAGCCACTTCGAGGCAGCACGCTTCGAGTCGGCACGGCTCGTCAACGCGCGGACCGAAGAGACTCCGGTGTGGAACGTCGAGGCCCACGGGATCGAGGGCGATGGGACAACCGAGGTCGGTCAAGCCGTCCACGACCTCTTCGAGACGGTCGCCGAGGCTGGCGGCGGGATCGTCTACTTCCCGCCCGGGCGATACCTCCTCGAGCGGACGCCGCTGATCGGGGACGATACGATCGTGCGTGGTGCAGGTCGTGCGACGGTTTTCGAGGGGCCACGGCCCGACGGTGAGGAGGGACGGGCCCTCCTCTCGAACCGAGGGTACGACGAATCGGGCTACGCTGGCGCGTCGAACTGGGCGGTCTGTGACGTCCGAATCGATGCCCCGAACGCGACGGGTATCATGCCCGCCCACGCGGAAAACGTTCGGTTGGAACGGATCTACGGCGATGCCGTCTACTATCATCACATCGATGTCGTCTCCTGTAAGAACGTTACCATCGACGGCTTCTGGGCGACGTGTGGTGGCGCGGGGAACTCGGATGCGCCGGTGCAGTTCGACAGCCAACAGCCGGGAACCGCCTGGAACGGCGTCTGGAACGGCAAAACCGACACACTCGTCGCGGGCGATGACACGCCGAGTGCGAACTGTACCCTGACAAACTTCGAGATCGATCCGACGAACGACCCTGACCACGGCGTCCACCTCCATCGCGGGAGCAACGACTCGATCACGATCAAAGACGGCTACATCTCCGGCTGTCAGCACTCGGCGATCAGGGTCGACGCCGGTGAACTGGTCGACGATTTGATCATCGACGGCGTCTCGTGTCTCGAGAACGCACGCGGGATCTCGATCGGTCACCTCGAGAACGGCCGGCGGGCATTGACGATCGACAACGTCACGATCCGCACTGACGACAGCGAGCTGGCGTCCGGCTCGGGGCTGTACGCGTCCGGCTTCGCCAGCGCTGCGATCTCGAACGTCGTCGTCGACGGCGCGTTCACGAACGCGATCATCTTCGACGATATGGACGACCTCAAACTGACCACCGTCACGGCGAAAGGAGCGGCCCATCAAGCGTTCCGATTCAGGGACAATGTCGACGCGACGCTCACGACCGCGCGCGCAGCGGACTGTGGCACTGCGGGGATCTACTCGGGACCCGGCAGCAGTGTCGCCTACGGCGGTGTCACCTTCGACGATGTCGGGACAGAGGTCGTCGTCGACGGCGAGACTCGAGCGTGGACCACGTCGACGTCGTCGTAACTGCCGGCACGCTCGACCGAGTCTGATCAGTAATCCACAGTTTAACTTCGGTTGACCACTACTGAACCCGTATGCATCGAACGATCGGACGCGACGGACGATCGACGGCCGACCGACCGGATCGACTTCAAACGACCGGCACACGTCCCGATTCCGACGTTCACGACCGCACCGACCTCGAGCGGAGCGAGCCATGACCGGCACCGACGACCAGCGAGCGAACACGGACATCCACCAACTCGACGAGGACACCGTCGCCCGGATCGCCGCCGGCGAGGTCGTCGAACGCCCCGCCAGCGCAGTCAAAGAACTCGTCGAGAACAGCCTCGACGCCGACGCCTCGAGCGTCGACGTCACCGTCGAGGAGGGTGGAACCGAGTCGATCCGCGTCGCGGACGACGGTGCGGGCATGAGCGAGGTAGACCTCCGGGCCGCCGTTCGCCAGCACACGACGAGCAAGATCGACGGCCTCGAGGATCTGGCCTCGGGCGTCGCCACCCTCGGCTTTCGCGGCGAGGCGTTACACACCATCGGCTCCGTCTCGCGGCTGACGATCAAATCCCGGCCCCGAAACGCCGACGGCGCGGGCACGAAACTCGTCTACGAGGGCGGCGAGGTGACGAGCGTCGAGCCGGCAGGCTGTCCCGCGGGCACCATCGTCGAGGTCGACGACCTCTTCTATAACACGCCCGCGCGTCGAAAGTTCCTCAAGACGACGGCGACGGAGTTTGCCCACGTCAACCGCGTCGTCACCCGCTACGCGCTCGCGAACCCCGATGTGGCCGTCTCCCTGACCCACGACGGCCGCGAGGTGTTTGCGACGACGGGCCAGGGCGACCTGCAAGCCGCCGTCTTGTCGGTCTACGGCCGCGAAGTCGCGTCGGCGATGATCCCCGTCGACGCCGACGGTGAGGAGTTGCCTCCCGGCCCACTCGAGTCCGTCTCCGGGCTCGTCTCTCACCCCGAAACCAACCGCTCGAGTCGGGAGTACCTCGCCACCTACGTCAACGGCCGCGCCGTCACCGCAGACGCCATTCGCGAGGGGATCATGGGGGCCTACGGCACCCAACTGGGTGGCGACCGGTATCCGTTCGTCACGCTCTTTCTCGAGGTGCCCGGCGACGCCGTCGACGTCAACGTCCACCCGCGCAAACGGGAGGTCCGCTTCGACGATGACGACGCTGTCCGCCGGCAAGTCGACGCCGCCGTCGAGTCGGCGCTGCTCGAGCACGGCCTCCTCCGCTCGCGGGCCCCCCGCGGTCGATCGGCTCCCGGCGAAGCGCGCCTCGAGCCCGGGGCTGCTCGAGGCGGCGACGGGTCGTCGAGCGACGAGCCTGCACGGGAGCCGCTCTCGAGTCCGGACGACGTGAGCGCTGGCGCTGGCGCACGCTCGGAATCGACGGCCGCCACCGCCTCGGCTGGCACCGACTCGAGCGAGACCCCGGCGGGTTCCGAGTCGGGCGACACGGCAGCGGCTGCGGAGTCGGATGAGACGACAGCGACGGCAGACGCGAGCGAGGCGACGGCATCGACACCGTCCTCGAGTACCCGTGATCGAGACGCGACTCGCTCGAGCGACGATTCCGCGACGGGTCGAGACGACTCGAGCGGGGCTTCCGAGCCGGACCGCAAGTTCGATGCTGGTACCGAACAGCAGACACTCACTGGCGATGTCGCGACCGGCGACGAAACCGCGTTCGACTCGTTGCCGCCGCTGCGCGTGTTGGGGCAGTACACCGACACCTACCTCGTCTGTGAGACGGCCGACGGCCTCGTGTTGATCGACCAGCACGCCGCCGACGAGCGGGTCAACTACGAGCGGCTTCAGCAGGCGTTTGCCGACGACCCCGCCGCACAGGCGCTGGCCTCGCCGGTCGACCTCGAGTTGACTGCCGTCGAAGCCGAGGCGTTCGAGAGCTACCGGGAGGCGCTCTCCCGGCTCGGATTCTACGCCGATCGGGTCGACGACCGAACGGTCGCCGTGACGACGGTGCCCGCGGTGCTCGAGGAGACACTCGAGCCCGAACAGCTCAGAGACGTCCTCGCATCGTTCGTCGAGGGCGACCGTGAGGCGGGTGCCGAGACGGTCGACGCGCTGGCCGACGAGTTCCTCGGTGATCTGGCCTGTTATCCGTCGATCACCGGGAATACGTCGCTGACCGAAGGGTCGGTCGTCGAGCTGCTCGAGGCGTTAGACGGCTGTGAGAACCCCTACTCGTGTCCACACGGTCGTCCAGTGCTCGTCCAGTTCCATCAGACGGAGATCGAAGACCGGTTCGAACGGGATTATCCGGGCCATCAGGGCTGATCCGACAGACGCCGCTGTGGCGCCTGCTGGCGTTTCTGTGGTGTCTTCGGCCAATTCAAGCTATAGTAGCCACTGAACGTCAATGCACACCTGATCGCACGACGACTATGCGATCAGTGTGTAAATCGTTTCAGTTGTTACTATATTCGCTTACCCCCTCCTCGACCGGAGTGGCTGGCATGAACGTTCCAACCGATCGGCTCCTGTTGATGCTCGTTGCTGCGACTGGGTTCGCTGTCGTCGCTGGCGGGTGGGCAGCGGCTCTCGTCCACGCCGAGGCAACCGGATCGGAAGAACTCGTCCTCCGAGTGATCATCGGGGCAGTCTTCTTTGCCGTCCTGCTTGGCTTCTGGACCCTGCTTTCCAGTACGGACGACCAAACGGCGTGAGTGGTACTGACCACTTATACGGACCGCTGTACCTATTTACCGCCGATCGCCAGCACGGGGTCGGCGATCGGCGGTAATTGACTCCAGTAGACCGTATCAGACGGCCGTCGATGTGACACGCCGATTCGGTCTGCTCGAGCGTGCAGTCGCGCTCGAACGATTCGGATTGTACTCCGTCGGAAACGGGGGCATCAGCGCTGCTCGTGCCGATACAGCCAGATCGCACAGAGAAACGCAATCGCGCCGGCGGCTGTCGCGATGGCAAACGCGATCTGGTAGCCGAGTTCGGTGTAAACACGGGTACCGCCGACGAGTTCTCCGGCCCAGTAATCATCGAGTGCCCACCCCATCGCTGTCGGAAGAATCGCTGCCCCGAAAAAGCTCGCGCCGTTGATCGTTCCCGTCGAGAGCCCGCTTGCATTGGCCGGGTGGCGTTCCTTGACGATCGCATACGCAAGCAGGAACGATCCCATCAACAGACCACTGAGAACGTACACGAGGCCAACGACCGGCAGCGGCGGATCGCCAACGACGGCGATGATGCCCAGACTACCCGTAAACAGGCCCCCACCGGCGACGATCAACTCGACCCGTCGCTCGAGTCGATCGGAGAGCCAGCCGATCGCCGGCGGGCCGACCATGATGCCGACGCTGCCAGCCAGCGTGAACACGGACGCATACGTGACGGAGACGTCGTATATCTGGACGATGTAGGGGACGCCCCAGAGTCCGAACAGGGTGAGGTTCACCCCGGTAACACAGAACAGCATGACGCTGACGACCCAGACCAACGGATCTCGAAGGATGTCCGAAAGCGACGTCTTGAGCTGGGCGTTCGTCAGTGTCGACTGTCCTGGCACCCCCTCGAGCGGCTCGAAACCGGCTTCCGTCGGCGTGTCACGGACCAGCGCGAAGACGACGACAGCAAACAGCAGGCCGACGACGCCGAAGCCACCGATCGCCGGTCGCCAGCCGGCGCTATCGACGAGTATCGCAAGCGGTGTGGTCGCGAGGACGCCACCAAACCCAGAGAACGCGAAAGTGAGGCCGTTCATTGTTGCGAACTCGTCGGCGCGATACCAGTTCGCACAGAACCGAAGGATGCAGACGAAGATCACGCTGCCGCCGAGGCCGACGAGGCCGCGGGCCGCGACGGCGGTGAGATAGCTGTCGGCGAACGCAAACCAGATCACGCCGACGTTCATCACCGCTGCACCGGCCGTCGCTGTTCGTCGTGGCCCGATCCGGTCGGCGAGGATCCCCGTCGGGATCTGCATGACGGCGTACACCCAGAAGAAGATCGCGTGCAGCGTTCCCAGTTGTGTGCCCGTCGTCTCGAACGCGCCCATGAGCTCCTCTGCGAGCACCGCCGAGGAGAGCCGATTCATGTTGACGAGCAGAAAGACGACGCCGAGCGTCGCCCAGAGGAGCCACCGCCGTCTGAGTGGGTCCGTCCACAGTTGCATTCGGTGACAGTCTCCGCTGACGGAGTGAAAAGTTTGGCCAAGCGGCACGCTGGGAACCGACGCCGCGGTGGAACCAGCTCCACCACCAACGGTAGGGCACTCGAGGCCGTACCGGCTGCTATGACCGCCGTACACGAACTCGACGGCTCGGAGGCGGGCGGACAGTTCGTCCGAACCGCACTGGCGCTGTCGGTCCTCGAAAACGAACCCGTTCGCCTCGAGCACATCCGTGGGAACCGACCGAATCCCGGGCTCGCCCACCAGCACCTGGCCGTCCTCGAGACGATGGTCGAACTCTGTGACGCCGAGGTTTCGGGGGCAGAACTCGACTCGGAGACGGTCGTGTTCGATCCCGCTCTCGAGTCGACGACGGGGGCGACGGGCTGGCGCGGACAGGAGCGCGGCCGTCTGCCGGGTGGAGAGTACGCTGTTGACATCGGCACGGCCGGCAGCATAACGCTGCTGTTCGACACCCTCCTGCCGCTCGCGTCGGTGCTCGACGCGCAGCTTTCGGTGACAGTCACCGGCGGGACGGACGTCAAGTGGTCGCCGCCGCTCGATTACGTCCGCCACGTCAAACTCCCACTGCTTCGCCGGTTCGGTCTCACCGCGGCCTGTGAGGTCGACCGCCGCGGGTTCTATCCCAATGGCGGCGGTCGGGCGACGCTGCATCTCGCGCCCTCGAGTCTCGAGTCGATCACCCTCACCGAACGCGGGCCGCTCGAGGGAGTCCGACTCTATTCGGTCGAATCGGCCTCGCTCGCCGACCGCGACGTCGCTCACCGACAGGCCGAAGGCGCACTCGAGCGACTGTCGCTCGAGGAGACCGACCTCGACCTGATCGAACGCCATGAGGCGACCGTGACGAGTCCCTCTCCGGGCTCGGCGATCGTCCTTCGGCTCGATCACGGGACCGGAATCGCGGGCTTTTCAGCGCTCGGCGAACGGGGCACGCCGGCCGAACGCGTGGGTGAGGACGCCGCCGACGCTGCGAACCGATTCCTCGAGCACGCGGGCGAGCGCGCGCCACCGGTCGACCGCCACATGGCCGATCAGCTGCTCGTCTACCTCGCACTCGAGGGCGGCCGGCTGCGCGTTCCCGACGTCACGGATCACGTCGCCACGAGCTGTGAGCTCCTCGAGGCCTTCGGCGCGCGACTCGAGATCACACACGACGAGGCAGGGGAGCCGGCGCTCGTGACCGTCGAGTCGACGGTCGATGCGTAATCACGGTGCTCGACGCGTCGCTGACCCGTCATCGGTTCCCATACACTTTAGTAAATCAACATAACGTCACAACTTATACGATAGCCGTTCGTTGATCCGGGTATGGCCGACACACACAGCACCGGAGGCTCCATCTGGAGGACCGAGCCGTGAGCGATATCGTCACCTTCGGCGAGACGATGCTCAGGCTGTCGCCGCCGGACAACGAGCGCCTCGAGGACGCCGCCACGTTCGAGGTCCGTGCGGCGGGCGCAGAGAGCAACGTCGCGATTGCCGCGGATCGACTGGGCGCGACGGCGACCTGGCTCTCGAAGGTACCGGAGACGCCGCTTGGCCGGCGCGCCGTCGGCGAACTCCGCCAGCACGGGATCGAAACCGACGTCGTCTGGAGCCACCGCGGTCGACAGGGGACGTACTACCTCGAGCAGGCGGGCAAGCCTCGCGGGACGAACGTCGTCTACGACCGGGAAAATGCTGCCATCACGACTGCAGAGGCCCGCGAGTTCGATATCGACCAGATACAGGACGCCCGCGTCTTCTTTACGACCGGCATCACGCCGGCGCTCTCCTCGACGCTGCGGGAGACGACGATGAATATGCTCAAGGCGGCCAAACAGGGCGGGACGACGACCGCGTTCGACTTCAATTATCGGCGCAAGCTCTGGTCGCCCGAGGAGGCCAAACAGACGATGACGAAACTGTTTCCGGGGATCGACGTGCTCGTGATCGCCGCTCGCGACGCCCGGGACGTCCTCGGCTTCGAGGGCGACCCGCGACAGCTCGCCCACAAACTCGGCTCCCAGTACGACTTCACCACCGTCGTCGTCACCCGCGGGGCCGACGGCGCTGTCGGCTGGCACGACGGCGTCGTCCACGAACAGGCGGTCTATGAAACCGAGACGGTCTCCCAGATCGGCACCGGCGACGCCTTTACCGGCGCGTTTATCGCCCGCCGGCTCCACGGCGAGGACGTCTCCACCGCCCTCGAGTACGCCGCGGCGACGGCGGCACTCAAGCGGACGATCCCCGGCGACGTCGCGCTGGTCACCAAGGAGGAAGTCGACGCGGTTGTCGCCGACGGCGGGACGGCACTCTCTCGCTGACGCCGTGAGCGCGACACGGTCACAGATCGACCGATTCGTGTTTGTCGTCACTTTCGTCCCGCAGCGGTCGCATTTCTCGCCGTTCGCCCACCGGTCGTTTATCCGACGGCGTTCGACTCGAGCGCACTGTCGACTCCGACACCGTCGCGTGACTGTCAGGCTGTGAAGGTGGTGAACAACGTTATACTAGCTGGTGGGGTGTATCCGGACGGATCATGGGAACTGTCACCACAACACAGCTACGGTCGATGTACGAGGATATGGTAACGGCGCGATACTACGAGGAGCGCCTGCAAGAGGAGTACATGGAGGGGAAGACGCCGGGGTTCGACATCAGTGCCGGGCCGATCCCGGGTGAACTCCACCTCGCGGCGGGCCACGAGGCGACCGCGGCCGGCGTCTGTGCGCATCTGACCGACGAGGATACCGTTACGGCACCGCACCGGCCACACCACATCGCCATCGCGAAAGGTGTCGATCTGAAACGGATGACTGCGGAGATTTTCGGCCGGGAGACGGGGCTCAGCGCCGGCAAAGGCGGGCACATGCACCTGTTCGATCCCGACGTCAACTTCGCCTGTAGCGGCATCATAGCCCAGGGCTGTCCGCCCGCCGTTGGCGCGGCGCTGGCTGCCATGAAGCGCAACGAATCCAGCGTCGCGGTCGCCTACCTCGGCGAGGGCGCGATCAGTCAGGGGGCCTTCCTCGAGTCGCTCAACCTCGCGAGCGTCCACGACCTCCCCGTAATCTTCGTTGTCGAGGACAACGACTGGGCGATCAGCATGCCCAAAGGACGGATCAGCGCGCCACCGGATGGCTCGAGACGTGCCGACGGGTTCGACATGCCGGGAGTTCGGATCGACCACGACGACGCCACCGCGGTCTCCGAGGCCGCCGCCGAGGCGGTCGGGCGCGCTCGAGACGGCAACGGACCGACGCTCATGTCAGTGCAGGTCCACCGCCGGATGGGTCACTTCATGGGCGACCCGGAAACGTATCGCCCCGAGGCCGACCAACAGCGCCATCAGGAGCGGGATTCCATCGAGCGCCTGGCGTCCGATCTTGAAGCCGCCGGCGTTGACGAAGACGAACGGGAGACGATTCGTGAGGACGCCCACGAGCGCGTTGACGACGCCATCGAGTGGGCCAAAGACCAGCCCGAACCGGAGCCCGAGGCCGCCCTCGAGGACGTATTCTCGAATCCGCCGTCGGGTGTGACAGACGAGGATCCGACGCCCGAGTTCGCCGGTGACGGAGGTGCGAATCGATGAGCGACGACGGCGGGCGACAGGCAACGATGAGCACGGCGATGGTCGAGGCCATCGCGACCGAGATGCGAGACAACGACGAGGTATTTTATATGGGCGAAGACGTCGCCGACTACGGCGGCATCTTCGATTCGACGGACGGCCTCCTCTCCGAGTTCGGTCACGATCGGATCATGGACGTCCCGATCAGCGAGACGGCCTACATCGGCGCGGCGGTCGGGGCCGCACAGGAGGGGATGCGGCCGATTGCCGAGTTGATGTTCGCCGACTTCTTCGGCGTCTGTATGGACCAGCTCTACAACCAGATGGCCAAAAACACCTACATGAGCGGGGCGAACGTGAGCGTCCCGATGGTCCTGACGACGGCCGTCGGCGGGACCTACAGCGACGCAGCCCAACACTCCCAGACGCTGTACGGCACCTTCGCCCATCTCCCGGGAATGAAAGTCGTCGTCCCGTCGACGGCCTACGACGCCAAGGGGCTGCTGCACAACGCCATCCGGGACGACGATCCGGTCGTCTACATGTTCCACAAGCGCCTGATGGGGATCGGCTGGATGCCGGCCCCCGACGGCCCGAAAACCGCCGTTCCTGATGAACCCTATACGATCCCGTTCGGGCAAGCCGACGTCAAACGCGAGGGTGCTGACGTCACCGTCGTCACGCTCGGCTTGCACGTCCACCGCGCGCTCGAGGCCGCCGCGAAACTCGCCGACGACGGCATCGACGTCGAGGTGATCGATCTCCGGACCCTCGTGCCACTTGACGAAGCGACGATCCTCGAGTCGGTTCAAAAGACCGGGCGACTCGTCGTCGTCGACGAGGACTACCGCTCGTTCGGCCTCACCGGCGAGGTCATCTCCCGCGTCGTCGAGGCCGAGCCGGACGCCCTCGAGGCGGTCGAACGGCTCGCCATTCCCGACGTTCCCCTGCCGTACGCACGGCCGCTCGAGAACAGGGTGATCCCGGACAGCGACGACATCGAAGATGCGATTCGGCAGACCCAGCCATGAGTGACGACGGATCGCGCGTGGCGCTCGATTCGGCCGACTTCTGGCCCGAGGATACGGACGAAGCGGAGGGACTCGTCCTCGACTGGTATGTTAGCGAGGGCAGTCAGGTCGACGACGGTGACCTGCTCTGTGAGTTCCAGGTCGAAAAGATCGACGTCGAGGTCGCCGCCCCGACGAGTGGGACCGTCGACGAGATCGTCCTCGAGAAAGACGCGGAACTCGAGCGCGGCGACACGCTCGCGTATCTCATGCCGGAGAGGGAGTCCGAGCGCTGACCTCGTCGGGAGCACCCGGCGGTTCCTCGACATCGAACCGGCTGTGCGAACTGAAACTGACGATAATTCTGTTAGACGGCCGGTTTCGTGTGCTAACTCACATCTAGTAATCCTTATGCTTCCCAGTCGCCTAGAGATGTCCGATTCTCCATGAAATCTTTCGATGAGATGAACCGCATGTTTCGCGAGATGGACCGCGCCTTCGACCAGCTCCGATCGACCTGGCTGTCCGAGTTCGATACGCCCGGCTTCCGTCCCGCTCTCGAGAGCCGGTCCGAACACGAGCTGACCCCGATGCTCGGCGCGGACATGGCTGCGACCCTCGAGGACGAAGGCGACCGCTACGTCTACGTGATGGATCTGCCGGGGTTTGAGAAGTCGGACATCGAACTCACGTTCGACGACGGCCTCCTGTCGATCCGGGCCCAGACCGACGTCGAGGAGGGCTCCGACGCCTACCGATCCGTCCGCTCGCGTCGGGTCGGACGTCAGGTTCCCATCCCGAACGCGATCGTCACCGACGAGATCACCGCCAGCTATCACAACGGCGTCCTCGAGGTGCACCTGCCGATCGTCGACGACGACCGTGAGGACGACAGCCACCACATCGAGATCGAGTGAGCCGATCGGTGGCGCGCTCGGACCCGTTCGGCACACCGGCCAGCGACCGTCCCGACCACTTTCTCGACGAGCGTTTCAGCATTTATACTTCTAGACGGATGGAGTAATCTCCCACGTCCATACGACACCGACGCTGAAACATCCAGCCCCTGTTCACTGCCTCCCCATCATATCAGTATCCGTACAACCAATCAACGGCTGGCCATGTCCTTTTCCCTCCCGATATGATACGGGTACACGTGACCCATGCGGTCCGACAGGCGACCGTCGACGATATCTGGGCTGTCCACGCGACAGCGCGCCAGAGTTGGCACGCTGCGTACGACGATCTCCTCGGTGCCGACCGCGTCGACGACATCGTCGACGAGTGGTACGCGATCGGCGACCTCGAGTCGTCGATCAGCGATACGAGCGGCCGCGCTGACGCTGCCTTTCTGGTCGCCGAGGGCAGCGACGCCGCCACCGGCGACGGGTTCGCAAGCGACTGTCGCGGCTTTGCACACGTCGTTCCGTGGCCCGAGGACGCCACTGTGGGATATCTGACTCGACTCTACGTCCGGCCCGACATGTGGGGTGAAGGTGTCGGGACCACACTACTCGAGGCGCTTGAGACGGCTCTCGGCGACACGTTCGATCGGCTGCGACTGGCCGTCCTCGCCGACAACGAGCGCGGGATTTCATTTTCCGAAGCTGCCGGGTTCAAACACGTCGCGACGCGGGAGACGGATCTGCCCAACGGCCTCGAGGAGTCCGTCTACGAGAAATCGGTTTAGGCGTTCACCGCCCGAGTGCCGCGTCGACAAGCGCTGACTCGGCAGTGCGAAGCAACGTCGACGCCGCGCTTTCCGAACAGCCGAGGTCGTCGGCGACCCTCGCCAGCGACGCCGTCCGCGGGACGTCGTAGTAGCCGAGGTCTTGAGCCGTCTCGAGCGCCTCGAACTGGCGGCCGGTCACCCTCCCGGCGAGCGTTTCCGCCCGCCGGTGATGCTCACTGACGCGCTCGACCTCGACACCGACGTCGTCGGGAACGCGCTCGAGGACGCCCGCTAACGCGTTCGGTTCGCCGAGGATGCTGAGCTGTGCCGTTTGCCGGCCGGTGTAGACGATCGGTGGGACGATCACGAGTCCGAGGTCGTCGAAGATTCCCATCAGCGTCGCATCGACGGTACGGAGATCCAACACCGCGTAGCCGTAGTACGTCCCTTCCCCGACGGGCGTGAGTTCGTACCGGCGGACAATCTCGAGGTCGGCGGCTGCGTCGCGGGCCGCTTCGGGATCACCGACGAACCGCGAGAGAAACCGCAGTGTTTCGCTACCGGTGTCGATGTCCCAAGACAGCAGCTCCTCTCGGTAGACCGCGTCCGCGTCGGGCGTCGGGAGTTGCATCGACTGCGGGAGTCGCAGGGTGAGATCCGCCGAGTGCATATCCAGTCGTCCGTCACCCAGTATAATGAAGTTCAGTGCTTCGCGGAAACGACGACATCAGTGTCGATCGATTGCTCGAGTATGATCGATTCACGCTCGCCGGCGATCGACACGACGCACGATCTCGAGGCGACAACGCCGCCGCGACTCGACGGAGTACCGGTGATCGGGAGTTCGCTCTCGATCATGCGTGATGCGCTCGCGTTCACAGAGGCGGCACGCGAGCGCGGCGACGTCGTGGCCTACGAGGCGTTCGGCGCCGACATGGCCGCCGTCTTTGATCCCGACGTCGTCGAGCAGGTACTGGTTTCGCGCAGCAACGAGTTCTGGAAAGGCGAACTCGACAGGGAGTTCGGCGATCGCATCGCCCACGATGGCGTGGTGTTCACTGAGGGTGAGCGCTGGCGTCGCCAGCGGACCGTCCTCCAGTCGTGGTTCACGCCAGACCGGATCGAAGCGTACGCTGACTGCATGGTCGCGGAGGCCGCGACGCTCGCCCACGGCTGGGACGACGGCGACATCGTCGACGTAGGAGACCCGCTCTCGGCGTTCACCCTCCGGGTGCTCACGAAGACGTTATTCGACCTCGAGTTCGACGACGAGCGGGCGGCCACGGTCAGACGGGCGACCCGCGCGCTGTCGACCTACGCCAGTCCTCGCGGCTTCGCGCTCCGCACGCTCTTGCCCTCGTGGATTCCAACGCCGGCCGAACCGGCGTACGAGCGCGCGATGGACGACCTCGACGCCCTCGTCTCGAGGCTGGTCACCCAGCGGCGCGAGGCGGACGCAGACGGTGAGGATCTCCTCTCGTTGCTCGCGAGCGTGGAATATCCTGACGGCACTCGGATGGACCCCGAGACCGTCCGCGACCAGCTCGTCACCCTCCTCGTCGCCGGTCACGAGACGAGCGCCACCGCGCTCACGTTCGCCTGCTGGTGTCTCGCCGGCGACGACGCGGTTCGAACGCGTCTCGAGCGCGAACTCGAGGCCGTCTGTGGCGACCGCGATCCGACGATCGTCGACCTCCCGGATCTCGAGTACACTGACGCGATCGTCAACGAGACGCTTCGCCTCTATCCGCCGGTGACGGACCTCTACCGCGAGGCCGGCGAGACGACGACTCTCGGTGGCTACCGGATCCCAGCGGGGACGACCCTCCAGCTTTCTGCCTATGGGATTCACCGCGACGAGCGGTGGTGGGACGCACCCGAGACGTTTCGACCGGGCCGGTGGCTCGAGGACCGTGACCGTCCCGAGTACGCGTACTTCCCGTTCGGCGGCGGGCCGCGCCATTGTCTCGGGATGCGTTTTGCGACAGTCGAACTGAAACTCGCGCTTGCAACCCTCGCTCGGCGACTCGAGTTCGAGCGCGTCACTGAGTCGCTGTCGCCTGCGGCCGGCCTCACGCTCGATCCCGGCACTGTCGAACTGCGGATCAACAAACGGTAGCCGACTACAGCGTTTTCTCTGCTTCGTCCTCGTCGACGACTTCGATCCCACGGTTGTTGACCGCCATCGGATCGAGGCCGACCTCCTGGAGGAAGGTCTTGTACTCGCGTTCGCACTGCTCGGCGTCTTTTTGCTTGTCGCTGGCCCGATCACAGAGTTCGATGAGGTTCTCCGGGACGTCGTTCTGGTAGACGATCCAGTGGTTGATCAGGTCGCTGAGTCGGCGGATCGGGCTCGTGAAGTGGCCGTAAATCTCGAAGTTCAGCGCGTGGTGGCCGCCGAACGGGTCGTTCATGTACTTCGCGCGGGGCATCACCTTCATCACCGCCCACTGGATCTTATCGAGTTGGCGGGCGGGCGCGTCCTCGAGCGTCGCGTTAACGGCCTTTCGCGGGTCATCCCAGGTGCTGCCGGGGATCGAGACGCCATCCAGGTCCTGAATCTCCTGCAGGGCTTCAGACCACTCGTCGGGGCTTGGCTGTGGGTGAACCCGGTACATCGCCTCGACGCCGCGATTCCACATGAGCTCGTGCGTGACGGCCTTGTTGGCCTTGAGCATGCACTCCTCGATGATCGTGTGGGCGCGGTCTCGAGCGGGATTCAAGACGAGCGAGCCGTCCTCTTTGCGCTGTTCGTGCATCCGGTCTGCGACCTTGTGCACCAGTTTGTTCTCCTCGTGCAACGGTGCGTCGGGGTCCTCGAGGCGATTCTCGGCCTGGGAGTAGGTGAGTCGCTCGTCGGATTCGATGACCGACTTGTAGATGTCAATGGTCTCATAGCCAAGATGCTCTTTGTCCAGGTGCATCTCGACGGTGTGGGCCAGTCGATCCTCGTTGGGGACCAGTGAACAGACCGTCTCGGCCAGCACGGGCGGGAGCATGTGGATCGTATAGCCCGGGAGATAGACCGTGTTCCCGCGCTCGACGGCTTCGTCCCACATCGCCGTCTCAGGGTTGACGTAGTGGGTCACGTCGGCGATGTGGACCCAGAGGACGTACTCGTCCTCGCGTTCCTCGATCGACAGCGCGTCGTCGAAGTCCTGTGCGTCGATTGGGTCCGTCGTCCACGTCGTCAACTCTCGCAGATCTTTCCGTTCGTCGAGTTCGTCCTGGATCTCCGCCTCGACGCCTTCGGTTCGTGCCTCGGCTTCCTCGAGGACTGCTGGCGGAAACTCGCCGCGAATCTCGAGTTTTTCGAAGAGTTCCTCGCGTTTGTTCTCGAGATGTCGTCCGAGTTCCTCACTGATCTCGACTGGGCCCTGCCCGTCGGCCGTACCGGCTTCGGCCTGTGCGTCGTCACTCATACAGATGGGTACGAACGAAAGCGTAAAAGTCGTGTCGGGACGGCCGGCACAGTCAGCCGCCGGTCGCGACGCCCCGAAACTGACAGACGGTCGCCGGGATCAGGATTCTTCCTCCAGCGTTCCGTACCGTTCTTCGACGAGCGCCAGATAGCCCGAGAGAAACGCCTCCTGATCGATATTGCCGGCCTCGCTCTCGATGAGCAACTCCTCGAGTTCGTCCCGTGGCTGGCGACACAGCGCCTCGTGACAGGGTGTACACAGATACTCGAACGTCTTGTCCTCGCGATCCCAGCGGTCGCCGTGTTTGTCGTACTCGCGGGCTGCCGACCGGGCGACCTGCTCACCACAGGACAGGCACGTGACCGTCTCAGTGCGGCTCCGTGAGGGCCACATAGCTACCACGACGTCATGAGAATACTTAGCAATTGTCACATTCGTCGCCAACACCGACTGTCACGGTGGTAGATCGGTCGGCGGAACGGGCCTTTTATTTCTGGACCGCCCGTTTGGCCGCGTATGCAGGTCAAATCTCGCCATCATCTCCGCAGCGACGCCGTCTCGGATCTCGAAGCAACTCTCGAGGAGCAACTCGGCGTCTCGCCCGACGGTGACGCCTACGAGCGTGTCGAATTCGAGAACACTGACTGGGAAGTCATCCTCATCGATGGCGAGCCACAGGTCGCGTACTTCGACGAGGAGCCGTTCCTGACGGTTAGAGGAGCAAACGCCCACGAGCCCGAGCGGCGACTGGTCACGGTCGATGCTGGGGCAATCTCGTTCGTCAGCGACGGTGCAGACGTGATGCGCCCGGGTATCACGACGGCCACCGATGACATCTCGCCCGACGATCTGGTCGTCATCGCCGAGGAAACCCACGGCAAGGTGCTTGCCGTCGGCCGCGCCCGCGTCGAGGGCACGGAGATGGTCGGTGACGAGGGCAAAGTCGTCGAGTCGCTTCACCACGTCGGCGACGATCTCTACGAGTTCGCCGGGTAGTCACCCGTCTGCTTCTGCGAGTGACCCCGCCTCGAGGGCGTCGTCGACGGCGGCGTGTTCGTTGACGAACGGACAGCGTTGTCACTCTCTTTTCGATCCGTTCAGGGCGTTCGTTCCAGCGATCAGTACCGGAACACAAGACTGTGTCTGACGTAAGAACTATACTGACGGCGGCGGTGGGTTACGCCAATGGGATTTATGAGCAAAATTCTCGGCGGGAGTCAGTCGCGGACGGCCGAGGATTACGTCGAACTGAATCTCGACGACGTATCGGCGAGTTCGGCTGACGCGGCGATGCAGGTCCATATCGCCGAGGTCAGCGGACAAGCCGACGCCATCGACATCAAAGACGCCGTCTACGACGGCGATATCGTCATCGCGGACATCACGCGCCTGCGGACCGAAGACAGCACCGTCGAACACATCATCGACGAACTCCGCCAGGTCGCCCACGAGGTCGACGGTGACATCGTTCGGAAAGGCGACGATCAGATGATCATCACGCCGACCGGTGTCCGGATCAGCCGCGAAAAACTGGGGCAACGAGCGTAACCCGCGGTCCCTGCTCTGACGAGTTTTCACCGGCCGGGAATTCTGGCGGCTGGTTATTGTAACTGAGACCGAAGCGATGCGTATGAGTGGGTTTCGAGCAACAGTCGTCGTCGACGATCCGACAGGCTGTCCGATTGCCGATGTTTCTTCGACTACTGATACCATTACCTCCGTCACGCGCTCGAGTGCGTCGACGGACGGAGGTGTTGTCGAGGAGTTCGGCGTTGCTGATGGGTCGTCGACGGAGACGGTCGACGCCAGCACCGAGGCCGAACTGACGCCGATCCAGACGACCGAGCAGGAAGACATCTATCGGTTCGAGCGGGATGCTGACGCTGGGTGTGCGTGTGAAATCATCGAACAAACTGGAACGCCGATCTCGGCCGTTCGCGCACAGAACGGCTCGCTGCTGTTGACGTTTCGGACGCTCGACCTCGAGGTAGTGGCCGAAATCGTCGGCGACCTCCGTGCCGAGTTCGACGGCGTCCTCGTGGAGGACCTCACGCAAGACCAGGACGACGAATCGACGGATCCCGTCATTGTCGACCGGGAGCTGTTGACGACGCGCCAGCGGGAGATCATCGAGGCGGCCCACGAACTGGGCTATTTCGAGTATCCAAAAGGGGCAAACGCGACCGACGTCGCCGAGGAACTCGACATCGCTCGCTCGACGTTGACCGAGCATTTGGCTGCTGGACAGACGAAGCTGTTGAACGCCATTCTCGAAAAATAATGTAAAATACTCCACCCCGAAGATTAAACAGTGAACGTATGTCTATTCCAGGGCCGGAACTCCCCGTTCAGTTTTTGAATCATCCCAACGAAACGGCGACATCACACGTGTTCGGCCGTGACAGCGAACAAACGACAATACTTTTCCATCGGGGTGCGAAATGCCGAGTATGGTTGACGATCTCAAGAAAGGATTGGAGGGAGTCCTTGTTGCAGAGTCCGGACTCAGCTCGATCGACGGCGCCGAAGGTCGGCTGATCTATCGCGGCTATACGATCGAAGATCTCGCCCGTGGCGCGAGCTACGAGGAAGTCGTCTATCTCCTCTGGCATGGTCATCTCCCGGACGAAGACGAACTCGAGGCGTTCACCGCGGCGCTCAACGAGGAACGCGAAGTCAGCGACGACGTGCTCGCGACGATGGAGCGGCTCGCGGCAGCCGACGAGCAGCCGATGGCCGCACTCCGGACTGCGGTCTCGATGTTCTCAGCCACCGAACCCGAACGCGACGCCGACCCCGAGGACCTCGAGGCAACGCTCCGGAAAGGGCGACGGATCACCGCCAAGATCCCGACCGCGCTCGCGGCCTTCGAGCGCTACCGGCTCGGCGAGGAGCCCCTCGACCCGCACCCTGATCTCGGACTCGCAGCGAACTTCCTGTACATGCTGACCGGCGAGGAACCGAGCGATGTCCACGCCGAAACCTTCGATCAGGCACTCATCTTGCACGCAGACCACGGCCTGAACGCCTCGACGTTTACCTCGATGGTGATCGGGTCGACGATGGCCGACATCTACAGCGCCGTGACCGGCGGTGTCAGCGCGCTCTCCGGCCCGCTCCACGGCGGCGCAAATCAGGACGTCATGGAGGTCCTAAAAGAGATCGACGAGAGCGATCTCGACCACCGCGCGTGGGTCGAACAGGCCACCGAGGACGGCCGACGGATCCCCGGCTTCGGCCACCGCGTCTACGACGTCAAAGACCCCCGGGCGAAGATCCTCCAGGAACGCAGCAAGGAACTCGCCGACAACGGCGAGGACAAGTGGTACAACTACACCACGACCATCGAACAGTATCTCTCCGAGGAGAAAGGGCTCGCGCATAAGGGGATCGCCCCGAACGTCGACTTCTACTCGGGCTCGGTCTACTACCAGCTCGGCATCCCGATCGATATGTACACCCCGATCTTCGCGATGAGCCGTGCCGGCGGCTGGGTCGGCCACGTCCTCGAGTACCAGGAGGATAACCGTCTCATTCGCCCACGTGCACGCTACACCGGCCCGCAGGACAAGACGTTCGTCCCGCTCGAAGACCGATAACGGCGGGTCACTGCCGTGTCCGTTCGGCTCGTTTTTTGCGGCTCCCTCACACGCGACGTGTTGTGTCACACAGAGCCACTCGAGCGACCTGCTCGAGTCGCCAGCCACTGACCGGTGAGCAGCACGGACAAGACGATCGAACCCGAACGGTCGGCCGTGCTGGTCTTCGTCTACGGAACGCTGACCGATCCGGATCGGGTCGAGGTGCTGCTGGGCGACGGCCCCGGTGAGTACGAACTCGGTAGCGACGCCATCCTCGAGGGGCTTCACCGCGTCGATGGCCGCTATCCAACGCTCGCACCTGGTGGAAGCGTCGAGGGACGACTGCTCGCAGTCGATGAACCGGCACTCGAGCGACTCGATCGGTACGAGGGCGTCGACCGCGGGCTGTATACACGGGTTGCTGTGTCGCACACAGACCGGCAGTCGGTCTGGGTCTACGTCGGCGAGCCGGAGCGACTCCATATCGAGGCCGAGACGTCGTGGCCCGACGAACCGTCGTTTCGCGAGGCCGTTCGATCGCATCTCGAGCGAGCAGCGGTCGAGATTCGACCGTCCGAATGACGTTCGTCTGCCGAACGTCAGACATCTCTGGTACCACCGTCCAGGCTTGCGATTTCACTTTCGCTCCGGAGCCATGAGCTTTATATGCTACGCGTTCCCCTCTACACTCGCACGTCACACGCCGTGCATTCCTGTATTCCCTGTCGTGTTGCCGATACGGCAACACAGTCCTGTCGTGGGATTTGGTAACCGCCGGGGCGACTGGCTGCCCAGTCCCCGACAGTCTTACAACACCTGCCGAGTAGTCGGGCGTATGCTCGAACTTGCCGACGTTCTCGAGGCACACGAACGGGTCCGAGAAACGTCCAGACACACGCCACTCGAACACGCACACACGTATTCGGCGATGACTGGCGCTGACGTCCATCTGAAACTGGAGAACTTCCAGCGAACAGGGGCGTTCAAGATCCGTGGGGCAACCAACCGGATCGCGACGCTCTCGGCGGCACAAAAGGATGCGGGCGTCGTCACCGCGAGTGCGGGCAATCACGCCCAGGGCGTCGCGCTCGCAGCGACACGATCGGGCGTCGATTCGAAGATCGTCATGCCCGAACACGCGCCGATTTCGAAGGTCAAGGCGACGAAAAGCTACGGGGCCGAGGTCGTCCTCTCGGGCCGAGACTACAACGAAGCCGCCGAGCGCGCCCACGAAATCGAACGCGAGGAGGGCCGGACCTACGTCCACGCCTTTGACGACGAAGACATCATGGCCGGCCAGGGGACTATCGGCCTCGAGATCCTCGAAGACTGTCCCGACGTCGAAACCGTCGTCGTCCCCATTGGCGGCGGGGGACTCATCAGCGGAATCGCGACGGCGATCAAAGAACAGAAACCCGACACGCGAATCGTCGGCGTGCAGGCCGAGGGTGCCTCGAGCGCTGCAGCCTCCCTCGAGAAGGGCGAACGCGTCTCGCTCGAGGGGGTCGACACCATCGCGGACGGGATCGCGACCCGCAGTGTCGGTGAGCAGACGTTCCCCTACATCCAAAAGTACGTCGACGAGGTCGTCACCGTCTCGGATCCCGAGATCGCCGTCGCGCTGGTCTATCTCCTCGAGCGCTCGAAGACGCTCGTCGAAGGCGCTGGTGCAGTGCCGCTTGCGGCAGTGCTCTTCGAGCAGTTCGACTACGACGATGACGAGACGATCGTTGCTGCCCTCTGTGGCGGCAATATCGATCTCAACACGCTGACGAACGTTATCGTCCGTGGCCTCGTCGAAACCGGCCGCTATCTCAAGATCAGAACCGTCCTGAAAGATCGGCCGGGTGCCCTAGAAGACCTGCTCGATATCTTTACGACTCATCAGGCGAACATCTACGCGATTCACCACGACCGGACCTCCCGTGAGGTCGAGATGAGCGACACCGAAGTCGAGATCGAACTCGAGATGCGCGGCCCCGACCACGTCGATGCCTTCCTCTCCGATCTCCGCGACGCCGGCTACCCAGTCGACATCCTCGCGTAGGCTTTCGCCCCGTTTTAAGCCCGGGCGCGCCGAGGGGTGAGATATGAAACGCATTATCCAGACTGACGACGCACCTGCCGCAGTCGGGGCGTACAGTCAGGCGACGACTGACGACTCGCTGTTGTTCACTGCCGGTCAGATCCCGCTGACGACCGACGGCGAGTTGCTCGCCGACGAGTCGATTGAGGCCCAGACCGAACAGGCGCTCTACAACCTCGATGCCGTCCTCGACGAGGCGGGTGCGACGTCGGCAGACGTCCTCAAAGTCACCGTCTTCCTCGACGATATCGGCGACTTCGACGCGATGAACGAGACCTACGCCGACTACTTCGACGACGAACCACCGGCCCGGAGCGCCATCGAGGTCGCCGCCCTCCCCAAAGGCGTCGGCATCGAACTCGAAGCCGTCGCCTCCCTCGAGTAAGGAATGCGAGCGACCGTTGCCGGGCTCTCCCCGCGGCTCATCTCCGCGCTGTTGTGGGGCGCTGTTGGCGTTTTGGCCTTCCTCGTGCTCGTCCAGGGCTATGCGCTGGTCGTCGAGCCACTCGTCTCGATCACCCAGAGCGCCTTCATTGCCCTCTTCGTCGGCGGTGTGACTGCGGGCAGTGCATACGTCCTCGAGTATCGGATCGCGACGTGGTCGGCCCGCCGCGTAATGGATGAAACCAAGCCACAGGACGGCGACGACAAAAGTAAGAGTTAAACGACCGACGTGGTTACAAAGAGGTAGGCCAGGATGGCCGAACGGTAAGGCGCACGCCTGGAAAGCGTGTTCCCTTTCGGGATTCAGGGTTCAAATCCCTGTCCTGGCGTCTTCTACTGCGAGCAAGACTGCGAGCCGCTCGGCTGTGATTTTGAGACTCGACTCGAGACGCGTCTCTTGTGGGCGCTGGACAACGAGCAGTAGCCGAGCAGTAACAAAAAACGATGGCGCGATGAGCGACCGCGGAGGCGAGACGGTTATCGCTCTATTTCGGCCGGCGAGTCGGTTGCGAGCCAGCAGTTGGGGTCGTCCGGATCTCGAAGCTCTAGCTTGCCGTTTTGACACACCACCAGTTCGTATTGATCCGTCATCGTGACCCCATGGAGCACTCCGGCGGGATCGGATATCGTAACAGGGCGCTTACCACCGGCGTTTGCGGGAGTACGGGGAGCCTACTCGAGTGAGCACCCACACGCCGACGAGCGGACAACGATTTATTCGGGGCCACCGACTGGTCGGTATGTGCGGACGGTACACACTGATGGTCGAGCCGGCGGCGCTCGAGGACCGTTTCGACAGTGAAATCACGGACTCGGCGGCCGTCTCCACACCCCGATACAATATGGCACCGGGACAGCAACTGCCAGTGATCACGGGCGACGACCCCGAGACGATTCGGCACCTCGAGTGGGGGCTTGTGCCGTCGTGGGCCGACGACGACAGCGGTGGGCTCATTAATGCGCGTGCGGAGACGATCGCCGAGAAACCGAGCTTTCGGGCGGCATACGAGCGCCGCCGGTGTCTGGTTCCGGCGGATGGCTTCTACGAGTGGGTCGAGACGAGTGGGGGAAAACGACCCTACCGTGTCGCGTTCGAGGACGACCGGGTCTTCGCGTTGGCCGGCCTCTGGGAACGCTGGGAATCCACCGACGAGACGACCCAGTCCGGCCTCGAGGCGTTCGGTGGCGGCCTCGAGGATGCACCCACGGACGACGGCCCGCTCGAGACGTTCACGATCGTTACCACCGAACCGAACGCCCTCGTCTCGGAGCTTCATCACCGAATGGCCGTGATTCTCGACCCCGAGCGCGAACGCGAGTGGCTGACGGCTGACGAGCCACAGGACCTGCTCGAGCCGTACCCGGCCGAGGAGATGCGTGCGTATCCCGTCTCGCGGGCGGTCAACGATCCGTCGACCGACGAGCCGTCGCTGGTCGAGCCGGTCGACCTGTGACTGCAATTCCAGTTACTCTTAAATATGTCGGAGCATCCCATTCGATCAGCGCTGTAGTAGCGTGTTAACGCACACCATATAGGGGTCTATATCGGCCCGCAGTACGGGGGTTTTGACGGTATTTAATCTGTGTCTGACCGTTGCCCTGAACAGCAGATACCGGTGTATTTATATAGAAGGACAATCAATGAATCAGTTGACTATGAGCCAGCGAATGCAGCAGGGTCAGCCGATGATCGTGATGAGCGAGGATTCCCAGCGCGTCAAGGACAAGGACGCGCAGGATTACAACATCAGTGCAGCCCGTGCAGTCGCCGAGGCTGTACGCTCGACACTCGGTCCGAAAGGGATGGACAAGATGCTCGTCGACTCGATGGGATCGGTAACGATCACCAACGACGGCGTCACCATCCTTCAGGAGATGGACATCGACAACCCGACGGCCGAGATGATCATCGAAGTCGCCGAAACCCAGGAGGACGAAGCTGGGGACGGCACCACGACCGCCGTCGCGATCGCCGGTGAACTCCTCAAAAACGCCGAGGACCTTCTCGAGCAGGATATCCACCCAACGGCGATCATCAAGGGCTTCCACATGGCAAGCGAGCAGGCCCGTGAGGAGATCGACAACATCGCGAGCACCATCGACACCGACGACGAGGAACTCATCCGCAAGACGGCCGAGACCTCGATGACCGGGAAGGGCACTGAGGTCAACAAAGAACACCTCGCCCAGCTTATCGTCGACGCTGTCAGCCAGGTCACCGTCGAAGACGCAGACGGCAACAACGTCGTCGACCTCGAGTATCTCAACATCGAGACCCAGACCGGCCGCGCCGTCGGCGAGTCCGATCTGCTCGTGGGTGGCATCGTAGACAAAGACCCCGTCCACGACAACATGCCGACGGAGGCGACCGACGCCGATATTCTGCTGCTGAACGAAGCCATCGAGGTCGAAGAGACCGACGTCGACACCGAAGTCTCCGTCACCGACCCCGACCAGCTCCAGAAGTTCCTCGACCGCGAGGAGAAACAGCTGCGTGACAAAGTCGACACGATCGCCGACCTCGGCGCTGACATCGTCTTCTGTCAGAAAGGCATCGACGACCTCGCCCAGCACTATCTCGCAAAGGAAGGCATCCTCGCCGTCCGCCGCGCCAAGAAGTCCGACCTCGAGTTCCTCTCGGAAGTCGTCGGCGCAAACGTTGTCTCCGATCTCGAGAGCGCGACCGAGGCCGACCTCGGCTTCGGTGACGTCACCCGTGACGACGAGGGCGAACTGTTCTACGTCGAGGGCGACGACGCCCACGGCGTCACCCTCCTGCTTCGCGGATCGACCGACCACGTCGTCGACGAACTCGAGCGCGGTGTCAACGACGCACTCGACGTCGTCGCCCAGACCGTCTCCGACGGCCGCGTGCTGGCTGGTGGCGGCGCAACCGAAGTCGAACTCGCCTCGCGCCTCCGTGACTACGCTGACTCCGTCTCCGGGCGCGAACAGCTGGCCGTCGAGGCCTTCGCCGACTCACTCGAGCTCGTCCCACGCGTGCTCGCCGAGAACGCCGGTCTCGACTCCATCGACACGCTCGTCGACCTGCGTGCAGCCCACGACGACGGCGACGTCCAGGCTGGGCTGAACGTCTTCTCGGGCGACGTCGAGAACACCTTCGACGCTGGTGTCGTCGAACCGGCTCACGCCAAAGAGCAGGCCGTCACCTCCGCGTCCGAAGCCGCAAACCTCGTCCTCAAAATCGACGACATCATCTCCGCTGGAGACCTGTCGACCGACAAGGGCGAAGACGAAGAAGGCGGTGCACCCGGCGGCATGGGTGGCATGGGCGGCGGCATGGGCGGCATGATGTAAGCTCGGCCATAGCCAACTTTCACCACCCACGCTGCGGTTTCGCGTCGTATCGTCGACAACTGCTGCCGTTTTTTGCGTGTGTCCTCGTGCGGCCAGCGATCGCTGCCTCGAACGAGAGTCCGGTGTGTCCACACGTTCGTTGCCCTGACTCACACTGGAAATGACAGGCACACGACCTATTGTGCTGGCCGGTGTACGACAGGTATGACATACCGAACGACCATCGGCTGGTCGCTGTTTTCCTCCGGTGTCGTCACGCTCGTCCTGAAAGTCCTCCCCGGCGACTCGCTGTGGTGGGGGCTCCTGTTGCTCGTCCTCGGCATGGTGTTCCTCTATCTCAGATGACATTCTCCTCCGGCATGAACGGAGACCGCGAATCGACGTGCGGTCGCGCCGGCACTGACAGACAGCAGTCCGTCTGATGGGATCGTGGCGGGAGAACGAGTGACTGGCTAAACGGCTGGCTCAGGAATCGTCGACTTCGAGTTCGAACTGTTCGTTCTCGGAGACGGCATTGAGAACGACGCTCGTGTTCGAGGCTTTGATATCCGGGTCGGTTAGCAACTGTTTGATCTGGTCGTTCATTCCATCGGTGTCTTTGAATTTGCCGATGGCGATCACGTCGTAGTCGCCCGTGACTTCGTAGACGCTGGTCATCTGGCGGTGGTCACGTAGCGTGTCGGTGATGTCCGGAAGCGCGTTCCCTTCGACCTGTAGCTGGATGACGGCCGTAACGTCGTAGCCGACGGCATCGTAGTTGACTCGCGGCGTGTAGCCTTCGATTACGCCCTCTTCCTCGAGATCAGAAAGGTGGTTCGAGATGGTCGTCACGGAGACGTCAAGCTCCTCGGCGAGGCTGCGGAGGCTGGCTCGGCCATCGCCCAGAAGTGCATTCACTAATTTTGCATCGAGATTTTCGTACGTCATCACATCCAACCTCTCACTGGAGCCTTTAGAACTTTACGAATATACAGTTTCCAGCGGTGGAGAGAAGATTTGCTTGGAGCAGTAGGGTTTTAGTAGCAGAGTTACTTGGATAGCACGACGAGAAAGATGACAAGCGGAAACATCACTGAGACCGAGCAGGCCGTACTCGACGAGATTGACGAGAAAAATATCGACTTCCTTCGACTGCAGTTTACGGACATTCTGGGGACGGTCAAGAACGTCTCGGTGCCGGCCCGCCAGGCCGAGAAGGCGTTTACTGACGGAATCTACTTCGACGGCTCTTCGATCGAGGGCTTCGTGCGTATTCAGGAATCGGACATGCGACTCGTCCCTGATCCGGACACCTTTGCTGTGCTTCCGTGGCGAGACCGTGAGGACGGCTCCTCCGCTCGAATGATCTGTGACGTCTATAATACGTCAACCGGTGAGCCGTTCGAGGGCGACCCACGCTACGTGCTCAAGCAGGCACTCGACCGTGCCCACGAAATGGGGTATCTGGTCAACGCCGCCCCCGAACCGGAGTTCTTCCTCTTCGAGGAGGACGAGGAGGGCCGCGCGACGACCAAAACGAACGATGCCGGCGGCTACTTCGACCTCGCACCCAAAGACCTCGCGAGCGACGTGCGCCGTGACATCATCTACGGCCTCGAGAACATGGGCTTCGAAGTCGAGGCCAGCCACCACGAGGTCGCCGAGGGCCAACACGAGATCAACTTCGAGTACGATGACGCGCTGACGACGGCGGACAACGTCGGGACCTTCCGAACCGTCGTCCGAGCGATCGCCTCCCAGCACGACTACCACGCGACGTTCATGCCGAAACCGATCCCGGAGATCAACGGCTCGGGGATGCACACCCACATTTCGCTGTTCACCGAGGACGGCGAGAACGCCTTCCACGACGCGGACGACGAGTTCGATCTGTCCGACACCGCCCACTCGTTCCTCGCCGGGATCCTCGAACACGCGCCCGCGATCACCGCGATCGCGAACCCGACGGTTAACAGCTACAAGCGCCTCGTGCCGGGCTACGAAGCACCCGTCTACGTGGCCTGGTCCGACCGCAACCGCTCGGCGCTGATCCGCAAACCGGCCGCACGCGTCCCAGCGGCCTCGCGAATCGAACTGCGCTCGCCCGATCCCTCGTGTAACCCCTACCTCGCCATCGCTGTCATGATCCATGCCGGTCTCGACGGCATCGAACAGGACCTCGAGGCCCCCGACCCGGTTCGGGACAACATCTACGAGTTCGACGAGGCCAAACGCGACGAACACGGTATCGACACGCTGCCGTCGAACCTCGGTGCAGCCGTCGACGCCCTCGAGGAAGACGAGGCGATCTACAGTGCGCTCGGTGACCACATCGCCTCGAAGTTCGTCGAGGCCAAACGCCAGGAGTTCGAGGAGTACCTCATCGACGTCTCCCAGTGGGAACTCGACCGCTACCTCGAGACGTTCTAACGGCTCAAGCGTCTCGGTTCGCAGGCTCTTGCCCGAGAAGTGCTGTCCCGTAACTCACGGTTGTTGTTGCTGTTTTTTGCGTCGTTACGATCCGTCGCCCGTCGATGGAGCGTCGGGACCGAACTCGTGGTCGTGTACCTCGAGAGAGAATCCGTCGGGATCGCCCTCGAGCGTATAGTAGCGCTCCCAGGCGGGGGCGAGGCTGACGACACGCGTGCCGTCGATCTCGGCTTCGCGGTGGCGGTGGTGGTGGCCCACTAGACAGAGCGCCGGCGACAGCGACTCGAGCAGGTCGTCGACGTGTTTACAGCCGGGGTCGTAGCCGTACCACAGCAGGCCAGTCGGTGCTTCGTGGGTGACCAGCATGTCCACGTCGGACAGCGCAGCCGCCAGCTCGACGTCTTCGTGAGTGAAGTGGCGACGCCGGTCGCCCTCGAGTTCTGTTCGCGCACAGTCGTATTTTGTCGGCGCGAAGTTCCCCGAGAGCCCGGCGACGCGCCAGCCGTCGACGGTCGCGGCCGTGCTTGCGAGCAGGGTGGCCGTCACCCGCGTCGACGGGTCCTTGCCAGCCCGAAGCGCCTCGATGACGTCGAGATCCTCGTTGTTACCCGCGACGAACCACGTCGGCGCAGGCAGGTCGTACCGTTCCAGATCGCCGGCTTGGAGCACGGACGCGGGCTCGAGAGCGCGGTAGAGTTCGAGCAACGTCTCGCGGCGGGCCGGATCGGACGCGTGGGCGTCACCGAGGACGAGCATATCGGTCTAGACGAACCCGATAGGCAAAGAACCGGTGCCGTCGAAGGCTGCCCGGGCTCTGCTCGAGCGAAACGCATCATCGGATGAGCGTCACAGAACCCGTAACGAACGCTTATTATCGGCGACGTGGGCCGCATTCGCATGGTAGATAGTCGACAGTACGCGTTCGAAGGGACGACACCAACGATCGACGACGATGCATCGGTCAGCCAAGAGGCAACGCTCGTCGGGGATGTCCACGTCGACGCCGACGCGAGCGTCTGGCCGGGGGTCGTACTTCGGGGTGATATCGGTCCCGTTCGGGTCGGACAACAGGCACACGTTGGCGACAACGCGACGATTCACGCCTCGACGATTTCGGACCGCGTCATGGTCGGTCACGGGGCCGTCCTCAACGAGGCGACCGTCGACGAACAGGCGCTGGTCGGATTCAACGCGACGATCAACACGGGTGCGACAATCGGCTCGAGCAGCGTCGTTGCCGCCGGAACGGTGATTCCCGACGAGTACGATATCCCGCCTGAATCGTTCGTTCGCGGTGTCCCCGGCGAAATCACACCGCTCGAGGAGACGACGATCGATCCCGACGAGATCTTCGAGATGTTCTCCTCGGGCGAGTACACGGACCTCGCGAAACGGCACAAAGAGCTGTTCGAGTGACCGATCGGCGATGGACGAACTCGAGCGACCGTCTCACTCACTGATCCGGATTCCGCCGCTGTCGTCGGCGTCGATCCGCATCGGGTCGTCCTGCCACTCGATCTCGAGTCGGGTCCGTGAGAGGTACGGCGCGAGCCTAGACGCGGAGACGAGCCCACAGTAGGCCCCGCCGTCGACGACCGGCAGGTGGCTCACGCCGTTTGCGCGCATCGACTCGGCGGCGTCGACGAGCGATTCGGTCGGCGAAACCGTCGTCACCGGCGAGGACATGATCGTGTCGACGGGGTGGGGCTCGAGCGTCTCGGCGACGAACGCGACGATATCCGACTCGGTGATCATACCGACGACTGACTCGTCCTCGAGGACGACCAGTGCCGGGACGCTCGGATCACGAAGCATCGTCGCAGCTTCGGTCGTGGACGTTTCTGGCGAAACCGTTCGTGCAGCGTGCGACAGCGCGTGTTCGACTGGAATGGGAATCATCGGTTGAACATTGGTACCACTACACAGTATATATGCGCTGTGGGAGTACACTCGATATCTGCTAGAATACTGGCTGTATGTCTATTTATTAGGCGATATTAGTTATATATAGGTGGAAAGTCTGCGACCAAGTAGACGGGTGGCATATCATATCAGATGGCGCTATCGGCGCGGCTGCACGGCTGTCGCCAGCGTCGTAAAAAACGGACGGAGCGTCCGTCAGCTCCCCGTCGTTTCGCCGCCACCATAGCGTGTCGCAGACCGAAGCGCGCCACCGCAGTTCAGACAGTTCGCTCGATAGGAAACGGGATAGACTTCTATCGAACAATCGCGACACTCGTAGCGGTTCTCATATTGTTTCATTCGGTACTCACCCGTCCTCGCTAATTATATCGTCCTAAATAACCGTTTTCTCGACTATTTGTCCACTTCCTTTCGATAGCAGTCGGCCGATCAGGACCACGTTAGCGCGATCCGTCTCCGTCTCTCCAGACGCAAGCGGAGGTTGGGCTCGTCACGATACGTCTCGACGGATGACACCGGACTCGAGGAGCGACTCGATCTCCCCATCGTCGTATCCCACTTCGGCGAGATACTTGTGAGTGTGTTCGCCGTGGGCCGGCACGGCCTCGTCGGTTGTCTCCGGGACGTCGCTGCCACAGGCAGGGAAGCCGAGCCGCGGTGGCGCGTCGTCGGGTCGAACGACGAGGTCTCGAGCCCGAAACTGGGGATGGGCGACCGTTTCCGCGGGCGCGTAGACGCCGGCGAACGCCGCGTCGACGTCGCCGAGCATCGTTTCCCACTCGTCTCGCGTTCGTTTGCGAAAGAGATCTCGGAGTTCGGCCTCGAGGGCGGCGAGCACGGCCGGATCCTGTGAGCCGTGTTTGTCGACGAGGTCGTCCCGATCGACAGCGTCACAGAACGCTCGCCAGAACTTCGGCTCGAGCGCGCCGAGCGTGACCCACGTCCCGTCGGCGGTCTCGTAGCTGTCGTACCACGGGACGCCGCCGGTCAGCGGCGTCTCCCCCGGTCGCGGTTCGGCCGGGTCGCCGGTCAACGACTGGTAGGCGACCGACTGGGAGAACGAGGCGACGACGTCGGCCATCGCGACGTCGATGTACTCGCCGCCAGTGTTACCGAGTTCTCTCGAGAGCAGTGCGCCGACGATGGCGAACGCGGCGAACAGCCCGCCGGCCATATCGCCGATCTGGTAGCCGGGAACCTGTGGCTTTTCGTCAGTTGAATCGCGGGTCAGATCCATCAATCCAGCCAGCGAGACGTAGTTGAGGTCGTGGCCGGCCCGGTCTGCCCAGGGGCCGTCTTGTCCGTAGCCGGTGAGCGAACAGTAGATCAGGTCCTCGTTGTACTCGGTGAGCGTCTCGTAGTCGATCCCCAGTCGATCGACCACGCCCGGGCGGAAGCTCTCGAGGACGACGTCGGCATCTTCGACGAGGCGATAGAACGCGGCTCGTCCGTCCTCGTCTTTTAGATCGATCGCAACGCTTCGTTTGCCCCGGTTGACCATCTCGAAGATCGCCCCGATGTCGCGGGACGTAAGCGGCTCCATCGCCCGCGCGTAGTCGCCCGCGCCGGTATCCTCCACCTTCACCACTTCGGCACCCGAGTCGGCGAGCAACTGTGTCGCGTAGGGGCCGGGCAACAACCGCGAGAGATCGAGTACACGAATGCCATCGAGTTGCATACTGAACGCATACTCGTATCAACACTTTACGTTACGGGACAGTCGTGAGTGCGTTCGGTGGCACACCCCTGCCTCGAGAATCGGCATCCGACGAACCAACAGCCGGGATCATCTTCCCCTCGAGTTGTCGTCTCTGTCCGACGCATTTATTGGCGGTTTCAGAAATAGTGTGCTATGCACAGGGCATCGTGGTGGTACGGCATTGCGCTATTCCCTGTCGTCGTGCTGACAGCAGTGACCTCCCGATTCGCAGCCACTGCGTTTTTTTCTGCGGCGTCGGCCCCTGACGCACCGCTCGGTCTGGACGTTGCGTGGTTCGTCCTCCAGACGCTCTCGTTCTGGGTCGGAATCGGCGTGGCCGTCGTCGTCCTCGGGTGTTTGCTCGCCGATCTCCGGGCGCTCGGCGGTAACGAGACGTGGTCGCCGAGTCCGTTGTGGGGCCTCGCGGGTGTCGTCCATTTCGGCGGGGTCGTCTTCACCGAACTGTTACTCGTGTCCGTTCCGGCGCTCTCGTACTATCTGTACCGGCGCCACGTCCACGTGGGCAGCCCGTAACGTCTCGCCGAAGTCGTTCCGAATCGCATACCGAAGCGACAGGACTGACAAACGGGCCTCGAGCACGCCGATCAGTCCCTAAGCCCCAGCTCGTTGGCGATCGTGTTGAGTTGAATCTCGTCCGTCCCTTCGACGATCCGCAGCATACGCGCCTGATGGAGCAGGTCCATGTAGGGATTCTCCTCGGCGAGGCCGTTCGCCCCGTGGACCTGCACCACGGCGTCGGCGACCTCCCACATGACAGTCGTGGCGAACCACTTGAACACGGACGCGTCCATCACGGTCCGCTCGTCGGTGGCCATTTTCCAGGCGAGTTTCAATCCGGCCGCGTCGGCCGCGTACGTCTTGGCCTTCCCGCGAGCGAGACTCGCCGACACCTGCTGGAAGTTCCCGATCGACTGCCCGAACGCCTCGCGCTCGGTGACGTACTCGCGGGCCTGCTCGAGGGCGTACTCGCTGTATCCGACGGCTTCGGCGCCCAACTCGAGGCGACCGAGCGAGAGAAACTCCATCGCCGCGTAGAAGGCGTTGTCGACCTCGCCGAGCACCCGGTTTTCCGGAATCCGGACGTCGTCGAGGACGATCTCGGCCTGTGTCCCCACCGCGCCGACGGCGTTGTTGTACGAGCCGAGGTCGTACTCGTCGTGTTCGACGAGAAAGCAGGTGATCCCGCCGTAGCGCCCGGCGTCCGCCTGTGGCGTCGTTCGCGCGAACAGCTGGACGAAATCCGCGTAGGGTGCGTTCGTGATCCACTGCTTGCGCCCGTTGAGCACCCATTCGTCGCCGTCTTTCCTCCCGACTGTCTCCATGTTCGGCGAATCGGAGCCGACGCTCGGCTCGGTCTGGGCGAACGCCGTGGATTTCTCGCCCCGGACGGTCGGCTCGAGGTAGCGCTCGATCTGGTCGCCCTCGGCCTGCAACAGGAGCGGTTTCGGCCCTTCCGGCCCGGCCAGCACGTAGCGCGGTAGGCCGGGACCATGAGACGCGAGATGCTTTTTCGCCCGATACCAGGTCACCGCGGAGACGTCCTCGCCGCCGACGGCCTCGGGCAGGTTCATCGCGTAGAAGCCCGCGTCTGCGGATTGACGCCGGATCTGCGCTCGCGCCTCGAGGATGTCGTCCGTCAGGCGACCGTTCTCGTGGTGGCCCTTCCGCGGATTCGTGTCGACGTCGCCGAGGTCGTCGACGAGTGGGTCGACCTCTTGCTCGAGAAAGTCGTCGAGGCTGTCGAGGATGAGCTGTGTTTCGTCGTCGACGCTGAATCCCACACCGCCGGTGGTGTCTGTTGACATGCGTGAACACGTGTCTGTCGAGTGGCTTAACTGTCGGCCACGAAAGTCAGTGTGAGCCATCAGTTCGATACCTCACCCGATTCGTCTGCGGTGTATTCACCCCATTCGGCCCGCGCTTGCGCACTCGAGACCTCAGTTGCCGTTGTGACCGCGAAGATCGAAACTCAGGCCCGCTGTGGCGTCGCACCGATCTCGAAGATTTCCTCGTAGAGGCTGTCCGCGAGCGCGTCGAGATTGTCCGCCGCCTCGCTTGCATCTATCGTATCGCCGACGCCCTGCCACTCGACCGAAAGCTGGGCGATCGGGACCAGTGCGATCCCGCCGACTGTCACGTCGCCGTCCGGCGTGTGGACGGTCCACTCCGTCCGCATCCCGTCGGCCGACCGTGTGACGTCGTTGATCTGCCCGCCGGCCGCGGCCCACCGCTCGACGAGTCCGTCGGTGATCCGGCGCAGTTTCCGTTCGCCGAGTACGTGGACGACAACGCCGCCACCGACGAGCACGACGAACGCGGCGAGCGCGACGGGCACGCCGCCGTAGGGAATGTTCACCGACGCGGCCAGCCCTGCCGTGACGACGACGAGACCGAGCACTCGGACGTCGATGGCGCTGGGGATCGTCCCGCTCCAGCCGGATTCCTGTGTCGGCTGCTCGAGTTGCATCGTATGCGAACGCAGCGACGACCAGGAAATAGCCGTTGCCCTGTCCTATTGCCGATTTTATATACGACCTGTCAAACTCATTCGTAATCGAGTAATTCGTCGTCACCGTGAGTGTCTCGGAGGGTTTCAAGGTCAGCTCGCTGTTCCTCGAGTCGCGGCGTCGGCTCGTCGTACGTGTACTCGAACATCTCCAGTGGATCACGCTCGCCAGCTTCGGCACGGTCGATCAGCGCCGCGAGGGCCTCGTCGATTTCGGTCTCGATGGCGTCGATCCGCTCGTCGTCGAGAACCCTGTTGTTCCGCAGGTAGGCCTCGAACCGATCGATTGGGTCTTTCGCGCGCCAGCGGTCGACCTCCTCGTCGTCCCGGTAGACCGACGGATCGTCGGCCGTCGTGTGCGCACCGTAGCGGTACTGGACCGCCTCGATCAGCGTCGGTCGCAGCTGTTCGTCGCCGGGCTCGAGCGCCCGCTGTCGGGCTGCGTTCGTGACGACGTAGCTCGCGAGGGGATCCATCCCGTCGACCTGGATGCCGTCGAAGCCGTAAGCGTGGGCTTTCTGGGCGATGGTCGCGCTCGCGGTCTGGTCCTCGCGCGGGATCGAGATGGCCCACTGGTTGTTGTTACAAAAAAATATCGTCGGCGTATCGAAGACGCCCGCAAAGTTCATCGCCTCGTGGAAATCGCCCTCCGAGGTGGAGCCGTCGCCAAAATGCACGACGCTGATGCGCTCGTCGCCGTTCAGTTTCGCGGCCCACGACCAGCCGACCGCGTGCGGGAGGTGGCCGCCGATCGAGATATTCAGCGGGAAGACGTTGATATCGGCCAGCGCGGCGTTGCCCTCCTCGTGGCCCATCCAGTAGTGCAGGTACTCCCACGGCATCCCCCGCGCCGCGACCGCGCCGTGTTCCCGGTACTGAAACGACAGCAGGTCGTCCTCGGCGAGCGCATATGTCGACCCGATCTGGCTGCCTTCCTGGCCGGCCAGCGATGCGTAGGTGCCGAGTCGTCCCTGCCGCTGGAGACTGATCATCCGTTCGTCGAACCGCCGAGAAAACCGCATATCGCGGTACATCGATCGCAACGTTTCGGCCTCGAGGTCCGGTTCGAGGGCGGGTGCGACGACGGTCCCGTCGGCATCGAGGATCTGCAATCGATCGTCCGGTTCCCGATCGAAAACGGCGTCCTCGAGGACGTCTTGTGACATGCATGCACTGTTGGACGCTCGATACATATACTGATCGCCGTCTTGGTGTGCTGGCGTCTCTCCGTCACGCAGCGGCGTGTCGAAAAACGCTATGTGCTGGCCCAACAACCCCCACGCATGACATGGACGGTGATGCCGACGTTCGACGAGTACGAACGGGCCAGAGAGACGTTTCAGTGGGACCTTCCCGAATCGTTCAACCCTGCCGTCGACTTCCTGCGGAAACACGACGATACGAGTCGCACGGCGCTTCGATACGAACAACCCGACGGCGGCCTCGAGACCTACTCCTTCGACGACCTCGACGAGCGCTCCGACCGGCTCGCAGCTGCCCTCGCCAACCTCGGTGTCGAGGCGGGCGACCGCGTCGGCGTCGTCGTCCCGCAGAAACCCCAGAACCCGCTCACGCACCTCGCAAACTGGAAGGTGGGAGCCGTCTCCGTCCCGCTCACCGTACTGTTCGGCCGCGACGCCTTGCAGTACCGACTCGCCGACAGCGAGGCCGTGGCCGTCGTCGTCGATCCGAGCGTGCGCGAGACGGTCGAGGAAATCCGTGGTGAGTGTCCCGACCTCGAGCACGTGATCGAACTCGGCGACGGGGCGTCGGTCGACGGCGACGCCCACGCCTTTGAGGACCTGCTCGAGGCCCACGAACCCGGCATCGACGTCTACGACGCCACACCGGAGACGCCGACGGCGATCATGTATACGAGCGGCTCGACGGGCCCGCCAAAGGGCGTCCGCCATAGCCACGCGCTCTGGCTCGGCCGGGCCGCTGCGGCGTACAACTACTTCGATCAGGGCCTCGAGGCGGGTGAGACCACGGTGTGGACGCCGGCCGACTGGGCCTGGGGGGCCGCCCTCGGCGGGACGCTCTTTGCGGCGTGGCACCACGGCTGTACCGTCGTCGGCTGGCCCCGCGACGGGTTCGACCCGGAGGCGGCATACGACCTCATGGAACGCCACGGCGTGACCAAGGCGTTCATGCCGCCGACGGCGCTTCGGATGCTGATGGCCGTCGACGACCCCGAAGGGGAGTTCGACCTTTCTCTCGAGACGTTCGCCTCTGCTGGCGAACCCCTCACCTCGGAGGTCGTCGACTGGGTTGACGAGACGTTCGCAGACGTCGCGGTCAACGAGTTCTACGGCCAGACCGAACTCAACCTCGTCGTCGGCAACTCCGAGGCGTGGTTCGACACACGTCCGGGGAGCATGGGGAAACCCTTCCCCGGCTACGAACTGGCGGTGCTCGACCCCGACACCCACGCGGAACTCGCAACCGGCGAGGTCGGCGAACTCGCGGTCAAGCCGGGTGATCGCCGCGTGTTCTTCGACGAGTACTGGAAGCTGCCCGAGAAGACGGCGAACAAACAGACGGAATCGGGGTGGTTCCGCACCGGTGACCTCGTCAAACGCGACGATGACGGCTATCTGTGGTTCGTCTCCCGGACCGACGACGTGATCCTCACGAGCGGCTACCGCGTCGGGCCGATGGAAGTCGAGGAGGCGATCCTCCACCATTCCGAGGCCGAACAGGCGGGCGTCATCGGTGTTCCCGACGAGACCCACGGCGAGGCAATCAAGGCCTACGTCCAGCCCGCAAGCGACGACTACGACCCCGAGCGGCTCCGTGAGGAGATCCGCGACCTCGTCCGGGACCGACTCGCCGAGTACGAGTATCCACGACGGATCGAATTCGTCGACGAACTACCGACGACGACCACCGGCAAGATCCAGCGCCGGTCGCTGCGCGACCGCGAAGGACTCGTCGACGCCGCCGACGAGTAACGACGCCACTCGAGCGACCTGGGCCGCTCGAGTCGACACCATGCAAACAGCGCCGACGCACCTTCTACGAGACCGACAGTCACAGTCGGTTTTATTAGTGTAACATGTGAACATGTCTGCATGCATCGTGTTTTAGTGCCCGTCGACACGAACGAGGACCGAGCGATCACACAGGCCAGATACATCGCATCGCTGCCCGACGCAGCTGATTCGGTCGAAGCGTATCTGCTGTTTATCTTCACCGACGAAAGCGAGGACCTCCCGAAGGATTTCAAGCAGTTCAAATCGGCGTCGCGGATCGGCTCCGTTCGCCGGGCGAAAGAACACCTCGAGGACAACGGTATCGACGTGACGGTCCTCGAGGGCAGCGGTGACGTCGAGAAGGGCGACATCCTGACGCGGGCCGACGAGTACGACGTCGATTCGATCGTTCTCGGTGGGCGGAAACGCTCCCCGGTCGGAAAAGCGGTGTTCGGCAGCGTCACCCAGTCCGTGATCTTGAACACTGACCTCCCGGTCGTCGTTACGGGCGGCAGCGGCGACTGAATCGGCTCCCGAGCGGTTCTGAAGCGATTTCTCCCCAGACGTAGCGTCGTGCGGGTACATGCCCAGACCGTTCTCTCGACCGCCACACCCCTTCGCCATCGTTCGCCGTTCGCTGTTTGATACTGTGCTCAATGATTGATGCGCCGCGCATTGTCACACGTTCGCTAACCGGTCGGTGCGATGATCGAGGCGTCGCCGCTGTCTAACGCCCTGTCGGCCGAGTTCGCACACCGTCGGGACTGTGCGTTCAGTGCCCGTCCTCGTCCAGGTTCACGGCGATGTTTTTCGTCTGAAGGTACGAATCGAGCGCCTCGAGGCCTTTCTCACGGCCGATCCCGCTCTGTTTCATCCCGCCGAACGGTGTCTCGATTGAGCCGCCGAACCACTCGTTGACGTAGACGCCACCGGCGTCGATGTCGCGGGCCATCCCGAGCGCTTGTGCGACGTCTCGAGAGAACACGCCGCCGGTTAGCCCGAACTCGACGCCGTTGGCGATCTCGATCGCCTCCGCGCGGTCCGCGAACGGAATCACCGCAAGCACCGGACCGAAGATCTCTTCCTGTGCAATCTGCATCTCCGGTTCGACGTCCGAAAAGACCGTCGGCGGGACGAAATGGCCATCTCCGTCGAGCGGTTCGCCGCCGGTCTCGAGCGTCGCCCCTTCCTCGAGGCCGGTCTCGATGTAGTCGACGACCGTCTCGAAGTGCTCGGCGTGATTGAGCGGCCCCATGTCCGGATCATCCGTGCCTGGACCGAGTTCGTACGACGCTGCGTGGTCGACGAGCAACTCGACGAACTCGTCGTAGATCGATTCGTGAACGAGTGCCCGGTCGGCCGCGGAGCAGATCTGGCCGGCGTTCGTAAAGATGCCCGTCGCGATCCAGAACGCCGCCTCGTCCAGATCCGCGTCGGGCATGACGATTGCCGGGTTCTTGCCGCCGAGTTCGAGCGTGACCGGGGTGATCGTCTCCGCCGCAGCTTTCATCACGGCCCTGCCCGTCGGCACGCTGCCGGTGAACGTGAGCTGGTCGACGCCGTCGTGGGACGTCAGTGCGACACCGGGTTCTGTCCCGCCGGTGACGACGTTTACGACGCCGTCGGGAACGCCGGCATCCCGACAGAGCGCCGCCAGGTGAAGCGCCGACAGCGGCGTCGTCGGGGCCGGTTTCACCACGACCGTGTTACCGGCCGCCAGGGCGGGTGCAACCCCTCGAGCAGTGATGCTCAGCGGGAAGTTCCACGGAATGATCTGGCCGCTGACGCCGTAGGGTTCTCGAACGGTCATATCGAGCGTCTCGTCGCCGCGCGGGACGCTTTTGCCCTCGAGTTTGTCGGCTGCGCCGGCGTAGTACTCGAAGTACCGGACCGCGTCTTCCACGTCGCTTTGGGCCTGTGTCAGCGGTTTCCCCTGATCGCGGCTTTCGATTCGCGCGAGGTCGTCGGCGTTGGCTCGGATTTGTGTCGCGACGGTTTGCAAGATCTGTCCCCGTTCGACGGGTGTCTTTGAACGCCACGCCGACAACGCCTCGCGAGCCGCGTCGACCGCTCGATCAACATCGGCCGTGGTTGCTGTGGCGAACCGCGCGATAGGCTCACCGGTCGCGGGATCGTTCGTCACGAGAGCGTCGTCTGTCGATGCGGGTACCGATTCGCCGTCGATGTGGAGCTGATAGTGTCCGTTGAGATCCATGGTCATACGTGCGCTGGCAGCGGCGCAGCGAAGGACGCTAGGTTTGCTCGCGACACCGCTGTAACCGGCCCAAGGGGATTGTTTCAGATAGAGATATTGGCTTTTTGACGACATATAAACCATCAGTGGTTTCACTTAATCAATATTGATCGATAATGAGTCCGGTGATGGTTACAAGCCGTCGCTAGATCGACACCCTACTCGATACTGTCGGCGTGACACACAGCGAATATCGGCCGCGACCGTCCTCGGTGGTCGGATGCGAACCTGCGGCGGGCCGAGAAACGCAAGACACGTTCGACGCCGTTGATACTCGCTTCCGGTTTACGGGCCCTTATCCGGGAGGCGATAGATGTGAACGTATGTCAGTCACACGACCGGATCTCTCCGGGCAGACGGCGTTTATTACCGGGACGACACGCGGCATCGGCAAATCGATCGCGCTCGCACTGGCCGAGCAGGGCTGTAACATCGTCTCGACCGGGAAGACCAGCGAGGAAGACGACGACTACGCGGACCGCGACCTCGAGGGATCGATCGAGCAGACGGCTCGCGAAGCCAGAGAGTGCGGTGTCGAGGCGTTGGCGCTCAAACTCGACGTTCGAGACGAAGCGGCGGTCGAAGCGGCAGTCGAGCGCGCCATCGACGAGTTCGGCACGGTCAATATCGTCATCAACAACGCGAGCGCAATTCAACTCGCGACCGTCGAGGACCTGCCACCGAAGCGGTTCGATCTGCTGACCGACGTCAACGTGCGGGGCACCTACCTCACCTCTCGAGCCTTCGCCGACCATCTGCGCGAGGTCGACAACGCGTGGCTGTTGACGAACGCGCCGCCAGTCGGGATCGACCGCTCGCCGGGGTCGGGACCGTACGCGTGGTCGAAACTCGGGATGACGTTCATTACGCTGTCGCTTGCGAGCGAACTCGGCGGCGACGACGTCGGCTGTAACGCCTTTTGGCCCGTGACGGCGATCGATACGCGTGCAACGCGGTACTTTGGCATGGGAACCGAAGACGACTGGCGGACCCCCGAGATCGTCAGCGACACCGTCCTCGAGATCCTCAGTCACGACCCGGCCGAGTACACGGGCAACAGCGTCTATGACGAGGAACTCCTCCGTGAGGCCGGTGTCGACGACTTTTCGAAGTACAACCTGACCGAAGGTGATCCGGAACCGACCTCCGCACAGCTGTTCGATCCTGACTACCGCCGCTCGGACTGACTCGCGCCGCTTTTCGTACCCAGCTGAGCGTGGCGAGTCACGGATCGATTGCCAGTGGGGTAGAACCGCCGAAACGCCTATTGAACGGCGAGGAGATGTCGTAGACGATCGATATGTACGACCGGATACTCGTGCCGACGGACGGGAGCGATCCAGCAGCCGCCGCGATCGAGGAAGCAATCGAACTGGCCGCACAGAACGACGCCGAACTTCACGCACTGTACGTCGTCGAACCGATCCCGCTTGGAGGCTTCTCGGCTGGCGCGGAACCGGCATCGGCCGAATGGGGCGACGTCGTCGAGGAACAGCGAGACGAGGGGACAGCCGCGACCGCCGACATCGCCGAGCAGGCACGCGACCACGGCCTCGAGGTCGTCGACGCGATCGAACACGGCAAGCCGAATGTCCAGATCCTCGAGTACGCCGACGAGCACGATATTGACGCGATCGTGATGGGCACGCACGGCCGATCGGGTGCGGACCGACTCGTCCTCGGCAGCGTCACGGAGAAGGTCGTCCGAAAGAGCGACGTCCCAGTCCTCACCGTCCGAATGGAGTAACGACGAGTGGCGGCCTGGACTCCGTCTGCTGTGTCGCCGCTATCGGTGGCTCGCCGCCTACCGACTGGGACGGCGACGGTGGCTCACTCGATCCGGAGCCGTCCTCGGTTTCTTCGATCACGTACCGCTGACCCAGCATGGGGTCGAGGAGGCTGTCGACTTCACCGCGGTCGTCCCGGAGGATCGGGGCGTCGCTGTCGTCGGAGGCGGGCATGTAGTTGCCGACTGCCTCCGACAGGTCGACGCTCAGGTTGCGCGCGTCGTTTCGCTCGGCGAGCTCGGCCTCGCTGAACCCGGTTTCATGGTTCGTCGCCACGATCTGAATGTTCTGGATGTCGTTCGACTCCGAGGTGCGGAAGCTGTAGGTATCGGGGAAGGCCTGGTCCATCGTTCGCTGTTGGGCGTGGTAGAACTCGGATGCAGGACCGTTCGGTGCGGCGATGACGTTCGCGTAGAACACCCCGTCGTCGGTCAGCCGATCGCTGACCAGATCCATGAATTCGACGGTCGTCAGGTGAAACGGCACCTGATCCTGCTTGTAGGCGTCGAGGATAATGACGTCGTAGGTCTCGTCGGTGTTCTGGAGGAACTGCCGGCCGTCGTTCGTGTGGGCGGTCATCGTCTCGCTTTCCTCGAGGCCGAAGTAGTCTTCGGCGGCAGTCGTGACGCCGGGATCGATCTCGACGACGTCGACGGTGGCGTCGTAGTGGTCCTCGAAGTCCTGTGGGCCGACATAGCCGCCACCGCCGATGAATAGTACGCGGTCGACGTCGTCGACATCCTCGGTCATGAGCATCGGCAGGTGAAAGTAGCGTGTGTACTCGAAGACGTGTCGGTCGGGCGCCTCGAGGTCGATCGCGCTGTGGCGTGCCCCATCGAGGTACATTATTCGGGTATCGCCGTCGTCGATGATCTCGAGTTCCTGATAGGCGGTCTGGGTCTGGTAGACGACGTCGCCGCGGTGGTCGTACGTGATCGGGCCGGCACCGGTCGCGGCGACGAGCAACAGGACGATCGTGACGCTCGCGAGGAGTGGCTTCCGTGAGATCGACGGCAGCGTCAGGACGATGGCCGTGCCGACGAGGAGACCGCCAAAGAGGACGCCGATGGTGTCGATGCTCATCGCCGGGATGAGGACGAACGTGGTCGCGGCCGAGCCAAGGATGCTCCCGATCGTCCCGAGCGCGTAGACGTGGCCGGACGCTTCGCCAACGCCCGCTTTCTGTGAGAGTTCGGCGGCGTAGGGACTGATAAAGCCGAGCAGGTAGGTTGGCGGTCCGAACAGGATGATCGCCGACGGGAGCGCGGCGTACCGCGGCGGCAGCGCCAGCGTCGACGTCTGTATCAGCAGTAGATCGCTCGCGTAGATCACGATCGCGACGTACAGCGCCGTCGCGAGCAACAGCCACGACATCTCCCGGTTCGTCGCCCCGCGTGCACGTTTGCCACCTTGCCAGTAGCCGAGGCTCAACGCGGCGAGAACGACCGTCAGAATGCCACCGACGGTATATATGTGGCTGCCGAACTGCGGGGCGATGATCCGCACCGCGAGAATTTCCAGCCCCATACTGGTGACCCCGGAGACGAAGACCGCGAGTTCGGGCTTGGTCGGCCGGTAGGCCGCAGCAGTCCGCAGATCCATTGGCTAAACCCAGTTGATCCGCCCGTGAGTACTTGTCGGCTCGTTGCAGGGCCTCGAGTCCGGTCCGTCGCTTGTTACTCGAGACCGATTGCGGTGGTCGTCCTCACCGTCGCGTCATCACGGACGTCAGGACGAACAGCGCAACGGCCACGCCCGCGACGGTCGTTGTTTGGTACTCGAGGGCCCCGACGAGCGCGGCTCCCCGGACGATCATCACGGCAAACAGCACCGAGAGGAGCGCGTTCAACACGGCCAGTACGCGCGGGTCGCCACGGGAGGACTCGAGGCCCTCCCGGAGGCCGTCGCGATCGGCGTCGGGATCTGCCATGCGGAGAGACGGGGCCGTCGCTCACTTAGCCGTTTCCCTGTCGCCAGCGACTCGGCAGTCGCGGGCAGCGGCAGCCGGCGACACCGGCATTTATGTCAGTCGGCTCGAACGGAGTCGGTATGCAGGAGGTCACGGTGTCTCGAGTCGTCGATGCGTCGCCCGTCGTCGTCTCGCGCTGGCTCGAGCCGGCGACGATCGTCGAGGCAGAGGGGAGCTTTACCGTCGAGACGATCGACGAGCGAGCCGACGCCACCATCGTCGTCGCCAGCGGCCCCGGGATGCACCTGCCGCTGCGCTTCGAGGAGCGCGACGACGGACTGTACTACACACAGGAGGGCGAACAGGGGCCGTTCGCCCACATGGAGACGTGGATTGACGTCGAGGACGTGGCTGATGGCACACAAGTCACGTTCCGGTCGTCGGTCTCGCTTGCGGCCCCGCTGCCATTTGGCGACCGAATCGCCGCCTGGAAACGAAAGGGCGAACTCACGCGCGCACTCGAGGCACTCGAGACGGAGTTCGCGTAACGGAGTCGCTGTCCCCGGCTCCGTCAGGGTTCCCGGAGCACGACGTCCTCGTCGCCCTCGTTCGGAAACGGGTTCTCGAGGTCGCTCGCCTGCTCCCATTCGTCGTCCGTCACCAGACAGTCCTCGAGTCGTGCGTGCAACTGCTCGGCGTCGAGGTCGGTCCCGATGAAGACCAGCTCGGTCTGTCGGTCGCCGTGTTCGTCGTGCCACTCGAGGTCGGGTCGGTTGGAGCGATACAGCTCCTGTCTGACCTCGGGGAGCGCGGCGATCCATGGCCCCCTGACGGTCGCCCGAATCGAGGGGCCGGCCTGGGAGAGGTCGACTTTGACGTCCCGGCCGGCGATCCACGCGAGCCCCTTCGATCGGACGATACTCGAGGGAAGGTCCCGGAGGACGGTTGCGAGCCGTTCAGGGTGAAACGGCCGTCGCGCGCGGAACACGAGCGATTCGATGCCGTAGACCTCGTCGGGGTGGCGGTGGTCGTGGTGGTCATCGTGGCTCTGCCGGCTCTCCTCGCTTTGGTGATCGTGATGTGCATCGTCCGCGCGCTCGTCGGCCAGCGCGTGCTGCCAGCCGGCCAACTCGCCCATCCGGGCGGCATCGAACAGGTCGACGCCAAGAATTCGATCGGGATCGACCGCGCTGAATTCCGTTCGGATCGTCTCGGCGTCGGGCTGGAGTGCGTTGACGAGTGCCTCCGCTTCCTCGAGCTCTGACTCGTCGCAGAGATCGGTCTTGTTGAGTAAGACGAGGTTTGCGACCTCGAGTTGCTCGATCAGCAGATCCGCGAGCGGGCGCGTCTCGTCGTCCGCTGTCTCGCCACGGCGTTCCGGCACGTCTTCGCCGGCGAACGTGTCGAGAAAGCGCCGCGTGTCGAGGACGGTCACGAGCGCGTCGATTTCGTAACTGGCCGCGACCCGCGAGGCGGTCGTAAACAGCCGTGCAACCGGTTCTGGCTCCGAGATTCCTGAGGATTCGACGAGCAGATGGTCGAACGCCCGCTCGCGGGCCAGTCGGACGACAGCCGTCTCGAGGTCGTCCTGGAGTTCACAGCAGATACAGCCGTTCGAGAGCTCGGTGACGCCGCCGGCGTCGAGGTCGGATCCCTCGGCGACAAGTTCGGCGTCGACGTTGACTGATCCCATATCGTTGACCAGCACGGCGAGGTCGCGGTCGCCGGCGTTTTCCAGGAGGTGATTGAGCAGTGTCGTCTTGCCCGCCCCAAGACTACCCGAGAGGACAGTGACAGGGATCTCGTCGGAGTGCATACCGTGCTGTTGTGACTCGAGGGGCAAGAAGCGTCGTATCATCTCCGTGCTGGTCGCAGAGTGGTGTGCTAAGCTAACCGATGGCATTATACTGGTTCAGTGGTGACTGGGCCTACGGGAGCACCGACACGGCAATAGACACACCACCAGCTCCCGTTTTCACGACACGTTGACGGTGCTGAGTCGTGATGCCGTTCGCCCAGTGTGGCGACGGCTCTGATACGGGAACCGGAAGGCGACTCTTTGTTCGCGGTCGAGACTGGTAACTGTTCGGCAGACAGCCGTCTGACGAGCGGCTCGGACGCGACATACTTTTGTCTCCGGGCCCGAGCATGACCGACGATGACACTCGCCGATCGGATCGAATCCTTCCGCGCCACGCTCGAGGAGTGGCTCCGCGGGCTCTATCACGGGATGTTTACCCATCCTGCCTACGAGAAGATCGAGGCCGAGGCCGAGGACACGGAGGACGCGTTTATGCTTGCGTGTTTCCCCGACGCGTTCGGTATTCCGAGCCCAGTCTCGTACTACACGGCCGAACTCCTGCCGTATCTCGAGGACGAGTACCAGTCCTGGGAGCGTCGGATGTGGGACCGCCAATCGGTCATCGAGCGCAAGGGTCACCAGTATCACTTCTAATCGATGACACAGTTCACCTTCTTCGGCGGCAAAGGCGGTGTCGGCAAAACGACCGTCTCGAGCGCCTACGCGCTCGAGTGTGCCGAGGCGGGCCTCGAGACGCTCGTGGTTTCGACGGACCCAGCCCACAGCACCGCCGACGTCTTCGACCAGGAGTTCGGCGACGAGCCCCGCTCCGTCGAGGGCTACGACGGGCTCTCGGCGATGGAGATCGATCCCGAACAGGAGGTCCAGGACCACCTGCAGGATCTCAGACGCCAGTTGAACTCCCAGTTGAGCGCGGCGATGGTCAACGAGGTCGACATCCAACTCGAGATGGCCCACCAGACGCCCGGGGCCTACGAGGCCGCGCTGTTCGACCGGTTCGTCGATGTGATGCGAAACGCCGATCCCTACGACCGGGTCGTCTTCGACACCTCCCCGACCGGCTCGACGCTCCGGCTGCTCGCCCTGCCGGAGCTGCTCGAGCGCTGGATCGAACGCCTGATGGACAAACGCGAGCGGAGTATCGATCTCTTCGAAAAGGCCGCGATCGGTAACCAAGAGCCCCGGCGCGTGATGGAGGGGGATCCGATCCTCGCGCGCCTCCAGGGGCGCAAGGAACGCTTCGAATTCGCCAGTAACGTGTTACGCGAGGACGCCGCCTTCTATCTCGTACTGAATCCCGACGAACTCTCGATCCGGGAAACGAGTCGCTCACTTGAGACGCTGTCCGACGCCGACCTTCCCGTTCGCGGGCTCGTGGTCAATCGCCTGACACCGGAACCGGAGCCCCACGAGGAGGGCCGCGGTGCCACTTACCTCCGTGACCGGGTCGACACCGAACGCGACCGCCTCGAGTACATCGAGGAGACGTTCGACGTCCCGGTCGTCGCGACCATCGAGACGCGCGTCGAGGAAGTGCGCGGAAGCATTCTCGAGGACGTCGCGGGCGACCTCGAGATTTCAGTCGATGACGATCGACCGCGGACGACCTGAGACTGGCGGCGAGTTCACTGGTCTGATCGCGAGTTTGCAATCTTTCAGCCGATTCCCGATACTCGGTTTACACGAACAAGTGGTTTGGTGTATTCTGGGATACACGAGTGGTACTAGTACGAACTCCAATGAATTATATTTATATTCCTCCCGTTCCATCCGTACCTAGAGAGATAATACCATGGTTGGAGTGATTTGGATCGTGGCACTGGTGCTGATAACGTTTACCACCGCGTACATCGGGTACGGGCGGTACCTCTCGCAGTTCGTGGGGCTCGACGATAGTCGAGAGACGCCAGCACACAAGTACCAGGATGGACAGGAGTACGTACCGGCGAAGAAGCCGGTGTTACTGGGGCATCACTATTCGAGTATCGCGGGCGGCGCACCCGTTGTCGGCCCGATCACGGCCGCACTGGTCTGGGGCTGGGTGCCGGCCGTACTGTGGGTAGCGATCGGAAACCCACTTTTGGGCGCGGTTCACGACTTCATTTCGCTGTCGAGTAGCCTTCGACACGAGGGGAAATCGATCGGTTACATTATCGGCGAGTACGTCGGTGAACGCGGCAAGGACATGCTGTTGTGGTTTGCGTTCTTGCTGACGATTCTGGTCGTCGCCGTATTCGCGCTGGTTATCGGCGTCGTACTCAATGCGTATCCGTCGGCGGCGACCGCGAGCCTACTATATGTCACACTCGCGTTCGTCTTCGGCATCTGGCTCTACCAGTTAGGACTGCCGTTCTCGGTCGGAACGGTCATCTTCGTCGCGGGCGTGTTCGGGTCGGTCTGGGCCGGCATCCAGTACCCGATTGCCATCGTTCCCGGCGACTACGCCGCGGGAACGATCGTGTTGTTCGATTCAGCGACGTTCTTCCCGGAACTGCTCGGCAGTGCAAACATCGGCGCGTGGGTGTTGGTGATGCTCGTCTACGGAGGCGCTGCGAGTGTCCTGCCGGTCTGGATGCTGTTGCAGCCGCGTGACTACCTCTCGTCGTTCCTCCTGTACACAGGGGTCGGCGGGAGCCTGCTTGCGGTCATCGTCGGCACGTTCATAACCGGGATGGGCACCGACGCTGTCCACCCCGACACGGGCGCACAACTAAGCTTCGAAATCACGACCGGGGCCTGGTACGGCTTCCTCGGACAGGCTGGGCCGCTCGCGGAGTCGCTCCCGCTCATGCCGTTGTTCCCGCTGTTGTTCCTCACCATCGCGTGTGGGACCATCAGCGGCTTCCACTCGCTGGTCTCCTCGGGAACCACGGCAAAACAGTTGAACAAGGAAAGCGACGCCAAACTGATCGGCTACGGTGGCATGCTCGCAGAAGGGCTGCTGGCGGCTGTCGCACTCTCAGCGGTGACGGTCGTCGCGATCCCGGCTGCATCCGGCGGTATCGGGCTCGCACTGCCAAACTTCGCGACCGGTGGTGGGGCGATCCTCACCGCACTCGGGATCCCCTTCGAGTTCGCCGCGCCCTTTATGGCACTCGTGCTCGCGAGTTTCCTGCTGACGAGCATGGACACGGCCGTCCGACTGGGCCGGTACATGTTAGAGGAGATCGTCGGCACGCCGGAGACGACGATCGAAACGTATGCAGCGAATCGCTACGTCAACACGACGACCATCGCCGTCGTGGCGTTCTTCCTGCTCGGCAGCGGTCGGTGGGAAGACCTCTGGACGCTGTTCGGCGGGGCGAACCAGCTGCTGGCATCGCTTGCGCTGCTGACCGGGACCGTCTGGCTGGCCAACTGGAGTGAGTCCAAGCAGCTGATCTCGACCGGCGGTCCGATGATGTTGATGGGGTTCATTACGGTCATTGGACTCACCTGGACTGGACTCTATCAGATCCTCGGCGGCCGATTACTCGGCATCACTGCCGAGGCCGAGACGACGCTACTCGGGCAGGCGTCGGCCGTCGTTCAGATCGTCATCATCGCGGTCCTCATCGGACTCGCGCTGTCGTTGTTCAAGATCGGCTACGACAACATGATGACGGCCCGTGGAACCGGCGACGGGGTCGCAACCGACGTCACATCCGACGACTGATCGCGACACCGGGTCGCGATTTCGATTACAGGCGCAGTTTTTTCGACTCGAGGGCTTCGGCCTCGAGCCCGCGCGACTGCGGTCGTCCGTTCGACGCTACAGCGAATTCGAAACCGAGACACAACCGCGCTGAGAGCCAGCTACTTTCGGAGCCGCCGCGAGAGTCGCCCGAGCAGTCCCGGTTCGTCCGACTCGATCGGTTCCCAGAGCCGAAACGCGGTCGCGACGTCAGCGTTGTCGCTCGCAACGAGGTCCGTGCTGTCGGGGGCGACGACGGCCAGATTGATCTCGTAGTGGCCGTGGAAGCCGTACTTCAGCATCGTTCGCCCGTCGAATTCCGCGACGCGCTCGCGGATCGAGTCGGGAATCGAGGGTGCGATCGCGACGAACGTAAACGCCGTCGCGAAGTGTTCCTCGGTCGGCTCGATCCACTCGTCGGCCAGCCGCTCGCCGAGGTCGACGAACCGATCGAGCGTCCGGTCGTCGACGCGGTCGACCCGCCTGACGAACAGGTGTTCCGTCGACTCGTGTTCGGCGATCGAGAGCGCGGGGTGGAGAAACTGTTTCTTGCTCACTAGGTCCATCCGTCCGTACAATGTGAACCGCTCGCCGTCGACGGTGTACTCTTTCTCGAGGTCGTAGTTGTGCAGCAGTCGATCGCTCACTCGATCGACGTACTCGTCGTCCCAGTCCGGGACTCCCTCGAGGCGCTCGTCCGCCTGCCGGTCGGTCGTCGGCTCGCGTGACTCCGTGGCGGACTCGTCGTCGTCCATGTGTGGTGATGCCACGTCGCGAGTAAAAGTCCGTCGGCACCGCGACGGCCGCACCATCGTGCCAGCAGTTAAGCGGCGGGAGTCCGTACACTGTGTCGAACACACATGGGAAAAGAACGCGAGGCGTGTGGTCGCTGTTCGATGTCGGTCGCCGTCGACGTCGCAAACAGCGACCGAGACGCCGACGAGCGGACTGCTCGAAACCCCTACGGCGAGGACCGGATCGAGGTCGACGAAGACCAGTTACGAACGCTTTCGCCCAGTGCGTGGCTGGGGGCGCTCTCGAGTCGCCTCGACGGCGTCGCGAATCGACTGATCTGGCGGCAGTAAGAGATCAGTCCGAGTTTGCGCGTCGAATCAGTTCGTCGTGATGATTTCAATCACGTCGCGTGGTTCGACCTCGTAGTCTTTGCCGAGTTGTCGGTTGCTCCGGCAGTCGATCCCGTGCAGGAAGCCATCACCGATGTCGGAGTGAAGGCTGTAAGCGAAGTCCTCTGCCGTCGAGTTCGGCGGGATCAAATAACAGTCGGGCAACACCTCGCCGCGTTCGTTGCCGAGGCCGTTTGCCCCACCGGGGAACACAGGCGTCACCTCGAGGACGTCGAACAGCGCGGACTCGATGGCCGCCTGCACGCCCGTCGCGCCGTACTCCGAAAGGAAGTCGCGGATCTGTTCTAAGCCCTGTTCTTGGTCGCCCGAGATATCGCCGACGATCTCGAAGTCGTCGTCGCCGGGTCGGTAGTCGACGACGCCGGCCTGATCGGCCGACTTGAGCGCCTTCTCGGCGTGGGCACTGCAGGGGACGATCGTCAGGTGTTCATACTCCGGATCGGCCGTGATCTCCTCGTAGTTGTCCTGCGCCTCGGGGGTGTCCATCTTGTTCGCCGCGATGACCATCGGTTTGGTCTCCTTGCGGATTTCGCGAGCCAACTCGAGGCGGTCGTCGTCGTCCCACTCCTCGGGGTCGAAGCCGACGTCGACGCGTCGGATGAGACGTTTAATCTCGTCTTCAGTAGTTTTGAACGCGCTCATCTGCTCGGCGAGTTCCTCCTCGATGGCGTCGTCTTCGGTCGTGTAGCCCGAGGCGTAGCGGTTGATCCCCTTCTCTAAGACGCCGAGATACCACTGGTCGAGTTCCTCCTCTAAGAAGGCGATGTCCTTGCGCGGGTCGTGGCCCTCGGTCGGCTCGCCCTCTAAGTCCGTCTCGCCGGAGAAGTCGACGACGTGGACGAGCACGTCGGTCTCGTTTAAGTCCGAGAGGAACTGGTTGCCAAGCCCGTTGCCCTCGTGTGCGCCGGGAATCAGTCCGGCGACGTCGACGAGTTTCGTCGGCACGAATCGGGTGCCGTGGTCGCAGTAGCCAACCGACGGCGTACACTCCTCGTCGAACTCTGGGGCCGCACAGTCGACGCGAACGTAGGCCTCGCCCACGCTGGGATCGATCGTCGTGAACGGGTAGGCCCCTTCGGGTACGTCGTTCATCGTCGCCGCGTTGAAAAAGGAGGACTTGCCGACAGACGGTTTGCCGACGAGTCCGATCCGGTAACTCGTACTCATTATCCATCCCTCGAGCGGCCCGGCTAAACGGGTTTTGTTCCGGTTTCGCAGTGGTAAGAGAGCTCTTATCATGGCTGGCAGTGGGTCGTCTCGCAGCCGCTGTGTGATCCTGTAGTAACAACTGAAATAATTTACACACTGATCGCACAGCTGTCGTGTGATCAGATGTGCATTGACGTTCAGTGGCTACGACACCTCGAGCCGTCCCACAACCGGGCAATCGTCGCTAAAAGCGTGGTACACACCCACAGGACCGTGCTCGTGGTATCGTGACCCTCGCAAGTCTTATCCGTGTATCGGCACTACGTTTGGTTGTAATGGCGAAAGGTAACGTTGATTTCTTCAACGACACAGGCGGCTACGGTTTCATTTCGACGGACGACGCGGACGATGACGTTTTCTTCCACATGGAAGACGTTGGCGGTCCGGACCTCGAGGAAGGCACAGACATCGAATTCGATATCGAACAGGCCCCCAAGGGTCCCCGCGCGACGAACGTCACCCGCGAGTAATATCGGCATCTCCGTCGCTTGACGGCGACTTTGTATGACGACATTTTCCAGACAACTACGCTCCATAGTCACGACGCTTACACCGTTGCACGGCCGTGTGCACTCGCGTGGACAGTGACTGCCAGTGGCGACTACTGATACGGACTACCGTCGTCACGTCCCGCCGATCACCGACCCTGCCGCTGGTGATCGACGGTCACTCGGTACAGCAGACCGTATGTGTCTCGAGTCGCTCCGGTATCCCTATCAGGGATCGGTACTGACGAGACGCTATGAAGATCGGTGCACACGTTTCGATTTCCGGCTCGCGCGTCTCCTCCGACGACGAAACACCGCCGTACGACGACATTCGGAACGCGGTTCATCGCCAACTCGCCTTCGGCGGCAACTGCGGACAGATCTTTACCACCTCGCCGCAGGTCTGGGCCGAACCCGAGATCAGCGACGAGGCTGCCGAGGGCTTTCGGGCCGAATCCGACGAAACCCTCGAAGGGCCGTGGGTGATCCACTCCTCGTATCTGGTCAATCTCTGTACGCCCAAAGACGACCTCCGCCAGAAATCCAAAGCAAGCATGCAGGCGGAACTCGACGCCGCAGAGCAACTCGGTATTCCGTACGTCAACGTTCACCTCGGCGCGCACACGGGCGCTGGCGTCGAGGGCGGCCTCGACAACGCGGCGAGTCTGATCGACGACCTCGAGGTCCCCGATGGGGTCGAGATCCTGATCGAGTCCGACGCGGGCAGCGGAACGAAACTCGGCGGCGAGTTCGCCCATCTCGCGGGGATCATCGACCGCACCGAGACCGAGATCGGCATCTGTATCGACACCGCCCACACGCTGGTCGCGGGCAACGACCTCACGACCCCCGAAGCCGTCGACGAAACCGTCAGCCGCTTCGACGACGAGGTCGGCCTCGAGTACCTGCAATATCTCCATCTCAACGACTCGAAACACGACGTCGGCACACACAAGGACGAACACGCCCACGTCGGCGAGGGCTACATCGGTGAGGACGGCATGCAAGCGATCGTGAACCATCCCGACCTGCGCGAACTGCCGTTTGCACTCGAGACGCCGACCGAGGACGGCCGCGGCTTCGCGTGGAACATCCAGAAAGTCAGGGAACTGCGCGACGACTAACTCACGTCCGACGCGATCGTGTTCCGCTTCTTCGACTGTCCTAACGGGAAGCTATAGGACAACTCGACGACAAATACGCGCATGGAGTCATCCGAAACGACGTCTACGCTCGGTATCGCGCTTGGCGCTGTCCTCATTGGTGTCGGCATCGCCGCCTACGTCCTCTCTGATTTCGCGAGTATCACTGCACTCATTCCGGCCGTTTTCGGTGTCATCATCGCTATCCTCGGCGTCGTGGGTCGACAGACGGAGCGACGCCGTGTCGCCGTTATCGGGATCGGCGTGCTCGCTCTGCTTGGCGTCGTTGGCTCCGCTCGCGGGATCTCCGACGTGATCGCCCTGTTGACTGGCGGGACCGTCGACTCGACGATCGCCGCGGTCGCACAGGGATCGATGATCCTGGTCGGTCTTATCCTGCTTTTCACCGTGGGTCGAGAACTGGGCCGGAACTAGGAATCGACCCGTTTTTACTCGAGACGGTCAAACCACTCCTCGTGCGCGAGTTCTCCGAAGATTACCTCCGCCGGACCCGCCAGGGGATGTGGGACGACTCCCGAGAGGCGCTTGCCCCGCTCGCCCTCGAGTCCCGCGAGCGAATCCTCGACGTCGGCTGTGGCACCGGCGAGCTAAGCCGCGTGCTCGAGGCCGACTCGTCGGCCGACGTGATCGGCTGCGATGCCGATCCGGACCTGCTCGCAGCGGCCCGCGAACACGTTCCAGCCGTCGCCGGCGACGCGCTGCGACTCCCGTTTCCCGACGACAGCTTCGACCTCGTGGTCTGTCAGGCGCTGTTGATCAACCTCCCCGATCCGGCGGCCGCCCTCAGGGAGTTCGCCCGCGTCTCGAGCGATCGCGTTGCGGCCATCGAACCCGACAACGCCGCCGTCGAGGTCGACTCGAGCGTCGACGCCGAAGGCCGCCTCGAGCAACGAGCACGGCAGGCCTATCTCGAGGGCGTGCCGACGGACGTCGCCCTCGGTGCCGACGCTCGCACGGCGTTCGAGGACGCGGGTCTCGAGTCGATCTCGACGCGTCGATACGACCACGTTCGGACCGTTGAACCGCCCTACAGCGAAGGGGCGCTGCTCGCGGCCCGGCGCAAGGCAACCGGGGCGGGACTGGCCGACGACCGCGAGACGATGCTTGCCGGCCCGCTGACTGAGGCGGCGTACGACGACCTCCGTAGCTCGTGGCGACAGATGGGCCGGAACGTCATCGCACAGATGGAAACACGGGAGTACCGCCGTGAGGAATCCGTACCGTTCTTTGTCACTGTTGGCCGAGTTGTCTGACAGGACCGTCCGACACTCGACTTATTCGTGTTCTTGACTGTCTTGTTGGCCCAGCAGCGAGACGACGATGCCCGCGAATCCGAGTCCGACGATCACGACGCCGGTGAGCAAGTCGACCGCACCAAACAGAGCGAGTACCGAGCCCGTCATGACGAGCGCGAGATTGGGAAGCATCGCGACACGGGGTGAACGGAGCCGCTGCAGAACCGACGAGACGCTCATACGAGGACACTCGCTGGAAGCGCAAAATCCGTTGTCATCGCCCCCGAAACTCGAGGCTGACGTCGGTGTCCAGAAAGGAGCGGTGAAACTGCTCGAGTGCACGCTCGTCGAGAAATCGTATCGATCGCGCCGCGGTTACGGACTGCCTCGAGCAGGTCGAGTCGACGGTCACGGCCTTGCAGAACCGACGGGTCGATCAGGGTCGACGGCGTTAGACGACGTCACCGCGGACTGTCACACCCTCTTGTTGTTCCCGCCAGGCATGAAGCTCGTGGGCTGCCTGTTCTGCGTCCTCGTCGTCCAGCCCGAGCATCTCGAGGGCGGCCGAGAGCGTCGGCAGTGCCAGTTCACTCTCGCGAAGCTTCCGGAACGCCTCTTCGCTTCGCGTGCCGTCAGCCCAGAGACAGACGCCGCGCGGGTCGAGCAACTGCGTGTAGTCCTCGCGCAGTGTCGCGCCGCGCAGTCGCTGGGTGACGTTGTCCTCGAAGGACGCGTTACAGACCTCGAGGTGGATCGGTTCGTCGTCGCCGAGCAGGTGGGCGCCGAGACATTTCTCGGGGGCGGCGTGTCCGTTGGCGTTCGCCCGGAGGTGGTTGGGGTAGGCGGCGGCCCAGTCCGCTCGAACGGATTTGCCGACGCCCTCGATATCGTACGCCTCGCCCACATCGGTCTCTCGGGCAGTGGACTCGCTGTCGTCTCGCACCAGGATGTCCTTGGTCAGATAGATATCGAGGCGGTCGACGGGATCGACGCCGAGTGCAACGTCACCGAAGGCCCAAATCTCCCGAACTGGGACGGGCATTCGGTCTCTTTCGACGGTGTCGACCAACTCCTCGAGCCGGTCGACCGCATCGCGGCGGTCAAAGCCACTCATTACGTACGGGTGCGTGCTCGAGTCGCAAAACGGTTTCTTCGGCCCCTGCTCGAAGCCACGGTCACCCCGCTCACGCTCCTCGATCTCGCGCGACGTAGACCGTCTTCCCAACGGTTGCGTGGACCGTTCCCGCCGCGTCGACGAGCTCGACAGTGTAGTGGCGGTCGATCGACTCCGTCCCTTCGGTTGCGAGTTCGGCTCGAATCGACTCGAGTTCTGCGTCAGACAGCCGAAAGCTGGCGTACAGCGTCTCTCGAGCGGGCTTTTTGAATCGAACCTCGGCTTCCTTGTCCCAGACGACGTACTCCTCGCCAAGCGTTTTCAGGAGCATCATCATATAAAAGGGGTCGACGGCTGCATAGATGCTCCCGCCGAAGATCGTCCCGACGTAGTTGCGTGTCCGCCAGGAATGTGGGAGCGTAATACGAATCTCCTGCCAATCGGGGGCGACGTACGTGACCCGGCCGCCGGTCCCGCGGTAGGCCGGAAACAGGTTGAAGCCAAGTCGGTAGAGGCGAGCTTTCAGGGAATCGAACATGCGCTCGACTCGAGTGGCCGTCCGGAAAGCTATTTGTGAACGAGTATCCCATTTCCCGCCGTTGTCTCGCTGTCCGCGGCTCACTCGCGCAGAGGGCGTCCACTCGTGTCAGGAGAGCACCTTTTTTATCCGTTCCGGGCGAACGAAATCGTATGCGACACCGAATCTTCGGCGAGGACGGCGACACAGACCTCGTGTTCGTCATGGGCTGGGGCAACCGCTGGACCCACGAGAACGTCAGCTGGCTCATCGGAAAGCTGACCGACGCCGGCTACCGCGTCCACGCCTTCGAACTTCCGACGAACATCGACGATTTCAAAGCCGACTGGCTCGAGCCGATCGCCGAGTACGTCCTCGAACTCGAGGAGTACCAGCTGCTGGGCCACAGCGCAGGTGCACTCGTCGGTCAGGCCCTCGATGGTGCGGACAATCACGTCTACCTAAGCCCGTGGTGGGGGTATAGCGAGGCGTATCCGGAACCACTGCTGGATGTGGTAGCAAAACTGCCGACGACGTTCCCCTGTCTGCCGATCGGCGAGATGGACCGCGAAGCCCTCGGCGAGAAGGCGACCGATCACCAGCTCGCGACGCTGCCGCGATGGGTGTCGCCGGCGTTCGTCCGGGAGACCCGTCGGGCGCAGGCAGAGTTGCTGACGATCGACCACGACGCGATCGTCTTCTGTTCGCTGCGCGATCCCGTGGTCAGTCTCGCTCCGATCGGCGAACGGGTTCCCGCCGACCACGTGGTCCTCTACGACGGCGGCCACGAACTGTTCTCCGCTGTGAGCCGCGACCGCCACATCGACACGCTGCTTGCTGCCCTCGAGGACGGGGCCGACGCCCTCGAGGAAGACCCGAAAGCGGACGAAGAAGAGCCAGTCTCAGCCTGACCGATTCGGCCGTCGTCTCCTCGAGCGGCGAGTTCGACACTGTCGCCCTCGAAACGCCACCGACGTGACTCGACGAAGAGACGAAACGGACATACGCGTTCGTCGGTAACCTGACGCCGATGGACTGTAACCGGTGTGACGAAGAGGCGGTCATGCACGCCGCCTACTCCGGGGCGCATCTCTGTGCGGATCACTTCCGCGAATCGGTCGAAAAACGGGTGCGCCGCCGCGTGCGTCGGGACGACCTCGTCCCACACGACGCGACGCCAGAGAACCCACAGACGTGGGTGATCGGCCTTTCGGGGGGTAAAGACAGCGTCGTCCTCACGCAGATTCTTCACGACACCTTTGCGAAAGATCCTCGCATCGAACTCGTCGGCCTGACGATCCACGAGGGCATCGAGGGCTACCGGGACAAGAGCCTCGAGGCCTGCATCGACCTCACCGACGACCTCGAGATCCGCCACGAAGTCGTCAGCTACGAGGAGGAGTTCGGCGTTCGAATGGACGACGTCGTCGAGGACGACCCCGAAAACATGGCCGCCTGTGCCTACTGTGGCGTCTTCCGGCGGGATCTGCTCTCGACGTACGCCGACGAACTCGAGGCGGATCTCCTGTTGACGGGCCACAACTTGGACGACGAGGCTCAGTCAGCGCTGATGAACTTCCTCGAGGGCGACGTCGAACAGATGGCAAAACACTTCGATGCCAGCCTCGGGCCGCTCTCCGAACGCGACGAGCAGGACGAGTTCGTCCCCCGTGCGAAACCCCTTCGAGACGTCCCCGAAAAGGAAGTCGCCCTCTATGCTCACCTCAACGACCTCCCCGCCCACATCACGGAGTGTCCGCACTCGAGTGAGGCCTACCGCGGCGAGATCCAACAGCTCCTCTACGGGCTCGAGGAGAATCATCCGGGAACCCGCCACTCCATTCTCTCTGGGTACGAAGAACTGGCCAGCATCCTCTCCGACGAGTTCAGCGGCGATGACGGCGCTGACTTACAGGACTGTGCCGAATGCGGGTCGACGACGACCCGCGAAATCTGTCGGAAGTGTTCGTTACTCGAGTCACTCGTCTGAGTCCCACTGGAGAGCCGTCTTACGGTGGCGTTCCACGGAATTTTCGCTCGCATCCTCGAGGCGAAAAGCCGATTTTGTGTCTGTATACGGCTGTAAACAGGCGTCTTGTCGGCCACAAAGACGGAAACGTGATTGGTCTCACAGCAAACCGTCTGTCTGACTCCCCGGCTCTGGAGAGAACTGTCGTGACTCTCGGTCGCTATTGGTCAGGAAACGAGAACGGCAAAAACGGGCCGTCTCGGTAGCAACACGGTGTGCCGCGTGCGGCGGGTGGTGTGTCAAGTGCCGCGTGCGGCGGGTGGTGTGTCAAGTGCCGCGTGCGGCGGGTGGTGTGCCAAGTGCCGCGTGCGGCGGGTGGTGTGTCAAGTACCGCGTGCGGCGGGTGGTGTGTCAAGTACCGCGTGCGGCGGGTGGTGTGTCAAGTACCGTGTGCGGCAGGTGGTGTGTCAAGTACCGTGTGCGGCAGGTGGTGTGTCAAGTACCGTGTGCGGCAGGTGGTGTGTCAAGTACCGTGTGCCGATTACCGGATCACGTCGACGCCGTTCTGTTTCTCGAGTTCCTCGCGGCCGCCATCGCTGTGGGCGCCGACGTTGGAACCGCCGTCTTCGATGTGATTGCTCGCGTCGAAGTCGGTGTTTTTCACGCCCTCGATGCTCTGCCGGGACTTGTCGGCCTGCTTCTGGGTCGTCGGACCGAGCACCTGTGCGCTCTGGACGCCGGTCATGATCGCCATGACTCGCACTTTGCCCTTGTAGTTGTCCTGGATGCGGGCCCCCCAGATGACGTTCGCCGAGGCCTCGAGGCGCTCGGTGATGTTGTCGGCGATGCCCTCGGCCTCTTTGAGGGTGAGGTCGGGACCGCCAGTGATGTGAACGAGGCCACCCGAGGCACCGCGGTAGTCGACGTCCAACAGCGGGTGGTTCATCGCGTCTTTGACGACCTCGTCGGTCTTGTTCTTGTCCTGGGTCTCACCGACCAGCATGACGGCGACGCCACCCTGGTTCATGATGGTGGACATGTCCGCGTAGTCTAAGTTGATCAACGAGGGCTGGGTGATCGTCTCCGAGATTCCCTTGACCGTCTCGGCGATGATCTGGTCCATCACCGAGAACGCCTTGCCGATCGGGAGGTTCGGGACGTAATCCAGCAGCCGGTTGTTGTCCAACACGATGATCGAGTCGGCCTGCTCGCGCAACTTCTCGAGGCCTTCCTCGGCTTTCACCGTGCGGGCGCGCTCGACGTTGAACGGTGTCGAGACCATCCCGACGACGATCGCCCCCTGTTCTTTGGCGATCTCGGAGACGACGGGGGCGGCACCGGTCCCGGTCCCGCCACCCATGCCTGCGGTCACGAACACGAGGTCTGCGTCTCCGAGAACCTCCTTGATCGTGCCCTGGGCCATCTCGGTCGCGCGTTCGCCCATCGATGGATCACCGCCAGCGCCGAGCCCGTTGGTGAGCGATTTGCCGACCAGGATTTTCGTGTCGGCCTCGATCATCTTGAGGTGCTGTTTGTCCGTGTTGATCGCCACGGTATCGGCACCGTCGACGCCGATGTTGTACAGGCGGTTGATCGTGTTGTTACCCGCACCGCCACAGCCGACGATGACGATCCGTGGATCGCCGAACTCGTCGTCGTCCATGTCGGCGTCCATCTCTCGGGACTCCTGCTCCGCGTTCTCGAGTGCGTCTTGAACGATATCCTGCATCGTTACACCTTCGCCCACGTTCGTTTGCTGGACTGGTCACTCGCTCCGTCCTGTTGTTCGTTGACCATTTCACGGACGGCTGACCGGATCGCCTCGCTCCGGTTCGGAAACTCGCCCGAGTCGACCAGTTGTTCGACCTCCTCGATCTGCTGTTTCGGAATTCGCAGTGTCACACGCTCCATAGTTGTATTCCCTGTAGAGTAAGACGGCGGCGCGCCCCTGTCAGACGCGGCATGTCTTACACCGTAACCGCCCGACATCGGACGTTTTTCGGTGTTTGCCGACCGTTGTAAGACAACCGTCTTACGCGACTAAGTGGAAGACTGTCAGAGGCAATAAAACTTTCGTCGAATGTGACTTTCTGTGTCTTACACTGGTCGTTATGTATGACTGTCTCGACCGAGCACATCTGCAGCTGGTGTCCGACGACCACAGCCGGGACAGAACGACCAGTCGGACCTGATTTCGTCGCCACACTCACAGAACAGCCGTCTCGAGGTTTTTTCGCCACAGTTGGGACAGTACACGTGGTCGTCGTCGACGCACTCGCCACACTGGTCACACTGGGTTCGTGTCCCATCGATTGATCTCTGACAGTCGGTGTCTGCGTCGCCCGTGGCTCGGTTTTCCTCGGCTGGCTCCTGTCTGACAGACTCTTGTTCTTGTCCGCGTCGATGCGGCTGCTCGTCGCGTTGCCGACTTCGGCCTCGAGTCGACCGTGTCGAGTCAGGGTGTTCATCCTCGAGCGAGACAGTGACGGTGACCGCTCCCGGGGCTGATCGATCCCGGGGCGGCTTCTCCCGGCGTTCAGCCGCCGACTCGAGGCCGAGTTCGTCGAGTCGATCCGCGAGCAGTTCGTCGACGCGATCACGAACCAACTCGTCGATCGCCCCCGACTGCCCGGCATCGGGTCGTCGCTCACGGTCCGCGCCTCGAGTCGGTCCCCCGTCGTCGAGATACGCGCGAAGCGCCTCCCGCATCGCTTCGCTTTTCGAGAGCTCGAGGGTCTCGAGTCGCTCGACGAGGGCATCGTCGGCGCGGAACGTGATCTTGCTCATGTGCGAGTTATCCCGATAGTTGACACTCCACCTATATCAATCATTCTTCCATTTCGGGTTGCCGACGGCGTTCCCTGCCGTCGAAAATAACAACCCTTATGTTATCCAGAGCGGCTACGTTGAAGTGCAACCGCCCTTAGCTCAGACTGGTAGAGCAGTCGACTGTAGATCGACTTGCCCCCCGTTCAAATCGGGGAGGGCGGACTGCTTTTCCGCGGACAAATCCGTGAGCAGAAATCCTGTCGATCCCGACACGATTTGAGCGTGTAAGTTGCAGCCCAGAACGGCGCTTTGGGCCGCACGCCCGGAACATCTTCCTCCGTTCAAATCGGAGAGGGCGGACTTTTGTTGCGAACACCGTGAGTAGTCACACGTTCACATGACCGTCGAGTGAGGCGAACGTTTTTCTCGTCCCGGTTCGACCCACCCGGTATGAGCGATTTCGACCTCGATCTTCGCGCGGTCGAGGAACACATCGACGAGGAACTCGAGATCGAAGGCAGTGTCGTCCTCGGCGTCTTGGATGGAACGACGCCGGCCGACGAGTGGCTCGAGGCGATTTCGAAGGGGAACCTGCTCGTCCTCACCGTCGAGGGCGACGTCAACGAGTTAGCGTCCGGATTCGCCCGCGACGTCAAAGAGTCGGGTGGCAGTCTGATCCACTTCCGGGGCTTTTTGCTCGTCGCCCCGCCGGGTGTGGATGTCAGTACTGAGCGGTTGTAAACGTCAGGAAGTGTCCGTCTGGGTCGCGAACGACGACCCGCTCGTCCGTGTCGCACTCGAGCGACTGTACTCGATCACCAATCGCCTCGAGCGCTGCCGCCGGCTCGTCGGTTTCGAACCCGAGGTCGACGTGGACGCCGCCGCGGGCGTCGGCGATCCCAAGCTGTGGCTCCCAGAGTTCGAGTGCCATCGGGCCGTTCATACGCACGCGCCTGCGACCGTCGCCGATGTCGCCCGTCTCGAACCTGAGGTCGGCGTAGAACGACGCCGCGCGCTCGAGAGACTCGACCTCGAGGACGACCTCGAAGAGGCCGTCGATACCCGGTCCCGCGACGTCTTGCTGGCCGAGTTCGACGCAGTTGCCGTCGGGATCGTACAGATAGAGCGAACTGACGGGGCCGAACTGGGCTTCCTCGAGGTCGTAGTCCTCGCTCAGCCGGTCCCACCAGTCGTCGTACTCCGAGTGGGGAATCGAGAACGCGTAGTGGGTGTGGAGGCCGCCACGCGGAAAGCTGTTGGGACGCCGAAGAACGAGATCGGTCTCGCCCGCCGTGAACACGAGTTCGTTCTCCCGTTGCTGCGTGAGCGAGAGCGCCAGCGTCTCCTCGTAAAACGACCGCGCTCGCTCGAGGGACTTGACTTCGAGGGCGAGCCAGGACAGCCCAGTGAGCATAGGTGACTCTACTCTCGGGAGGTGCATATGTGCTCTGGCGAGGACGGGATCCGTTCGATCGTGTGCGCCTGTTGGCTACACGTTTATGCACAGCGCGTTCATACGATTGACAGATGACATTCCGTGTCGACGAGCGTGCGACGGAGTTCCGTGCAATCGACCGCTTCGACGGCGGCGTCGGCTGGATCGCCCACCCCGACGAACGGATGCAGCGGGCGAGTCATGCCCTCGAGATCGACGGCGAGGTCTGGGTTTTCGATCCCGTCGATGTCGAGGGGATCGACGAGTTGCTCGCTGAGTTCGGCGACGTCGCCGGTGTCGTCGTGTTGCTCGATCGCCACAAGCGCGACGCTGCGGCGATCGCAAACCGCCACGACGTCCCAGTCTTTCTGCCCGACTGCTTCGAGGGTGTCACCGAAGAACTCGATGCGCCGGTCGCTCGCTTTTCCGAGACGCTTTCGGATACCGGCCTCGAGGCCCAGACGGTAGTCGACAACCGGTTCTGGCAGGAGGTCGCCCTCTACAACCCGGCCGATGGGACGCTCCTCGTCCCCGAATCGGTCGGGACGGCGTCGTACTTTCTCGCCGGGAGCGAACGTCTTGGCGTGCATCCGATGCGTCGACTCCGCCCACCGCGGGCGGAACTGGGGCGCTTTCAGCCCGAGCGGGTGCTCGTCGGCCACGGCCACGGCGTCCTGACCGACGCTGGGACGGCACTCGAGGATGCGCTGACGAAATCGGTCCGGCACACGCCACAGCTGTATGCCGGGATGGTCCGCCAGTTCGTCCCGCTCTAGATCGCCGTCTCGCGGTGTCACTCGCGTGGCATACAACTAACTACAAGCCGCGCCTAAGACGACCACTATGGTCTACATCACGCGCGCTCTCGTCGATGTCCTGCTCGATCTGGCCAGCGACGCCGACCCGAACCGCGTTGCGACCGGCGTCTCGGTCACCCTCGCCGACGAACTCGAGGGGGCTGGATCCGGACTCCCGCCCGACACACCGGTGTTTACGGATTTCTTTCTCCCCGATCCGGGAAACGCCGTCAACGCCGTGTTCGGCGTCAACCTCTCGACACCTGCCCGGCAGGCCCAGGGTCAGTTCGTCTCCCACCCGGTCCGAGAACTCGAGGTGACCCGGCGAGATGACCTCGCGGAAGTGATCTTCGTGGCCGTCCCACCATGGGAGCTCGACGAACGGTCGTTCGCTGCGTTTGATCGCCGCGGCACGCGCCAGTCACTCGATGTCATCGACGCTAGCCCGCCCGAGCAGTCACTGTAACCGAGCGCACAGCAGCGAGCGTGCACTACTCGAGATAGCCGAGGCCGCGAAGCTGTTCGGTGATCTCTTCGAACTCGGCTTCGGTGAGTTCGCCTTCCTTCTGGTGTTGGATGACGATGCTGCGAAGCAGGAATCGGACGAGGTCACTCGTGCTCTGGAAGCTCGTTCCTTCGATCGTATCATCGACGCGGTCAGCGAGATCCTTTGGAATCGAAACCGTCGTGTACTCGGTCATACGCCATACTCCGTCGCCGACGCCAAAGGCGTATCGACCGTGCGGGATCTGCGTCAGTCTTCGTAGCGGTTTTGCTATCGGACGCGCTACTGGTCGGTATGGGAGTCCGGCCACCCTCGAGCGGAGACGACGACGAACCGGAGAGTATCGAATTCGGCATCGCCGCCGTCGACGCACATCTCAGAACGGCAGACCTCTCGTTTCCGGCGACAACAGACGATGTCGCCGCTGAACTCGGACACGAGCAGATCCCGTATGACGTCCACGGCAACGACGTCGCGCTGGGGGCGATGCTCGATGAAGTGGACACGGCGGAGTTTCGCTCCCGCCAGGAACTGCTTAACGCCCTCCACGAACCGTTCGAGGAGTACCGTCGGAACAACTCCGGCGGCGTCTTCCAGCAGATGCGATCGATGCTCCCGTTTTGAAAACGGTCGTCACGACTCGTCATCTCACTCTCGATCGTCGCGCGTAATCTGCTCGAGACGGCGTCGCTGTTCGCGATGGAGCGTAACAAGCATATCGGAGAGCACGCCGAACATGAGTAACTGGACGCCAAGCAGGATGGCGGCCGCGGACGCCATCGCCATGATCTCGTGTCCCTGTCCGTGCTGGATCCACTGCCAGAGGACGTACGTCGCAATGAAGCCACCGGAGACGATACCGCCGACGCCGAGGCTGCCAAAATAAAACAGCGGGTTGTTGGTCTTGGCGAGTGAGTACAACGCGAGAATGATCGTCCCGCCGTCTTTGAGCGGATGGAGATTCGTCTCCGATGCCTCCGGCCGGGCGCTGTAACTGACCGGGACGACCGTGGTGTCGATCCCGTGTTTGACACACTCGACGGCGAGTTCGGTTTCGATCGTAAAGCCGTCAGAGTCGAGCGAGAGGCGCTCGAACGAGTCGACCGTAAACGCCCGATACCCCGAGAGAATGTCGTCGTAGTCGGCCCCGTGAATGAACCGGAACGATTTGTTGATCGCCCGGTTGCCGAACCCGTTCAACGCCTTCATCGCGTCGTCGTCCATATCGGCAAACCGGTTGCCGATCACGTGGTCGTACCCACGCGAGAGCGGCTCGAGCATCCGATCCGCGTCGGCCGGATCGTAGGTCCCGTCGCCGTCGACCATCAACACGTAGGAGACATCGACGTATTCGAGGGCTTCGCGGACGGCCTGTCCTTTGCCGTCGCCGGACTGGACCAGAACGTGTGCGCCGCGCTCGCGGGCGATCTCACGCGTGTCGTCCTCGGAGTCGCCATCGACGACGAAGACGTTCGTGTAGCCTTCTGCGTGAAAGCCGTCGATGACGTCGCCGATCGTGGCTGCTTCATCGAGCGTCGGGATAAGAATACAGACATCCTCGGCGGCGAGCTCGCGCGTCTCCTGACTCATGGCGAGAACCTCTCCATCGCCAACCGACAGCCTCGAGCCCGCACCAACCGCGTCATTGTCCATCGGCAGGGACTCTCCTCTGTGACTGCAAAAACGTACTGATTGACCAGTGACTGGTTTATCACTGCGGCTCGAGCGAGCCGTGTGACGTTACCAGGTCAACCCTTCGTAGACCTCGAGTGACTCCTCGTCGACGTCGATCCGGCGACCGTCGACGACCACGCGCTGGACCATTCCGTCGAACGCGAGATCGTCGAACTCGGGCCAGTCGGTCGCGACGACCGCACCGTCGGCGTCCGCGAGCGCGGCGGCGGCCGACTCGGCGTACTCGACCTCGGGATATTTCGGTCGGACGTTCTCCATCGCGACCGGGTCGTAGGCGACGACGGCTGCCCCACGATCCTGTAGATACTCGATCACGTCAAGCGCGCGCGACTTGCGGATGTCGTCGGTGCCGGGCTTAAAAGAGAGGCCGAGCACCGCGATCCGTGCGCCCTCGAGGTCGACGTGGGCCGCAAGCGAGTCGACCAGTCGGCGGGGCTGGGCGTCGTTGATCGCGACGACGGCGTCGAGCAGGGCCGGATCGTACCCCTGCTCGCGGGCCCCGGCCCGCAGCGCGTCGACGTCTTTCGGGAAACAGGAGCCACCCCAGCCCAGCCCCGAGCGCATGAATCGCTCGGAGATGCGGTCGTCGAGGCCGACTGCCTCGAGCACCTCGTAGGCGTCCGCGCCGTACTCCTTTGCGATGTTTCCCAGTTCGTTGACCAGCGAGACCTTCGAGGCGAGGAAGGCGTTGTTGGCGTACTTGATGAGTTCGGCCTCGCGGATGTCGGTCTCGACGAGGTCGGTCGCCTCACGGTCGACGATTGGTGCGTACAACTCGCGCAACGTCGCGGCGGCATCCTCGCTCGTTGCGCCGACGACGACCTTGTCGGGCTCGAGGAAGTCCGTCACGGCCGTCCCCATCCGCAGGAACTCGGGGTTCATCGCGAGCTCGAGATCGTCGCCAACTCGTTTGCCGGATTCGTCCTCGAGAATGGGTCCGACGACGTCCTCGGTCGTTCCGGGGAGCACCGTGCTCTTGACGACCACGAGGTGGTCGTCGGCTTTTGCCGCGAGCGCGCGACCGAGGGATTCGGAGCCGGCGCGCATGACGGCGAGGTCGAGGCTGCCGTCCTCGGCCTGCGGCGTGGGCAGACAGAGGAAGGTGAGGTCGGTCTCCCGAACTGCCGCGTAGTCGGTGGTCGCCCGCAGATTCGTGCCCGCGTGCTCGGCGATACGGTCTGCGAGGCCCGACTCGTGGATCGGGGCCTCGCCCGCGTTGATCGTATCGACGATCTCCTGGTCGATCTCGATGTTGACGACCTCGTGGCCGAGGTCTGCGAGACAGGCCGCGACCGTGGTGCCGACGTAGCCGCTGCCGACGATAGAGACGTGCATGCTGTGTTCGACGAAGGGGGGTCGTTAGTCGTTTTTGGCTTCGATTTGTGCGGTCGCGTGCTGGCCCGATCCACACCGCTTATTTCGGTTCGGCCCGCCCGTTCGAGCAATGACGAATCAGGCACTCATCGATGCCCTGCGCGAGGCGGATGCCGTCCAGTTCGGCGAGTTCGAACTCTCTCACGGCGGCACCAGCGAGTACTACGTCGACAAGTACCTCTTCGAGACCGATCCGGGCTGTCTCGAGGCAATCGCCGATGCCTTCGCCGAGCGCGTCACGCCGGAGGACAAACTCGGCGGCGTCGCCCTCGGCGGTGTCCCGCTTGCGGCTGCGACGAGCGTCGCTGCCGGCGTCCCCTACGTCATCGCGCGCAAGCAGCGCAAGGAGTACGGCACTGCGAACTTAGTCGAGGGCCGCCTCGAGGACGGCGAAGAAGTCGTTGTCCTCGAGGACATCGTGACGACGGGGACGAGTCTCGTCGACGCGATCGAAGCACTCCGGGACGCCGGGGCGACCGTCGACCGCGCGCTGGTTGTCGTCGACCGACAGGAAGGCGGCCGCGAAAACGTCGAAGCCGCAGACGTCGAGATGGAGGCGCTTGTCACCGCCGAAGAGTTGCTGGCCGATCGGAACTGACACCGAGCGCTCGGGTCGTTTTGCTCTATGACCCGTCCGTTCTGCCCCCGTCTCGAGTCGACGACAGATACGGTTTACTGTAGTCAATTACCGCCGATCGCCGACCCGTTCTGGCGATCGGCGGTAAATAGTTACAGCAATCCGTATGAAGGCTCACCGGCGGCGCTTGTACCGGCGGTATCCGACGACAGCTAGGCTCAGAGCGAGCACTCCGCCGACCGCAAGCGCGCCGCCGACGATCCACTGGCTCCGAAATCCGATCAGCATCACGCCGAGGCTCGCACTAAAGAGGCCAGCGTGAACGAGCACCGCGACCATAACGAACGCGAGCAGTGTCGATCGCGAGCCCTGGCTGAACGCCTCTTCGAGGTCGTTACCACTGTCACCATCCCCGCCACCGATCGGGTCGTCCGCAAACGGGTCCTCGAGCGGGTCGTCTCCGAACGGGTCGTCGAACGGATCGTCGTCCGGTGGCGGATCGAAGCCCACGACCTGTGGTAGCCGACTCGGAGCCAAAACGGTTCGGTCGACGGCGCCCCATCACAATGTTTTTATTCCGCTCGAGACTACGCATAGCCACGATGGTAGGTGTCCGCTTTACAGGGGCTTTCGCCCGTTTTTAATCTACACCTACCGCTCGCTGTGTCGACACGGGTCCACAGACGAGCGGCCAGAGCGGACGTCAAATCGGACTTCTCACCGAAGTTCACAACCAAGCCATAGTAACAGCCATGTCAGAATCAGATCCACAATCACAGGAGCAACTCGTGGTCGTACTGCCAGACGGTTCCGAACTTGAGGTCGACGCGGGATCGACGGTCGAAGACTGCGCCTACGAGATCGGTCCCGGCCTCGGCCGTGACACGGTCGCGGGCAAACTCGACGGCGAACTCGTCGCCAAAGAAGCGCCCGTCTACGACGGTGTCGACCTCGAGATCGTCACCGACCAGTCCGATGAGTACCTCCGCGTGATGCGCCACTCCGCCTCGCACTGTCTCGCCCAGGCCGTCGAACGCCACTACGACGACGTCGACCTCGCCATCGGCCCGCCGACGGACGACGGCTTCTACTACGACTTCGACAACCTCGACATCGACGAGGAAGACCTCGACGCCCTCGAGGACGAAATCGAGGCCATCATCGAGGAGGATTACGAGATCGAACGCGAGGACGTCTCGATCGAAGAGGCCGAAGACCGCCTCGCCGGTGAGCCGTACAAACTCGAGTTACTCGAGGAGTTCGCCGACGAGAACGACGAGGTCTCGTTCTACAAACAGGGCGAGTGGGAGGACCTCTGTGCCGGCCCGCACGTCGATTCGACGGGCGAGATCGGCGTCGTGGAACTGCTCGAGATCGCCGGGGCCTACTGGCGCGGCGATGAGGAAAACACGATGCAGACGCGCATCTACGGCACGGCCTTCGAGGACGAAAGCGACCTCGAGGCCTACCTCGAGCGCAAGCAGGAAGCCGAAAAGCGCGACCACCGGAAGATCGGCAACGAGATGAACCTGTTCTCGATTCAGGACGTCACCGGCCCCGGACTGCCGCTGTATCACCCGCCGGGGAAGACGGTACTCAAAGAACTCGAGGACTTCGTCGAGGACCTCAACAAAGACGCCGGCTACGACTACGTCGAGACGCCCCACGTCTTCAAGACGGACCTCTGGCACCGTTCTGGCCACTACGAGAACTACGCCGACGACATGTTCATCTTCGACGTCGGCGACGACGAGTTCGGCCTGAAGCCGATGAACTGCCCCGGCCACGCCGCCATCTTCCAGGACCAGTCCTGGAGCTACCGCGACCTCCCGATCCGCTACGCCGAAAACGGGAAGGTCTACCGCAAGGAACAGCGCGGCGAACTCTCGGGGCTCTCCCGTGTCTGGGCGTTTACGATCGACGACGGCCACCTGTTCATCCGGCCCGACCAGATCGAACGCGAAGTCGAGGAGATCATGGACATGATCACGGACGTCTTGGAGACGTTCGACCTCGAGTACGAGATGGCCCTGGCCACCCGCCCCGAGAAGTCGGTCGGCAGCGACGAGATCTGGGAACACGCGGAAGAACAACTCGAGAACGTCCTCGAGAAGCGCAATCTCGACTACGAGTTAGAGGAGGGCGACGGCGCGTTCTACGGCCCGAAGATCGACTTCGCGTTCGAGGACGCCATCGGCCGCTCGTGGGACGGGCCGACGGTCCAACTGGACTTCAACATGCCCGAACGGTTCGACCTCTCCTACGTGGGCGAGGACAACGACGAACACGAGCCGGTGATGATCCACCGCGCGCTCTATGGCAGCTACGAACGATTCTTCATGATGCTCATCGAGCACTACGAGGGTCGCTTCCCGCTGTGGCTCGCGCCCGAACAGCTTCGTGTGCTGCCGATCTCGGATAACAACCTCGGCTACGCCCATCAGGTCGCAAACGAGTTCGACGAGTTCCGCGTCGAGGTCGACGACCGCGACTCGACGCTCGAGCGCAAGATCCGTGCGGCCCACGACGACCGCGTGCCCTACCAGATCATCGTCGGCGACAACGAACAAGCCGACGGCAACATCTCGGTCCGTGACCGCTTCGAGGATCAGGAGTACGACGTCGAAATCGACGCGTTCAAGGCCCACCTCGAGGCCGAACGCGACGAGCAGCGGACGGAGCCGGACTTCTTGCAGGACTGAGCACGGTCGCTCGAGGTCGGTTTTGTGTTCGATCAACGGTTTTGCAGTCTGTGACTACAGACTGCCTGCGATGTGGACGCTCCCGCTGTCGCGACGACTAGGTCCATGTTTGTGGTAATCTCACGCATTTTTCCAATCGAAATATCCATAGTTGCGGAATCGTGCATAGGTATATGAACAGAGCAGAGAAGGCAGCCCTGCAGTTGCGGGCCGTCGACGTGTTGCGAATGTTAAAAGAGACACGGACGTACGATGAACTCGCCGAGACGACAGCGCTTCCGGCGGGCGATCTCAACCGGTACGTCAACGGCCACGTCCTTCCGGGTGCCGAGCGCGCGCGAACCGTCGTCGAGGACCTCGGCCGGGAAGCGCTGGCCGACGAACTCGAGTCACGGATCCGTGTCGACGAGGAAGGGTACGTCGACAACTCCGCGACCGTCTTCGATCAGCCGTTTCTCGACCTCGTCGCTCCCGTCGTTGCAAACGGGTTCGATTTCGACCGCCCCGACGTGGTGCTGACCGCCGCGACGGACGGGATCACGCTCGCCGCCTCACTCGCGAGTTACTACGGCACGCGGTGTGCGTACGCCAAAAAGCGCAAGGAGACCGCCGTCGAGGAGTTCATCGAGGCGCGCGAACGGCTGCAGTCGGGGATCGAACTCACCTATTACCTCCCGGAGTCGGCGATCAACGCTGGCGAGTCGGTGCTCGTCGTCGACGACCTCATCCGCTCGGGCGAAACACAAGAACTCCTGCTCGATATTGTCGACACCGCCGATGCAAACGTCGCGGGTGTCTTCGCTCTCATCGCGGCTGGTGAGGACGGTATCCAGCGGGCTCGCAACCACACTGATGCGCCGGTTGGGGCGTTGACGACAGTCTGATCGGTCGCCGCGCTTTCTTGTCGTTCGACTCGAGCAGCCGTCAACGGTCTACTCGAGTGTCAGCGCCGCCGTGTGCGGACAGTGATGGGACGGGGCCATGACGTCCTGCATGAAAGACCATGTGAATCACTACCACATTATTAATCATTAGGTTTATAGTGTTCCCCCCTGTTGGTGGTAGTACGAACATGACGAAGACAGTCATCCTCGGCGTGATCGGTTCCGACGCACACGTCGTCGGGATCACCATCCTGGAACAGGCGTTTGAGGCAGCCGGCTTCGACGTTGTCAACCTTGGAGTCCAGAGCTCCCAGGAAGAGTTCGTCGACGCCGCAACGGCTCACGACGCCGAGGCTGTACTCGTTTCCTCCCTCTACGGTCACGCGAAACAGGACTGTGAGGGCTTCCACCAGCAGATTGTCAACGCTGGCCTCGAGGATGTCACGACCTATATCGGCGGCAACCTCGCCGTTGGACAGGACGACTTTGAGGAAACCCGGACGTTCTTCCGGGAGATGGGCTTCGACCGGGTCTTCGACTCCGAAACGGATCCCGAAGAGGCGATCGAGGCGCTCCGGGCCGACCTGGATATGCGGTCCTCGGAATCCGAACAAGAGAGCCACACCGTTTCGGCCTAAGCCACACCGCGACTCGAGCCCCCCGTTTCATAACCACGCTGTCGCGCGATGCCGTTTTTGCAGTCGATCAGTCGGTTCGCGTTGACTCGATTTCGTCGAATAGCGATTCGACACGTGTTTTCACGTCGTCACGGATCTCTCGAACCGTCTCGAGATCCTGTCCGTGTGGATCCGGTAAGTCCCAGTCGCGGACGTCGGTGTCGGCCTCAAGTTCGAGCGTCGAACAGCCCATCGTCGCGACGTACTCACAGGACTCGAGGGTTTCAGTCGCGATTTTCTGGGGGTCGCGATCTGAGAGGTCAATCCCGACCTCGGCCATCGCATCGCGGACGACGTCGTGGACGGCGTCGGCCGGGTGTGTGCCACCCGAGTGAATCGATATCTCGTCGGCGAGTTCACGAGTCTCGCGTTCGCGTTCGGCGTATGCGGTCGCCATCTGGCTTCGCCCGGCGTTCTGGACACAGACGAGTGCGATCTGTGTTTCGGCGTCGGTCATGCGTATCGGGTGGCGCGGATCACTCCTAACTGTTCATATGTGGGTGTCTGTGAGAAACATACGCACGGATACGTCTTCGACGTGTCGCGCCCAGCCACCGTCGGAGCGACACTCACCGAACGATCGTCACCGGAACCGGGGAGCGACGAGCCACCTTCTCGGCCACACTGCCGAGGAGAATGCGACTCGCGCCCGTCCGACCGTGGCTACCGATTGCGATCAGATCGACGTCGTGTTCGTCGGCGTAGTCGACGATCGAGCGCGAAATTCCGCCGATGACGTGGTCCGTCTCGAGTTCCACGTCGTGATCGGCAGCCCGTTTGCGTGCCTGCTCGAGGAGTTCTTCGGCCCGATTCTCGTGGTGTTTTTGGATCTCCTCGTAGTTCGCCATCGCGCCGCCTTCGATACCTGTTGCGCCGTAGAAGTCCCCGGGATCGAGGACGTGAAGTGCCGTAATCGTGGTATCGGCATACTCCGTACAGGCAAACTCGAGTGCGTCCATCGATTGGGCCGAGTCGTCTACCGGAACGAGAACGTGGTCTACCATCTGTCGCGTGTACGTCGGCCAATAAAATAAGCCTCCGGCCGCTAGTGGCGCGCCAAGCCTGACCTGCTGGCTCGATCTGATGGTGCGGGTCGATTCGAGCCTGTAGTCGACGCTTGGAAAGGGAGTAGTAGCGGCGAAAAACCTCGATCGAATTGGGGACGGTCGGTGGCTGAACACGGTCGACAGCAGTCGCTTCGGACTCGTCGGACTCGAGTCGAGAAAATCGAAATGGAAGAGCGTCGGTCGAGGTTACTTTGCGCGACCCTGGCCGCCGTTGTTGGACGGACGGACCTTCTCGGCACCTTTGCCGCGGTTGTTGAGGCCGCGGTTGGCCTTGCCGGCGTTGGTCAGGCCACGGAAGGCGCGGTTCTGATGGGCGCTGCCACAGATCCAGTTCAGGTCGTCGTCGTTCTCGATTGCGGGGTGGTTCGGATCGACGAGAATCACTTCGAACCACTTCTGCGAGCCGTCTTCACCGACCCAGTAGCTGTTGAGTACCCGCATGTTGGGGTACTTCCGGGAGACGCGCTCCTCACCGATGCGCTGGATGTTCTTGCGCCGCCCGATGCGGTTGACACCCTGGCGCTTCGTTCGTCGGCCGGCCGTAAAGCGCTCTTTCCGGGCGGTCCCTTTGCGGACCGAAACCCGCGTCATGATGATGCCTTGTTTGGCCTTGTAGCCGAGTTCGCGTGCTTTGTCGAGGCGGGTGGGGCGGTCGATACGCTCGATTGCGCCCTGGTTTCGCCATTCCTGCTTTCGCTGCCACTGCAGCTCCCCGAGCTTGCCGTCGTCGGGGTCTTTCCATGCCTCCTTGATATGGGAGTAGAAGCTTTTTGCCATTGTATGTTCCCGCGGGCGTTTTCTGGTTCAATCCTGACCGGGGCTTTGCCCCGCGGATCACATTCCGACCTGTAGCACAATGCCGAGCAGGTGCCCGCTGACGCCCGCGACCCAGCGAGTCTGCGTGAACCTATCCAACTCTCGAGTATAAGAGCTTCGAACTCCACGAACGGCGGACTCGAGAGACATCAAACGTCGGTCGGCGTCGAAAACTCGTGTGCTGACCTATCGCTTGAGTGGGGTTCGTCTCTCGACGGCTGCCGGCGTCACACCGTTGATCGCCGCGAAGACGGCTCCGAGGATCAGCCCGTAGACGAGATGGCCAAGCGCGAACAGCAGTGCACTGACCAACTCACCCGCAATGCCGGGGATAGGCAAGAACGGAAGCGGGAGCGTCTCCACGCCAGCCCCTGCCATCGCCACCGGGAAGAGGACACCGCCGGCGAAGAGACCGAGGAGCGCACCGAAGGCGAGGCCAGCGATCACGTAGTCGATGAACGTCTCCAGCAGCTCTTGGCCCACGGTCCTCGAGACGAGGGTCGCAAACACCAGCCCGAACAGGACGCTGATTATTAGATGGAACGTCCAGCCGACTGCAACTGCTGTTCCCCCGCCGGGGACGAGTCCGCCGAGTAGTTCGATCTGGTTCGCACCGAGATGGAGGACCAGCCCCATGGCGATCCCGCCGACCAGTCCGCCAGTGAATCCACCACCCCAGATACCGACGCTGTCGATACCATGCGTGGTATTCTCACTCATGGTTTGAGGTACGGGCGCGAGTAGAATGAATCCCCTCATCCGTCGATAGCCGTGACAATACTGGCTGCGAACACGAGCACACGTCGCTCGGATTCGATCCGTGGCTGCCACGGACATTTCATATCGCAAAATAGGATTTAAAACAGGTCACAGCGCACTCGCTGTCCACGGAACCAGCTGCGACCCGAATCGCGATTGAAAACGTGAAGCCGTTACGAAAGCGAGTCGGTCACGCTGTCGAACGATCCCGTCTCGATCGAGGCAGCTACCTCCTCGCTGTCGATTGCATCCGGCACGTGCTGGGGGTACTTGCGGCGGAAATACCCCAGGGTGTTCGTCAGGTCACGCCGGAGGAACTGGGTTGCGTTCTCGTGATCCGTCGGAATCGCCTGTGGCCAGTCGAAAATTTTCACGCCGTCCTCGCTGACGAAGACGTTGTACTCGCTCATGTCCGCGTGGACGTAGCCAGTCTCGTAGGCGAGTGCGATCTCCTCGAGCAACAAGTCGAGGACACCGAGGACCTGCTCGTCCGTGAGTTTCGTCTGTGAGAGCTCGACGCCGTCCATCTTTTCCATGACGATAACGTGGCGGTTCTGGCCGATCGGTCGGGGAACCGAGACGTCCGGATACAGTGCCTCGAGGATATCATGCTCCCGTTCGGCGGCTTTTCGAGCGGTGTACATCCAGGAGACGTGCTCGTTGTCCGACGTGTAATCGCGTTCTTTGTGGACTTCCCGGAAGTTCGTATAGCCTTCGCGGTGGTACTTCAGGGCGAGTGGCTTGTAGGATTTGACCTCGTAGACGTCACTTTCCTTCCCAACACCCAGTGGGGAGCCGAACTCGCTGATCGTGTCCTGTTCGACGAGCGCTCGCAACGCGAGGATATCGTACCCCTCGAACTGGAGGGTGTACCCCTCATACTGGATCGTTTTCTTTTCGACTAACCCGCGCTTGAGACAGCGCTCGAGTCGGTAGTCGACCTCCTCTTCGGTCAGGCCGGAGAACTTCGGAAGCTTCTCCCGCTGGACCCACTCCGAAAAGCGCATCCCCTGTTCGACCCCCGAAAGGAGATAGAAGTCCTCGGCCTCGAGTTCCGGAAGTAATCCGGCGACGTTCCGCACCATACGCGAGATAGCTGGTGGATACGTAAAAACGTCGTGACGCGCACCGCAGGTGGGTCGACCGCCGGCGGGCGATCACCGCAAGCCGCAACTGAGCAGTTCGAACTCGAGTGTCGAACCTGTTTTCGGCCGGTGTGGCTCGTTGTACCCCGTCTTCCGGACAGCCAGTCGCGTTCAGCGCGACGTGTCGGGCCTCGAGCGTGGTTCACTGCCAGCCATAAATCATATACTGGGATATAGAATCAAAACTCACCGTGTTTGAGACGGGCATCCCTGTCGATACCCTGGCGTCAAACGGACGAGTTGGCGATCCCATGGAGTACGCGAGTCAACAGCGGAGTCTATAGTAGCCACTGACCGTTTGCACTCTCATCGTACGGCGACTCTGGATGGGTGTGTGATCGGTTCAGTTGTTGGCCACACACAGCAAAAACAGCACGGCAGGTCCCGCTGGCAGTCACGGCGGCGCGGCAAGTGGTCGGCGACTGCAGATTTCGAAGGCGCTACGCTGTCGATCGGCTCGGGGCGACGGACGGCCCCGTATCGGCCGTCGTGGTCCGGCCGCGTGTTATCCTTGCCCGACCATGCCGTCTTCTTCGTCCCACTCCTCTTCGCGGAGTTCGTACTTCTGGATCTTGCCCGTCGCCGTCTTGGGCAGTTCGTTGACGAACTCGACGCGGTGGACGACCTTGTAGCCGGCGAGTTTGTCGCGGGTAAACGCCGTCAATTCGTCCGGAGAGATCGGTGGGTTCTCGGGGTCGTTGTTCGATGGCACGACGAACGCCTTCGGCGTCTCGCCCCACTTCTCGCTCGGGGACGGGATGACGGCCACGTCCGAGACAGCCTCGTGGTCGAACAGCGTGTCCTCGAGTTCAATACTCGAGATGTTCTCGCCGCCGGAGATGATGATGTCCTTTTCGCGGTCCTGGATGGCGATCATGCCGTCGTCGTTGACAACAGCCAGGTCGCCGGTGTGGAACCAGCCCTCGCGTTTGTCGTTGAACGCTTCGTCGGTCTCCTCGGGTTTCTCCCAGTAGCCTTCCATGACCTGGTTACCACGAACGAGGATTTCGCCGATGGTTTCGTCGTCCCACGGCACTTCGGTACCCTCGTCGTCGACGACTTCGACGTCGGTAGCCAGCGGGGCGATCCCCTGGCGCTTTTTGAGCGCGAAGCGACGGTCGCTGTCCTCGTCGATGAGGCGTCGAGTCGCGGAGGTGCCGATGAGGGGCCCGGTCTCGGTCGCGCCGTAGAGCTGGCGGAAGTGCCAGCCAAACTCCTCTTCGACAGTTTCGATGATGCTTTCCGGCGGTGCAGCGCCGGCTGCGGTGACACGCATCGGGTTGTCGCCCGTCAGTTCGACGTCGTTCTCCTCGCGGTACTCCTCGAGGAGGCTGAGCACCGTCGGGGCACAACAGAGGAACGAGACGTCTTCCTCGGCGATGTCGGTGAAGATCTGTCCGGCGTCGACGCCGCGGGTACAGACGTGTTTTGCGCCCATGCCCGTGATGGCGTAGATATGACCCCAGCCGTTGACGTGGAACATCGGCAGCGTCCAGAGGTAGACGTCGTCGTCGGTGATCTCGTGGTGGATCGTGACGAGCTGGGCGTGCAGCGACTCGGTGCGGTGGGTCCGCATGACGCCTTTCGGGTCGCCAGTCGTCCCTGAGGTGTAGTTGATTGTGATGACGTCGTCCTCGCTCATCTCTGGGCGCTCGTAGTCGGGTTCGGCGTCGTCGATGAGCGCCTCGAAATCTTCCCAGTCACCCTCGACGGCGTCGGCATCGTTCGTGATGAACGTCTCGACTGGGACCTCGTCTCGAATCGCTTCGATCTGCTCTGCGTACTCGTAGTCGGCGATCACGGCTGTGACGCCGGCGTCGTTGAGCATGTACTCGTAGTCCTCGGGCGTCAGCCGGTAGTTCAGCGGCGCGTGGATCGCACCGAGTTGCATGATCCCGTATGCCGACTCGAGGTGGTAGTGCGTGTTCGGGTCGAGGACCGCCACGCGGTCACCCTTCTCGATACCGCGCTCTTGCAACACTGCAGACAGTCGGTCGGCCCGGTCGCCGAACTCGTCGTAGGTGAACCGTTCGCCTGTCGTCGCAACGATCGCTTCTTCGTCGCCGTAATACTTGCGCGCCCGGTCGAGGAAATCGGTTACTAAGAGCGGGACTTCCATGTGGCTCAGCTTTGAACATTGTTTATAATATTCTTTATGGATCTATAATCGACATCGAGTCTAGATGAATCGGTGTCTGGCGAAGATGTTCGCCTTGATCGGTACGGTTCGAAAAAAGAGTGGCCGACTGGCGTGAAACACGGAGACGGTAGCTACTTGATACGATCACCTGTCGGCTCGTTGTGACCGCTGCCCGCCGACCGTGACAGCCCGTTCTCGAGTGCCAACTCGATGCGCCAGACCGGACCGTTCGACGTCGATTTTCGGATTTCATACCTATGTCTGACGCGGCCTCGAGAACCGACTCCGAGGCTCCGTCGCGTTCTGTTTCTGGTCCAGATCGATCACCGCGAGCAGAGGGGACGTTCTTTTCGGGCGTGAGTTCCCGTCGCAACCCCTAACTCGGTTGCTAGCGATCAGATGAATATGACTGACCTCGCCGAGCGTTCGTGGCGGTTGCTTCGAGACGAGCCCCGTGATGGGGCGACACAGATGGCCCTCGAGGAAGTGGCTGCGACGACGGCACTCGAGGACGATATCCGGACGGTCCGGGTGTACTCGTGGGAGCCGAGTACGCTCTCGCTTGGGTACCGACAGGACGCCGAGACGGTCGACTGGGAGTACTGCGAGCAGGCAGGGATCGACGTCACGCGCCGGCAAACCGGCGGCGGCGGGATCTATCACGACCGATACGCCGATATCTCGTATACCATCGTCGCTCCCGCGGACGAAGTCCCGGGCGATCTGATGGACTGCTACGAACTGTTCTGTGAGCCAGTGCTCGAGGGACTCGAGCGGATGGGCGTCGACGCCGACTTCGCCGCCGTCGAGCAGTCGTCGATCTACTACCCCTCCTGTTACCTGCGGGATATCAACCCGGCCCACGACGTCGTCGCGCCCGCGAGTGCGGGCGAGAACGCACGGAAGATCAGCGGCAACGCCCAGTACCGCCAGCGCGACGTCGTCATCCAGCACGGTTCGATCAGCTACGCCCTCGAGCCCGACCATCACGTCGGCGTCTTCGAGACGGACCTCGAACCAGCCGTGTTCACCGACCGAGTGACGAGCATCCGTGACGAGATGGGAATCGATCGCGAGGACGCCGTCGACACCCTCGCGACGGCGCTGGGCGAGTGGTGTGACGCGGACGCGGGCGACTGGCGCGACGACGAACTCGAGGCCGCTGCTGACCTCGCCGACCGGAAGTTCGGTGCCGACGCCTGGGTTCGTAATCGAGAGGTGCTCGAGGCGGGCGAGCAGTAAGACGAGTCGACTCGAGTCACAGACAGTGGGGTCGTCGACCGGGCCACCGGAGCGCCGGTCTTAACTGAGGATCGCTTTCCAACTCCAGCCACCGAGAATAATCACGACGAGCGCGAGGACGAAGAACGCTCCCCACTGCTGGCCTTCGGTCTCCGCGATCGGTGCGAAGACGTTGACGAGGCCAGTCCACTGCATCAACGCGAGCGCGAGTATCACCAGCGACAGTATCGAGACGACAGCGATCCCGAGCCAGTTGCGGGCCATCCACTGCCCTTCCGCTTCGGCCTCGTCTCTGGAAGTCGTGGGCGTTTCCGTCGGCTCTCGATCCGGTTCGGACATATCCTCTTCTAAAACCGTCTCTTGGGAAACGGTTCCACCTGCAGCCTCCGGGTTCGACACGAGCACGGTTCAGAAACCGACTGCGAGCCGTTAGCCGAGCACGCTGTCGCGTCGACGCCGCAACGTTCCGCGGACGAACGGCGTCGCTGGAAAGATCCCGAACTCGAGGCGTTCAATCTCGTCGACTGCGAAGGCGTCGTGGCCGACGAACCGCGGAAGCGTCTCGCGGGTGAGTTGGCAGCCACCGGCAACACGCTTCCAGAGCGGGTTGAGCAGCTGCTGGCCGGTTCCCTGCCAGCCGTCGGCGTGAACGTGCTCGAAAAACCGGAACTCACCACCTGGTTTCAACACCCGTGCAACCTCATCGACGGCGGCGTCGGGGTCCTGAACCGTACAGAAGACGACGCTGGCGAGGACGACGTCGAAACTGTCGTCGGGGTAGGGCAACGATTCGGCGCGGGCGTCTCGGAGCGTCACGTCGAGGCCGGCCTCTCGAGCGGTGCGTGCCGCCCGCGTTCGCATGTGTGGGTCCGGTTCGATGGCGTGGTATTCGAGCACCGACGGCTCCGTGTCGGCAACGAACGGAAACATATCGCCGGTGCCACAGCCCAGTTCGAGCACACGCCCCGAGAGGTTCTGTACGAGGGAGTTCCGATGGGGTGCAAGCAGGAACGCCTGTGGGAGCCAGTCGTAGAGCGTCGCAAAGAGGGGGTGGGCGATCTCGTGGTCTCGAGTCGGTGGCTGCGTGTTCGGTTCGGGCATCTGTCTCGAGTGTGGGGCAAGAGTCAGGTAACCGTTTCCCACGCGACCGTTGTCGATCCCGCGTTCCGTGACGATATTCGGAAGCGTTCGCTGAAGGCGATCCATACCACGGTTCTCGAACAGCCACAGATAGCCGTTCGGCAGGCGTCTTCCGGCTGTTTCGAACTGATGGATAACTCGATATGTCAGCCAATAGATGACACCATAAATCATAGTACGTGGTTGTCGTAGTCCGTACATGACTATGTTCGACGATCGAACCGACGCCGGCGAACAGCTCGCGGCCCATCTCGAGCGCCGCGGCCTTGAGGCCGATATCGTCCTCGGGATTCCTCGCGGTGCCTTGCCCGTTGCTCGTCCGGTCGCCGACGCGCTAGATGCCGACCTCGACGTCGTCGTCGCCAGGAAGATGGGAGCCCCGAGAAATCCCGAACTGGCGATCGGGGCCGTCGCGAGCGACGGGAGCGTCTGGCACAACGACGCCCTCATCGACCGACTCGGCGTCTCCGAAGACTACCTCGAGGAGGTCCGGACGAAAGAGGCCGAAAACGCCCGCGAGAAGGCAACTCGGTACCGTGACGGCGCTGAACTACCGAGTCTCGAGGGAAAACGCGTGGTCGTCGTCGACGACGGCGTCGCGACCGGGGCAACCGCGATGGCCTGTCTGCGGCAGGTACGGGACGCCGACGCCGCGTTCGTTGCGCTTGCAGTGCCAGTCGGTTCGCCGCGGAGTATTGACGACCTCGAGGCTGAAGCCGACGAAGTGATTGCCCTGGAGACGCCACCGTCGTTTCGTGCTGTCGGCCAGTTCTACCAGACGTTCGGGCAGGTAAGCGACGAAGAGGCGATCGACTACCTTCAGACGGAGCCGTAGGAACTGCAATACCGCCGATTATTCGATCGGTGTCTGTCGATTCCGCATATCAGCACCGCAGTTGGGACACTGTTCTGGGGCCGTCGCACGGACCACAGTTCCGCAGTCGAAACACTCGTAGGTCGATTCTTCTTTCGGGTTGAGTTTGACGTCTTTCATGGGGCGTGGGATTTCGATTGAGGAATAATAGGGATATTAGGATATGCGTGTCCGTTAGATAGCTAGCGTCGACGATTTTTGACGGTTCACTATTCAACCCCTTACGCAGTGTTTGCCGGAACATCGAGTTCCTCGAAGAGGATCGTGAACAGCTTTCGCTGCACGATCCGGATGTGACGATAGAACGCGGCCGGCGAGATCTCGAGTGTCTCGGCGATAGCTTCGCCCGAGCGCTCCCGTGGCGATTCGAAGTAGCCGCCGTAGTAGGCCAGTTGGACGACCTCGAGTTGGCGGTCGGTGAGTCGCTCGAGCAGTTCGGCCCGGAGGTCGCGAGTGGTCGTTCGATCGACGCTGCGTTTTGCGTGGAGGGCGACGTCCGAAAAGGCGTTCGAGACGACGTCGATGCTCGCTCTGGCGTCGACAGTCCGTGGGACGTCGACGACGATCCGCGTCTGCTCCGGCGTCGCCTCGACGCTGTGTAACACGACGCCGTGGTCTGCAAGCTGCAGCGCCAGAAACGGCGACGAGAGCTCGAGCAGGACCGTTCCGTTCCCGCCGGGTTCGCCACCGCTGATCACCTGTGCGCGCTCGACGGCAACGAGTTCGGCGGTCGCGTCGACGACGGCGTCCGGATCGGCGTTTTCGACCGTCGCGAACACCGCAGCACCGTCTTCGTGGAGACGGACACCGCCGTCGAACGACAGGACACAGCCGACCGTCTGTGCAAGCCGGGAAAACACGAAACTGTCGTCGACGACGTCGAACTCGATGCGCGTCCGGGAGTCGGTCAACAGCGCCTGTTTGCGTTCGACGGCGGCGATCGCGGCGGCGATCGTCTCACCGAGTTCCGCGAGGACGGCCCGCGTCACCTCGCCGAACGCGTCGGGCTGGTCGGCGTAGACGGTCAACACGCCGTAGGTGAACTCGTCGTACGCCAGCGGGACACTGGTGATCGACTGGTACTCCCGCGCGAGGGCCTCGGAGCGCCAGAGCTCGTCGTGGAGCCGATCGACGACGTTCGAGACGACGGTCACGTCACGAGTCGTTGCCGTGAGCACTGCCGGCTCGCGTCCCTCCGCAAGCGACAGTGAGACGCTGTCGAGGTAATCCTGTCCGCGTCCCGTCCCGCAGTGTGCGTTCGGGACGAGCCGTTCGTCCGTCACGTCCACAGCGCCGATCCAGGCGAACGAAAACCGCTCGTCGGAGGTGAGCCGTTCGCAGACGGCCGCTTCGATCTCCTCGCGGGTTTCCGCCCGGACGAGTGCGGCGTCGATCTCGCGGATGATCTCGTTGATCTGGTTGAGTCGGGTGAGTTCCCGGTTCCGCCGTTTGAGTTCCCTGTCACGTTCACGGAGCGTTCGCTCCCGTTCGACCCGGTCGAGCGCCGCCGTTGCCGTCGTCGCCACCAGATCGGTCAGCTCTCGAGCGACGTCGTCGAACGCGTCGGACTGCGACGAGCCGACGACGAACACGCCGTGGTCGCCGAGCGGGACGAACGCGCCGCTTCTGAGATCGGTCGTCGGATCCGAGAGCACGTCCGCGTCGTGGATATCCTCGAAAAAGCGAGACTGGCCCTCGACGAAGACCCCGCCTGCGATGCTGTCAGTGGTCGCCCGCCGCTGTGAGAGCGGCCCGTGAAGCCGTTTTAACCCTGGTGAGATCGCGGCCGGCCGAAGCACGTTCTCGTCGGTATCGAACAGGTGGGCCCCGCTCGCCTCGAGGTCGAGGATCTCGGGGGCGTCTTCGACGACGATGTCGGCGATCTCGCGGTCAGTTTCGGCGTAGAGCAGTTTTTGCGTCGTTCGGTGCAGCGCTGTCAGCGCCTCCTCTCGGTGTTTGCGTGTCGTCACGTCCCGGCAGCTATAGAGGAGCGTGCCGTCCTGAATCGAGACCTCACGGACGTTGATGAGCAGCGTGTGCTCGCGACCCGCCCGATCGGTCGCCGTACACTCGATGTTGGTCAACACGCCGTCGGCCTCGAGCACCTCGCGGTCGAACAGGTCCGACCCGAGGAGTTGGTCGATCGTCCCCATCTCGTGGATCTCCTCGTCCGTGTAGCCGAAAATGAAGTGGACGTTCGGACAGACGTAGGTAAACTCGCCTGCATCGTTCGTGATGAGGACGGTATCGGTCATGTTGTTCAGTGTTACCCGGTGCAGTTCCTCTGATTCGCGCAGTTCCTGTTCGAGGCGGACGCGCTCGGTGACGTCGCTCGCCCGTGCAAGTAGCGAGCCGACCGTTCCAGAGTCGTTGTAGACCGGCCGAATGGTCACCTCGAGCGTGTGTGGGTCGGTCGCCTCGCTGTCCTCGTCGGCGATCTGCGCTTGTGTCACTTCCCTGTGGACGACCTCGCCAGCGGCGGCCCGCTCGAGTGCCGCCTCGAGTACCGTTCGTCCCGCCTCGGCACACCGCCACCATGGGAGGTCGGCAAACGACTGCCCGCGGACAGCAGTCTCGGTCGCGTTGATCGCCTCGAGGGCGACCGCGTTGGCTCGGCGAACGCGTCCGTCGGGTGCCAGCACCCACGAATACGTCTCCGGATCATCGAAAACCGCACTGAACTGGCGCGACTGTGCGCGCCGTTCTCGTCGCTCCCGCCCTGTCTCGAGTGCGCGCTCGAGCGCTGCAATCAGGTCTGTGGCGCGTCGATCTTCGGGGACGTACTCCGTTACGCCCGCCGCGATCGCTGCACTCGCGAGCGTTTCGTCGCCATCACTGGGGGCGAGCACGACCGGACACTCCGGCTCGCGCTCGCGAACTCGCTCGAGGAGGTCGAGGCCGCGTGCGTCCGGGAGCTGGTGGAGCGACAAGATACAGTCGACTGGCCGGGCTGCGAGGATCTCGAGCGCCGTCTCGACGGTTGACGCCGTAAGCAGTTCGGCGTCGAATTCGCGCTCGGCGACAGTCGAGACTGGGTCGCCATCTTCGGCTGGGATCGTCTCGTCGGCGACGACGAGGAGATGGGTGTCGTCGACGGTCCGTGCGGAAGCCATTCGTGGTCACTCGCATTCGATAGTGATAGAATCCATCGGTTTTCCTCGCAGTTGGGACCGCCGTGAATCTCTCGAGGCGGCTGGATCACTCTCTCGACGGCGGATCGGTCGAGTCAAAATGGTCGTGCCCGTCCGCGCGCTGCGCTCGTGGACTGGTCTGCGCTACTCTGCGTCGAAATCGAGCGCGACCGAGTTGATACAGTAGCGTTTTCCGGTGGGATCGGGCCCGTCATCGAAGACGTGACCGAGGTGGCCGCCGCAGTTGCCACACAGGACCTCGGTCCGGCGCATGCCGTTACTGGTGTCGAGTCTGGTTTCGATGCGATCGTCGTCGGTATCGTAGAAACTGGGCCAACCACAGCCGGACTCGAACTTCGTCTCGGAGTCGAACAGTTCAGCACCACAGCCGGCACAGACGTAGCTCCCGTCGGCGTTGTGATCGACGAACTCGCCGCTAAAGGGTGGTTCGGTCCCGGCTTCCCGGAGGATACGGTACTCCTCATCGCTCAGTTCGGACCGCCACTCGCTGTCGGTCGGGGATTGGTCGGCGTCGGACCCGTGATCGTCCGTTTCGTGTGCCATGTGGGGGTGTTAGTGGCGAGACACCAAAGAGTCTGTCTGCGTCGCGTCACCGTTATCGACTCGTGATCACGTCTGTGCTGCCACATTCCGGACACTGTGTCATTCGTCCCAGTTTCGGGACCTCGATCCGTCCCCATGCGTCGTCACCGCCGGGGGCTTCGAATCCGCAGTTGCGACATCGTGACTGGCCGAGACTGACTGATTCGGTCACCATACACCGATATATGTCAGTCAGTCCCATAGGTGTTGTTCACGCTGTTCGTGAGTCTCACAGCGAGTGACAGACGTCAATCGGAACGAGACGACGGTGGTTCGATACGACCCCGGCCGTAGCTGGTCGTCCGGTCGCTCGGCCGGTCGACGATCACCTCATCGTTTCGATGCTCGTCGTCGACGGGTACCGATGGGTCCGTCTCGTCGTCGATGAGCGCATCGATCCGGTCAAAGACGCCGATCATGTCCTCGCCGTCGTGGCAGGGAGCCACGTGGAGGAGTTCGTCATCCTCGTCGAACTCCGCAAGGGCAACCGTCGGCAGCCGCCACACGTCGTAACACTCGCCCGTAATCGAAGAGTCGATGTGAGTCTCTCGAAAGAACGGCTCGAGCGATCGACTGGTGCGAGCCGCCCACGATTCGAACGCCTCGAGTCGCGTTTCGATCCGCTGGAGGTGTGGAATCCGCGTCGCGTGGTCCGTCTGTTCGACCTCCTTGCCCCAGACGCCAATCTCGACCGACTCGACCGGCGCGTTCGACTCGAGGTCGTCGAGTCGCTCCAGGGCGCGTTCCTGGGTCGGACCCGTGCTCATTGGGGTGAACGAACGGATCCATAGCTCGACCGTCTTCGGAGTGGTGGTGTGGTGTGACACGCTGATCTCTTTCGAGGGTGTCTACGGATGTGCACAAAAGTGTTGGTCAAGCTATCATTTCGCCTGACCTATCGCCTTGGACGGCCTGTGGCGACTATCGGTCTGTGGTGGGTGTCCCGACGGAGCGAGACATCCGTTCGCTGATCGATGGCCACTGTCGCTGAGCCAATCGAGGGTGTCCTCCGCGATATCGCGTCGAATGTCAGACCGAACGGTTGTTTTTCACGATGGTCATATGAAGGTGAACGCATTCACCGCTCGAGTCTCATCACCGGGGTATGTATCGAAGACGAGCGCTGTCCGCTGTTGGCGGATCGGTCGCCACACTCTCACTCGCTGGCTGTCTGGGCGATGACGACGATGGCTCGAGTCAGGGGACAAATACCGAGGAGGAAACGGAGAACGAGGAGGAGACAGACACTGATACCGACGATGGAAACGCGGAGACGGAGAGCGAGGAGGAGACGACCGGACAGACGGTAGACGAATCGGCGGAACTGATCGCAACAGCCGATGAGACACTCGACGAGGCCGTCGACGAATTCGAGGCGGCACTCGACGACACCGACGATCCACTGGGCGAGCGTTCGAACGCAATTGAAACGCGGCCGATCGAAGCCCGGATCGACGACGCCGAGACCAATCTGGCGGCTGCACGAGACGGGGCGACCGACGACCAACTCGAGACGATCGCGGCGCTCGAGGATGTCGTCGAGTTCCTCCGTGACTTCGTGGCTGTTTTCTCGGCGTTCGGCGACGCGATGGATGAGTTCGAGGTCTGGGAGCAGTATCTGGATCAAGAGCGGTGGGAAGACGCGGTCCGAGTGGCCGAGCGAGCGGAATCATATAACGACGACGCGATGGATAGCATGACGGTCGCACGGTCGACGTTCGACGATATCGAGACTGATGCGCTCAAAGACGTCGACGAGATTGACCGTGTCGAACTGGAGGTCACACTCGAGGAACTCGAGGACATGCTCACCGTCCTGGACGTGTTCTTCACTGGTGGGCGACAGTTTGCCGAAGCCATGATCCCCTTCGATGATGCGATCACCGCACTCGAGGCGGAACGGTTCCAGACTGCCGCTTCCGAGTTCTCGGCAGCCGATGCTGCGTTCACGAAGGCGTACCATACGTTCACCGACGCTGAAGACGACGCGCCGGCTGAGTTCCGAAGCGATCTGATCGACATGTCCTGTGAACTCGATGCGCTGAGCGATGCCGCGGCGTACTACGCGCTCGGTGCGTCCGAGTACGCAGACGGAAACTACTCGCGTGGGGACGAGTACTTCGCCGACGGCGAAGCCGCCGCAGAGCGGTGTAATCGCTCCGACGTCGCGCTCTGAGGTCGCGACGGCTCCGTCGACCGCAGGTCGATGCCCGTGAGCGGTCACCGTGACTGACCGTCGAATCACCCCGAGTTCGTTATGAGGGTCAAGCGCAAATCACCAGTCGATGGACCACCGGCACGAACTCGCCGAAGCGACACTCGAGACGCTGCCGCTCACTGTTGCCGTCATCGATGCCGATGGCGAGATCCTGCTGACGAATCAGTCCTGGCGAGCGTTCGGCTCGGACGACCACCCGACGGATCACCTCGGCGTCGACTACATCGCGACTGCCGCGATGGACGACGACGACCACGCCAGACGCGCCATCGACGGCCTCGAGGCCGTCATCGACGGCGAGCAGGAGACGTTTTCGATGGAGTACCCTTGCCACACGCCCGAACAAAAGCAGTGGTTCCTGATGCGGGCCAACCGGTTTACCGTCGATGGCGACGTCCGTGTCTCGGTCGTTCACCTCGAGATCACCGACCGCAAGCTGGCAGAACTCGCCGTCGAGGAGACGACCGCGGAACTCCGCGAGGAACATCAAGCACTCGAGCACGTCCTCGAGCGTGTCGACGGGCTGCTTCGGGACGTCATCGACGCTGCCGTCGGCGCGGCCACACGCGACGAGATCGAACGGGGCGTGTGTACACGGCTCATCGAAACCGATCCCTACGTTCTCGCCTGGATCGGCCGAACCGACGTCACGAACAACCGCCTCGCGCCCCGCGAGTGGGCGAGCACGGATGACGTCCCGCTCGAGGATGGCGACCTCGTCCTCGGCTCGGACGACAGCCATCCGGCCGTCGAGGCACTCGAGACAGGGGAGCCACAGGTTATTCACGACCTCGAGACGTTCGCGGAGGCGGACCACTGGTGGCCAGCAGGCGCTGGCACGGCGTTTCAGTCGGTCGCGGCATTCCCGTTGACCTACGGCGACGTCACGTACGGCGTGCTCGTTCTCTTTGCCTCGGAGCCGAACGCCTTCGGCGAACGGGAGCGACTCGTCCTCGAGTCACTCGCGGAGACGATCGCAACCGCGATGAACGCGATCGAGGCCCGACAGATGCTCGCAAGCGATACCGTTGTCGAACTCGAGGTCGCGGTCGAAGACCCCTCGCTGTTCGTGACGATCCTTGCCGACGACCTCGAGGCGACGATCACCTATCGGGGACTGACCTACGACAAGGATGGGGAACCGGTCGCGTTTTTCCACGCCGATCGCGCTCTCGAGAGCGTCCCCGAGGCGACCACGATCGACGGCGTGACCGACGTGACGATCCTGTCGGCATCCGACGACGGAACGCTCCTCGAGGTCGCCGTTCGCGACAGCGTCGTGACGGCGCTGTCCGAACACGGGGCATCGATCCGCCGCTTCGACGCCAGTGTCTCGGCAGGGCATACGAACCACTCGACGGCCACCGGTGCGGTGGTCGCTGATCTCACCATCGACCTTCCGAACGGCCAGTCCGCCAGGTCGGCGTATGACCTGCTCGAGGGTCGCTATGACACCGTTGAACTGATTCGCTACCACGAGACGGACCACCCCACTGAGACGCCACAGAACCTGATGGGGCGGCTGGAATCGTCGCTGACCGACCGCCAACTCACCGCGCTCCGGACGGCCTACTACGCCGATTACTTCGAGTGGCCACGGAACGTCTCGGGCGAGGATCTCGCCCAGTCGATGGATATCTCTCGCTCGACGTTTCACCAGCACCTCCGAACCGCCCAGCGAAAGTTCCTCGACGAACTGTTTGCTGGCGACTGAGTCGATCTGTAGTCGGTCGACAGGAGCCGTTCTGGCGGGCCAATTTCGATTTGCTCCCGTAATCGCGTTTGTCCACCGTCTTTGACGACCGAACACCGGTCTCTCGATGACTCACAGCCGTCTGTGGCTGTCTGCGTGAATTCATTCAGCCTGTAGCAACAGTCACAAACCCCACTAGTGAGGGGGAGGTATTTTATACGTATCTGTCGTATAAACGTCATCCCACCGCGGCCAGCGGGCACGAGGCTGAGAATGCAACAGGAACACATCAACGCAGGCAAGTCGATCCAGAAGCAGACCGGGAAGACGTTCTATCTCGCAACCAGATTCCTCCCGAAACGGGTTCGCCACGCCACGCACGTCCTCTATGCGTTCTTCCGGATCGCCGACGAGATCGTTGACGATGCAGCCGGCGTCCCCCCCGACCAACAACGGGCCGAACTCGAGTCGCTTCGCAAACAGGCCCTCGGCGAGACCGAACCGGACGGCCCGGTTCTCGTTGCGTTTAACGAACTCCGACAGGAGTACGACATCACTGCCGCCGAAATCAACGTCTTCATCGACGCGATGCAGTCGGATATCGACACCGACCGCTACGAGACGTATGCCGACCTCGAGTCGTATATGCGCGGCTCGGCCGCTGCTGTCGGCGTGATGATGACCGCGATCATGGACCCCGAAGACCGGGAGACGGCACTTCCACACGCCGTCAAACTCGGCGAAGCGTTCCAGATGTCCAACTTCCTGCGAGACGTTCGCGAGGACATCATCGAACGCGACCGGATCTACCTGCCACAAAAAACGCTTCGCACACACGGCGTCTCAGCCGAGCAGATCGAACGCCTCGAGTACTCTGAGTCGTTCGGACGGGCCATGGCTGCAGAGCTCAAGCGAACGGAGGACCTCTACCGAGAGGGCGTCGCCGGCATCCGGTATCTCCCCGAAGACTGCCAACTCCCCGTCTTACTCGCAGCCGTCCTCTATGCGGAACATCATACCATCATCCGCAATCAGCAGTACGACGTCTTGAGTACCGAGCCGTCGCTCTCGACGGCCCGAAAGCTGTGGTGTCTCGCCAAGACCCGCTGGCATTGGCACTGGAACCGCGATCCCGAGGCCGTCTTCCAGCGAGTGTCTGCCGTGCCCGCCCTCGAGACGGATCGAAGCGAACCCGGACACGGCGGTCGCGTGCCGACACAGTAACGGTCTCTGCCGTGTCGTTTCTCACGACCGTTATTGCGTGTGAGAAACGCTTATGCCCGTCCGTCCATGCGTTCGACTCGAATGACGACCGGTTACGACCGCCGCCGATTTCTCCAACTCGCGGGTACTGGCGCTGGCGCTTCACTCGCCGGCTGTACCGACCTCGAACTGCTCAACAGCGACGATGAAGCCGACTTGCTCACTGTCGCTGTCGGCCCGAGCCAAGACGAGGTCGATGAACTGATCGACGACTTCGAATCCGGTGAGATCGATCGCACAACGGCCCAACAGCGCGAACAGGAACTGTTCGAAGACGCTATTTCGACGTTCGAGAGTCGGGCCGAAGACAACCCCGATCTGACGATCGAGGAGTCGACCGAACAGATCGGGCTCTTTCGAGTCGATGCCGATGGCGCGCTTCTCATCGACGTGCTCAGAGACGGCGAAGTGAACTCGATCCACACGGCCAGCGCGTACGATCAGTTCCTCGAGCGACAGCAACAACAGCCAGCACCGCCGACAGAACCACCGGAGGACGAGACAGAAGACGACGAGTCCAGCGAGGCCGATGACGGCGAAACGAGCGATGACGCTGATGACGCCGACGAATCCGGTGCCGACGCGGGCGACGAAGACGGGACTGGCGAGACATCCGACGACCAGTAATCTGCGCGAGCGCTGGCTCCGGTCGTCGAAGCCGACTGGCCGGGCACACCACGGGTCTCGTTCGCTACCGCGGGCGGTCGATACGGAACGGGCTCTCGCGCTCGGTCCAGTCCCACCCTGGAATCCGTTCCTGAAAACCGGCCGCCAGCGCTGCCTCGCAGTCATCGATGCCGGCGTTTTCGGTTTCGTCGCCGTGGACCTGCACATCGGCGTAGTGAAAGGTCGCCTCGCCAAGCGTCCGCAGGGGCTGGGTGCCGGCGATCGTCGCCGCGAGCTCGCGGCCGAGAATCTCGTCGACAATGAAGCCGGGGTAGTCGCCCTCGACGTCGAGGTCCCGAAGAATCGCCACCATTGCGGCAACGTTGACTGCCAGATCGCCGTCGGCGAAGACGGCGTCGACTTCGTCGAGGTACTGCGCTTCGGTCACGTGGTCGACATCCGTCTCGAAGATTTCGCCGAGCTCATCGCGGACGCGATTGATTACCGGGACGACGGTCTCAGCCCGGTCTCTAACCCAGTCTCGCTCCGCCACGACGCGTTCCGGTGTCAGCTCCATATACCCCCTGTTCGTGACGGATCATCCTGATGTTTGCGAAGGCTTTTATACTACGCAAAGAGTAGCGTCGAATAAGCGGGTTCTCCCTGGAATCTTCCCGCACGAACCAGGATAACCGACCTGGGAGCGTGTTCGTCACAGCACGGAATACCACGATGATCCGGGATACTGGACGGTTATGATCACCGTTGTCTCACGATGACAGTGTCGATCAACGATCTCGATACCAGTTCGTAGCGACCGTCTCCGGGCTCTTCTCGAGTCCCAGTTCCCGATCGTTCCACTCGACTGAACATCTGCTCCTTGTCGGCGAGTTCACGCAAGCCACAATCGGCGACCTATGAGTACTGTAGAGCAGCAACTCGACGATCTGGAAGCAGAGATCACGAGCGAGTTACCGAGCGATATCTCGGTCTCCTCAGTGAAATATGAAGGCCCGGAATTGGTGGTCTATACGCGCGATCCGAAGAAGTTCGCCCAACAGGGCGATCTTGTTCGGAAACTCGCGAGCAAGCTCCGCAAGCGGATCACCATCCGTCCCGACCCGAGCGTTCTCTCACGACCCGACGAAGCTCGCGCGGAGATCATGGATGTCGTCCCCGAAGAGGCGGGCATCACGGACCTGGATTTCCACGCCGACACCGGCGAGGTCGTCATCGAGGCCGAAAAGCCCGGGATGGTCATCGGCCGTCACGGGTCGACGCTCCGTGATATTACGAAAAACGTCGGCTGGACGCCCGAAGTCGTCCGGACACCGCCGATCGAGTCCTCAACGGTCTCGAACGTCCGCAGTTACCTCAAACAGGAACGCGACGAACGCCGGGATATCTTGGAGAAGGTCGGCCGGCAGATCCACCGCGAGGAGATGTCCGACGACGAGTACGTCCGCATCACGACGCTCGGCTGTTGTCGCGAGGTCGGCCGTGCGTCATTTATCCTTTCGACGCCCGAAACACGGATTCTCGTCGACTGCGGTGACAAGCCCGGTGCAGAGGGCGAAGTGCCGTACCTCCACGCCCCCGAGGCGCTCGGTGCGGGTCCCCAGACCATCGACGCGGTCGTGCTCACTCACGCCCACCTCGACCACTCCGCGCTCATCCCACTGCTGTTCAAGTACGGGTACGACGGGCCGATCTACTGTACCGAACCCACGCGCGATATGATGGGACTGTTGACCCTCGACTACTTGGACGTCGCAGCCAAGGAAGGTCGCACGCCACCGTACGAGAGCGAACAGGTCCGCGAAGCGATCAAACACTGCATCCCGCTCGAGTACGGCGACGTCACCGACATCGCCCCCGACGTCAAACTCACGTTCCACAACGCGGGCCACATTCTCGGTTCGGCCGTCTCACACTTCCACATCGGTGACGGCCTCTACAACGTCGCCTTTTCCGGTGACATTCACTACGACGACACGCGCCTGTTCAACGGTGCCGTCAACGACTTCCCGCGCGTCGAAACGCTGGTCCTCGAGTCGACCTACGGCGGTCGCAACGACTACCAGACCGACCAGCAGGATTCCGAGGAGAAACTCAAGGAAGTCATCAACGAAACCTACGACCGGGGCGGCAAGGTTGTCATCCCCGCCTTCGCGGTGGGTCGCTCCCAGGAGATCATGCTCGTCATCGAGGAGGCGATGCGCAACGGCGACATTCCCGAGATGCCGGTCCATCTCGACGGGATGATCTGGGAGGCGACGGCGATCCACACGACCTATCCCGAGTACCTGCGCGACGACCTCCGCGATCGGATCTTCCACGACGATGAGAACCCCTTCCTCGCCGAGGAGTTCAACCACATCGACGCCGGCGAGGAGGAACGCCAGGACGTCGCCGACGGCGATCCCTGTATCATCCTCTCGACCTCGGGGATGGTCACCGGCGGCCCGATCATGTCCTGGCTCGGTCACCTCGGTCCCGATCCGGACTCGACGCTCGTCTTCGTCGGCTACCAGGCCCAGGGAACCCTCGGCCGCCGCATCCAGAACGGCTGGGACGAGATCCCGACCAGCGAGGTCGGTGCGATGGGTAACAACGGCGGCGGCCGTGGCACCCTCTCGCTGAACATGAACGTCGAAACCGTCGATGGCTTCTCCGGCCACGCCGACCGCGCCGGCCTCGAGAACTTCGTCAAAACGATGAATCCACGCCCCGAGAAGGTCCTCTGTGTCCACGGCGACGAACGCTCGACACAGGATCTCTCCTCGGCGCTGTATCACGACTACAACATCCGGACGTTCGCGCCGAAGAACTTGGAGACGTTCCGGTTCCTCTGACGACGCGACCGGTCACTCGGTTTCGGCTGCCGCCGTCGACTCCCAGCGGCCCTCGTGGACGAGCGCGTCGATGTCCATGCGCTCGCGCCACCCTTTCTGCTGGAGGACAGGCTCGTCGGGGAAGCCGTCTTCGGGGTACCCCAGACAGAGGTACGCGATCGGTTTGACGTGGGGCGGAATGTCGAGTACCTCCTGGACCTCGTAGGGGTAGAGCACGCTCACCCAGCCGACACCGACGCCTTCCGCGCGAGCGGCCAGCCAGAGGTTCTGGACTGCTAGACACGTCGAGTAGACGTCGGTGCGCTTCATCGAACTCCGGCCGAGAACGTGGGGTGCACCCCGCGTCGGATCACAGGTCACGCAGATGTTGACCGGCGACTCACGGATCCCCTCGAGTTTCAACGCGGCGTACTCCGATCGCGTCGGCTCCTCATAGCCCTCTCGAGCGGCCGCGATGGCGCGGTCGGCAATCTCGGCGATCTCGGTTTTCGTCTCGTCGTTCCGAATGACGATCAGGTCCCAGGGCTGTGAGAAGCCGACGCTTGGGGCGTGGTGGGCCGCCTGAATGAGGCGCTCGAGGATATCCTCGGGGAGCGCCTCGTCTCGAAACCGGCGGATATCCCGACGTGCGTAGATGGTCTTGTAGACTGCGTCTCGCTCGTCGTCGGTGAATGAAACCATTGTTTCAGCCGATAAAGCAGAGTTGCATAAAGACAGTGATCGGGTGCGGACAGCGACGGATGGCCCCGGACGCGGGAACGCGTTCAGTTCTCTGTCTCGGACGGATCGACGACCTTGTCCGTCTCGGGGTAGACGCCGACCTGCTCGCAGATGTCGCCCATCGGACAGGCGTCGGGATCCTCGAGACAGGCGGGTTTGCGGGCCGTACAGTACTCGCGGCCGAACTGAATCGACGCCGTGTGGCCGAAGCCGCATTTGGCCGCGGGCACGTCTCGCTCGAGTGTCTCGCGGACTGTCTCGTGGTCAGCGTCGGGTGGGGCGATACCCATGCGCCGATAGATGCGGTGGACGTGCGTATCGACGGGAAACACACCCGTCCGGCCACCCGAGAACAGCAACACACAGTCGGCCGTCTTGGGACCGACGCCGCGAACGTCGAGGAGGGTCTCACGAACCGTCGACGGCTCCTCGTCTTTGACGTAGCGATCGAACGCGGCGGCGGAGCCGAATTCCTCGAGGACCCACGCGGCCGTGTCGATGATCGTCTCGGACTTCTGGTTGTACAAGCCGGCACCACTGATCGTTTCGGCGAGCGTCGACTGCTCGGCGCTTGCAAGCGATTCGGCGAGGTCGATGTCGTCGTCCCCGTATGTGCTCATCAGTTCGTCGTGAGCCGGCTGGCTCGCCTTGTCGCTCGTGTTCTGACTCAGGATCGTCCGGACGAGACAGACGAAGGCATCCTGGCTGCCGCCGGTCTGGTCCCAGAATATCGACTCATCGTCGTCGATCGTGACGGCGTTCTGTCCGCCGTCGATGTTGTGTTCGGGAAAGCCACGATCGCCGTAGCGATAGGCGAGGCGATTCACGACGGTTTCTGCGCGAGAGTCTGTGGCCATCAGTTGGAGGTCGTAGAGCAGTCGAACTAACGGTTGTGATCGACTGGCCGACTGGATCACCACGTTCTTTCGCTCTCGAGTCACACGTAAGAGACGATGGCGAAGCGATCTACGAAAGACGTCGATCCAACCGACGCCGAACACCGCGAGGTCGGTGCGGGCCTGCTCGAGGAACAGATGGGGCCGAGTTCGTCGCTGGCACACCTCTATCGCGGCGAAGTCCACCGGATGCAGGTCTGGCGAGAACGCCTCGATCAGACGACGAACTGGGCGGTAATCGTCATGAGTGCAATTCTCACGTGGGCGTTCTCGAGTCAGAACAACCCCCACTACATCATCTTGCTGGGCACGACGGCACTCGTCGCGTTTCTGTTCATTGAGGCCCACCGCTATCGTGGCTACGACATCTGGCGGGGGCGAGTCCGTATGTTCCAGCGAAACGTCTTCGCGTACGGTCTCGACGCCTCCGGCGGGCTCGAGGACCCGGACTGGCGTCGCAAGCTCGGCCAGGATTATCGGAGACCGGTCATCAAAATCTCCCTCGAGGAATCGATCGCCCACCGACTGCGACGGATCTACCTGTTTCTGTTCTCGGTCATGCTCGGGGCCTGGAGCATCCACGTCGTTACGTTTGCGTCCCGTCCGTGGCCAGACAGTGCAGCGATTGGCCCGATTTCGGGGCTCCTGGTGACTGGCATCGTCGTCGCACTCTACCTCGTCGCCGTCGGGATTGCGTTCCGACCCCGCACGTGGCAGGCAGAAGATGAACTCCACGAACAGGCCGTCGGCAGTCATCGGTGACGACCGTGGTAGAGGAACGACCGGCTGATAGCCTGCTCACTCCACGGTGATCGCCACCGTCGCCTCGGCCCCGCCGGCTAAGGCGGCGACGAGGTCGCGGTCGAACCCCTCGGCCGCAAACGGGGCGTCGTTCATGATCGTCCGATCGTCGACGTACTCGCTCGTCCGCCCGACGAGACTGCGCTCGTTGGTCAACTCGAGGTCGGGATCGCCCCGCCCAGATACCGAGTCCGCGTAGCCGCCGGCCTCGATCGTGACCGTGATCGTCGCCTCGGCGTTTTGGCAGGCTTCAATAAACTCGGGATCGAAGTCGGCGGGTGCACGATCGGCGTCGATGGCAAGGATGCAGTCTCCAGCGGGGGTGAGAAAGTCGTCAGTGGTGACCTCGAACGTACTCGGATGGTCGGCGGAGACGTGCTCGTGGCCGCGAGCATGGATGATCTCGTCCATGTCCAGCGGTTCGGTGCCGGGCAGAAAACGGTCTCGAAGTCCGTCGCCGGTATCCTGCGCAGGGTGTGTCGAGACGTGTCGAGTTACCCGCTGGAGAGAGCCCCTGTCGGCGAGAGAACAGCCGTAGTGTGCCTGGGACAGCGCGATCAGACGAGACTCGCACCGTCGAAATCGCCGCGGCTGTACTCGATGTCCATCAGGTCGAGGATGGTCGGCGTGATGTCGAACAGGTCGGCATCATCGATCGTCGCATCGGCGTGATCGATGTACAGCGAGGTGTTATCGAAGCTGTGCATCCCGTTTCGGGGGCCGGTGGTGAAGATTTCGGAGTCGGCTTTGAACCCGGACTTGAGGTCGAAGCCCTTGTTCGGAATCGCGACCAGATCCGGCGCGATGTCGTCGTGATCGCCGCGGAACGCCGCTTCCTTCTCGACGACGCGCTCGACGACCGGGTTGCCGTCCGGCCCTTCGAGCGCCTCGAGGTCGGCTTTGAGCTGATCGCGAACCTCGTCGTACTCCTCCTCGGGGACCGAGCCGCGCGGTTCGCGACCCTCGAGGTTGATGTAGAACCGACCGGGGATGAACGAGTAGGCTTTGGTGTCGTCGGTGATGTCACCCAGTTCTTCGGGTTCGTCGGTCGCAAACGAGAGCCAGCCTTCCTCCTGAAGCCACTCGTTGAAGTGAACCTCGTAATCGAGGCTGGTAAAGCCGTGGTCGGAGGCGACGATCATCGTGACGTCGTCCGGCAGCGCCTCGCGCAGGTGACCAATGTAGTCGTCGATCTTCTGGTAGAACTCGATGAACTCGTCTTTGTACTCGCCGTCGCGTTCGTAGTCTTTGAACAGGAAGTGGTTGACCCGGTCGGTCGTCATGAAGACGCCGAAAAAGAGGTCCCAGTCGTCTTCCTCGATGTAGTGTTTGAACGCCTCGAAGCGAGCGTCGACGGTCGCGTGTGCGTCCTCGATGAACTCGGCTTTGTCGTCCTGGTGGCCGAGTTTCGGATTGACGTCGATCCGGTAGTCCAGCGTCTCGAGGTAGTCACGGACGTCATCCGGGTAGGCCGCCTTATCGAGACCAGGAGAGAGAAAGCCCGAAACCATCCGCTGGACGTTTCGTTGTGGGGGAAAGGTGACGGGGACGTTCATTACGGTCGCCTTTCGGCCGTCTTCCTGGACGCGGTCCCAGACGCGGTCGGCCTGGACCTCACGTCCCATCGGGACGTAGGTGTCGTAGGTCCCAACCTCGCGATCCTGAAAGCCGTAGACGCCCGTCTCGCCGGGATTCATCCCGGTGGTCAGCGATGGCCAGCAGGCGCTCGATTCGGGTGGAACGATGCTCGAGATCTCGCTTGCGGTCCCGTCATCGGCGAGTGCAGCGAAGTTCGGAAACAGTTCTTCGTTCTCCGAGAGGAGACTGTACGGCACGCCGTCGACCCCGATAAATGCGACTCTGGGGGCTCCGTCACCCCGCAATCGATCGAACAGACCCATGACCGGACGTAGTTCGACCGCATACAAGAAGGTTCGTTTCGAGACATTCTATTGAGAACATCTACAACGGGGCCACGACCACGATGACGATCCAACGGCATCGACACACCGGGGTGACGTGACTCGGAGTGACTGTCGGCGGAGCAGCCTCAACCCAGACGACAGCGATATCTGCCGCCTTTCAGTAAGGGATTACTCGTCGCGTTCGTCGTCCTCGGTGGCGTCGAAGTTCGCGGGGACGACCGTCAGGTGAGCCATACCGACACCGGCGTCGGTGTCGTCTGCTCGAGGCGTCTGTGGGGACCGGTTGCTTGCTGCCATAACAAATCAGTGTAGCACACCAACCCAAATAAAATTACTCATGCTCATAATGCATGAACCAAACGTGTACAAATAACTCTCGTGAATCAGGCGGTGACAGCGCCGGCAACGTTGTTTTCTTCGCCTTTGGGACACTCGATAACGGCGTGGATTTCTTTCGGTGGGTTTGGTCCGGGCTCGAGGGCTTCCCAACGGTTGACCAGACATGTGCGGTCCACGATCGATCAAAACGTACGTTCCGAATCGTGTATTATCTTCGGGATGACGGTCAGCAGAGGGCCCCGAACCGGTGACAGTATCCACTCCTATCCGGCGGTATAGCGACTGATCGGGCAAAAGCCAATCAACGTACATGAACGAATAGTTGGCAAGTCTTAAATAGTCTGATGACATTTACAAAAGTATGTCAGAGGCACAATCAATCAGCGGCGAACAGAGTATTGTACGCGAACTTACCGCGTTCCAGAACAACATCCTCGTCATCCTCGCCAAGGAGCCGATGTACGGGCTGGCGATCAAACGTGAACTCGAGGACTACTACGGGACGGAAGTTAATCACGGGCGGCTCTACCCTAACCTCGACGAACTCGTCGATCTCGGACTGGTCGAAAAAAGCGAACTCGACAAGCGAACGAACCAGTACTCGCTGACCGACGACGGCTACGACGCCGTCCTCGACGGCATCGAATGGACGCTCTCGAAGGTCGTCACGGGCGACGACCGCGCCGACGAGATCAACGAGATCGTCGAGAACAGCTACTGAACGCGACTCCGAACTCCACCAGAACGGTTTTTTGTGGATGAACGCACGCGTCGAGACACATCACCGGACGTGTGTGTCAGGCATCGATTCGCCGGCAACGTCGTAGACGAGTCTGATCGAGTCCTCGATCACGGCTCGTTGCTCGGCTGATGGCCAACTGTTGCGCACGAAATACTCCGTCTGAAACTCCGATAGCTCTGCCTCTGTGAGGTCTTCGATCCGTTTCGCGTAGTGGTTACCGACGAAATCGGCGAGCGCTGTGGCGTTGTCGCCGTGAACGTCGCCGTGGGCCGTCCGCACGGCTGCTGCGAGTTCGCGGTTGTGGGCGTCGACGACATCCCAATCGTCGGGATCACCCGTGCCCTCGAGCGGAATTTCGACTGCCCGCGAGATATCGTCGATGCGATCAGTCCTGATGACGCCCTCGGCTTCGTCGTGCCACTCTGCGGGGTGGAGGACGAGGGTGTCGTCACCGTCGTCGTCGCGAACACGGGCGGTGAACTCGTGGGCCTCGAGGAGTTCTTCCCGTCGTTGTGCGTGGGCCTGGGCCTCGTTGTCGTCGGGTGTCGTCCGCGCGAGTCGAGTGAGTCGTTCGGCGTCGTCGACGACGTCGACGGGGAGTTCCTCGCTCGCGGAGTCGTCCGTGTTGTCCGCGGCGCTGTCAACGCTGTCGGCTGCCCCGGCAGGCGATTCGTTCGAATCGGTCATACCGATCCGTACGCACTCGAGGGTTTTTCCCTTGCTGGTCTCGGCGCTGTCTCGCACTAACGTCGGTGATCGGGAGAGGGGACCCCACCTCATACGGTCTGCTGTAACGAGTTACCGCCGATCACCGACCCGTCTCTGGTGATCGGCGGTAATTGACGACAGCAGTCCGTATCAGCCCTGATCGAGCACGTTGTTTGCGAGTTCGTCCGCGCGGTCGTTGACCTCGCGGGGAACGTGTTCGAGTGTCCACTCGTCGAACGCGGACAGCAGTTCGTGGACGGTGATGCGCTGTTCGCGCAGTTCGGGATTGTTCGTATCGTACTCCCCGCGGACTTGCTTGACGATCAGTTCGGAGTCGCCGCGGATGTGGACTTCGTCGTAGCCGTAGTCGCGGGCCGTCTCGAGCGCCGAAATGAGCGCTGCGTACTCGGCCTGATTGTTCGTCGTCGTCCCGATCCGTTCGCCGCCTTCGGCGACGATACCGTCGCCGGTGACGATCACCCAGCCAGTGGCTGCCGGACCCGGGTTGCCGCGACACGCACCGTCGAAATAGACGTGTGCACGGCCGCCCCCCTCACGTAGCAGGGCCTCGATATCCTGTGGGTTCTCGCCTTGAATCACCACCTTGTCGTCGTAGGCGACCGCCGTCGCGTCCTCGCGGCTTGCCCGCCAGCGCTCGTGGTCGGTGTTTCCCGATTCGACGGCTACGCCCGCATCCTCGAGTCGTTCTCGAGCGGCCTCGACGTCGCACTCGATAACCGGCATTCGTGGCTGTTTTCGGCTGGAATCGGATAAAGTCTTTCCGGTTCCGAATCGTAAACCGTGTCTCTAACGCGCTGTATCCGCTGATTTCGGCAAATTAACGTCAACGGACCAAGACCCGGGCCAAGGATTTATATACGTTGGTGATACTACTATAAAAGTGCGATGACACGGTCCACCCGCCAGCGGGAGCGAATGCGTGAGACGGACGAGACCGAGGATCAGGAAGGGGTTCGTGAATGCCCCGAGTGTGAATCGGACAATCTCGTAAAAGACTCCGACCGGGGTGAGCTCATCTGTGAAGACTGTGGGCTCGTCGTGGAGGAAGAACAGATCGATCCCGGTCCTGAGTGGCGGGCGTTCAACCACCAGGAACGGCAGGAAAAGTCCCGCGTCGGCGCGCCGACGACCCAGACGATGCACGACAAGGGACTGACGACGACGATCGACTGGAAAGACAAAGACGCCTACGGCCGTTCTATCTCCTCGAAAAAGCGCAGCCAGATGCATCGACTGCGCAAGTGGCAAGAACGCATCCGAACCAAAGACGCCGGGGAACGGAACCTGCAGTTCGCACTCAGTGAGATCGATCGGATGGCCTCGGCACTCGGCGTCCCGCGCTCGGTTCGGGAGGTCGCCTCAGTCATTTATCGACGCGCGCTCAAAGAAGACCTCATCCGCGGGCGATCGATCGAGGGCGTCGCGACGTCTGCACTGTACGCCGCCTGTCGCAAGGAAGGTATCCCGCGCAGCCTCGAGGAGATCTCGGAAGTCTCCCGCGTCGAACGCAAAGAGATCGGTCGAACGTATCGGTACATCTCACAAGAACTCGGCCTCGAGATGCGTCCCGTCGACCCGAAAAAATACGTGCCTCGCTTCTGTTCCGAACTCGAACTCTCCGAAGAAGTCCAGACCAAGGCCAACGAAATTATCGAGAAGACGGCCGAAGAAGGCTTGCTTTCGGGGAAATCACCCACCGGCTACGCCGCCGCCGCGATCTATGCTGCCTCGCTGCTCTGTAACGAAAAGAAGACCCAGCGCGAGGTCGCCGACGTGGCCCAGGTGACCGAGGTGACGATCCGGAATCGGTATCAAGAACAGATCGAAGCGATGGGAATTCACGGCTAGGTCGTCCGCTCACCAGCGTCGCTTTTTTGCATCGCACTATTCAAACCGAGCGACTGCAAACGCGAGTGTGTTCACTCCTCTTTGCCGACGCTGATGACCTGCAACAGCGAGTAGACCGGCACGCCCTCGAGTTCTTCGAGGCCCTGTTTGTCCGCGAGAACGACACACGCGAGGGGCTCGCCGCCTTCGGCGCGGATAGCCTCGATGGTTTCGCGCATCGTGGTGCCGCTGGTGATCGTGTCGTCGACGATGTAACACTCGCGGTCGCGAATCCCGGCGAAGTTCCGGCTAAACGTGCCGCCGAGTTCTTCGATGTCGCCTTCTTCCCACTGGTGTTTCGCGGGCGTGTACGTTCCGAGATCGGTCTCGAGTTCGCGCGCGACGAGCGTCGCGATCGGGCCGCCGGCTTTCTCGATGCCGATTGTGAGATCGACGCCCTCGCCGTGTTTGGCGAGCATGTCGGCCATCGCTTCCGCAATTGCCCCCATTCGTTTGCTGTCTCGGCCAACTGCAGACCAGTCGACGTGGATGTCCTGTGGGCTGCTTCCGGGGGTGGCGGCTCCCTCCCGGGTTGGCATATCGGTCGGCTGTGCCGTTGCTCCACTGCGTTCGACGAGCCAGCTCGCCGTCTCCCGTGAAACGTTCAGTTCGTCCGCGATCTCGCCTTTGGAGAGCCCGCGGGCTGCGAGCTCCGCTGCGCTCTCGATCAAGTCATCGACGTTTTTCATATACGCCCGAATTCGACCGCTGCTTTTATAGTCGTATCGTCGTCGACCACGGATCGCGTCCACTCTCTCGAGAGATTTCTCGTCGACACGAATATTCACGACGATAGAGCGTTCGCGATCACCGACACACTGAAAACGATTATCTGCCTGCCCCTGCCTGTAGCTGACATGGAACGATATGATCTCATCTACCAACTGTACGATGAGTACGAGACGAAAACGCTCCAGGAGTACCAGGCGTTTGTCGACGTTTTTCCGGCGATCGACTCCCGCGTCGCACTCGAACACTGGCAGGGCGTCAACGACGAACTCGAGCAGCGTAAAGACGAGATCCGCTCGTCGTTTGCAGCCGGCGAGACGTTCGCCGAGATCGCCGCCCGAGCCGATCGGGATCAGGCCTTTACCGCACTAGATCTCGAGGCCAAGTACGGCCGGGCGGTGAACGTCCTTGTGTTAGACGTCGACGAGACGTTGCGGTCGGCCGGCGGGACCGACAACGAGATTCCACGCGACACGCTCCACGTCCTGACGGAGTTTCACGAAGCCGGTGTGCCGATCGTCATCTGTACGGGCCAGACCCTCGAGAACGTCAAGGGCTTTGCGATCCAGGGGCTGGGCAGCGAGATCGTCCACTCTGGCGATCTCTCGATCGTCTACGAGGCCGGAACGGGCGTATTCACACCCGGCCACGGCGCACAGACGAAGCAGTTGCTCTACGAGGATCTAGACGAGGCGATCCGGAACGTCTTCGACGACGTGCGCTCGCGGGTGCTCCCCGAAGCGCCCGACGAACTCCGCCGTGGCTGTCACCTGCAGGGCAACGAGTTCAACATCACGATGAAACCCAACTACGAGACCGGCTCGATGAACGCCCGCGAGACCATCGACACGGCGCTGGTCTACCTGATCGATCTGCTCGCCGACGCCGTCGCCAGTGCACTCGAGGCGCTCGACAAGGAGGCAGCCGATGCGGTCGCCAGCGGTGACGGCAACGGCAGCCGGGAGATCAGTGACGAGACGATCGTCGACTGGACGCGTGCCTTTTACGCCGACCAGGACCCCGAGATCAGGGCCGTCCTCGAGAGCGAAGGGGCCTACCCTGATCTTAACGCCGACACGGTCCCCGACCGTCTTACAGACGTCTTAGAACGCATCGACGTCGCCTACTACGAGGCCGACGCGGCAGAGATTGGCAGCCTCGAGTTGAACAAGGTCGTCGGCGTCGAACGAGCCCTCGAGGTGTTAGGCGTCGATGATCCGTTCTCGCTCGTGATGGGCGACTCCAAAAGCGACCTGCGCGTGATGGAGTGGGTCGATGAGAACGACGCGGGAATCGCGGCTGCGCCCGAACACGCCTCCCAGGACACCCTAGAGCACGTCCTCGAGACGGACGAACTCGTCTTCGATCGGGGCAAAAGCGTCGATATCCTTCGGACGGTGTACGCGCTGAACCGGCTGGCTCGCCTCGAGTGAGCGAGGCGCGACGTACATTATCCGCGGCGTGAACGTCGTTTACTAGAGAAGTGCCCGTGTCCGAACGGTCCCGGTCAGGACCAGCGTACGACCCTCGTCGCTGACCGAGTAATCACTGATCGTCGCCCATCGGTTGCCGATGTTTCGGTTCGAATCGACGTGGTCGCGAAGCGCCTCGGGGTCTGCGTCGTCCTCGTTTTCGTAGAGGAACACCTCCTGGAGCGCGGTCGTCTCGCCGTCGAATTCGTGGGCAGTCGCCGTTCCCGTGAGTCCGGTTTCCCAGTCGTCGAGGTCGTCTTCGATCTGTTCTTCGAGGTCATCACGTCGCGAATCGGGAATGTCAGCGGAGCCGCCGTATTGCTCTTCGAGTATCGAGTCGACGGATCGAGGGGTGTGGACTTCCCCTTCAGCGAGGTGACCCGCATCGAACTGTGCCAACAGTGTCTCGCCGTCGTCCGTCTCGGCCCAGTTCCCATCCGAATTCCACCGGGCATCGATGGCTGCCTTGACGACAGCGATCGGGTCGAGAGCGGAATCGACACTGGCCTCGATGACGTGACTGTCACCGACGGCGAACGCTTGCCCCTCGATCTGGTAGAGGTCGAACGCTTCGTACTCACCCTCACTCGAGAGGTCGTTGTCGCTCGAGTAGCGATCGTCGGCCCAGTTCTCGAGGTTTTCCTCGACGGTCTCGAGCTCGAACGATCCCGAAAGCGTGCCGATGTCGGCCGACGCGGTCCGTGTGTTGTTGTAGGTCTGTTCACCGCCCCAGGTCGTCTGTGTATAGGAGAACTCGTACTCCCATGCGACGTGCTGTGAGAGCTGCCAGTCGATGTCGGTCTCGGGAACGCCTGTCTTCCCTCGCAGGTCCGAGCCCTGCTCGAGTGGCCAGTAGACGACCAGTTCCTCTTCGTTGTCGAAGACCGCCTGTGGAACGACGCTGTCGAACGTGAAGTCAGTCTGATCGTGCGTTTCGAGTGTGGCGTCTTCGTACTCATCGTTCAGGTCGTCGTCTTGGAAAAGCTCCGTGAACGACAGCTCGACGAGCCATTCATCGACCGCCACCGCTGACGCGTCGTCGCCCACGATCGGCAGGCTGCTCGTACAGCCGGCAAGTCCCGCGCTACCGACTGCGAGTGCAGTTGCGCTGCTGTTCCGGATGAAGTTCCGTCTGGAAAGATTGTCAACCATTAGGCTGGTCGAGACAGTACAGATGGATAATATATTCGATATTCTTGTATGTATACTCTGTTGGTATTTCCATCACGACAGTGGCTGCACAGGAGCGTCTCGAACGTCGTGTATCGACTTTCCGGGACCGAAGTCACTATTCATCCACTGGTCGTATCGCCATGTGTGACAGCGTACGACGCCGTCGTTTACGACCTCGATGGGACGCTCGTCGATCTCGACGTCGACTGGGATGCCGTCGCCGATGACGTCCTCGCGGTGTACGAGACCGCGGCTATCGACCCGCCGAGTGCAGAGCTCTGGGAGCTGCTCGAGGCCGCAGCCGACGTCGGGGTGGCCGCAGACGTCGAGGCGGCGATCGCCGCCCACGAACGCGACGGGGCCGCGAGATCGCCACGGTTGCCCCACGTCGACGAGTTGCTCGAGCGCTCGGTTCCGGTCGGTGTCTGCTCGCTCAACTGTGAGGCGGCCTGTCGGATCGCCCTCGAGACCCACGACCTCACCGACGCGGTCGACGTCGTCGTCGGCCGGGATACAGTCGCAACACAGAAACCGCATCCGGAGCCGTTACTCGAGGCGGTCCGCGAACTCGACGTCGAGCCAGAGGCGGCGCTGTTCATCGGTGACTCTGCGCGGGACGAACTGACGGCAGAACGGGCGGGAATGGCGTTTGAATACGTCGGTGACGGCCCATCCGGTGTCTAAGCGAGCGGATACCGGGCAGGCATCTACGTCCGATTTCGTTTTGCATACGTGAAAACGGCGAGGGCTGTGAGAAACCAGATCGGCGCGCCGACGCGGATCGCAAACTCGGCTCGAGCACCCCAGCTCGGCAGGTCGGCGTTCAGCGAGAGGACGGCGACGATTGGTGCACCGACGAGGATCGTGACGACGAAGGTGACCTGCATCACCCAGCCGTAGTCGACGCCTTCGGGCGTGGTTGTTTCGACGGGTTCAGGCACGGCTGACAGTGACGGCCCAGCCCTCTTAACTGCCGCGGATGCCGGTTTCGATCACGTCGTCTCGCTTCGTTCGGTGGCGGCGCTAGCTCCTCGAGGCGGCCCAATCGGAGAACGGTGGCGTTTAATCATCGGGGACGAAGGTGTGTGTATGCCTACCGTCCGGGATATCAGGGAGCAGGCAGGCGACGAACCGATTACGATGCTGACGGCCTACGACGCACCGACGGCCGCGATCGTCGACGATGCTGGTGTGGCCATCGTTCTCGTCGGCGACAGCGTCGGCAACGTCTCGCTGGGCCACGAAACGACGGTCCCCGTCACCGTCGACGGCATGGCCCACCACGTCGGCGCGGTTTCGCGGGCGGTCGATGACGCACTCGTCGTCGCCGACATGCCGTTTCTCTCTTTCGGTGTCGACGAGAAAGACAGCTTAGAGAACGCCGGGCGAATGCTCAAAGAGGAGGGCGCAGAGGCGGTCAAACTCGAGAGCGGCCCCCATACCATCGAGCTCACTGAGAAGATGGCCCAGCTCGGCATTCCGGTGATGGCCCACCTGGGGCTGACGCCACAGCACGTCAACCAGTACGGCGGCTACCCTCGCCAGGGGACCGATCAGGAAGCGGCCGAACGCATTCTCGAACTCGCGCTCGCTCACGAGGAGGCGGGCGCGTTCTCGCTGGTGTTAGAACACGTCCCGTCGAATTTGGCGGCCGAAATCACCGAGGCACTCGAGATCCCGACGATCGGAATCGGTGCCGGCCCGGACTGTGATGGACAGGTGCTCGTGGTTAACGATGCAGTCGGCCTGAGCGAGTGGTCCCCCTCGTTCTCGAAGCAGTTCGGGAACGTCCGCGAGGAGATGAAATCAGCGATCGACGACTACGTCTCGGCCGTCGAATCCGAGTCGTTCCCCGCGGCTGAACACAGTCACGAGGAACACGACCTCGAGGATCTCTACTGATACGGTTTACTGTCGTCACGTACTGCCGATCGCCGACCATTCTGGCGATCGGCGGTACATCGGGACAGCAATCCGTATGAGACAGCGACATTCACCGTCCCTCGAGACTGATCGCTAGTCGTGACGGTCTTCGATACAAATAATAAGGGCATATTATGACAAAATAGGTATTTTATATCCTTACCGGCGACAGTTATATATCTTCGTCGAGAACACGGGAGTACCGACGCGGTGACCGATACAATGTCCGAACAGCCAGACACCATGATTGAACCGGCAACGGGAACGGACGGCACGCACTGTGCCACCACGGAGCGCTCGGCAGCGCTCCAGCACGTAACTGTCGAACACGACGACGAAATCGCCGTCTGTACGATGTTTCCCCAGCACGTCGCCGAAGACGAGATTGCCGACCAGTGGCTGACGGCGACGGGCGAGTCGTTCGTCTCGCTCGAGGACAGTCGGTAGTCGACCGCGATTGCTGCTTTCGCTGCTTTCGCTGTTTTTGTTCTTTTGCCGTCAGTCGCGTTCGAAAACGATATCCAGAAACTCGCTGACGGCTGCGTTAAACGCTGTCGGCTGCTCGAGCATCGCGAGATGGGCCGCGTCTTCGAGTTCGGCGAGCCAGGTGTCGTCGATCTCGTCCGTGAGATACTCGTGATACCGCGGTGGCGTCAGCTGATCATGTTCGCCGTAGGCTGCGAGGACGGGAGTATCGATCTTCGAGAGGTCGTTCCGAACGTCGAATTCGTGGCAGGTCAGGAAATCGCGGCGAGTGACGTCTTGGCCGGTCTCGTGAAGCTGTGTCATTGACTCCTCGCGAAGTTCCGGCTCGGGATCGTGAAAGAGCCGATCCGGCCCGTGGAGGAACTCAACGGCGCGCTCGAAGTCGTTCCCGAGCCAATCGAGGAGGTCCTCGAGAACGCCCAGTCGTGCGCCGGTGCCGGTGAGAACTGCTGCGTCAGGATCGAACTCGCGTTCGATCAGGATGTGCATGACGATGGCACCGCCAAGCGAGTTGCCGACCAGTACCCGACTGTTCGTCTCCTCGACGACGGCCAGGACGTCGTCGGCGTAGGCAGAGAGCCTCGTATACCCGGGCCGAGCATCGACGTCGTCGGAATCGCCGTGGCCGCTCAAATCGACCGTCACGACCGGGTTTTGGTCGGCGAGGCGATGCTGTGCCCGCCAGATGTTACGTGAGCCACCGCTTCCGTGGACGAAACAGATCGGTGCACCATTCCCACCGCGATTAGCGACCTCGTAGGCCGTTTCCCGGCCATGATGTGTCACAACCTCCATACAGGCTCACACGAGCGGTACGGGCTTAAAGTCTCGAGTCAGGTGTCTCGACTTCGATCTGCACTCGAATTGGTGTGAACTGCGAACAGCGTTCTTTCCCCGAATACGGTGCAGTCATCGCATTGATCGGCGAAAGGTTTATATACTAAGCATGCTTACTTTGGGTTAGTTACAGCATGACTCTCGAACAATTCACTACGGACGAAGGGCAGATGGCCCGCCAGTACGAGTACGACGAGTGCTCGGTGTTAGCCGTTGACTTCGGGGTCGACGAGACGGACGCTGCAGTCGACGTCGTCGACGACACGGTGATCGTCGTCGTCGATAGCGCGGACCGACGTTCCGCTGACCGGTCGGGCGGCTCGCCGCCCGATGACGGTGTCCAGTACGAGATCGATCTTCCCGATGGCGTGGATGACGCACACACGTTTATGAAAAATGGCGTCCTGACTGTCGAGATGGAGGGCGATCTATGAAACTCACCGTCAAACCACTGAAACAGAAGGACGCAGGGCGTGGACTGGCCGCGATCGACCGCGTCTCGATGCGCGAACTCGACCTCGAGAACGGCGATTACATCGTTATCAAAGGGAAGGGGGACAGCCAGTCCGTCGCGCGCGTCTGGCCCGGCTATCCCGAAGACGAAGGGCGCGGGATCGTCCGGATCGACGGCCGCCTGCGACAGGAGGCCGACGTCGGGATCGACGACCGCGTCACGGTCGAACCCGCGGACGTCAACCCCGCGAAATCGGTCACGGTCGCGCTCCCGCAGAATCTCCGGATTCGCGGCGATATCGGGCCGCTCGTCCGCGACAAGCTCAGCGGGCAGGCCGTCACCGAGGGCCAGACAGTACCGTTCTCGCTTTCGTTCGGCCCCATGGCCAGCTCCGGCCAGTCGGTGCCGCTGAAGATCGCGAACAGTTCGCCGTCGGGCACGGTCGTCATTACGGACTCGACGAACATCGAGATCTCCGAGACGCCCGCCGAACAGGTCACCTCCGGGACGGGTACGTCCGCGGAGGGCGTCCCGGACGTCACCTACGAGGACATCGGCGGTCTGGACGACGAACTCGACCAGGTCCGCGAGATGATCGAACTGCCGATGCGCCACCCCGAGCTGTTCCAACAGCTCGGTATCGAACCCCCAAAGGGCGTCCTCCTGCACGGTCCACCAGGGACCGGGAAGACGCTCATGGCGAAAGCCGTCGCCAACGAGATCGACGCCCACTTCGAGACGATCTCCGGTCCGGAGATCATGTCGAAGTACTACGGCGAAAGCGAGGAGAAACTCCGCGAGGTGTTCGAGGAGGCCGAAGAGAACGCCCCCTCGATCGTCTTTATCGACGAACTCGACTCCATCGCCGCAAAGCGCGAAGAAGCCGGCGGTGACGTCGAACGCCGCGTCGTCGCCCAGCTGCTCAGCCTGATGGACGGCCTTGAGGAACGGGGCCGTGTGACCGTCATCGCGGCGACCAACCGGGTCGACGACATCGACCCCGCGCTCCGGCGTGGCGGTCGCTTCGACCGCGAGATCGAAATCGGCGTCCCGGACAAGGAAGGCCGCAAGGAGATCCTGCAGGTCCACACCCGCGGGATGCCCCTGACGGAGTCGGTCGATCTGGAACACTACGCCGCCAACACCCACGGCTTCGTCGGCGCGGACCTCGAGTCACTCGCTCGAGAGAGCGCGATGAACGCCCTGCGTCGCATCCGTCCGGAACTCGACCTCGAGTCCGAGGAGATCGACGCCGACGTGCTCGACCGGCTGCAGGTCAACAAGCAGGACTTCAAGGAAGCGCTCAAGGGCATCCAGCCCTCGGCGATGCGCGAGGTCTTCGTCGAAGTGCCTGATATTACCTGGAACGACGTCGGCGGGCTCGGCGACACCAAAGAGCGCCTGCGCGAGACCATCCAGTGGCCACTCGACTACCCCGAGGTGTTCGAGGCCATGGACATGGACGCCGCCAAAGGCGTCATGATGTACGGCCCACCGGGCACCGGGAAGACGCTGCTCGCTAAAGCCGTCGCCAACGAGGCCGAATCGAACTTCATCTCGATCAAAGGCCCCGAACTGCTGAACAAGTACGTTGGCGAGTCCGAGAAAGGCGTCCGTGAGATCTTCGAGAAGGCACGGTCGAACGCACCGACCGTGATCTTCTTCGACGAGATCGACTCGATCGCCGGCGAACGCGGCCAGCGACAGGGCGACTCCGGCGTCGGCGAACGCGTCGTCTCCCAGCTGCTGACTGAACTCGACGGGCTCGAGGAACTCGAGGACGTCGTCGTCATCGCGACGACCAACCGACCGGATCTGATCGACTCGGCCCTGCTCCGTCCCGGCCGACTGGACCGCCACGTCCATGTCCCCGTCCCCGACGAGGACGGCCGCAAGAAAATCTTCGAGGTCCACACCCGCGACAAGCCACTGGCTGACGCGGTCGACCTCGACGAACTCGCCGCCGAGACGGAAGGCTACGTCGGTGCCGACATCGAAGCCGTCACCCGCGAGGCCTCGATGGCCGCCAGCCGCGAGTTCATCAACTCGGTCGACCCCGAGGATATCGGTGAGTCCGTCGGCAACGTCCGTATCAGCACGGACCACTTCGACCACGCACTCGAGGAAGTCGGGCCGAGCGTGACCCCCGAGACGCGCGAGCAGTACGAGGAGCTCGAAGAGGAGTTCAAGCAGGCAGAACCGGCCACGGAAGAAGACCAGCTCGGTCGTACCTTCCAGTAAGCAGCCACGACCGCCGGCGCAACGCTGCGCCTGCGGCAGCGAACAGTATTTTTCGGCGGACTCGATGCAGCCAGCGGCTGCGCTGGTTCGTACGTCGTCGTGCCACGTCGAGGCACGAACTTCGAAAGGGCCGACCGGAGGCGCGTCATACGGACTACTTATATCAGTTCCGTCACACCCCACTCGTCATGGGTTCGCCGGGAACCAGTTACAACAGACCGTCTCAGTCGTCGGCAGTCGTCGTCGACGCGGCAGATGGCACGCGACGGGGGTCCGACGTCATCAGGAGTCGAACCGAGACTCCGGCACCGAGCAGCGCGATCACGGACAGCGTCGCGAAGAAGACCCCCATCGAGGCGTAGTCGAGCAGGAACCCGCCCAGCGAGATGCTGACCGCGCCCAGGCCGAACATTCCGAGGTACGTGTAGCCGTAGGAGAGTCCGCGCGTGTCGGCAGGCGTGTAGACGGCGACGGCCTCCTGATAGAACGGTTCGATCGCGAACAGTGAGAAGCCGAGGACGCCGCAGTAGAACACGACTGCACTGAGCCCCATCGAGGAGACCGGAACGAACGCGAGGGCGAGGGCTGCGAGGCCGAGGAAGACGACGACCAGTCCGCGAGCGACGGCCACACGGGCGGTCAGCTTACCGGCGACGTACTGTCCTGCCATGCCGGCGACCAGCAGGCCGACGTAGACGTAATCGCCGAGCGAGAGTTCCTCGAGGCCGCCCGGCGGTTCGATGTCGGCCATCGCCGGCAGTCCGTGCAGCAACTCCGGCAGGTACGTGAGCACGCCGCGGTAGTAGAGGCCGACGAACGTGACGACGGCGAACACGAGCAGAAACGAACTGGCGAACAACGATTTGGAGTTCGCGACGAACGCCGACCCCGCGGCGGAATCCGTCGCTGCGTCAGCACCGGTCGGCTGCGACTGGTCGTCGAGTGCAGCGGTCGGATCGAACTCGAGTCGAAGGCCGTAGATCACGGCCAACAGACCGGGAACGGCGAGTGCGACGGCGACGAGTCGCCACTCGAGGACGAGCAACAGGGTCGCCGTGGCGAACGGGCCGAGTGCGATGCCGACGTTGCCGGCGATGCCGTGCCAGGCGAAGACCGTGCCGCGGTTTTCGACGCCGGTGCTGATGAGCGCCAGTCCCGCCGGATGGTAGATGCTGGCGACGATTCCCCAGCCCAGCAGGCTGACCGCGACGGCGTAGATCGATTGTGCGAACGCGAGCGTGACAAAGGAGAGGCTCATACCGGCGAGACAGAGCAGGACGAGCCGTTTCGGACCGTATTTGTCGGCGAGCAATCCCGCCGGGAGCGCGCCCAGTCCGAACGGGGCGTAGCCGAGCGCGACGACGAGGCCGACGAGGCCAACGCTGACGTCGAACGCGTCCAGCCAGACGACCAGAAAGATCGGAATCGCGAGTTCGAACCAGTGAACGATCGCGTGTGCAAGCATCGTAAACGTCGCAATTGCCGTGTCGTTATTCCCGAGTGACATTCAGTTTCAACCGTCGATACTGACGGATTTTACGCCGGCTACTTATCAATATGGAAACGTTCGCTTTCAAAACGCATTCTCCTGCGGTCACGACCGATCGACTACGACGTGAGTTCGGCCGACGGCTCCTCGAGTGCCTCGAGGACTTCCGCGGCGTGTCCTTCCGGCGTGACGCCCTCGTAGACGGCCTCGATCAGGCCGTCGGGGCCGACGACGTAGGTGTTACGGAAGACGCCGTCGAAGGTGTTCCCGAACATGTGTTTCTCGCCGTAGGATTCATACAGCGTTGCGACCTCGCCGAGTTCGTCGGAAAGCAGGTCGAACTCGAGGTCGTACTCGGCGGCAAAGGATTCGAGGTCGGCGACTGGATCGTCGCTGATCCCGACGACGTGGGTGTCACAGTCGTCGAACTGTGGGAGTGCGTCGTTGAACGCGCAGGCTTCGGTGGTGCAGCCGTCGGTATTCGCACGGGGATAAAAGTACACCACGAGTCGCTGACCCTCGAACGCGGAGCGGCGGACGGCGTCGCCGTGTTGGTTTACCAGTTCGAACTCGGGTGCCTCGTCGCCTACGTCGAGCATGGACGTGTGTTAGCGACCGCTATTGTATGTATTGTGATTCTACGCGGATCGAATCGGAGCCGAGCTACTCGAGCGGTTCGGCCGCCTCCCGTTCGACGAGCGGCGTGGCGTTCTGTGCCGGGAGCGTGACCACGTCGTCGGTCGAGAGGGAGTACTCGCGCTCGTCGACGCCGAGAATCGAGCCGAGGTCCTGGGTGATTCTGACGGTGACACGCTCGATGTCGTCCTCCGTGTCCGTCTCCGCAGCCGGGTTGGCATCGGCGACGGCCTCCTCCGGCTGTGGAGCGTCCGCGTCCGGCACTGCCGAAGACGGCTCGGAGGGGCCGTCGTCGATTGCCGGGCCGTCGCCGCCCATGACGTCTGCGGGAGTGACGCCGCTCGAGGCAGTCGATTCGGGTTCTGCGTCGCCGTCTGTACCGTCGGCCGGGGTGACGTCGGATGGCGGTTCCTGTGGTGGCACTGGCGGTGTGTCGTCGGATTCGTCGGTGGATGCGTCGGCGGCGGGGTGTCTCGACTCGTCGCCGGTTTCGGGCGCGTCGCCAGCACCGTCACCATCGATCTCGTGTGTCTCCGTGTCACCGTCACCATCGGTGTCGACGCCCTCGAGGACGTCGAGTACACGGGATTTGTTCGCGCCGATGCGGTCGACGAGATCATCGAAGAGGTCGGCCTCTTCGGCGGTCAGTCCCTCGTCGTTTGCGGCCATCCCGGCCGCGGCGAGGCTGGCCTGTTTGACGAGTTTGCCCATTCGACGCTCGTAAATCGCCTCGACGACGTCTTTGGCGGTCTCGATCTCGTCGGTGAGGCGGCCGATCTCCGGCGAGGAAAACGGGTCGTCGACCTGGTCGGCCACACGTTCGCGTTCGTCCTCGAGCTCGGCGATGTACTCGCCGACCTCCTGGTAGAACGAGGGGCGAAGGTTCTGGAGGCTGTCTTTCTTTCGCTCCTTGCTCTGGACCGACCGCAACTCGTCTAGGTTCATTCTTTCTCCTTTTCAGCCCTGCCGCGTGCCATCAAGAACACGGCAACGTACTCTGGTAATGACTGGTCTCCCTCCGAGACCGTAAAGCTATCCCCACCGAGTTCGACCTCACCACCGTCGGTGACGTCGACCGTAATCTCGTGGCCGCGGAACGTGTCCGGAACGGCGTCGTCGAGTGGGTCGAAGGCGTCGATTTCGTCGCGCTCGAGGCGCACCGTTTTGAGACCGCTGCCACCGTGAAGACTGCCCGGCAACCGGATGAGTCGGTTCGTGTCGGTGGTGACGGGCTCGTCGATCGGCGCGTTGTCCTGTTCGACTGCCCGTGTCGCGAACCGTTCGGCCAGCTGGGCAATTGCCGTGTGAACGGTGACGTTGCCCGCCTCGAGTTGCTCGCGGTTGTTGCGAGCGGCGTTGAGTGTCGCCGTCGCCTTCCCCTCGCCGATTCCGTCGAATTCCTGCAGGCGCTCGAGGGCGTCTTCGTCGTCGAGTGCGAGGAGGTCGTCGAGATACGCCATCAGGTGGGCGTGTGTGCGCGCGCCCCAGCCTCCTTCGATCTCGAGCGTTCGGCGCTCGGTCGGCGTCTTCCGACCTAGGCCGGCGACGGTCTCGGTTTCGATCAGCGACTCGAACTCCAGTCCGATCCCCCGAACGTAGTCGACGATCTCCCGGCGGTGTTCCCGCTCGAGGTGGACGATGTTCTCATCGCGGACGTGGACGTGGTAGCCACGGCCGCCCGAGAAGACGATCTCGAGGTCCTCGAAGCCGAAGTCGTTCTCGAGGAACTCGAGGAGCCTCCAAAGCGCGTCCTTACACTTGGCGAGCATCTCGGCGTAGGTGTCCTCGCCGAGCGTGACACTCGGCAGGTGGTCGGCGTCCAAATCGAAGACGAGATCCGCTGACTGCCAGTCTTTTTCCTGCATCGAACTCGCGCCGGGATCGCGAAAGCGTCCCGCCGAGAAGTAGACGTGTTGTGGCCGTTTCCGGACGAGAAACTCCGAGAGATCGCCTAACTCGAGCAGCGAACGGTGGCGGACCATCGTCGTGTCCGGCCCCTCGGTCCAGGGAATAAACCCCCACTCGCGTTCGTTGGCCCCAGGGGGCGGTGTGATCTCTGTCCGCCGGTAGTGATCACGAAACCGTCCCCGAAGATAGGCCCTCGTTCGCTCCTCCATGCACCTCGCCTTCTCGTCGGTGTGGGATTATAGGTGTGCCGAACTGCGCCAGCCAGAACCGCTCGCACATGACAGAACAGCGGCTTGTGTGGGGGCGTCTACCGGCGCATCAGGTCCGAAATCTTGTCAGTGATCCCGACGTCGGAGCCGAGTTTCAGATAGTAGGCGTCGCCGCTGTCCTCGTAGTAGTCGTCGATCCGTCGTTTGATTTCGAAGCCGAGATGTTCGTAAAACTGGAGCGCGTTTTCGTTGGTCGTACGGGCATGACACGTGACGGTGTCGTGGTCTTCTGCAACGCGGGCAACGAGTCGTTTGCCGATTCCCTCTCCTCGAAGGTCGGGCGACACGGCCAGAAAGAGAATATAGCCATCACGCCGGACGGAAGCGAATCCTACCAGCTCGCCTGCCTGCACGTAACAGTGGACCTTGGAGCGACGATATGCGTCAGTGAAGAAGTCGTATCGCTGTTTGAGCACGCCTTCCCGGCGATTGATCTCCTCTTTGAGATGCCAGGCTTCCTCAACGAGGTCGTCACTCCCCGGCATGACGACCCGACTGTCGATGTTGACGCTCACTATTATAGGGTAGTATCGTGGTCAATATAATTCCACCGGCACCCCACCACCTCTCCGCTCAACTGTGACACGAATCGACGACCATAGAACGATCACAGCCGAACTCATACCCAGTACTTGCTATGACACAGAAACGAGGCCAACGGTTTCAACTCCGCGAACACACGGCCGATATCGCCGTCGAAGCGACCGGCGACTCACTCGAGGACGTCTTCGCTGCAGTCGCGGACGGGCTTGGGGCCGCCTCGTGTGATGAGATTCCCGACGAGACCGGCGACCGGTTTTCGCTGTCGGTGACCGCGGAGAGCCGTGAAGCGCTGCTGTTCGATTATCTGGACGAACTGATCTATCTGCGGGACGTCCGTGTCGAACTCCCGGTCGACCACCGTGTCGAAGCGATCACCCACAGCGATGACGCCGACGACGCAGAGCGCTGGACGCTCGAGGCCAGCGCTCGCGGCGTCCCACTTGCCGACATCGACGCCCGCGAAGTGAAAGCCGTCACCTACTCCGAGATGCGACTCGAGCGAATCGAGACGGGCGACGGTGAGCAGTGGGAGGCGTACGTTGTCTTCGACGTCTGAGCGGTGTCTCGTCGGCTCACTGATCGAGTCCGCTGCGAGTCGTCGAGTACGTGTCGCCTCGACGCGATAGCCGGTCCCGGCGAGATCGTCGGAGCAGCTGGTGGGAGCGCTCGAGTCGTCTGCAGCGACGACGAGCAGATCCAGCCGCTCCTGTGAGCCCTCGTAGGCGGCGTGTGCCAACTCGACCGCCACACTCGCTCGAGCCGTACTCGACCGTGCCGCGGGCCGTAACGGTGTCGTCGTCGACACGCACGTCCGGTCGGGCCGTGGCGTCGAACTCCGTCTCGACGAGTTCGAACGTCGTGTCCACGCTTGAGCCGACGACGGGAAGCCGACCGAGACAGCCGGCGGTGAGGCCGATTCCGCTCCCCGCGACACTCGCAAGCAGCGCCCGTCTGTTCACATTTCCAATATTATCGGTGCGAACAAAGCCGTTCCGGTGACCGGAGGCGATCGGTTCCACGGGCTCACTTCTCCGGGTTCTGATTACTTGGCGGGAGTCGCAATGACCAGCGAGTGCGATTCGCGATATCGCCGGCAGAGACGAACATCTTTGGGCGTTCGGGGTGGAGTCGTTCGTATGAGCAACACGACGTTCGACGCCGACGGCATCACGCTCGAGAAAGTGCGTGAGCACGTCTGGGAAATTCCACAGGAGGGCGACATGCGCACCCCTGCACGGGTGCTGGCAAGTGAGGCGCTGCTCGAGGAAATCAAAGAGGACAAGACCCTCCAGCAACTCAAAAACACGACCCACCTCCCGGGGATCACGAACCACGCGATCTGTATGCCCGACGGTCATCAGGGCTACGGCTTCCCGGTCGGCGGCGTCGGCGCACTCGACGCCGAGAACGGCTGTATTTCGCCGGGAGCGGTCGGCTACGATATTAATTGTGGGGTAAGAATGATGAAAACGAACCTCGCATACGACGACCTCAAAGGTCACGAGCGAGAACTCGTCGACTCGCTGTTCGCGAACGTCCCCTCGGGGCTTGGCGGCGGCGGCATCGTCGAATCCGGCGTTGACACCGTCGAGGAAATCCTCGCGCGGGGCGTCGACTGGGCGCTCGAGAACGGCTATGCCGTCGAGGACGACCTGCTGCACTGTGAAGACGAGGGCACCCGCGAGGAGGCCGACCCCTCGAAGATCAGCCAGAAAGCGAAAGACCGCGGCAAAAACCAGATCGGTTCGCTTGGCTCGGGGAATCACTTCCTCGAGGTCCAGCGCGTAACCGACATCTTCCACGACGAGGTCGGTGAGGCGTACGGCCTCGAGGAAGACCAGATCGTCGTTTTGATCCACTGCGGCTCCCGCGGGCTGGGTCACCAGACCTGCAACGACTACCTGCGGAAGATCGAAAAACAGCATCAGGGTCTGCTGAACACGCTCCCAGATAAGGAACTCGCGGCCGCGCCCGCGGGCTCACAGCTGGCCGAGGACTACTACGGTGCGATGAACGCGGCGATCAACTTCGCGTGGGTCAACCGCCAGCTCATCATGCATCGGACGCGAGAGGTCTTCGAGCGCGTCTTCGACCGCTCGTGGGAGGACATGGAGATGGACCTGCTGTACGACGTTGCGCACAACATCGCCAAAAAAGAGGTCCACGACGTTGATGGGGAAGAACGCGAACTCTATGTCCACCGCAAAGGAGCGACGCGGGCGTTCCCGGCCGGCCACCCCGACGTGCCAAAGGCCTACCGCGACGTCGGCCAGCCGGTGATCATCCCCGGGAGTATGGGGACCGGCAGCTACGTCCTCCGCGGTGGCGAGAACTCAATGGAGCTGACCTTCGGCTCGACCGCCCACGGCGCGGGCCGACTGATGAGCCGTACACAGGCCAAAAACGAGTATTGGGGTGGCGACGTCCAGGACGAACTCGAGGAACAGGACCAGATCTATGTCAAAGCCCAGTCGGGCGCGACGGTCGCCGAAGAAGCGCCGGGCGTCTACAAAGACGTCGACGAAGTCGTCCGGATCTCCGACGAACTCGGGATCGGTGACAAGGTGGCTCGAACGTTCCCCGTCTGTAACATCAAGGGTTAAGCGTCGGCCAGCGCCTCGAGCAGCAGCTCCTCGAGCGGTTCTTTGGCCGCCTCGTTCTGGACGTTGAGCGCCGAACAGTCGACGAGTTCCTCGACGAGGTCGGCGCCGGCGGTCGTGTTCGTCGTGATCCCTGCCACGAGGTCGGGCGAGTGCCCGAACGCCTCCTCGATCCCGACGACGGCGTAGGGGTCGGACGCACAGAGGACGGTAAACGCGACATGCTCTTCGAGCATGTCGACGACGGCGGCCCCGTTGTACGGCTCGAGCGGGCTGGCACCGACCTCGGCGACGATGACGTCCGACTCCTGCAGCCGGGCGAAGACTGGTCTGACGGCCTCCCGAAAGGTGTCTTCGGGGACGACCGTCGTCGGCAGCCCCGCGTCGACGAAGTCGTAGATGGGGTCTGCACCCGCGACTTCCATCGATAACACGTCTTCGTATGTCCCTGCCCCCGTCAGCTTGCAGGCGGCGACATCGTACCCGTTTTCGACGAGCACGCGGGTGATCACCCGCCCGGTCATGGTCTTTCCAGCCGACATACTCGTTCCGAGAACGAGGACGACTGGCACGGCAGGCGTCGTCGCTGGAGCCGTCAGGCCGTAGTCGGACATTCGGGCGATGTCGCCGTCGACGACGACGTGGCCCTCGTATTCGACCTCGACCGGCGTCTGAGTGAACGGCGAGGCTGAGGTGACCCTGCCAAGAACGCCGCCACCGGTCATGATATCCAACAGCCCGTCGTCGCCGACGTCCCGCCAGCTGCCGACCAGCTCGCGGGTCGCTCGCCGCGTGCCCAGCGCGCCGACGACCGTCTCACCCTCCATCAGTTCGACGCGGCGGCCCTGTGGGTTCTCGATTCTGACGCCGGGATTCGGGCGTTTGGTTACCCGGGCGAACACGTAGTCCCCCGTCTTCCACTCCGACTTGGGCCGGGGTTCGACGTCGTATGAACGATGCTCGAGGTCGGCGATTCGCGTCACTGAGGTGTGAACGTCTGCGTTCATGCGTAATAGCTAGTGTTGTGAGTCGGTTGGAAGCGGTTCGTCGCGTAGGCAGGCGGCCAGGAGCGCAACTCGGTCAACGAGGGCATCGAGTTTCACGTACTCGTAGGTCTGGTGAGCCCCGTCACCGACCGCGCCGAAGCCGTCGATCGTGGGCGCGTGCTGGCTGGCGTCGTTCCCATCGCTTGCTCCACCCGAGCGCGTCCCCTCGAGCGAGAGTCCGAGTCGGTCTCCGAGTGTCTGGACACGCTCCCAGAGCAGGCGATTGCCCGCCGTCGGCTCCATCGGCGGCCGCCCGAACCCGCCGTCGATCGTCAGTTCGGTGCCCGGCGTCGTCGCCTCGAGCGAGCGGATCTGCTCCTCGACGGCCTCGGCTGCCTCGTCGGTGGGTGCGCGAACGTCGACTTCGGCTCGCGCGTCCGGTGCGACGACGTTCGACCGCAGCCCCGCTTCCACCTGCCCGACGTTCACGGTGACACCCGAGTCGATGTCGGTGAGTTCGTGGAGCCGATGGATGACGGTGCCGAGTTCCTCCGTCGCGCTGGCCCCCTCCTCTGGCTCGAGGCCGGCGTGGGCGGCCTTCCCCTCGATCGTGACCGTAAAGTGGCCGACCGCTTTCCGTGCGGTCTTGATCTTCCCCTCCGGACCGCTTGCCGGCTCGAGCACGAACACGCGGTTCGCTTGCTTGGCGAGCTCGATGATCCGGGACTTGGATTCGGGGCTCCCGACCTCTTCGTCGCTCGAAACGAGGACGTGAACCGGTAGTGACGGCTCGAGTGAGAGGTCCTCGAGCGCACGGAGTGCGAAGACGGCCTGTGTCAGCCCACCTTTCATATCGAGCGCGCCCGGGCCCTCGAGGACGTCGTCCCGAACCTCCGGTGGGTCCTCCTCGACGGTTCCCAGCGGCCAGACGGTGTCCGCGTGCCCGATTATTAGCTGAATCTCGTCGGCGTCGTCCCGACCCGGCGTCCACGCCTCGATCCGACCGCCAGTCTCCTCGCCCGGAACGCGCTCGGTCTCCAGGCCGATCTCGTGGACGTCGTTCGCCAGCCGATCGAAGAAGGCGTCGAACGTTTCTGGATTCTCCGTCGGTGTCTCCATCTCGACGAACTCGAGGAGGTACTGTGCGAGCTCTTTGCGGTGTGCGTGTGCCCACTCCTGAATCCGCTGTTCGGCGGCGGATTCCGGTTCCGACGCAGTCATCGCTCGAAGCCCTCCGGGAACGGGAACGCCTGGCTCTCGCTAACTGCAGCGAACCGGTCGGGATAGAGGTGTGCAAGCACTGGCGCTTGCTCGAGCAGCGTCTCGGGCTCGGCGTCGTCGCTGCGGTAGGCGTCGGTGTGCACGTGCTTTTCGACGACACTGCCCGTGATGAGTTCGCCATCGTCGAACGCGACGATTCGCTCGAGGTCACACTCCAGCACGCCGTAGGCCCCAGCCACGGCGGGCGCGTCGACGGCGTCGGCGTCGACCGTGTCGATTTCTGTTAGTGAGGGTTTGTCACCCTCGGCGCCCCGGGGTGCCGCGGCGAGGCTGGCGTCGAGGATGTCTTCGGGCCGCGGATAGCTGACGGTGAACGCTCCCGTCCGCTCGACGTTCCGATACGTCCCGTGTTCGGGCGTACAGACGAAGCCGAACTGGTTTGCCCACCCGAGCGGCATCGCCATGTGTTTCGGCGCAAGGTTTTCCGAGCCGTCTTCGTCACGCGTTCCGACGATCACCAGCGGAGCCGCCGTGTACAGCGTCTCGAAAAACGACTGCTCCGGCTGTAGCGTGATGAGGTCAGGATTATTCGAGAGGGACATGGAACTATCCGTGCGTCATATAGACACCCACGGCTCATACTGATTGTGTTAGTTATCTAGATGCGGGAATGACGATCCGATTTGATAGTCGACCGATTCAGCTCTCACGGGTGCCAGCCACCCGAGGCCGCTCGAGTGCTCGTCCAACGGCACCCATTCCTCGCAGCTACTTCAGTCGGAACGGGTTCTCATCGTCGCTGTCGTCATCGTCTGTAGCCGTCTCGCTCTCGTAGGGCTTTCGCGCCGTAATCGTCACCGTCGCCTCGGGGTTGTCCTCGTCGGCCCACGGGCTGTCGTAAGCCGAGATCTCGAGGTCGGTGACGTCCCATCCCTCAGCCTCGATGAGTTCCACGAGACGACGCTGGTCCTCGAGCATGTCCTCGTCCATACGACACCGTTCGAGAGTGTTCCGGGTAGTTCTTCCGCCGGCTGCCCGAGCGCGACTCACGTTCGGCGACGCGACCGATCGTCACGAAAACACGCTGGCGAAACCGAAATCGGTTTCGAACTCCCTGATACACCCGGGGTGTTTAAGCGGATCCGCCTGCTATCGGGTGTCATGCTCGCCGACGAATTCGGGCGCGAGGTAACCGGGGTCAGGGTCTCACTTACCGACCGGTGCAATTTCGACTGCGTCTACTGTCATAACGAGGGGTTGGGGGATACGCGTGGACCGATGGATCCACAGGACGACGAGATGTCGACCGACGACGTCGTTCGCTTTCTCGAGGTCGCAGCGGAGTTCGACGTCGATGCGGTCAAGTTCACTGGCGGCGAGCCGATGCTTCGCCAGGACTTAGAGGAAATCATCGAACGGACGCCGGAGCAGATGGAGGTCTCGTTGACCACCAACGGCACATTCCTCCCTGGACGCGCCGAGGCCCTCGTCGATGCCGGCTTAGAGCGGGTCAACGTCTCTCAGGACGCGCTCGATCCGGAAGACTTCGCCGCTGTCACGAAAAGTGGGGCCTACGAGAAGGTCTTAGAGGGCGTCGATGCCGCACTCGAGGCGGGGCTCGATCCGGTCAAACTCAACATGGTCGTCTTCGAGCACACGGCGGGCTACGTGCCGGAGATGGTCGATCACGTCGCCAGAAACGAAGGGATGCAGTTACAGTTGATCGAGTACATGCCCGAGCTCACGGGCAAACCCGAATGGAACGTCGACATTGGGCGGGTCCACGACTGGCTGGCCGAACAGGCCGACGAGATCGAACACCGCGAGATGCACGACCGCAAGCGGTACTGGGTCAGTAGCGACGACGGCGACGGACAGGGCATGGTCGAGATCGTCGATCCCGTCGAGAACCCGACGTTCTGTGCGAACTGCCATCGCGTCCGCGTGACCCACCAGGGGCACCTGAAGGGCTGTCTCAACCGTAACGACGACCTCAAACCGATGGGTGAGATGTCCAAACCCGAAATTCGTGAGGCATACCGCGAGGTTGTCGCCAACCGGGTCCCCTACTACGGGGAGTACATGATCAAAAACGGTGACGACGAATGGGAACTCAACGACAAATACATCGAGGAGTACGCCGGGATCTGATCACACACGCCGGACGTACGGCCACGAATCCAAATTTCGTAATCGAGACGCGAGCACGCTCGAGCAGCTGTTTGACCTCGAATGTGAGCCGGTGGCGCTGTGACGATCTTTCGTTGCCCTTAAGTACCCGTCGCGGGTAGGTTTGGGTGCAATACGTGTAGGGGACAGGTCCCCGAGTCCGAGAGGGCGATGATACAGACACGGTGTTGTGGTAGCCAAGCGGCCCAAGGCGCATGGTTGCTAACCATGTGGCGTCAAGCCTCCGGGGTTCGAATCCCCGCCACAACGTCGGCTACACCTGACTGACCTTTCCGTCAGTCGAATTTGCAACGCGCGCACACCAGACAGAGATACACGACACATGAGCGAGGAAGAACCTCAAGAACAACAAGACGACGAAGACCTTCAGTACTTCGTCCGCATCGGGCAAACGGACCTCGATGGGACGAAGTCCGTCGAGCGCTCGCTCTCGGAGATGAACGGGATCGGTCGACGAACCGCCCGACTCATCGCCGACGAAGCGGACGTTGACCGGACAGCGACGTTCGGTCGTCTCGACGACGACGTCATTGACAAGGTCGTCGACATCGTAGAGAACTATGCTGGGAACGTTCCTGACTGGCTCAACAACCGCCAGTCGGACTTTTATTCCGGGGAGACAACCCACCAGATCGGTAACGATCTCCAACTCACCCGCCAGCACGACATCAACCGGATGAAGATGATCGACTCCTACAAGGGGACGCGCCACAAGCGCGGCCAGAAGGTTCGCGGTCAGCGAACCAAGTCCACCGGTCGTACGGAGGGCACCATCGGAGTCAACGTCGAAGAGATCCGCGAAGAGCAGGCAGAAGAAGCTGCTGCCGAGGAGGATGACGAATAATGCCACTCGGAACAGACACTAAACAGTACGAGACGCCGAATCACCCGTATCAGGGTGAACGGATCGCCTCCGAGCACTCCCTGCTCGACCGTTACGGACTTTCGAACAAAGAAGAGCTCTGGCGAGCCCAGTCCGAACTTCGCTCCTACCGGCGCGAGGCTCGTGACCTGCTCGGTCAGGCCCAAGACGACGCTGCCGTCATCCGCCGCTCCGAGGAGTTCCTCGGTCGGCTCAAACGCGTCGGCGTCCTCGACGAAGGCGACGAACTCGGCGACGTGCTGAGTCTCGAGATCGAAGACGTTCTCGAGCGCCGTCTCCAGACGGTTGCCTACCGAAAAGGGCTGGCCAACACGCCACAGCAGGCCCGACAGTTCATTCTTCACGGACACATCGTGGTCGGCGAACAGCGCCACTGCATCCCATCGTACGTCGTCGACGTCGATGAGGAAGACCTCGTCGCGTTCGACGAGAACAGCCCACTTGCAGACGAACTCCACCCGGAACGGGCGGAGGGTCAATAACATGAGCCAGGACGACGAGAAATGGGGCGTAGCCCACGTACACGCATCGTTCAACAACACCGTCATGACCGTGACCGACCTCACGGGCGCGGAGACGATCGCCAAGTCCTCCGGTGGGACGGCGGTCAAACAGAACCGCGACGAGGCATCGCCGTACGCGGCCATGCAGATGGCCGAGTCGATCGCCGAAGAGGTCAAAGCGGCCGGCATTACGGGTCTGCACGTTCGCGTCCGCGGTCCCGGCGGCAACCTCCAGAAATCACCCGGTCCAGGCGCACAGGCAACGATTCGCGCACTCGCCCGCTCGGGAATCGAGATCGGGCGCATCGAAGACGTCACGCCGATTCCACACGACGGATCGCGCGCACCGAAAGGCAAGGGCGGCTACTAGATCCATGACTGAAGACTACGACGTCGAGTTCGTCGAACACGAGGACCGGTACGCACGGTTCCTCGTCCGCGGTGTCACACCCGCGTTCGCCAACGGGCTTCGTCGCGCGATGCTCGCCGACGTCCCAACGTTGGCCGTCGATACCGTCCGGTTCATCGAGAACTCGTCGGTCATGTTCGACGAGCAACTCGCACTCCGACTCGGGCTCGTCCCGCTGACGACCCCACCCGAAGCCGAGTTCGCCGAGGGCGATACCGTCACACTCTCGATCGACGTCGAAGGACCAGCCACCGCCTACTCGGGCGATCTCGTCTCGAGCGACGACCTCGTACAACCCGCAGACGAGAAGGTTCCGATCATCGACCTCAAGGACGACCAGCGTCTCGAGGCCGAGGCTGACGCCGTCTTCAACCGCGGTAAAAACCACGCGAAACATCAGGGAGCTGTCTCTGCTGGCTACCGGAACCTCCAGCGTGTGGAGGTCGTTGACGACCTGCCGGAGTTCGAAGAGCAAGAGCCCCAGATCATCCGCGGCGTCATCGAAGCAGACGGTGAACTGGTCCAGACGAGCGAGTTCGACCACGATCTGTCGAATCGCTATCCTGGAAAGCAAGTCGAAGTCGAGGACGTTCCGAACGCGTTCGTTTTCAACATTGAGACGGACGGCTCGTTCCCGGTCACCGAGCTGGTCACGCGAGCCGCCGACTCGATCGAGGCGCGTGCGACCGACCTCGAAAACGCAGTACAGCTCTAACAGATGAACCGACGCCCCCAATCCCAACACTGCGAGCCCGCGTTCGCCGGCGCCGTGAGCGACGAGACCGGCACGCACTCGCGACTTGGAATCGAAAGGGGTTTGAAGGGGCGACGGGTAGGAAGAAGTGCAAGCAGGGATAGCCAAGTCAGGCCAACGGCGCAGCGTTCAGGGCGCTGTCTCGTAGGAGTCCGCAGGTTCAAATCCTGCTCCCTGCATCCACTTCTATACCATCGAACGACTCACCGGAACCACTCGGTCACGACCGATCGAGCGGCGTCCCGATTCGTTCGACAAATAACCGATTCCACGATCGGCGAGACGCTTCCTCGTCTCACCGATGCGACCGAATTTGGAGGAAACCAATGAGTAGCAAGACTAATCCGAGGCTCAACGATCTTATCGCCGAGCTCAAGTCGACGTCCCGCGAGACGGACGCCGACGTCTGGCGAGACGTTGCGGACCGACTCGAGAAGCCCCGGCGCACCCACGCAGAGGTGAACCTGGGCCGTATCGAGCGATACGCACGCGAAGAAGAGACTGTCGTCGTTCCCGGCAAAGTGCTGGGCTCCGGCGCCTTACAGAAAAACGTCACCGTCGCAGCTGTCGATTTCTCCTCGTCGGCTGAGACGAAAATCGACGCCGTCGGTGACACAGTACCGCTCGAGCAAGTGCTCGAAGAGAACCCAGACGGATCTAACGTGCGGGTGATTCGATGAGTATCGCAGAGTTCGACGCGGACGTCGTCGTCGACGCCCGTGACTGTATCCTTGGTCGCGTTGCCAGCGAAGTGTCCCAGCGCGCCCTCGATGGCGAGCGTGTCGCGATCGTCAACGCCGAAGACGCCGTGATCACCGGCGACAAAGAGGACATTTTCGACACCTACCGCACGCGCATCCAACTCGGCTCCGACAACGGGCCGTACTACCCACGCCGACCGGACACGATCTTCAAGCGCTCCGTTCGTGGGATGGTGCCGTACAAGAAACCACGTGGCCGCGAGGCGTTCTCGAACGTTCGCGTCTACCTCGGCAACCCATACGAGGACGACGATGAGCGCGAGGCCGAGATCCTCGAGGGCACGTCACTGGACCGCCTGTCGAACATCCGCTTCGTCCACCTGGGCGAAGTCTCCGAACAACTCGGTGCTAACGTCACATGGTAACGAACACGAGTGGAAAGAAAAAGACCGCCGTCGCTCGAGCGACCGTTCGCGAGGGCGAGGGTCGCGTTCGAATCAACTCCAAGCCAGTCGAACTGGTCGAACCGGAAATGTCCCGCCTCAAGATGCTCGAACCGTTCCGCATCGCCGGCGAGGATCTCCGCAGCGACATGGACATCGATGTTCGTGTCGAAGGTGGCGGTATCAGCGGCCAGGCAGACGCCGTTCGAACCGCTATCGCACGCGGGATCGTCCAGCACTCGAACGACGCCGAACTCCGTGACGCGTTCATGGAGTTCGACCGCTCGCTGCTGGTCAACGACGTTCGCCAGTCCGAACCGAAGAAGTGGGGCGGCCCGGGCGCTCGGGCTCGCTACCAGAAGTCCTACCGCTAAGGTGATTCAATCATGATGGTACCGGTCCGGTGTTTCAGCTGTGGGACTGTCGTCGGCGAACACTGGGAGGAGTTCGACGAGCGCGCCAACGAGGGCGACGAGGACCCCGAAAAAGTCCTCGACGAACTCGGTGTCGACCGCTACTGCTGTCGACGCATGCTCGTCAGTCACACTGACCTCGTCGACATCGTCTCTCCATACCAGTAACATGCAACAGGAACGTCACAACCGCTACGAGAAAGCACGGATCCTCGGTGCGCGAGCGCTGCAGGTGTCCTACGGCGCGCCGGTGTTGATCGAGACGGACCAGTCCGAACCGATCCTCATCGCTGCCGAAGAGTACGACGCCGGGGTCTTACCCTTTACCGTCAATCGAGGGAACAAATGACGCTGATTACGGACATCCGACTCCGACGCATCCTCGATTCGCGTGGCAACCCCACTGTCGAGGCAGACGTCGTCACCGAGAGCGGTGGATTCGGCCGTGCTGCAGCACCGAGCGGTGCCAGCACGGGCGAGTACGAGGCCGTCGAGCGACCGCCCGCCGAGGCGATCGCCGCGGCTCGAGAACACGCTGTCGGACGACTCGTCGGTGACGCCTACGCGGGCAACCAGCGGGAAGTCGATTCAATTCTCCACGCCGCAGACGGCACCGACGACTTCTCCGAGATCGGTGCCAACAGCGCCGTCGCCATCTCGATGGCTGCTGCAAAAGCCGGAGCCGACGTTCTCGGCGCGCCACTGTTCCAGCACTTAGGCGGTGCGTTCCGTGGCGAGAACTTCCCGATTCCGCTCGGCAACGTCGTCGGTGGTGGCGAACACGCAGCCGACGCAACCGACATTCAGGAGTTTTTGGTCGCCCCCGTGGGCGCACCGAGCGTCGAAGACGCCGTCTTCGCCAACGCCGCCGTCCACAGCACCGTCGCCGACCTCCTCGAGGAACGCGATGTCCCGTGTGGCAAGGGTGACGAAGGCGCGTGGGCACCATCGATCGACGACAGCGAGGCGTTCGAAATCGTCGACGAGGCGGTTTCGATGGTCGAAGACGACGTTGGTTTCAATATCGGCTTCGGCCTCGACGTCGCCGGTGCAGAACTGTACGATTCCGAGTCGGAAACGTACGAGTACAGCGACACGAGTCGCGATACCGACGAGCAGATCGCCTACATCGCAGAACTGGTCCGAGAGTACGATCTCGTCTACGTCGAGGATCCGCTCGACGAGAACGATTACGACGCCTTTGCCGACCTCACCGATGAGGTCGGCGATCAGACGCTGATCTGTGGTGACGATCTGTTTGTCACGAACACCGAGCGTCTTATCGACGGCATCGAACGCGACGCGGCCAACAGCATCCTGATCAAGCCAAACCAGATCGGGACGCTGACCGACGCCTTCGATGCGATCGAACTCGCGACCCAGAACGGCTACGACTCCGTGATCTCCCACCGGTCGGGCGAAACCGAGGACACGACGATTGCACACCTCGCCGTCGCAACCGATGCTCCCTTCATCAAGACGGGTGCCGTCGGTGGCGAGCGAACCGCCAAGCTCAACGAGCTCATTAGAATCGCAGACGACGCGACATGACAGACAACGACGCAACCCAGGAAGGGCTCGACGCAGCCGAAGACGAGATCGACGAGGAGCCGGCCGAAGGGCCTGGCCCCGCCGCCGATCCCGAGGACGACGTCGAGCCAGTTGACGAACAGCCCGCCGACGCCGACGCCACCGAGGCCGACGCCGATGCAGAACCAGCCGACGAAGATGCCGGTCCAACCCTCGACGACGACGTAATGTCCGACGAGGAGGCCGATCTCCTCATCCCAGTCGAGGACTATCTCGGCGCCGGCGTCCACATCGGGACCCAACAGAAGACCGATGATATGGAGCGGTTCATCCACCGTGTCCGAACCGACGGTCTCTACGTGCTCGACGTTGGCAAGACCGACGGCCGTATCCGAACGGCCGCGGACTTCCTTGCGAACTACGACCCAGAGCAGATTCTGGTCACCTCGAGTCGCCAGTACGGTCGCTTCCCGGCGGAGAAGTTCGCCGAAGCCGTGGGCGCTCGCGCCCGTACCGGCCGCTTCATCCCGGGCACGCTGACCAACCCCAAATACGACGGCTACATCGAACCCGACGTACTCGTCGTCACGGACCCGATCGGCGACGCCCAGGCCGTCAAGGAGGCCATCACGGTCGGGATTCCCGTCATCGCAATGTGTGACTCGAACAACCAGGTTAGCAACGTTGATCTGGTCGTCCCGACGAACAACAAGGGTCGCAAGGCCCTTTCGGTCGTCTACTGGCTGCTCGCCAACGAAGTCCTCGATCGCCGCGGTGCCGAGCCATCGTACTCGCTCGAGGACTTCGAGAGCATGGTCTAACCCGTTACACTGACGCTGTTCGTTTTTCTCGTCGCGATCGACGCCGAACAGCGACGAGCAAAGGAGTTACGTGCAGACCGGGCCAACGAGGGGTATGCTCGATTCAGTATTCGAATTCGAAGAAGAAATGATGCCGCTGCCAGTGATCGCCGCGACGGCGGCGCTGATCGCAATTTTTGCGGTTGGGATTCCGTATCGCGTTCTCGTAGGGATTCTCTAAAACGTGTAACGATGCCCACCCCAGCTGGCTCGCGATTCCCCTCTCGAGTTTAAATACGAAGACGAGCCCAATCCGGGCATGGATCCGGTGGTCCCGCTCGAGGTGTGGCACAGATTACGATATACGTCGCTTTTTGGGATCGTCCCCGCAGGAAACACACTCGGTTCGGTATCGAGGCCGTCTCCAGCGGCTATTCGGGCGACGAACCCGTTCGCTCCCGGCAGCACTGGACCGTCAAGCAACCACAGGGTAGCTCTCGCGGAGGACTATGCCACGGGCAGCTAGAGCCCAGACCGAACCGCTGGCTGCGCTGGTCGCTGTGATGGCGCTTTTGACCGGTATTGGGCTGTACACCGTCTATCTCGGCAGTGTCCTTCCCGGCATGAGCGACCGTACGGTCGAAGAGACGGCGATCGATCGTGTCTGGGATGACCTGCGCGACAACGAACGCGGCGCTGTTCCGGTCTACAGATACGCCGCTGATCCGGACAGAGAGCTTCGAGAAGCGCTTGAGCAAGCGTCGCTCCCAAACGGCAAGAACAGTTACCTCGAGATCAGAGGCTACGAAGACGGTGAACCAACGGTCTTCGCGTCAGCACACTTCGATTCCGATGGCGATGATCTACGGGCGCGACAGCTCGCATCGACACACCCCGATTACGGCCCGCCTCGAGGAGCCGACGAACCGACCGAGACGGGTATTGCGACCCGTCCAATTTCGATTGAAGTCACGGAGGCCGACGTTCGTGGCGGCACGCTGCACGTGGAGGTCTGGTGAGTATGGGCCACTTCGCCTCCGAACGTGGTGTCAGCACCGTCGTCGACGTCACCCTGGCGTTGCTCCTCATCAGTGCAAGCGTGCTGATTCTCGGCACCTATCTGGCCACCGTTCCTGACGAGCAGGCACGAAGCGCCACCGACCATGATTCGACCGTGACGGCCGCTTCTCATGGCGATATCGACGGCCTGTCAGCGACTCGGACAACCGAGGTCCTGAGCACGTCGACGGTTACCGTCACGTACAGTCTCGAGGACGTCCGTGAGCAAGACACGTTCTCCGAACCGGTCATCATAAACGAGCAGACGTACACGCGAACCGATCACGGCTCGGCGCTCGGGCTGCTTGCCGATGCCGCAGTCACGAACCACCGGATCGATGGCGAGCCCGTGCTGGCCTACGGCGAGGAGTACGAGGACGCCGTCGACTGGGCGATCCGACAGGCGCTACTGGGTACCGACCGGGAGTTCTACATCGTCGCCGAGTGGGAGCCCTACGACGGGGCCGGCATCAACGGCACGGCAACGGCCGGCGAGCGGCCCCCACCCACTGCGGACGTCTCCAGTACGACGACAATGGTCTCCAGTGGCTTTTCGGCGGTCGATGCCGACGAACTCGAGAAAAACTGGCTGGCGGCCGACGACTGGTGGGATGACTGGATCGATGACGTGGCCGATGACCACCCTGAGATCGACGATTCGTCGGACGTGCCAAGACTAAAAGGAACCGACAACAAGTCGTACGCGGCGGCCGGCACCGTGATCGGCGACGAAATCGTCGATGGCCTCTTCCCGCCCAAATCGTCCCAGTACGCGCTGGAAGATCAGGGAATCCGGCGAGCGCTTAAAGTCTACCACTACCAGTCGATGGTCGAGACCATCGGCGACTTCTCGTTCCGAAGTGCGGAGACACACCGACCGCTGGCTCGATCGAACGCGCGGGCCGAAGCGGCGAACCACAAGGTCCTCGTCGGACAGGACGGCGGCTACGACGTGACTGATGCAGACGCACTCGCCGCGTGGATTGCGGCGGACATCCCTCGAGCGTTCGCCGAAGAGTTCGACGCAATCGACGATCACTACGACGATGACGAGCGTGATGAGCAAAAAGCCGAGACTGTCGCCGATGCAGTGGCAATCGAAGACGTGACGATTACCATTCAGATCTGGGACGAATGAGACGCACTCGCCCACACACGATTTCGATTGCGGACGACGACCGCGCACGGATCCCGTTCGCGATTATCGGTGTCTTGCTTCTCGTGAGCTCCGTGCTGATCGTCGCGACACTCCAGACGAGACACGACCCCGAAATCGACCGCGGCACGGAGTTGGCGGTCGACCGCGCCGAAGCGTACGCGATCAGCGAACTCCGTCATGCAACCGTCCGTGCCACTGACGAAGTCGTCCGCTCACCGGTGACGACCGTCGATGCCGATATGAATGGTGTTCTCGATGACGACACCGCGTTCGAAGATCAGACGCGACTGACGATCCTCGCCAAAGCCACCGCGACACTCGACGGCCGGACACAGGACGTCGGGCAGGGCCGAACCGTCGAGGTCTCGATGCCCACTGTCGACGACTGGACCGACGCAGACGACCTTGAGTCGGCACTCGAGTCCGTCACACTCGAGGAAGACGACGGGATCATGGCGGTGACAGTCGACGACGTCGAGTTCACCGTGCGGGACAAAAATGGTGACGTCGAGACGGTCGTCTCACGCGACCTCACCGTTTCCGTAGGGACGACCATGATGGCACTCCACGAGCGCGTTGAAGCGTACGAAACCCATCTGAACACGGGCATGCTCGAAGGCGTCGACGAGCGCGAGGGGTACGGCTACGACCTCGCAAAGCGGCTGTGGCCGCTCGTCTGGGGCAAGGCCTACTACGATCGGTTGCTCGGCGATCCCGCGGATCGCGCGTTCGAAAACGTCACCCCGAACGACCACACCGAGGTCATGGCCAACGACGCCAGATTGACAGCCCAACAGGAAGTCTTCGGCACACAAGACGAGTACGGAAATCGTGTGATGGCGGGGCCGTTGCTATGCATGTCGTACGATCTCTCGGATAGCGCCCTCGATCTCGGAAGTACGTACGATTTTGACGGGATTGCCGACGACCTCCACCCCGATGAGAACGTCAGTAGCGTCGATGAACTCTGTGCGGAAGGCGTCATCTCCCCGGATGGTGAGTTGCCAGCGATGCCAACTGTCGAGGAGATCGTGATGGGCATGCTCGAGAACGTCGACAAGAACGGCACGATCCAGGGCCATTCGTTCGCCGATCTGGCGATGTACGAGATGGAAGCCGGGCTTGGGCAGAGCGATCTCGAGGACGAGATGCGAGCGGGGCTCAACGAGACGGAACGGTTCAATGAGGCGTACCTCGAGGATTATTATGGACATAGTGAACGGTCTGAGTTCGATCAGGATAGTGACCCAGAAGTGTTGAACGAGATCCAAGGTGGTCTTGAAAATCTCAGAGACGAAGCTATTCTGGGCATCGATAATACTGATTCCGTTATCGACGATGTCTATACAATAAATGGGAAGCTTGGAACCGTCAGCAGTTCCCCGTCTATGGATGGTCTCGGGCACCCACTTCCTCCGCTACCGGATGAATACGATGCTAGCAATTATACGGAAGTCGATCGCATGTATGTAACGACTAATACCGATATAGACGGGAGTGTCAATAAAGTCACCAAAGACGGCAGTGGTTCTGGTCTCGAGCGATCGCTCGTTACAGTTGCTATCGAAGTCGAGATGAAATACGAGACCTATCGAGCGTGGAATAATACGACGACCAACTCTTCGGTCGATGTCTGGGAACACGATCAGCGGTACACGAATTTTACTGCCTCGTTCGAACTCGATGGAGAGTTCGCTCCCGGTCTAACGATCAATCCGAACAGTGTTGATCACGTACTCGAGCAGGGTGGCTCTCCAGACCCGTACCTCGGAGAGCCAACCAACTGGGAAGACGCCGCTGATGAAGTGGCGAAAGAATTCTTTGGACGGGATTTTGATAGCGACTCAGAGTTCGAGAGATGGCTAAATGGGAGAGCCGATGATATTGAGTCGCGAAACGACTTCAGGAACGCTATCAACTACGACAGCAGCTTTGACAAGAACATTCAATTCTCGCCGCATAACGAAGGAGCGCTTCATAGCCACATTGTCTGGAATGATCTTCTCGAGGTGCATAATGAGACAGTGACCGAGATCGAACCAGTCGAGGCAGAGGTCATGGAAATGCTGACGGCTGACGAGAGTCCGATACGAGAGATGAACGAGAGTATCGCAGAAATGGAAGCGAAGCACGTGGACGACCGTGATGACTTCGAAAATGCACCTGACATTGCCAGAATGGAGGCACGGCAGGTGTACTTTGACAATATGTACAAATACGTCGATGAACTCGCCACCGAACACGAAAAGGTGATGACTGGTGGTGGGAACCTCATCGACAGTCTTCTCGGCGGCTTTGTAGATTCGGTCAACGAGATTATCAACGGTCCGATGAACCTGCTTGACGAAATGCTTGGTTCTGGGGAGGAGTTACTGCGCAATGAAGGGGGTGCTGAAATCGATACACCGAATGTTCTGAACGACGTTCACGTTACTGTTGATGGCTCGCCGACGTATCACTCGTCCCAGGTGGCAGTCAACCAGACCGAAGTACCGGCAGTACGAGCAGCGGGCGATGGTCCGCTCGAGATCGACGATGAGATGGATTTTGCACCGATGGGTGTCGGATACGAAAACGAGATTGGGCTACCAGGGTTTCCATTGATTCCATGGCCACCGATGTTCTATCTGCAAGCCGATGCGTGGCAAATCGAACTCGAGGGAGAGTACGCCCGATTTGAGGTAGAAACGACCAGTGGCGATCCATCGGTAACTGAATCGACGACGTACATCCGTGAGGACAAGGATGTCACGCTTGAGACACCAGATGGTGACGAACTCGAGTTAGGATCAACTGACCCGATCAGCTACGAGAACAGCCAGACGATTCTCGTTGTCGTACCCGCACCGCAGTTCCTACCACAGGGTGCTCCTGGTGTCGGTGATAATCAACATAGTGGGGATGCATCTGGTGAGATGTGTTCACCATTCTTGGACGACACTGGTCCCGATGTTGGGGAGAACAGTACACAACCAAGCAGAGAAAGTTGCTTATAATGCGTCCTAGTTATACACGATGAACAATCTAATAATGTGTCTACAAATGATGCCATCTCCAAATCAATCAATTTTGGTGTTAAGCATCCTCAATCGCGTACAATTTACTGTCATTTGCTGGAATATATATGATTCCATCAAACAGTGTTGGTGGTGCAGTAAATCCTCCATTCAAAGAATCATTAACAGTATATGACCATTTTGGAGTTCCGGAACTCGAATCAAACGCATATATACCGAACTGAGAGGAAGCATAACAGGTATCGCTTGATATTACAACATCAGTAGGTGTGCCGGTGATCTTGTCGGTTGCTTCCCATTCAATGGTGCCGTTATTGTCATCAACGGCGATCAGACGATTGGTGTCACCGATATAAACGAGTTTGTCAGAGACAGCAGGACTTGATTTGATTTCTCCCTCTGTATCGATTGACCACTCCTTCTCGCCGGAACCTGCGTTGATTGCGTACAATTGGCTGTCTTGACCTGTTCCAGTCAAATAAACACGTCCGTTGGCGACAGCAGGGTTGCTGTCAGACAACCGCCCTTCTTGTTCGGAATTAAATGTCCACTCAATCTCCGACGTCTCAACGTTCACTGCGTGAAGGTCAGACGAACGAGCAATGTAGAACGTATCCTCATCGAAAGCCGGCCAATCAGTTGACCCTCCAACGAAATCAGGCGTAGTGGTCACAGTAGTGTACTCACCTGTATGGGGATCAATCTGCCAGATCATCTCATGGGATGCAACAAAAATGCCATCTTCGGTCGGGATCGGGCCTCCGAGTCCAATGACAGATTCGATTTCCTCTGATCTCCATCGATCACCGGTTTCAGCATTGAATCCATGTATTTCTCCACCATCAGTTGGCCCATAGACAATGCCGTCGTGAACATTCGGTGCCCCAAATCCCTCTTGCTTCCAGAGAATTTCTTCAGTATCAAGGTCGACTGCATAGATTTTAGCGTCCCCTGATGCGCCGCCAGTACTTGAAATATATGCTATTCCATTAACAATAGACAATGGAAACGGAACACGCCCATCTATATCTATGACTGCCCGAGTATTCACTGTGTCTGTTTCAGGACCTATCGCACTTGGATGATACCCCGTATTCTGCAAATCAACCCCATACATCGGCCAGTCAGTTCCTAACGACTCACCGTTACCACCGTCTCCATTCTCCCCACTCGAGGTATCGGTTTCGTCGTTTCCAGAACAGCCTGCAATCACAGTTGTTCCTGCAACACTTGCACAGGTTCCGAGCCAACGCCGGCGTGTCTGCGACAGTTGATTTTTCATTATCATTTCGTTCAAAGAGCCCAAATAAATAACCATTGGTATCTGAATTATCGTCAAATAAGTAAGTCTAATAATGATTTGTGCCACTCACTCGAGAAGATAGCTATTAACCGTCGTCGTGCGAACGCCAAGATATGGCAGTCTCGAGCGCTCCCGGCAAGGTGTATTTATTCGGGGAGCACGCGGTGGTTTACGGCGAGCCCGCTGTCCCGTGTGCCATCGAGGTACGGGCACGGGTCGGTGTCGAGCAACGGTCGGATAGCAAACTACGCATTCACGCCGAGGATCTCAGTCTGGACGGGTTCACGGTGGAGTATGGTGGGGCGACAGATGGGCCGCCAGATGTCGACGTCTCGGAGTCGCTGTTGACCGCAGCGATGGGGTACGTCGATGGTGCGATCGAGCAGGTTCGAGCGATTACCGGCGAGGAAGATATCGGTTTCGACGTGACAATCGAGAGCGACATTCCGCTGGGGGCAGGGCTTGGCTCGTCCGCGGCAGTCGCCGTCGCCGCGATCGACGCCGGGACCCGCGAACTTGGGACGACACTCGAGATCGACGAACTCGCAGAGCGGGCCTACCGGACCGAGTACGAGGTACAGGGTGGACAGGCCTCCCGTGCCGATACCTTCTGTTCGGCCACTGGCGGTGCCGTCCGGGTCGAAGGCGACGACTGTCGGTCGCTCGAGGCCCCTGACTTGCCGCTTGTCATTGGGTTCGACGGCGGTGCTGGAGACACCGGTGAACTCGTAGCGGGCGTACGGAGTCTCCGTGAGGAGTACGATTTCGCGGCCGACACGGTCGATGCGATCGGTGATATCGTCCGAAACGGTGAGGCGGCACTCGCTGCGGGCGATCTCGAGGAACTCGGTCGGTTGATGAACTTCAATCACGGTCTTCTCTCGGCACTGGGTGTCTCCTCCCGCTCGCTCGATTCGATGGTCTGGGCGGCCCGCGACGCCGGTGCAGACGGTGCGAAGCTGACGGGTGCTGGTGGCGGCGGCTGCATCGTTGCGCTCGATCCGACTGACGAAACCGAGACGGCGCTGTCGTACACGCCGGGCTGTGCGGACGCGTTCCGTGCTGAACTCTCTGAAACCGGGGTGAAGCGGCTCGAATGATCGTTCTGAAACTCGGCGGTAGTGTCATTACGGACAAGGATCGACCGGAAACGCTCGACGGCGATTCACTCGAGCAAGCCGCCGATGCGGTTGCAAACGCACTCGAGGGCGAGCCGGAGGATCTCGTGATCGTTCACGGCGGTGGCAGTTTCGGACACCACAACGCCAGCGAACACGGCGTGAGCACGATCGCGGGAACACACGACGCTGCGGCGGTCCTCGAGATCCACGGGGCGATGAAAACCCTGAATCAGTTCGTGCTGAGCCGCCTCCTCGATCGCGACGTGCAGGCGGTTCCTGTTCATCCATTCTCGACGGCTCACCGTGATGACAGCGGCGACCTCGAGTTACCGACCGGTCAGATCGAGACGATGCTGGGAGAAGGGTTCGTTCCCGTCCTCCACGGCGACGTGATCCCCCACACCGGCGTGGGTGCGACCATCGTCAGCGGCGACGAACTGGTCGCTGAACTGGCCCACGACCTCGAGGCCGATCGGATCGGGCTCTGTTCGACGGTACCGGGCGTGTTGGATGCAGATGAAGCGGTTATCGAGCGGATTTCGGCCTACGAAGACGTTGCCGCTGTCTTGGGAGCGAGCGAGGCGACCGACGTCACTGGCGGAATGGCAGCGAAAGTGCAGGCGTTGCTCGCGCTCGAAGCTGAGGCATCGATCTTCGGCCTCGAGGGACTCGCGTCGTTTCTCGGCGGTGAGAGTCCGGGGACGACGATTGAGTAGTTACTCGGGTTCGAGGTCGTTCGAACTCGAAATCGGATCGTCGTCGCTTGCATGCTCGGTATCGGTCGCTGCTGCCCGCGGAAGTGAAAACTGGACGACGTTTCCACGCGGGGGGTTCGTCTCGAAGGACAGTTCACCGCCAAGCGAGTCGACACACCACTGCATTACCCACAGGCCGACACCGGAGCCGTGATAGGTGCTGCTTGTCGTCACATCGTCTTTGAGAACGTCGATCTCGACGTCCGGGATCGGCGGCCCGTTATCCGCGATCCGAATCACTCCCCGATCGGCGTTCGTTGTAACCAGTACCTCGACGGATGGAGTGTCGGCGTCGTTATGAACGATCGCGTTAATGAGTGCGTGTTCGATCGCATACCGAAGGCCCTGATCGACGTTCACGCTGACGGCGGTCCGTATATCGGCGGTCAGTTCCACCGTCGGATACGCATCTTGTACCTCCGTGACAAGCTCTCGGACCATGGTGCCGAGATTTGTGGGTGAGCGCTGTGTCGCAGTGGGCTCTGCGATTTCCTCGATCTGCCGGATCGAGTCACTCAGCGTGCCGAGTTCCGTCGCGATCTCGAGGATCGTTTCGATCTCCTCCTCGAGCGATTCTTCTTCGATGGCCCGTTTGAGCCGATCGGCGTACCCCATGAGGACGTTCGTCTCGTTTCGAAGGTTGTGACGGACGACACGGTTGAGCAAGCGTAGTCGCCGCTCTCGTGCCTTGTACTCCGTGATGTCGCGAACCTCGGCAATCACGTACGAGTCGGTGTCGATCGTGGTCAATGTGAGGTGAACACGAACCCAGACCAACTCACCGGTGTCACGTTCGATCCGCCATTCGAACAGCTGTGTATCACCGTCAGCAGCGGCCCGAATTCGGCGGATCGCTTGCTCCTGCGTGAATGCTGTCGAGGGGGCGGTGTATTCGCTGATGTCCATCTCACGAAGTGCTGTTCGAGAGTAGCCGTACAAGCGTTCCAGTCGCTCGTTGACGTCGAGAATCGCACCCGTCTCGGGTTCGTGCAACACAATACCGACCTGCAGATCATCAAAGGTATCCGGTAATTTCATCCTCGTTTACCTACTTATCCTATTTCGACGTGTGAGGGAAGATAAGTGTTCTCGAATATGAAGGCGTTTCCTGATAACTCGGTATACCATTTCCGACACGATTTGAACCACCTCGAGAGGGGAGCAACGGCGTCGTTCGAACGGACGATCGACGACTCGACGGGGGCGGTGCAAGCGAATGCGCCCAACCCACTGCGTTTTTAACACCCGGGCGTGTATGAGCCACTAGCGAAACCCGCGGGCAAGTGCGTTCGGGACTCACGACTGTCGTGGGTCTGTTGGGGGCAACAGCCTCCCCGTGCGCATAGCGGGATGGCCGACGCGCTGTAAGACGCCGGGGCCGAACAATCGGGAGTCCGCGGACCGTTTCGATGAGAGTCCACGACGCGGCTTTCAGTACAACGAACCATGGAAATCGAAATCGCAACAATCGGCGGATACGAGGAAGTCGGACGGCAGATGACTGCTGTCCGCGCCGGCAACGACGTCGTCATCTTTGATATGGGTCTGAACCTCTCGCAGGTTCTGATCCACGACAACGTCGAAACCGAACGGATGCATAGCTTAGATCTGATCGACATGGGCGCGATCCCCGACGACCGGGTCATGTCCGAGTTGGAAGGCGACGTCAAGGCGATCGTGCCGACTCACGGTCACCTGGATCACATCGGCGCCATCTCGAAGCTGGCCCACCGGTACGACGCGCCAGTCGTCGCGACGCCGTTTACAATCGAACTGGTCAAACAACAGATCGAAGGCGAACAGAAGTTCGGCGTCGAGAACGACCTGATCAAGATGGACGCCGGCGAGACGATGTCGATCGGCGACTCCGGCAAGGTCGACCTCGAGTTCGTCAACGTCACCCACTCGATCATCGACGCGATCAACCCCGTTCTCCACACGCCCGAAGGAGCAATCGTCTACGGACTGGACAAACGGATGGACCACACGCCGGTCATCGGCGACCCGATCGACATGAAACGGTTCCGTGAGATCGGTCGCGAGGGCGAGGGCGTTCTCTGTTATATCGAGGACTGTACCAACGCGAACAAGAAAGGGCGCACGCCCTCGGAGAACGTCGCCCGCGAACACCTCCGGGACGTCCTCTACAGCATGGAAGACTACGACGGCGGGATCGTCGCGACGACGTTCTCGAGTCACATCGCGCGTGTGACAAGTCTCGTCGAGTTCGCCAAGGACATCGGCCGCCAGCCCGTCTTACTCGGCCGATCGATGGAGAAGTACTCGGGGACTGCAGAACGACTCGACTTCGTCGACTTCCCGGACGATCTTGGGATGTTCGGCCACCGAAAATCAGTCGACCGCACGTTCAAACGGATCATGAACGAGGGCAAGGAAGACTATCTGCCCGTCGTCACCGGCCACCAGGGCGAACCACGCGCGATGTTGACCCGAATGGCTCGCGGCGAGACGCCCTACGAGCTGGACGACGGCGACAAGGTCGTCTTCTCCGCTCGCGTCATTCCGGAGCCGACCAACGAAGGCCAGCGTTATCAGGCCGAAAAGCTGCTCGGTATGCAGGGAGCCCGGATCTACGACGACATCCACGTTTCGGGCCATATGAACCAGGAAGGCCACTACGAGATGCTCGATGCGCTCCAGCCACAGAACATCATTCCCGCTCATCAGGACCTAAAGGGACTGTCGGGATACGTGACCCTCTGTGAGAGCGAAGGCTATCAGGTCGGACGGGACGTCCACGTCACGCGAAACGGCAACCTCATCCAGCTTGTCGATTGATATGACGACCCCAGAGGCACGAGAAGAGGCGGTACTCGAGGCGGTCCGCAAGCGCCGCGAGCTGGTCAACGAGGCCATCCCAGACGCATTGCCGATCCAGCCACCAGAGCGACTCTACGAAGCGTCGCGATACCTCCTGGACGCCGGCGGCAAGCGGCTCCGACCCACCGTCTTGCTCACAACGGCAGAAGCGCTCGCGGACGTCGAGCCGCTCTCGGAAGACTACCATGCGTTTCCCACCCTCGATGGGGAGCGCGCGGAACCACGTTCCGCGGATAGTTCGAGCGGCCCGCCGCGAGACACGATCGACATCATGGACGCCGCCGTCAGCGTCGAAGTCATCCAGTCGTTTACCCTCATCCACGACGACATCATGGACGACGACGACCTTCGGCGCGGTGTTCCTGCCGTCCACAAGGAGTACGACCTCGAGACCGCGATTCTCGCCGGCGATACGCTCTACTCGAAAGCCTTCGAGATCATGCTCGAGACTGGCGCGAAACCCGAGCGCGCGGTCGAAGCGCTCGAGATCCTCGCGACGACGTGCACGAAGATCTGTGAGGGCCAATCGCTCGACGTCACCTTCGAGAACCGCGCCGAGGTCTCACCGGACGAGTACCTCGAGATGGTCGAGCAGAAAACAGCTGTCCTGTACGCTGCCTCGGCCAGTCTCCCCGCAATCCTGCTCGGCGCTGACGACGAGACGATCGACGCGCTATACGGCTACGGACTCGACATCGGCCGTGCGTTCCAGATTCAAGACGACGTGCTCGATCTGACCGTCCCAAGCGAGAAACTCGGCAAACAGCGCGGCAGCGACTTAGTCGAGAACAAACAGACGCTGATCACCGTCCACGCCCGCAGTCAGGGCGTCGACATCGAAGGGCTGGTCGATACGGACGACGTCGACGCTGTCACCGAAGCCGAGATCGACGACGCCGTCGCCGAACTCGAAGCCGCCGGCTCGATCAGTTACGCAAACGAAACGGCCCAAGAGCTGGTCGAACAGGGCAAAGCCCGACTCGAGGTTCTTCCGGACAACGAAGCCCGCGATCTGCTCTGTGAGATTGCGGACTACCTGATCGAACGCGGCTACTAACCGCGGCTCGACTCGCGTGTACGCGACTTGAGGACAGTCTTTTGTATTGTCACCCGACGTATCGGGTATGTTCGCTGCTCGGAACGATCGGACTCTATTTTATCAGACTCCCCGTTCAGGCGAGCGGTGTCGTGTTCGTCGTGCTGGTTCTGGTGTTGATGGGCTGTGCGTGGTCCCCGTTCAGAAACGCACACCCGCGCCACGACCGGCCAGAGCGGAACTGAATTCGAGAGCCGCTAGATCGACTTGCAGGCTTTGAGCACGAGTTCCGGATTGTCGACGAGTTCGTGAATCGTGTGTGCACCTTTTCCATGGCCGCGTCCTTTCCGGGTCTGTTCGATAATCGAGAGGAACGCCAGTTCGCTGAGCAACTCACGGACGCGTCGGATTCGAAGCGGGTCAGAGCCCTCCTGTTCGCAGAGCACTTCGTACGTCGAGTAGATGTCCGCCGTCGGAATCGCCGGGTCGTCGTCGGGTGCCTGTTGGGTCCGGAACGCAAGCGCCTGCAAGAGGAGTTTCGAATGGGGTGGTTGTTTCGAGATGAGTTCGGCCAGCCGGTTTTGCTCTTCTCGAGTATGCGCTTGATTGACGTGTTCTTCGGTAACGGTTTCTGCCCCGTTCTCGTCGGCGATCTCGCCGGCGTAGCGGAGAATGTCGATCGCCTTGCGCGCGTCGCCGTGTTCTTTCGCGGCCAGCGCTGCCACGCGTGGGATAACCGAGTCCTCGAGGACGCCATCCTGGAACGCGTCTTTGCGCGACTCGAGAATCGCCCTGAGCTGGTTCGCGTCGTATGGTGGGAAGACGTAATCCCGTTCGCTCAGGCTAGATTTGACGCGCTCGTTGAGTTCTTCTTTGTACCGGATCTTGTTACTGATCCCGATAATCCCGAGCGTGCTCTCCTCGAGTTTCCCGGATTCGACGGCTCGAGAGAGTTGCATCAGGATGTTGTCGTCGCCGATCTTGTCGACCTCGTCTAAGATGATGATTCCGACGTCGAACCGACCGTCGAGGACGTTCCAGAGCCGGCGATAGTACTCGCCCGTGCTCAGCCCGGAGGCAGGAATCGTGATCCCTGTCTCCGCTTCGTCGTTGAGTTCGCGGGCGATCGTCCGCACTGCCTGTGTCTCCGTCGCGTGCTGGAGACAGTCGATATAGGCGACGCCGATCGAGACGTCGTTTTTCGCGGCGCTCGAGCGGAGGTCCTTCGTAATATACTTCGAGCAGAGCGATTTCCCCGTTCCCGTTTTGCCGTAGATCAGAACGTGATTCGGCGTCTGTCCCTGAACGGCGTCTTTGAGTGCCTGTGCGAGACTGTTGAGTTCGTCCTGTCGGCCGATGATCCGATCACCTTCGACGAGATGTGAGATGCGAAGCAGATCCTTGTTCGCGAAGATGTAGTTTTGATTGTCGAAAAACGACTCTGAACCGGACATACGTCGGCAATATCCGAGTGGCTACTTAACGCTAACTCCTCAGTGCCGATGTAAACACACCGCAGTGCCGATGTAAATTTGTAAAACAACGGTCTCAGTCATTATGGGTGGGTTTTGTCTACTCCCCAGTGCCAGTGTAACTGGACCGGAGTGCCAGTGTAACGCGGTAGGACGGAACACACCCACCCCGGAGTGCCGATGTAACTGTTCCGAACGTGTCCACGAGAAACGCTGGGGAGACGGATGTAGCAACGTGGAACCGAACGGAAAGCCGGAAGACGAGTCACACGCGTTTCGGCTGGACACGTTGTGACCAACGTCACAACTCAACGGCTGTGACTCTCGTATGACCGATATCGAAGGTCCATTATTTATATGCTTTGGTATCGCTGTATAATGTCCGTCGAGCGAGATCACTATTTGACCGTTAGAATCGCTGTTGGGCTCACTCTCGGACGATTTACATCGGCACTCCGGGGTGTGTCTGCCCCATTTGGACTGGGGTGTGTCTGCCCCACTTGGATATGCAGTGAACCGCTCTCGAATATGCAGTGATCCATTTTCGAACGTTCTCGAGTAGAACACCGCTGTAGCTGTCAGCAATTCGGCTCTCGAGCACCGCTTGCTCAAGCAAACATCGCGGAGGTTTTGGTTCGGGGCCGAATACGTCTCGGTAATGAACGACGAGTTACGAGAGCGCGTCGAGCGCGAGGCAGAGAAGCACGCGCTGTTGAACGCCGTCAAACACGAGAGCGATGCCGACGTCGGCGCGATCATGGGGCCGCTGATGGGCGACAATCCCGAGTTCCGCGAGCACGGCGACGAGATCCCAGGGATCGCCGGCGGCGTCATCGGTCGGGTCAACGACCTCGACTACGAGGAAAAACGGGCGCGACTCGAGGACCTCGCCCCCGAGGAGCTCGCCGAAATCGAAGCCGAAGACGAGGCAGACGAACACGACCTGCCGGAGCTGCCGAACGCCGACGAGTACGATGACATCCGCATGCGGTGTGCACCGAACCCGAACGGGCCGTGGCACGTCGGCCACGCACGGATGCCCGCCGTCATCGGCACCTATCGCGAGCGCTACGACGGCTGGTTCTGCGTCCGCTTCGACGACACCGACCCTGAAACGAAACGACCGGATCTCGAGGCCTACGACGCGATCCTCGAGGATCTGGACTATCTCGGTTTCGAACCCGACGAGGTCTATCGGGCCAGCGACCGACTCGAGACCTACTACGACCACGCCCGCGAGCTGATCGAGATGGGCGGGGCTTACACCTGCTCCTGTAGCGGCGAGGAGTTTAGTGAGCTGAAAAACGCCGGCGAGCCGTGTCCACACCGCGACAAAGACGTCGAGACCGTCCTCGAGGAGTTCGAGGACATGATCGACGGCGCATACAGCAGTGGCAAGATGGTTCTCCGCGTGAAGACCGACATCGAGCACAAGAACCCCGCGCTACGCGACTGGGTCGCGTTCCGGATGATCGACACGCCTCATCCCCGAGAGGAGGCCAGCGAGTACCGCTGCTGGCCGATGCTCGACTTCCAGTCGGGTGTCGACGACCACCTGCTCGGGATGACCCATATCATCCGCGGGATCGACTTGCAGGACTCCGCGAAACGCCAGCAGTTCGTCTACGACTACTTCGGCTGGGAGTACCCGGAAGTCGTCCACTGGGGCCACGTCCAACTCGACGACTACGACGTGAAGATGAGCACCTCGACCATCTCGGAACTGATCAACCAAGGCGACCTCGACGGCTGGGACGACCCACGCGCGCCGACACTCAAGAGTCTTCGCCGACGTGGCATCCGCGGCGAGGCCATCGTTGACTCGATGGTCGAACTGGGGACGTCGACCAGCGACGTCGATCTCGCGCTGAGTGCGATCTACTCGAACAACCGCGAGTTGATCGACGACGAGACTGACCGTCGATTCTTCGTCCGCGAGGGCACTGAACTCCCCCTCAGCGGTAGCCCACCGGCGGAAGCCAACCCGCAGCTGCACCCCAACCACGAAGAGCGCGGCGTCCGGGAGATCCCATCCGGCGACGCCGTCTTGCTCGAGCCCGGCGACATTCCGGCAGCCGAGGACCGTATCTGGCTCAAGGGTCTCGGCTGCTTCGAGTACACCGGCGACTCGCTTGCATACACCGGCGACGACATCGACGTGGTCCGAGAGGGTGACGTCGACGTCATCCACTGGGTGCCCGCCATAGAGAGCGTTCCCGTCCGGCTACGCACGATCGATGGCGACGTGACCGGCCGAGCCGAACCCGGCGTCGGTGCCCTCGAGGCCGACGAACTGGTCCAGTTCGAACGGGTCGGTTTCGCGAGGATCGACCGCCACGAGAACGACGACGGGACGAAAACGACTGTCGCCTACTACACCCACCCCTGATCGGGCACCGGCGTTAGCATCGAATGGGGTGTGCCGTGCGGTTCAGTGATTCCTGTCGTTCTCGAGTCGTTCGACTGCGGTGCTTTCACACTTGGGACACGTCTCGTGCTCGTGGTAGAACCCCTCACCGCAGTCGCGACACCGATACTCGATGCTGCCGTCCCGTCCGGCTGTCGCTTCCTGTTTCAACCGCTCAACTGTCTCACCGAGCCGTTCGAACATGCTCATACCTCCGATGTCGTTCTCCAAGCGGATACGTGCTAGCCCACGAACAACTCGTCATGCGCCCTTGAGCAGGTCGTCTCCACGCCTTTCGATACCAGTCAGAACACAATCACGGCAACGAGGAAACCGAGCAAGATCGTGATCGTCAACAACGCCTGAATCGCCGTCGAGGCGAACAGTCCAACGGTCGCATACATCGCTGAGCGAGTGCTGTGCGTGGCGTCGCCGCCGCGGAAAAACTCGACGATAAAGACGGTCCCGAACAGGCCGACAAGCAGTCCCAGCGGGCCGGTCACGAGCATGAGGACGATCGCAACGACGGTGGCGACGGTGGTTGTCAGCCACGATGCGCCGCCGGCTCGAGCGGCAATCGAGCCAGCGAAGAACTCTGCAACGATCGTCATTACGCCCAGCAGGGTGAGTGCGGCGAGTGTAATGGTGCCGGGGTCGACAAACCCGGTGTGCCACCAGTAGAGGTACACCCCCGACAGCGAGAGCAGCCCGCCGGGGACAAGCGGCACGAGCGTCCCGACGACGCCGCCGACGAGCAAGGCGACCGCGAGGAGGAACACGGCATCGACCATACTGCTCCTGAAGAGTGCTGGGGCAAAGACGTGTGGCCTTTGCTCGCCTACTCGGTGAAGCGCTCTCGAACTTCGAGCGCGGCCGCCGACCCGTAGTAGTCGACGAGCGGGATGACGGCTTCTCCGAGCGCGCGCATACACTGAGTCGTCGAGTGGTACGCGAGGCGATCCGCCACCTGTTCCCACTCGCGGGCCTGCAGAGCACGCATGACGAGCAGCCGCTCCTTACGGGCCGTCAACTCGATCTCGGCCGGGTCCTCGAGGAAGTAGCGAACGACGAGCCGGCGAAACGGTCCCGGATCGACGTCGAACAGGCCAGGACCGTAGGCAGCGCCCGCGACGAGCCGCCACTCGTGGGCCGTCAACTCCCGATCGTCGACGTCGGTGTCGACGCTCCGGAGCACCGCACGGGCCACGTCGGGCTCGAGGTCGTCGAGGGCGTCCGTACAGAGCGCGCTAAAGCGGCGGGCGAACCAGTCGGCGTGGCGGTCGTGCAGGTCCTGGCCTGCGTCGCTCGTCGGCGCGAGCATGAGCGCGGAGTACTCGCCGCTGGCGTCGTTGCGCGTCGTCGAGACGTGGACGGTTCGGTAGCCGTTCTCGCGCCAGAACGCGAGGAGGCCGGGAGTCGCGCCGAAGCCGGTGCCGAGCCAGTCGACCGAGGAGTCAAACTCCTCGCGGACACACTCGAGCAAGCACGAGCCGAGCCCCCGGGAGCGCGCCGCGTGGTGGGTCGCGATGCGGACGACGCGGAGACCGGCCGGTTCGCCGGCGGTTTCGTCACGAAGCTGGCTCGTGAGGACGTCCGGGAGCATGTTCCCGCGCACGCGGCCGCCCTCGTACATCATGGCTCGCGTCTCCGGCGGGAGATCCCCCTCGCGAGCCAGCAGGGCGACGCTGACGACGTGCCCGTCGTAGACGAGCGCCCGCGCTTCGAGGTTCGGCGCGTCGAGCAGCCGTGCGAGGTCGTTGGGTTCGGTCCGATAGTGGGCGAGTACGAGCAGCCCGAACGCCTCTCGGAGCAGGGGCTCGTCCTCGAGCAGGCGCGCTGGCTCGAGTCGCCGATACTGCACCGAGTCGGGCGTGGCGTCTTCGACCAGCGAGTCGACGGGCGGCCGCGCATCGAGCAACAGGGCGCGGAACGCCCACACTTCGACGGGGTCGCCAGCTGCATACCGGACCGGCTCGACGAGCGTCCGGTCGGTCACCGTGTGGTCGCTCTCGGCGAGTCGCTCGCGAAATCGAACCGAAAAGCCACGACCGGCTCCCTCGTAGCCGTGGATCGTCGTCGCAAAGGCGACGCAGTCGGCCGAAAGCAGCGACTCGAGGACCGAGACGGGCAGTGCCGCAGCTTCGTCGACGATGACGACGTCTGCAGCCTCGAGTCGGTCGACGGCGACGGCCGGCTCGAAAAAGTAGATCGATCCCTCGGAATCGGTCTCGAGACGGGAGGTATCGACGGTAGCATCACAGTCGAGTCGGTCACAGAGTTCCACAGCGCGGTCGAACAGCTCCGCGGCGTTTCGCGACCGTGGTGCCGTCACGAGGACGTCTATGCCGTCGGCGGCGAACGCGCCCGCAGCCAGCCCCGCGGCGCTGGATTTCCCTCGGCCCCGGTCGGCCTCGAGGACGACGGCTCGAGGCCCGTCGTCGCCAGTCCCGTCGTCGGTGGCCGTGAGCAGCGACTCGAACGCGGCAACGGCGTCGATCTGATCGGCCGTGAGACAGGCGTCGTAGACGTCGGCCGGAAACTGGGCGTTCGTCGGAGCCTCGAGCGACGGTGCCGCCTGCTCGTCACACAGCCGCGGGGCCGGGTTCATCAGCCCGTCAGCGTCGATTCGGTCCCGCTCGAGGTCGACGATGCCGATGCCGCGGTGTGCTCGAAGTGTCTCGACGAGTCGCCGCCTGAACCGGCCGGTGACGTCCGATGGCGAGAACGGGGAGACAGCGAGCGATTCGTCGAACGCGCCGTGACGATCGGGCCACGCCTCGAGCGGCGGCGTTAGCATGATCAGTAGCCCACCGCCGTCGACCGTCCCGACGACTTTCCCGAGGGCGTTTGGCTGCAGTCCGGCGTGGGCATCGAGGATGACCACGTCGCGCGTCGTTCCGAGAAGTTCGCTCGCGTTCGTCTGTGAGAGCTGTTCACATCGAAGTCGATCGTCGGGGCCGACGAGCGTGGTAGCCGTAATCGGCACCGGCAGCGTCTCGAGGATCGACTCGAGGGCGTCGTATCCTCGCTCGCGGTCGCCTGCCAGTACCAGCAGCCGTCGCTCGTTCGTTTGCATCGCCTCCTCGAACAGCGACTCGGCGATGCCGACGACGTCTTCGTCCATAGCCACGTCTTGGGGGCTCGAGAGTAATAGGCAACGGACGGCCGCCCCTGTGCGCACCTATCGCATAGTCTCGGCCGTTTGAACACGCTTTTAAGGAGGGCAGCGCTACAGCGTAGTACACCCTACGCGGGGTTGATGATGCTCCTAGCCTTACAGGACTTCCGCCGGAATCAGTTTCGGCACGGGGTACCCAGTTCCCCGGACGGCAGGGGAGCGCGAGCCCACGTGTAGGAGAGGTGAACAACCAATGTCAGTTTACGTAACCACCGACATCCCAGCAGACCTCGCAGAGGACGCCCTTGAGGCCCTCGAGGTCGCACGAGACACCGGACGAGTAAAGAAAGGAACCAACGAAACGACGAAGGCAATCGAGCGCGGCAACGCCGATCTCGTTTACGTCGCCGAAGACGTCTCCCCCGAGGAGATCGTCATGCACATCCCTGACCTCGCCGAGGAGAAGGGCATTCCTGTCATCTTCATCGAAACACAGGACGACGTCGGCCATGCCGCCGGCCTCGAGGTCGGTTCGGCTGCCGCCGCGATCGTCGACACCGGCGAAGCCGGAGACGACGTCGAAGACATCGCCGGCAAGGTCGAGGACCTCGACTGAGGTGATCAGAGATGAGTGCTGAAGAGGAAGAAAGCGGCTCTACGCCCGCCGAGGTCATCGAGATCGTCGGCAAGACCGGCATGCACGGTGAAGCCATGCAGGTCAAATGCCGGATCAAGGAGGGCGAGAACCAGGGACGAATCATCACCCGAAACTGCCTCGGGCCGGTTCGCGAGGGGGACATCCTCCAGCTTCGCGAGACTGCCCGTGAGGCAGACTCTATCGGAGGTCAATAATGGTCGAGAAACGAACCTGTGATTACACGGGCGAGGATATCGAACCCGGAACGGGCATCATGTATGTCCAGAACGACGGGAGTGTCCTCCACTTTGTCGACTCAAAGGCGGAGAAAAACTACAAGCTCGGTCGCGAACCACGCGATCTGGAGTGGACCGAAGACGGCCGTCGTGACAAAGGTCCTGCAGAGCCAGCAGCCGACGAGGCAGACGAAACCGACGAGGCAGACGAAACCGACGAGGCTGAGGAAGCCGAGGGGGCTGAGGATGCGTCCGACGACGAGGACACGGACGTCGAGACCGAGGCCGACGAGGCAACGGCCGACGACGAGTCCGAGGAGGACGAGGAATGAGCGAGCACGAGCGAACGTTCGTGATGGTCAAGCCCGACGCCTTCGCGCGTGGGCTCGTCGGCGAGGTCGTCTCCCGACTCGAGGACCGCGGGCTCAAACTCGTGGGCATCAAGGTCATCAACATGCCCGAAGAGCGCGCCCAAGAACACTACGCAGAACACACCGACAAGCCGTTTTTCGACGATCTGATCGACTTCATCACGTCCGGTCCAGTCGTCCCGATGGTCTGGGAAGGACAGGACGCGACGCGACAGGTCCGACAGATGATCGGCGAGACGGACCCACTCGAGGCCGACCCCGGTACGATCCGTGGTGATTACGCACTCGATCTCGGTCGGAACGTCGTTCACGCCGCCGACCACGAGGACGAGGGCGCAAACGAGCGTGAGATTTCGATTCACTTCGACGACGACGAACTGATCGACTACGATCAGCACGACGCCGCGTGGCTCTACGAGTAACGCGATCGTCGCAGTGACGAACTCACGGTTCTCGATTCGAGTACCGATCAGCGAGCGGATTCTCGGCGGTCGATTTCTTCGGTTCGTTCTCGAACCGTCTTCTATACGGTACTGATCGTAGTCTCTCTAATACGAGGGTCAGACCGACACAGCGCCGTCGTTCGATGGGGTATAGACAGTGACAAGCGGTGGCTGCAATACCCGTGCACTCATGCTGTGGGAATATACTCATCCAGCGGGAGACTATTTGACAATACACATGTTCGTTTCTAAACAGACGTAACATCTAATGTGACGGCAGTAATAGATCCGAGTGGTGGTTTCGAATGGTAACAGACGGTAGGTGGTTCGTGGATGCGTGACCCCGAGAGAGAGTCGACAGCAGCCACGGCGCAGGTAACGCCGTCGCTAGACCTGATTTTTGAACTCCTCTCGAACCGTCGTCGTCGATACACGCTCTATTATTTACACGAACAACCAGACGGTGTCGCAACACTCGAGGAGGTTCTGGATGCGGTCATGACCCGCCAGCGACGCCTGTCGGAGGACGCCAACGCCGACGCCGAAACCGACACCGATACCGAAATCGACCGCGAGCAGCGACGACAACAGCTTCACCTGGAACTGCAGCATACCCACCTGCCGAAACTCGAGGACGCGGGCATCCTCGAGCACGATCAACGCAGTGAGACCGTTCGATACTGGAGCCAGCCGTCACTCGAGGAGTGGCTCGAACACGCACAGCACAAAGAACGGCAGTAAGGGCATTTCGGAGCTGTTGTCAGACAACGTGAAGACGCTGCTCGAGTCGACCGTCCCATGTCGTGTGTCGACTCGAGGCGACGAACTACCTGCAGAGACACTGGTTAGTTGTGGTGAATGATAGCATTTCTCTCCTCAAAACTTAACTCGACAGCTACCGAGCTAACAGATAGGTGAAATCCAATGACTGACCACGAACTTCCACCACTGCCGTACGAGTATGATGCACTGGAGCCGTCGATCTCCGAACAGGTCGTGACCTGGCATCATGACACGCACCATCAGGGCTACGTAAACGGCCTCAACGCCGCCGAGGAAACGCTCGCGGAGAACCGCGAGTCGGGCGACTTCGGCTCGACGCCGGGTGCGCTGGGTAATGTCACTCACAACGGCTGTGGACACTATCTCCACACCCTGTTCTGGGAGAACATGGCCCCGAACGGTGGCGGCGAGCCCGAGGGCGACCTCGCCGACCGCATCGAGGAGGACTTCGGTTCCTACGAGGGTTGGAAAGGCGAGTTCGAAGCCGCTGCCGGCGCTGCCAGTGGCTGGGCACTGCTGGTGTACGACCCGGTCGCCAAACAGCTGCGAAACGTCGCGGTCGACAAGCACGACCAGGGCGCACTCTGGGGCTCCCACCCCATCCTCGCACTGGACGTCTGGGAACACTCCTACTACTACGACTACGGTCCAGACCGTGGCAGCTTCATCGACGCCTTCTTCGACGTCGTCAACTGGGACTCGGCCGCAGAGGAGTACCAAAAGTGCCTCGACCACTTCGAGTAAGCCAAACGCAGTAACGCGACGATTCAGTCAATCCCGACGTTTTTTTGCGATCGTACTTCCCATAGCGATGTCTCCAGTCAGTAGCGACGGTCCGTACGAGGAGTCACCCATTCCTCGAGCGAAGCGGTCTTGGCCCCGCTGTGACGGCGATCGGTCGCCCGTATGGAAACGAACGATTTAGGCGACGGAGGGCGCTAGCAACGATGTATGCCCGTTCCCAAATCCGAGTTCGACAGGCTGCCACCCTGTGACTTCTATACACCCGACGAACTGTTCGAGGATGACCAGCTGTACACCGTCTACGAGATTGCTCGCCTGCTGCAGGGCCTCGAGCCGGACGCGGATATCGACCGCGACACCGAGGACATCCTGCTCGACTGGGCGATACCCTGGGTGATGACCAACGCCGACGACCTCGTGGTCGCCGAGCCACGCAGTGACGACGAACCCGGCTACTACGGCCTGAAAGAATGATCCTCCTCGTGGTCGGTGCCGATCGCGTCGACGCCGGCAAGACCACGTTCTCGGTCGGCCTGCTCGAGCGAACCGGCGCGGCCGGCTACAAACCCCGTGCTGGCAACGACTTCTGGTTTGACCACGACGACTGTCAGCGGGCGCTGTCTGACGGCCGCCTCTACGGCAAGGATGCCACCCGACTCGCGACGGCGGAAGACTGCGGTCGACGCCCCGAAGAACTCAACCCTGTTCACCGACTGTGGCGGCCCACCCCTGACGACGGAACTGGGCTGCTTGGCAAGTCAGATCGGGAGTTTCTGGTCGATCGAATTGGACGCCTGGACGACGACACCGCACCGACGTACGTCCGCAACGCGACCGCCGACATTCCAGACGCCGTCGCGGACGCACTCCCGCTCGAGGACGCGATCCCCGTCGAAACCGTCGACGAATGCAACGAACTCGCCGAACAGCGATACGTTCCTGCCTTCGAGGAACTGGCCACCGAGATCGAGTCGTCGACGGTCGCCGTCGTCGAATCCTACAGTGACATCGCTCAGCCGCTACAGTCACTCGACCCGGCAGCGATCAGCGCCGTCGCGGCCGTCGAACCCGGCCGTGCGAGCATCTATCCGGGCGATCGCTACTGTCGGGCCGCCGAAATCGCTAGCTCGAGTCCGAAAGACGGGACCCTCGAGAAACGCGTGCCCGACGTCCTCGACTATCTCGAACCGCTCGAGCGCGTTCACCTGCCGGCGCTTGGCAGCGCCGAACGCGCGGACTCGGCACGGATCGCTCGTGCGTATGACGCCGCCTACGACGCGTTGTTGAACGCAGCCGGCACGCTGTGAGGCCGGGCCCGAATCGTTTCGGATGGTCTGAGACGGAGTTCTGTCGGTCAGTGCTGGCACGATCGAAACTGGTGTTTGTCGACCACAGTCGTTAAGACTACCGAGTGTAACAACCAGGTAATGAATCGGCGAACGTTCGTTGGTGCGATCGGTGGTGGGGCAGTACTCGGCGGGGCTGGCTGTCTGACACAGGACGGCGATAGCGACGACGCCGACGACGGAACGCTCACCGTCGTCACCTACGAGTCAATGATCGACGAGGAGAGTGCTGCGGGGCCGTGGCTCAAAGACGCCTTCGAGGACGAACACCCCGACGTCGAACTCGAGTGGGAGTTGCTGCCCGATCAGGGAATCAACTACTACATCGAGCGGGCCGATCAGGACATGGCGATCGACGCCGACGTCTACCTCGGACTAAACGTCGACGATCTCGTCAGCATCGACGACAACCTCGCTGACGGCGGCCTGTTCCAGGCTCTCGACGGCGACCGACTCGATCGAGCGGATCGCGTCCGCAGCGATCTCGATATGGGCGATCCACACGATCGCGTGTTGCCGTACGATACGGGATACATCAGTCTCGTCTACGACGAAACCGAGGTCGACGAACCGGAGACGTTCGACGACTTGATCGATCCCGAGTACGAAAACGCGCTGCTGGCCCAGAACGCCCAGCGCTCCGATCCCGGCCAGGCGTTCTTGCTGTGGACGATCGACGCCTTCGGTGAGGACGGCTATCTCGATTACTGGCAGGACCTCGACGACAACGGGATTCGGATCCTCGATGACTGGACCGAATCCTACTCCGGCGCGTATATGGAAGAAGAGCGGCCTATGGTCGTCTCGTACTCGACCGACCAGGTGTTTGCCAACGAGTTCGGCTACGACTTCGCACGCCATCAGGTCGCGTTCCTGTCCGACCAGGGCTATGCGAACCCCGAGGGAATGGGGATCTTCGACGACGCGACCAACGCCGATCTCGCCTACGACTTCTTCGATTTCGTCCTCTCGAACGCCGCCCAGGCTGAGATTGCACAGCGAAACGTCCAGTTCCCCGCCGTCGAGGACGAGTACGTCGACTTAGACGAGGAGTTCGACGAGTACGCACACGTGCCACCAGAGACCGTGTCGCTGGGCTACGATCAGCTGCAGGGTAATCTCGACCGCTGGGTCGACGACTGGGCACGCGAGTTCGCCAGCCAGTAAGGGACGACTGGTTCCGTGTCTCTCTCTGACCGCGTCACCGTCGATCGAAGCCGTTTGAGTGCCTGGCTCGAGCGCCATGCCCTCCAGCTAACGGCACTCGTCACGGCGGCGATCCTCGTCGTGATGTTGTACGTTCCCGTCGGCGTCGTCTTCGTCAACGCCGTCCTCGAAGAGGGTGGTCTAACGCTCGGCCACTTTGCCGACGTCCTCACGGATCCGTTCTACTTCGGGGCCGTCGCGGACGTCTTCGCGGATCCCCTCGCCATCGGCACGCATCTCGGCTCCCTTGCCGCCTGGCTCGGGGCCGTCTCGATCACGCTCTCGCTCGAGTATCCGCTTCCCGGGATCGGTCTGCCGGTGCCGTGGCTCGCCGTCGAGACGCCGGGCGTGCGGACGGGGCTGTTCGGTTTTACGGCTTACCAGGCCGCGCTCTCGACGGTTGCAAGCGTCGCGCTTGGTCTGCCCGCCGCGTACGTCCTCGCGAACTACGAGTTCTACGGCCGCCGAACGCTTCGGTCGCTGACGATCCTTCCGTTCGTCCTGCCGGGGATCATGGTCGCCGTCGGCTTCTACGCCATGTTCGGGCGAGGTGGCACGCTCAACTCCATTCTCGGCGTGGTCGGGTTCGGTCCGTTCGCGTTTATCGAAACGTACCCATTGGCGATCGTGATTCTGGCTCACGCCTTTTATAATGCGCCGCTGGTCGCTCGGCTGACCGTCGCTGCCTGGGAGTCCGTCGACGTTCGAACCGTCGAAACCGCCCGCAGCCTCGGTGCCAGCAAACGCCGTGCCTTCCGCGACGTCGTCGTGCCACAGCTTGCCCCGGCCGTGCTGACGGGTGCCTTGTTGACGTTTATTTTCACGTTCATGACGTTCCCCATCGTGCTCGCACTCGGCGGCCTCCAGCTTGCGACCGTCGAGGTCTGGATCTACGACCGCATCCAGCGACTCGAGTACGCCGAAGCCGCCACGCTCGCGATCCTCGAGACGATCCTCTCGCTTGGCCTGACCTACGCCTACCTCCGCTATGAGTCGGCACAGGCCGGCTTCTCACAGGCGGCCTCACGACCCGCCAGGGAGCCACTCTACCCCGATTTCCGGACGGCGCTTTCGCCACGACGCCTTGCAATCTTCGCCTACGGGATCATCGCCCTCGTCGTCTTCGTCGGGCCGATGGTGAGTCTCGTCATCGGGAGTGTCACCGATGGCTCCGGGCTCACGCTACGGAACTACGCGTTCTTGCTCGAGCGCCAACTCGAGGGGGCAAGCTTCCAGACGCTGCCGCTGCCCGCGATCCGGAACTCGCTGCTGTTCGGGGCCGCGACGCTCGTGATTGCGGTGCCGATGGGGGTCGTGCTCTCGGTACTGACGGTCCGCGCCGGCCGGAGCGGGACTGTCATCGACACTCTTGGGATGTTGCCACTCGCCGTCAGCGGCGTCGTCTTCGGAATCGGGCTCCTGCAAGGGCTGGTCTTCGGGATCTCGCTGCCGGGCGGCTGGCGGCTCCAGGTGACGGGTGCCATCGCGATCGTTATCGCCCACGCGGTCGCGGCCTACCCGTTCGTGACCCGAAACGTCTCCCCGCTGCTCGCGAACCTCGACCCTGCCATGGTCGAATCCGCCCGCGCACTCGGGGCCTCGCGGCTTCGAGCGCTGCTCGACATCGAACTGCCGCTGGTCGCAAACGGCATCGTCGCCGGCGCGGCCTTCGCCTTCGCCATCTCGATCGGCGAGTTCTCTTCGACGGTAATTTTGGCCAGCGGTAGCGAAAGCTACACCATGCCCGTCGCCGTCGAGCGCTATCTGGGTCGTCGATCCGGTCCCGCAATCGCCATGGGGACCCTGCTGTTGATCGTCACCGCAGCGAGTTTCGTCGTCATCGACCGCGTCGGCGGGAGGAGCGAACTGTGACCGACCTTCGACTCGAGGGCGTCTCGAAACGCTACGGCACGGACACGGGCGGGACGACCGCGTTACGGGATGTCGACCTGACTGTCCGTGATGGCGAGTTTTTCACCCTCGTCGGCCCGTCGGGCTGTGGGAAGACGACGACGCTCCGGACGATCGCTGGCTTCGAGGAGCCAACTACTGGCACCGTCTCCTTCGACGGCCAGCCGATGGCCGAGGTTCCGCCAGAAGAGCGCGACGTCGGCGTCGTCTTCCAGAGCTACGGGCTCTTTCCACACATGAGCGTCGCCGAGAACGTCGGCTACGGCCTCCAGTTTCGCGACCCGCCCACCGGTCTAACGGTCGACGAGCGAGTTGCCGACCTCCTCGAGTTGGTCGACCTCGAGGGCATGGGCGAGCGCAATCCCGACCAGCTTTCGGGCGGCCAACAACAGCGGGTCGCACTCGCTCGAGCACTCGCACCCGAACCAGATCTGCTCTTGCTCGACGAGCCGATGAGCGCCCTCGACGCCCGCCTCCGGGAGTCGCTGCGCCGACAGCTCACACGGATCCAGTCGACACTCGGGGTCACGACGGTCTACATCACGCACGACCAACAGGAGGCGTTGGCGATTTCGGACCGTCTCGCCGTCATGTCCGACGGACAGGTCGAACAGGTCGCGACGCCGCAGGAGATCTACCGCGAGCCGAAAACTCGGTTCGTCGCCGAGTTCATCGGAGAGAACAACGTCTTCGACGGGACTGTACTCGCTCGAGACGGCGACCGGGCCCAGGTCACCGTTGGTGAAACAACACTCGAGCTCACAGGCGTTCCCGACAGCACGGATCGGGTGAGCTTCTGCGTGCGGCCAGCTACCCTCTCACGGACCGCCGACACGAACCGGTTTTCGGTCGCCATCGAAACCAGTGAATTCCGCGGCGAAACCGTCCGTACGTACGGGCAGTGGAACGGGATGCCGATCATCCTCCAGCTGACAGCCGTTCCCGAGGGCGATGTGACCGTCGGGTTCGATCCGGACGACGCCCACGTGCTCGACTCCGTGTGAGTGTGCCACCTCACTGCGATTGTTTCGAGGTGGCCGCGCTGGGACACAGGGACACAACCCGTCTCAGGCCTGGCGAGCCATCTGTGCCGAGAGTTCGACGTGACCGTACGGCTGACTCGAGACGCTCGGGCCGTGGCCCGTATGCATCTCCGCAAGCTCCTCGTCGATCACGTCGAGGACGCGGTCGATGCTCTCGATGAGTGCCTGTCGATCGCCTTCCTCGAGATCGGTTCGACCGAAACTCCCGTTCTGGAAGACCAGATCGCCCGCAAAGAGCACGCCGGCGTCGGCCGAATAAAAGCAGAGATGGTCGTTCTTGTGTCCCGGCGTGTGAAGGGCGACGTACTCGTGGTCGCCGAGTTGTACCGTCTCCTCGTCATCAATCGCGTGATCGACACCATCGACCGACGGGTCATACCCCCACGCGTCGACGTCGAAGGCGGTTTCGACTGCCTCGAGGTTCCCGACGTGATCACGGTGGGTGTGTGTGAGGACAACGGCGTCGATGTCGTCGACTCGCTCCCGGACGGCGTCGACGACGTTGAAGTTCGCTCCCGTGTCGATGAGGACGGTCCGTTCGCCGGTAACGAGATAGACGTTGCTGGTGAAAGCCTGTACTCCCTGTGCGAGATTGGCGATCATGGGCCACAATATGCCGTCGATCGGTTTGTGCGTATCGACACGACGTCACGCGGATACTCGCTGTCGACCTGCCTCGAAAACGTATCTCCTGTGAGGGTCCGTTGTAATCCCCAGATTCACAAGCATTTTTAGCTCCGGCACGTAGTAGTAGACGAATGAACCGGTCGGTCTCCGTCGGTGTCGTCGTTCTCATCGTCGTCGTTTCTATCGCCAGTATTGGCGCACCGATGGCGTCTGCCGGCATCGGAGACGGTGACCGCGCCTCATATACGGTCCACCAAACGACATCGGCGACGGATACCCACGCGAGCACTCATTCCCAGCTCCAGCCAGTTCAAGACTCACAGCAGGTCACGTCAGTCGCCGAGGACGCCCCGGACTTCGACCAGACGACGTTCGAGATTACCGTCCACGAAGACGGGAGTGCAACGTGGACGTTCCGACACGAACAGCGCTTTGGGACCGGCAACGAGACGACGACGGCGGACCGGGAGGCCTTCGAGGAGTTCGCTGCAACCTTCGAATCGGAAGAGACCGAACTCTACAACCGATTTACCGAGCAGGCACGCGCTATGACCGACACTGGTGCGGAGGTGACCGACCGAGAGATGGATGCCGCGGACTTTGAGCGATCCGCAACGGTCGAAGATCTGGGTGGAACGCGCGGAATTGTCGAACTGTCGTTTACCTGGAACGGGTTCGCCCACGTCGAGGACGGCACCGTCGAGGTCGGTGACGTCTTCCAGAATCTCTATCTCGGCCCCGATCAGGCGCTCGATATTCAGGCTGGTGACGGCCTCATGTTCGACCGCGTCCAACCCGAAGACAGTGCCCAGTACTCTCGGAGTTCACTCGAGGATGCGGATTCGGTCCGCTGGAGCGGTGAACAGCAGTTCCTCGATGGCCAGCCGTGGGCCGTTCTCGTCCAAGAGCGTGCCGCCGGTGACAGTGCCTCGGTCAACAGTGACAATATGGCGTGGTATCTCGCCATTGCGGCCATTGTCGGGCTCGGAATCGCCGGCGGCGGTCTCTGGTATCGACGGCAGTCAGCCGGTGGCGAAACCGATGCTGGGCCGAGTACTGGCCAGTCTGCTAGTTCCGACGCGACGGCTGCGACAGCAGCGCCAACTGAAGACGAGCAACGGACCGAGCCGTCGTCGGAGTCCGCCCCGCTCCCCGACGAGGAACTGCTTACCGACGAAGATCGGGTCATCAGACTCATCCGTGAGAATGGCGGCCGAATGAAACAGGTTAACATCGTCGAGGAAACCGGCTGGTCGAAATCCAAAGTCAGCATGCTCCTCTCGGAGATGGAAGCCGAGGACACCATCAGCAAACTCCGCGTTGGCCGCGAAAACATTATTAGTCTCGAGGGATTCGAACCGGAGGCGACGAAGTCGCCGTTCGACGAATGACGCACCTGCTGGTCCCAACACCCATGATATACGACGACACTGTCGGGTTGAAACGGAACGCTTAAACAGCGAAACGCACAACGATTGAGTGTAGACGAAGCCCGCTCCGATAGTGTAGTCCGGCCAATCATATTGCCCTCTCACGGCAATGACCAGGGTTCGAATCCCTGTCGGAGCATGCGTTTTCACAGTAGTTTCAGTTCGCGTTCGTTGATCAAATTCTGATAGTTCCAACCGTGACCAATTACACGTCGATTTGGCGACAATCGTCCGTTCTCCGTCGACCGTGGCGGGCGCGTGATTCCAAACTCGCGGTACTCAAGGACCCGCGATCGAGTCAGGTCAGAGTGAAGACGTTGACGGCGCTGGCGTGAGCTTTCAGTCCACGAAAAAGCGTCCGTGAAAGCCGAAAGGCTCCGCGTGGGGAAGGAACGCTCGAGCCTGAACGGCGAGCGTGGCAGCGTCGAAGACCAGCAGCATCGTCTGCTCGCGCTCGAGATCGAGCGCTGTCGCCAGCACGACGCCATCGTCTGCTGCCGTGGCGTCGGGGTGGTGGAGGGGGACTGGTTCCTCGACGTAGACCGAGCGTTCCCACCATTCGCGAGCCGTCCCAGTCTCGCAGTCGATTTTCACCAGCCCGTTTGCACCCTCTCGGTCGGTCGCCTGGCCATACGCGTAGCGGTGTCGTCGGCCGACGCTCGAGCGAGCGACGCGGGGGAGTTCGATGCCGCCGTCGTACAGTCGCGATCGTTCGACGGCGTTTTCATCGACGTGAATGTGGTAGCGGACGAGGTGGCCGTCGGGGACGTTCGGGAACCCATCTTCGTCGTCGAGTTCCGACAGCGCCATCGCGCCGACGATGTCGGCGTCCGGGTACTCCACGAGGTCCAGGACGACCGTCCCGTCGTCGGCGAAGGCGTTGACGTGGTGGAACGTAAACGTGGCCTCGAGTGTTGGGTCTGCGAGTAGTTTGCCGGTGTCGCGGTCCACCACGAGAACGCGGGTCCCTCGCTCGGGTTGCCAGTCGAGCATCTCGATCACCCCCTCTGAGAGCGGGTTGAGTGCTCGCAGCATCGACAGTACGAGCGGTGACTCGACGAGTATCACGTGGTCGGTGGTGACGCTGCAGTCGTGGATGTACGCCGGGCCACGGGCCTCGAGCGAGGCAATAACGTCCCGGTGGCGACTCCCATCAGGAATCCGATACAGGTGATACTGTGGTGGACGACCGAACTGGGTTGCAAAGCCGATCAGTTCCTCGCGGTGGGGGTCGTCGACGAGGTGTGCGGCGGTGATGTGCTCGGTCAGGTCGTCGGCGAACGTGAACTCGCCGCGGGTTTCCAGTGTCTCGAGGTCGAAGCTGATTCGACGCGGTGCTTCGGTGAGCGCGACGTACTCCCCGTCGATCCGGGCGACGTGGACGCTCGCGTTGTCGGTGGGCTTGGGGAGACCGAACGAGCGCAGTGTGTCGACGATGCGTCGCCACCCTCGCATATCGGTGCCAAACTGGCCGGTTAATCGCCCGTCCACCGCGTCCGCGTAGGCGTCCGTCCGGAGGAAGCGATTGGAGTAGCGCAACTGGCCGTCGTCGAAGGCGTACCGCCGGAGCATCGCCAGGCCGTCGAACCAGTGGGTCACTCGGCGGTCGCCGGCCTCGAAGCGGCCGGGGCCGTTACGGACGAGCGTCCCCGAGAGCCACTCGGGAATAGTCCCGTCGACCACCGGGCGGTGATCGTGGACTTCTGCCGTCAGCGAGCGAAAGCCGGGACCGTACGCTGTTGTCACGAGTATATCTAAGGAGCGGGACGGGCATCAATCTAACACGCGTGAGGATGTGAAGGCGAGCAACGAGACGGGACTGGACGACTCGTCAGTCCGACAGCGGCGGTGTCGTGTCCGGCGGCTGGCGGTGATTCGTCGCCTGTTCGAACGCGTAGCCGAGTTCGAGAAGCGATGGCTCGTCGAACGGTCGGCCCAGCATCTCGAGGCCGACTGGGAGGCCATCGTCAGTGAATCCCGCTGGAATCGAGACGGCGCTACACAGCGACTGCGAGGCGATGATCGTGTTCGTCGCGAACGTCATCGTTTCGTACTCACCGTCTCGGATCTCGGCTTCCGTTGGCGGCACAACCTGCACGTCGGGATAGACGATCGCATCGAGGTCGTGGTTCGCGAACACGCCCAGAATCGCCTCCTGGAACGCGTGCTGGGCGGCTCGGCATTTCCAGTAGGCCAGATTATCCGTCAGGTCCTCGGGGCCGTCTTCGGCGAACCCGATAAATAGATCCAGAATGTCGTGGTACTGGCCGTTCTCGTACAGTTCGGCGACGGAGTCGACTGGCGTCTCGCGGTCCTCGAGGAACGCGTTGAGGTCGCGTTTCGACTGGAGGATATACAGCATCGTCTCCTCGAGCGACGACTCCAGATCGGGAATCTCCACGGGGTCGACGAGCGTCGCGCCGAGGTTCCCCATCGTCGTCAGCGCTCGTTCGATAACCTGATTGACCGGTGCAGCGTCGGGGTTCTCGTCGTCACCGAAACCGTCGCGGAGCACACCGACTCGAGCCCCATCGAGTCCGTCGGCGAGGAGGTGGTTGGTGTACGAGCCGTGATCGGCAATCAGCTCGGTCTTGCTGGAGAGGTCGTCGCGGGCGTCGTACCCGACGAGGACGTCGAGCAGTTTCGCCGTGTCGCGGACGGTCCGGGTCATCGGGCCGGCAGTGTCCTGCTGTGAGACCAGCGGGCTGACGCCGGTGCGACTGATCAAACCGGGCGTGACGCGAAACCCGACGAGATTGCTAAACGACGCGGGGACGCGAATCGAGCCCCCACAGTCCGTTCCGATGCCGACGGCTCCCAGATTCGCCGTGACGGCCGCGCCCGTTCCGCTGCTCGAGCCACCCGGATCACGACTCAGTTCGTAGGGGTTCTTCGTCCGGCCGGCAACCGAGGAGAACCCGAACCACGAGGTGGCCCAGTCCGGCATATTCGTCTTCGCGAGCACGATTGCGCCGGCATCACGCAATCGTTGCGTGACTGCCGACTCGGTCTCGGGGACGTATCCATCGAACGCTTCCGAGCCATACGTCGTTTCCATGTCGGTCGTCTCGAGATGGTCTTTGACGAGCACTGGAATGCCGTGAAGCGGGCCGACGAACGTTCCCGATTCGCTGAATGTCCGATCGAGTTCGGCCGCCCGCTCCGTCGCCCCGTCGTTGACCGTGATGATCGAGTTGAGTTCGGGACCGTTGCGGTCGTAGGCGTCGATACGCTCGAGATACTGGTCGACGAGTGTCTCGCTCGTGAGCGTACCGGCCTCGAATGCGCGATGGATCTGTCCGATCGTCGCCTCCTCGAGTCTGAAATCTATGCTTGTCATACCCTTTCGTATTCGTGAGGAACGGGTATCAATCGTTCCCCGTGCTCGCTACCCTGCGGGCTACGACGATTCGACGTGCTGTTCGAACGCGTGTGCACTCGAGAGCACCGTCGCGTCGTCGAAGCGCTCGCCGATCAGCATCAGCCCGACTGGGAGCCCGTCCGACCGGCCAGCAGGCACCGAGATCGCTGGGTGGCCGGTGATGTCGAACGGAGCCGTGTTGTGGAGCATGTTGAGCGCACGCTCGATCGCCTCGAGCCGCGAGATCGACGCGTCGACTTCGTGTGCGGTCTGGGGCGTCGTCGGCATCGCGAGCACGTCGACGTCTGTGAGTGCGTCGTCGTACCTTTCGGCCAGTTTCCGGCTGAGGTTCTGTGCTTTCGCGTAGTAGTGCCCCCGGTACTCGTCGGCCATGTACTGGCCAAGCACGAGGGTGAATTTCAGCGTCGTCAGGTAGTCGTCGGCCTGCGCACGCCGCGCCCGCCCGAACGCGTCGGCCAGCTGGGTGTCGTAGAACCCCTTGCCGTAGTGGCCGACACACTCGCCGTTGACCGTTGCGGCTGTCTCCTCGAGAGCGATGGCGTTCCAGATCGTGAGCCCGTCGAGATGCATCGGGACCGAAACCTCCCGTACCGTCGCGCCGGCGTCTTCGAACGTCGCGAGCGCGTCGCGAACGGTTTCGTCGACGCCTGCCTCGCTGGTCTCCTGATCGAACCCCTCCGTGACGACGCCGACGGTCACGTTCGATGGATCGGCTGAAAGCGCTTCAGGATAATCGGTAGTGGGAACGGCCCCCTGCCGCGGATCGAGACCGTCCTCGCCGGCGATAACGTCCAAAACCCGTGCACAGTCTTCGACAGTTTCACAGATCGGCCCGGCGTGATCGAACGAGCGGCCAAGGCCGGCGATCCCGGTGTACGGCACCAGCCCGTGGGTTGGTTTGTGGCCAACGACGCCACTCCAGGAGGCCGGAATGCGGATCGAGCCGCCCTGATCGCCGCCGATAGCGACGTCGACGTCGCCGTTCCCGACAGCCGCAGCCGATCCCGACGAGGAACCGCCGGCGATGTACTCCGAGTCGACGGGGTTCAACACCGGCCCCGTCGAAGAGAGTTCACCGCTGCCGGAGAAGGCCATATCCTCCATATTCAACTTGCCGGTGATCGTCGCGCCGGCCTCGAGGAGGCGCGTCACGATGGTTGCATCAGTCGACGGCACGTAGCCCTCGAAGAGCTTCGAGCCGAGGGTCAACTCGACGCCAGCCACATTGACGGTGTCTTTGAGGCCGACATCGCAGTCTTCGAGTGGGCCGTCGTCTGCGCCCCGTACCTCGCATTTGGTGACGAACGCGTTGAGGGGGTCTTCGTCCGGTCCCGGTTTGTAGCCGGGATCGCGGTCGGTGTACTCGACTCGAGGCCGATAGTCCGGGAGTTCGTCCAACCGTTCGTAGCCGGCGAGCGTTTCGGCGATGATGGCTTCGAAGTCTTCGACTTCCGATTCGGTCAGATCGATGTGGTGGTGGGCCGCGTACTCCCGGATTTCCTCCGGTGTGGGCGGTTGCACGTTCGGTGGTGATCCTGGCATCAGTTCTGGTGGTTGCTAACAATAGACAAAAGCGTTCGCCAATAGTTCCGAGGGGCTGCTGTTGAATACTATCGTCGCCACTGAACGTCAGTGCACACCCAGTCGAACGACAGCGGTGCGCTCGGTGTGTAACCTCCTCCAGTTGTCTCTCCATGAGTACAGGTCCTGTGTTTTGAGCGTAGAACCCACGGCCAGTATCGGAGTCAGTGTGAACGCTTATCAATAGTGAGGGTGTACTGACAGGTATGGGCCGAAGTCTCTGGGACGTGTTTCTGTCGTCGTTCAGAACGAACGACCAAAACGCTGACGAAGGTGATGATCGCTTCGTCCCGTCTCCGCTGGATTTGTCGGTCCGATTTGCACACGGTGGAGCCGACAATGACGTTCAACGGGAACTTCACTTCTAGCAATCATTTTGAACGCCAAAACCGTCATCTCGATGACGGCGAGTCAGTCCGTCACGGAGACGCCACCGAAGGCGGCGAAACCGGTGACGACGAGGTCGACGCCGTCGTGGTCCTGTTCCCGACGTGGCCGATCGTCTGATGCCCCACCGAGGACGGGCAAGACGTCCAGTTGGACGTTCCACTCGCGAGGAACGATGATGTCCACACCGCCGAACAGCGCGGCGGCGTTGACCTGTGCCGGCCGCTCCTCGAGTGAGGTGTCACGGAGGTCGAGTTCGGTGCCGCCGAAGATGGCGGTCAGATCGGCCCCGCTGAAGGCTGTCGACGTGTTGCGCTTCTCGACACCACCGAACGCAGCGAACGCGGACGTGAGTGCGTCGTCGGTGGCGCGAACACGGGAACGGAACTGACCGAGGATGATCGAGAGTCCAAAGGCAATCACGAGCACCGGCCAGAAGACGACGACTTGGTCGACGGTCGCGTAGTCGAGCGCGATCAGTTGGCCTGCGCCGGCGACACCGATCAGCACGACCGGGCCGACGATGTTTCGAAAGCGACTCTGGACAAGCGCCCAGACGCCGACGAGCACGAACAGCGACGGGACGTACAGCAAAGCGTCCTGCGTCGAGAGAACGCCGGTCGTCTCGAGCAAGAGCAACACGCCGACCAGAATCACGAGCGCACCGAAGAGGAGTTGGCTGGTAGGCAGTCGGCGTGAAGATGTTGTTGTCGCCATACTGACAGCTACGACAACGATTCATATAGCTATGCTGTCTCCAGCGGCACACGACAGACGGGGCCGACTGCGGCCGTCGGTCGAATCGTTTTCCTGCCGGGCACGCGTTCGGTCGGGTATGGCAGAACTCAACCCGATCGGCAAGCGAATTCACCACATCTCACCCGATCCCGTTCGGCTGACGCTTGAGGACGGCACCGAGGCAGTCTTTCACATCTCCGGCGCGGAGTTCTTCCAGCAGGAGTTTCAGGCCGAGGGCACTCGAGACGACGACGAAGCGACGTACCGGTTCGTCTCGAGTGCGGATAACGATGCGATTCTCGTCGGCCGACAGGGCCTCGATGAAGATGGGTGGTCGATGATCGGCGAGGTCGTCGCGGTAGAACCTGCCGAGTCGAACTGAAAGCAAGCATCCGTAGAGCGGGCAGTGCGCGCGAGCGGTTTTGCGACGCTGCTGGGCCACTCAGTGGGTGATATCGACACTGATCGATAACAAAAACACTGATTAATAATACTGAAAGTAACTGCCGCTATCAAAACACGGTCTCCTGAAACACAGGCACTGATCGTGGCAACCGTTCGCTCCTGTCGATTTCCTACCGAAGACGGGCACGAAATGCGCTATCCCCGAACTGCGCCGCAACGCTTGAATAGCGGTTATCGAACGCTATCTTCATTTTTACTCTACCACCAGTAACTATCACGAACGAAAATGCAGTACCGTGTGACCGATCGACATGGGGATTTTTGTTCTCGAACACGTACGGCTGGGAAATGACACTGCATAACAGGGACGTTCGACAGGACGTCCGTGAGCTGGGTGCATTGCTCGGAGATGTCCTCGAGGAACAGACTTCTCGACGAGCATTCAGGACGGTCGAGTCGTGTCGACGGGACGCGATCGACTACCGGTCGGGCGAACTCGACTCTCGCCAACCGCTGATCTCCGATCTGCAGGGGCTGTCGCCGAACCAACAGCGGATCGTCGCCCGTGCGTTTACGACCTACTTCGAACTGATCAATCTCGCCGAGGAGCGCGAACGGGTCCGCACGATCCGAACTGGCTCACAGGACGGCACCCTCGAGGACAGCCTCGAGACGGCAGCCGCGGAACTGGGCGATAGCGACGTCGACACCGTCAGGCAGGTACTCGACGATGTCCTGATCGAGCCGACGTTCACCGCCCATCCCACGGAAGCCCGGCGTAAGACGGTCAAATCGAAGCTGCGAACCATCTCGACACAACTCGAGACGTTAGACGAACGACTGCTGACGGACAAAGAGGAAGGCCAGGTCTGGCGGGACGTCGACGCCGAGGTGACGAGTCTCTGGCAGACACCACAGGTTCGCAATCGCCAGCCCGAACCCGAAGACGAGGCCCGAAACGTCCAGTGGTACCTCGAGAACACGCTGTTCGACGTCGTTGGTGAGGTCTACGACGAACTCGCCGATGCGATCGATGCGGAGATCGAAGACGACCTCGAGATTCCGAAGCTCTTCGAGTTCCGCTCGTGGGCGGGGAGCGACCGGGACGGCAACCCCTACGTGACACCCGAGGTAACGGCGAATACGCTTGAGCAACAACGTGCGGTCATCCTTGAAAAGTACCGAGACCAGCTCAAGCGCCTGTCGGGCGTCCTGAGCCAGGATGGGAGTCGGATCAACGCCGGCGGGGCGTTCGAAGTCTCACTCGAGGAAGACCGAGAGCGGCTGCCCGGCAGCGCTCGGATCGCCGAAGAGCGCTATCCCGGTGAGCCCTACCGCCAGAAGCTCAAGCTGATGCGAGAGCGCCTCGAGCGTGTCGGTGATATCCGGCCCGGCGGCTACGAGGACGTCGACGAACTGCTTGCCGACCTCGAGGCGATTGCCGAGAGTCTGCGGACCAACGGGGCGGAAACCGTCGTCGAAGCCCACGTCGACCCGATTCGGCGACAGGTCGCCACGTTCGGCTTCTCGCTTGCGAGTCTGGACTTACGCGAACACCAGCAAAACCACACCGACGCCATCGCCGCCGCCCTCGAACGCGAGGGAATCGACTATCACGCCCTTTCGGAGGACGAACGGACCGAGTTACTCACCGACGCAATCCTGCAGGACGGCCGTCTCATCGACTGTGCCGACACCGAGGACCTCTCTGCGGAGTCCGCTCGAGTCCTCGAACTGTTCGACAACCTCGGTGACTGGCAAGCCGAGTACGGCGTCGAAGCCATCGACACGTACTGTATCTCGATGACTGACGAGCCGAGTCACGTCCTCGAAGTGCTCTTTCTCGCCGATCAGGCCGGTGTCGTCTCCCTGCCCGAACACTGCGGGCTCGACATCGTCCCGCTGCTCGAGACCGAGTACGCTCTCTCTGGAGCGCGACGGATCATGGGCACGCTGTTCGAGAACGAGGCCTACAAACAGGCCCTCGAGGCCCGCGGGCGGACCCAGGAGATCATGCTCGGCTACTCGGACTCGAACAAGGAAAACGGCTTCCTCGCGGCGAACTGGTCGCTGTACAAGAACCAGCGCCGACTGGGTGAGATCTGTTCCGATTACGACGTGACGATGCGGCTGTTCCACGGCCGTGGCGGGTCGATCTCTCGCGGTGGTGGGCCGATGAACGAAGCGCTGCTGGCGCTGCCCAACAGCACGGTGACGGGACAGGTCAAGTTCACCGAACAGGGCGAAGCGATCGCCGAGAAGTACGCCAACCCGCGGATCGCCGAACGGAACATCGAGCAGATGTTGAACGCTCAGCTTCGGGCGCGCCTGCACGCGAAAGACCAGCCAGAAGAGGAAATCCGCGAGGAGTGGATCGACGCCATGGAGACCATGGCCGACGCCGCACGCCAGGAGTACCGTGACCTCTTAGAGAGTGATGGCTTCGTCCAGTACTTCGAGCAGGCGACGCCGATTACGGTCATCGAGGACCTCGACCTCGGCTCACGGCCCGCCTCGAGAAGCGGCGAGCGAACCGTCGAGGACCTGCGGGCGATCCCATGGGTGTTCTCGTGGACCCAGTCGCGGTGTATCCTGCCCGGCTGGTATGCCCTCGCGACGGGGATCAACGCCTATCTCGAGGGCGATGAGCCGGGAGACGACGGCGGCTCGATGGAGACCCTGCGAGAAATGTACGACGAGTGGTCGTTCTTCCGGACGACGCTGGACAACGCTGCCCTCTCGCTGTCCCGGACTGAACTCGAGATCGCCGAACGGTACGCGGCGTTGGCGGATGACGATCTTCGAGCCACGTTCTTCCCACGGGTAAGCGAGGAGTACGAACGGGCGACGGAGCTGATCACCGAGATCGGGCAGCGAGACCAACTGCACACGCGTGATTGGCTCGGCGAGAACCTCGAGCGGCGCAACCCCTACGTCGACCCGTTGAACCTGTTGCAGGTCTACCTGCTCGATCAAACCCATCGAACGGACATCGAAGAACGAACGCTTCGGCTGACGGTCAAGGGAGTCGCCGCTGGCATGAAGAACACGGGATAATCGGCGGTCATCGCCCGAGTCGCACGCCGATGGGAACGGTTAGCGACTCTGTTCGTCGCCGTCGGTGTCGTATCGTTCCGCGGCCGACTCGAACCCCAGTTCCGCATGTTCGCGTCCCCGGCGCTGTTCGAGGGCGGCGATCGCCTCCGGATCGCGAGCCGCGTCGTCGGTGATCCGCGCCCACGAGGTGTGGACCTTCGCGTGACACCACCGGCAGAGATAGACCGTAATCTCGTGGCTCAGTTGTGCCCCGTCGCGGGCATAGGAGAGGTGGTGTTCCTCGAGCAGCGAGCGCTCGTCGTCGTGGGCCAGCCGCTTTTCCTCGAGGCCACAGCGGACGCACTCACGCTCCCGGTTGCGCGAGCGAAAATGGGGACAGCCCGCCCACGTGTCGTCGGTTTCCGGGTTGACGACGGGACAGGCATACTCCTCGTCGGCGCGCTCGCGGGCGAACTCGGGGTCGTGGCTGTAGTGCTCGAGGGCGTACCGACACTGACCCTCGCCGGTGAGATGGTCACAGAGGCCCGCGAACTCGTAGGGGTCGTCGACACCGACCGAGGTTCCCTGTGGCGTTTTTTCCATGTGCGGTTGCCTTCCATTGGGGAGGCCAGTAATTGAATCCCATGGGCGTCATCCGGACGGTTGGCCGTCACGGCGTTGCTCGGACGATGAGTCGATGAGCCTGCGCTACCGTAGCACTCCGTCAGTTCACATTCCATTGCACGACAGCCCTGCGATGGGTGCCTCCATCGGGTCAGTTGTTACTGCTGTGGTTCAGTTGAGAGTTGCCGTCCTTTCCTCGCGAGTTCTTCGTTCGCATTCGCGACTCGCGTGAACCGATCAGAGAGGTGGACGACTTCGATGTCGGACTCATAACGAACGAGCCCCTCTGTTTCCAGTTTGGGAAGTCGGACGTGTGCGAGATCAACATATACCTCGGTTTGATCCGTGTTTTCTACCGCCGCGATCCGCTCGACAAGCGTTTCAAGTCCGAGTGGCTCTTCTGCCATCGAAAGGAGCCGAAGCACGGTCCACGAGCGTGTATCCACCACGAGTTCTGCCAGTAGCTGCGCATCCTGCGAGAGTGGTTCGTTTCCCATGTCAATGATCTGTCGTTCATCAACAGTTCCGATTGCCGTAGCGGAGTGATGCCGCTCGTTCAAAATTGCTGTGTATAATGAAACGACGGTTCCACCGAGCACTCCGAGAATCACTAACTCCCCGGGTTCGATGAATGTTCCACCACCAACTCGTTCGGCGATGATGTAGCCGATGAGAAGTGCTCCGGCAACGCCACCACCGACGAGACACCACGTAGCGATACGCCAGCTATCCGAACGGCTCAACTGTTGTGTTGCCACCCAGTACCCGCCATACACGATGGAAGCAGCTGGAATACTAACGAGCGCAACTTCGAACATCCAGACAGGTACCGGCTCAGGATGGGCGAACACGTATCCGATTCCGGTGGCCCCCAGTAGGACACCAATAGCAGTGACAAGCCACGACGGGGCGTCATACTGCGTAATTGCATGCTTTAGTGTGAGTGTGAGCCTCATGGGTTCAACGGGTGCTCTAGTCTCAGAACCTATGAACTTTTCTTGAATCTATGAGAGAGAGTTGTCTCTAATTTCAACAGCGGTGCCTCGAGCCCGTCGAGAAGACTTTTGCCACCCGCCTCCCGACTCGAGGACGTGCGGCTGGTTCAGTATTCGACACCCGACAGCGAGATGGGTCCGCAAACGGAGGGCAACGGCACTGTCCAGCGCGACGTCGTGGCGACGGACGTCGACCTCGCGGCGTCGATCCTGAGTCAGGCCCGCGGGCTGATGTTCCGTCGGTCGATCCCCGACGACTACGCGCTCGCGTTCCGGTTCGACACCACCAAAACCCGTGACGTCCACATGCTGTTCGTCTTCGTCCCCATCGACGCGGTCTGGGTCGTCGACGACGTCGTCCAGCGCGTCGAGCGGCTCTGGCCGTGGCGGAGCTTCGAACGCGAGCGGTGTGACCTGCTCGTGGAACTCCCTGCCGGCGCTGGAGCCGCGATCGAGCCCGGGGATCGGCTCGTCCTCGAGTCGCCCTAAAAGCGTTATTCGAGGACCTCGAGTCGGCCGTCTCGAACGCGGACGTCGAGCAGACTGGTCACATCTCGGGAGATGTCCGCGTGATCGGCGTCGACACGCCGGAGCACGACCACGATGTCGACGAGTTCGGCTTCGACGGTCTCGAGGGCGTCACAGACGGCCTCGATCGTGCCGCCCGAGGAGAGGACGTCGTCGACCAGCAGGACGCGATCGCCTGCGTCGACACCATTGAGGTAGAGTTCGCTCTCGCCGTAGCTAGTCTCCTTATGGACTGCGACCTCCTCTGGAAAATCATAGGATCGCTTGCGGACGACGACCAGTGGCACGTCGGTCGCGATCGATAGCGCTGTCCCGTGGTGAATGCCCATCGCTTCCGGCGCGACGATCTTGTCGACGGCCTCGAGGTCGACGCGCTCGCTGATGCCATCGGCGATCGCACGCAACACTGCCGGCTCGACCGGCGGAATCCCATCGGTGACACCGTGAACGAAGTACTCGTAGCCGTCCCGGTCGACGACGGGGGCCTGTCGAAGCGATCGCGCGAGCGGCTCCAGGGTTTGGTCCATACTCGAGTCGTGCTACGCGGGGGAGATGAAAGGTCGTTCCGGTGGGAACCGGTCGCGCTCACTGTTGATACGGTCGTGAGGACGGGACCGTGCATCGGGACCGGCGGATTTAAGTCATCATAATTCATTAGTGGCTGATACCATGGCACGAGATTCGTTCTCAACGCCGGAGTCCGAGGATAGAGGAAGTCGGGGCAACCCGGCTGGGCGTGAAATTCCACGACGAAACTAATCGCAGTGTATCACTCTTGCCTGTAACTCACTCCGCCGAACAGACGATTCCATCCGATCGTACAGTCCGCCTTCTCGACACGACGCTTCGCGACGGCGAACAAGCACCGGGAGTCTCGCTTTCACCCGACGAAAAAGTCGAGATCGCCAACGCCCTCGAACGAGCGGGCGTCTCCGTCATCGAGGCGGGCAGCGCCTGCACCGGGGCGGGTGAACGGCAGGCGATCTCGCGGGTCACCGACCTCGATCTCGATGCCCGCGTCACCAGCTTCTGTCGCGGGATCCGGACCGACATCGATCTCGCACTCGAGTGTGACGTCGACGGGATCCATCTCGTCGTTCCCTCGAGCGACCGCCACGTACAGGACAAGGTCGGCACCTCCCGCGAGGACAACCTCGAGAAAACCGCCGAACTCGTCGAGTACGCCGTCGACCACGATCTCTGGGTCGAGGTCATCGGTGAGGACGGCTCTCGAGCCGATCTCGACTACCTCGAGCAACTCATGGGGACCTCACTCGACGCCGGGGCCGACCGGGTCTGTTTCGCCGACACTGTCGGCCACACCGGCCCCGAACGGACCGCTGAGGCCGTCTCCCGACTCGCCGACCTCGGCCCGGTCAGTGCCCACACCCACGACGATCTCGGACTGGGTGTCGCCAACGCGCTGTCGGCCATTTCTGCCGGGGCCGACCTCGTTCACTGTACCGTCAACGGCCTCGGTGAACGGGCCGGCAACGTCGCCCTCGAGGAAGTTGCGATCGCGCTGTCGCACGTCTACGGCGTCGACACGCTCGAGCTCACGGAACTGTACAGTCTCGCCCAGACCGTCTCCCGGGCGACTGGCATCCAGCTGCCGCCGAACAAGGCCGTCATCGGCGAGAACGCCTTCACCCACGAGAGCGGCATCCACACCGACGGGACGCTCAAGGACGACAAGATGTACGAGCCCTACGCCCCCGAGACGGTCGGCCGCGAGCGCCGACTCGCTCTCGGCAAGCACACGGGCCGGGCGGGCGTCAAAGCGACCCTCGAGGAACACGGCGTCGATGCCGACGGCGACGAAATCGCAACGATCGCAAACCGCGTCACGGAACTCGGCGACCGCGGCCGTCGGGTCACGGACGCCGACCTGCTCGCGATCGCCGAAGACGTCACCGGTGATGACCGCGAGCGCGTCGTCGAACTTCTCGATCTCACCGCCACGAGCGGCGGAGCCGTCCCGACCGCGAGCATCCGTCTCGCCGTCGGCGGCGAAGAACGCGTCGCCAGCGGAACCGGTTCGGGTCCCGTTGACGCCGCCGTCTCCGCGGTCCGCGAGGCGCTCGGCTCGATGGCCGATGCCGAACTCGAGTCCTACCACGTCGACGCCGTCACGGGCGGCACCGACGCCGTCGTCACCGTCGAGGTGACGATGGTTCGAAACGATCGCTCGGTCACCGTCGCGCGCAGTGAGGCCGACATCACACGCGCGAGCGTCGAGGCGATGGTCGACGCGCTCGATCGACTGCTCGCGTCCGATCCACAGCCGCTGACGCCGGCAGACGACTGACACGCCCGTTGGCAGGGTTGTCAACGCAAACACGTTCGGGCTCTATGATCCCGAAACACCGGGATACGAGTTCTCGAGGACTTCGAGCTCGCGTCAGTGAAACGGCTGTCGACTGAGGATTCCCCGCGGATCGAACAGATAGACGACGGCCAGAAACAGTGCAACGATGACGACGAACAGCCGAGCGAACGCGTTGGCCGAGTCGGGAACGCCGGGCTCGAGGGTGATCGCCATCAACGCTGCGACCCCGATCCAGAGGCTGCCGACGATCAGCCGTTGACGAGTGTCCATACGTGGGAGTGTTCCTCGGTCGTTATCAAGCCGACGAGTCGATTCGACGGCTCGTCATCGACATCGATCAGAAGTCGGGGCCAACAGTCCCATCGTCGAGGACGTCCTTGCGGTTGTCCGTCTGGCCGACCTGATCGTAGGCGACTGGTCCCTCGACCTGTTCTGCGTTCGGTCCGGGCTGGTTGCCGAGATAGACGACGTTCGGGTTGGTGCCGACGTCCTCGAGGAGCTTAAATCGTGAATGTGGGGTGCCGGCGAACGCCTCGAGTCGGTCCTGGGCGAGGTTCTCACTGGGGCCGTCGAACTCCTCGTCCTCGTCGGACTCTTGGGCAAGGTTGAGTTCGACGAGCACGTCTTCGCTCTCGAGGTCGAGCCCCTGTTCTTGGAGGACGCCAACCAGATCGATGATCGCTGTTTCCTGCTCGACCAAGGTGTTGTTCTGCTCGTTTTCGGGCTGGTCCTCCTCGGCGAGGATTTCGACAGCTTTCACGAGCGCGATCGTCTCCTCGTCTAAATCCTCGACAGCGTCGACGACGGCGTCCAGGTCGTTGTCTCCGCCGCCGAGCGCACTTTCGACGTCTTCCGTCGCCGGGAGCTGTGCCTCGAGTCGGACGATCGCTCGACTCTTTGCGGCGTTGTCAATATACCGCTGTGGGTCACTGTTCGGATCGTTCATATCCCCGAACTGGATCACTTCAGGTGGACAGGCGTCCTCACAGGCGGTTCTTCCGACGAGTTCTGGACCCTGTGTTCCATCCTGGCGGGTCGCACAGAACGTACACTTTTCCATCACACCCCGTGGACCGCGGCTGTTGACCGGCCGGTCGCGCTCGTCGTAAATATGTTCGTCGTCGATTTCCTCCTCTGGGACGTTCGGCTCCTCCCACTGGAAGTAGTTGACGCCGTACGGACAGGCGACCTGACAGTAGCGACAGCCGATACAGACGCCGTAATCGGTCAGGACGAGGCCATCCGAGTCGCGGGTGTGACGGGCCGTTGTCGGACAGACCTTCTCACAGGGGGCATCCGTACAGTGCTGGCACGGCCGAATGAGGCGATTGGTGAACTCGTCGCTCGTCGTATCGTCCTCGTAGTCGAGGATGTACATCCAGTTTGCGCCCTGATCCCAGTTGTGTTCGTCAGCACAGGCGACGACACAGGCGAGACAGCCGTCACAGTACTCGAGGTCGAGTGCCATTCCCCACTGGACGCCCTCGTCCGTCTCCTCCGAGTCATCCGCCTCCTGTACGGCGGCAGCCTCCGGGCTGTCTCCATCGCCACCGCCCATGGCCGTCCCCCAGGCACCGAGGCCCACTGCGCTGGCACCACCCATTTTCTTCATCACGTCGCGGCGTGACTCCCCGTCGACGCCGAACCGTGAGAGCGTTTGCTCGAGTCGCCCCGCCTCCCGTTCGGCCTCGATCTCGTCGGCCATCGGTCGATCGTCCTCGCCGAACTCCGCGACGATATCCTCGTGATACCGGTCGTAGAACGCCTCTTCTGTAAGCTCCCCCTCCGTGACACGCATAGCGTCTTTGGCCATCTCGAGGCCCAAATCGGCATCGTACTCGGTCTCTGCTATCGCTTCCTCGAGGCTATCTTGCCACTGTTCCCCGAGTGGATGGAATGTCTCCCGATCTACAGTCCCATCGTCTTCGTCTGAACTCACCATCGCTCACCTCCGGATTCGGCATACTGCTCACGATCCGTCTTCATTGTCAAGCAGTGTGGCTACCAGAGCGGCATTCATAAAAAACGTGCTTGCGAATGACACACTAGCGACAACCGGGCGGACACCACGTACTATCCGTGGGTCTGTCCGCTCGCCTCGAGAGTGATGCGGACGACAGTTTTGACGCGGAGAGGTCGACGTCTGTCGTGGTACAAGTATTACGCGCCGCTTTTCGCCGTATTGTGTCGTGAAAAGCGCCGAGAGGGAGATTTGAACTCCCGAGTCCGTGAGGACAGCAGATTTCGAATCTGCCGCCTTGGCCGGGCTAGGCTATCTCGGCTCACCTATTTCTACCCGGGTGACGTTTTTACCCGTTTCGATTCTTCGCCGCGAGTGTGACTCCGTCACGCGCTGTCGATCTCGAGTGTTGAGACGATGGTCTGGTGGTCGCCCGGCGGTTTACCCGAGGATATCGCCGACTCGTCGCGGTTCGCCCTGAAGGGTTGGCTGGTCGGCGACGATTTGCAGGACTTCGTGGTCGGTGACGTCGTAGTACGACTTCTCCGTGGCTTCCTCAATAAGTGCTTTCTCGAGGCGGAATTCGGTGCCGTCGTAGACGACATCGACGCCGTCGTCGTCGAACGCGAGGGTTGTCATGGAGTGGTGTACGCGATGGGCAACTAAAAGGGAGGCGACCTGAAACGGATCTCGTCTGCCGTTCGTCAGACGGACGGCAGACGACGCGCGAGGTTTATTAGTTGATACCTCCTTTAGGCCGAAATGTGGCCTTCAGTAGGGACCCGCTCGACGAACTGATCGTTCCCGACGGTACGCAAGCCAAGGAAGTCGCCCTCGAGACCGACGGTGATATTTTCGTTGGCGGTCGGTCAACCGTCGAGTTCGGGGTGCGTGGCCGGAACGTACTCGCCGGCGAGAGCGTCACGTTCGGCGGTGCCATCGAAGCCGAGGGTGACTGCCGGCTCGATATGTGGTGTGACGTCGCCGAGAATGTCCTGGTCGGACAGGACGCCTACATCGGCGAACGCGTCCACGTCGGCGGTGAAATGAAAGTCGCGGGCGATCTGGACATCGGCGATGACGTCGAAATCGAGGAAGGGTTCGAAGCCAACGGCTGGATCGTGATCCGAAACCCGATGCCGACGATCGTCTTCCTCTTCGTCTATCTCAAACACCTCCTGCTCATCGGTGAAGACGAAACCGCCCAGCAACTCGTCTCCGAACTCGTCGACGAAGAGGCGGAATCCGACACCGAACCGCTCGTTATCCCCAAAAACGCAACGGTCAGCGACGACGCCTGGCGAGTATCGACGCCCGCGACGATCGGCGACGACTGCCGGCTCCACGGAAACGTCCGCGCCGAGACGATCGACGTCGGGACGGGGACCACGATCTTCGGCAGTCTCCGGGCTCGCGGCGACGTCACCGTCGGAGATGGGAGTCGAATTCACGGTGATGTGACCACCCGCGACGGGAACGTCGTCATCGAGGGCGATGCCCGGATTCTCGGCGATGTCTCGTGTGCCGACCTCAAGGTCGGCCCGGATGCCGAGATCGATGGAACGATCCGCGCCGCTGGCGAAATCACGATGGGAACGACCGAACCCGAACGCGAGTAAGCGACCGGCAGTCAACACTGCAACCGAACGCCTTCCGTTCTTCGAACCGACGGCACTGATCGACAGGAGTCCGTCTCAGTAGATCAGTTCGTCGTCGTTTTCGACCATGTACAACGTTCGAGCCGCGATGTTGACCGCGTGATCGCCGACGCGCTCTAAGTCCCGGATCGTCAACAGCAGTCGAGAGACGTCCTGAAGCAGCGCTTCGACCTCCTCGGGAGTGTCGAGTTCGCGCTCGATCAGGTCCCGAACGACGATCTCGCTCGCCCGCTCGGCGAACTGATCGAGGTCGTCGTCGCGGGCGGCAAGCTCTCTGCAGGCGTCAATGTTTTCGGTATCGTAGGCGATCATCGCGTCCTCGATCATCGCCAGCGTCAGTTCGCCCATCTCCTGGACGTCGACATCGGGAAAGAGGTCCTCTTTGGCGTCGAGGGTATACTCCCCCAGATTGACTGCGAGGTCGGCGATCCGTTCGAGGTCGGTGATGATCTTGAACGAGGCAGCGATAAACCGAAGGTCGCTTGCCACCGGCTGTTGAAGCGCCAACAGGTCGATACAGTCCTGCTCCAGATCGAGATACATCCGGTTGATCTCACCGTCGCCCTTGATCACCTCGTGGGCCATTTCGTTGTCCTTCTGCTCTAGGGCGTCGAGCCCCATCCGAAGCCGCTCCATGACGACTTCACTCATGTAGAGGATGTCCTCACGGAGTTCCGTGAGTTTCTCTTGATATGATTTCCGAGCCATACTGCAGAAAGCTTGCCCGATGGTCATTAGACTTGTGCTCAAACGAAACTGTGCAGAAACGGTGACGGCTCACGCCGCGCGGTTCGCACACGGGTGTCCGGTTGCGGGTATATCGATGAACGCGAGTCTCAGCCGAACTTGCCGGTGATGTAGTCTTCGACGCGGTCGTGTTCGGGGTTTTCGAAGATCTTGTCTGTGTCGTCGAACTCGACGAGTTCGCCGCCGGTCAGGAAGACGGCAGTCTTATCGGAGATACGGGCGGCCTGTTGCATGTTGTGGGTGACGATAACGACCGTATACTCTTCGGCGAGTTCCTCGATCAGGTCTTCGATCTTCGACGTTGCGACGGGGTCAAGCGCCGAGGCTGGTTCGTCCATCAGGATCACGTCGGGGTCGGGCGCGATCGCACGAGCGATACAGAGTCGCTGTTGTTGCCCGCCTGAGAGGTCCAGCCCGCTCGAGTCGAGTTGAGCTTCGACCTCGTCGAGTAGCGCCGCGCGCTCGAGCGCTGTGTGAACTTTTTCGTCGACGTCACCGTCGTCTTTGCCCTGGACGCGGAGGCCGTAGGCGACGTTATCCCGGATCGATTTCGGGAACGGGTTGGGTTTCTGGAACACCATGCCGATCTTCCGGCGCAAGGCGACGGGGTCGACGTCGTCGTCGTAGACGTTCTTGCCGTCGAACACGAGTTCGCCGTCGACATGGGCGGCGTCAACGAGGTCGTTCATCCGGTTGATCGAGCGCAGGAACGTCGACTTCCCACAGCCAGACGGCCCGATGACCGCCGTCACTTGCTTTTCGGGAATCTCGATGTCGACGCTGTCGAGTGCCTGCTCCTTGCCGTAGTAGACGCTCAGATCACGTGCCTCAAGGAGCGTCCGCTCTGTTGCTGACCGCTCACCAGTGTCTATATCGGTGCTGTCGGTGAGACCGTCGGTTCCCGGCGTCGGGGCTGGCTGGTCGTCGCTCGATTCCGTATCCGAGGACAGCAATTGTTCATCACTCATTGTCATGTTCGCTGTTGATAGCGGTTCCGGATGACGATCGCGATCGAGTTGATCGTGAGCAAGACGATCAGCAGCGTGACGACGCCGGCGGCGACGACACCGTACTGGAACTCCGTTTCAGGGTACGATGCCCAGGTGTAGATCTGTAGGGGCATCGCGCTGACCTTGCTTTCAAAGCTATTCGGAATGCCGAATACGGTTGTCGGCGCGGCGATCATGATCAGCGGTGCGGTTTCGCCGATCGCCCGTCCCAGCGCCAGGATCGTTCCGGTCATGATACCGGGCATCGCCCGTGGCAGGACGACGTTCCGGATCGTCTGCCACTTTGTCGCACCCATACCGTAGGAGGCCTGCCGTTGTGAGTCGGGGACCGCGCGGATCGCCTCCTGGGCGGAGATGATGACGATCGGCAGGATGAGCAAGGCGACGGTAAATGCCGCGGCGAGTACCGTCCCGTATCCGAATCCGAGAAGACCCACGAACAGCCCCAGACCCAACAACCCGTAGACGACCGAGGGGACGCCCGCGAGGTTGGCGATGTTGAGCTGGATAAATCGCGTCAGGAGTCCGTCGTTGGCGTACTCCTCGAGGTAGACCGCGGCGCCGACACCGACCGGGAACGTGATCAACGCGATCAACAGCATGATCGCGATGGAGCCGACGAGTGCCGGCAAGAACCCCGCTTCGTAGGGGTCCGGATGCGGCGGACTCGTGATAAATCCCCAGTTGAGCCAGCCGACTGCATCGACGGCGACGTTGGCCAGCAGGGCTGCAAGCGAGACGATTCCAACGAGTGTCGCCGCAAGCGCCAGCAGGCGGAAGGCGACGTCTTTCGTCCGGCTAACCTGTCCGAAGTCGGTATCAGTGGGTGTGTCAGTAGCCATTATCGATACTCCTCCCGGTAGCGCGATGCAACGAGTTCACTGACGAGGTTCATAGCGAAAGTGATAACGAACAGGGTGAGTCCGACCGCGAAGAGACTCTTGTATGCTTCTCCCTGGCCGACAATGTCACCGGTCCCGATCTGGACCATCGCGGCGGTCATCGTCTGAATCGAGTTCAGGAACAGTCCTGCAGGATCAGTCACGTCGACCAGCCGCGGGGTCTGTCCCGCTGCGATGGCGACGATCATCGTCTCACCGATCGCTCGCGAGAGTGCGAGGATGAACGATGAGAAGATGCCCGACACCGCCGCCGGAACGACGACGGATGTCGAGACGGTAAACTTCGTCGCGCCGAGGCCGTAACTGGCCTGCCGCAGGGAATCCGGAACGGCGCTCATCGCGTCTTCACTGATCGACGAGACCATCGGGATGATCATAATGCCGACCATGATCGACGCCGACAGTGCGTTGAACGTCGATAACGGCAGGAACGTATCCAGCGCCGGTGTGACGTAGACAAGCGCGAAGTAGCCGTAGACGACCGTCGGCACGCCCGCAAGCACCTCGAGCGCCGGCTTGAGGTAGGCTCGGCGGCGCTCGGAGGCGTACTCGCTCAAGTAGATCGCCGTCAGCAGGCCGATCGGGAGCGCAACGAGCGCCGACCCGACCGTGATGACCAGCGTCCCCGAAATCAACGGCAAGACGCCAAAGGCGACGGGTTCGTTCGTCGGGCTCCACCGCGTGCCGGTGAGGAACTCGACGAGCGAAATCTCCGCGAAGAAATCGACCGCGTCGACGAGCAGCGTTAGGATGATCGCGACGGTCGTCAGGATCGACAGCAGCGCACACAGCATGAAGAGGTAGCGAAACGCCTTCCCGCGTGCCGTCCGGATTCCGTCGTGGGAGAAGTCCGGTTGGCTCATGCTGTCACCTCCTCAATTGCCTCCTCGAGTCGCTCGAGGTCCTCGTCGCGTTTCTCTTCGGTGATCGGGACGTAGCCGACCTCGGAAACGAGGTCCGTCGCGGCCCGTTCTATGTAGAAGCGAGTAAAGTCACGGACTGCCGGTTCCGCGAGCGACTCCTTGGCGACGTAGATGAACAGCGGCCGCGAGAGGGGCGTGTACTCGCCGGACATTGCCGTCTCGATCGACGGCTCGACGCATCCGTTTCCGTCGTCGATCGAGACCGCCTTGATCGAGTTCGGATTTTCGCTGTAGAACGAAAAGCCGAAGTATCCCATCGCGACCTCCGATCCGCGAACGCCCTGGACGATCGTTCGGTCGCGTTCGGTCGCGTAGTAATCGCTTCGGTGGTTGACATCCTCGCCGAGGACCGCCTCGTTGAAATAATCGAACGTCCCCGACGTCGTGGCAGCGCCGTACAGTTCGAACTCTTCGTCGGGCCAGTCGTCGTTAATATCGCTCCAGCGCTCGGCACCGTCAGCGCTCCAGATCTCTCGGAGCTGTTCGACGGTGAGACAGTCGACCCAATCGGCGTCCGGATTGACGACGACCGTCAGTGCGTCGGTCGCGACGGTGAGTTCTATCGGTGTAATACTATTTTTCCCACACTGTTCGATTTCGGCGTCGGCAATCTCTCGACTCGCGTTATTAATATCGGTTCGTCCTGCACAGAAGAAGTTCCCGAACCCACCACCAGTCCCAGTCTGACTGATCGAGACGTTGATAGTCGGGTATTCTTCGGAGAAGGCGGAACCGATCGCCTCGGTCACGGGAAACACCGTACTGCTCCCCGCGATATTTACTTGGTCACCCTCCGTAGCGAGAATGCTGCTACAACCAGCGAGGCTGCCGGAGAGGGCAACGCCCGCCGCGGCGAGAAAATCACGCCGACCGACCGCGGTCGGCAGCGACGCCGTGGAATCTCTCGACATCATCGAATCGAAGCCGCACTATAGGTAAGTAGACTACTATGATTGCTATATAGCAATATATATTCTACAGAGTGCCCGGCAGCTAGAGAGACGACGGCGAAATTACGCCGCTAAACCGTATGTATGACAATGGTTGCCGCTACGATCATCTCACTCGAGTGAATTCGATCGCTACGATAGTTGTGTGTCCAATACGTAGCCAGGCATATATAGACAAAAAACCGATCGATCGTTCGGACGCTTTACCCGAATTTACCGGTGATGTAGTCCTCGACGCGGTCGCTTTCGGGGTTTTCGAAGATCTTGTTCGTGTCGTCGAACTCGACGAGGTGACCACCGGTGAGGAAGACGGCGGTCTTGTCAGAGATGCGGGCGGCCTGTTGCATGTTGTGAGTGACGATGACGACCGTGTACTCCTCAGCGAGGTCCTCGATTAGGTCCTCGATCTTCGACGTTGCGACCGGGTCGAGCGCCGAGGCTGGCTCGTCCATCAGGATCACTTCTGGGTCGGGCGCGATCGCGCGGGCAATACAGAGGCGCTGCTGTTGCCCACCCGAGAGATCCAGCCCGCTCGAGTCGAGTTGATCTTCGACTTCCTCGAGTAGCGCCGCGCGCTCGAGCGCTGTGTGAACTTTTTCGTCGACGTCACCGTCGTCTTTGCCCTGGACGCGGAGGCCGTAGGCGACGTTATCACGGATCGATTTCGGGAACGGGTTGGGTTTCTGGAATACCATGCCGATCTTCCGGCGCAAGGCGACGGGGTCGACGTCGTCGTCGTAGACGTTCTTATCGTGGAAGTACAGGTCGCCATCGACGCGGGCGATGTCGATGAGATCGTTCATACGGTTGATCGACCGCAGGAACGTCGACTTTCCACAGCCCGAGGGCCCAATGAGTGCCGTCACCTTCCGCTCTGGGATGTCCATGTTGACCCCGTGAAGTGCTTGATCGTCACCGTAGTAAACGTCGAGATCACGGGATTTGATGACGGCATTGTCGACGCGTGGCGAGCCCAGTGGCGCGTTGTCGGTCATCGTCGCGTCCGAACGCGAACCACCCGGGTCGGACGCCGATACGGATCGAGAGCTGCCGCCATTCGCAGTCATATGTGCTGATTAAGCCTTGGGACTCACGCAATTACCTGTTGCGGAATTCGCCTCGAGAGGGTCACGACTGCAAAACGGCCGCTCGGTGTCCGGTTTTGACTGTTGGCAATCAGCCGTCAGTGTCGAGACTGGAATCGCCACTCGAGTCCGTCTCAGTGGCCGCCGGGTCGGCTCGTGGCAACTCGAAGACAACGGTCGCTCCCGTGCGGTCGGAGCCGTCACTGTCGATGCCCTCGGCACCGTTCTTCTCGACGGTATCGGCGTCGCCCGAGCCGACTGACGGAATGGAGAGTTGGCCATCGTATCGGCTCACGATCCAGTCGATCAGCCACAGCCCAATCCCACCGGTGTGTGTCACCTGAGAGATCGCTCGGTTACCCGTGACGATGGCGGCTTCGTCGGCGGGAATCCCGGGGCCGTCGTCCTCGACTCGAACACGAACGCGATCGGCCGTCGTCTCGACGGTGATGCCGACGGTCGGCTCCGGGCCGGCGTGGTCGGCGGCGTTCGCAAGCAGTTCGTCGATTGCCGCTTCGATCTCCGACCCACAGGCCGCGACAGCCTGTGCTGGGGCCGTGACGGTTATTTCCGGACTCGTTGCGTCGTCCTCTCGTGTAGCAGTAAATTCCGCGACGCGGTCGCGAACGACGGCTGCGAGGTCTGTTCGTGGGACCGGTTCGCCCATTGGATCGAGCAGGTCCTCGGTCATCCGCGCTCTGTCGGCCAACTCGAGCAACTCCGCCGTCGCCAGCCGGATCTCTCGGGCCGACGCTTGCTCGTCGGCCTCGAGGGCCGCTTCGAGATCTGCGGCATGCCCGGAGACGACGTTGAGCGTGTTCCGAAGGTTGTGTCGCAGGATCCGATTCAACACGAGCAGCATCTGTTCGCGCCGTGCCAGTGCGATCGACAGACGTTCGAGGGCGTCGTCGATACGTTGCCACTCCGGCGCGCCAGCGAGCGACGGGCCGTCGTCGTATTCGCGTCGCTCAAGCGCCCGGACACGATCGACGAGACGACCGATGTGGCGCAGTTCCGACGTATACACCCACGCGCCGAAGACCACGATCGAGCCGAGCAATGCGACCGCAGAGACGGCCTGAAAGAGTACGAGTCGGTTGATCCGTGCGTCGACGGCGTCCTGATCACGGTGGGCCGTTACCGTCCAGTCGACGACCTCGAGTGTCTCGCTATGGGAGACGGTCTCGTCGAACCGATCGGCCGTCGTATACAGCGTCCGATTACCGGCCTCGACGGTGATTGCGTCTCGGTCGTCGTTGCCGGCCAACGAGTTGAACAAGCTCGTTTCATCGAGATAGTACGCACCGTTGACCGAGCCGACTACCTCGCCGTCGTCGACGAGCGGCGCACTGATGACGACAATCGTGTTTCCCGTCTGCGCGCGGAACGGATCGGTGATGTACTGCTCACCGTCCAGTGCCGCCTCGACGTACGCCTGCTCGCTGAGGTCCGTGCCGACGATGGGATCGGTCTCGCGTACCGGCCTCGTCGTCGTAAACGACTGCACTGTTCCCGTTTCGTCGACCACCGTCGCGCCATCGAACACTGACGCCGAAACGAACTCCTCGAGTTCTCGGTCCTGACGACCCGTCTCGTGTTCCGCGAGATCAGGGTTGATCGCCGCGACGGCGACGGTTCGGCGTTGTTCTCTGAGTCGTTCATCGAGGACCGACGCCGACAGGTTTGTCCGGTCAGCGACCGACGTTTCCGTACTCTCGTCGACCTCGGTTCGGTGTGCATCGAACGTGACGACGAGCACGCTACCGGCTACGAGAACGACGACGAGAAACACGATCCCGAACCGGTATGCGAGCCTCATTTGAACGTGCCCTGGTAGGCGGTACAAATAATGCCTGTATTATTCTTACGGCACGTGACAAGTAAATCGAACGAACACGCAGTGCCGAGAGATTCGACCGAGAGTCGTGTTCGGCGATTCGACCGCCGTCGTGTACCCTGTCAAGGGTCGGCCTACATATATAGGAGTTAATATACATATCCTATCTTCCTGTGGATACCATCGATACAAAACTGATAGACAAACGGCAACAAAACTTACTCAGGCGTTCGAATAGTGACTACTCTCTGTTTATACTCGTCTCTATAGTGTGTGGTAGTTTTATAAACGTCCACTCGAAAACCAAGCGATATGGAGACGCGTAAGGTTCAGGTAACGGGTGGCTCAACGTATACCGTATCGCTCCCGAAACCCTGGGCGACCGACAACGACGTCAGCGCCGGAACGGTCGTCGAATTCTATCCGGAACAAGACTCCCTGCTACTGACACCACAACGGGAGTCCGACCGACAGGAGGGGACACTCGAGATTACCGATCTCAAAGGCGAACAACTCACTCGAGCCGTGATGACGATGTACGTCAGCGGCTTCGATATCATCCGCCTCGAGGCGAGCCGTATCACGACTGACCAGCGCAGCGCGATCCGAAACGCCACACAGAGCCTCGTCGGCGTCGAAGTGCTCTCGGAGACGACCGACAGCGTCGTTATTCAGGATCTGCTCGACTCCTCCGAACTCTCGATCGTCAACGCCGTCTCGCGGATGCGCCTGATCGCGCGGTCGATGCTCGAGGACGCCGTCACCGCGCTTATCGAGAACGACGAGGACATTGCTGAGGACGTCATCGAACGCGACGACGACGTCGACCGGCTCTGGCTGGTCGTCTCGCGGATTTTCCGGGCGACGCTGCGCTCGCCGCGGGCTGCCGAGGAGCTCGGCGTTCCCAGAGAGGACTGTTTCGACTATCACTCGAGTGCGCGCCAACTCGAACGCGTCGCTGATCACGCCGCCAAGATCAGCAAGCTCGCGCGCAAACTCGACGAGATCCCCGAAGACGTCGCTGATGCGCTCGTCGGCCTCCACGCGGACGCCTCGGACGTCCTCGAGAAGTCGATGGACGCGCTGGTCGCCGACGACACCGAGGAGGCGAACCGATTGGGACATGCCGCCCGCGAGGCCGTCCTCGAAATCGACGACCACACGCGGACGATCGACGACATGCTCCGGGGGCTCGACTCCGTCCAGGCGCAGTCGCTTGGGTTGATCGTCGACTCGCTCTCTCGCAGTGCTGACTACGGTGGCAACATCGCCGAGACGGCGCTCCAAAAGGCCGCCCCACGGCCGTGAGTTGTGGGAGTACCGTCGTCATCGAAACCCGCTTGAACGCGGAAATGAACGACAGCGTCCGCTTACGGAACTGAAAACGGTAGGAGTGGTCAGGTAAGAACGACAGTTCTACTCGAGGAGAACGGCGTTGACCTGTCCGGTCTGGCCGGGGCGGGACGTGACGCGTGCCTGTCCTTCGGAGGTCTCGATGACGGCACCTTTCGTGATGATGTTTCGGCGGACGTAGTTCGGGTTGGCGTCGTTTTCGACGACGTCCTCGATATCGGCGGAGACCGTCTCGTCGCCTTTGTTGACGCTGACGACGTTCGTCGCGAGTGCGCGCGTCTTCGTTTCGTTGCCGCGGACGTCGATGGTACGGAATCGTGGCTCGCCGACCTGTGTCTCCGTCGGCAGGCGACCGAGTTCGTTTTTACGGCGTTTGCGTACGTTCTTCAGTCGGCCACCGGTTCGCTTTCGCGTAGAGCGTCCCTGGTTTTGCATACTCGACTAAATTGCTGGGGTATACTTGAATGCACTGCTATGCGGTTTTCCGACGAGCAGGCGCGTTGGTCTGCTCTCGGCGCGAACTACTCGCGTTCGACCAGACAGTACGCGTGACCCGGTTCTTCGAGTCTCGTCTCCCGGTCGTCGTCGTAGTAGTTCGAAAACACGCCGCGTTCCGCGTAGTAGATCCGGCCGTCGATCGGCACCGGCGCGCTGGTGACACGACCTCGATTCTCGACTCGCCAGCACCGGTCTCCCGTCTCCTTGTCGAGCGCGTAGAGATATGAATCGTACGAGCCGACGAGTACCGTGCCCGCGGTGACGGTCAATGCACCGATGACCCGACCGTTGACGTCCGCCGACCACCGCTTCTCGCCGGGTTTGGCGTCGATCGCATAGACGTATCCATCGTCGCTGCCCATGTAGACGACGTCCGCGTCGACGTCGACTGCCGGGTTCGACATGATCGAGCCGTCGGTCTCGAACGCCCACTCGAGCGACCCGTCCTCGAGATCGAGACAGTAGAAATTGTCGTCCCAGCTGCCGACGTAGCCGTAGCCGTCGTGGGCGGCGACAGTGCCCTTGATTTCGGCACCGGCGCGGAACTGGCCGCCCTCTTGCTCCTCGCCGTCCGCGTCGGCCTGAAACGACCACGCGAACTCGAGGGAGGGAAACGTCCAGCAGTAGACAACGCCGTCGTTCGAGCCGGCGAGGATTCGGCCCGCCTCGAGGTCGATCGTCGGCGACGGATGGGCCTGGCCCCACACGCGGTCGTCGCTCCAGATCGGCTCGCCGGTCTCGGGATCGATCGCCCACAGCGCCCCGGAGGATGGCGAGCCGTACTCGGCGATGACGTACAGCGTCTCGTCGTAGTAGGCTGGACTCGAGCCGATCGCGAGTGTTCCCTCGAGATCGGCCGAGCGGGTCCGCCAGACCATGTTGCCGGTCTCGATATCGAGTGCGTAGAGGTCGCCGTCGTAGCCGCCGATGTAGGCGGTGCCGTCGACGATCGCTGCCGAGCCGTGAAATCCAAGGCCCGTCGCGTCGGTCTGGACCGACCAGCGTTGCTCGCCCGTTGGCGCACGCGCGTAGACTCGGCCATCGTCGCCCGCGAAAACGATCGTCTCCCCATCGGGCGTCGGCACGGGACTGGCTTTGGCCGCGGTATGGCCGACACGGTTGATCGGGAACGACCAGTCGACGCGCACCGACGCCGGGACGACTTCGTCGGGGTAGTAGCCGAGCCGACGCAGCCCACGCCGGAACAGCGACACGTCGTCGTCGGGATGGGTTGCGTACTCGGAGACGGAGTCGGCCGGGTCCACATCGGTGCAGGTCGTGGTGACCGGGGCAACACTGTCGACGTCCGCTCTCGGCAATTCGACACAGCCGCCGAGTCCCGCCGTCGTGGCCGCGGCGCTCGCACCGAGCAATCGGCGACGCGAGAGGCCAGCGGACCGGTCGGACCCGCGCTCGGATACCGCGTCTCGGTTCGGAAATCGCATTGGTTTCTAGACGTCTCGAGTGAGACTCGCAAAAACCCAATGTTTTCGCAGTCGTCACGAATGCAACGACGGTGAGGCCCGCTATCGCGTTCGAGGCAACACGCTTATACGACGGTACGACAGTCCGATAATATGACAGATTCAGACCTCCGCCGACGGGACGTTCTCGTCGCGGTCTCGGGCACCTCCCTCCTGCTGGCAGGCTGTACAGAAAGCGATGCCTCGACGTCGGGCTACGGAACCGCCTACGGGCGCGAATACGGATCCGGAGGCGAGTAATCGTGGGCGACCGAACACCGCGACTCGGACTGGGCACGTTCGAGGACGGCGAAGCGTGGGACCACACCGACACGGTCGAAGCCGTCGACGAGCACGCGATCGTTCGGGGACCGATCGCCGACCGGCCGGCGTCGGGCGAGTACGACGACGAACTGTACCACGCGACCGATCAGGGGATTACCTGGCGCTGGGACGTCTCGACCGAGGACTGGGTCTATTTCGGCGGGCAAGGGTGTTCGGACCAGCCGGTGCCGGGGACGAGTCACTTCGACGCGGCACAACTCGTCCACGCACGTACCGCGGAGACCCCGGTCTGGAACGTCGAGGCCCACGGGATCGAGGGCGACGGCGAGACCGAGGTCGGCCAAGACGTCCACGAACTCCTCGCAAAAGTCGAGTCGGCCGGCGGTGGGATCGTCTACTTTCCGCCCGGCCGGTATCTCCTCGAGCGGACACCGCTGATCGGCGACGATACGATCGTGCGTGGTGCGGGTCGCGCGACGGTCTTCGAAGGAACGCGCCCTGACGGCGGGGAAGGGCGAGCACTCCTGTCCAACAGGGGCTACGACACGGTCGGATACGGTGGCGCATCGAACTGGGGAGTCTGCAACGTCCGCATCGATTCGCCGGCGTCGAACGGGATCATGCCCGCCCACGCCGAGAACGTCCGGCTCGAAAACATCTACGGCGACCAGATCTACTATCATCACATCGACGTCGTGTCGTCCAAAAACGTCGTCATCGACGGCTACTGGGCGACTCGAGGCGGCGAAGCCGGGTCGGACGCACCGATCCAGTTCGATAACCAGACGTCGGAGATCGTGTCGAACAGCGTCTGGAACGGAACCGACGAGCTGCTGGCCGGGAGCGACGGGGCCCCGACGCGAAACTGTACCCTCGAGAACTTCGAGATCGATCCGGGGAACGGCCCCGACTACGGCGTCCACATACACCGGAACGGAAACGAGTCGATCACGATCAGCGACGGCTACATCACCGGCTGCCTGTCCGCGGCGATCAGGGGCGATACCGGCGACGAGATCGCCGATCTGACGATCGACTCCGTTTCGTGTATCGAGAACGCGAGAGGTATCTCGCTCGGCCAGATCAAAGGCGGCCGGCGAGAGCTGACGATCAACAACGTCACCATCAGAACCGACAACAGAGGGCTGGCCGCTGGATCGGGAATCTACGTGGGCGGATTCGACGGCACCGAGATCGCAAACACCATCGTCGACGGCGAGTTCACGAACTCGATCCTCTTCGACGATATGGATGACCTGAAGCTGAGTACCGTCACCGCTACGGGCGCTGACAGTCAGGCGTTCCGGTTCCGGGAGAACGTCGACGCGACGCTGACGACCGCCCGCGCAGCGGACTGTGGCGATGCCGGCATCTACTCGGGACCCGGCTGCAGCGTCGCCTACGGCGGCGTCTCGTTCACGAACGTGGGACGCGAAGTCGTCGTCGACGGGGCGCTGCGGGAGTGGACGTCTTCGTAATCAGGTTACTCTTTTTGGGCGTCGACGACGGCCACACCAGCCAGGTTGACGATATCTTTGACTTCGTCGCCCCGCTGGAGGACGTGGACTGGCTCGTCCATTCCGACGAGCATCGGGCCGATGGCGTCCGCGCCGCCGAGGCGCTGGAGCAGCTTGTAGCCGATGTTGCCCGACTCGAGGTTCGGGAAGACGAGCACGTTCGCGGGCTCCTCGAGTTCGGAGAAGCCGTAGGTACCCTCGAGGATGTCCTCGACGACGGCGGTGTCGGCTTGCATCTCGCCGTCGACGGGGAAGTCGATCTCGGGGTCGTCTTGCAGCATGGTCGCAGCTTTTCGGGGCTTGCGAGTGCCCTCGTTGTCGACGCTGCCGAAGTTCGAGTACGACAGCAAGGCGGCGCGTGGTTCGACGTTGAACCGTCGAGCGAGCTTGCCCGTCTGTCTGGTAACTTCCGCCAGCACCTCCTCGTCGGGGTCCTGGTTGACCGTCGCGTCGGCCACGAAGAACACACGGTTTTTGAACGTGAGCATGTAGACGCCGGCGGCGTAATCGACGTCTTCGGCGGTCCCAATCACCTGCAGCGGCGGGCGCAGTGCCGAGGGGTAGTGATGGGAAAGGCCGGTCAGGAGCGCGTCGGCGTCGCCCTGTTCGACCATCACGCTGCCGAAGTAGTTCGAATCGCGTTCGATGAGTTCACCCGCTTCGGTCCGCGTGACACCCTTTCGCGCGCGCAGTTCGTGCAGGCGGTCGGCGTAGCTCTCGTAGTCGCCGACGGATGGATCCGCGACCTGTGGATCGAAATCGAGGCCGAGATTCGCCGACGTCTGTCGAATCTCGCTCTCGTCGCCGATGAGGATCGGCAGGGCAACTCCCTGCTCCTGGATCTGGTAGGCCGCCCGGATCATCTTCTCGTTTTCACCCTCCGCGAGCGCGACCGTCTTGGGGTCGCTCTTTGCCTTGTTCAACACCACGCGCATCATCTCGCGGGATTTCCCGAGGCGAGCCTCGAGTTCCTCTTCGTAGGCCTCGAGGTCGATCTCCGTTCGTGCAGCGCCGGACTCCATCGCGGCTTCGGCGATCGATGGGGCGACGCGGAAGAGCACGCGGGGGTCGACCGGTTTCGGGATGATGTAGTTGGGACCGTACTGCAGCGGCTCGTCGCCGTAGGCCTTGACAACGGCGTCGGGGACGTCCTGGCGCGCGAGGTCGGCGAGCGCCTCGGCACAGGCGACTTTCATCTCCTCGTTGATTTCGGTGGCACGCACGTCGAGTGCGCCACGGAAGATGAAGGGGAAGCCGAGGACGTTGTTGACCTGGTTCGGGTAGTCCGAGCGGCCGGTCGCCATGATGACGTCGTCATCGCGGGCCGCTTTGGCCTCCTTGTAGCCGATTTCGGGATCGGGGTTGGCCATCGCGAAGATGATCGGGTTATCCGCCATCGACGCGACCATCTCCTGGGAGACGATGCCGCCAGCCGAGAGGCCGACGAAAACGTCTGCACCCGCCATCGCGTCCGCGAGGCTGCCTCCGGGGATATCACGGGCGAACTGCTGTTTGTACTCGTTGATGTCGCCCGCGTTTGCGCGCTTTTCGGTGATGATCCCCGAGGAGTCACACATCGTGATATTCTCTTTCTGGATGCCAAGCGAGACATAAAACCGCGCCGTCGCGATGGCACTCGCCCCTGCACCCGAGAACGTAACCTCGAGGTCCCCGAGGTCTTTGCCGGCGACGTCAGCGGCGTTGAGCAGTGCAGCCCCGGAGATGATCGCGGTGCCGTGTTGGTCGTCGTGGAACACCGGGATGTCGAGTTCCTCGCGCAGGCGTTCCTCGACGGTGAAACACTCGGGGGCTTTGATGTCCTCGAGATTGACGCCGCCGAAGGTCGGCTCCATCATCGTGACGGCTTCGACAATCTTCTCGGGGTCTGCCTCGTCGAGTTCGATATCGAAGACGTCGATATCGGCAAAGCGTTTGAAGAGGACGCCTTTGCCTTCCATGACGGGTTTCGACGCCTGTGCACCGATGTCACCAAGACCGAGCACGGCAGAACCGTTCGAGACGACACCGACGAGATTGCCCTTGGCTGTGTAGGTGTAGGCATCGGCCTCGTCCTCGTCTATTTCTAGACACGGCGCGGCGACGCCCGGCGAGTACGCAAGCGAGAGATCGCGCTGCGTATTCGTCGGTTTCGTGGTCGAAATCTCGATCTTTCCAGGTGGATCGGTTCGGTGGTACTCCAATGAATCCTCGTCTAATCCCATACCGGGGACACTGCGGGGAACTACTAAAAACAATGCGAAGGTGAGTTTCGTCAATTGTCGAATGTCCAGATGGTGTGAGGGTGCAATCGCGATGATGAGAGAGTCCTCAAATGCGACCGTTTTATACGCACCGCGACAGTGTGGTGGGGTATGGACGTCGCGCTTGGTGGGACGTTCGACCCCGTCCACGATGGCCATCGCCGGCTGTTCGAACGGGCGTTCGAACTCGGGGACGTGACTGTAGGATTGACAAGTGACGACCTCGCACCGAAGACACGACACGTCGAACGACGTGTTCGATCGTTCGACGAACGAACGCAACGGCTCGAGACCGAACTCGAGCCACTCGCCGCTGCACAGGACCGCGAGTTCGAGATTCGTCGACTCGAGGAGCCGACAGGAATCGCGACCGAGCCACAGTTCGACTATCTGGTCGTCTCTCCGGAGACTCGAGACGGTGGCAAACGGATCAACGAGATCAGGCGCGAACGGGGATACGACCCACTCGATGTCGTCGTCGTTCCCCACAAACTCGCCGAGGACGGCGATATCATCTCGAGTACGCGGATCGTTCGCGGCAAGATCGACGAACACGGAACTGTTCTCGAGGGCGACGAGACGGACAACGCGCCGTAACGGACGAAGACGACAGGCGACGGACTGTTACACTCGATTTCGGCCCCGTATCATACGATTACTATGGGATAAGTTACCACTTCACTGAGAAACCGACTAAAACAGTCAGTCCTACCACCGTGGTGGCTCGAGACCGGCTTGCTCGAGTAGGTCCTTCCAGCGCGACTGAATCGAGAGCCGCGAGACGTCGGCCGCATCGGCGACTGTCCCCTGGGTTCGGCCGTCGCCGGCGACGAGCGACCCGGCGTAGATACTCGCCGCGAGAACGGCCCGTTTCGAGCGGTCGTCCTCGGGCACGTCCGCGAGAAAGAGATCCATCGCACACGACCGCGCGTCGGTCGATAACTCGAGGCGATCGGCGACGGCCTCGAGTTCCTCGAGCCACTGTTCGTACTCGATACGATCCCGTGCGCTGTGCATACACAAGGATATCCTCGCGGCGCGAATAAAGCCACGGGTTGACTGTCTCATAAGTGTATCAGTTTGAATATACGACGGTGGTGATAGCGAAGACCGTACTGTCCAACACGGTACTACGGCAGGGCAACGTTTCGATACAAACGACTAGCCAAATCAGCTGTTCACTGTCAGCTTCACTAGGATACGACTACTAAAGCAGTCTCCATCCAACGGTAGAAGCGACGCCCGTCATCCGTTTCGGTGTACGGTTGTCCGTCCATGAAAGAACCCACCTGCAAACTCGTCTGTACCGGCTGCGGCCTCGAGATGCCGTATCGAGATCGGTCGCTGGCTGAACAAGCAGCGGAGTTACATCAGCTTCGCGATTCGGAGCACGTCACGTTTATTGTGCCGCCGGATTGGTCTCCCGAGGAGCCAGTGAAACAATGCTGACGCGGACCGACAGGTACTTACTCGGTTCGTGAAAATCAGGATACGAGCGCGGGTAGCCAAGCCAGGCCAACGGCGCAGCGCTTAGGACGCTGTCCCGTAGGGGTCCGCCGGTTCGAATCCGGTCCCGCGCACTGAACGAGTTTTTGAGCGGGGCGAGAAAACGAGTAAAGGAGCAGGAGCGGATTCGCGGCCCAGAGGACGAGCGAAGCGAAGTCCTCGCGGTTCAAATCCGGTCCCGCGCATGCTTCTCCAAGCAATTACGCGAGGAGAAGCATCGCGATGAGGAGTCGGACCATGCACGTCACAGCACTCGAGCAAAGCGAGAGTGATCGTCTTGGTCGGTTCGAATCCGATCCTGACGACACACTGTCCTCAGCCGGCCAACGGATAGCAGACGCGTGTCAGACGCTCCACAACGCTTATTCGCGCGGGCACAGCTTGTATGATTAATGGCTGGGCTAGACGACGTGTTCGGGGATCTCGTTCGGAGTGTCGATGCAGTCGTCCTCTTTTCCCCAAGTGGCTCGTACTACGAGCGCTGTGCGGATCTCGAGGATCTCGACCTGATTGTCATCGGGACGGAAAACGCCGTGGGTGCGGAAACGTTCGTCGAGCTCCCCCTTGCGTTCGACGATATTAGAGAACGCATCCGATTCGGACTCGAGGGGGCTTTAGAGCAGGATCTGATCGAGGACGGCGACGAACTGGCCTGTGCGACGAGCGTGTTCAGTGACGGAATCGATACCGTTTCGCGTGTCCGTGCAGATGTCGAAACCCGGACGGGCATCTACGACCTCTTCGTCAAATCCCGCGCGGAGCCGGAAGTCATCAAAGCCGTCCTCGAGCTGGCGGTCGAACTCGGGAAGAAAGGCCAGAAGGGGAAGCCGGTCGGTGCGCTGTTCGTTGTCGGTGACGCGGGCAAGGTGATGAACAAGTCCCGACCGCTGTCGTACAACCCCTTCGAGAAGTCCCACGTTCACGTCGGCGATCCGATCGTGAACGTCATGCTCAAGGAGTTCTCGCGACTCGACGGGGCCTTTATCATCTCCGATGCGGGGAAGATCGTCTCGGCGTATCGCTACCTCGAGCCGTCCGCGGAGGGGGTCGACATCCCGAAAGGATTGGGGGCACGACATATGGCCGGCGGTGCGATCACGCGGGATACGAACGCGATTACGATCGTGTTGTCCGAAAGCGATGGGCTCGTCCGTGCGTTCAAGGCCGGCGAGCTCATCCTGGAGGTCGATCCGGAGGCGTACTGAGATGGACTGGCAGACCCTCATCGACGAGCCGGCCGTCATCGCTGCCGCGGTGTTGGCACTCGGACTCGTCGTCGGCTATCTGGTCGGACGGCTCAACGAAGAGCTCTTGTCCGCGTCCGGGGTGCCCGAGGCCGTCGAGGGAACGCCGTTCGAACGGACCGCCCAGTCGATCGGCACCTCCACGGTCAAAATCGTCGCACGCCTGAGTTCGTGGTTCATTTATGGGATCGCCGTCCTGACGGCGATTCATATCGCACAGTTGTTGGATACCGACGCGTTCTGGCTGCGGGTGACGGAGTTCGTTCCGCAGGTGTTTATTGCCGTCCTCGTGTTGATTCTCGGCTTTATTATCGCCGATAAGTCGGAACTGGTCGTCGGCGAGTATCTCCGTGGCGTCAAACTGCCCGAAGTCTCGATCCTCCCGAAACTGGTCAAATACTCCGTGCTGTACGTGGCATTTATTATTGCGCTGGGCCAGATCGGTGTTCACGTTCTGGCGCTGTTGATCTTGCTGGCGGTGTACGCCCTCGGTATCATCGTCGTCGGTACTGTTGCGTTCAAGGAGTTCCTCGTCTCGAGTGCGGCCGGAGTCTACCTGTTGCTCAACCAGCCCTACGGGATCGGTGACCGGATTCGGATCGACGACCAGACGGGAATCGTCCAGGAGGTCGATCTGTTCGTCACGAAAATCGAGGACGACTCCGAGGAGTATATTGTGCCGAACCGGAAAGTGTTCGAGAACGGAATCGTCCGAATTCGAGACTAACCAGGGATCAATGCCTCGAGCAAGCGAGTCCGTTGGACTCGGAAGAAGCGTTAGTCCTCGAGCGAGAGGCCGGCGTGCCAGCGATCCGCGCCGGCGTCGCGCTTGACGGCGTCCATTTTCGCGAGGAGGTGTGTCGCAAGCGTTGCAGTTTCGGCGGCGTGTGACTCCCCTTCAGTGCGGAACTCACCGGTTTCCCGGTTGGCATACACGGTGCAGACGGCACCCGCACGGAGCCCGTAGACGGTTGCAAGCGTCAAAATCGAACTCGCCTCCATTTCGATGTTTGTGACGTTTGCGGCTTTGAGTTGGTCGATAAGGTCTTCCGAGCCGGCGGCTTCGAAGCCCGCAAAGCCGGGTCGGCCCTGGCCGGCGTAGAACGAATCGGCGCTCATCGTGATCCCGGTGTGGTAGTCGTAGCCGAGTCGTTCGGCCGCGGCGATGAGCGCGCTGACGACCTCGTGATCGGCTGTGGCGGGGTAGTCTTCTCTGACGTACTCCTTACTGGTCCCCTCCTGTCGAACCGCCCCGGTCGTAATAACTAGATCGCCGACGGCCATCTCTGGCTGGATCGCTCCACAGGAGCCAACGCGGATAAACGTCTCACAGCCCACACGGGCGAGTTCCTCGACAGCGATCGCCGCCGACGGACTGCCGATACCGGTCGACGTCACGGAGATCGGCGTTCCCTCGTACGTTCCCGTCGCCGTGCGATACTCGCGGTGGTGGGCTTCGATCTCGTGGTCGTCCCAGTGTGCTACGATCTTCTCGAGCCGGTCGGGGTTGCCCGGGAGGAGGACTGTCTCTGCGACGTCATCGGGGCCGACCTCGAGGTGGTACTGTACGTCGGCGTTCGGGTTTTCGCTGTCGCCCGTCATCGAGTAGCGGCGATTCGAGCCGGCACCGTATATAAATGTGGGACAATCGTACCCTCGGTATGGATTGCGATATCGACGGGGCGCTTACGGACGCCTCCGTCACGGCGATTCAACACGACCTCGCTCCCGGTCTCGACGATGCGACGCTCATCGGTGTCGTCCGAAACCCGGATCCGTGGTTTCACGCAGCCGTCGACGAGAACGTCCCCGAACTGGGGCCACCTGCAGACCTACTCGAGGCGATGCATGCAGCCGAAGCCGACCTGAAGATGCGTGGCCTCTGTGCGGAAGGCGCACACAACGCCGCGTGGGATCAGGTCGAGTTCGAACAGCGATATCGTGAGTGCCTCGAGCACTCGGCTGACACACAGGCTGCAATCGCAAACCTGCGCGAGCGCCTCGAGAGCGGCGAATCACTCGCGCTCGTCTGCGATGAAAACACCGAGAAAAAGCGGTGTCATCGAACGATTCTGCGAGCGCGACTCGAACGAGCGATGTCGGTATAACGAACGAGCGGGCGTCTCGTTATCAGCGCGTTCGAACCCATATTCGGCACCCGGAGATTCACTCGAGAACTCCCGGAGACGACGGGTTCTGTGGTTTCGAGTGGGCTACAGTTCCGAGTTCGAGACGTCCCGTTCGGCTCCCTCCTCGTCGCCGTTTTCGGGCAGGAACGCCCAGACGAGGATGACGGCGATGATGATCCCGCCGATAATAGCTGTTTCGAGGACGCTCAACTCGATGTTTACCCAGGCGAGTACCGTCCGTAACTCGACGAGAACCGGGGCGAGAAACGCCAGTACAACCAGTAGCCCCGCTTTCGAGATTCGCATTATCTGATCACCTCCGGCAGCGTGTTCCATGCAAGCGTTCCAGCCGACTCGAGTGCGGCAGTTCCGAGGTGTTCGACGGCAAACGCAAGGAACCGAACCGACTCGAGGTTAGCCGGGAACGCGGTGATATCGGGGCCAAAGAGTCCGCCACGGTCGACGATGCTCATCAGTGGGAGCGAGTACGCGATGATCACGAGCACGACTGCGATCGCGGTCCAGAGTTTGAGGTTGTCGAGCACGCGCGGGGCATCGTCGGAGCCGGACAGCGCCTCGGCGTACCCATTGTCTGGCAGGTTGTCGCTGCGACTGCCGAATGCCGTGCCGATGATGTTGGCGAAGAACAACACCAGCGAGAGGGTGAGCAACACCCCACCCAGCGCGATCTGGGCGTTGAGTTCACCGACAGAGCCGACAGCAGTTTCGAACTCGAAGCCGGTGTACTGTGGTTCGGCCGTCCGGCGTGGCATGCCGATCAGTCCGGCGCGGTGCATCGAGTTCGTCATGAACGTCATCCCGATGAACCAGAGAACGACCTGGATCAGCGCAACGGAGCGGTTCCAGAGTTCCTTGCCCGTCACCTGTGGGATGAACCAGTAGGAGACGGCCATAAACGTCAGCGCGACGGCAGTGCCGACGGTGAGGTGGAAGTGACCGACGACCCACAGGGAGTTGTGGACGAGGTAGTTGATGTTCATCCCGGCGTTGACCATCCCTGAGAAGCCGGCAGCCGCAAACAGCAGGCCTGCAAGTGCCATGCCGGCGAAGACGGGGTCACGCCACGGAAGGGATTTAAGCCAGCTGAAGTAGCCCGTGCCGCCGCGCTGGCGGGCACCGTGTTCTATGCTGGCGACGACGGTAAACGCCGTCAAAAAGCTCGGTAACAACAGGAACATCGTGTTCGTCATCGCAATAAACTTGAACCCTTCTGCGATGCCGGGGTCGAGATACTGGTGGTGGATCCCGACTGGCGTCGACAGCAACAGGAACAGGACGAACCCGACGCGGGCCAGCGGGTCACTGAACAGTTTGCCGCCGGCGAATTTCGGGAGCATCGTGTACCACAGCAGGTACGCTGGCATCAGCCAGAAGTAGACGACTGGGTGACCGAAGAACCAGAACAGCGTTCTGGTGAGCAGCGGGTTGACGGTCTCGATCCAGCCAAGCGACCACGGCAGCAAGAAGACGAGGATCGACGTGGCGACGCCCATCGTGGCGATATACCACATGATCATCGTCGTCAACACCATAAACGTCGGGAGCGGAATCCGCGCGTCAGGATTTTCTTTCTTCCACGCCCACCACGACCGGAACCAGTCGGCGCCGGCGACCCAGGTGCCGACGACGAACAGGACCAGACCCAGATAGAACAGCGGATGGGCCTGCAGCGGTGCGTAGAACGTAAACAGCACCGAGGCACTGATATCGATCGAATCGACGAAACCGGCGAGAATAGCCACACCCGCCATCACCGTCCCGATCGTCATTAGTCCAACCCAGCTCCAGGTGAACCGGATATCCTCGACACCCCTGTCGAGACTGGTCGTTACTGCCCAAGTGAACACGCCCACGAGGAAGAAAATCGTGAACGTAATCACCATGAACACACCGTGGGCCGTGAGGACGGTGTAGTAATCCGCCGAGTCAATAAACCGATAAATATCCGTTCGATGAAGTGTCTGGATAACCCCAAACACGCCCCCGAGCGCGAGCGCGAGGAAGGAACTATAGAACGCCGCTTTGACTACTTTCGCTTCCGCAGGGAACTTGTCGATATACGCGTTACTCATCGTTGTTGCCTCCGTTTTCTTCTTCTTCTTCGAGGTCTTCGACCACGGTCAGCGTCCCGCTTTCCTCGTAGTCGTCGACCGTGACTGTCCAGTCGTGGTCTCCCTCCCCAAGCTCCGTCGAGTCGACAGTAAACGTCGTCTCTTCGGTGCTCTCACCGGAGACGGTGATCTCCTCTTCGGTTGTCTCGTTGCCGATCTCGAACGTGACTGTCGTCTCGAGGTCGTCGAGCATGCCGTTTTCGACTGCGACGTTGAACGTCGTCTCGTTGCCGAGTTCGACCTCGTCGTCGCTCTCGACGGACAGTTCGGTCATATCGAACTCGTCCTCGGGGACGACGTGTAGCTGTCCCTCCATCGTGTGATGGAACGAGCCACAGTACTCGTTACAGATGATCCCGTACTCCCCAGACTCGTCGAATTCGGCGGTCATCGTCGACACCTCGCCGGGGATTACCATCGTATTGATGTTGGTCCCGACGACGCTGAAGCTGTGGATGACGTCTCGACTCGTCACGTAAAACGTGACTTTACTGTTTGCCGGCACCTCGATTGGATCCGGCTGGAAAATAAACGTCTGGGCGATAACGTACGCCTCGTACTCGTTTTCACCCACGTGCTCGACGCGTGGCTCACCGAAGTCTTCGTCGAGTTCGCTTGGTTCGACGGTCTCTTCGCTGTCGTCGATCATTGCGATGCCAAGCCCGACCGACCCGTACGTGATCGTCGCGATGAACCCAACGATCAGCAGTAATGCAGCGATCAGCCACACTTTCTCGTAAGTGTGGATATTCATTGGAGCCCCACCATCGTTAACACAGCCCCGATCACAGTCGGATCATTTCCAAGGAACTCGACGAAGTACACGAACAACCACAGCAACACCAGGATAACGAAGTACAACCCGATTAGCGCGAGCGTCCCGATCGGATTGTATTCATCGTGTCCGATCTCCTGTAGTTGCTCTGGCTCTTCTGTCGCCTGACTCATACGCCCGTCTATGAATAGTCATTCCTTAACCTCTCGACTCATTCCCAGCGTGTAAGAACAAGATGTGCTATTATGAGACTCTGGGTACAACGTCTCAGCATGGTAGCTGAAGACCTTTCCCCACGAGTCCCGCTCGTGGTCGGATTGCTGGCGCTCTTGCCGGTCTCTTGGTACGCGTTCGGGAGTTCACTGCCGGCTGGTGCGATTTCCGGACTCAACGTCTTGATCATCATTACGAGCCTCTACATCGCGTTTGGCCCCGTCTCGGAACCGCACGCCCACGGGTCGAACAAGGCGTCGTAACACCCGAACTCGAGTCGCGTCGAGCTCGCGTGGATCTTTCGCACCTGTTCGACGCACCACGTGACGGGACAGTCGATGATCCAAACTGTGCGCTTGCGATCCGTTTCAATCGGAGACGGTATCCGCTTCCGTCTGCCATCCCCTGTTACCACCTACCACGAGCCAGTAATCTCAAATTCCCGTTATGAGTCGACTTCCGTTACGCTCCGACGCCGAAACAGACACCGAACCGAGCACTAGCGACCCTACCGCGGGGAGCGACCTCTCTCAAGACGGCGAGTGTACGCTTTGCTCGTTCCCCACACCCGCTGACCCGATCACCGCGGGTGACGTCGACGGGACGTTCTGTTGTCAGGGCTGTCTCGAGGTTCATCGAACGCTCGAGACGGTCGACGACACTGATGCCGATACTGTCCGCGACCGACTCGACGACGACGGCCCCGACCTTGACGAGTGCGACGGCGAGGACGCGTTCCTTGCCGTCGACGGGATGCATTGTTCGACCTGTGAGGCGTTTCTCGAGACGCGGGCGACTGCCACCGACGGTATCGAGGGGGCGGAAGCCAGTTACGCCACGGATACGCTCCGGCTGGTGTACGATCCCGACTCGCTCGAGGTGGAGTCGCTTCCGGAACTCGTCTCGGGCTACGGCTACGACGCTCGTGACCGGGGCGAGGATCGAAGCGACGAGCCGCGGGATGCGGCGCTGGTGAAGTTCCTGATCGGCGGGGGGATGTTCGGGATGATGGTGATGATCTGGTATGCGCTGTTTCTGTACCCGACGTACTTCGGCTACGAGCCGCTGGCCGAGTTCGGCAGCTACGACGGCTACTACGTCGTCGCGAACATCTGGCTCATGACGTCGTTCGTGCTGTTTTACACCGGCTATCCGATCCTGCGTGGCGCGTACGTGAGTCTCCGGGCAGGCATGCCGAACATGGACCTGCTTGTCTCGCTCGCGGCAACCGGCTCGTATGCCTACAGCACGCTTGCGATGGTCCTCGGCCGGACGGATCTCTACTTCGACGTCACGGTCGCGATCATCCTCGTCGTGACGGCCGGGACCTACTACGAGGGCGTAATCAAACGTCGTGCAGCTGGCCTCCTCTCGGATCTTACCGAATCACAGGTCGACGAGGCTCGTCGTGCGGACGACGGTGAGATGGTCCCGCTTTCGGCTGTCAACCCCGGCGAGCACCTGCTCGTCCGGCCCGGCGAGCGTGTGCCACTCGATGGCGACGTCGTCGACGGACAGGCTGCCGTCGACGAATCACTCGTCACTGGTGAATCACTCCCCGTCGAAAAACGGCCGGGCGATCCGGTTCGGGGCGGCACGGTCGTCACCGATGCGCCGCTGGTCGTCGAAGTCGGCGATGACGCCGAGAGCACCCACGATCGACTCGTCTCCCTACTGTGGTCGATCCAGAGCGCCCGACCCGGTGTCCAGCGGCTCGCGGACAAGCTTGCGACGATTTTTGTCCCGCTAGTCGTCACCCTCGCAGTCGTCGTCACGGGTTTCCTGCTTGCGACTGGCTCGACGCCCGCAACGGCATTTCTCGTCGGCCTGACGGTCGTCATCGTCTCCTGTCCCTGTGCCCTCGGGCTCGCGACGCCGCTTGCGATCGCCTCGGGTGTCCAGACGGCCGCGAAACGGGGCATCGTCGTCGCCGCGGAGACGATTTTCGAAGATGCGCCGGATATCGACATCGTCGTCCTCGACAAGACCGGAACACTCACCGAAGGGCGAATGTCCGTCGAGGACGTTCACGTCGCCACGGAATCGGACTCGACGGCCACAGATGCCAGCCCCGACACGATCTTGCGGCGTGCTGGAGCCGTTGAGGCGCTTTCAGAACACCCGATCGGACAGGCAATCGCCGAAGCAGCGTCCGAAGATCGCGATCTCGAGGCGACTGCTGACGCAGACGGGTTCGAACGATACTCCCGCGGCGTCAGCGGGACCATCGACGGAAACCGGGTGTTCGTCGGCCATCCGGACCTGCTTCGAGAGCACGACCTCGCGATTCCCGCAGCACTCGAGGATCGGATCGACCGCGTGCGAGCAGCGGGCGACGTTCCGGTCGTCGTCGGCTGGGACGGTCGTGCCCGCGGCGTCGTCGTCGTGGGTGACTCGCCACGCGAGGACTGGGAAGCGGCCGTCGAGACGCTCGCCGACGGCCGGGAGGTCGTCGTTCTCACCGGCGACGAGGGCGCGTCGGCAGACCGGTTCCGGGCCGTCGACGGCGTCGACGAGGTTTTCGCTGGGGTCCCGCCCGAAGCAAAAGCCGAGACTGTTCGGCGACTTCGCGGTCGCGGGACGGTGGCGATGGTCGGCGACGGGAGCAACGACGCGCCGGCGCTGGCCGCCGCAGATGTCGGTATCGCGATGGGGAGTGGGACACAGCTCGCGACCGATGCCGCTGACGCCGTCATCGTCGGCGACGACCTGGAATCGGTCGTCGAAATCTTCGATATCGCCTCGGGGACCTACTGGCGAATCCGTCAGAACCTCGGCTGGGCGTTCCTGTACAACACAATCGCGATTCCGCTCGCAATCCTCGGCCTCCTGAACCCGCTGCTTGCGGCGGTTGCGATGGCGGCGAGTAGCCTACTCGTCGTTCTTAACTCCTCGCGGTCGCTATGATCGGCTGCGGGTCGGCGCGGCTGGCGGTCGTCTGGTCAACTCCGAGCGATGCTACTCGAGTGTTTCCTCGGAGATCGTATTCGGTAACAGTTCGCCGAGGGTGTACTCGGTCGGCGGTTCTCCCTCGCCTTCGTCACAGATGACGAGGAGGTCGTCGTCACAGAACTCAGTGAGCGTCTGGCGACACATCCCACAGGGAGTGACACCATCGCGGCGGCCGGAGCTGACGGCGATGCGGGCGAACTCGCGGTGGCCGTTTTTAACCGCCTCGGCGATCGCGACTTCTTCGGCGTGGAGGCTGTTGCTGTAGTTTGCGTTCTCGATGTTACAGCCGACGAACACCTCACCGGCTTCGGTCTCGAGGGCGGCACCGACGGCATACTCCGAGTAGGGAACGTGGGCAGTTGTCTGGACATCGCGGGCGGCGTCGATCAGCTCGTGCATGGTCGCTACTGACTCAGGGCGAACCAAGAAACTGCCTACTGTGTGCTACGTCGACTCGGTGATTGCTGACTCGACGACGCTGCATGTCGCATCGACGAGTTCGTCGACGGTGTCGCTCTCGGCGTAGATCCGAACGTACGGCTCGGTGCCGCTTGGGCGGACGAGTACCCACGAGGCGTCGTCGAACTCGAGGCGAACGCCGTAGTCGGTGTCGACCGTGGCGTCGGGGAACGCTTCGGGGAGGGCGGTCTCGAGGGTGGCCATCGTCTCGGCCTTGGCATCGTCGGGACAGTCGACGCTCACTTTCCGGTAGGGCCGTTCGGTGACAGGAGCACGAAGGGCAGCCGTTCCGCCGGCGTCGGCGACGAGCGCGGCGACGACGGCCGCGCTGACGATGGCGTCGATCCAGCCACCGAAGGCAGTGTGGATGTGTTTCCACGGCTCGGCGGCGAAGATGATTTCAGTGTCGTTGTCGCCGTGGCTCCGTTCTCGAGCGATTCCCTCGTGAAGCGCACCGAGCCGGACGCGTTCGACGCGGCCGCCGGCGTCGCGGACCCGTTCGTCGATACGAGCCGAGGCGTTGGGTGTCGTGACGACGACGGGATCGTCGACGTCGGCCGCGTCGGTGTAGTGGGCTGCGACGACGGCGAGGATCGTGTCTTCGTGAATCACCTCTCCATCCGAATCGAGCACGACGAGTCGGTCGGCGTCCCCATCGTGGGCCAGTCCCAGGTCGAACCCGTCGCTTGCAGTGTCTTCGCTCGCACGTTCCAAAGCGTCTCGCGCCTCGTTTCCCTCCTCGAGGAAGTCGCTAAACGCCGACAGCGTCTCGGGTGTCGGTTTGCTCTCGCGGGCGACGAAGTGGCCGTCGACGTTTGCGTTGACCGCGACGACGTCGGCACCGAGTCGGTCGAGGACCTGTGGTGTCGCGACCGATCCCATCCCGTTACCACAGTCGACGGCGATCGAGAGCCCGGCAAGCGGGGTGGCAGGCGCTGGCTGTGAGGAGTCCGTGTCGCCAAAGCGCTCGCGAACGTAGGAGACGACGCTGTCGCGGTACTGATCGAGGATCTCGAGAGTCGACGACTGGCCCCACTCGTCCCACGAAGCGAGTCCGGTCGCGTGTTCGTCACCCTCGAGTCGGTCTTCGATCGCTCGCTCGGCGGTTTGGTCGTACTCGACGCCGTCCGCGAAGAGTTTGATCCCGTTGTCTTCGGGCGGGTTGTGGCTCGCAGTGAGCATCACGCCCGTTTGCCCACGCGAGGCAAACGCGAGCGTTGGGGTGGGTACTTCGCCGAGCCGCTGGACGTCAGCGCCGGCGCCCTCGAGGCCGGCTTCGACGGCTGCGGCGAGTGCGGGTCCGGTTTCTCGTCCATCGCGGCCAACAACGACTGTCTCACCAGGTTCTCCGACGGCTTGGCCGACTGAGAGTGCCAGCGACGGCGTCACCTCTTCGACTGGACCACGGATCCCTGCAGTCCCGAATACGGTCATAGGGTGCGTTTTTCCGAGGAAATACTTATACTGACGGACATTCACGAGATCGCCTCGATTACTCGTCCACCGAGGATATCCGCTCAGACGGCACGAAAAGCGGGGCCGCCGAACCAGCAACTGCGTGACCTCGAGCGAGCCCACGGCTTCGGGGACGAGTATGCGACGGAGTTATTCTTCGGGCAGGTTGTCGATCAGGACGACCGCCTCGCCGTTGATGACGGTCGCGTCGTCGTCTTCGTTTCGAATAACCGTCTCGAGTCGGTACTGTCTGTTCCCGAGGTCCTCGACGACTTCGACGCGGGCGGAGACGCGGTCGCCGATGCCAACGGGGCCACTGAACTCGAGATCTTGAGAGAGATAGATCGTCAGTCCGGGGAGTCGAGCCAGCGCGGCACTGATAAGTCCGGAGACAAGCGTCCCGTGAACGATCCGTTCGCCAAATCGGGTGTCGCTTGCGAACGCTTCGTCGAGGTGAAGCCGGTTTGTGTCACCGCTTACGTGTGCAAACGCACGCACATCGTCCTCGCTGAGGACTTTCTCGAACGTGACGGTGTCGCCAACGCTGATATTCTCGGTATCGTCGACGGTTCGGTCGAACTGCCAGTCGAGATGCGAGTGATCGATCGAGGGAATCGATGCCGCGACGGTCTCGCTTTCCGACCCGTTCGAGAGGTTCGGAGCCAACATTGCGGACATTGCCGCACGGTTTGCAGCGGTTGCACTCTGGAGGACGGTCTGTGTCATCGTCGCCCACGCGTCAGTCATTGCAGCGAAATTGTTTTTCGCAGTGTTCTGGTGGGACATCTAGTCTGTCTGTAGGTGTGTGACGGTTATGACTTCTTTGGCTTACTCGAACAGAAGTTACACGATATGTTACCAAGTAATTTACCGACAGAGGCGCTCTATACATCGATCTTCCGATTAGAGACTATGTCACATAATGTCTCATGTCTATCATGTGTACTACTGAATCGGAATATTCAGTGGTGAATAACTACTGGCTGTGCCATTGATTGGTTTCAGATGGTATCTAGTGGGAACCTTTATGTGGGTCGGGTTCGTTGGTACAGGTGATGACGGACGACTCCGACCGAACGCCCTGGTTTCCACCTGCGATGTTCACCGAACAGATGCAGGAGGCGGGCGAGCAGGTTGCCGAATCCCAGCAGGAGCTGTTACGGAAGATGATGCAGGCAGGTGGCTCGAACCCGTTCGATACGAGTTCGGCGCTTGGCCCGATGAACATGGGAACGGCGACGTTCAAAGCCCGTGTCCAGAGCGGTGGTCGGATCAGTATTCCCGGTCCAGAACGGGAAGCCCTCGACATCGAAGAGGGAGATATCGTCCAGACGATCGTCGTACCCGTCAAACGAAACCGAGACTAATACCATGACACAGAACCCATTCACCGCCGTCTTCGACGCACAGCGCACCGCAGTTGAACAGTCCCAAAACCTCACTCACGACGCCCTCGAGGCCCAGAAGGCGTCGATCAGCGCCTTCAGCGACGCGATGGAGTCCTCGAGCACGCTCTTCGAGTCCAACGCAGAGATGACCAAAGGCGCCGTCCACGCCTACTTCGACGCCCTCGAGGCTTCGATGCCCGAGGACGCCGCCGACTTCGACGAGATGCGTGAACTCGTTGACGACGGCTTCGACTCCGCTTCCGAAGCCCAGACCCAGTCGATGGAGTCCATGCTCGAGATGCTCGACGAGTCCGAAGCCGCCTACGACGAGTTCGCTGCCAACTACTCCGAGATGGTCGACAGCTCGTTCGATGCCGTCCTCGAGGCCCACGGTCAGGTCGAAGAGAACGTCACTGCCGTCGCCGAGAACGTCGAAGAGGCCACCGAAGAGTTCGACGTCTCCGCGTAGAACGGCGAATAGGCCGTAGCCTTTTGACAGTCGATCCCCAATTTTATCCCAATGACAGATTCACAGCCCCAGATGCAAAACTGGAACGCGTTTGTCGAACAGTGGAATGAACAGTTTCTCGACGCCCTCGAGGACAACATGGAAGCCCAGGCAGAGTTCGTCGAGAGCTGGTCGGAGACCGTCGGCGAAGTCAGCGACGACAACGAACTCTCCGACGGCGTCGAGGGGTACGCCCGCGCCTACGAGACGTGGATGAACGCCTCACAGCAGATGGTCGAGCGGATGAACGACACGTTAGAGGGCGAGGATGTCGACGTCGATGAGTTCCGTGATATCTGGCTGAACACGGCCAACGAGGCGTTCAAAGACGTCATGTCGACGACTGCCTTCGCCAGAATGACCGGCGAGACCGTCGGCGACGTGCTCGAACTGCAACAGGAGGCCGACGAGGCGTCCCAGGACACCCTGCGGACGCTCGGCTTTGCAACCGAGGACGACGTCGTCGAGGTTGGTGACCGACTGATCGAACTCGAGCGCCGCCAGCACGCCGTCGAAGAGAAACTCGACCGCGTTCTCGAGCATCTGGACGACGAACAATGAAAAACCCGTACGCAACCGTACTGGACATGCAACGAGAGGCCTGGGAGGCGACCGCCGATCTGGCCGAGAAGAGCCAGGTTGCCCCCGAGCGAACCGAAACGCTCGAGAACGCCGACGTCGGCCAGACGCCAAGCGAGGTCGTCTACGAGGAGAACAAACTGCGACTCCTCCACTACGAGCCGATGACGGAGGAGCAACACGATATTCCGATCCTCGTCGTCTACGCGCTGATCAACAAGCCGTACATCCTCGACCTCCAGCCCGACCGCTCGGTCGTCCAGACGCTCCTCGAGGCCGGCTTCGACGTCTACCTGATCGACTGGGGCGAGCCGTCGAAGCTGGATCGACAGCTCTCGCTCGACGACTACGTCAACCGCTATATCGACAACTGTGTCGACGTCGTAAGCGACCGTTCCGGTGAAGAGAAGATCAATATTCTCGGCTACTGCATGGGCGGCACGATGTCGGCTATGTACGCCGCGTTACACCCCGAGAAGGTCCAGAACCTGGCTCTGATGGCTGCTGGACTCTGCTTTGCTGGCGACGGTGGTGTGCTCGAACTCTGGGGCAGCGACGAGTTCTACGACCCCGATACGGTGACGGACACCTTCGACAACGTTCCGGCTGATTTCTTGGACGTCGGGTTCGCGCTGATGGACCCCGTCGCAAACAACGTGACGAAGTACGTCCGATTCTACGAGAACATGGACGACGAGGACTTCGTCGAGAACTTCGCTCGCATGGAACGCTGGCTTGACGAGGGCATCGACGTCGCCGGCGTCGTCTACGAGGAGTTCATCCGCGACATCTACCAGGAGAACAAGCTGATCAACAACGAACTCTATCTGGACGGCAAACACGTCGACCTCGAGAACATCGACATGCCGCTGCTTCAGATCGTCGCGGAGTACGACCACCTCATTCCGCCGGAGGCCTCTAAACCGTTCAACGAGTTCGTCTCGTCCGACGATACCGAGGTCCTCGAGTTCGCGACGGGCCACATCGGGATGTCCGTCTCCTCACGCAGCCACGACGAACTCTGGCCGGACGTCTGTGAGTGGTTCGAGGCACGCTCGAACGGAACCGAGGCCGAAGCAGAAGCAGCGAGCGACGTTGCGGCCGAACCCGAAGTCGAGACACGAGCAGCCACGGACACAGACACGGCACTCACCGCAAACGCTGCTGGCGACGAATCCGGGCTCGAAGACTTCACCGACGGCGGAACGGGCCTCGAGTCGACCGACGACACCGAGGAACCCGCGTCGGAAACCGACACGGACGATCTTACCGAACTCACTGGCATCGGACAGGCGTACGCGAACGACTTATCCGACGCCGGTATCGAGACGTTCGACGCGCTTGCCGGGGCCGACGTTGCGGAGCTCGCCACCGAGACGGGGATCGCCCCAAGCCGAATCGAAGACTGGATCGAACAGGCCCAGCGTCGCTGATACCGTTGTCGAACACTGCTGCGAACCGTTTTTCTCCGCCGCCATCGGTCGTGCTGGGCGTTAGTACTACCTAGTGCCATCTCTCCCACCGACACACGGAAGGATAAACCGAACAGATTCGGTTTTGAAAGTTAACAGGTTGTTATTTACCATCGGGGATACAATGACCATGCATCATGTCAATGGATGGGCGTACCTGCGTGATCACCGGCTCGGCACGTGGCATCGGACGAGGAATCGCACAACACCTCGGTGAAGAAGGCGCGAACGTGGTGATCAACTACCGGTCGTCGGAGGGATCAGCACACGAAGTCGTCGAAGCGATCGAAGCGGCGGGCGGACAGGCGGTTACGGCGCGTGCAGACGTCTCCAACCGTTCGGACGTCGAACACATGCACGAGGTCTGTCACGAGGCGTTCGGGCCGGCGGATGTGTTAGTCAACAATGCCGGGATCACGGCCGACGAACAGTTCACCGAGATGACCCGTGAGGAGTGGGATCGAGTCATGGACGTCAACCTCGGCGGGATGTTCAACTGCACACAGGTGTTCTTCGATGATATCTGGAACGCACACGAGGGACGGCTGGTCAACATCTCGAGTGTCGTCGGGAAACAGGGCAATTTCGGGCAAGCGAACTACGCCACCGCCAAGAGTGGGATGTTCGGTTTCACTCGGACGATCGCCCTCGAACTCGCCAAGGGTGGGTCGACGGCCAACTGTGTCGCGCCCGGATTCACGCTTACGGACATGCTCGAGAGCGTCCCGGAGTCGGTCTTAGAGCGGATTATCTCGGGAATTCCACTCGAGCGACTGGCCGAAGTCGAGGACATCGCCGCTGTCGTTCGCTTCCTCGCCAGTGAGGAGTCGTCCTACGTCACGGGCGAAGTGATCGACGTCAACGGCGGGATGGACCTCTAAGATCGTTCATCCTCGACTCCGCAGGATAGCAGTCTCCGCAAAACGGTTCTCGAACCTCCATCTGCGCTCCGAAACACTCCTGAACGGTCTGGTCGCTAGTCCTCCCGATGTTTCTCCTTCGCGAGCACCCGCACGTTCTCGATACCCGTCGCCGGATACTGACCCTCGTCGTCTTTCTCGACGGCCTTGACCATATCCCAGACGACGTTGAGTCCGGTCGTGACGCCCTCGAGGGCTTCCATCTCACACCCCGTTTTACCAGTTGTCTCGACGGCAACCTCGAGTTCGACGTGGTCGTCGGCGAGCGAGAACTCGGTGTCGACGTTCGTGATCGGAATCTGATGGCACATCGGGATCGTCTCCCAGGTGTGTTTGACGGCCTGAATCGCGCCGACGCGTGCAGTTGCAAGGACGTCGCCTTTGCCGATTCCGTCCTCGCGGATCGCCTCGATCGTCGACGACTGAAGGCGAATCTCGCCGGCCGCAACTGCGCGGCGCTTGCTGTCGGGTTTGTCGCCAACGTCGACCATCTGGACGTCACCGTCATCCGTGGTGTGGGTGAGGCCGTCGGCGGTCGAGTCCGTCGCGTTCGGTCTGTCGTCACGCATCGTGCTCACCCCACAGTGTCGCAGGAATTTCATCGAGCAGCTCGGACGCTAGCAACCCACACTCGTCTCGTTCGGCGAGGCGTTCACCTGCGATGCCATTGACCCGTGCGGCCGCCGCCGCGGCCTCGAGTGGCTCGGCGTGGTCCAGCAACCCGGCGACGATGCCGGCGAGCGTATCGCCAGTGCCGCCGACGGCCATGCCGGCGGTTCCAGACCGGCTGATTCGGGTTCGCTCCCCATCGGTCACAACGTCGTCGACACCCTTCGCGAGCACGACGTGTCCCAGTTCCGCGGCGAAGGCCTCGATCTCGGCTGGCGCTGTCGCCAGTGAGTCCACGTCCGGCCCGCCCATCCGCGCGAGTTCGCGGCGGTTGGGCGTACAGACCAGCGTCGCATCGGTTTCGAGGCCGGGGACGACCTCGAGCGCATCAGCGTCGACGACCGCCGGGCCGGTGTAGGACTCGAGGAACTGGCGGGCTGCCTCGAGCGTCTCGTCGGCGGTTCCCAGTCCGGGCCCGAGCACGACGATGTCGTCGTACCGTTCTGCGGTATCGACGAGGTCGTCGACCTGTGCCGGTGTAAGGATATCCTGCTCGTAGGGCTGGACGATGAGATCCTCGCTGTAGCCCTGGATCTCGCCGGCGACAGCGTCGGGCGCGGCGACGAACGACAGCTCCATCCCAGTACGGAGCGCCGCCTGTGCAGCGAGCGCCGGTGCGCCGGTGTACGGACCGCCGCCGACGACAAAGGCACGCCCCGTACGATCTTCAGGACGTGCGAGGGTCACATCACCGGGGCCGACGAAGCGTTCGGCAGCGGCCGGAATGCCGATATCGGCGACAGTGCTCTCGGCCTCGAGTGCCTCGAGTCCCGGCTTCGTGTCGTGGAAGGTGACGATACGATCGGCCGTGACGCCGTTGGTAGCGTGGTCGCCGTCGTCAGCGTCGAACCCCGAGGGGACGTCGACCGCAACGACGGTCGCGTCGGCGACGTTGATTGCTTCGGCAGCGGTCGCCGCGGGTTCGCGAAGGTCGCCGCTGATCCCCGTTCCCAGCATCGCATCGACGATCACGTCCGCATCGGAGAGATCGAACGCACTCGAGTCGGTTACCTCGCGGCTGTTGTAGTCAGCGTCCTCGAGGGCCTGCCAGTTTTCGCGAGCGATCTCGGTCCCGATGGTCTCGGCTCGGCCGAGGAGGAGCGTGGTGACGTCGTACCCGTCCAGAAAGCGCGCGGCGACGAACGCGTCCCCACCGTTGTTGCCCCGGCCGGCGACGATCGCAACGCTCGAGCCTGGCTCGGCCACGTCGCGGACCGTGCGAGCGACGGCGTTGCCGCTTGACTCCATCAGTTGCTTCCGTGGCACGCCCAGCGCTGCCGCGTTCTCGTCGACGGCAGCCATTCGTTCGCCTGTAATCATATCCAGTGGGTTTGCCCGCAGTCGCGTTAAGCGTGTGGGAGTGCCCGCTTCTCGAGACGACCGATCGTCGGGTCGGTTCGACCCCGATGCTTCGAGTAGTAATCAACGATGCCCAGAGTTAAGAGAGGTGATAGGAGTCAGTATACCATGGTCTCCTGTGAAAACCGCGTCCTCATCGGTTCACTGCTGGCCGTCTGGCTCGCCGTGATCGTGATCGGACTCACGGCATTGGCGCACAGAGTGCTGTGGTGACGTTCGTTATCCTGGCTGGGGTCGGGATTCTCACCCCACAGCTCTATTTGGCTGCGACCGGTAGCGTCTCGTCCTTCGAGCGCCATTATTTCGTGTGAACGTCTTCTGGCTCGACGAGGACCCGCGGCTCGCCGCGCGGTATCACTGCGATCAGCACGTGAACAAGCTGCTGCTCGAGGCCGCACAGATACTCTGTACGGCGGCCCGCGAGAACGGGTACGAGGCAGAGTTCCTCTACGGATCGACCCACATCGGCCACCCAGTCACGAAGTGGGCCGCGGAATCGCGAGCGAACTGGCTGCGGCTGCGCGAGCACGCCAACGCACTCAATTCGGAGTTCGTCGAGCGCTATAAAAAAGACGACGACCACGCGAGCTGGGGCGTGATCGAGCGCATCGATCCCGATGCGATTGCGTTCCCCACGACGGAGCCGACGCCACGGCCACAGGCGATGCCCGACGAGTACAAGCGCCCAGGCGATCCCGTCGACGCGTATCGTGCCTACTACGCCGGCGAGAAGGCTTCGTGGGCCGAATGGAAGTACACCGACGAGCCGCCGTGGCTCGAGGACTACCTGCTGGATCAGACGTAGACACAGCGGCTCGTTTCGGCTCACCGATGGTGTCGGATACAATACTATTATCTAGAGTAACAACGTTACTGCCCATTACCGATGTTCCCGCCTATTGCCTCCCGCGACTCGATCCTCTCCGATGAGATGCACCCCTGTACGCGAGCCTACCACGACGTCGTCATCTACGGCGACGCCGCGTCGGACGACACCCTTTACGAGGGACCGATTGTCGTCCACGCGAACGGCTGGATCGAACTCGAGGGTGACCGACTGCTCTCACCGCAGGCGATCCACCACATCGACATCTACGACGACAAGGACTAGTACCGAATCTCGAAGCCGTCTTCGCCCTGTGGCGTTTCGTACTCGGCTTCGACAGCCTCGACCTCGGCTGCGGGACTGCCCGTATGACACCACTCGAGCATCGACTCGACGGCTGGCTCGGGGCCTTCGAAGACCGCTTCGACGCGACCGTCCTCGAGGTTTTTCACCCAGCCGTCGACGCCCTTCTCGCGAGCCGTGTCGCGCGTGTTCGCACGATAGTAGACACCCTGGACCGTTCCGGAAACGAAGACGTGTGCGCGGGTTGGTTCTGCCATGGCTGGATGATCGAGTGCGTTCGGGAAAAAGCCGGCTCTCCGTCGAGCCGATTTTCGCGTTCGATCGGTGGTGTTGGTCGGTTATCGTGGCGTCTCGTAGCGTCGACTGCCGAGGACCATCCGAACGGTGAGGGCGAGGACGCCGACGGTGAATGCGAGCCAGAGGACGTCGGTGTTGTCGAGCAACTCGAGCAACTCAACGACCGTGACGAGTCCCATGAGCACGGCGACGTACAGAATGTTCGTTCCGATGAACGTCGCCAGCCCCGCTTCGTCGGCGACACGGTCCGAATCGTAGCCAGCGATTAACTCGACGTGACCGAAGTACGCGATCAGGACCCCCAGCGCCGCGACGATACCTGTCGCAATGAGTAACACGATCAACGAGCCATTGACCATAGATCGGTACGTGACACGTGGTTCACAAAACGGTTGCGCGACCGATTGTCCGACTCGAGTGAGCTGACGTGTCGCTCACGCTCCGGTCCGCAGGTGATGGAAGATGTACGTCTGTGCGTAGCCGGCGTACTCGCCGCCGAGTCGATCGCGGATCGCTCGCGAGGTCGTCGCGTAGGAACCCCCATCGCAGTCGGGGTAGTACTCCTCGATCGCCGATTTGAGCCACGTATCGAGCGGCACAGCCTCGTCGAAGCCAAGCGAGAACAGCAACACGCAGTCGGCTACCTTGTCGCCGACGCCGACGAAGCGGGTGAGGTAGTCGCGCGCGTCCTCGTACTCGAGGTCGCGTGCCTCGTCGGGATGGCCCTCGCCATTAGCGACCATCTCCGCCGTCCGGACGACGTAGGGGGCCCGATAGCCGAGTCCGAGGTCGCGCAGTTCGGCTTCGGTTGCCGTCGCGAGCTGGGCTGGTGTCGGGAACGCGTGGTAGGTGTCGCCGTCGAACTCGATTTGGTCGCCGTACTCGCGAGCCAGCGTCGAGACCATCGTGTGAATCCGACTCACGCGCATCTGGGCCGAACAGATAAACGAGATCAGACAGGCAAAGGATGGGTCTTCGACCAGTCGCATCCCGCGGTGGGCCTCGTAGGCCTCATCCAGCAAGGAATCGTCCGGCGCGGCCGCGACAATCGCCTCGAGGTCGTCGTCCAATCGTAACAGCCGGCGGACGATCGTGTCGGCGTCAGTCGTCGACTCCCACTCGAGGTGCCCATTGTGATCACGAACGCGGAGCACCGCGTTGGACGTCGAGCCGTCTTCCGAGCCGCTGACGACGGTGTGATACCACGCATCTGGCGCGGGCGAGCCGCCGTACATTTCGCCGTCGCTCCGTCGCCAGCAGTAGCTCTGGCCGCTCTCGAGCGTGCGGTACAGATCGAGGCCGCCGGAGAGGTCGCCGAGGGGGATGGTCCCTGTTTCCATCTGTCCGTCCCTTTGGGGGCGGATGCTTTTGCCTTTCGAACCGGACGACAGCAATGAAGCCAGCATTACAACCACGCAGACACCCTATTGGCGGCCGATTCATCCGTTGGGGCGAACTTTCATACTGGTGGCGAGAGAATACCATGGTATGGACTGCAGGGTTGTCGTCGAGGCTGCCGTGCCGGTGTTCGATGTCGAGACGGAAGACGAGGCGATTCGCATCGCCATCTCGAAGACGGGCGAGATGTTGAACCCTGACCTGAACTACGTCGAGATCAACATGGGCGAACGCACGTCGCCATCGGGGGAGGAACTCCCACCCGCGTTCATCGCCGCCGATGAGGCACTCGTCGCACTCGAGTTAGAGATGACCGTGTTCAACGTCGAGCGCGAGGAACACGCGTCGCGGATCGCCCGCAAAGAGATCGGCCAACTCCTCGAGAACATCCCGCTTGAGGTGTTACAGATCGACGAACTCGAGGAGGACGACGACGAAGACGCCACAGACACGAACACCGAGGCGGACACATCGGAAACCGATGGAAACGGCTCCGAGTCGACTGTCGAGGACACAGCCGATTCGGCCGACGAACAGACCAGCGACGACGACATTCTTCCCGAATTTGAGGATTTAGTCGAACGAGACTGACCGTTTCGAGCACCGTCTCGAGAGAGCCGTCGATGAATCGGTGATTGATTCGGTTCCGTGTTGGAAAAAGTGCAGTGACCTGATCGAAACTGGCTGTAACAGACCGTTGGGAGTCTTGTCAGTATCGGGTAGTGATCATCGAAGGAGACGACGAATTTCTCAGTCCGCGGTAGCGGCAACTGCTTCCTGCTCGTCTTCGCGCATGTTCATCGTGATGCCGCCAGCGAGCGCAAAAACAGCAGCTTTGTGATCTGTTTTCGATTTGTGAATTGATGTCGGCCGAATACCAAGCGATTCATACTCGTCAAGATCGATCTGACAGTCGTCCCACGCTGCACACTGATTCGATACCTCCGCGAGAAGGCCGTGAAGGTGAATGAGCTCCTGTTTCTTCATAACCATCAAATCCTACCCACTGCAGGGTTATATTATTATCTTGAGTCTCGTTAGCACGCGCCCCATGTTCGATACCCTGTATGTCAGCAGGTATATCTAATCGAAAGAAAGGCCTACCAGCCGAATACTCCCCGAATGGAACGACTACAACCGGTTGTTACTGCTACAATATATTATTTCCTTCAAATTTCCGACAGCGGTGTTCAGGCAATTAATACCGATACACTGTTGGGAAAACCAGACGACCGTCCACGGTCGCGATGTGCTCAGCCGAGTTGCTTCAACGTCTGGAGATCCCGATCCGTTCGCATAAACTCGGACAACCGTCTGGACGCATGACAGTTGGGACAGTGAAACATCGTTGCCGGCGCGTCAAGATCAGCAGGAGAACTTTGCCAGTTTTTCGCACATTCGGGGCACAACAGTTTCACAGTCGTTTCATCCATGGCACGTTATTACACACCACCCGTCAAAAGTGTTGTCGCTTTCTCGACCGCGAATCACTCTCGACCGAATCTCAAACTCGACCGGATCCCAAACGACAGCCCATGACACACCAACAGATCGTCGTTATGCGGGAGCCGCCGCATCGGAGGCCTCGAGGAGTTCTTTGTACCGATTTCGGATCGTGACCTCGGAGATGCTAGCGACGTCGCTGACGTCGTTTTGCGTGACCTTCTCGTTGGTCAACAGCGCAGCGGCGTAGACGGCGGCAGCGGCGAGGCCAACCGGCGACTTGCCGCTGTGGACGCCCTCCTGGCGGGCCGACTCGAGCAGTTCGCGGGCCATGCGTTCGGTCTCATCCGAGAGATCGAGGTCGCTGACGAACCGCGGGACGTAGTGTTCGGGGTCTGCGGGTTTGACCTCGAGGCCGAGTTCCCGGATGATATACCGGTAGGTTCGGGTCAGCTCCATCTTCTCGACGCGGGAAACGGCCGAGATTTCGTCTAAGCTACGTGGCGTGCCGGCCTGTCGAGCGGCAGCGTACAGCGAGGCCGTCGCGACGCCTTCGATCGAGCGGCCTGGGAGGAGATCCTCCTCGAGGGCACGTCGGTAGATGACACTTGCCGTCTCGCGTACGTTCTCGGGCAGGCCGAGCGCCGAGGCCATGCGATCGATCTCGCCGAGCGCCTGCTTGAGGTTGCGCTCTTTCGAGTCGCGAGTACGGAACCGCTCGTTCCAGGTTCGCAGCCGTTGCATCTTCTGGCGCTGGCGGCTCGAGAGCGCGCGGCCGTAGGCGTCTTTGTCCTGCCAGCCGATGTTCGTCGAAAGCCCCTGATCGTGCATCATGTTCGTCGTCGGTGCACCGACGCGGGACTTCTGGTCTTTTTCGCTGGCGTCGAACGCACGCCATTCTGGGCCACGGTCGATCTCGTCTTCCTCGACGACGAGGCCACAGTCCGTACAGACCGTTTCGGCGTGCTCTTCGTCGGAGATGAGTCGGCCGCCACACTCCGGGCAGTACTCTTGCTCACCCGACCGCTCGGTCGTCTCTTCCGTCTCTACTTCCTCCGTATAGGTTCTAATTGTCGTGTCTGTCATGGTGTATCGAGTTGGTTACTCGGGGCTCCCGGGTGGGGAAACCAGAAGAAACCCGGTCGCCTCGCCTAACATATCGTTAGGCCGGAAGTCTTATAAAGATTTCGCCTACTTTATAAACTGTTCGGGAAAGTAGTTATATACGTTTCGATTATATAGCCATTAATCGTTATGGTCAGACGGTAAATAGATGTCCCTCCGTCGGCACATCGAACAGCCCCACGCGTGCGCCCGCATCGAGCCACGCGTGTCCATACGAGAACGATGCGAGTGCGTTGACGAGGTCTCCCGCCTCGCGGAAGTGAGTCCCGTCCTCGAGGTACGATTCGGCCATCTCATAACAGTCGTCGGCCGCCTCGGCCATCGGGGTCCCCGCTGGCGGCGCGACCGACGCTTCCTCGAGTGCAGCTCCGAGCAACTCACCGTAGCGATCCGTCTTCTCCTCGAGATCCGCAGCCATAATCGATAATCCACCGTCGACACCGTAAGTGCGTCGGCGTCCAGCGAGCGCTCTTTTCGGCCCTGTTTGTCACAGTAGTTCCGACGGGCGATTGCTGAGAACGCAAGGCGTTTAGGCCCAGTTTCCCAACTGTTGGCCATGAGCGACCAGCCTCGAGTCGAGATCTATACGAAGGACAACTGTCCGTACTGCGTCAAAGCGATGGACCTCTTCGATGCGAAAGGCATCGAGTACGAGACGTACAACGTCACGGGCGACGAGGAGCGCTTCGAGGAGATGATCGAGCGCGCCGACGGCCGCAAGACCGCTCCCGAGGTATTCATTGACGACGAACTCATCGGCGGCTGGGACGACACCAGCGCGCTCAACGAGACGGGCGAGTTGGACGACAAACTCGGGCTCGAGATCGACGACGCCGTCGAACACCGCACGCTCATCATCGCCGGCACCGGGATCGCCGGCCTTACCGCCGCGATCTACGCCGGCCGGTCGAACAACGAACCGCTGGTCATCGAAGGCGACGAACCCGGCGGCCAGCTCACGCTGACCACCGACGTCGCGAACTACCCCGGCTTCCCCGAGGGGATCAGCGGTCCCGAACTCGTGAACAACATGAAAGCACAGGCCACCCAGTTCGGTGCCGACCTCAAAAATGGGATCATCGAGAGCGTCGACGCCTCGAGCAAGCCGTTCCGCGTCGAACTGACTAACGGCGACGTCTACACCACGGACGCCCTCATCGCCGCTTCCGGGGCGAGCGCCCGCACGCTCGGCATTCCCGGCGAGGAGGAACTCATGGGCTATGGCCTCTCGACGTGTGCGACCTGTGACGGTGCGTTCTTCCGCGACGAGGACATGCTCGTCGTCGGCGGTGGCGACGCCGCCATGGAAGAGGCGACCTTCCTCACCAAGTTCGCCGACACCGTCTACATCGCCCACCGCCGCGAGGAGTTCCGCGCCGAAGATTACTGGATCGACCGCGTCCACGAAAAGGTCGAGGCAGGCGAGATCGAGATCATGAAAAACACGGAGGTCACTGAACTCCACGGCTCTCGAGAAGAGGGCATCGACCACGTCACCCTCGTGCGCAACGACGAGGGCCACCCGACCGACCGCCTCGAGGACCCCGATACCGAGGAGTTCGAGTTCGACGTCGGTGCCGTCTTCTTCGCGATCGGCCACACTCCCAACACCGACTACCTCGAGGGCACCGGCGTCGAGACCGACGCCGAGGGCTATCTCAAGACGACCGGCGGCGACGGCGGCGGCCAGACCGAAACCCACGTCCCCGGCATCTTCGGCGCTGGCGACGTCGTCGACTTCCACTACCAGCAGGCCGTCACCGCGGCCGGCATGGGCTCGAAGGCCGCACTCGATGCTGATGAATATCTCGAAGATCTCGAGCGGGCGGACGCGACAGGCGAAGTCGAGACGGCTGCGGCGGACGACTGAGGCCGCTCGAGTTTTCGCTCACCGAACTCACCATCGCCAGCGATCTTTGACTACCCGTCACGTTGCCACATTTATACGACAGATCCCTCCTTAGAGGGGGATACGACGTTCAGCCTGCCATCCTAGTTCTGGATGAACTCGCCCGAGCAGTCGTACTCGATCAGCGTGAACTCTGCAATATCCGGTTCGTCATCGTACGGCCCGGATCGGTCTGACATGCCATAGACAGTCACACTTTCGAGTTCAGTCTCGTGCTCGCTGTTCCAGCGCTCACAGAGGTGGTTGGCGAAGTACGAGCGATGGTTCTCGTTGCCGGCATAGCGCATATTCGAGATGTACTTTCGCTCTCGAGAGGTCTCGTAGGTTTCGTCGACGTTCGGTGGTCGATCCCAGTCGACCTCGGCTTCGTGCAGGGCATCAACCGTCGATCCATCTGCCAACTCACCGGGAACGACAAGCCACTGGGCGGTCGATGTCGGGTTCGGTGCGAACATCCGCCAGCTCTGGCTGGACTGGATCGTATCGAGGACCTCGTCGCCGGGGTCGGGAACCTCGGTATAATCGACCGCTTCGGCGTTCGAAAGCACAACCAGAACGAGGATGAGCCAGGGGATGACCGTCGCAAAGAACACGCGTCCGCGCGTGCTGACAGCCGAACGGACGGATGTCTCACGTTCGTTCTGCTGCCCGAAGAACGACGGTTTCATGCTCGTATCGGGCAGCGTCATCTGGAGCCGCTCGAGCCCGGAGCGAAGATGCTCGGCGATCCCGAGCCGCGTCGCCAGTGTAGCGACCCAGTCCCAGACAACGGGCGGATAAAATAATAGAAGGCCCGCAACGACGACCACGGGGAACAGGTCGATCCGCAGTGTGACGAGCATCCCGAGATGCATCCCGACGAACAGCGTCGTGAACGCTGCCCGCGGAATTCCGGTGAGCAAGAGCAGCAGCGGCGAAAGAAGAATGAGCCCCATCCATGCGTATGTGAACCCCTCGAGCAACATCGTGTGGCCTGCGAGCGTGTTTCCGAGCAGGATCGTCAGATGATCGGCTTGAAAGATGTGAACGACCGCTTCACCGCCCATCCACATGTCACTCCTGGTCTTGTGGATAGCGTTTGTCACGTACATCAGCAGTATCTGCAAGAGAATCGCCATCGTCGCGACTGAGGCCAGCGTCGTCGAGTGGTGGGTATCTGGTTCGCTTCTGTAGGCATCGACTGACCATCGAGCGCCGAGTGGGAGGAAGAGACTCCAGAACAACAACATCCGCAACAGCACGTCGCCGGCGTTGAGGATCATTGGATTGCGGATGTGAAGCGAGATCAGCAGGAGCCACGAGACGACTGCTGCGATGCGCGTGTGATAGCCACAGACCAGTGCAAGGGCGAACACACCGGCGACGAGAAACAGGAGCCCCTGTATCCACGCCTCGCCGGACAGGGCGTGCAACGAGTAGATCGACGAATAATCCGAAAAGAGCGCCTCTCGTGGGAGCACGCCAGCGTCCGTGTAGAACGCCTCGAACATCCGTGTTCGCCGCAGGAGGTCGACGAGCAGCAGTACCCCAATCGAGATTCGAAACGCAGCGAGTCCACGCCGGTCGATCGCCAACCGTCGCCGGGTTGCACGCCCAACCCAGTCACAACTGGTCGTCAGGCGGTCCCGTAGTGTCGGCTGCGGTGACTGATCTTGTGACATTCTCGTGATCGTATCTGTATCGCGACTCTCTGGTAGACTGGCATAAGCTTGTTGTACGCTCAAACACATATTTCAGCTTCGCCCGGCCGCTTGCACATAGTTCATCGAAACGCTGAATTGGTACCACACCCTAGCAAGCCCACCCGAATGAGCGCCACCACACCGGTTCCCGATGGGGACCCAATCGTTCTTTTCGATGGCGTCTGTAACCTCTGTAACGGCTTCGTGCAGTTTCTGGTCCCACGGGACACGGAGGAGAAGTTTTACTTCGCATCGCTACAGTCGGCTGTTGGGACGGAGCTGCTGGCCGAACACGACCTGCCGACTGACGACCTCGAGTCGATCGTCCTCATCGAAGGCGAGACGTGTTACGTGAAATCGGCGGCCGTGATCCGCATCGCCTCGATCCTCGGCGGTGCCTACGCACTGCTTGGCCCGTTTCGGTTCGTGCCACGGCCGGTTCGCGATCTGCTGTACGATCTCGTCGCGGCCAACCGCTATCGACTGTTCGGTAAAAAAGAGCAGTGCATGATGCCCACCGGCGACGTCCAGCAGCGCTTTCTCGAGTAGCAGCCTCGAGCGCCAGCACAGTGAGTGCTGACTCAACTGTCGAGCTATTTTCGACCAGCGCCAGCAGTGTATTGCTCGGTGCAACAGCCTCGAGTGAACTCCGTGGCGTCGCGGCTGTTATCAGTGAGTTGGTCGGCAGCAGCACCGATCAGACAGCGTGCCGTTGTGACGGGTGCTGACAACGGTTGCTCAGTGATTCGCGATGGGTATCTCGCGACTCGAGCGAGCGGATCGCTCGTGGGTGTTGTAATGTCAAAAAAGTCGAAGTTCGGAAAGGGCCGGATGAAATCCGGTAGTTAGTTACGAGTTAGTTCTGACGTCGCAGGGCCAGCATGGCGGCTGCGAGCAGAGCGACAACAGCGACAGCGACACCGAAGCCGGGCGTTCCGTCTTCGTCGCCGCCATCGTCGCCGTCGTCGTCAGCTGGTTCGCCGTCGTCGTCAGCTGGTTCGCCGTCGGCGTCAGCGTCGCCGTCGTCAGCGTTGCCGCCGTCGTCAGCGTTGCCGCCGTCGTCAGTCGTCTCCTCGGAGACGGTCAGCGTACCGGACTCTGCGACCTCACCGTCGACCTTGAGTTCCCACTCGTAGTCACCGGCTTCTTCAGCCGTCACGGTTTCGGTCCACGAGTCGGACTCGCCACCCTCGAGGGAGACGTCGTCGCCCTCGAGCAGGGTGTCGCCGTTGAAGATGAACTCGTAGGAGGCGTTGCCGGTCTCGTCGCCGAGGTTCTCGGCGGAGACAGTCACGTCAACGTCGTCGCCCGCAACAGGCTCTGCTGGATCCGTGTTAACGTTCCAGTCGAGGTCAGCCTCTGCAGGCTCATCGCCGCTCTCGACGAGGACAGCACCGGTCTCGTCGCGGATTTCGTTAGACGAGGAGTGCAGTGGGTCCTGTGCACGGAGGTCAAGCTCAGTGCCTGCGTCGTAGTCACTGAAGTCGAATGCACTTTCGAAAGTGCCGTCTTCAGTAACGACTGCGGTAACCGGCATCACGAAGTTACCGGACGAGCGGGCACGAGTATCGATTTCCGTGCCGGGTGCTGCGTTGGAGGTCCCTGCTGCAACAGCGTCCTCGCTGTTAGGGAGTTCGGCAGCGCTGTCGTCCCACGCGATCGTTCGCTCTTCAATCGAGAGTTCGGACGAGGCGCTTTCCTCGGCGTCTTCATCGTAGAAGACGCTCTGTTCGGTCAGCATAAGTTCGGCTTCGAGGTCCTCACCGACTGTGAGGTCCTCAACATTGTCGACTGCAATGACCACTGTGCCGTCCTCTTGGTTTGCGGAGAGGACAGTCAGATTAAGCTGGTCTGCGTTGTCAACACTGCTGATGTTGGATGCCCACGTTGCAGGGGCACGGTTTGCGCGCTCACGCTGTTCGGTGACAACGACTTCGAAGCCGTTGTTAGCGAGATCCGTTTCGTTGTCTCCTGCTTCGATGGAGGAGTAAACGCTCGGGTTCTCGAAGCTGAGTGCGAGGTGGTCGTTCTCAGCAAGTTCGCTCGTCTGCGTCAGCGTTGCCGACTCAGCAAGGTCTTCGAACGAGTCAGCCTCTTCGAGGCTGTCGTCGTTCGGAGCCGTCCACGTTGCGACTGCGTCGTCGTCAATCGGCGTGCGATCGTTCAGGAGGAGCAGACCGGTGTCCTGCTCGTTCTGCACGTTGTTTCCGTCCCATCCTTCAATACCAACGCTCAGCTCGTAATCGATCGCTGCGAGCGGAGCTTCGTCGACATCTGCAACGACGTTGGCATCACCGTTAGCCGGAGTTCCTTCAGTGAATGTAACTCCATTGGTGAGGTTCTCCGTGGTGTCGTATTCGAGCGTGATTCCGTCGTCGCCAGGCGTCACGTTGTAGTGAGCCTCAACGCCGACTTCCTCTTCGTCGCCGAGTTTCAGGTTGACTTCGTCGTCGTAGTCTTCGACGTTGATGTCGACAGTGACGATGTTACCGATCTGACCCTCGGAGGTTCGCTCTGCAAAGTTGATCGTTGGGTCGAATCGCTCGAGGACGGAGATCTCAGCGGTGTCGGAAGCCGTCGAGTCAGCGGTGCTGACGGTGAACTCGTAGTCACCAAGGTCCTGGTCCTCGAAGTCGGACGTTAGGTTGTCGCCAACGTTCCAGCCGCTAACTTCGTAGTAGTCCGTGTCCATCTCGTCGTCGTCAGCTGCTTCGACGGAGGTACCCTGTGCACCGAAGATGTCGTCGAGCGCTTCAGCGTCGACTGCCTCACCGTCAAGCTCAGCGGTGATGACAACGTCGATGTTGTCACGGTTGCTTTCGGTGAAGTTGAGTTCTGCTTCGGAGTCACCTTCGCCGCGGTTGTCGACGATGGATGGTTCAAACTCGAACTCGGAGTCCTCAACGTCCACGTAGAACTGGTACTCCGTTTCATTGTACTCGAGGAAGTGGAATCCTTCGAGGTCAGACGTGTCGAAGGTCACGTTACCATCACTGTCGGCACGAAGGATATCGATGCGCTCAGAGTCGCCAGAGATACCCTCTCGAAGCTGGACTGGGTCGTCTGCTTCCCAGTTTGCACTAGAATTATTCACCTCAACCTCTTGACCCTGCCAGACTTCGCCGAAGTCAGCTGGATCATTTACCGTATTGTCTGCTGCTGCTGCGCCGCCCACAAACGCTGCGGACATGGCAACAACCGACATTACCATAAGCGCGGCCAGGAACAGTGCGCGTCCCTTTTCGCGATATGTAGTTTCGTTTGTCATTAAGTTGTCTTGTATTTCGTGTTGTGTTAGTCGTCGCACGGTACGATCGGAGTGCGAGTGTGATACAATGCGGGAACCCGCACTGACTCGCACCGGGTAGGGGTATACAAACGTATAAAGCATCGCGTAATAAGCTTTCTGGATATTTCAACAGTCCATTCTGGTGAGAAATCGACTCGAGAACGCACGACTGCGTCGCCTTTAGAGCTGTTCGATCGAATTGATAACGTATCATGAGACACGTTCGCAAGCATAAATTACCGCCGGACACCTCGGACGGAATGGATGATTCCTCGAGCGGGCACTGATCCGGTCACGCACGCGGAGATACTGTTATGTGCGAGAGTCTCTGTAAGAACTGCTTACCGGCCTCGAGACTCGAGTCGATCTCTCGGCTCGAGTAACAGACTGCCCGTTCGAAACGTCATTCGAGCTGTGGTATCGATGGCCTCGGCGCAATCGCGAGCCGCTTTGCGGTCACGCCGAAACTAACGGACAACAGACTGTCTCAGTCGGTGACAGTCTATGCTCGCCTGCGACGACGGAATCCGGACTCGTCGCTGACCACACTAGTGTGATGTCGAAACCGACGTCAAAATCTGGTTTGCTGCCCACCGACGCAGCGGCGAATCGCCCCAGCGCGCTCTGGCCGTGGTGGTGTCGATACTGGCCGTGTCGACTCAGAACGGGAACAGCGACTCGGCCTCGGGGTCGCGCTCGAGGAGTTCGATCTCGTGGCCGTCCTGATCTTTCGTAAACGCGTACATGTTGTCGTTGCTCTCGGGATTGCGGTAGTCGGGGGCCTCGCGCTCGAGCAGCGTCTCCCAGTCGGCCTCGAGGTCGTCGACGCGAACGCAGAGGTGGCCCCAGGCGTCGCCCTGCTCGTAGCTCCGGCCGTCGTAGTTGTAGGTGAGCTCGAGCGACATCGCCTCGTCGGCGGCGTCTCGCGGTTCGACGAAGTAATTCGCGAAGGTGTCCGATTCCCAGCGGCCGACCTCGTCGTACTCGAACTTCCGGGTCCAGTAGCCAAGCGCCTCGTCGGCGTCTTCGACGCGGATCATGGTGTGGTCGAGCGACCACAGCGCGCCTTGGTCGCGCTGGACGATCTCGATCTCGTGGCCGTCGGGGTCTTTAATGAACGCGTAGCGGCCGCCACAGCTCTCGGGGTCCCGGTAGTCCGCGACGCCCTCGTCCATGAGCTGTTCGTAGTGGGCCTCGAGTTCGCCCTCGGGAACCCGAACTGCGACGTGTCCCCAGGCGTCGCCGACTGCGAGGTCGTCCTCGCCCTCGTTGTGGGTCAACTCGAGCAACGCGCCGTCCTCGTGCATCTCCTCGGGCCCGAGGTAGACGATGGTGAAGCCGTCGCCCTCGAAGCGGTCCTTTTCCTCGTACTCGAGGTGGGTCTGATACCAGTCGAGTGATTCCTCGAGGTCGGCGACGCGTAGCATGGTGTGATCGAGCGTTCCGTCCATACGCGAACCCACACCTGCAGGCGGCAAAAACGTGGCGAAGACGGTGGTTCAGTCGTCGTTTCCAGGGGCGGAGCTGGCCGCTGACTCCGGTTCTCGGTTATCTGGGTCTCGTGCCACCGAGGAGGCTTTGGGATCGACACCCTTGCGCCGGGCGTCGAGTTCGGAGAAGGTGTAGACGAGGCCGACCAGCAGGGCCACGCCAAGCGGGAGGAACAAAAGCGGCGAGACGCCGAGGAATCCATACAACACGTAGCAGACGACCACGACCAGCATGACGGTCGCGGCGTAGTACAGCTGCGTGCGGATGTGGTCGATGAGGTCGGCCCCCGTAAACGTCGACGAGAGCACGGAAGTGTCGGAGATGGGCGACGTGTGGTCGCCGAAGATCGCCCCCGAGAACACCGCGCCGACCATCACGGGCATGAGGTCGAACGTCCCGGTCAGATCGTAGGCGACGGTGATCGCGATGGGCGTCACGATTCCCATCGTCGCCCACGACGACCCCATCGTGAAGGCGACGAACGCGGCCACAAGTAGGACGACGATCGGGAGAACGGCGGGCGAGACGACACCCTCCGCGGCCCCGGCGACGTACGTCCCCGTCCCGAGCTCGTCGGCGACCGCACTGATCGACCAGGCCAGCACCAGTACGGTCACCGCGGTCAGCATCAGGTTGAACCCGTCGAGGATGGTCTCGACGCCAGCACCGAGATCGAAGAGATCGTAGACGAGCCCGATGGTGATCGCCGTCGCCACCATCGCGAACGACCCCCAGATGAGCGCGGCCGCGAAGTCGCCGGCACCCACGACGTCGACGAGCACCTGCACGACGCCGTCCTGACTCATCGCCGCCTCGAGCGACATCGTCGCATCCGCCTCGGCCTGCTCCCCGAGCCAGGACTGGTAGCCGGTCCAGAACGCCCCCGCGAGCGTGACGGCGATCAACACGACGATCGGCGCGAAGAAGGTCCGAAGCATCGGTTTATCCTCGATCGGCGCACCGAGGTCTTTCTCGACTTCCTGCAGCGGCTGGGCCTCGTCGCGGTTGACCTTCCCGGTCTGCCACGAGCGGTGTTCGGCGTCGAGCATCTCGCCGTAGTCACGCCGCGAGGCAACGATGAGCCCCACCATGACGATCGCGAGCAGCGAGTAGGTGTTGAAGGGAATCGAACTGACGAACGTTTCGAACACGCCCGGCGTGTCGGCCGCCGCCACGTCGCGGTTCTCGACGAGACTCGCGTACCCCTCGTCGATCATCGACAGCTGGAACGCGACCCAACTCGAGAGGCCGATCGTCGCCACGGGAGCGGCCGTCGAGTCGACGATATAGGAGAGCTTTTCGCGGGAGATCCGCATCTGATCGGAGATCTCGCGCATCGTGGAGCCGACGATGGCCGTGTTGGCGTAGTCGTCGAAAAACAACAGCATGCCGAGCACCCATGTCGCCAGCCCGGCGTTGCGCTGGGTCTCGAGCCGTTCGGTGGCCCAGTTGCGGACGGCGGTCGCCCCGCCGAGTCGCCAGATCAGTGCGACGCCCGAACCCAACAGTAAGGTGAAGATGAGGATCTGGGCGTGAAACATGTCCGCGATCGATTCGGCGATCCAGGTAAACGCCTGTCCGAGTCCGATACTTCCAGTCGCGATGACCCCGCCCGACCAGATGCCGAGGAACAGCGACAGCATCGGCCGACGCGTCACGATCGCGAGTGCAATCGCGAGCAGCGGTGGAACGAGCGATAGTGCCCCAAATTCCGACATACCCGGTTACTCATCGAGCATCGGGATAATCCTGCCCATTCGACACCTGTGAATTTTCACACAGATCGGCGGTGAAACGCGTGTTCGGCGTCTGCAGGGACGACTCAGCGACGCAAAATGAGTTTGAGCACGTCTTCGTCCTCGAGGACGTGATCCTTGCCGACCTGCTGTTCGTCGTGGGTCGCACTAGGGCCGGTCACACGGGCAAAGCGGAATCGATCTTCCATCTCGCCGCCAAGTTTTTCGATGGCTTCGCCGACGGTCGTCCCGCCCTCGACAACCAGTGGCTCTTCCCAGTCGATCCCGCGGCCGGGTTTTTCCATGTAGACGCGGATGAGACCGAGGTTCTCCCAGATACGATCTTTGAGGACATCGAGCCCTTTCTCCACCTCGGCGCTGATGAACGTCACTTCCTCGGGATCTAAGTCACGCTCGCGTAGCTGCTCGTCGACCTGTTCCTTGTAGTCGGGTTCGATCAGGTCGACCTTGTTCACACACGTGATCGACGGGATGTACTCCCGGTTTTCCATCAGGCCGTCGACCAGCCGATCGATGTCGACGTTCTCCTGGAGGTTGAGGTCGGCGTTGACGTAGCCCTGATCGCGGAGGACGTCCGAGATCGTCTTCTCGTCTAAGTCCTGCTCGGTGCTCGAGGTGATCTTGATGCCGTCTTTGATCTTCGGACGCACCGTCACCCGTGGTGGCTCCCGGTCGACGCGGATGTTGATGTCGTACAGCTCCTCCTGGAGCCGATCGTACTGGTCGATATCGAACACCGAGAGCACGAAGACGATCAGGTCGGCGTTGCGGACGACCGCCAGCACCTGCTGGCCGTCACCGCGTCCCGACGCCGCGCCCTCGATTAGCCCGGGCACGTCGAGCATCTGGATGTTCGCCCCGCGGTGCTGGAGCATCCCCGGGTTGACATCCAGCGTCGTGAACTCGTAGGACCCCGTCTCGCTTTCGGCGTTGGTCAACGAGTTCAACAGCGACGATTTGCCGACGCTGGGAAAGCCAACCAGCGCAACAGTCGCGTCGCCGTGTTTCTCGACGGAGTAGCCGGTTCCGCCACCAGCCGAGCTCTGATTCTGGAGCTTCTCTTTTTTCTCCGCGAGCTTGGACTTCAGCCGGCCGATATGGGCCTCTGTCGACTTGTTGTAGGGCGTGTTGGCGATTTCGTCTTCGATCTTCTCGATCTCGTCCTCGAGCCCCATTTGCCTGTATCCAACCGCCCGTGCCGAAAAACACTTTCCATGCGAGCCGCCGGGCGAGGAGTGGACCGAATCACTCGTTCGGTGGGAACCAGTGTCGATCCGTCGCCGTGAAACGCCATACAGCACGGGCTACGGTCGACGGCTCGTGCTCGTTCGAGTGACATCGAGGCTACCGTTCGGGATGTGTCGGCGCGTCGAACCCGCCACGCACCAACGGCTTCGAAATGTGTCTGCGCGCACACGGGGGGACCTCGTACCAGCCGACCTCGAGGTCGCGCTCGAGCGGCTGTTCCGCCTTGCCGTCCGTACTGGTCCCACAATCCCGGCAGCGATACCCCTGATTCCGGCCGGCACTTTTCATCCGGCGCTCGCAGTCGGGACAGGTCGGCGTGACGCGCTCGGTCGTCACGAGGTCGCGAACGGCGAACTTCTCGAGTTTGAGTGTCCCGCGAGCGACTTCACCACAGACAGTGAGCCGGTCGCCGACCCGCAGCGCCCGCACGCGGTCGCGAAACCGTTTCGTCGGCTCGAAAGCAGCACACTCGAGTCGTGCTGGCTCGCCAGCGTCTCCCCCACCGCCGTCTGCGGCCTCGAGGTCGACGAAAACGTGCCCACCGCGCCGGGTTTCGGGCGCGCTCGAGACCCGCCCGTCGACGCGGTAAGCGTGGTCATCCGTGACCGACCCGAGCGCGCCGTCCCGGAGGTGGACGTCCGTCCCCTGATTGGTCACGAACAGCTGGCTCGAGGCGACGGGTTCGCTAGCGATCCGGTCGGCGACGGCGCGAACGGCGTCGGGGTCGTCCCCACGGATCCCGTGGAGGATCGGTCCGGGCGTGTGGGGAACGCAGACGGTGTCGTTCTCGCCGCGGTCGACTGTATCCCACACCTCTGGACGGCCCCAGTCGGCCGCGTCGAAGACGCTCTCGTGGTCGACCGCCCGCGGCGTCCCCCACCGTTCGGATTTGCGGTAGGAAATCTGTTCGTACGTCCAGTCCTCGAGTGCGCGCCAGCTGCCGATCGCGGCCAGCGCACCGATCCGTCCGCGGCCGTCGTCGGCGTGCCACGATCGGTAGCCGTATCGCTCGATCAGGGCCACCGCGTCGGCGGGCTCGAGATGCTCGCGGATCGCTCGCCACGCGAAGTCACACACGTCGTCGGGCGTGTCGTCGGGGTCGTCTGCCGTCACCACGAGTCCCGGATTCGTCCGCTCGTCGGCCGTTTCGGCGAGGTCCTCGAGACGGGCGCGGGCGATCTCGAACGCCCGGGCGGGATCGCAGTCGGTGTGGATCGCGAGCGCGGCGTTGCCCCGCGTCTTGTACTCGACGGCCGGATTCAGTCGAACGAGCAGGAGTCGGTCGACCACGGCACCCGCTCGACGCAGTCGCTCGGCGACCTGTGCGGCGACGTAGGTCGTACACATCCCACGTTCGCGGGAATCCGTATCATCGATCCCGACGACAGTCATCGACGGCGTTTGGACTGGGAGCGGCTAACCCCTTTCGGGACGCCAGCCGGCTCGAGGATCGGTCCCGCCGGGGGCGTACTCTCCTATATAAGTATACTGCCAGCGCAGCCACGAATCGCGACACCGAAGACGGCCCGCCGGGAGGAAAGGTTTTATACGAGGAATCGCTTACACCCCCGTATGTCCCGCTCCGCACTGGTCGGCAACGTGACCGCGATGTTAGAGGACGCGGGATTCGTGGTGAGCGACCGGTGTGCGATCCGGCCGAAGAGTTTCGATATCGCAGCCCGGCGTGGTGACGACCTGCTCCTGCTCAAGATCCTCGGCAACATCGACGCGTTCAACGAGGCGACTGGCCACGAGATGCGTCGACTCGGTACCTATCTCGATGCGACGCCGATGGTGGTCGGCCTCCGAAGTCGCGACGAGGATCTCAAGCCGGACGTCGTCTACTTCCGACACGGTGTCCCCGTCCTCAGCCCCGATACGGCGTACAACTTGTTCATCGAGCGCGTCCCGCCGCTGATCTACGCCGCCCCCGGCGGCCTCTACGTCAACATCGACGGCGACTTGCTCGCCGACGAACGCCAGGATCGAGAGTGGAGTCTCGGCCAACTGGCGAACCAACTCGGCGTCTCCAGGCGCACCGTCTCGAAGTACGAGGATGGGATGAACGCCTCCGTCGAGGTCGCGATGGAACTTGAGGATCTCTTCGAAGCGCCACTGACGAGCCCCGTTGACGTCTTAGAGGGGGCCGACGAGGTCCACGAAACGGAGGCGACGCCGGACGATCCCGACGCCGATCCGGACGACGAGCAGGTCGTCGCCGTGCTCACACGGGCCGGCTACAACGTCCATCCGACGCTGCGCTCGCCGTTTAAAGCCGTCAGCCGTGACGAGGACGACGACGAAGGCGTCGTGTTGACCGGCCACTCAAAGTTCACGAAAGCCGCCGAAAAGCGCGCCCGAATCATGAGTTCGATCGGTCAGGTCACTCACACGCGATCGGTTTACGTCGTCGACCGCGCAAAACAGGAGTCGGTCGACGGCACCGCACTGGTCGAACGCGAGGAACTCGAGGACCTCCACGACGCCGCAGAGTTGCGGAAAGTTATTCGCGAGCGCGCGGAGTACGAAGAAGCAGCCTGAGTCGCTCGCGAACCGGCCCGTCGCAGTTACGCTCCATCTTCGCCGTACGTTTCTTCCAGATAGTCGACGATGTTACTACTTTCGGGCATGCCCTCGACACCCTGGGCTTCGTCGGTGATGACCGGGACGCCCGTTTGACCGCTTACTTCCTTGACTTCCGTTCGTGCAGCGTGTGAACGAGGAACGTCGATCGTGTCGTACTCGAGGTCGAGTTCGTCGAGTTTCGAGCGCACTATTCCACAGAACGGACAGCCGGGGAGATCGTACAGCGTGATGTCTGCCATATTTCGAGGAAGTGGCCTGGTGGCCAAGAGACCACCGGTTAGCCGGTATGATGCCGGGAAGCTGGTGGTGGAAAGCGACTGCAGGATGTGAGCGTGCGTGTCGGCGTGCTTAGAACGTCACTGCCCCTGATTCGACGGAGAAGTAGACGATGAAGTAGCCGATGAACGCGAGTGCAAGCGCCCACTGGCCCGGTGAGACGTCTCGAGTCTCGCCTATCGCGGCTTTGACCAACGGATAGCTGATGATCCCGGCGGCGAGCCCATTCGCGATCGAGGTGGTCAGCGGCATGACCGTGATCGTCAATCCGGCGGAGATCGACCACGCGGGATCCTGCCAGTCGATGTCAGTGACACCCTGGAGCATGATGATCCCGACGACGACCAGCGCCAGATAGGTCGCATACTGGGGGATCGCGGCCATCAGCGGGACGACCAGCAAGGAAAGTGCGAACAGTCCGCCGACGACCAGCGCCGTAAAGCCAGTCCGACCGCCTTCCTCGAGGCCGGTCGAGGACTCGATGAACGTCGTCACGGTCGAGGTCCCGATCATCGCGCCGACGGTCGTCCCGACCGCGTCGGCCATCAGTGGCTTTTCGATCTCCGGGAGGTCACCGTGTTCGTCCAGAAAGCCGCCGATCTGGGAGACGCCGATGAGCGTGCCCGCGGTGTCGAAGAAGTCGACGAAAAAGAACGTGAACACGACCAGCAAGAAGACGAACGGATCCTCGGTGATCATGCCGAGGCCGTCGACGAATCCCCAGAACAGTGGGGTAAAGTCGTACTGAACCGAGGTCAGCATCGAGACGATCCCTTCGTTCGTGACGTCGTCGTAGGATCCCTCCGGCGTGAGCACGTCAGGTGAGACGACGCCCGCGAGCGTGAGCGCCCAGCCGGCGACGGCCGTCGTCACGATCCCGATGACGATCGAGCCACGAACGCCACGCGCATACAGCAACAGCGTCAGGAACAGCCCGGCGAGAGACAGCGCGGCGACCGGGCTCTGGAGGACGTTGCCGAGCGTCACGAGCGTCGCGTCGTACGGAACGACGACCTGCATTTCCTGGAGGCCGAGAAAGAGCAGGAAGACACCGATACCGGCCCCGACGGCGAACTTGACCGGTTCCGGGAAGAGTTCGATGACGTACCGTCGTGCGCCGACGGCCGTCAGTGCGATGAAGACCAGCCCTTCGACGAAGACGGCCGCGAGCGCGACCTGCCACGGGACGCCGAGGATGACGACGACCGTAAACGTAAAGAAGGCGTTCAGCCCCATGCCGGGCGCGAGCCCGAACGGTCGATTGGCGTACAGCGCCATCACGACGGTTGCAACGACCGACGCGAGGATCGTCGCGACGGCGAGCATCTGGATAATCTCGCCGGCACCGTAGACGGCCCCGTTGATCGTTGCCTCACCCTGGAACTCGCCGGTCTCGTGGTTCCAGAGGATTGCGCTGCTCAGGATTGCCGGATTGACGACGATGATGTAGGCCATCGCCAGGAACGTCGTCACCCCCGCAAGCGTTTCTGTTCGATAGTCAGTGTCGGATTCGTCGAACCCGAAGTACTCTGCGATTGTATCGGAAGCCCCCATATTGGACGCTCGAGCATAGCAAGACCGATTAGTTAAAAGTTCCCGTCCGAGGTCGCCAGATAGATGTTCATGTTTGTGCATTGTGGGCTTTGGCTACCGATTCTGTCACTGGCCGTGAATATCAACAGTCCACTCACCGCACAGCCGATCCCCTTGATTTTAGCACGCTCATAAAGAACGCTCGGCTATGTGCTTCGAGCGTTCTCTCCCGTCCGTCATCAACTCAGTCGGCGACCCAGCCGGGGGCAGCCACCGGTCCTCGGACCTCGAGTTGGGTGGTCGTCTGTGATCGGAAACCGAACTCAACTGGCGACGACCGACGCGCGCGACGTCGCTCTCGCCTGTCTCGAGGCGGGAATCGACGCCGGCCATCCACGACGAGTCATCCACGAGGCGGTCGCACTCGAGGGCGACACCCTCCACGTGGCCGACACAACCTACGACCTCGGCGCGTACGACGACCTTGTCGTCCTCGGCGGCGGCAACGCCGCTGCACACGTCGCTGCGGCACTCGAGGCCGTCCTCGGCGATCGAATCGACCGTGGTGTCGTCGTCACGGACGATCCCACCGACCTCGAGTCTGTCACGGTCTGTGTGGGCGACCACCCCGTACCGAGCGAGCGTGGCGTCGAGGGAACACGCCGCCTCCTCGAAGCGGCCGACGCGGCCGACGAGCGAACGCTCGTGCTGGCGGCGATCACGGGCGGCGGCAGCGCGCTCATGGCCGCACCCGCGGGCGACATCTCGCTTGCCGACCTGCAGGCGACCACTGACGCGTTGCTCGAGAGCGGGGCCGACATTCACGAGATCAACGCCGTCCGCAAACACTGCTCGGCGCTCAAAGGCGGCCAGCTCGCCCGTCGGCTCGCCCCGGCGACGGTCGTCGGTGTTCTCTTGAGCGACGTCGTCGGCAACGACCTGAGCGTGATCGCGAGCGGTCCCGTCGCTCCCGACGAGTCGACGTTCGACGACGCGCTCACGGTCATCGACCGCTACGAGATCGACGTCCCCGTGGCCGTCGCTAACCGTCTCGAGCGCGGCTCTACCGGCGCGATTCCGGAAACGCCGGGCTCCGACGATCCTGTCTTCGATCGGGTTTCGAACCACATCGTCGCCGACGGCATGACCGTCCTCGAGGTCGCTTCCGAGGTTGCTGCCGAACGGGGGTACGAGCCGCTCGTTCTCTCCACTCGCATGCGTGGTGAGGCTCGCGAGTCGGCGACGACCCACGTCGCCATCGCGGAGGAAGTGCTGGCGACGGGGACGCCCGTCTCGCCGCCGGCCGTGCTCCTTTCGGGCGGCGAGACGACGGTGACGGTCACCGGTGACGGGACGGGCGGGCCGAACCAGGAGTTCGCGACGAGCGCAGCGTGTTCCCTCGAGGGCGGAATCACCGTCGCTGCCGTCGACACCGACGGGATCGACGGGGCGAGCGACGCTGCGGGTGGCATCGTCGACGACGGGACCGTCGACGACCCGAAACACGCGCAGGACGCGCTGGCAGCAAACGACGTCTTCCCCTATCTCGACAAGCGAAACGCACTCGTCAAAACCGGGCCGACCGGAACGAATCTGAACGATCTTCGGGTGTTCGTCATCGAGGAACCCGCCGCAGCCGACAGGTGCTCCGACGACGAGTAGCCACGGTATCCGACGCGTCGGGCCACCGGAAACGGTGTGTTAGTAGGGGGTTTGGTGGATCGTTAAGTCGGTCCCGGCGATCCGTCCTGTCGGCCACCAGCCACTGAACGCCCACAGTATATTTTACCTCGGGGCGTGTACCTCCGTCTCATGAGGTTTGTCATCGTGGGTTATGGTCGGGTCGGATCGCGAACGGCACGCATCGTCGCCGAGGAAGGCCACGAGACCGTGGTTGTCGACGACGATCTCGATCGCGTTAAGCGGGCTCGAGAGGACGGGTTCGAGGCGATTCATGGCAGTGGCGCTGACGAGGCGGTGCTCGTCGATGCGGGCATTGAAACCGCCGATGCGATCGGTGCGTTCACGCCAGATCTCAACGCCAACTTCGCGGCCTGTATGGTCGGCACCCACCACGGCTGTCGCACGGTCTTGCGGATCGACGAAGACTACCGCGAGGAGATCTACGAGCGATACGCCGAAGACGTCGACGAGGTCATCTACCCTGAGCGACTCGGGGCTGCGGGTGCCAAAACGGCCATGCTCGGCGGCGATTTCAACGTCGTCGCCGACCTCGCCGCGAACCTGCAACTGACCGTCCTCAAGATCAGGGACGGGTCGCCAGCCGTCGGCAAACGGATGAGCGAACTCGAGCTTCCCGAGGGCGCACGTATCTACGCGCACGGTCGCGAACACGAGTCGTTGACGATTCCGCTCCCGGGAACGGAGCTTGCAGCCGGCGACGAGGTCGCGGTGATCACCGAAACTGCTCGAGCGGACGAGGTTCGGGCGAGGCTGTTGCCCACGAACGCCTGATACAGTCTGCTGTCCCGACGTCCCGGTGCGACCGCGAGCCGTCCGGCAGTCGTGCCGGAACTGACGGACGGCAGTCCGTCTGATACGGGCTCGCCACTGAACGGACTCAAGCTGACCGCGGGCTGTCGGATAACGGCCGCTCGGCTGGACGAACGCGAAAACGGGAGTGAAAGTGGGATGCTGGCGCGCGAATGGGTGGATAGAGTGGGATGGGGGAGGTCTCTGCCAGTGCGCGCCAATTAATTCATCACGCTGTGTCCCAATAAAACCGCGTCAGACACCCGACAGACGAGAGTCAGACCGTTAGGTACGCTCGTCCTCGAGCCGGAAGACGAGCACGTTCTGGTGGACCATCGACGGGACGAACGAGAACGGGTAGCCGTAGACGTGGAGATCTTTCGTGGGGTCGTACCAGATCAAATTCGCCGCGAGCGTCACCGGGGCGGTCGACTCGATCGCGCGGGCGAGATCCGCCGAGAGGAACTCGTAGGACTGGTCGCGGTACATGTCGCCGATGAAGACGACCAGATGCCCGTCGGGCGTGACGGCGTCGGTGAATCGATCGAACTTCTCGGCCATATCCGCCAGCCACTCGGCTTTCGTCTGTGTTGTCTTGCCGTCCGCGTCGTCGGCCGCTGTTGACTCGGTAGTGGCGTCTCCCGCGCCATTGAACGACCCGAGCTTGCTCTTCCGTGTCTCGCGTTCGTTTCGCGTCTGCTCGAGTTCGTCCATGTGCCAGTAGGGGACGTCAGTCAACAGCAACTCGACCGAATCGTCGGGAAGGTCTGCAATCAGGTCCGCACAGTCGCCGTGGCGCAGGTCCTGTTCGGCAAGTGGGGCCTCGCCGCGGGCTCGTCGCTCGTCGTTTTCGCGCTCGAGGACCGTCTCGTAAATCTCGATCCAGCGGTCGTTGCGCTCGAACCCGATCGCCTCACGGAGACCGGTCCCCTCGTGTTCACAGAAACTCGCGCCGAGTAAGGTGCCGCCGACGCCGGCGAACGGATCGAGAACGGTGTCGCCGGCCTTGCTGAACCGACCGATCAGTTCGGCACAGAGTCGTGGTGGTTTCTGGCCGCCGTGTTCGCTACGCAGGTCGTGCTGGACGGCCGGGGGATACCCCTCCGCGAGGACGGATTTCGTCGCGTACTTCCACTCTTTCCCCGTGAGATCGTTGACTCGGTTTCGCTCGTCGTAGATCCCTCGGCCCTCGAGATAGCGCTGGTGGTCGGCGAGTGAGTCGGTGTCGACCAGTTCGCCGTCCTCGACTGGGAGGGACTCGTCGCGAGCGCGTTCGGCGTCGAACCCGCCGTCTTCATCCGTGACCAGGCGACTCTGGCGATGCCGGTCCCCGTCATCTGTCATATCTCGAGTGGATACCGTGGGTGCTTAAAGTCGTGGCTCTCGGTCCCGTCGCTCGGGCAGACACCGTTAGCCAAAAGAAACGACAGTCGGGCTACCCTGAGTAGGAGCTTTCGCCGACGACCTCGAGGAACTCGCCGCGTCCGGTCGCGTCGGTTTCGTCGAACTCGGTGACGCGGATTCGAACGCGTTTCTCGACGGTTTGCGGGCCGGCCCCCTCGATGAGCAGGTGTGTGTCACCGATGTAGGCGTGTCCGTTACCGTCGCTGTTCGACGCCGCGACGAACACGTTGATTTCGTCGCCCACCTCGAACGATGGGGTCGTGGTGCGGAGCGTCCATCCTTTGAAATATTTTTTGAATAGGCTCATATTCGTGCCACCTCCTCGGTTTCGCGGTCGGTAACGTACTCACGGCCGAATCCAGTGATCGCTGCGATGACGAACACGGCCACCAGCAGCCACCCCTGGAAGACGAACGGCACGACGTCGATCGGCGTCACGAGCATGCTCGTGTCGAACCAGTCGTACTGGCCAGGTAGGTCCTGCATCGCCGTGTAGCCGGCGAGAACGCCGCCAGACCACGGGAAGATGTACCCCAGTGCAGCGGTCTGGCCGTCGAGGATGTTCGCGCGCCGGTAGCCGTTCAAGTTGAATCGCTCGCCGATCTTCGAGATGTACGGCCCGATCGCGACTTCGGCGGCCGTGTTGATGGTGATCACGGCGTTGATCAGTGCTGCAGAGCCGACCATCGTGAGTTCAGCATTGCGGACGTTCGTCGCGAGGTTCTCGAGCGACCAATCGAGGATCGCCTGGAACGCGCCGCCCCGAATCATGATCTGGGCCGCGGCGATGATCAACAGGACGAGAATTGCGAGTTCGAAAAAGCCCGCCGCACCGTTGATCAGGCTCCCGCCGACGCCGACCGCGTTGGGATCATCAACGATCGTCAGGAACGGCAGAAACTCGAGTGGTTCCGCAACCGGCGCGTCCGTCGGCGCGTTAAAGGAGACGATATCACCGATCGTCGTCAGCCCCAGCAGGAGGCTGAAGCCGATCGCGAAGACGATCCCCCACGAGATTGCCTCGACGATGTGACGGCCGGCGACCGCCGCGCCGATCACGACGCCCATGGAGACGAGGTGGATCAGCCCGACGGGTTCGCTTTGGGCGACCAGGATCTCCTGGGCGTCTCCGGCGATGTCGAGACCGCCCATGAACTGGCCGGCGACGATGTAGCCGACGAGTGCAATGAGCGCGGCGATGATCACGTACTTGAATCGCGAGGCGACGACGCCGCCGATGTCGGAGTCCTGTGTGACGGCGCTGACGATCGTCGTATCACTGACGGGCGCGAGGTTGTCGCCGAAGATCGCCCCCGAGAGGATCGCCCCGAACAGCAAGACGGGATTCGCGCCGAGTAAGATTCCCGCTGGAAAGAACAGCGTGACGAACGCGATCGCTGCGCCGTACCCGGTTCCGATCCCCGTCGTGAACAGCGCTGCGAGGACGAACGTGACTGCCGGAAACAGCGTCGCGCCGATGCCCGCAACGTCGGCAAACCAGACGAGCCCGTCGACGAATCCACCGTCCTGTAACAGTTCGGCGAACATTCCCGCCCAGATCCAGGCGACGATCGCGGTCACCGCGACGGGCTGGGTCATCCCCTCAAAGATCGTGTTCGCGTACGTTTTCCAACTTCCGCGAACGAAGAACATCCCGGCGATCAGGCCGACCAGAATGCCGACGATCAACCCGCCCGTATCGGATATTCGCCAAAGCGCCGTCTGTGCGACCGCCCAGAGGATGAAAAACGCGATTGGGAACGCGCTCATTCCGCGGCCGCCATAAAACGTTATTCGTGGCGCTTCATCGCTGGTTCCCTGCACGAATGCATCAGTCGGGTCACCATCGATTGAATCATCACTAGTACCACTCATATGAACACACGATATGTATACTCAAACCATCGTTGATAAGTCTTCTCAACACTTCAATGGTGAATAAAAAGACGACGCCCCGAACAGGACCCAGACGGTCCGACAGTCGAATCGCTGACGGTTGGTGGCCACCTCCGTCGGCCCGACGCTTTTGACGATATCAATCGACATAGCGAACGGATGGCTCTCCTCGAGAACGCCGCGTTGCTCGGCGTCGGTGTCCTTTCGCTGTGGTTCGGTGCCAAATGGCTCGTCGATGCGGCCTCGAGACTCGCGGGCGCGGCCGGTATCTCCCCGCTCGTTATCGGTCTCACCGTCGTCGCCTTCGGGACCTCCGCGCCGGAGATCGCCGTCTCGGTGACGGCGGCACTCGAGGGACAAGGCGACGTCTCAGTCGGCAACGTCATCGGCTCGAACGTGTTCAACATCGGCGTGATCCTCGGTATCGTCGCCATTCTGGCTCCGTTCCGCGTCACGGAGACGCTGCTCCGACGAGATGCGGTCGCGATGGCCGGCGCGACGGGAATCGCCGCGCTCGTCCTCGCAAACCGTATCGTTTCGCGACTCGAGGGGGCCTTGCTCGTCGGGCTGTTGGCGGGCTATCTCGTCGTGATCGGACTGGCGGTCCGACGGTCGCCCGCGCCGGACGACGATGCGGTCGCCGAGACGGCGAGTTCCAGCGCCGACATCCGCGTCAAGTACGGCCCCGAGAGTGGTCGCCTCGTCGTCGGTCTCGTTCTCGTCGCTGTCGGCGGGCGGCTACTGGTCGATTCAGCAACGGCGATCGCCCTCTCGTTCGGTGTCTCGGCGTGGCTGGTGGGTGTGACCGTCGTCGCTGCCGGGACCTCACTGCCGGAGCTCGTGACGTCAATCGTCGCAACGCGACAGGGCGACGTCACGATCGCGGCGGGGAACGTCATCGGCTCGAACGTGTTCAATCTCCTCGGCGTCCTCGGACTTGCCGCCCTCGTCCGCCCGACGGTCGTCGACCCCGCCGTCTTTCCCAGCCTGGCCTGGCTGATCGCACTGACCGTCATCGCGACGGTGCTCGTCGCCACCGGGAGGCGGGTGACTCGACTCGAGGGCGTCGTCCTCGTCGCGGTCGGGGTGGGCTACTGGCTCGCAAGCGCCGTCGTGTAATACGAGCTGTTCACGTCTCTGTCTCCGTCATCCCCGTTTCGGGGAGGGGTTCGATACGAAATAGGTAATCTGCATAGGCCCCATCGAGATTCACGGGACTCTCTTCGGTGGTGTGTTCTCGACACAAGACGGCCTCTGCTTCGACGGCACCGTGGCCGGTTTCTTCCTGGTACCGTTCGACGACGACAAACATCGCCGGTTCGGTACAGCCTCGACGGTGACACTCTCGAGCCGACTCGAGCGAGTCGTCCGCCTCGTCGACCTCGTCTTCGTCAGCTGGTGGTTCGGCTTCGTCGGCACGGTCACGCGCCTCCGTGAGTTCCCGCTCCCGCTGGCGGTCATCTGCGTCACGTGCTTGCTTGTCTCGTCCCTTTTTCGTATCTGCCATACAGTGGGACACGGGCGTGAATGGGATAAAACACGCTACTGCATCGAGATCGATGTGGCGCTCGAGACCCGTATCGATCAGCCCGTTCCGTTCAACAGCTGCCAGTGTCAGCGATGTGCCAGAGTCAGAACTGCTCGAGGCGAGTCACTCCGATTCGCCGTTTTTCTCTACTTCGGTAACGATCACGTCCCAGTCCGGGTGTTCGGTACCGTTTCGACATTCCCACCCCCCTTCGACGTCGATCCCGTTAGAGTGGGCTCGACGAAGGAGTGCCTTCAGTTCGGCGTTTAATTCCGCTTCGGACGAAAGTGCTGACTCCTCGGTGGTCATTCGTTCGTGGCTCCTGTGTCCCGGCCGCCCGTTCGTTCGTGGTCCGGTGGCGAGATTGCTACCACCCCGTCGCTGGACACGGTTATCCCGTATCCTTCGAACGCAAACGAGATGTCGACGGCTCCGTTCGGCGTCCCCTGAATCCGTCCGAGTTTGTCAAGGGCATCGGTGTCGATCGTGTAGTAGAGTTGGTCCAGTTCGAGCGGACCGACGTCCAGAATGTTCGTCATCGCTGCGACAACGGCAATGCTTGTAGACGTCGTGTCTTGGTCGTACCGGGCACGATACGTTTCTGACGCTCGAGAGTACTCGAGTGATTCCAACTCGACACTGGCTAGGCTGGCTGTCATGCTATTCTACCTCAGTTTAGTGGCCAGACTCGGTTTAGCAGGGCTACTGATTATACATAGGGTATTAATACCCCGCCGGACGTTTCGGTCAGGCCTCCTGACTGATGAGCGTCCCGGCAATGAGCCGCCGGTGCCCGCGTCTGAGTCGAGACGAAAGCGACTGTTGGGCGATTCCGAGCTCGTCGGCGATATCCTCGAGTAACACCTCGCGTGGCGAATCGAAGTAGCCACGTTCGTAGGCCAACACCAGCGCTTCTCGCTGGGTGTCAGTGAGTTCGTAGCTGTCGCCCTGGATCGGAAGCAACGCGTGGACGGCGGTGATCTCGATCGGAATGTCGTGGTTCTGGCAGTTGGTCCGAAACTCGCTGATCGCCTCGCGACTCTCACCGCGGACCTCGAAGTCCCACCCGTCTTTCGTCCCGATCCCGGAGAGGACGGCGATGTTGGCCTGGGCAAGCGCGCTCAGGATGCCGAAGTACTGTTCTTCCCACTCGGCACGCATGAGATACTCGTCTTCGACGCTGTCGATGAGGTCGATGCTGACCACGCCAGCGTGGGCTTCGAACGCGGCTTCAATGTCCTTAGCCTCCGCGCCACGGACCCAGAAGTACGGGATTATCAGGGTCTCGTGTGGGATGAGTCGCTCGAGTTCGATCGTCACCCCCGGCAGGTTTTCGAAGACCGTTCCCAGTGGAAACTCGTCCGCCGGACTCGTAAACTCAATCACGGTAGCCATGTCGACCGATTCGTCTCGAGGGCGGATAACCCACGTGGGTGGTGTATCATACGGTCTGCTGGATCGAGTTCCCGCCGATTACCAGAGACGGGGTCGGTGATCAGCGGGACGTGACGACAGCAGTTCGTATCAAGCCTCGATCACGGTCGCCGGAGCATAGTGACACCAGACCGCACAAAATCGAGCAGTTTCCTGCTGATTTCGCGCAAGCATGGTGTATCAGGCCACCCCATTTTGTGCGGTCATGGCCAACCAAGCTGGCACGAGCAAGTAATGAGCGTAATTGCAGAATTTCGGCTCTCATCTGCTGACTTCGAACTCGGACGGATTCTCCGTGTCGAGGGGATCACCTCTATCGAACTCGAGAGTCTCGTCCCGATCGGTGGAGCCACCGTGCCACTCTTCTGGATCCATAACTCGACACGGAACTCGTTCGTCGAATCCGTCCAACGCCATCCGACTGTCAGCAATGCATCGGCGGTGGACGAATTCGACGACAGAACACTCTTTACGCTCGATTGGGACGCGAACCAGGATCACGTTTTCAATGGCATTAGCGAGCATAACGGACAGCTGTTGAGTGCCATCGGAACACCCGAGAAGTGGGATTTCGAACTGCGATTTCCCGATCACGACGCCCTCAGCGAGTTCACGACACACTGTGAAGACGCGCAGATCTCGTTGGAGGTAACTCGTGTGTATAACCCGACGAAACCGGACGCTGGCCCGTGGTATGGCTTGAGCGATCTCCAGCGTGAAGCGATTACGCTCGCCGTACAGAACGGGTACTACGATATTCCGAGAGGCTGTACAACCAAAGAGCTCGCGGACGAACTCGGGATTTCCGATCAGGCCGTGACGGAACGACTCCGCCGTGCAATCGTGGCGCTCACCACGCATACACTACTTTCGCCAGATTCGGGAATGTAACATACGCAGTTCCATTGTGAGCCATGCCAAAGGAACACGAGGCTAGCGAGGGACTAGGCGGGCATGGATCATACGCCGAGAGCAGACCGGCCGGACGCCGAAGACGTTGCGACGACCACTACAACCGAGCGTGGGAAATCGACCGCTCCTGATGTGGTCCTCTCGATGGTCGCTCACGAACACCGCCGGGCTGTCCTTCGAATACTGAACCACACGGATACGGACGTGATGGCGGTTTCGACGCTTATCGAACGGGTTACCGAGCACGTACAAAGCGGAGACCAGTCGGCCGACGAACACCGACAACGCGTCCGCACCGCACTCCATCATATCCATCTCCCAAAACTGGATGCGTGCGGAATGATCGTCCACGATCCCGAAACGAATCAGGTCCGGAACGTCACCGGTGAACCGAGTCAGGAGCTGCTCACGACACTCGAGTCGTACACAGCACATGAGTGACTCCGTCGCGGTCGGCTTGGTTGCCGGTTCGGACCCGTTTCGACGACTTATTCGGCGGTAACACGAGTGTTAGCGAGAGCATTTGTGTCAGCCAGCCCCTACGAGGGGTATGAACATGCTCGTCGATGGTGAGTGGCGGACAGACGCGTACGAGACGGCCGGAGAGGACGGCTCGTTCGATCGGCAGGAGGCACCGTTCCGTGACTGGATTCGAGACGATCCAGACGCCGAGTACCAGCCCGAAGCCGGCCGGTACCACCTCTACGTCTCATACGCCTGCCCGTGGGCCCACCGCACGCTTGTGACGCGAGCACTGCTGGGCCTCGAGGACGCGATTTCCGTCTCGGTCGTCGACCCGTATCGCGGTGACGACGGCTGGCAGTTCACGCCCGAAAAGGACGGCTGTACGCGCGATCACGTTCGCGACGCCGACTTCCTCCGTGAACTGTACGTCGAGGCGGACCCGAACGCGACCTGTCGCGTGACGGTGCCGGTGCTGTGGGACACCGAGCGGGAGACGATCGTCAACAACGAATCCAAAGAGATCATGCGGATGTTCGCCACGTCGTTCGGAGACCTCGCGACGCACGACGTGGATCTCTACCCGGAGGGGTATCGAGAAGAGATCGACCGAATCCTCGAGGCCATCTACGAACCGATCAACAACGGCGTCTACCGGGCCGGTTTTGCGACCGAGCAAGCGCCCTACGACGCGGCGATCGACGACCTCTTCGGGGCGCTCGAGCACTGGGACGACGTGCTAGCGGATCAGCGCTATCTCGCGGGCGATCGACTGACCGAAGCTGATATCGCGATGTTCACGACGCTCGTCAGGTTCGACAACGTCTATCACACGCACTTCATGTGTAACGTCCAGTACATCCGGGAGTACGACAACCTCTGGCCGTACCTCCGTGATCTGTATCAGACGCCGGGCGTCGCCGAGACGGTGACCATGGCCCACATCAAAGAACACTACTACACGACCCATCCCGAGGTAACTCCACACGGGATCATCGCTCGCGGCCCCGACCTCGCGTTCGACGCACCACACGATCGCGACGACCTGCCGGGCGAGCCGCCGTCGGCACTGGTCACGGCGAGCGCCGACGATTGAAAAAGCGAACCCGTTACGATCCGTTTGATGAGCGACCGCTGCGCCACGACTCGAAGCTGTGTTCGGGTTCGTCCGCGACGAATACCCGCCAGAGGACGTACGCCGGGATCGCCACTGGGAGCAACGGCAGCAGTACGATTACCAGAATCCCCGCCATAATATATCCGAACGCCGACATCTGGAAGTTCGGCCCGTAGCCCGTCGAGTCGGCTACTTTTGTAGACATATGTCTCAGTACGAATCTAGCGGTAATCGACCTTACGGTTTTTCGACCGACAGTCATCCACCGTCCGGGATTCGAGACCCTATCTCGAGTATCGTCTACGCACCGTCGAGAACGGCGGCCGAGTCGTCCTGTGGCCGGTAGTTCAGTTCGAGCATTGTCTCCGACAGCGAGAGGAACCGCTCGGAGTTGTCGGAGATTCCGTGGGCAGTCGTGGGAGTCGAGTCGAGCGTCGTCGTCACGGCGGCGTCGATCACCCGCCGGCAATCCTCGGGACTGAGCCACATCGCGCGAGCGTATCGCTCGCCGGCGGCGTCGCGGTCGTTACACTCCGCTCTGAGTTCGTCGGGTGAGAGCAGCCAGCCGATTCGCAGATTGACAACGTCCAGTCCGTGTCGGGTTGCGTAATAGTCGCCCATCGCCTCGCCGAAGACCTTGGTGACGCCGTAGTAGGTGTCCGGGTCCATCGGGTCGTCCGGGCGGACGATATCCGGCTTGCCGACCGTCGACTCCGGCCGGATCGGCGAGACGGTGTTTCCCATATTGACCGCGTGGTTCGAACTCGCGAAGACGACGCGCTCGAGGTCGTTCTCGACGGCGGCCGCGTAGGCGTTGTAGACGCCCTCGATATTCGGTCCGGAGACCGCATCCCACTCAGCGCGCGGATTCGGGTTGGCCGCGAGGTGGAGCAAGACGTCCTGTCCCTCGAGGGCGTCGACGAACGCCGTCCGGTCGGCGATCTCGATCGGTTCCGTCTCCAGATCCTCGGTGTCGCTGTGCGAAAAGAGTGTGAGAGTCTCGTCTGAGAGCGCCTCGATGGCCTTTCTGCCGACCTGTCCGGATGCGCCAGTGATGGCAATGTCAGTCATAGTCGGTCGACATCGAGCGGGCGGAAATAGGTCTGGCCAGCGCGTTCCGGTTCGTTAGTGGGTACAGCGTAGAAACGCCGGTCTCGACGGCGTCGATAACCAACCATCCAGCGGTGGAACCGGTGACCGATACAATCGCGTCCTCGATCGAACCCACCGGGCGACGGTTCGACGACGGGTTTGCCGACGTTTCCCAGACCTTGCATCGCCACGATGGCCTCGCGAGGCTCCTCGAGTTGAACGACTCCCTCGATGCAGCCATCGAACCGTGCTGTGGCAGGAACGTTTTTAGTGATCTTTTTCGACGGCTTACGTATGCGTGACGATACCACAGCGTTCGTGACGGGCGCGAGTCAGGGACTCGGCCGCGAAATCGCCATCACGTTCGCCGAGGCGGGTGCAAACATCGCTCTCGCAGCGCGAAGCGACGGGATCAACGAAACCGCGGAGCTGATCGACGCACCGGAGCGAACGCTCGCGGTCGAAACCGACGTTACCGATTCCGAGTCGGTCGCCGACGCGATTGACGCCACCGTCGACGCGTTCGGCGGCCTGGACTGTCTCGTGAACAACGCCGGCATCGCCGGGCCGACCGCCCCTGTCGAACGAACGACCGACGACGAGTGGCTCGAGACGCTCGACGTGAACGTCGTCGGGATGGTGCGAACGGTCCGCGAGGCGGCCCAACACCTCCGGGAGTCGGCCACCGGCAGCATCATCAACATCTCCTCGATCGGCGGCAAGCGTCCGTATCCGAACCGGACACCCTACGCCGCCTCGAAGATGGGCGTGATCGGGTTGACTCGCGCGTTGGCGTTCGAGTTCGGCGACGACGTCACGGTAAACGCGATCTGTCCGGGGCCAGTCGAGGGCGAGCGCATCAGGGCCGTCTTCAAGCGACAGGCCAACGAGCGCGGCATCGACGCCGAAGACGTCAAAGACGAACTCCTCGAGAGCTTCGCTATGAACGAGTTAGTTCCGCCCGAGGAAGTGGCTGAAACGGCACGACAGCTTGCGGGGCCGGGCTCTCGTCACATCACCGGCCAGGACATCAACGTCTCGTCGGGCGGAGCCTGGTACTGACACGATCCACCGCTCGGTCGCATCCGTCTTCGCCAGTGATACTGCCGGACAAAACGATTCATGCACCGCTCGCACGCGAACGGTCGTCGCCGGCGGCGATGAGCCGTGAGACGCGATCGGGCGGTTACTGACTGTCGTCTGGCAGTCTGGACAGGCCGGCACAGCCCTTTTCGCTCGAGCGCCCGCGAGTGGGCTCCCCGGGACGAAGCCGACAGCTGAGCGCCGACCGAACCGTCAGTCGACGAACTGATCGAGCGTCGTATCCAGCCCGTCTCGAACCTCGCTGACCAGCGCGCCGTCGATGTCGAGGCCCAGGACGTCGACTGCAGCCCGGCCGACCCGATCCCGCTCCGGTGCTGGCGAGTAGACGCCGAACCGCCACTGTGAGTACTGAGCCGCTCGAAGCGCCTCGACGAGCGGCGACTGCTGGCCAAGCTGGCGAACGTCGCCGTTGACCATCACCCGCGTCGTGGACTCTTTCATCGAAGGCCGGCCCGGCACGTCGAGGATCACACTGTCGGGCTCGACACCCGCGTCGGCTGCGATCTCGCGTTCGAACGCCCGGATCGACTCGTGGTCAGCCTCGATGATCCCGCCGGGGACGTCGTCGATTTCGGCCCATACCGCCCGCTTGAACAGGTCGCGCTGATCCAGTCGCCGCGAGAACTCGCCCGTCGACGGACACGATCGCAGGGCGGCGATCAGATCGTGATCGTCCATCCGCTGGAGTCGGTCGGCATCGACCTCGTTGTGTGGCGACTCGAGCAATCGCTCGGCCGCCCGGCGAAGCATCGCCTTGCTGATCCGAGCGACGCTGTGGCTGTAGACGGTCGGGTTCATCAACGCCCGGGCGACCAGCAGGCTCTCTGCGGTCTGGACGTTCCCCTCATCGAGGACGAGTTCGCCGTTGACGAAGGTCAACTCACGAATCAGCCGGCCGTGGTCGATCGTGCCGTAGGGAACGCCCGTGTGGTGGGCGTCCCGAACGAGGTAATCCATCCGATCGACGTCGAGTTCGCCCGAGACGAGCTGTCCGAATCGGCCCTCTCCTGCTACGAGATCCGCGACCGCCGCCGGCTCGAGGTCGTGCGCTCGCAGGACCTCGCCGACGTCGCCCTCGGTCAACAGGGCGTGGACGTCGTCGTGGTAGCGCCCCGTTCGGCGGTGGGTCAGCGACTCGAGGTTGTGGCTGAACGGGCCGTGGCCGACGTCGTGGAGGAGTGCCGCCGCGTGGACGCAGTCGGCCTGTCTCCCGTCGATACCGAGATACTCGAGCGCCTCACAGGCGAGATGATAGACACCCAGACTGTGCTCGAATCGGGTGTGGTTGGCTGATGGGTAGACCATCGAGACAGTGCCGAGCTGACGGATACGGCGAAGCCGTTGTATCTCGGGCGTATCGAGGAGGTCGCGGGCCACACCGTCGATCCGGATGTGGTCGTGGACGCTGTCCTTGATCGTCGTCATACCACTCGGTTCGGCGCTCTCACGGAAAAACTGTCGTCCGATATAGATCGTGGGACAGTCGATGCGGGGCGCTCGACGATATAAAAACGCCCATCAGCTGACGAGTGGTCGCTTACCCCCATCGCGGTCTTTCCCCAGACCGACGATGACCGAACTCACGATTCCGCCGGACGCCAACGAACAACAGACTGCGGAACTGCTCCGCGAACACGTGTCGACGGGCGACACCGTCGAAATCTGGGACCGAAAACGGGCCAGCGGCGACGATCCGAAACATACCGGGACGGTGACCGATCTCGGGCCGGGCTATCTCGAACTCGACGGTCAGTCACCCACCGACAGCAGCGTTCGCTACGACGAGATTGGGTCGGTAATTCGAGTCGAATCCTCGTGATGGGGAACAATAGACAGGGATGTCGAATACCCGATGAATTTTAATAATTCTATACTACTAAATAACAACTATTATTATATGCGCTTCTCAGAATAGTTGGTATGGGCTGTATCAGTAACGTCGTCTATCGAACACTGGAGGAGACGTCGATCCGTCGGCGCGGACGGAATCCGAAGTTTTACAATCTCGTTTTCACTACTGAAACCTGATTTGGATGAGTGCTTCGCTCGATGGCAGCCGTCTCCGAATCGACAGGGGTCGGTTCAAGACGACTCGAGACGACCGCGTGTACTGGAGTGGTCGTCACCTGCACGACTCGAGATGAGACGGTCGCTTCTTTCCCGGCTCGGGTCGCTGACGGTCGTGATGGCCGGCGTCTCGCTGCTCACCTACGGGTTCGTCTTTCTCACGCCCGGCGATCCAGCATATACGATCCTCCGGGAACAACGACAGAGTCCGCCCTCGGAGCGTCAAGTCGAAGCGTTTCGCGCCGAACACGGCCTTGACGAGCCGTTCTTCGTTCAGTATCTTTCGTGGCTCACCGACGCCGTACGGGGTGACCTCGGCACCTCCTACTACCGGTCGGAACCCGTGACGTCGCTGTTGATCGAGCACATCCCGAACACACTCGAGCTCGCGCTGGCGGCGATGGCCGTCTCGCTATTGCTGGCCGTTCCGACGGGCGTCGTCAGTGCCGTCCACCGGGACACGTGGCTCGACCGGACCAGCCAGTTCGTCGCGTTGCTCGGCGTTTCGATGCCGAATTTCTGGCTCGGCTACCTGTTGATTCTGATCTGTTCGCTCTGGCTCGGGCTGACTCCCGTCTCAGGGTCGGGGACGCTCGGCCACCTCGTGCTTCCCGCCATCACGCTCGGGACCGGGATGGCCGCGATCGTGACGCGGCTCGTTCGAACGTCGATGCTCGAGGTCCTCGAGGCCGAGTACATCGATACGGCACGCTCGAAAGGCGTTCGCGAACGGCTCGTCGTGTACAAACACGCGCTTCGGAACGCGTTGATCCCGGTCGTGACGATCGTCGGCCTCCAGTTCGGATTCGTGCTCAACGGCGCGGTCATCGTCGAGGTCGTCTTCCAGCGGCCGGGGCTCGGCACGCTGCTCGTCGATGCGATCTTCGCCCGCGACTACCCGATCGTTCAGGGCGTCGTGCTGGTGACTGCATTCGCGTTCGTTCTCACGAACCAGCTCGTCGATCTCGCGTACGTCGCGCTCGACCCTCGTATCGACCGACGTGGAGGTGAGCAGCCGTGAGTGATCGGCACCGGAACGCAGATTCCGTGTGGCCACGACTCCACCCGAGTTCGCTCCTCGAACGAGGGCGCACACTCGTCGACTCACAGCGAGGGCGGGCGATCCGGCGGAATCCACACCTCCGGCTCGGCGGCGGGATCGTCTGTCTGCTGGCGATCGTCTCGATCGTCGGCCCCGTCATTACCCCCTACGATCCGTCCGCGCAGGCTCTCGAGGCCCGGCTGCAGGGGCCATCAGTCGCCCACCCCCTTGGAACCGACGCGCTCGGCCGCGACGTCGCGACGCGGCTCGTCTACGGAGCCCGGATCTCGCTTGCTCTGGCGCTCGTGGCGACGACGGTTCGGCTCGTGATCGGGACGACGATCGGGCTGATTGCGGGCTACGGTGGTGGGGTCGTCGACGCGATCGTGATGCGAGTCGTCGATATCCAGCTTGCGTTTCCGGGACTCGTGCTTGCACTCGTCATCGCCGGCGTGCTCGGCCCGAGCCTGACAAACGTCATCATCGCGCTCTCGGTCGTTGGGTGGGCCACCTACGCGCGGGTCGTCCGCGGGAGCGTGCTCTCCGTAAAAGACCGCGCCTACGTCGAGTCGGCCCGACTCTACGGGACGCCACGACGACGGATCGCACGACGCCACCTGCTGCCGACGATCCTCAACCCGGTGCTCGTGCTCGCGACGCTCAATCTCGGCACCGTCGTGCTCGCGGCTGCAGGGCTCTCATTTCTCGGATTGGGCGCACAGCCACCGACGGCCGAGTGGGGAACGATGATCGCTGACGGCCGAACCTACCTCCGGTCGGCACCGTGGCTCATCACTGTCCCTGGCGTCGCGATCGCGGTGACCGTCATCGCGTTCAACCTGCTCGGCGACGGCCTGCGGGACGTCCTCGACCCAGACCATCTCGAGGACCGTGAACGGAGGCGAACCTAAATGGCCGGACGACTCGCCGTCGAGGATCTCCACGTCCGGTTCCAGACCGGCACGGAGCCCGTCCACGCGGTCTCCGGCGCGTCGTTCGAGATCGCTTCCGGTGAGATCGTCGGCCTCGTCGGTGAGAGTGGCTGTGGAAAGTCCGTCACCGCGCGGTCGATCGTCCGCCTCGAGGAGCCCGGCGAGATCGTCGACGGCAGCATCCGATTCGACGGCGAGGAGCTGACGACGGCCGACGACCGCACGTTACAGCGGCTCCGCGGCCGGGAGCTCGCGATGGTGTTTCAGGACCCGTCGACGACGCTTAACCCGGTGTACTCGGTCGGAGAGCAGATCGCCGAGGCGTTGCGGATTCGTCGAAATCCGGACCACCAGCCGTTTTTCAGAGAGCTTGCAGCCGGTATCGGCTCGTGTCTTCGTGCCAGCCGGACGCGGTCAGAGGTCCTCGAGTTGCTCGAGACCGTCGGGATTCCCCAGCCTGAAGAACGGATCGACGCCTACCCCCACCAGCTCAGCGGCGGGTTGTGCCAGCGGGTAATGCTTGCGATCGCACTCGCCCGCCAGCCGTCGGTACTAATCGCCGACGAGCCGACGACGGCGCTCGATACGACGACCCAGGCCGCGATCCTGGATCGACTCGGGGAACTCAGCGCCGAGTACGGGATGGGAACGCTGTTGATCAGCCACGACTTCGGGGTGGTCTCGACGCTGTGTGATCGGGTCGTCGTGATGTACGATGGCGTCGTCGTCGAACGGGGGCCGACCGACGAGGTCCGCTCGAATCCGTCCCACCCCTACACGAAGGCGCTGCTTGGCTGTCTGCCACACCGCTCCGAGCCGAAATCACAGCTGCCGACGATCGGCGGGACACCGCCCGATGGCTCCGCGCCGTCGCCGGGCTGTGCCTTCGCCGATCGCTGTCCGGTTGCGACCAACGACTGTCACGAGCGCCCACAGCCGCTCGTCTCGGTCGGCCAGAATCACGTCGTTCGGTGTGGCGTCTCGGACGCACGCGACGCAGCCATCGACTCGATGAGGGGAGAATCAACCACGTCAGCCAGTCGCTCGAGGCTGTCGACGCCGGCCGCAGACGGAGGAACGAGCACACAGTCGACGGCTTCGAAACCGAAAGCGGCCGACGGATCGCTCGTCGACCTCGAGAGTGTCACGAAGTCGTTCCGACAATCCGACGCGCTCGTCGATCGACTTCTCAGGGTCGATGACCGAACGGTCGCCGTCAAAGACGTCTCGCTGGCGTTCCGACCCGGAGAAACCGTCGGCCTCGTCGGCGAGAGCGGCTGTGGCAAGTCGACGCTTGCCCGACTGATCGCGGGCCTCGAGGAACCGACCGACGGCATCGTCCGGCTTCGTGGCGAGGCTGTCGGCGGCGTCGATGCGCGAAAGCAAGCCCAGATTGCCGCAATCGGCGTCGTCTTCCAGAATCCGGGGACGAGTCTCAACCCGAAGCGAACGGTCGGCGAGTCGATCCGCGAACCGCTCCTCGAGGCCGGCTGGGACCGTTCACGCCGGGCCGAACGCGTCGAGGAACTGCTCGGACTCGTCGAGCTTTCCCTCGAGCACGCGAGTCGGTATCCCCGGCAGCTCTCTGGTGGCCAGCGCCAGCGCGTGGCGCTCGCTCGCGCGCTCGCGCTGGAGCCGTCGATAGTCGTCCTCGACGAGCCGACGGCGGCACTCGACGTCTCGACGCAGGCGACCGTTCTCAACCTCCTCGCCGATCTGCAGGCGGCCCTCGGGCTCACGTACCTGTTCATCTCCCACGATCTCGACGTGATTCGCCACGTCGCCGACCGCGTGGCCGTGATGGACGACGGTCGACTGCTCGAGACGGGACCGACGAGCCGGGTACTCTCGACCCCGTCACACCCCTCTACACAGGCGTTGCTCGAGGCAACTCCCGGCGACCGAACGACCGAGAGGTCGAACCCCGATTCGGACAGCGACACTACCTCACGATCACCGAACACACGATAACGCTATGACAGACGACACATCCCAGACGATGAACCGACGGACCGCACTGAAAACAACACTTGGAGCGACAACGCTCGCCGTTGCTGGCTGTCTCTCGAGTGCCTCTGACGACGCCGAGGTTCGTATCGGTGGCCCGTGGAAGGCAAACAGAGATCCGCTGGATGGTGGGAGCCAGCTTCGCCGTCTTGGGATCACCGAAGCCCTCGTCAGCGTCGATTACGACGCGAATCCGGCTCCCGGGCTTGCGGCCGACTGGGAACGTCTCGACGAGCAGCAGTGGCGATTCGAGCTCAGAGACGACGTGACCTTTCACGATGGTGAACAGTTCAATGCGGCGGCCGCCGTCGACTCGCTGCAACGAACCGTCTCGTCGGCGGCGTTTGCCGACGTCCCTATCGACACTGTCGAGGCGACCGACGAGCTGACCATCGACGTCGAAACCGGACAGCCGTTCTCGCCACTTCCGGCCCATCTCTCGCGGAACGAAGCGGTCATCCTGAGCCCGGCCGCAGTCGACGACGATGATGCGGTCACGGAGCCGATCAGCACCGGGCCCTTCGTTTTCGATACCTACCAGGCTGGCTCCGAACTGCGAGCCGTCCGTAACGACGACTACTACGGCCAGACGCCCGAGATCGAGTCCGTCCGCTATGAGATCGTCGACGACGACCAGACCCGCCGCATGAAACTCGAGAACGGCGAACTCGAGATGGCTCGCATTCTTCCCCTCGAGATGGTTGACGACCTCGAGTCGACAGCCGGTATCGACACGTATACGCCAGAGATTCCGCGGATCAGATTCCTCACCTTCGATACCCAGTCGGAGCCGTTCGACGACGACCGCGTTCGGCGAGCGGTCAACCACGCGATCGACCGCGATGCGATCGTCGATTCGGTCCTCGCAGGCGTCGACGAACCGGCTGTCGGGCCGTTTTCGCCGGATATCTCCGACTGGGCGAATCCGGATCTCGAGGGGTACGACCACGACCTCGAGGACGCACGTTCCCTGCTGGACGCGGCCGGCTGGACTGTCGGAGACGATAACGTTCGAATGCGCGACGGCGAGGAGCTGACGGTCGAGTTCCTCACGTTCGACGCCAGAAGCCTCCCGCTGATCGCCGAGGTGATTCAAGACCAGCTCGCCGATATCAGGATCGACGTCGACGTGACCACGATGGAGTACAGCTCGATGGTCGACCGCGTGGGACAGGACTCCTTCGACGGCTATCTCACGTCGTGGGGAACGCTGTGGTACCCCGATCCCGACCGGCTGTCGGATATGTTCCACTCGACGGGCGCGGCGTTACATCACGGCTACGAAAACGACCGCGTCGATACGCTGCTCGAGGAGGCCCGCGAACTCGACGACCGAGCGGAACGGATGGAACGCTATCACGAGGTGCAGTCGCTCGTCCTCGAGGACGCCCCGGTTGCGTTCCTGACGACCTACACGAACGTTGTCGCGACGGCAGCCGAACTCAGTGGCTACGAACCGCATCCGACGGAGTCTCGGTACGGCCTCGAGTCGATCGACCTCGACGCCGAGTAACGCCGCGCTTACTCGTCGCTCTCGCCCGTACTCGAGTCGACCCGTTCGAGGAACGAGACGAGGGCGTCGACGACCGTCTCGAACACGCGTTTGCCCTGTTCTGCTGTCGCTCCCGTCGCGTCGCCGACAGCGCCGTTCTCGCTGAACTCGTCGGTAAACTGGTGGATGGTGCCGCCGTCGACCGTATCGTCCCAACTCATTGCGTCGCCAGCGACCGGCTCGCCGACGTCGTCCGGACACAGATGGAGTAAGACGGCCGTCTCGAGTTCGCCCGCGTGACCCACGTGATCATCGACGGCTCGCATCCACTCCCAGCGATAGGCCTCGAGGTCGAGCGACGGCGACTCGGTCAGCTCTCGAGCCAGCTGGGCGAGCGTGTCGCCGTTGCCGCCGTGGCCGTTGACGAAGACGACCGTTTCGATGCTCGTCTCCGACAGCGATTCGACGACGTCGCGCACGTAGCGCCGAAGCGTCTCGGGCGAGACTGAAAGGGTGCCAGGGAACCGCCCGTGGTAGGGAGCGACGCCGACGGGCAGTGATGGAAGGACGACTGCGTCGAGAGAGCTCTCCCGGTCGGCGTCGGCGGCGATCGACCGTGCGATGATCGTATCCGTCCCGACCGGGGCGTGGGGACCGTGTTGTTCCGTACTGCCGACGGGGAGCAGTGCCGTCGTCGGCGCTCCGTCTTCGACCTCGGTCCAAGAACTCGTCTCGAGTTGCATAGACCGCGGTACTCACAGCGGACTATAAGCGACTGCGATATCGACGCGAACGGGGATCGTCGTCAGTTGATCGAGACCCACTCGCCGCGCTCGTCGCTCGCTTCGATCGCTGCGAGCACGCGCTGGGCAGCGAGCCCGTCCGCAAAGCTGGGTTCGAACGTGTCGTCGGCAGCCACTGCGCTGAGGAACTCGTAGTTCTCGTGGACAAAGGTGTGCTCCCAGCCCAGGACGTGTCCCGGCGGCCACCAGTGGTCGACGTAGGGGTCGCTCTCGTCGGTGACCAGCACCGTCTCGTAGCCGCGATTCTCGTCGGCCCGCAGTACCTCGAGTTCGTTCAGTCGCTCGAGGGAGAATCGCAGACTGCCCTTCGAACCGTGGATCTCGATCGTGTGGTCGTTTTTATGCCCCGTCGCGAACCGGGAAGCCTCGAGGGTCCCCATCGCGCCGTTTTCGAACTCGACCTGGGCGGAGTAGGCGTCGTCGACGGTCACGGCTCGCATCTCATCGTGCTCGACGGCTTCGCCGTCTTCGTTCCCTCGAGACTCCGCTGGAGTCTCGCTCTCTACAGGTCGCTCGTCGACGAACGTCTTGAGGTGGCCGCTGACGCGTTCCATCTCGCCCGCGAGGTCGTCGTCGCCGACGAGGAATCGAAGCAGGTCAACCGTGTGGGCACCGAGGTCTCCCAGCGCACCCGACCCTGCCATCTTTGCGTCGTTGCGCCACGACCACGGAGCCTCGGGGTCGACCAGCCAGTCCTGGAGGTAGCGCCCGCGGACGTGGTGAATCTCGCCGAGTTCGCCGGCCTCGAGCAGCCCCTTGGCGTGTTGGATCGCGGGCACGAAGCGGTAGTTGAACGCGGTGCCGTTGGGAACGCCAGCCTCGTCTGCGACGTCGGCCATCCGCTCTGCGTCCTCGAGCGTCGGCGCGAGGGGCTTTTCACAGAAGACGGGCGTGCCGGCCTCGAGGGCGGCGATCGAGGGCTCGGCGTGGACGTGGTTCGGCCCGAGGTTGTAGAAAACGTCGACGTCGTCGACGACAGTCTCCCAGTCGGTCGCGATCGACTCGAACCCGAGCCGATCCGCCGCGTCCGAAAGCGCGGCTTCGTCGCGGCCGACGAGTACGCTGCGTTCGATATCCGGCGCGTCCGGGAAGAACATCGAGAGCCGCGACAGGGCGTTTGCGTGGGCTTTCCCCATAAATCGATAGCCGAGTACACCGACTTCGAGCGTCATGCATACTCATTCACAATAGGTGTAGTTAGTGCTTTTCGTCACGAGTGACAGTCTCACGATCCGTGATGAATCGACTCGGGAGACGGTTGAGGTAGCGACGCGCTACTCGGCCCAGTACGCTGCGCCGGGCTGTTCGCGGAAGACGGCTCGCTCGAGGAGATCGACGGCTTTTTCGAGGCCTTCGCGGGAACTCGTCAGCGAGTCCTCGTGTTCGATGCTCAACGCGCCGTCGTAGCCGACCATTCGCAGCGTCGAGACGACGTCCTTCCAGTGGTCTTCGCCGTGGCCGTAGCCGACTGAGCGAAAGAGCCACGAGCGATTGGCTTCGTCGTCGTAGTCGGTCGTGTCGAGGACGCCCTTCTCACGTGCCTGCTCCTCGTAGATCCGCGTGTCCTTGGCGTGGAAGTGGTGGATCGCGTCGCCGAGGTGTCGGATCGCGTCAGTGATCGAGATGCCCTGCCAGTACAGGTGTGAGGGGTCGAAGTTCGCGCCGACGCGTTCGTTCGTCGCCTCGCGCAGGCGAGCCATCCCGTGAGGTTCGTAGACGAGCATGTTCGGGTGCATCTCGAGTGCGAGGTCGACGCCGTGGTCGTCGGCGAACGCCGCGAGGTCGGCCCAGTACTCGATCGCAACGTCCCACTGGTACTCGTGGGCGTCGGCATGTTCGCTCGGCCACGGCGCGGTGATCCAGTTTGGCACCTCGTCGTCGGGGCCGCCCGCGGGCAGGCCCGAGAAGCAGGTGACGGTGTCGACACCGAGTTGGTCGGCGAGACGGATCGCTTCGCGGAGTTCGGTATCCGCGGTTTCGGCTTGCTCGTCGTCCGGATGGAGCGGGTTGTTGTGCGTCGCAAGGGCGCTGATTCGCATGTCGTACTCCGCGAGGAGGTCGTGCAGGTCTGTCTGGGCGTCCTCGTCGTCGAGGTAGTCCCGGCGGACGAGGTGGGCATCGCCGGGGTAACCGCCGACGCCCGGTTCGATCGCGTCGACGCCGATTTCGGAGAGATAGTCGAGGGCTCCCTCGAGCGATTCGTCTGCCAGTGGCGGGGTGTGTACGCCGATATCCATACGTGAGATTCGAGGACCTTGTCCAGTATAAATTCACCGGATGCAATATTGTAATTTAATTGCAGAGGCGTCGCTGCGTACCGGTTTCTGTCTCGTACAGGGACGTCCGTCGACTCGAGTCGAATCGACCGAGCGCGTGGCCGGTCCGGTTAGTGGTCGTGGGGCGGCGCGTTCAGGGCAACCGTCTGCCCGTCATCGCTCGAGCGATAGATCGCGTCGACGACCCGCTGGACCCCCAGCGCCTCCTCGAGGCCGCTCCCGACTCCGCGACCGGCGTCGATCGCCTCGTAGAACGCGCGCTGTTCGTCCGCGTGCGGGTCGTTCTCTTTCGGTTCGATCGTCGTGTCGACGAAGTGATCCGCGCCGTCGGAACTCGCCGAGTGGAGCGTGAGTTCGTTCTCGAGCAGGTTGAATCGGGCCGCAGCGTCCGTCCCTCGAACGACGAACTCGTGGGTCGGTGGCCGGTTCGTCGCCCAGGCAACCTCGAGTGAGATCGTCCGGTTGTCAGCACAGCGGATGAAGCTGCTGGCGGAGTCGTCGACGTCGAACGCGTCGGGGCCGTTGTCATCGCCCCACATTTCGAGGTAGGTGTAGTCCTCGCGCGAGCCGAACGCTGATCGGGTGACACCCGAGACTTCCTCCACGGTCGGTTCGCCGAGTAGGTACAGCGCGAGGTCGATAGCGTGGACGCCGAGATCGATGAGTGCGCCGCCACCTGAAATCTCGCGCCGGGTGAACCACGAGCCACGGCCCGGGACCCCCCGCCGGCGGACGTAGTTGGCCTCGACGTGGGTGATCTCGCCGAGTTCGCCGCTGTCGATCCGCTCTTTGAGGAGCCGGACCGTGTTCCGGAATCGATTGTTAAACCCGATCATGCACGTGCCATCAGTCGTTTCGGCCGCGGCAGCGATCCGTTCGGCACTCTCGAGGGAGTGGGCCAGTGGCTTCTCGAGGAGTGTATGGAGGTCGCGCTCGAAGGCGTCGACAGCGTAGGCCTCGTGGAACTTGTTCGGGGTCGTGATCACGACAGCATCGGCGACGTCGTAGAGGTCGTGATGATCGTCGTAGACGTCGACACCGTAGCGCTCGGCGAACCGATCACGGGCCTCGGCCGAGACGTCCATCCCGCCGACGATCGGAACGCCGAGTTCCTCGAGTCGGTCGGCGTGGTACTGGCCGATGTTGCCGAGGCCAATGATGCCGGTTCGGACGGCTGGTGGCTCCGACGTCATCGCTCCTCCACTGGGTCGGTCGCGTCGGGGGCTCGCTGCGATCGGGCGTCGTCGCTGCGCTTAGTACAACTGCTCTTCTCGGTCCTGTCTGTCATTGTCGTGTTCCTGTTGTCGACTACGTTCGGTTCTTGCGCGTCGATACTGTCGAATTACGGGGATGAGCTTGTTTTTGACGTCGAGTGCGAACGAGACGATCCCGTAGATCCAGAAGAAAAACAGGACCGTCAGCCCGCCGTAGTAGACGACGGCGACGAGTTCACTCATGTTGGCCTCCTGATTCGGCCTCCGGAGCCACGCTCGCGGTCGGCGTGGCGTCCGAGAGATCGGCGATCCCGTGGGTGATCGCCTCGCCCGAGGCCGTCTCGAACAGGTGTACCTTCGAGCGATCGAGGACGACCGAGACGGACTCGTCCTCACCGACTTCGGTGTCCGGATCGACGCTCATCAGCAGCTGGTTCGATGCGGTCGAGGCCTCGTTGCTGGTCATCATCTCGCTGCTCGCGCCGTCGAGTGAGAGATAAATAAAGATCTCATCACCCATCGGCTCGAGGACGTCCGTTCGCGCCTCGATCGTCTCGGACGTGCTCGTCGCCGAGTCGGCCTCGCGCTCGAGGGAGATGTCCTCCGGGCGAATCCCCATCGTGACGTCGTCGTCGATGGGCTCGAGGCCGTCGGAATCGAACTCGAGGTCGAAGTGGTCGGTCGTGAGTCCGTCGTCGGTCAGGTTGCCTTCGACGAAGTTCATCGACGGGGAGCCGATGAAGCCGGCGACGAACCGGTTTTTGGGCTCGTTGTAACAGACCAGCGGCGGATCGATCTGCTGGAGTTCGCCAGCGTTGATGACTGCGATCCGATCGGACATGGTCATCGCCTCGGCCTGGTCGTGGGTGACGTAGATGATCGTCGTATCCAGCTGTTTGTGGAGTCGCTGGAGTTCCGTGCGCATGTGCACCCGCAGCTTCGCGTCCAGATTAGCGAGCGGTTCGTCCATCAGGAAGACGTCGGGTTTGCGGACGATCGCGCGTGCGATCGCAACGCGCTGTTGTTGTCCACCCGAGAGCTCGCTCGGTTCCCGGTCTAACATCCCCTCGAGCTGGACGACGTCGGATGCCTGTTCGACTCGACGATCGATCTCGTCTGTGTCGAACTTCCGCAGGCGGAGGCCAAAGGAGATGTTCTCGTAGACGTTCATGTGGGGAAACAGGGCGATGTTCTGGAAGACCATCGAGACCCCACGGTCTTTCGGCGGCAGGTTGGTGACGTCCGTCTCACCGATCGTCACCGTCCCTTCTGTCGGCTTCGTCAGCCCGGCGATGGTTTCCATCGTCGTCGACTTGCCACAACCGGAGGGGCCGACGAGACAGACGAACTCGCCGTCTCGGATCTCGAGATTCATTTCGTCGACGGCGACGATATCTTCGTAGCGTTTCGTTACGTCGTCTAAGTGTACTCGTGCCATGGTTACTCTTTAAGTGCGCCGTCGGTCAGTCCGCTCACGATCTTTTCCTGTGCGACCACGACGATGATCAACATCGGCAACACGCCGACAATACTGGCGGCTGCCATCAGATTGAAGTCCGTCGTGTACTGGGTCTGGTAGCTCAATATCCCGCCCACCAGTGGCGACCACTGCTCGGGCTGGTTCTGTAACGCCATAATCGAGCTGAAAAAGTACTCGTTGTAGACGGCGATGAACGTCAACACGGCCGCCGTGGCGACGCCGGGTGCCGAAAGCGGCATAATCACGCGAAACAGCGCGCCCAGTCTGGTCGTTCCCTCGACGCGTGCCGCATCCTCGAGTCCGTCCGGAATCTGCGAATAGAACGTGGTGAGGATGAAAATCGACAGCGGGAGGAACAACGCACTGAAGGGCATGATCATCGAGCCCGGCGTGTTGACGAGTCGTGGCGGTTCGAACAGCTCGATGTCCAGGAACGGAATGTACACCGCGTTCCCGAGGAACGCATCGTACAGCGGGATCAGGAACGCCGCCGGCGGGAAGTACGACACTGCCAGAATGGCGAGCATCATCAGACCGCGGCCGGGGAACTCGAGGCGGCCGAAGACGTAGCCGGCGAGGCTCGCGAGCAACAGGACGATGACCGTCGTCGCCGTTGCGAGCACGAAGCTGTTGAACACGTAGAGGTGGAACGGCACCTGCTGGAACACCTCGACGAACGCGTAGACGTTGAACCCCTGTGGCGTCGGGAACGGGACCTCACCTAGCAGCGGGATCGAGACGTTCCAATCAGCCTGTCGAACGCTTGGCGTCAGTGCCAACACTAACAGCCAGTAGAACGGGAACAGCGTCGTGACGAGGAAAAACGCCGCCGCGACGTAGAACAGCGCTTTGTACAGTCGATTGCGCTTTTCCTGATCATTGACGACGCCGTGGGTCCAGCGCTCGAGTGGTCCCATCTCGTCGTCGGCTGTCTGGGTGGAGTCGGATGCGGCCCCCATCTCAGAACCCCTCCTTGTACTGCTGGTAGATGACGCCCAACACGGCAATCGCAATGACGCCGGCCGTGACGAACGCGACGGCGGCCGCGAGGCCGCGGTTCGTGTTGAACGTCGCGACGACCATACACGACAGCGATGGCACGGTCGTACAGCCCGACACCGAGTCGATGAGACCGTAGATCCGCATCGCGTCGATGGTGCGGAACAACACTGCAATCCCGAGGGCGGGCAAGACAAGCGGGAACGTGATCAGCTTGAACTGCTGCCACTTGGTCGCGCCGGCGACTTTCGCCACGTCGTAGAGGCTCCGGTCGATGCTCTGGAGGCCGGCGAGGATGAGCAACGCCATGAACGCCGTCGTTTTCCAGATGTCCGCGACGGTGACGATCAACAGCGAACTCATCGGATCGTTGAGCGTGTTGTCCGCGGCAACGAGGCCCCAGTTCGCCAGCGGCTCGGTGAGGAAGCCGGCGCTCGGGTGGAACATCAGGTAGAAGATCATCCCCTGGATGACGATCGGGATCGCCCACGGGATGATGATCGCGGCGCGGACCCAGCGCCGACCCCGGAAGTCCTGATCGAGGACCAGCGCCTGCCCGAAGCCGATGATCGTCTCGAAGAAGACGCTCACGACGGTGAAAAGCAGCGTCACCGCGAGTGCGCTTCGGAGCAGTCCCTCGAGGTGGACGAACGGGAAGCTCCCACTCGTGCTCACGCCGGGCAGGAACGTCGTCGAGCCGGGGAACCGCGGGCTCGCGCCGCCGGTGAACAGCTGGACGTAGTTTTCGAACCCGACGAACTCCGGGTCAGAGAGCACGTTCTGATATAGCGACAGCTCGAACGTCCGCAAGAGCGGATACAGCGCGATCGTCCCCAACAGGAGCATCACCGGCGTCAACAGCAGGTAGGCGAACCCCGTCTCGCCGAGGTTCTCCATCCAGCGCGTGATCGCGACGACCGGTCCCGATCGATTCGATTGCCGGGTGGGACCCGTCGTTCGGTCTTCTGTGCTCATCCTTACTCTTCCGTGGCTTCGAGCCCGTCCTGCAGATCAGCCGCTGCATCCTCGGGGCTTTTGTCCCCGGCAACGGCGAGGTTGACCTCCTCAGAGATGAGACTGGACTGGTCCGGCCAGACCGTCGTCACGGGGCGTGGCATCGCATTCTCCCCGGCGACGCGTAGCGTCTGCATGTAGTTGCCCATCGGCTCGACCGATTCGGCGTCCTCGGTGTCGAACAGGGCTGGCTTCGGTGGAACCCAGCCGTAGAGATCGAACATGCCGAGATTGAACTCGTCGGTCATCGTCGCGCGAATTACCTCGAGTGCCTCCTCTTTGTTCTGGGAGTTGGGGTTGAGGACGATGTGCCAGCCGCCGAGTGCGGACGTCGAGCCGCCCGTTCCGGGCTGGGCGGCCTCGTCTTCGGTCACGGCGTAGGGCATCGGCATCGCGCCGTAGTCGTCGACCGTGAGATCGTCGCCTTCGTCGCTCTCGAGGTTCGTGTTGATCGCGTACGGCCAGTTGCGCTGCATGACCGCTTCGCCCGACAGGATCGCTTCACGAGCGTCTTCTTCGGTCCAGGAGGTGATATCCGAGGTGGCGAGACCGAGCGGGTACTCGTCCTCGAGGGTGTGCTCGTCGGCTTCGTCGGCGACGAACGTCCGCATCATCTGTAGCCCCTCGATGAATTCGGGTTCGTCGACGGTCACGTCTCGCTCGCCGATTGGACCGAAGAGGTCCTCGCGACCGCCGAAGTACGCGCCGCCAAACGAGGACATGACTTCGTTCCACGTACAACAGGACGTTCCCTCGTACTGGTCCCACTGGGTCGCGAGCCCGTACTCCGCGTCAGAGGCCTCGACGATCTCCTCGGTGAGTTCGGCCCATTCTTGCCAGGTCATCGGCTCGGTTGCCCACTCCTCGAAGTCGTCGTCGTCGTAGCCGGCTTCCCGAGCGTAGTCCTTGCGGTACTGCATCGTCGGGTAGTCCGGGAAGATCGGAACGCCGTAGAGGTCGCCCGTCTCCGGATCGCGAGCCGTCTGGGTAAAGGATTCGAAGTACTCGTCTTCGACGAGCGAGAGGTCCTCGTCGTCGAGTTCCTCGCTCAGATTGGCGATGTGGCCGCGCTGGATGAAGACGTTCACCCAGCCGTTGTCCATCAAGAACAAGTCCGGCTGGGTCTCTTCGGCCTGCAGCAAGTTCGTATACGAGTCTCGTCGGTCGTCCGTGTCTTCGTCGCCGGGTTGCAGCCGGATGTCGATCCCGTCGGCCCCGTTCTCCTCGAGGAGGTCGATAATCTCGTCGCCGACTGCCTCGTCGGCGTTCGGGTCGATCCCCCAGACGACGGCGTCTTCGGACGTCGAGTCGCCGTAGATACAGCCCGCGAGGCCGACTGCAGCCCCGCCTGCACCCGCTGCCTTGACGAACGTCCGCCGTGAGACGCTCGAGTTGTTATTCTCATTTGCCTGTGAGTATCTCTCACTCATAGGAAAGAATATGATAGTCTCTGGTATTTATAATTACTGGTGAGGTACAACAGGTGTAGTTAACCAATTCAGTCAAATCCATCGAGAGCACGGGCCGTTCCAGAATCGGCTCAGCACCGCACAAAGCAACAGCTCATCGTCGCGCCCATCGCACAGCAGACGTCGGAAAACGGACCGATCTTAAGTGATTGATTCGATCGTAATCCGTATCGCCTCGAAATCTTCGATCATCGCCCCCCAGCCACCGACGGAGTACGTGCCGTCGTCGGTCGCAAGCGTTAGCGAGGCTTCGCCTGCCAGCTGTGTAAGCGGTGTCTCACGGTCGTCACTCGTCGAGACTCCGGCGTAAGTGATGTCGGTGATCGTCCCATGTTGGGTCACCTCGTGGCCTGTATCAGTTGCGAAGCCGTGGATCGTCGCCTCGATCTGCCGGCCGTCCTCGAGCAGCGGGACGATATCCCGGAGACACTGCCGGAGATCGACGTAGGTGATCGGCAACTCGTCGTCGCGTGCCGAGTAGATCGTCTCGTGGACCTCCCAGAGACAGGTCTGGAAGTACCAGTTGAAGACGTAGGCGTGGGTTCGATCGTCGACGATGATGCCGTACTCGTTCGTCGAGCCGCCGTGTGGGGAGAAACACGTCCACGATCGGTCGATCAACGCCAGAAACGGCGAGGGAATATCGCGATAGCGGGCCTCCGTACACGCACGGGAAAGCTCGTCGGTCGACGGTAACTCCGGCTCGGCTCCCGTCTGTGGGAACAGACAGACCTTCACGTCGACGCCGTTTTCGGTGGCCGTCGCGAGCGCATCCGAGAGGTCGCGGAACTGCGACGGCGTCAGGCCGATCTGGACCTGATTCGTGGCCGCTCGAATCAAGTCGTCGGCCTGCGCCAAGACCGTGTCGAGGCGTTTGACGATGCTGACTTTATGCTCCTCGAGGTCAGGTCGACTCCAGCGATCCTCGATCTCCTCGGCAGCAGTCTCGAACCGGTTGGCACGCGAGCGGAGATCCGCGAGGACGTCCGCCGGATCGTGCGCTCGAGCGTGTAAGCTGTCCTGTTCGTACGTTTCGATGTAGCCGTCATCCTCGAGGTCGCGTAGAACGTCGTAGATGCGCGGATCGGGGACCGAACTGGCCTGTGCGACGTCGGTCGCCGAGGCGGAACCGAGTCCCAGCAGCGTGACGAACGCATCGGCCTGATAGGGCGAGAGGCCCGCGTCCTCGAGCGTTTCGGTGAGTTCGTCACTGTCCATCGGGAATTATCACCTGCAGTGGATCTCGAGGACTCGTCGACCGGTGACAGTCTGACGAGTGACGCTGCTGGCGGTCACTCAGCGGTGGTCGTTGGTTCGCTATCGCACGCGTGTTCATCTGGCTGAACCTTAGACCTGTTACAAAAAAAGCTACTGCTGGCGCTACACTCAAGACAGTGCACTCGGAACGCATGGCCCATGACCGATTTCAGAGAGCGGATTCGACGGCGCGAGTACACCGGCGAGAACCGATGTTGGCCGTGTACGATCACGAACGGCGTGCTGGTTGCCATCGCCGTCGGCGGGCTCTCACTTCTCGGTCGCCGAACCGCCGCGAAAGCGGTCGCCGTCGTCGGCACGGCAGTGATCGCCCTGCGTGGCTACGTCGTCCCGTACACACCGCGGTTCGCGCCCGCGCTCGTCGCCGCGCTTCCGATCGACCTGTTCGACCACAGCCGCCCGGTCGCTGCCACGGGTTCGCTCTCGGACTCGAGCATCGCATCCGCCGAGGCCAGCGAGACGGCCGAGCCGACCGGCGAAGCCGTCCTCACGACGCTCCTCGAGGCCGGCGTCGTCGTCCCCGAGGGCGACGAAATTCGGCTCACAGATGCTGCGCGCGACGACTGGCGACGCGAGATGCGAACGCTTCGGGAGGCAAAAATGGCAACGCTCGCACGGATCGCCGACGACCAGACCGACGCGTCGGTCGACGCGCGAGCGGAGCGACGCTGGGGCCGGTCGGTGCTCGTCCTCGAGCGCGACGGCGGCGTGCCGGTCACGCTTCGGCGCGGCGTCGCCGTCGCCGAACTCGCAGCCGCACGCTCTCTTGAGTCCCGCGTCGAGTCGGCCCCGATCCGCCGGGCCGCCGGCCGGCCGCTGCGCTCGCTGCTCGAGGCGTGTCCCCTCTGTGGAGACGAGTTGACGATCACGCAGTCGAGTTGCTGTGGCGAAACGACGCCCATCGGTCAGACGCCGTCGGAAAAGTTGGTCTGTCCCACTTGCGACGAGCGGGTTTTTACGTTCGACGACGCGGAACGCTGAGCGTGTTCAGTCTTCGAACGATGTCACAGCCGCTCGAGTCGGCAGCGCCGCCATCGCGCCGGCGGCCGTCGTCGCGGCGGCACCGACAGCGTTGGCAAAGGCGAGCGTGTCGGCCAGGTCGCGGTCCTCGCGCAACCCCACGATTGCGCCGGCGACGAAGGCGTCCCCCGCGCCGGTCGTATCGACGACGTCGGGCTCGTAGCCAGAGTGTGACGCTGTGCCCGCCCACGGCGTCCCGTCGTCGGCGACGGCGATCGCGCCCTCGCTGCCGCGTGTGACGAAGACGACCGACGGGCCGGCCGTCATCGCGTCTCGAGCGATCGCTTCGGCGTTATCGCCCTCGAAGCCGAGGCGCTCGAGTTCACCCGCGGTGGCTTTCAGCACGTCGACGGTCGCGAGTGCGTCGCGGACGACGCGCTGGTAGGTGTCGTCGTCGGCCCACAGCTCCGGGCGCTCGTTGGGGTCGAACGAGACGGTACAGCCTCGTTCGGCGGCCCGCTCGAGCAACTCGAGGGTCGCCGCTCGGGAGCGCCCGCTCGAGAGCGTGACGCCGCCGACGTGGACCCACTCGTGCGCTTCGAGGGTCGCATCGTCGATTCGTCCCGGCTCGAGGCGCGTGTCGGCGGTGCCGTCGCGATAGAACGAGAACTCACGGTCGCCGGTTTCGTCGTGGGTGACGAAGGCGAGTGAGGTCTTCGCATCAGGGTCCAGTTCGACATATCGGTCGGCAAGACCGTGCTCGCGGAGCGTCTCACGGAGGTACCGCCCGAAGGGGTCGTCACCGACGCGGGTCCAGAACGTCGGCGTGTGCTCGAGGCGCGCGAGGGCGACGGCGACGTTCGCGGGCGCGCCGCCGGGTCGTCGTTCGAACCCCTCGACCGCGTCGATCGGCCCTGAAGCAGTCGGGAGAAAGTCGATCAGCGTTTCGCCGGCGATCAGCACGTCGTGGGACACGCCGCTTCGTTCGCCGTCCGCTGGATAATGTGTTACGAATCCCCACGAGTGGCGGAGACGGACGAGGACGGTGGGTGAGACCGGGACGCGTTACTCGAAGCGGCCCTGGAAGACGATCTCCGACAGGGGCTTGCGGTCGCTGGGCTGTTCGCGCTCTTGTAGGTCCTCGGGCAGCGTCTCCGGCGGCGCGCGCTCGCCGACGGCGAACATCGCTTCGACCGCGAACTCTTCGGGCACGTCGAGTTCCTCGGCGGCGCGCTCGTAGTCGAAGCCGGCCATGCCGTGGACCGCGAGCCCGCGACGGGCACCTTCGAGGGCGAGGTTCTCCCACGCCGCACCGGTGTCGAAGGAGTGGACCGGCGCTGGCTGGCCGTTGTGGTCGAACGTCGTCTTCGAGAGGATCACCGCGAGCACGCCGGCGTCGGCCGCCCACGCGTTCCCCTCGCTCAGGAGGTCGACGAACGTCTCCCACTCGTCGTCCTCGCGGGTCGCGTAAACGAACCGCCAGTGCTGGTTGTTAAACGCCGATGGGGCCCAGCGTGCAGCTTCGAACAGCGGGAGGAAGTCGGCTTCCTCGAGCGGTTCGCCGGTCATCGCCCGCGGCGACCAGCGATTGACGAAAAGCGGGTCGATATCGTGGTCGGGACTGCGGTGGTCGGCGACGTCCTCGTCGAGGTCACGTTGTGGTGACACTGGGTGTTGCATCGCCCTCATCTATGGCTGCTGCTTATATGTATCCTTCCGGACATTTGGGTTACCAGGTAACATCGATGTCGTCGATATATGTGGACAGCAGCCATGAAACGAGGACTCTAGTTGTAGACTGATATGTTATGCCAGAAATAGCTACTGGTGTTCTCGAGTGGAAACAGCGAAAACAGAATAAGCGCGCGGTGTTCGAAACGGCGCGTGCCGTCGATCGAGATGGGTCGGTCGTTAGTCGTCGGCGGGTGCAGCCGTATCGCGTTCGATGTCGATGGTGCCCTCGTCGAGTTCGGCCTCGACGTTGCGGGCCGCTTCGACCATGTTCGCCATCTTGCCATAGGCGACCTCACGGGGCAACAGCTTCACGCCACAGTCCGGCGAGACGACGAGTTGTTCCGGCGGGACGATCTCGAGGCCCTTCTTGATGTTCTCCTCGATCTGCTCGACGGATTCGACCTCGGCGACGTGGACGTCGCTGACGCCGAGTGCGAGATCTGCGGTGAACTCGGGATCTTTGAAAACGTCGAGCTGTTCGTAGTCGCCGTTTGCGAGCTCGAGGTCGAATTCGTCGACGGGGAACTCCAGAATTTCGGGGTAGATCCGGGAGTAATCGCCGTAACAGACGTGGAGGCCGATGCGCACCTCCTCGGGAATGTCGGCAACTATCTGCTCGAGCGCTTCGCCGACGATGGCGTGGTCGTCGGGGGTCGTCGCGAGGGCGGGCTCGTCGATCTGGATGTAGCGCGCGCCGGCGTCGACGAGCTTTTCGATCTCCTCGTTGACGAGGTCGGCCAGTGCGAGCGTGAGTTCGTCGTCGTCCTCGTAGGCCTCGTTGAACGACCAGTTGGCGAGCGTGTAGGGGCCCGTGATCGGGACCTTGACGGGACGGTCGGTCGCGGCGGCAGTGAACTCGTACTCGTCGACAAGCCACGAGTCGGTGTACTCGACGTCGCTGACGACGCTCGGCTTGTCGAAGTAGTTGTGTCCCCACACCTTGACGGGGCCGTTGAACTCGTAGCCCTCGATCCGGTGGGCGAAGAACTCGACCATCTCGTTGCGGCGCATCTCGCCGTCGACGACGACGTCGAGGCCCGCGCGCTCGTGTTCGTTCGTGATCAGGCGGGCAGCGTCGTCTTTCGCTTCCTGATAGTCGTCCTCATCAAAGCCGTGATCAGGGTCCTGATACAGCTCTTTGGCGCGGTTGAGCCACTTGGGCTTCGGGTAGGAGCCAACGACGGTCGTCAGCAGGAAGTGGTCGTTTTCGTGATTCTCCGGTCGGAACTGGTCTTTGTTCTCGTTTGCGCTCATGCGACGGTCACCTCTGCGAGATCCGCGGCCTCGGCAAGCACCTCGAGTTTCTCCTCGTACTTGGCGTATGGCAGGTAGAACGTCTCCGTGTTCGTCGTCAGATAGACGGTTTCGAACTCGGTGACCTGCAACTGCTCTTCGACCCAGTCGACGCGGTCGCGGATCGCTTCTGGATCCTCGACCAGCGTGTTCTGGCCGTCGGCAAGGCCGAGCGAGACGTCGCCGGTCGCGCCGTACTCCTGAATGTTGTAGAGGTTGTCGTCCTGATTCGCGACGAAGTCAAAGCCAACCGCGTCGATGTCGGCGTCGAGCAGGTGGGCGTAGACCTTCTCCTCGAGTGCGCCCCAGTAGGGCTGGACGACGACGTCGGCGTCGGTCGCGCTCGCGACCTGATCGATCGCCTCGCTTGCGCGTTCATCTGCGCCGTCTTCGGGTGCGTTCTCGACGAGCGAGGGCTCGAGCAGGAACAGCGTCTCGACGTCTGGGAAGGCGTCGACTTCGCCTGCGAGGAAGTCAGCGATCGCGCCGAGGAACTCGGCTTCGTCGCCGTACTGTTCGTCGGTGGCGAGGTCTGCCAGCGAGTACGGGCCGGGGAGGACCGCCTGCAGGTCGTCGGTGAGTTCGGCCGCGGCCTCGAGTTCGTTTGCGACGTCGCCCGAGACGTCGAGGTCGCCGCTGACGACGGGCTCTCGATAGAAGTTGTTGTTGTCGTAGTAGCGGACGATGCCGCGGGTTTCGACGTTGTCGTGGACGGCCAGCGGGTGAGCGAGCATGTCGTCCCAGCGGAGTTGTCCTTCGACGATGCGGTCGAGACCAGCCGCCTGCTGGGTCTCGATCACTTCTTCGCGTGCTTGCTCATATACCGAGGAAATCTCCTCATCTTCGTCACCGCTGATGAGGTCGTGTTTCTGGTGGCCCTTCAGTTCCGAGAGATCGTCTTTCGCCCAGTCCGGGAGCGGAAAGAGCCCCGGCGTGGTCGAAACGTACTCAGTCATCGTGGGAGCGGCTAGGCTATACCGACGCTTAATATTTTCCATCCATGCTAATGCGTTGCAGTAATTTTTGCAGGTTTCTTCGCGTTCGGCTACGCATTCACGATTCCTGTGAACACGGGGCAGATGGGGGCTCTACTCGAGGGCGACGAGCGCGTACTCGCCGTCTTCGACTTCGGCGACGACGTAGAGCACGCCGTTGTCGAGCACCGGCCCGGGGCCGACCCGGCCCTCGAACTCGCGTTGGAATCGGACTGCAGGGCCGTCCTCGAGAACGCCGTCCGGAGTCGGATCAAGTGCGTAGAGGGCGTCGCCGCCGATAAACACGGTCTCGCGGCCATACGTTGGCGCGGTGTGTTGCCAGCCGCCGACATCGTGACTCCAGTAGCGGGTTCCGTCGTCGGTACCGAGCGCGTGGAGCGTTCCGGCGCCCCGGAGGAAAACCCGACCGTTCGCGACACAGATACCACGTTCCGTCCAGCCGGTATCGGCCGACCAGTACGCCTCGTCCGCGTAACCGTCCTCGTCGGTCAGCGCGTACGTCGTCCCGTCCCGACAGCTGACGTAGATCGTGTCCGTGTCCGCGCTCGGTGGTGCCATCGGGACGGCCGGGAGTTGCCATCGCCGTCCCCCCATCCTACTACCCTCACTGAGCAGGTAGACCATCCCCGCCTCGGTGGCGACGACAACCCAGTAGCCCATAACGAACGCGGCGTGGTCGAGCACCTGTCCGAAGACGTCGCGTCGCCACTCCTCCTCGCCGGTCTCGGCCTCGAGTGCGACGACAGTTTCGCCCGCGCCACAGATCAGTCGATCCCCGGCGTAGGTCGCCGGGCCGGTCACTCGCCCCGGCACCTCGAACTCTCGTTCCCACAGGGGATCGCCGGTGTCTGCCTCGAGTGCCCGGACGGTATCGGTCGACGGGATGTAGACGACCCCGTCCCGGACCACCGGCACCGCTCTCGCGTCCTCGAGCGTCCACAGTTCGTCGCCGCTGTCGGCGTCCAGCGCGCGGAGACGCGACTGGGCCTCAAGCAGGTAGACGGTCCCGTCGGCGACGACGGGTTCGTGGTAGGTCGTCTGTGCGGTCTCGACGCGCCAGCGTTCGGATACCTCTTCGACTGGCGCCTCGCCGTCCGCGACTTCACGAGTGTTGGCGGCGTTACAACCGAAACCCGACCACGAGCCGTTCGCACCGGCGACGTGGCCGTCCGGATCCGGCAGTTCGTCGACGCCCGCCGGCGGCGGTTCGTCCGGCGTCGGTGATCGCGTGACGGTCGAACAGCCGGCGATGGCGGCACTCCCGGCGACGACGCTCGTCAGGAGTGCTCGTCGAGTGGAGGGCATTATCAGTCTTTTCTCGACTTCCGAAATGTATATTTCGCTCACCGGAGCAACTCGAGGACGGTCAGCGTCTCGAAGGGAAACGACTCGTCGGCGACGGCAACGGCGCTAAACCCTTCCTCGCCGGTGCGTTCGACCACCTCGTCGACACCGGTGAGACTGCTGACGAGCAGGAAGACAACGCCGTCGGGAGCGAGCACGCGACCGACGCTCTCGAGGAACGGATCAATGACGGCTCGGCCGTCCTCGCCGCCCGACAGCGCCCGTTCCATCCAGTCGTCCCACTCGTTGTCGGGATCCGTCGGGAGATACGGCGGGTTGAACACGACTGCGTCGAACGCCCCGTCGGCAAACGGCGCAACGAGGTCAGCGCGGACCGCCTCGACGCCCTCGCCGCGGGCCTGGCGAACCGCATGGGGGTTCAGATCCGAGGCGATCACGCGCGCTGGCGTCTCCTCGGCGATTCGACCCGCGACGTATCCCGAGCCCGTGCCGACCTCGAGGACGAGTCGGTCCTCGTCGTCGGGCAGCCGCTCACAGGCCGCCTCGGCGAGCAGTTGCGAGTCCTCTGCTGGCTGGTACACGTCCGTTTCGACATCACGCTGGTCTCTGAGTGTCATCTAATCGTCCTCTGGTGTCATCCCGTGGTGTGGTTCCCGGCTCTCCGTTTGCCCGTCAGGTACTCGAGTCCCGTCGTCGGCGACCCGAAAGCCGCCGGTTTCGGCCCGCCCGGACAGTTCGCGCTGTGGGTAGGGGATCTTGATCCCCTCGTCGTCGAACGCCGTTTTGATCGCGTGAATCGCGGCTGTCCGGGCCTCTGCTCGCCGTCTGGCGTTTGGTCGATCGATCCAAAAGCGCACGCCGAGGACGACTGCCGAATCGGCGAACTCCTTGGTGATGACCTGTGGCGACGGGCCATTGAGCGATTTCTCGAGATTCGACACCTCTTCGTGTGCGATTTTGACGGCCCGTTCGACGTCCGTCGTGTAGTCGACGCCGACATCGATCTCGACGCGGAGTCGACCCCGTCTCGAGCGGTTTATTACCATACTCGAGGAGATGAGGTCGTTGGGGATCATGATGTACTCACCGTCGAACGACTGGATGCGCGTGTTGACGATCGAGATATCGGTGACGATCCCCTCGTGGTCTTCGACCTCGATCCAGTCGCCGATCTCGAACGGGCGATCGAACATCAACACGAAGCCAGCGATCACCGTGCCGAGGGTCTGGCGGGCGGCCATACCGACGACGATGCCGAGGAATCCGGCCCCGACGAGCAGGCCACCGAGGTCGTCGACCCAGATGCCGAGAATAACGACGATCGAGACGGCCCAGATGACCACCTGCGAGATCCGATGGGTTATCTCGCGCTGGTGGTCCGTAACGGCCGACGCCGATCCGAGAACCTCGCTGACGATCCGCTTGACGAACCGCGTGAAAATGAGCGTGCCGATAATCAGGATAAACGAGACGATCGCTCGGCCGATGATGACATCGTCGAGATCGAGTTGCTCCGTGTAGATCGTGTAGACGTTACCAGTCAGTCCCCAGGCACCCAAAATGACCGAGACCGTCACCGCACAGGTACCGATCAGCACCGCCGTCGAGATGATATCGCCGTACAGCGGCTTGGTTCGCTCGTTGAGCCAGTCCTGGAGCTGTCGATAGGAGAGCAAGACGAGCAACAACACGCCGACCGCCGCGATCGTCACCGCGATCCTGACGTTCGGCCCGAACGCCTCCGACAGCCGATCGATCGCGGTCACCGACAGTCGATTGAGCGTAGACAGTGTCCCGGACATCGGTTAGTGGTCGTCTCTCGAGCGAATGAGCCGTGCAGCTACGAGTATCCGTCGGTCGGAAACGACAGTGCGAACGACCCGCGCACTCGCCGTCTCGCTACTGGCCGTCGGTGACTGGGCTGACGTCGGCAGCGAGCTGGGCCAGCGCCGCGAACTCCGCGGGGGCCACCGCGCCGGCTCGCTTTCGCAGGAGCTCCTCGTCGGCCGCCTCGACGACCGCATCGGGCTCCTCGAGCCCCGAGATGTGGGCCGTGTTCCGGATCGCGTTGCGGATCGTCTTCCGGCGCTGGGTGAACAGCGCCTTGACGAATCGCAGGAAAAACGCCTCGTCGTCGACCTCGTAGTCGGGGTCGCGAGGCTCGAGTCTGACGACGGCACTCTGGACGGCTGGCGGGGGCGAGAACGCCTCCTTCGGGATCGACTCGACGAGGTCGGCGTCCGCGTAATGCTGGGTCGACACCGAAAGTCGGCCGTACTCGGGGGTGCCAGGTTCGGCGACCATCCGCTCGGCGAACTCCTGTTGGAACATCAAGACGAGTGGGCGCTGTGCTGGCAGCAAGCGGAACGTAATCTCACTCGAGACGCCGTAGGGAAGGTTCGACACCGACGCCGTGAACTCTGGCAGGTCGACCTCGAGGGCGTCGCCTTCGATCACGGTCAACCGCCCTGCACCGATCTCGTCGGCGAACTCCTCGGTGAGAAACGTGGCGAGCGTGCGGTCGCGCTCGATCACGGTCACTTCGTCGGCGAGTTCGAGCAGTCGATCCGTCAGAACGCCCGTCCCGCCACCGATCTCGAGGACGTGGGCTGTGTCGGCGCCGATCTCTGTGAGATAGGTCGGCAATCGATCGAGAACGCGGTCGTCGACGAGAAAGTGCTGGTCGCGGTCCGGATCGCCACGGACCCCCGCCCGGGCGATCAGTGCGTCTGGATCTCTCATTGCCGCCGCTATGGGGGGGAGTGGTGTAAACGCACCGTCTCGACGGCAGCACGACGCTACTGGTTTTGTTCCTGTTCACGCCGACCGACGAACGTCTGGTACTTGAGATCGTCCTCGCGCAGTTCCTCGAGGATCCGTTCGACCAGAATTTCGTCGGGATCATGCAGTCCAGAGACGCGTTCGGAGAGTTCTTCGAAGCTCTCGAACGGTTTTCGTTTGCGCTCATCGAGGATGCTGTTGCGGAGTTTCTTGCCGATTCCCGGCAGCAGATTTAGCTGGTGGAGCCGCAACGTGATCGGCTGGGCGTCGTTGTAGAAGTCGACGAATCGCTCTTCGTTTTCCTCGACCAAGTCGGCGACGACGTACTCGAGTTCCGACTGCGCGCCCGAGGAGAGCGTCTCGTAGTCGACGCGGTGAGATTCGGTGACGATGTCGCGTTCCTCGCGCGGCTTGACGACGACCTCGCTCCCGATGGTGAGACGCTCGTTTTCGTCGAATGCGACCTGATAGAGCTGGAAGTCGTCGATGTCGAGGGCGTAGCCGGCCGGAGACTTCTCGTACTGGGGACGACCATCGTTCGAGAGTCCATGGGCGAGATAATCCAACACGACTGCGCGGCGAACATCTGTCCCGTCGCTGTCGGCTTCACTCATTGGGGTACAGTACGGTAACGGCGTACTTAAAGAGTCGGCACAGTTTCATTGGAGACAGGGGAGCCTCGTTTTCGATGGGCGACTATCGACAGGCGCTGTCGTGGTGCTCAGAATGGAACCAGAACGAACACGAGACCGACGACCGAGACGACACCGAGTATTGCCGTGACCAGAAGTGCGAGCCGTCGTGTTCCGAGCAGCCACGCAAGTCCCGCTTTGACGAGCGTGTTCGCGATTGCACCGATGACGATCCCTGTCGTCGCTACCTGCTGAGAGATCGCGCCCTCCGCCGCGAGCCTGCTCAACGTGATCGAGATCGCGTCGATGTCGGCGAGCCCGGAGAGAAACGCCATCGCGTAGACGCCAGACGCACCGACCCGTGTGTGTGCGAGTTCGGACACCAGCAGGACCACGGCGAAGACGGCCCCGAAAAACAGCGCAGGTCGCAACCGGAACGGGTTCTCGATGTCGGTCTCGATCGCGGATTCCGGAGCCGACCGCCAGTAGACGACGGCAGCCGCGAGCGCGCCCGACACTGTCATCGCACCCAGTGGAATCGCGACGTGGGAGAGCAACGCCGGATTGACGACCGCAATCTCGACGGCTGCCCGTGGAAACATCACGACCGACGCGATAACCGTCGAGAACGCGCAGATCCGATAGAGCGAGGGTGTATCTGCCGTCCGTTCGGCCATCGACACCGTCGTCGCGGTCGAGGAGACGAACCCGCCGAGAACCCCGGTCAGTGCGATGCCGCGCTCGGCACCGACGGTCCGGCTTAGCACGTAGGCGACGAAACTCAATCCCGTAACGAACACGACCATGAGCCAGACGAACCGTGGGTTGAGCCCGAACAGAACCTCGAGGTCTCGATCGGGTAACAACGGAAGGACGACCAGTACGACGAGAATGAATTTGACCGAGGCCCGGCGTTCGCTCTCGTCGATCCGATCGGCAAATCCATGAATTGTATGCTTGGCCGAAAGGAGTACCGTGACGACACCGCCCACGATGATCGCGATCACCATGCCGCGGTGTGAGTGGGTCACTAACGCCCCGAGGACGACGGTCAGTAGTGCGGTGGTCAGGGTCGTGAGACCGATGTCGCCTTCCGTCACGATCTTGCCGCCGTAGGCCACGGTCAGTGGAACGGCGAGAGCGATCAGTGCAATAGGGAGCAACGTCGGAAAGAACGCCTGCACCAGCGCACCGAAGAGCCCGAACAACGGGAACGTGCGGCTCCCTGCGAACAGTCCACCGGATTCGCTCCGTTCGCGCTCCAGTCCGATGAGCGCCCCAATACCGAACGCCACGGCGATGCGCGATACAAGCACCAACAGCGGCTCGGTAGCGGGGTCGACCATTCCGTTTCCCCTTCCAGTCCCACTTCAGTCAACGTTCCGGAACACCATCCGAAATCGGTCACCGACTCGAGAAGAAGACTGCTGCCGTTCGTACTACCGACTGGGCGCGCTTACGGGCTCGGCTGCGCTGTGAGATCAACGACGTCATTGCCACCATCGTCTTCGGGTTTGGCCTGTTTCGATCGCGTCGAAACGGCATCGACCAGCGTGTCAGCGACGATAGAAACAGCGGCTCCAAACGCGGCCGCGCTCAGGCGTACTTCGCGATGACGTTGAGAATCTCGTCGAGTTCCTCTCCTGACAGCGAGTACCGTTGCTGTGCGTACACCGATCGGAGCTCGTCCCGATTACGCGGCAGGAGGTTGGCAATCTTGTACGCCGTGGCTTCGTCGACCTTTTCGATCTCTTGGAGGTCGTCGACGAGTTGCTGGGCCTCCTCGGGGTCGAGGACGGTAAATCGGTTGACGTGCTCGATCGCTCGTGCGAGTTCGTAGCGCAGCTCGCGGTCCTCGTCGATCGCGCGTTCGGCTTCGATGTCGGCGAGCAGTTCCTTCGTTTCCGAGACTGTCAGGAACTCCTCGTCGACGATCTCTTTGAAGATCGTCATCCTGGCTCAGATTCGGCTCTTTTCCTGGTTCTGGGCGCGCAGGTGGGCTGCAGTGACGATCAGCGTCTTGTCCTTGCCGCGGTCGTTGATCTGGACCTTGAAGGCGTCGCCCTGTTTCCCGACAACTTCGCCGGTTCGGCCGTCGAAACGTGGGTGGTAGCGTCCGTTTGGAACGCTTGGGTCGATCTTCAGGTGGACTTTCTCTCCGGCTTCGTACTCCTGAATCGCTCGCTGTGGCGGCGAGGAGCCACGGTCTCGAGGAGCGTTCGCGAGCTTTCGTCGGGATCCCTGACGAGGGCCATTAGAGTTCGGCATAGTCGTACGCCCCTCTTACTTGGTGATGGTTATAAAATGCACGTCTTGCGCTCACCGCTTTACGATCCCCTCAGATTACCGGCTGTCTCGAGGACGAGGACGTCCGGTTGCGGTCGAAAACCCGGGCTTAATCCGGACGAATAGCCCTTTGAGCCCGGCGGTCCTCGCCTCAAGCATGCACTCCGACCACGAGCGCGGCGCAGGCGTCCACACGCTCCCGATGACGATCGAGTACGGCCGCACGATGACGATCACACCCACGGCCGTCGAGACCGACCACGGCCTCGTCCTGATCGACGTCGGGCCGGCGGGTGCCGTCGACGGCATCCGAACCCATCTCCGCTCGCTCGGGTACGACCTCGAGGACGTCTGGCTCGTCGTCCTGACCCACCACGACGGCGACCACGCGGGCGGCCTCAGTGACTTGCTCGAGGCCGTCGACGCAGTCGTCGCGACCCACCGTGAAGAAGCCCCGTTCGTGACGGGCGAGCGCGCCCCGATCAAAGGCGATGGTGACCGCTACCCGCCCGTCGAGGTCGATATTGAACTGGCCGACGGCGTCCGTATCCCGACGCTCGCGGGACCGATGGAAATCGTCGCGACGCCCGGCCACGCGCCGGGCCACTGCTCGCTGTACTTCCCCGAGGGCAACCTGCTGCTCGCCGGCGATGCGCTCGTCGCAGACGGCAGCGAGCCACTTGCCGGCCCGAAACCCGAGTTCACGCCCGACATGGACTGCGCACTCGAGTCGGTTGCCCGCCTCGCGGCCCTCGAGATCGACCACGTCGTCTGCCATCACGGCGGCTACGTCGATCGCGGCAGCGAGACGATCCGAGAGATCGCCGAGCGACGAGCTGACTGATAGGGATTCTCGTCGCCAGCCGGGTGTCGCTATCCAGCTGTGCAGGTTCCGTGGCTCGGTCTCCGTGTCGCACATCTCTGCATAGCGACGAGACTCCCGATGAGTATCGCGGTCGTCGCGCCGGCTCACTCTTTGACGATATGTCCGTCGAGATAGTTTCGCGTCTTGTCGATGGTCGATCGAGTCTGTTTGAGGAACGTACAGACGCGGTCGCCGTCCTCGCGGCGGTCGGCCTCGATGTCGATCGTGAGTCCCTGTCTCTCGAGGTGCTCGAACAAGACGTCGACGGTCTCGGGGCTGGCGCGGACGGTGTGGCGCTCGCCGACCGGATCACCCGCGTCGACGGTTTCGATGGTCTCGTGCATCGACAGTAAGATCGCCTCGCCGAGTTCGTGGGCGCGCTCGCGAGCGACGGCGTCGGATTCGTCCCACTCGACGCTCTGGAAGCCTTCCCGGATGAGTCGCCGGAACATGAACGGCTGGCCGTAATCGAAGGGCAGCGAGAACGCGTAGGCCAGATCGCCCTGATTTGCGGCCGACGTCGTGTACTTTAGCTGTGCCGTGCCGTCGAGCGATTTCATGATGACGCCCTCGCGGTCCTCAGCGTCCAGTTTCTCGATGAGACGACGGATTTCGGTCGCTGCCTCGTCGACCTCGAACCGGCCGAACAGCCGCGTCTGCGGGATGTCGAACGTCTCGTAGCGCTCACGCCGGGTCTCGACGGGCAGTGGCTCGCCGGACTCGCGATCACGCCAGTCGAACGCCCGGAACGCGAGCGAGTCGACCTCCGGGTAGTCGTGGGCCGTGTAGGGGTTTTCGGGGCCGATCATCTCGCCACAGACCATCGCCTTGGGGTACTGCTCGAACAGGTCCTCGAAGTCGACCAGTCGCTCGATGATGCGGGTCGTAAACGGACAGATCATCCCGCTTCGAGTAAACGCGAGGCGCTCGCCGTCGAGGCGGACGACGCGGACGTTGTACCCGTTCAGTTTCTCCTCGACGGCGATTCGATCGTCGGGCTGGTCGGCGAATCGCTCCGGGACGCCGTCCGACAGGACGAGCGTTCGTGGTACTTTCGGAAAGCCACGAACGATCGTGTCGTCGATCAGGGTGGTTCCACGCTCGACGCCTCGACGGTAGTCCGGGACGTGCCGATAGGTCTGTCCGTCGTAGGTCCGTTCCTCGAGGTGAGCCTCGAGTTCTTCGAACGCGTCCCGGTTCATTCCGAGCAACCTGTGGTACTCGGTATCTCTCATCGTCGACACTACACCGTGTGGCGGCAAGAAACACGGTCCAACCGTCACACAAACTGATCAAAACGGGGTCGACCGGTAATGGTCGACACGGCTCCGAGGGCGGCCGGACGAAACGGCTCGAAGCGGAATTCTCATCGGTGTCCGGCCACAACCGGTTTCGTATGCGACTCGAACTTCGCGTCTGTCAGCACTGTCTCGAGGGCGACGACGGCCACGGCGGCGAGCAGAAATCACTCCTCCTGCAGGACATGGTTAACTGTGCCGAGAAGATCCAAGAGCACAAAGACGTCCTCGACCTCGAGGCCGTCCACATCCGCCGCGTTCGCGACGACGAACAGGGGAAACCGGAGGCGCTGCCAGTCGTCGCGGCGACGATCCAGAACAATCAGATCGTCCTGAACGATACCCAACTCGTCGCGGAGGGCCAGGACGGAAACATGCTGCTGTATGCGAACCCGGACGACATCCTGACCGTGCTTGCGGGCAACGTCGACGAGATCAGTAAAGCCGTCCACGAGGACGTCACCGTCGACCTCTCGCCGACTGGCGCAGAGATCGTCTCCGAGGCCGGTCTCGGTGCCGACCCCGAGCGCCAGCCGACCAACTGAGACGGGCTGCTGTGCCGATTGACCGACGATCACGGCAGTGTCAGTGATCGACAAGAGTTGACGACAGCAGTCCGTATGAAACAGCCACCGTTCGAGCGACCCCCGTCGCCGGGCTGTTGTCAGCACACTCCACTTATTTGTCCGCTCGAGTCGAACACACTGGTATGTCCACCGAGGCGTTCAAACAGCGGTTCGTCCTCGACACGTCGCTCTTTCTCACCGAGGACATTCGCCAGCCCGACGAGTCGCTGCAGGAGGCCGTCTGTCGCGTGCTCGAGTTGATCGCCAACGCGCGGCTCAACCTCGGCATCTCCTGTTACGTCCCGCCGACGATCCACGACGAACTCACGACGATGCTCGAGACCCGGGACGTCGACGACGAGGTCTACTCGAAGCTGAACACGTGGGTGATCCGCAAACACCCCGATCGGTACGCGGTGTCGATCCCCGCAAACGTCGTCTACAGCTTCGTCGATGAGATGAGCGACCGCGTCGACCGGGGCCTGCGCGTCTCCGAACAGGCCGTTCGTGAGGCCGAACGGACCGACGGTGAACTGCTCGAGGAACACGACCACATGACCGACGTCGATGCCGTCATCTCGAACCTGCGCGATAAGTACCGCTCGGCGATGCGAACCGGCGTGCTCGACTCCCGCGAGGACTTCGACCTTCTGATCCTCGCACGCGAACTCGAGGCTGGCGTCGTCACCGAAGACAAAGGCATCATCGGCTGGACCGAGGACTTCGGGCTGCGATACATTCGCGGCCGGGAGTTTCCCGATTTACTCGAGCAGTATCTCACCGCGGTCGATCCGGACTCGAGGCGCTCGGTGGAGTGATCGGCGGGCTGTGCTGACGGCGTCTCACAGCGTTTTCGGCGACGCCGCGTGCCCGTTCCGGTCGCGGACGACCAGCCAGCACGCACACAGGAAGCCAATGGCGACGGTTCCCGCGAGAATGCCGAAGGCGATCCGATACCCGAACTGGGTGTAAGCGACGGTGCCGCCGACGGTTTCGCCCGTCTGATACGCGTCGAGTGCCAGCCCCATTGCTGTCGGCAGGATCGTGCCGCCGATGAACCCCGCCGTGTTCACGGTCGCCATCGCGACGCCGCTGGCACCGGCCGGATACCGTTCTTTGACGAGCGACAGCGACAGCATCGCAGCGCCGAAGAGAAAGCCACAGGCCAGATAGGAGACGGCGATGACGGAAAGCGGCGGCCGGCCGAAGACGGGAACGGTGCCGAGTGCGACCGCGAACAGCCCGATTCCGGCCGTCATCGGCAGCAGGCGTCGCTCGAGCCGATCCGAGAGCCACCCGATGGTCGGCGGCCCGAGCAGGATCCCGACCGACGCGAGGAGGGTGAAATACGAGGCCGTCGTCACGTCCAGCCCGTAGACCACGACGATATACGGCACCCCCCACATTCCCACGAGCGTCAACGTTGCGCCGTTGCCCGCGAAGAAGACGACCGACAGCAGCCATTGATCGACGTCCCGTGCGAGCGCCCGCAGGTGACCGCCCAGCTCCGCGAGCGTGACCGAGGGCTGTTCCGGGACGCCCGTGATCGGCTCGAGGCCGGCGGCGGCCGGGGACTGGCGTGCGAGGACGAAGACGCCACCGGCGGCGACGATCCCGACGAGTCCCAGCGAGAAGATCGTCGGCCGCCAGCCGACCCGGTCGACGGTGATCGCAAGCGGTGTCGTTGCGAGAATCGCGCCGAGTCCGGCGATGCTCCCGGTCAGGCCGGTCATCGTCGCGAACTCGCCCGCGCGATACCAGTTCGCACAAAAGCGAAGGATCGAGACAAAGATGACGCCGCTGCCAAGACCAATAAGCGCCCGCGAGGCGAACGCCGCGAGATAGCTGTCGCTCATCGCAAAGCCGACCGCACCGAGACTCAACGCGATGCCGCCGATCGAGCCGACATAGCGTGGCCCGACCCGGTCTGCCAGCACGCCCGTCGGGATCTGGATGGCGGCGTAGATAAGAAAGAACGAGGCGTGAAGTGTGCCGAGCTGTGCTGCCGTCGTCCCGAAATCGGTGGTTAGCCGTTCCGATAGAACGGCCGTCGAGAGGCGGTGCAGATTGACGAGCAGGAAAACGGTCGCCAACGCAGCCCACGCCAGCCATCGTCGTTTGGTGGGGTCCGACAGCACGTTCACGCTGGAGACGTTTCTCGAGGGGCGTGGTAAGCGTTGTGAGACTGGCAAGCCGCGGGCTGACGCCGATCACATGACTGCCCTCGATGCCGGCGGCTCACCAGCAACACAGTTCCGGGATGCAAAACGGCCGAAAATCAGTTCGACTTCAGATACGGCCGACGTTCTCGACGCCGACGCTTTCGACGCCTTCGACATCTGCGAAGTTCTCCTCGACGGTTTCCGTGCCACCCGCGCCGTCAGGGACGATCACGGTGGGGTAGAGGGCGATGAGGCCGAACGCGACGTCTTCGCGTTCGACGCCGTTGATCTTTGCGCCTTCAGGCAGTGCGCTCTCGAGGCGCTCTTGAAGCGCGTCCAGATCGATTTCGGGGCTGTCCGGCATGACCTTGATCTTGGCAGCGACTTTTCCCATGTTCAGAACACCTTATGGTCCGGTGAAACCGCAGTCGTCACACTCATAGAGGTTGCTCTGCTTGCGACATTTGGCACAGCGGTAAATCTGTGCGCCACAGTCTGGACATTTGAACGCAGCAGCGTTCGTGCCAGCGATGTTGATCCCACAGGAAACGCAGGATCGCGTCTTTCGATCGTCCGTCGTACTCATACCCGTCCTTTCCCGCCCGCCGTTTTTAACCGTTGTCTTTTGTGGGACTCGCCGAGCGTTTTCAGTTCGAGAGAACGCGCGTGTATATACATGAGGGTCCACGCGAAAGGTGTGGGTGAGGTCCGGTGGCATAACGCCAACCGGGCCTTGCCTCTGACATTCTGCCGGCCGACTGTAACATTCAAACGGAGTGAGATCCTACTGCGAGTGAATGCGCCTCGACGATTACATCGAGGATCTCGAGCCGGACGAGGAAGCCGAGCGACGGCGACTCGCAAAGGAGAAATCCTACGCGATCACCGACCATCTCGAGACGTTCGAACAGCGGTTCGACGACGCCTTGAGTGGTGATTCCCTCGTGGGCTCGACAGCGCCCTCGATCTTCGTCGGGCGGTCGAACTATCCCGATATTCCCGTCGGAGTGCTCTCGCCAGTTGGCGACGAGGACGCCGCCGAGGAGTACGTCACCGACGGTAACTGGTACCAGCAGGGCCACGAGATTACCGACGTCCTCCAGCGCCGGACAGGGCTGTTGAACTCGAGCAAGCGTGCAAACGTCGAGTCGCCGTCTATCGCGAGCCGACTGGCCCCGTCGGTCCACGACACCTGGGACGGCTTCGTCGGTATCCAGCGCGAGGTCGCCATCGCCGATCGACCGGTCGATCTCGAGATCGGGTTGGACGGAAAACCTGATCTCGGCCTCGATGCTGGCACCGACGTCGCGACGCCTCGCGGCCCCCGTGCAAACGCCCGAAACGCCGAGCTTCGGGAGAATCCTTACGTCCCGAAACCGATCAAGAAGACCCTCAAGGACGACGACTGGCAGGCCCAGGGTGCGATGACCTACCTCTACCGTCGCGGGTTCGACGTCTACGACATCAACTCGATCCTCTCGGCTGGCGCACTCGGCGAGACGAAACAGCGCCGACTCGTGCCGACGCGGTGGTCGATCACGGCCGTCGACGACACGATCGGCCAGTTCCTGCGTGGTGGCATCCGAACCGCCCCGAGTATCGACGAGGTGCAGGTCTGGGCCAACGAATACATGGGCAACCGCTACTGGGTCATTCTCGCGCCCGGCAACTGGGAGTTCGAACTCGTCGAAATGAAAGCCCCCGGCAGCATCTGGAATCCGAACCCCCACGACGACGTCTGGCTCCAGAGCGCGAGCGAAGGGTTCGAGGGGCGCTCGAGTTACGTCGAGGAGACTGCAGGGGCCTACTACGCGGCCCGACTGGGTGTGTTGGAGCACCTCGAGTCGATCGACCGACAGGCCAAATGTCTCGTCTTGCGTGAGGTCTCGGACGACTACTGGGCCCCCGTCGGCGTCTGGCAGGTCCGTGAAAGCGTTCGCAACGCCTTCGAGGGCCAGTACGGCGAAGCCGAGACGTTCCACGACGCAGTCAGCGAGGTCGCAACACAGCTCCCGATCTCGTATGCGCGTCTCCAGCGAAAATCGGAGCTTGCAGCCGGCCTGCAGTCGAATCTCAGTGCCTTCTCGAGTTCCGGACCGGATCGATAGCGGTTCGTCGCACTCGAGTCAGCCGACGAAGGGGTGCTGGCGGCTATCGTGCTCCGAAACCACGAGGCCTAAGCGATCCGACTGCGTGGTCGAGGTATGGTCCTCGCACTCGTCAGCACCGAATTTCTCACCGCGATGGCAATCGTCGTTGTGCTCATCGGCGTTCCGCTGTTCGTTATCGCCGTTATCGCCGTCGTCACGGGCTATCTGCAACACGACGCCGAGCAGTATCTCGAGGACCTCGAGAGCGACGTGTCTCCACCGGACGACGACGGGTAGTCCGTGCGTTCGTAGTCAGTCTGCGCTGTCGGACTCCGAGAGTCGTTGCTCGGGAGCAGGGGCGACGGTCGATCCTGCCGCCGACTGGGGTTCCGAATCGGGCTCGCCCTCGTCTCCCTCGAGCGAGACCCGGTTGAAGACGTTGAGACCCGCTTTGAACACCGCGAGCAAGACGGGCCCGAGGAACAGCCCCATGATCCCGAGGAGGTAGATTCCGCCGATGACGCCGATGATGACGACCGCCGGGTGGAGCCCGGAGCCGCGGTCGACGAAGATGGCCCGCAGGTAGTTGTCGACCACCGAGAGCACGGTAACCCCATAGAGTAAGAGTAACACGGCGCTGGCGGGCTCTCCCGAGATCGCGAGATAGCCCACGGCGGGACCCCAGACGAGCCAGACACCGATCGCCGGGAGAAACGAGACGATGACCATGGTGACCGTCCAGAAGGCGACGTTCGGCACACCGAACAGGTACAGTCCGAGGCCGCCAAGCAGTCCTTCGACGACGGCGACGAGCACGTGGCTGTAGATGACGGCCCACGTGACGACGCTTACCTCCTCGAACAACTCCTCGCGGACGTGCGACTCGATCGGCGCAACCTCCCCAAGCCACTCGATGAACGTTCGGCCGTCGACGAGCAGATAATACAGCAAGAAGACGAAGACGACCAGGCCGACCCCCATCTCGACGCTCGTGTTGACCAGCCCGATCAGTTCGCGCACGGCGAGTTCGACAGCCCCCGAAGCCGACGATTCGACTTCCGAAAGGACGGCCGCCTCGAGGAGTTCGACCTGCTCGGCCTCGAGCCCGAACTCGTCTTCTGCCAGGTCCCGAACGGTCTCGAGGACGAACGCTTCGTCGACCTCGTTGAGAAACGAGAACAGGGTTTGGAGAATAATGACCGAAACAACGAGCAGTGGGACGACGATGGCAGCGATCGCAAACCCCGTCAACACCAGTGCGGACGGGCGCGGGCCCAGCCGTGGCACCAGCCGCCGGTAGGCGGGATAGAGGACAAAGGCGAGGAGGGCCGCAGCCATCACGTACTGCAACAGTGGGGCGATCATCAGGGTCGCGATCGAACCGAGAACGACGAGCAAGAGGGCGAAAAACGCGGTTCGGACGTCCATACGACACCGTGAGCCGTGTCGTACATAAAACCTGACATTTTCTCCTCGCGACGCGATCAGCGACGGTTCCCGACTCGAGTGAGCCGTCGGAGCGAGTCAGTCCGTTTCTGCAGTTTCGACCGATTCGAGCTTTGCGAACGCCTTGTCGGTAATCTCGCCGGTCTCCTCGAGAATCTCGCCCCAAGCGTCGGTGTCCGGTGCCATCCCGAGTAGGCGGGCGATCCGCATGATCGAGACGTGATAGACGCGCTGGCGACCCGGTTCCTCCTCCCAGATAATCATGTTGCAGGGAAAGAGCCCGCCAATCTGCATCGATTCCTCGAGCGCCTTGTTTGCGACGGCGGGGTTGCAAGCGCCGAGCACGTAGTAGGGGTCGCGGTCGGCGTCGACTTTCTCGTTTAACAGCTCTGAGGGCGAGAACTCGACGGGAATCCCGAAGCCGGCATCCGTACAGACCTCGCGAACGTGTTCGATGGCCACCTCGTGGTCCATCTCGAGGACGGCCTGTTTCTCGCCGTACTCGTCCGGGTCGATGGTGGCGGGATCGATTGGAAGCGTCATACTCGAGTCAATGCCTGGATCCTACTAAAGCCCCACCGTCCACGCGCTCGATCACAGCGGGATCGGCAGCCACTCGAGGCGGCCCAGCAGTGCCAGCGGATCGAACAGTGGCTCGTGGAGGACCAGCCAGTCGAGCAAGACGAGTCCTGCCCCGTGGGCGACCACGGACGGCAGAATCGAGTTCGACTGGTAGTCGACGGCACCGAAGAGGACGTCGGTTGGCCCCGACAGCAGGAACTCGATCGGCGGTTTCCCCGCATGGTGAAACATGTAGACGACAGGGCTGATGAGCACCGCCTTGAAGCCGATTTCCGTGACACCGACACAGAGCAGTCCGCGGTAGTACGTCTCAGCAGCCAGTGCGAGCAAAAACAACTGCACTGCGTGTGGGAGAAACGCCGCAAGCGCACTCGAGGTCTCCCAGATGGGGTAATACGTTCGGATCGTCGGCAGCGTCGATCCGACGAGGTAGAACGGCAGCACGAACAACGAGAGCAAGACCGTGTTGCGAACGGCGACGCGGTTGACGTTCCAGCCGACGTGGTTGCCATGGGACAGGCCCAGGGCGAGCGGGCCGCCGATCAACACCACGCCGTCGAAGACGGCCCGTCGCTCGAGGCCGGCGGGGACGTACTGCATCCACACCAGCGTCAGGACGGCACCAGTCAGCAGCGACTTCTGGACCCACGAGAGGCGATCGAACTGATCACGAACCCAGCCGCCGGCGCTGCGTGTCCCCTCGGTTGCCACGAGTCGTTACTCGTCTGCGGTCGGAATCGGTCCAGTGCCGATGACGTCCCGGACGTGGGCCTCGAATTCCTGATGGCGCTGGAAGTACGTCTCGTCGACGTCCTCGAGGATGCTCGACAGCGCTTGTGGCCCGTCTGGCGTCCGGATCTCGCTGTCGCCCTCGAGACGGTCGACTTCGCTCTTTTCTTTTGGCCACGTCAAACGCGACGTGACGCGGGCGAGGGGGGCACCCTCGACGGGGGTTTGATCTCCGAGCGTCACGGCCGGCTCCTCGTCGTCCTCGTCGCTCATACGGCTTCGTTTGCGAGCGTGTCGATTCAAGCTTTCGTTTCCGTGGGTCGTCGGTACCTCTCTATCCTTCGAAATGTGTCTGACGTATCGTTTTGTGACGGGAGGTACAATCACCGGCCATGACAAGCCTGACCGAGGCCTACGACGGGAGCGCACGGGAGGTGACGAGTTCCAGGCGGCTGTATGCCGGGACGGTACTCGTCTTGCTTGGCGCGATCCTGGCCGTCGTCGCCGTGCTTCTGGCGACGACCAACCTTTTCGGAGGGTACGCGACGACGCTCTCGCCGGGGATGGATGCCCACTACGCGTCGATCCGGATCGCGGGTGTCCTCGCCGGGCTCGGCGTGCCGACCGCGCTCGTCGGCGTCTTCCTCGTGTTACCGGCCGGTCGCCGCGTCCAGGCCGCCGCCGCGATCAGCGTGAGCCTGTGCCTGCTCGGCGTCGTCCTCTTCTGGGACGCCTACCCCCATCATTGGCGAGGCTACAACAAGGACCTGACACTGCGTGTCTCAGCCGTCTACCTGCTCGGGCTCTTTACCGCCGTCTGGAGCCTGTTTACCGCCGTCGTCAACTTCAAAACGCGTAACGACCCCGGTGGTGCCCTCGAGATGAACGTCACTCGCCACAACCAGACCGTCGTCGAAGTCACCGAATCGAACGACTCGGGTGGGCTCGGCGGGATCGGCTTCCTCGGTGGAACGCCCGACGGCGAGGTCGAAACACAGACCAATACGGACGACGCTGACGACACCACGTTCTCGTACGACGATGCGTCGGCCCAGTCGACATCGAAATCGACATCCGGCAACGGCCGCACTCGAGCCCAGGCTGCCGGCGTGGCGACCAGTGACGGCGGCACGGCCGCCTCGGATATCTCCTCGCCGCTCGATGCTGGCGACGGTCGTGACGCAGAGATCGTCGACGCGCCGACGGAACAGCCAACCGAAGCTACGGACCGCTACTGTGGCAACTGCAGCCAGTTCGAATACGTTCGCTCGTCGGACGGGATGGTCCCCTACTGTGCCCACCACGAGACGGCGATGGACGATATGGACGCCTGTGCGGAGTGGACGCCGAACAACTAGCCGTTCGACCCGATCCCGATCCTCTCGGTCCTGTTGTGTTTTCATCTCGAGGATGTCAGTTCCGAACGCCCTCGAGTGATCGAACTCGAAGCCGTCGGTCTAGAAGCCGGCTGCCTGTCGTCCCATCTCGAAGCCCCACTGGGGGACCTCGTAGACGATCAGGGCGACGATCAGCAGTTCGAGGACGGTGATGATCACCGTTACCAGATCCGCGCGACTACTGCTGACGGTGACACCTGTCGGGAGTCCGTACTCCTGTTTCAGCAGTGGGTAAAATAGCGCGATCCCGCGCCTGCTGCCCGCCATGTCGAGCACGTAGTGGGTCAAGACGCCGATCCAGACGTACTCGAGGTTGCCGAAGACGTACGGGAAGGCGAGAAAGGCGGCCAGAAGCGGCAGGTTGTGTAACGTTTTGCGGTGTTTGCCAAACGCCGTGTCGATGTCGGGCACCATCGCCCCGAGCGTCACCGGTACCCCGATCGCGACGATCGTCCGAAACGTCTCGAGATCCCCTGCTGGCTCGAGGAGATACCCCAGTCCGAGACTCAAGAGGATGGCATTGAGTACGTGTCCCTTCTTGTTCATCTACCCGCTACTGGCGACGCGAGCCTCGAATAGTTTTCTTTCGGGGACTGTCTCCGTGTGGTACTAATCTGTCTACTGCGAATCAATCGCCGCGAGTAGGTCCTCGAGTGCCTGGTCGACGGTTTTCGACCGGACAGCGGCGCGGTCGCCGTCGAAGACGTATCGGGAGACGGACGCAAACGACGACTCGCTGCCCCATGGGCCGGCGTAGGCGACGCCGATGTAGACGGTGCCGACCGGGTTTTCTTCGGTTCCGCCGGTCGGGCCGGCGATTCCCGTCGTTGCGACGCCCCAGGTAACGTCGGTGACGTCCCGAACACCCTGGGCCATCTGGCGGGCGACGGGTTCGGAGACGGCGCCGTGTTCGTCGAGTGCCTCACGGCTGACCCCGAGATGGCGACGTTTGGCGTCGTACGCGTAGGTCGCCAGCGCCGAATCGAAGTAGTCGCTTGCGCCCGGGACGGCCGTGATGGCAGCCCCGATCAACCCGCCAGTACAGGACTCCGCGACGGCGACGGTTTCGTTGCGGTCTCGAAGCGCGTCGCCGACTGCTACAGGGAGGTCGCGATCGATGTCGTCGGTCATGTTCATATGCGAGCCGACGCGTTGCTGGACCGTCAAAGCCGAGGGTCGAGTGGGGCGCTGTCTCGCCGACGAGAAACGGAAAGAACGACGGTCCGTGGCCCCCGTGCTTCCGATATGAACTACGAGACGCCGCTGTTCTTTCACGTGATGGAGTATGCGGGGCGGGCGGACCGCGACGTGATCGACATGGTCAGCGGCAACCCCGACTGGGAGCCGCCGCAGGCGCTTCGTGACGGGCTCCACGAGTACGCCGACCTCGAGCCCGACCAGTTCCAGTACCCGCCGAGTCACGGGTTGGGCGAGTTGCGCGAGGAGATCGCCGCCCGCCGGGGCGTCGACAGCGAGCAAGTCGTCGTCACGAACGGGGCCGGTGAGGCGAACTACCTCGCGATGGCGCGCGCACTCGAGCGCGACCGCGGCGACGAGATCATCCTGACGGACCCGGTCTACCCCTACTATCCCGGGAAGACGACGATGCTCGGCGGGATACAGCGGTTCGTCCCAACGGACGAGACAGGCCAACTCGATCCTGCCGACGTCCGCGCCGCCGCGAGCGAGGAGACGGCGGCGATCGTGGTCAACTCGCCGAACAACCCGACGGGCGCGGTCTACCCCGAGGAGACGGTCGAGGCGCTGGTCGAGATCGCCGAGGAGTACGACGCAATCGTCGTCAGCGACGAGGTGTACGACCACTACGACCTCTCGGGGACGTTCTCGAGTGCGCTCGCTGTCGACTCGGACCACCGAATCATCACCAACGCGTTCTCGAAGTCGCTGGCGATCACGGGCTTTCGCGTCGGCTACGCGATCTTTCCGCCGGAACTCGTCGAAGACGCCAAGAGCCGACACATGCTGGTCAACGTCGCCGGGAGCCGTCCCAGCCAGTACGCCGTGTTACACGCGCTCCGGGAGACGGGACCGGAGTACTACGAACAAAATCGCGAATTACTCCGCGAGCGCGTCGAGACGTTCACCGACGCGTTGGATGCCGCAGGTGCGTCGTACACGACGCCGCAGGGTTCGTTTTACGTGCTGGCGCGCTTCGACGGCTATCCCGGCACCCTCGAGAACGTCGAACGGCTGATCGACGAGGCCGGCGTCGCCGGAATGCCCGGCGAGGCGTTCGGTAACTCGCGGTCGGAGTGGCTCCGGTTTGCCCTCGTGACGCCACGCGTCGAGGCGGCAGCCGAGCGACTAGCAGCCTACTTCGACTGACGACGGAGTTGGACGGCTGTTCGACACCGACCGGTAACTATCGGAGCGTGCCCGACCACGAGCAGTCGGTACACGTGAACAGGCCAGCGCCGTTGGTTGTCTCGCTGTCACAGGCCGGACAGGACAGCGAGCCGGCGGCACCAATCGCGCCGGCCGTCTCGGTCGGCCGGAGGACGCCTCGAGCGGTCGGCGTCGGCAGTGAGTAGCCGGAGCGGTCACCCTCGTAGGGGAATCGTTCGTTGTCCGTGCGGTCGGTCGTCGAGTCGCTGGAGTTCTGAATGAGCTGGGATGTCATGGGGTTGGTGAAACGGTGATGAATCATCACCGCTGTTGTCTGGCTGGAAGGCCAACGTTCTCCTAATTAATGTTGGGGCTAAAACAATTATGATGATGGGCAGAACAGCAGTATGTCCTAGTATGTATTAGGTCGGTATTATATGTCGTGCCAGCAGCGGATGGTAGACACGACCGCGTCTCGTGAGAGACAGCTCTCGGCCGGGACCGACGACTACTCGTGTCGGGGCGGGAAAACGGCTGGTATGAGTGGAATCGACGTCGAACCGGTCGATGAGACGGACGAGGACACGAGGACGGACGATGACGGCGCACACAGTATCGAGGTGACGCCAACGGACTCCGTGACTGACGACGAACAGGAGACGATCGACGTCGCGCCGTCCGACGAGCCGTTCGACGGCCCCGATTACGTGCTCTACGGCGGGAAAGGCGGCGTCGGGAAGACGACGATGGCCGCCGCGACGGCCCTCGAGAGCGCCCGCGGCGGGACCAGCACGCTCGTCGTCTCGACGGACCCGGCACACTCCCTGTCGGACACCTTCGAGACCAACGTCCCGGCCGAACCCGGCCGCATTCGAGAGGATATCCCGCTGTATGGTGCCGAAATCGACCCGGAGCGCGCCATGGAAGAGGGCCAGGCGGCCTTCCTCGGCGGCGAGGGCGGTCCGGGGGCTGCTGGTGCTGGCGGTCCGATGGGTGGGCTTGGCGAACTGCTCGGCGGTGAGGAGTCGCCGATGGACGCCCTCTTCGGCGGGGCAATGCCCGGTGCCGACGAGGCCGCCGCGATGCAGCTCTTGCTCGAGTATCTGGACGACCCACGATTCGAGCGCGTGGTCGTCGACACCGCACCCACAGGCCACACCCTCAGACTGCTCCAGTTGCCCGAACTGATGGACTCGATGATGGGGCGCATCCTCAAGTTTCGCCAGCGAATCAGCGGGATGCTCGAGGGCATGAAAGGGATGTTCGGCGGCCAGGAGCCGCCAGAAGACGAGGCCGACCTCGATGATCTCGAGGAACTTCGGGAGCGGATCGAACGGCTTCGGGCGGTCCTGCGCGATCCCGCCCGAACGGATTTCCGGATCGTCATGGTGCCCGAGGAGATGAGCGTGTTCGAGTCGAAACGCCTGCGTCAGCAACTCGACGAGTTCGACATTCCGGTCGGCACCGTCGTCGTCAACCGCGTCATGGAACCACTCTCGGACGTCACTGACGACGTCCACGGCGAGTTCCTCGAGCCCAACTTAGACGACTGTGCGTTCTGCCAGCAACGCTGGGATGTCCAGCAATCCGCACTTGTGGAAGCACAGGACCTCTTCCGTGGAACCGACGTTCGCCGGGTTCCGCTTTTCGCTGATGAGGTTCGCGGTGAGGAGATGCTCGAGGTCGTCGCGGCCTGTCTACGCTGAGCCGCGGCTCGTCACGTAGCGACGGCTGAACGCGTTACTCGTCGTCGAGTGGAACGACGGTGACCGGTCGATTACTCTCGAGTAACACGTCCTGAGCGATGCTCCCGAAGAGCATCTTGCCGACCGGCGACTGATCGCCATTTCCGAGCATGATCACGTCGCTGTCCTGTTCGGTCGCGAGTTCCAGAATCGTCTCGGCCGGCTCACCGACTGCCTCGTGAACCACGTACTCGACGTCACCCGCCTCGAGGCTGTCGACGACGGCCTCGACCGCCGCCGGAATGCGATTGCTCTCTCGGACGTTCGCCGCCATCTCCTCCGTGTAACTCTCGGAGAACCCGCCGGCTGCCCACTCGGCGTCCGGCGTCGTTTCGTCGTGAACGTGAACTACGTCGATGTGAATCTCGTCGGCCGTTGCGGGGATCTCGAGGACGGCGTCGACCTGGGCACGCGCTCGCGCTTCGTTTGTATCAACTGGCAGTAAGACACGGTACATAGTCGATGTTTGGTTTCAGAGGGCAAAAATGATCCTTTCTCGCCACTGTAGCCGCGTTTTGCTACCGACACACATGTTCCGATCGCGGAGAGACTCGTCACTCACGCATCGCTGGCTCGTCGACCGGCGACTCGAGTCGGACGGCATAGAGCAGGAGGCCAGCGGCGACGACGGTGCCAGTGGCCAGCAGCCACCACGAGCCACGGTAGCCGACGGTGTCGGCGAGATAGCCGAAGGCGGGTGGGGCGACGACCGAACCGGCGACGAGCGAGAGCTGGCCGCCGGCGGTCGCCCCGCCCATCTCGTCGGCCGAGACTAGCGTCGCCATATACGAGTAGTAGACGCCGGTGTTGCCGAGGACGAAAAAGCCGAGCGCGGAGAACGCGATGGCAGCGCCCCACGGACTCGAGGTCGTCGCGACGACGACGAACAACACGGCACTGGCCAGGGCCTGAACGATCAGGATCGCGCCGATCCGGTGTTGTGGGTCACCGGGAAGGGTGTCGCTCAACCAGCCCGTGAGGAGACGGCCACCGCTGCCAAAGAGTTGGACGAGCGCGAGGACGACGCCACCGAAGGCGACTGAAGCGCCGACCGCTTCCTCGACGTAGAGGACGGTGTAGCCGGTCGTCGTAAACAGCGCCGCGCCGAGGAAAAACCCCGCGGCGACGAATACTCGGTAGGGTCGGTTATCCAACAGGCCTCTGAAGTCGGGATACGACGCCCGGCCACCGTCCCTTCGGTGTGGATACCACAGTGCAAAACAGCCGGCGACGACGACGCCGACACCCGCGGCGAGCAGAAAGCCGGCTTGCCAGAACAGAATCCCTGCAAGCCCGGTCACGAGGAGTGCACTGATCCCGCTGCCGGCGGTGACGCCGACCTGTTTGATGCCGATCGCGAGGTTCTGCCGGCCCGCGGGGATGGTGTCGTAGATCGCCTTGTTCGTCCCCGGCATCGCCGTCGCATACAGCGACCCGAGGACGAACACCGCCGCGAGCAAGGCGGCATACGTCGGCGCGCCGGCAACCAGCGTGACGCCGGCGGCCAACCCGACGAGGCCGAGCGTGAGTGTCCGTCCCTCACCGAAGCGATCGACCACCGCGCCGACCGGCAACAACCAGATCGCGTATCCAAGCGTGAGCGCGGTGACGACGAGCCCCACCGAAAACCTCGAGAGACCGAACTCGTCGCGGAAAAACGGCGTCGCCGCGAAGACGGCGTAGTAGCAGATACTCGCCGAAACCTGCCACAGAGTCACAAGCGAGACGGTCCGCCAGTACGATCGGTCCATCGAATGTCGCGTGCTTACGCGGGGACGTGTATCACTGTGCTGATCTCGGTGGTGTATTCGACAGCCGGGACGTGGGGTCAACCGTCTCCTACCATCACTCGCCGTCCCACTCGCCGCCGACGCGGTCAACACCCATCATCGACTTGCCAGGATGGTCGGTGAACACGACCTTCATGTTCTCGTCGGGGACGTCGAACGTCTCGCCGAGAAACGCCATGGTGGCGACGGCGAACGCACGTTTGCGATCGAACGGTCGACCCCGTCGGATCTCGGCGTCGAGAAACACCAGCGGCCCTTCGACGGCCCGTCCGAGGTGGAGATCAGCCGACTCACGCTCGCGGATCGTCACCGCGACGTGACCCGCCGTCGTCGCCATCTCCGTCGTATACAGTTCCGTCACCCGATCCGCAAGTGCCGTCTTTTCCTCGGCCGACAGCGACAGCGTCGTATCGAACTGCAACAGGGGCATACCTCGAGTTGGCCAGCCGCCGGTTTGTGGGTTCCGACGGACGAGCGAGCGAAATGCGGACTCGAGTCCCCCGCGCTCGAGCCAGGCCGTTTCGAAACCACGCCAACTTATCACGATCCAACTAGTCATCTGTTTACTTGACACTCGATTACACACCGAAATATTCGTGATATTTATTGGCGGAGATCGACACTATTTATACTGACTGCTGAAAACAGATTCAAAAATGGTGTACGACTCTCGAAAAACACTTCAAAAGTTCATTCAGAACATCTGGCTATATCTGTGGCGGCTCAACGCACAGACGAAAGCGTACCTCACGCTCGATGGGCCGGCCATGGTCAAAGATATGGACGGTGTGTCAGACGAGGAAAAACGCCTTGCGGAAAAAGCGTTCAGTGACGGTGGCCAAACGGCCAGTGATGAAGCCGGGTCGGCTGCCAGCGCTGGAGGCAGTGGTGACGGGCAAGGTGGCAACGACAAATCGCCCTTCGACGTCGACGGCTCGTACGGTCTTCGTCAAAAAATCGGCTTCGTCCTCGGCCCGGTGTTGTTCGCGCTCATTTTCCTCGCGCCGACACCGGCTGGCCTCGAGCCCGCGGGACAAGCCGTCGCGGCTGTCACCGCGTGGGTCGCCGTCTGGTGGATGTCGGAGGCGATTCCGATCCCCGCGACGTCGTTACTGCCGATCGTCCTGTTCCCGTTGACCGGCGCGCTTCCGGTCGATGCGACGACACCGTCGTACGGGCACCCGCTAATCTTCCTCTTTATGGGTGGCTTCTTCCTCGCCATGGCGATGCAGCGGTGGGGGCTCCACAAGCGAATCGCACTGCGCACGATCAAGGCCGTCGGCACGAAGCCCTCGCGACTCATTCTCGGCTTTATGATCGCCACGGCGTTCCTCTCGATGTGGGTCTCGAATAGCGCGACCGTGATGATGATGGTCCCCATTGCGCTGGCAGTCATCTATCAGACCGCAGATCTGGTCGACGAAACTGGCCTCGACATCGACACCAGCGAGGGCAACTTCTCGTTCGGGATCGCGCTCATGCTCTGTATCGCCTACGGCGCGTCCGTCGGCGGGGTCGCGACGCTCATCGGCACGCCGCCGAACATCCTCTTTGCAGGGCAGGCAGGCGAACTCTTCGGGACGACCATCGGCTTCGCCGAGTGGATGCTCTACGGCGTCCCAATCTCGATCGTCGGCCTCGTGGCCGTCTACATCTACGTCACTCGCATTGCGATGTCCCCCGAGTTCGACCGGTTACCGATGGGTGCCGACACGATCGATCGTGAACTCACCGCGCTCGGTCCGATGCGGTCGCCGGAACGGTGGGTGCTCGTCGTTTTTATCGGAATGGCTGCCACCTGGATCGGTTCCAGCCTGCTCGAGCCAGTGCTCGGGATCACGCCGCCCGACGACGCCGACACGATCGTCGCCATCGGCGGCGCGTTGGTTCTGTTCACCCTGCCGACGAAGACCGAAGACGGTGACCGAACCTTCCTGCTCGACTGGTCGAACGCGGTCGATATCCCGTGGGGGGTTATCCTCCTGTTCGGTGGCGGCCTCGCGATCGCGACCGGCTTCGGTGAAACCGGCCTCGCAGTCTGGATCGGCGAACAGCTCCAGTTGCTCGAGGGCGTCTCGATGGTCCTCATCCTGCTGGCCGTCGTGATGATGACGATCTTCCTGACCGAAGTGACCTCGAACACGGCGACGACGGCGATGTTGATGCCGATCCTCGCCGGCGTCGCGGTCGGGATCAGCGTCCACCCCTACGGACTCATGATCGCGGGTGCGACCGCGGCCTCCTTTGCGTTCATGCTGCCGGTTGCGACGCCACCAAACGCGATCGTTTTCGGCAGCGGCTACATCACGCTGCCCCAGATGGCCCGCGTTGGGGCTGGTCTCAACGTCATCGGGATCATCCTGATCACGATCGTCGCGATCGCGTGGCTGCCGTTTGCGTGGGGGATCGACATCACGACGCTCCCGTCGGCGTTCGAGGCGGCGTTTAACTCGTAGCGATCGACGCCCGACCGGGCGGACCGCTCTTTTCGATTCGACCAGCGTTACTCGATAGCCAGTCACAGCGCTCTCTCCTCGAGCCCGAGTCATAACTATCAGTAATCGGATTCCAACCGACTGAGAACCGGCGTCGTGGTTGATACCACTCTCGGCACATGACTTGGATGAGACGGAATGCCAGACTCGGACTCACTCGCACAGCAACAGACTGACGCCATCCTTGAGGCACTCGACGACTCGAGTCCGGCGACGACTGCCGAACTGGCGACCACACTCGAGACACACCCGATGACTGTCGAACGCCACTGTCAGATGCTGCAGCGGGATGGCTGTATTCGCCGCTGTACGGGCGGGATGTACACGCTCGTCGAAACCAGTACGGAGCGACTGCCGACGCGACTCGCGGACTGACTGGTTGTTCGACGCGCTCGAAATTACCGTCGCTCGAGGGATGGCTTGCTCTTGTTTGTCTCGTACTCGTTGGCTGTCCCGACAGCGGACGGCGACGGCTCGCCGCCTCGGAGTTCGGTCGTTGCACACTCGAGACAGTAGTGATTGTAGCCGACAGACCTCGTATAGATGGGAATGCCCGCAACGGCGTACTCCTCGCGGTAGCGCCGAACCATCCCCTGCTCGACTCGTGTGCCACAGGCGACACAGCGTTCGGAGCACTGTTCGTCGGGACGGATCACTCGCTGGTCGACGCTTTGGATCCACCCGAACTGCGCCGGCGCGTGGCGGCGCTCGAGTCGGACATCTCGAATCAGCTAGCAGCTATTGGGTATATGACATGAATATTCCGCTGACTCTCGCGGTCGGCGTCCTCGAGGCCCAAAACGGAGACGAGTTCAGACGAGTTTCTGCAGGAGCCGATAGCCTGCATCACGCAGCGTGTCGGGCAAGAACCGGGCGTAGACAGCGTACTGTGCGAGCGCGCCAACTGGGTACCGAGCCGGCGGTTCGGAGACGGTGCTCGCCTCGAGGATCGCATCCGCGACGTCCTCGGGCGAGGAGGCGAAGGGACCGCCCGAGCCGCCGCCGATGAGCTGCATCTCGTCGTACAGTTCGTACAGCGTCTCGTAGGCCGGCGTTCGCTGGTCGCCGGGTAACTCCTCGTCGACGCGCTCGGTGAAGTCCGTCTCGACGGGCCCGGGTTCGATGACAGTGACGTCGATGTCGAACTCTTCGACTTCCGCGCGCAGCGCGTCGCTCATCGCCTCGAGGGCGTGTTTCGAGCCCGCGTACGCGCCCGAGCCGGGGATCGAGATCCGGCCGACGACGCTCGAGACGTTGATGATCTGTCCCTCGCCCTGGGCGCGCATGTGGGGCAGTGCAGCGCGGACGAGCCGGTGGGGACCGTAGACGTTGACGTCGAACTGTCGGTGCAGGTCCGTCGTCGAGATGTCCTCCATCGGCCCCATCTGGGCGTAGCCGGCGTTGTTGACCAGACAGTCGATCGAGCCGCCGATTTCGACGGTTTGCTCGACCGCCCGTGCGACCTGGTCGGGGTTGGTGACGTCGAGTTCGAGGGTTGTACAGCCCGCCTCCTCGAGTGCCTCGATATGGTCGGTGTTTCGCGCCGTTGCGAACACCTGCCAGTCGTTCTCGAGAAACGCTGTCGCGGTCGCCCGGCCAATGCCCGACGAACAGCCGGTGATCAGCACGCATTTCTTTCGGGTGTAGCGGTCGTCTCTCTGGTCCGTTTCGTGATCGTCCTCGACGACGGTGCCAACTGGCCCGTCGTCGGTTTCCTCGACGTCCTCAGCGGTGGCCATACGTGACTGGTTCGAGAGACGATACCTAAGTATCGACGGTTTGTCGCGCTCGTCGGACGGTCCAATTGGCGTAAGTATTGTTTCTCGAGAATGCCTCGAGTCAGCAGTGGGACGAACAGCCCGAAAGCCCCCGATCCAGTCGGATCGCGCGCCTCGCTGCGCGCTCACTTCGTTCGCGTGCTTGCGTCGTCGTGCGTGGCCGACTGGCCCGGCCCCTTTCAGTCCCACCCGCGCGCGGCTGGTTGGGTAGCTATCGCCGGTGGATAGTCAATCAGCTCTCGAGCGTGGGTCGGCAGGACTCTCGCACGCGGTTGATCGTCACTCCTCGAGGCCGCGTTTGGCCTCGCCAGCGTAGCTGTCGGCCAGTCGGACGGGCTCGGGGAGCTTGTACGAGTCGGAAAGCGCGAGGATGATGTCGGCCGCGGTGTCGGGCCCGACGCGGTGGCCGGGGCTGACGTACAGCGGGTTGATGTACCGATTCGGCGAGTCGTACTGGCGCGTCTGAACGGCATATCCAAGGAGGGTGCCATCGGGCGCATCGACCCGCGCGTTGGCCTCGATTGGCACTCGAGTCCCCGCTTCGAGGGTCTCGAGGTCGCCCTGTGGCGAGCCACAGAGTAAGCTCTTGGCGACACCAATGGCTGGCACGTCCCGGACGACGCCAATGTGGGTCGCAATACCGGCCTGACGGAAGTGGATGCGCCCGCTGCCATCGAAGAGGAACAGATCAGGCTCGACGGAGAGTACCTCGAGCGCCTCGAGGATCGGCCCACCCTCGCGGAACGCGAGCAGGCCTGGGATGTAGGGGATCTCGAGTGGCGTCACCGCGTGGACGCGCTCGATCACCTCGCCGCCGCGCATGGCGACGACGGCGGAAAGCGCGCGATCCTGCTCGCCGTCGGCGTTGGTGAGAAACGACTGGTCGACGCCGGCGACGATCGGCGGCGCGTCGGCACTCGAGGATGCCGCTAACGGGTCACCGAGGACGGCGGGGTCGAACGCGAAGTCGTCCTCGAAGGCGGCGGCGTCCGCGATTTCGCGCTGGAGGGCTTCCATCTCCGCGCGCTCAAGTCGGGGATCGGGTGCGAGGTCGGGCCGGGGTGGAGCCATAGCTGCTCGAGGATTGGCAGCGGGCGAAAATCAGTTTCAGGGTTCGAAACGAGGGCTCAGAAGCGACGCCGACCGCCCGGCCCACCGGGGCCACCAGGACCGCCCGGCCCACCGGGACCACCGCCGCCGAGTTGGAACTGACTCGGTGTTCGGACGTTCTGGGTGCGTTTGACGTACTCTCCGTAGCCGAGCCCGATCACGAGGCCGACGAGGTGGGCCATGTGGGCGATGTTCCCCCCGCCCCCGGTGCCGATGAAGACAACGCTGATGAGCGCCGTCCCCGCCGTCAGCACCCAGATCGGGACTGGGAGGATGAAGTAGAGATAGACCGTCAGGTTCGGGTTCAGAATCGTGATCACACCCATGATCGCGAGTGCGGCACCGCTCGCGCCGAGCACGCCGGGTGTGAATGGGGTGATGCCACCCTGTAAGATCTGGATCCCGATCTGGCCGAGTCCGGCAAGCGCACCGCTGACGAGAAAGAGGATCGCGAACTTCTTCGAGCCGACGTAGCGCTCGACGAGCGGGCCGAAGAAGAATATCACGATGCTGTTGAACACGATGTGCATGAAGCCGCCGTGGGCGAAGATCGACGTGAACCACGTCCAGACGTACTCGGGGTTCTGTGGCGTCAAGACGAACACCGTCCGCATCGTCCCGGCACCGAGTGTCGCCTGCACGACCAACTGTAACAGGAAGGTAATCCACATCAACGCGAGGAACGTGTAGGTCGCGTTCCCGCGGAAGTACGCGAGTGGCCCACCTGGACCCGTATCGATCGGAAGTTTATCAGTGATGCTCGAGGACTGCGCCGTACTGCCACTGTTCCCGACGCTGTCGTCAAAGCCGCTGTCGAACACCCCTTGCGGATCGTTCCAGTTCTGCAGCCCCGTACAGCTGTGGTTTTCGGGGAGCCGGTGTTCTGAACAGTAGGTCCCCCCGCAGTGCCGACAGTTGTAGGGCATGCTTTCTTCTTTCCCACAGACGTCGCACGTGGCCATTGCCCGGGGATATGTGTGGCACCGCTAAGGGATTTGGGGTTCAGGCCGTCTCGTCGGTTTGCGCTCGCGGCGACGGCCTCGAGTCGTCGGACTGTACATTTTTGCCCACCCAACCCGGATATCGAACTGTGCAAGCATACGAGCGCAAGCAGTTGCTCGAGCGGGTCGAACGCGAGAGCGCGACCGTCGGCGCGGACATCCCCGAGACGATCACCGTCCAGGGCAAAGATATCGATCTCCGAACGTTCGTCTTCGAGATCAAACGCCGCGAGACGGTGCCAGCCGGGGAACGCGACCGTGTCGAACAGGCAAAACGCAACCTGAGACGCGAACGAACCGAGCGCATCGAACTGATCGAGGAGGGTGACATCACCCGCGAGGAAGGCGAGGAACTTGCCGGGAGCATCATCGGGATCGATCGGGCGCTGAACGCCCTGGAGAGCCTCGGCCCGACGGATCTCGAGCGCGAGCAACAAGCCCAGCAGGCCGCCGACAGGAAACGCTGGATGTCGTTCCTGCAGAAAGCACTCGGCCGGGAGGACGACGGTGCGTCACGGAGGGGGCGCTGATGGCGACCAACGCCGAGATCGCTGGCCGATTCGAGGAGTTCGCCGACCTGCTTGAGGCCGACGACGTCGAGTACAAACCACGTGCTTATCGCCGGGCAGCCGAGAACATCCGCGCCCACCCCGTCCCGATCGCTGATCCCGTCGCGAGCGGCAACGAGGACGTCCTCGAGGAGATCGACGGCGTCGGCGACGCTATCTCGGCCAAAATCGTCGAGTACGTCGAAACCGGGACGATCGAGGAACTCGAGGAACTGCGCGCGGAGTTGCCGATCGACATCGCCGACATCACCCGCATCGAAGGCGTCGGTCCCAAAACCGCGGGCAAACTGTATCGCGAGTTGGGTGTCGAGAGCTTAGACGACCTCGAGGCAGCCGCCGAAGCCGGCGACATTCAGGAGATCAAGGGCTTCGGCCCGAAGACCGAACAGAACATTCGGGACAACCTCGAGTTCGCCCGCCAGATCGGCCAGCGCTACCTGCTGGGGGAAGGGCGACCCCTCGCCGACGACGTGCTGGCGTTTCTCGAAGGGCTCGAGACAGTCGAACGTTGTGAGGTCGCCGGCTCGATCCGCCGGTGGCGCGAGACGATCGGCGACGTAGACGTGCTCGCGGCGACGAATGCGGGCGAGGACGTCGTCGAGGCGTTCGTCGACTGGGAATCAGTCGACGGCGAGATCGAATCCGGTCCCGAGAAGGCGAGCGTCCGCGTCGGTGAGATTCGCGTCGACCTGCGGGTCGTCGTCCCCGAGGAGTTCGGCTCGGCGCTGCAGTACTTTACGGGCAGCAAAGACCACAACGTCCGGCTTCGCAACTACGCGATCGACCGCGGGATGAAACTCAACGAGTACGGCGCGTTCGACGTCAGTGAGATCGACGACCCCGATGCCGGGCTGCGTGTCGGCGACCGCGTCGCGGGCGACACGGAGGCAGGAATGTACGAGGCGCTTGGCCTGCCGTGGATCCCGCCGGAGCTGCGCGAGGATCGCGGGGAGATCGTCGCCGCCGAGAACGACGCGTTGCCGGACCTGCTTACACGCGCAGACATTCAGGGCGACCTCCACACCCACACTGAGTGGTCCGACGGCAACACCTCGCTCGAGGCGATGGTCGAGGGGGCCGCGGACATGGGCTATGAGTACTACGGCGTCGCCGACCACGCTGAAGGCCCCGGCATCGTCGGCGGGATGGGGCTCTCGAACACCGAGATTCTAGAACAGATCGAAATCGTCCGCGAGGTCGCCGCCGACAGCGAGATTGCCGTCTTCGCGGGCATCGAGGCCAACGTCGACGCCGACGGCGAGATCCGGCTCTCCGAGGACGTGATCGACGCGCTGGACGTCGTCGTCGCCTCGCCACACAGCGGCCTCGATCAGGAAGCCCAGACGGCCACGAAGCGACTCGTTCGGGCGATCGAAAACCCAGCAGTCGACGTGCTGGGCCACCCCAGCGGGCGACTGCTCAACGAACGCTCCGGCCTCGAGTTCGACGCGACCGCCCTCGGGGCCGCTGCCGCCGACAACGACACCGCCCTCGAGATCAACGCCAATCCCCGACGACTCGATCTCTGGGGCAGCGCCGTTCAGGCCGCCCTCGAGGAGGGGGCACCGATCGCGGTCAACACCGACGCCCACCAGCCGTCGACCCTCGAGTACATGCGCTGGGGCGTCCACACCGCCCGGCGGGGCTGGGCCGAACCAGCGGACGTGATCAACACGTGGGGGCTCGAGGACCTGCGCGCGTTCTTGCACTGACTCCGATGAAGCTCCTGCTCGACGTCATGTGTGGCGGCGTGGTCTCGTATCTTCGGATGTGCAACCACGACACCGTCTACGCCGGCGACCGCGACCTCGAGGCCGACGACGCCCTCCTCGACGTGGCCCGAGACGAAAATCGAACGCTGGTCACTCGAGACGTCCACCTCGCGAACCGCGCCGACGAGTCGATCTTGCTCGAGTCACGCGACGTCGAGGAACAACTTGCCGAACTCGAGGCTGCCGGCGTCGAGCTGACGCTCGCAACCAACCCCGCGTTCTGCGGGCGGTGTAACGGCCCGCTCGAGGACGTCGAGCAATCGGCGTCGACACCCGAGTACGCGCCCGATCTCGCTACGGTCGACGTTCGGCGTTGTCGACGCTGCGGGCAGTACTTCTGGCGCGGCAGCCACTGGGACCGGGTTGCAGAGACACTCTCGACGATCCGGCGAGGCGGCGACGAGCCGTAAGCTGCGACCGCACTCGGGACTCTCACAGCGGTGAACTGACCCGAACGGTTTCGTCGGTCGACGACGAACGTACTGGAGCAATGACAAACGGTAACAACGATCTCGACAGAGCGGGGAGACAGGCAGCGTATATTGCCAACGAGTGGAGCAACGATCCGGCGATCATGCAGACGCAGGCGCTCTGTTACGTCGGGATCCAACTCGAGCGGATCGCGGATGCACTCGAAGACGAGTAAGCAAGGGGTGCGGACGTCGGAGACGAAACCGGGTGATCAGTAGACCGAAACGTCGTCGAACCGACCGTCGTAGGCGATGTGGTGTGGATGTGTCGGCTCAGTGCCCGACAGAAAGAGTCGGTCGACCTTCTCCCAGGTGTTTTCGTACGCGAGATGGGCGAGTTCGCGTGCTGTCGTTCGCCACCGCTTGCAGCCGTTGTCGTAGACGACTCGTCTGGCGACACCGTCTTTGAGTGCAGCGACGAGGTCGGCTTCGGTTTCGATGGCTCGCTCGAACGCGGTGTGTGCAACCCCGACAGAACGCGGAAGATGTGCGTACGACGACGTAAACGGCGGATACCCCAGTCGTTCGGCGATCCCACGCGCCCGCTCGTTGTGTAGTGGCAGATGTTTTGGATTGAATATTTCGACGGCATCGATGTCGTTTCGATACTGTTGTAAATCCGCTTCTGTGAGGCTGACGTTGGCAAATTCGGGATGGGGAGCAAGCACCGCAGCCTCCTGCCGTTCGAACTCGTCCATCGCCGCCTCGAGCGGAATAAAATCCGGCACCGGCTCCTCGAGGCCGACCGCCAAAAGGTGTTTGCGATCTCGCCACGAGCCGGTAAACACCTCCCGTGCGGGGATCACCAGGAGGTCGTTGCTCGAGTAGCTGGCTGCCTGTCGTCGGATGTCCGGGAGTCGAGTGAAATGTGGTGCGTAAATGATCGCATCGAGTCCCACAGCACGGGCTCGCTCGACGACTGCGTCGTTGAGCACCTTCACGTGACAGTCGACTCGGGCCTCCGCTGCCATGCCGTCGCTCACGGCAGTCCCTTTTGGGACAATTGAGTTATGAATTCTGATTTGTCGGCCACGAACGTCGGTTGTCGCGGGCCCGATTACTCGCCGGGCCACTCGTCGGCATCGAGTGGGTCGCCCGAGAGGAACGCGTCGATCCCCTCACGCGCGTCCGCCGTCGTACAGAGTGCCCCGAACTGTTCGTTAGAGTACTCAAGTGCGTCGTCGTACTCGCGGTCGAACATTTCGTAGACCGCCTTTTTGCCCATCTGGACGGCTGTCGGACTCTTGGTCGCAATGGTTTCGGCGAGTTCGAGGGCGTGTGCTCGGTGTTCGCCGCTCGGTGCCACGCGATTGATCAGCCCCCACTCGAGGGCCGTTTCGGCGTCGATCAAGTCACCGGTCAGAACCAACTCGAGACACCGCTTTCTGGAGAGGGCCTTCATCAGCGGCACGGACGGCCCCATACAGAACAGGCCGACTTTGGGCGCTGTCGCCCCGAACTGGGTCCCCTCGGCGGCCACGGCCAGATCACAGGCCGCGACCAGCCCGATGCCGTTGGCGGCCGCGTGGCCGTGGGCGGCGGCGATCACCGGCGTGCCCATCTCCGTGACCGTCTGGAACGGCGCTTCCATCACCGTGACCCACTCCTCGTACTCCGCTTCGGTCTCGTGGTCGCCGTGTTCGGAGAGGTCGATCCCGGCCGAGAACGTCTTGCCGGCCCCATCGATGACGATCGCCCGGACCTCAGAGTCTGCCTCGAGTGCGTGCAACGCGTCGTCGAGGTCCCGTGCGAGTCCCGTACTGAACGTGTTCATCGCCTCGGGTCGGTCGAGGGTGATTTGCCCGACGTAGCCGTCGTGGCTGACTGTCACTGATTCGAACTGCTCGGTGGTGGACGGGTCACTCGACATGAGAGATCACGTACAGTGATATGATGACAACAATCATTATGAATCGATCGATCGCCCGCTGGCGCTGGTTCCCCCCGACGAGTGGGTAAGCGTCGTTCAGGGCGCACTCGAGTCCTTGCGGAAGGGTGTGCCGAACGAACAGCGGCCTCGCCATCGGTCAGTCCGGCCGGATTGTGGCGGATGGCTGCGAAAAGATCATTAGGCACGCCACTCGAAGCCTTCAATGAGAGTGAATGGCCTGGGAATGCGGAATCGACGGCTGTAATGCGGTGTTCGAGGACGTCGAGTCGACGATCGTCCATCAAGCGACCGAACACACCCGACAGGAGTGTAAAGTCTGTGGCACCGTCGTCCCTGACGGGTACCTCGCGATTCGACACGCCTTCACCGAACATAGCCGCGCCGAATACGTCCGCGCCTACGGCGCGAGTTCCGAGGAGGTCCGCAATCGGGAAGCGCTCTTAGAAGAGATCGACGACGTCGCGGATATGGAAGCGATCGCGACCGAACTGAAACGGTGACCTCCCGCGCGTTGACTTCCCTTTTGGAGCCTCGGATCCCAGTCGGCAGAGCGAGGTGACTCACCCAGCCGTGGTGTCGCCACTCGAGTCGAGACAGCCGTCCGCTTGCTGGCCCCAAAGGCGGGGCCGTCGATGAACGCTCTCAAAATATGCTATATGGGGACCTCTATCATGGATCGCGGCGAAAGGGGACACGGTGCTCGGTGTGCGGCCAGGCTGGCGTCGGGCCGAACTGAGCGCTGTAACTGGAGGAAACATGAAAGTAGCAAAAGAAGACATCCCAGTCAAGATCGATACCCCAGATGCCGTGGCTCGCCATCAACCCGAGTTCGGTGATACAGCCGACTACGGGCACATCGCCGCGGAATATTTTACGTTTACGAAGGGGACCGACATCACCGCACTACTGGAAGGACTCGAGGACGATCTCTGCCAGTCGCCCCACTGGGGATACATTGTCGACGGCGCGCTGACCGTCACCTATACCGACGGGAGCGAGGAGGTCGACGTGCGCGGCGACGTGTTTTACTGGCCACCGGGACATACCGTCCGGGCCGACGAAGACACGGATGTCGTCCTCTTTAGTCCACAGCACGAACACGGGGCGGTTATCGAACACATCCGCGAGAAGGTGGAGGAGAGTTCGTAGGTGGCGCATCTGCCGCGGGCAACGAGATCAGTGCGATCTATCATGGGTGCAGTATCACACGCTCGTCGGAGTCTCATACACGACTCTGATCGCCCCGCACCGTTACCGAAATCGGAGCCACCGCGCTCCGATATGTTATTGCGTCGCGTTCGCTCACGTCGGTCGCTCACCGCTCCGTGCAACATGTAATATAAAACAGCCGACTCGCTACCGTTCGTCGCTGTATTCAGCCCGGCTCTGCCGCGCTGACTGCTTGACGAGCGCGTTAGCGCTCGTCACTGTCTAACACGCGAATCTGATCGCCCCGCACCGTAACCGGAATCGGAACCGTTGCCTCGTACAGTTCGACTGTCACCTGGTCTTTGCCCTCGTCGATGCGCTGGACCTGTGCTTTCTCGCCTTTGAACGGACCAGCGATGAGTTCGACGATGTCGCCCTCGGCGATCCCCTCGACGTCCGGCTTTGGCGAGAGGAAGTGCTCGACCTCTGAAATATCGGAGGTGCCGGGCACGATACTCTGGGCGTGGGGAATGTCCTCGAGGACACGATTCAACACGGCGTTGCCCTCCGCTTCGACCATTACATAGGAGGTCAGCGAATCAGGCGCGAGTGCGGCATGAATTTCTGGCTCCTCACGGTTGATGATCATATCCGCGACGGTGCGCTCTTGGCTCGCCGTGGTCTTGACTGCGTAAATACCCATCAGAAACCACCAGTCAAGACGAGCATCACGACTCCGATAAGGAAGCCGATCAACCCGATGAGCAGGATTCCTGCACCGGCGATCTTCGACACCTGAAGGAACTCCTCAGTCGTGGGTGTCGTCGCCATCTTCAACACCCGAACGTACGAGGTCAGGTCGTACGGAACGTCCATATATGCCTAGACACAGCGCTGCGTCTTTTATTTGTCTTTCGTGTCTGCTGGGAAACCCGGAGTGGCCGGTCCTCAAGAACGTCAATAAACGGACCTGTGCGGTCGATGGTGTCGGTGATCGGCGGTCAGTGACGACAGCAGCCCGTATCAGGGCACGTCGACGTCCGGTCGGGGCTCGAGAGTGAGATCGACCGTCTCGCGCTCGCCGTCCCGGACGACCTCGACCGCGACCGTCTCGCCGGGGGCCGTCTCGAGCGCGAGCGTCGAGGAGAGGATGTCCTGATTGGGAATTTCCTGGTCGGCAATGGCGACGATCACGTCACCGCCGACGGGGACGGGGGCTCCGTCGACGGGCTCCGTCTCATCCGCTGGCTCGAGGATGCCGTCCGCCGGCGCATCGGGAACGACGTCGATGACCAGCACGCCCCGTGGCTCCTCGAGGTCGTTGGCGTCGGCGATCTGTGGCCCGACGGGCAAGACGTTCACGCCCATGTACGGGTGGTCGTACGCACCGTCTTCGATGAGTGCAGGGACGACGCGGTCGGCGAGCAGCCCGGAGATCGCAAAGCCGATCGCCTGCCCGGCCCCGGCGAAGACGACGCCGACGACGTCACCCTCGAGATCGACGAGCGGGCCACCGCTGTTGCCGGGGTTGACCGGTGCGTCGGTCTGAATCGCCGCCGGGATCGAGAACCCGGTCGGACTCGGGAGCGAGCGATCGACTCCGCTGACGATCCCCTGGGAAATCGACGCGTCGAGGCCCAGGGGATTGCCCAGCGCGAGCACCTCCGCACCGATTTCGGGTTTTCCGTCGGCAAACGCGAGGCTGTCGGGGCCGTCGGGCAGGTCGTCGACGGCGAGTACGGCGAGGTCGCTGTGGACGTCCGACCCGACGACCGAGGCCGTTCGCCACTGCTCGTCGCGAAACTGGAGTTCGACCTCGTTCGCGTCCTGAACGACGTGTTGGTTGGTTACGACGTGCTCGTCGTCGATGACGAATCCGGAACCGAGTCCGCCAGCCATCTCGCCGTCGGTTCCGAACACGTTGACGAGCACAACGTCGTCGATCGTCTCCTCGTAGATGTCTACGTACCGGCGATCCGACTCGAGGTCATCGTCCTGAGCCGCTGTCGCTGTAGAGCCGCCGAGACCGAGTACCGCGGTCGATCCGGCGGCCAATCGCAGGAATTGCCGCCGAGGAAGGGTGTGAGTTGGTGATGACACGTACAGTGCCACCCCGACGAGTATTATAAAACACTGGCCAGCACGGCCATCCCGGCAGCGAACGCGACCGTTCCCTGCCGCTGCCTGCCGACGCTTCTTGGAGCTGGTCTGTGTTGTTGAACCACCCGGAACGCTCGCTGACCAGTCACCGTCACCAGCCACTTTGCCCGCTCGCATGGAGTACCCACCGCTTCGTGAGTACGGTCTCATCGGCAACGATGACCGCTGTGCACTCGTCAGTCGCCACGGATCGATCGACTGGTGTTGCTTTCCCCACCTCGAGTCGCCGAGTGTCTTCGCTCGGATTCTCGACGCCCAGCGGGGCGGCCACTTCGCCGTGTCCCCGACCGCCGACTACGAATCGAACCACCGCTATCTCGATCGGACAAACGTCCTCGAGACGACGTTCGAGACGGCCGATGGGCAGGCGACGGTGACGGATTTCATGCCACTGTGCAACGGCGGGGAGCCGGACGACGATCGGTTCCAGCAGGCGATCTATCGCTATCTCGAGTGCGATCGCGGTCGCGTCGAGTTCGACGTCGAGTTCGCGCCACGGTTCGATTACGCGCGAACCGAGCCGGCGCTCGAGCGAACCGACGACGGCGTGCTGGCGACTGGCAACGGCGAGCGGCTCCAGCTTGCCGCTGACGGCCCACTCGCGCGAACCCTCGAGATCACGACCTCGACGACGGCGACGGGAACCGTCTCGCTCGAGGCGGGCGAGCAGTGTTGGTGTTGGGTGCAGTACGGGGGTCGAGAGCCAGCCTCGTCAGCCGATCAGGAGCGCGTGCTCGACGAGACGAAACGCTACTGGCGCGAGTGGGTCGGCAGCCGCGACAGCGCGCCGGACTCGATGCTAGAACGCTGGCACGAGATGGTGATCCGCTCGGAACTCGTGTTGAAGCTGTTGATCCACCACGAAACCGGCTCTATTCCGGCTGCGGCGACCACGTCGATCCCCGAGACGATCGGCTCGGACCGTACGTGGGATTACCGGTACAACTGGATCCGCGACGCGAAATTTACCATCCAGTCGCTACACGATACGGGACACACACAGGAAGCGCGAGAGTACTTCGAGTGGTTCTCCGACATCGCCCGCACCGATCCGGCGTCAATCACGCCGGTCTACGGGCTCCACGGCGAGTCGGGCGACGAACTCGAGGAGCGATCGCTCGAGCACCTCGCCGGCTATCGCGGGACGGGTCCCGTCCGGATTGGGAACGCTGCCGGCCCCCAACAGCAACTCGACATCTACGGGACGATCGTGCAGGCCGTCTACGAGACGATGCAGTTCGACTCGGCAACGACGATCACCGGCGACGAGTGGGGCGCGGTCCGCGATATCGTCGACCACGTGTGTAACCACTGGGACGAACGCGACGCCGGAATCTGGGAGTTCCGGGAGGAGCGCCGCCATTTCCTCCACTCGAAACTCCTGTGCTGGGTCGCCCTCGACCGCGGTATCGCCCTCGCGACCGAAAACGACCTCGAGGCACCGCTCGATGCCTGGCTCGAAGAGCGCGACGCCGTCCGTGAGGCCATCGAGGAGCGCGGATTCAGTGAGAAGGCGAACAGTTTCGTCCAGCACTTCGAGACCGACGAGGCACTCGACGCGACCGCCCTCCTGATTCCGATCTACGAATTCCTCCCGCCGGCGGACGACCGCGTGCAGGCGACGATCGATGCCGTCCTCGAGCGGCTCACGACTGACGACGGGCTCGTCGTCCGGTTCGTCGACAGCGATATCCGCCGTGATGAACAAAAAGGCTTCTTCCTGTGTTCGTTCTGGCTCGTCGACGCGCTTGTCCTCTCGAACCGCGTCGCGCGTGCTCGAGAGTATTTTGAGCGCCTGCTCGAGTACGCGACGCCGCTTGGCCTGTACTCCGAAAAGGTCGATCCCGAAACCGGCCAGTTGCTGGGGAACTTTCCGCAGGCGTTCTCCCACCTGGGCCTGATAAACAGCGTGACCTACCTGACGCGGGCGCTCGAGTGCGATGGCGAGGTCACGCCGGCGGATTTCGATCCCGAAAACGTCGAGACGCTGTTTCGCCGTGGCGATTCGCCGGGGACGTAACCGACGGCCATCAGCCAGGTTACGCTTCGTCGAACAGGTCCTCGCCGTCGACCATGTGCTCGGCGACGGCGTCCATGTCGAGGGTGACACCGAGCCCCGGTTTCTCGGGGATCTCGATGTAGCCGTCCTCGATGACGTCCTCTTGGACCAGGTCTTCCCACCAGCCGAGTTCGTAGGAGTGGTACTCGACGGCGAGCGAGTTCGGGATCGCTGCACCGACGTGAGCGCTTGCCATCGTCGCGACGGGCGAGGCGACGTTGTGCATCGCGACGGGGACGTAGTACATGTCCGCAAGGTCAGCGATCTTCCGGGTCTCGCGCATCCCGCCGACTTTCGGCATGTCGGGGGCGATGATGTCGACGGCCTGTTCCTCGAGCAAGCGGCGCTGGCCGTGTTTGCGGTAGACGTTCTCACCGACGGTGATCGGCGTCGTCGTCGACTGGGTTACTTCGCGCTGGACGTCGTGGTTCTCCGGCGGCACCGGGTCCTCGAGCCACCAGACATCGTACTCCTCGAGACGCTTGGCAAGGCGTTTTGCACTGCCACCGGAGAACGTCCAGTGACAGTCGAAGGCGACGTCGGCGCGCGAGCCGACGCGTTCGGTGATCGCCTCGACGATCGACGCTTTGTGTTCGATCTCCGGGCCGCGGAGGTGACGGTTCGCACGATCCTTCTCGTGGCCCGAGGGAACGTCGAGGTCGAACTTCAGCGCGTCGTAGCCGAGGTCCTCGACGACGCGCTCGGCTTCGTCGGCACACGCGATCGGGTCGGCCTCTTCCTCGGTGTGACAGTCGCAGTAGACGCGCACTTCGTCGCGATATTTCCCACCGAGGAGCTGGTAGGCTGGAACCTCGAGGATCTTGCCCGCCAGATCGTGGAGCGCGACTTCGATGCCCGAGATTGCAGTGACGGTGACGCCGCCGATCGACCCCTCGCCGGACATCTTCTGGACGAGATGCTCGGTCAGGCGGTCGATATCGAGGGGGTTCTCGCCACGGAGGAACGGTGCCATTCGCTCGATGAGTTCGGGCGCGCCCGCGCCCCAGTAGGCCTCGCCGGTGCCCACGATCCCGACATCAGTATAGATGCGCACGAGCGTCCACGGGAAGTTGCCGTCGACCATTGTCGTCTGGACGTCCGTGATCTCGACGTCGCGGCCGTCGCCGCGCTCGCGCGTGACCTGCATCGTCTCCGCAGAGAGGTCTCGCATCGTATACTCCGCGTTCGGGTCGTGTAACTGCGTGTAATCGACACCCATGCGTTGAATACTAACTTCGAAAGTAGTAATAATTTCCGTTTCTGCCGAGATTAGACGCTGTCGAATTCGACCGCCGTCTTTACGATGTCGTCACCGGTTTCGAAGGCGGCGTTGAATTCCTCGAGGCCGTAGACGCCGGTAACGAGGTCGTCGGTGAACGATTCGGGGAGCTGTGAGAGGGTGTCGACCGCGGACTCGAAGTGGCCACGGTGGGAGTTGACGGTCCCCAGCAGCGCCTTGTTGTGGAGGACGAGTTCGCGGTGGAGTCGGCCACCGTCGACTTCGAACTCCCAGGGCTCGGGGACACCGAGCAAGACGCCGACGCCGTTCGGAGCGAGCGCATCGACCGTCTCGAAGGCGTGTTTGGCGTGGCCGGTCGCCTCGTAGATCAGATCAGCGGGTTCGTGCACGTCCGGAATCTCGGAGACTGGCGTTTCGCGGGAGTCGATGTACGTCGAGCCGAGCGCTTCGATAATATCGATCGTCGGATGCGGGCGGTCGCGCCGGCCAAGACAGTAGGTGCGGTCGATGTCCAGTACCGTCTCGAACATCGCGAGCGTGATCAGCCCGAGCGAGCCGTTCCCGAGGACGAGCGCCGATTCGGGGTCCCACTCGAACGCCGAACGGGAGGCGACGGCGTGTTCGATAGCCTTCTCGGAGATGCTGATCGGCTCGACCAGAAAGCCAAGCGGGGCGAGTCGGTCGGGGATCGACACGAGGTACTCCGCCGGGCTGGTGAAATACTCCGACATGAACCCGTGCGCGCCGACAATGCCCCGCTCGGTGTACTGGCCGTCGGGAGCCATGTCGGGTTCGCCGCGCTCGAAGTACTCGTTCGTCCCGTTCGGTTGGCGCCGAACCGTCGGGACGACGAACTCACCTTCCTCGAGGTCGGTCCCGTTCGGGTCCTCGACGACGCCGACGGCTTCGTGCCCGAGCACGAGTCGGTCTGCACCCTCGGGTGGCGCACCGTGGTGGCCCGCGATGACTTCGTGGTCGGTCCCATCGACGCCGACGCGAAGCGTGCGAACGAGCGCTTCGCCAGAGGACGGTTCGGGACGGGGTTTCTCGACGAGGACGGGTTCCCCGGCCCCGGGTTCGACAGCGATCGCTTTCATATCTCGAGTAAGGCTGCCAGTCGATAAAAGATTTACCCTATCCGTAGTAAATGTTTGAACAGCGCTGCGCGACCGACAGTACCTCTCCGGAAACAGACACGATCGATCGTGGGACTCGAGCGAAGCGTCATGCGCGACCGCCGTAGATCGCGTTTTCGCCGCCGAGAACGACGCTACCCGGAATGTAATCTAACCAGACACGCAATCTCCGGAGCCGGTGACAGTTGCCATAGTCGGACGATCCCTCGTCCTCGAGCGTCAGCCGTCGAGTCTGCTGCCGATTTCGACGGTCGTTCAACGGGGAACTGATCACGTCGGCCGGTCCGTTGGCCGCCGTCGCCGCATTCATGAATAGCGATGGTCGACCGACAGTAAATATCATATTCTCGATCATAATCTGGCCGGTGTTCGCGGCTGAATTCGATCGAGGTAGCGCGTTCCCGGTCAAAATCGAGTGTAGTGGGACGTCCGTGGTGTCGTTCTGATCTCGGTTGCGGCTCGGACAAACGGCGGTTCGCGTTCGTGGTGGATATACCGATGCCGGGCCACCGAGAGTCACTACCGATCGGCGGCCGGAGCGCGGCGAGTAACCCGCGACTCGAGTCGCCCTCGGATCACTCGCTGCGCGCGTCGTCGACGGCGTCGACGAACGCGGCGGCCGTTTCTCGGACCTGCTCCATATCGCCGGCGGCGATGGCGTCGTCGTCGACGATCGCACCACCCGCGCCGACGGCGACAGCGCCGGCCTCGAGGTAGTCAGCGGCGTTCTCACGCGAGATCCCACCGGTCGGAATGACGTCGACGTCGCCGAGCGGCCCCCGAAGCGCACCGATGTGACCCGGCCCCATCGACGATGCAGGGAACAGTTTGAGCACGTCCGCACCGGCGTCTATCGCGGTTACGGCCTCCGTCGGCGTCATGACGCCCGCCGCACAGAGCACGCCGTGTCGGTTGCAGGTGCGAACGATCTCGGCGTCGGTGTGTGGCGAGACGACGAATTCTGCGCCCGCGTCGATCACTGACTGTGCAGTTGCGGCGTCGAGGACCGTCCCAGCGCCGACGATGGCGTCGGTGTCGGCGAGTTCCCTGTCGATGGCCGTGATCTTCTCGCTTGTCCGTTTTCCGTCGGCCGTCACCTCGAGTGCGGCGACGCCGCCGTCGTGGATCGCCCGCGCGACCGGCACGATATCGTCCTCGTCGACGCCACGGAGGACGGCGATGACGCCGCCGTCGACGATCCGATCCCTGATACTACGCGCGTCAGTCATCGAACCCCTCCGCTCGAGGGCTGGTGTGGTTCCGGTGGCGTCGCCGCTTGGCCGCTTGCTCGCAGGTCTGTGGACAGCCGTCTCATCATGGGGATCCGTTCGCGCTCTGTATCAATAAATTTACTCACAGTCGAAATACAGGGCTGCGACTGTCCAGCGTGAGGACGCTACGCGTCGTCGAAGAGGTCCTCGCCCTCGACCATGTGTTCGGCGACGGCGTCCATATCGAGGGTGACACCCAGCCCCGGTTGCTCGGGAATCTCAATATACCCATCCTCGATGACGTCCTCTTCGACCAGATCCGCCCACCAGCCGAGTTCGTAGGAGTGGTACTCGACGGCCAGCGTGTTCGAGACCGCCGCGCCGACGTGGGCACTCCCCATCGTCGCCACGGGCGAGCCGACGTTGTGCATCGCGACGGGGACGTAGTAGAGATCCGCGAGATCAGCGATTTTGGCCGTCTCTCGCATGCCGCCCACTTTGGGCATGTCCGGCGCGATGATGTCGACGGCCTGTTCCTCGAGCAGCCGGCGCTGGCCGTGTGTCCGATAGACGTTCTCGCCGACGGTGATCGGCGTCGTCGTCGACTGCGTGACCTCCCGCTGGACGTCGTGGTTCTCCGGCGGCACCGGGTCCTCGAGCCACCAGACATCGTACTCCTCGAGACGCTCGGCAAGGCGTTTCGCGCTGCCCCCCGAGAACGTCCAGTGACAGTCGAAGGCGACGTCAGCCCGTGAGCCGACCTGTTCGGTGACCGCCTCGACGATACTGGCTTTGTGCTCGATTTCGGGCGCCCGGAGGTGGCGATTCGCACGATCTTTCTCGTGGCCCGAGGGGACATCAAGATCGAACTTCAGGGCGTCGTAGCCGAGGTCTTCAACCACGCGTTCTGCTTCGTCAGCACAGGCGATTGGATCGGCCTCTTCCTCGGTGTGACAGTCACAGTAGACCCGAACCTTGTCACGGTATTTTCCCCCGAGTAGTTGGTAGGCCGGGAGTTCGAGGATCTTGCCCGCCAGATCGTGGAGCGCGACCTCGATGCCCGAGATTGCAGTGACGGTGACGCCACCAATCGACCCCTCGCCGGACATCTTCTGGACGAGATGCTCGGTCAGGCGGTCGATGTCGAGGGGGTTCTCGCCACGAAGGAACGGTGCCATTCGCTCGATGAGTTCGGGCGCGCCCGCGCCCCAGTAGGCCTCACCGGTGCCGACGATGCCGGCGTCTGTGTAAACCCGCACGAGCGTCCACGGGAAGTTCCCGTCGACCATCGTCGTCTGGACGTCCGTGATCTCGATATCCCGGCCAGCACCGCGTTCTCGCGTGACGTTCATCGTCTCCGCGGAGAGATCGCGCATCGTATACTCCGCGTTCGGATCACGCAGTTGTGTGTAATCGACTCCCATACCGGATCGATCACCACCACACTAATAATAGGTTTCACCACGGTCGCCGATGGCACGAGCGAGCGCAGTCCATAGCCGCCGCGTTATCGCCCCTACTCGGCCAGTGTCACATCCAGTTGTTCCTCGAGCGCCTCGATCAAGCCGCCGCCGATGCCGGCTTGCGTCGCCCGCCCCTGTTCGACCGCGAGAATGTCCTTTTCGCGTGCGCCGAGTTCCTCGGCAAGTTCCTCGCGCTGGAGTCCGGCATCCCGGCGGGCCTCGATCAGCGTCTCGCCGTAGCCGGAGACGAGATACGGCAGTGGATCCTCGTTGTAATTCGTCCCGTCTTTCTCCCAGTGTTCGGAGTCGCCGTCCCAGACAGGGTTCGCTTTGGCGGCGTTCTGGGCAGCCTTCTGTTTGCGAGTCGGCCCGTCGCTCGAGCCACCGTGGCCGCCCTGGGATCCGCGCTGGCCCCCGCTTCCGTGGGAACGGCTCTGATTGTCGTCGTGTGGTGCACAGTCCGGACAGACCTCGAGTTCGGCACCCGCAACAGAGGCGAGTCGAAGCGAATCGCTCTCGGCACCGCAGAGTTCGCAGTTCGTCCCGCCGCCGCCGGAGGACGAACCCGTTGAATACTTAGCCATGGTATTCTTTGGCAACTGCCGCATTTCAAATCTCCGCTCCGATCGGTCCCGTGTCATCCCAGCGCAGGGCGGGATGAAAAGAAAGGGCTTTTGTAATACCCGTGGCTACGATTGAGTGCAGCAAGACAGAGACCGCGAGCGTGGGTAGCCAAGCCAGGCCAACGGCGCAGCGTTGAGGGCGCTGTCCCGTAGGGGTCCGCCGGTTCAAATCCGGTCCCACGCATCGCATGCGCGGCGCGACGCGCCGCGAACCGCAAGGCGGTGAAACCGCCGAGCACGACGATGCAGGTGATTTCCCTTCGCGGACATCACCCACGCATAACTTCTGAGGAAACTACACTACACAGCAACAGCGTCGTTCCTCGAGGCAGGCCACACGCGACAAGCGACGGCTGACAGCGAATCGCCTCCCAAGCCGTCCGCGTCGTCGCGGACAGCAACCCCTTTCCTGTCTCGGTCGAACGACGACATATGGAGTACGTTCCTCGAGAGCGCGTCACCGCTCTCACCGCTGTCTTGAGTATCGTCTCGCTTGCGGTGGTGTTCGCGGCGGCAGGGGGTCGGATTCCGGCCTCGGCGGTGCCGGCCGCGCCCCAGTGGTTCCTCGACGCGATTCCCCACCTCAACGTCGCAATCAGCATCACGGCGATCGGGACGATCACGCTGGGCTGGCGAGCGATCCGCCGCGGAAACGTCGAGCGACACCGCGTTGCGATGGTCACCTCGTTCGGACTGTTCGTGGCCTTCCTGACGTTCTATCTGTATCGGCTGGTCGCAACCGGCGGCCCACAGCCGTTTCCCGGCCCCGATGTCATCTACCAGTTCGTCTATCTGCCGGTGCTCGCGATTCACATCCTGCTGGCGGTCATCTGTGTGCCGCTGGTCTACTACGCACTGTTGCTCGCCGCCTCACGGCCCATCACGGAGCTGTACCACACCAGCCACGCCCGCGTCGGCCGGCTCGCGGCAAGCCTGTGGCTGATCTCTTTCTCGCTCGGTATCGTCGTCTACGTGCTCTTGCACGGCGTCTACTGAGTCCCTCGAGTGGGTCCCTCGAGCCAGCGGAAACAGAAAAATCGGCTGCTGCGTGTCTTAGTCGTCGGCCTGTAACGGCTGCCCGCCGAGATCCGGCCGGCGAACGTCGCGGTCGGTTTCCTCGCCGTCGATATCGTAGGGGTACTCCCCGGTGACACAGCCGAGACAGAGGTCGATACGCTCCTTGCCGAGGACCTCGGCGACGGAATCGGTCGAGAGGTACGCGAGGCTGTCGGCGGCGATGGTGTCACGAATCTCCTCGGTCGTCTTATCTGAGGCGATCAGTTCCTCGCGGGTCGCCATGTCGATCCCCATGTAACACGGCGCGACGATCTCCGGGGCACCGATTCTGACGTGGACCTCTTCGGCCCCACAGTCTTTGAGCAACTGGACTAGCTGTGTCGAGGTGGTCCCGCGGACGATGCTGTCGTCGATGACCGTGACGGTCTTGCCCTCGATGGTGGATTTGATCGGATTGAGCTTCAGCCGAACCGCGCGTTCGCGCTCGTCTTGTGTCGGCATGATGAACGTCCGGCCGACGTAGCGGTTTTTCATCAGCCCTTCTGCGAACTCGACGCCGTCGTCGTCCTCGTCTCGAAGGTCGCCGTCGGCCGTCGTCTCCGTCGCCGCGTCGGCATAGCCCGAGGCGAACGCCCGTCCGGAGTCGGGAACCGGCATCACGACGTCGGTCTCGACACCGCTTTCCTCCCAGAGCTTGCGACCCAGGTTCCGGCGTGCTTCGTAGACTAACGTCTCGTCGATGACGCTGTCCGGGCGGGCGAAGTACACGTGTTCGAAAAAGCAATGGGCCGTGTTCTTGTTTTCGACGAGCTGATACGAGTCGTATCCAGCGCCGTTTTCCTGCAGGACGACCAGTTCGCCCGGCCGAACGTCACGGACGAGTTCGCCGTCGAGTGTATCGATCGCCGCCGATTCCGAGGCGAGAATGTAGCCATCATCGATTTTACCGATACACAGCGGTCGGTTCCCCTGCGGGTCCCGGACCCCGAGGACGGTGTCGTCGTGGCTAATCGTCAGCGCATACGAGCCGTGGATCCGCCCCATTGTTCGCTTGACCGCGCGGACGAGGTCTTCCTCGAGCAAGTTGCGCGCGAGGTCGTGGGCGATGACCTCGGTGTCGCCGTCGCTGGTAAAGGCGTGGCCCACCGCCGCGAGTTCCTCGCGGATCTCGTCGGCGTTGACGAGGTTGCCGTTGTGGCTGAGCCCGAGCGAGCCGCTTTTGAACGACACCGAAAACGGCTGGGCACACGAGGAGTCGACGGAGCCGGCCGTCGGATACCGGACGTGGCCGATCCCCGCCCACCCGTTGAGCGTGTCGAGGTCCCTTTCATCGAAGACGTCGCCCACGAGCCCCATATCGACGTGGCTGTGTTGCTGGAACCCGTCGTGGGTAATGATTCCAGCGGACTCCTGGCCGCGGTGCTGGAGTGCATAGAGCGCATAGTACAACGGTCGTGCCGCGTCTCGACCGTCCAGTGAGACGCCGACGACGCCACACTTTTCGGTCATCCCTGTTCGCCGGGGAGTTTCGCCCCGCCCATCAGTCATGGAAGTCAGTAGGGCTCCCAGTCGATAAAAATCCCCGTGTTTGTGCTTTTCAGCTACCCACCGAACTTCGTTACTATCCATGTTTGTGCATACTCTGTCGATATCCGGGCGACGGCACTCGGTTCCCATGTCGTGAGCCCCCATGTGACTCGATCGCCCTACAAGTCGCCGACGGGACAGAACCACACCTGGTGGCAACGCAAATCCCCACGTGTTCAAGACCGTTGCCTCGAGTCTCTGTGTATGCGACTCGAGGAGTACTGGGGGGTCGGTCCGAAGACGAGCGCGACGTTAGTCGAACAACTGGGCAGCGAACGGGCGATCGAGGCGATCGAGAGCGGCGACGTGCGCACCCTCTCGGACGCCGGGCTCGCCCGCGGGCGAGCGACACGGATCCTCCGCCGGGCGACGGGCAGCGGCGGGATGGACACGCTGGCAACGAGCGACGCCCGCGCGGCGTATAAGGAACTGCTCGAGATCGTGGTCGAACACGCCGTTACGGAACGTGCAGCCGACCGCATCAGGGTGCTCACGCCGCTTTCGAGCCGCGAGGCCATGGACGATCGGCTGGACGACGTCCTCGCGGCTCGCGACGCCTGGGCGGCACTCGCCGACGACGACCGCGAAACCGTCCTCACCGCCTACAAACGCTACGACGAGCGCAATGGGAGCGAACACGCCGCCGTCGAGGCCGCACTCGCCTTACTCGAGTCCGGCGTCGATTCCGGGACGTTCGCAGCGGTCGCCGACCTCGAGCGGGCGCGACTGACCGACGCGGCACGCGCACTTGCCGCCCTCGACGACGGCCGCGTCAACGAGGGCGCAGACAGGGAACTCGACCGGCTCCGGAAGACGCTAGGGGCGATCGAGGATATCGACGCCAACGCATCCGACCTGCTCGCGGAACTTCGCTCGGATGGCGTGCGTGACGTCGGGCAGTTCCGCGAGGCCATCGAGGAGCACCTGCTGACCGAGACGGCAGTCACGGTCGACCGGGTTCGGGAAGCGATGGCGACCGACGCGGCCGACGCGACGGATTTCATCAGAACCACCCTCCGAACCCTCCGCGCCGATCTCACCGCGGCGATCGACGAGCGCGAGGAAACCGTTGCCAGCGACCTCGAGGCAACCCTCGACGCCTCCCGTGCGGCCGTCGATCAAGCTGTCACGGCGGTTGACGACATCGCCCTGTCGCTCTCGCTTGCGCGGTTTGCACTCGCCTACGACTGCACGCGACCGCGGTTTGTCACCGAACCCGGCGCTGCAGTCTCCGTCGTCGACGCCCGAAACCTCACGCTCGCCGCACACGACGCGGCCGAATCGGTCCAGCCGGTCACCTACGCGCTGGGCGAACACGGGATCGAGCGCGTTCCCGACGGCGTCAACGCGGTTCCCGACACGGAACGCGTCGCCGTCCTCACCGGAGCCAACAGCGGCGGGAAGACGACGCTGCTCGAGACGCTGTGTCAGGTCGTCTTGCTCGCGATGATGGGGATCCCCGTCCCTGCCGAGCGGGCCGAGGTACCGCCCGTCGAGTCGCTCGTCTTCCACCGCAGACACGCGAGTTTCAACGCAGGCGTCCTCGAGTCGACGTTGCGCTCGATCGTGCCGCCACTGTCGGCCGGCGGGCGCACCCTGATGCTGGTCGACGAGTTCGAGGCGATCACCGAACCCGGCAGCGCGGCGGAGCTACTGCACGGGCTCGTCCAACTCGCCGTCGATCAGGACGCTCTCGGCGTTTTCGTCACCCATCTGGCCGACGACTTAGCGCCGTTGCCGGCGACCGCACGCGTCGACGGCATCTTTGCGGAGGGACTGGACTCCGAGCTGGAGCTACTGGTCGACTACCAACCCCGGTTTGACACCGTCGGGCGATCGACGCCGGAGTTCATCGTCTCGAGACTCATCGCGAACGCCGACGACCGGAGCGAGCAAGCGGGCTTCGAGACGCTCGCGGAGGCAGTCGGGAGCGACGTCGTCCAGCAGACGCTGGCTGACGTCCACTGGGACGACGAGTAGTGTGGGTTAGTCTCCATTCTCGTCGTCCGTTCCCCTGTCGCCGTCCTCAGCGTCTGTGTCCCGATGCATGTCGTCCTCGAGCCAGCTGTCCGGCGTCGGCGTGTACGAGTCGTCCGACCCCGATTCGGCTCTGGTGTAGGTGTAGACCGTTCCGTCCTCGTCCGCACAGACCCGGGACTCGAGATACGCCTGTGCCGCACGCCGCGAGAGCGCGCCCATCTCGATGAGATCGGCGAGGGCCGTCTTGGTCGCGCGAAACCACGTTCGCACGCGCCGGTCGGCGGCGTCGCTGTCGACGGCGATGATCGCTCCGCGGCCGCCATCGCGGCCGTCGCCCCACTCGAGCCAGCAGACGCGGTAGGCGGTGACGTCGTAGTCGGCATCGGGGGCGACGAGATACAGCGCCTCGTGGATACAGGGGTCGAGAAAGTCCGTCAGGATGCGCTCTCGAGCGACCGAATCCGCGAGCAGGGTGGCATCGATCGCGCCGGCAGCGAGCGGTGTCTCGTCGCTGATCCGCTCGCCGAGGGCGACGTCCTCGCCGCCCCAGTGGCTGTACCGCAGGTCGTAGAGTCGATCCGGCCGTCGGTAGGCGACAAGCGCTCTATGTCCCATCGGCACCCTGCCTCGAACGCACCGAACGGCTGTGTGTGTCCCTCGAGCGACGACGGATCGTAGTCTGGCGTGCCATCGCTGGTGCTGGTCGCCCGTCCGTACTTGAACCTGCGGACCGGTTGCCGGCGCGGGTCGAACCGTAATCTAGCGCCACCAGCCGGGACTCGGCGGGGCAGCTCGCTAGTTCGCCAGTTCAACCCGCGCTTCGGCGCGTTGTTTTACGGCGGCGTTCATCACCGCGAACCCTGCCTCGAGTGCGTCCCGATCGAACAACAGCGGTACGAGCGCGCCGCGGACCGTCTCGCGGTGGAGTAGCCGCGTTCGCTCGCCGTTGTTGATCGGCTCGAGATGGAACTCGTGGTAGCCGTCAAAGACGAACGGGACGACGAGTCGGCCAAGCCAGACGAGCCGGCGATGCTCCTCGACGGCGACGACCTCCGGGTTGACCGTCATTCCTCGAGCGCCGGGCGGTTCGATCCGGATCCGAAGCTGTTCACCCTCGGTCGGCTCACCCTCGATCGCGCGGACGAACGGGTTCCACTCGGGGTAGCTCTCGAACTCGAGGAGGACGTCCCAGACGACGTCGGGCGGGGCGTCGATCTCTTCGAACACTTCGATCTGATTCATGCTAGCAAGTCACGCTCTTGAGTATCATCCCAGTGTCGGTGTCATGACTGGGACGGTAGGGAGTGTGCAGACGACAACTGGCGGCGAGCCGCTGCCAGTGGCGAAGACGTGAGCAGTCGACGCCGAACCGTTGAAGGCACACACGACGAAGACAGTGGTATGGAACGAACGGGGACGATCCTCCGGGGTCGTGAGTTCGAGCCCGTCGAGGGACGGGTCGTGATCGACGACGACGGGCGGATCGAGGCGATTGAAGAAACGGCAGCCGACAGTTCGAACATCATCCTGCCGGCGTTCGTCAACGCCCACACCCACATCGGCGACTCGATCGCCAAAGAGGCGGGTGGCGGTCTTTCACTCGAGGAACTGGTCGCGCCGCCGGACGGGCTGAAACACCGTCTGCTCCGGGAGGCCTCGCGTGAAGAACTGGTCGCTGGGATGCGCACATCTCTCGAGTTCATGCAACGAGCCGGCACCGCGGCCTGTCTCGATTTCCGCGAGAATGACGTTGCGGGTGTTCGCATGCTCGAGGAGGCTGCATCTGGACTCGAGATCGACGCCCGATCGTTCGCCCGCGGCTCCGTCGAGGCGATGGCAGCGGGCGATGGGTTCGGCGCGAGCGGCGCGAACGACGACACCTTCGATCGGGAGCGGCGGGCGACCCGCCGCGCCGGCAAACCGTTCGGGATCCACGCCGGCGAGGTCGACGCGAGCGACATCCACCCGGCGCTCGACCTCGAGCCGGACTTTCTCGTGCACATGGTCCACCCCGAATCCGTTCATCTCGACCGGCTCGCCGACAGCGAGATCCCGATTGTCGTCTGCCCGCGTTCGAACCTCGTCACGGACGTCGGCCTCTCTCCCTACGCGGAATTAAACGAGCGGACGACGCTCGCACTCGGGACGGACAACGTGATGCTCAACTCCCCCTCGATGTTCCGGGAGATGGAGTTTCTCGCCAAATTCTCCGATCTACCGGCCGCGGAGATCCTTCGCATGGCGACGATACACGGGGCCGAGATTGCCGATCTCGAGTACGGGCTCATCGAGCCGGGACGGGAGGCCCGGTTGCTGGTGCTCGATGGCGATTCGCCAAACCTCGCGGGCGTGCGGGACCCGGTTCGAGCCGTGGTTCGACGGGCCGGCGTCAGCGATGTCGAGGAGGTCTGCTTCGGGATCTGACGGCGGGGAAAGACAGCTGCGTGTCGGATCGACACAGCAACGCTATTATATTTTTCTGCCGTACGCTAGCATACACCGTATGTACGACTGTATCCTCGTTCCGACCGACGGATCGCCGGAAGTCGAGCGGGCCCTCGAGCACGCCTTCGAGCTGGCGCGCGCACACGACGCGACGGTTCGGGCGATCTACGTGGTCAACGTCGCCGGCTACGGGAGCCTCCCCATGGAAAGTGCGCTGGAAGGAATCAGCGGTGCGCTTCGGGACGAAGGCGAGGCCGCCCTCCGTCGAGTCGAGGAGCTCGCACCAGACGATATCGAGCTTGAGACGATGATTCTCGAGGGGACGCCGAGTCGCACCATCATCGATCAGGCCCAGCCGGGGGCGTGTGATCTCGTCGTGATGGGGACCCACGGCCGCGGCGGGATCGATCGCCTCCTGCTCGGCAGCGTCACCGAACGCGTCGTCCGGCAGGCACCGGTGCCGGTGTTGACGGTCCATGTCGATCCGGGGAGCAACGAGGATCAGTCGGAACAACACGCAGCCCTCGAGTGACTGTCACGAGAGGGCGTATCCAGCCAGCGATCAAACGGGACGCAGGTGTTCACAGTCGCCCGCCGAAACTATCTGTTCGCCTTCATCAGTGTCGATCACGAGCGCGCCCGAGGCCGTGACGTCGACTGCCTCGCCGACGATATCGCCCGCGGCTCGATCGATTCGGACCCGCTGGCCAAGCGTCAACGCGAGGTCGCGCCAGGCCGGCACGACCGACTCGAGGTCGTTCCGATAGGCGTCGAACTCCTCTAACACTCGCTGGACGAACAGCCGCCGGTCGACGTCGCCAGCCTCATCACGGATCGTCGTCGCCCCCTCGGGGAGACTCTCGGCGTCGATGTTCGCGTTGATCCCCATCCCAACGGCGATCCACTCGACGCGGTCCGTTTCGCCTTCCATCTCGGTGAGAATCCCTGCGATCTTCCGGTAGTCGCCGTCCTCACCGACCGGGATGACCACGTCGTTCGGCCACTTGATTCGGGCGTCGACGCCGGCCTCACGAATCGCCCGCGCCATCGCGACCGACGCCGCGAGCGTATACAACGGCGCTTGTGCCGGCGTGATCTCGGGCCGGGTGAGGACGCTGACCCAGACGCCACCCGAGGGAGCCGACCACGCGCGCTCGAGTCGGCCGCGCCCGCCGGTCTGTTCGTCCGCGAGGACGGCCACGTCTGCCGCCCCCTCGGTCGCCAACTCGCGCGCTCGAGCGTTGGTGCTTCCGACCGAGTCGTGGTACTCGACCGAAAACGGGGCCTCGAGTCCATACTCGACCGTGGGGCCGGTGTAGGCCGTGACAGCGACCAATTCGTAGCCGGTTGGCCCGCTCTCGATCTCGAATCCGGCGTCGCGAAGCCCGTCGATCTGCTTCCAGATCGCCGCTCGCGAGACGTCCAGTGACTCGGCCAACTCCGGTCCCGAGACCGGCCCGTCTGCAAGCGCCTCGAGAATCGCGCGTCGTGTCTCGTTCGTGGTCATGGGCTCGAAAGGGGGACGCTCGTACTTCAATCGGCGGGATCGTCGCCGACCGGCTGGGATCGCGCTCGTCTCGGGACGCAGGGGCAGCCATGCCGACTGATCGTACAAAAAATAGGTTCGTTCGTTTACGATTCCCTAGGCTTTTGCCGATGGTTGGCGGAGGTGTAACTGAACGAGAGGTGTGACCCCAAGGAGCATGAAAATCGGAACGACCTGTACGGTCTGCAACACGCGTATCGGGGACGACGAGAGTGTCCACTGCAACACGTGTGGTCGAGACGTCCACGAACGGTGCGAGGCGTACGAGACGAGCTTCGAGTGTCGGTACTGCGGTGACGAGCCGTGGATCGGCGCGGTCGAGTTCTGACCGCGATTTTTTCGGGACGGGTCCGCTACAGCAACTGGTCAGCGATGATGTTCTTTTGAATCTCGCTCGTTCCGTCGTAGATTTTCGTGATCCGCGCGTCCCGATAGAACCGCTCGACCGGGTGGTCGGAGACGTAGCCCGCGCCCCCGTGAACTTGCAACGCGTCGTCGGTCACCTCGACGGCACGTTCGCTCGCGAAGAGTTTCGCCATCGAGGCCAGTCTCGTCGCGTTGTCGCCGTCGCCTGACTCGAGGCTCGCCGCCGCTCGATACGCAAGCGATCGCGCCGCCTCGACGGTCGTGGCCATCTCGGCGATCGTGTGCTGGATGGCCTGAAACTCCGCGATCGATCGATCGAACTGCTCGCGATCCGTAGCGTAGGCGATGGCTTCCTCGAGGGCGGCCTGTGCCACCCCAGTTGCCTGCGCGGCGACGTCGACTCGAGCAGGTGGGAAGAAGTCCATCAGTTGGTAAAAGCCGCGGTCGACCTCGCCGACGATATTTTCGGCGGGGACCCGAAGGTCGTCGAGGACGATTTCGGCGGTGTCTTGGGCTTTGATCCCCAGTTTGTTCGTAATCTGTGTCGCCTCGTAGCCGTCGACGTCGGTCGGGGTGAGAAAGGCGGTGATCCCGCTGTGACTCGCCTCGGGTGACGTCTTGGCCATGACGATCGCGACGTCTGCGACGGTGCCGTTCGTGATCCACATCTTCTGCCCGTTGATGACCCACTCGTCGCCGTCTTCGGTGGCTCGAGTTTCCATTCCGGCCACGTTCGAGCCGTGTGCCGGCTCCGAAATGCCGGTCGCGATCGGTGTCTGGCCCGCCGTCACCGTCGGAAGCCACTCCTCGCACATCCACTCGTCGCCGTACTCGAGGAGCATTCCGGTGCCGAAGTCGGCCGCAGAGATCGAGCCGCCGACGCCAGGATCGGCCCGCCACAGTTCCTCGGTCACGATCGCCGTCGCGATCGCGTCCATGCCCGCGCCGCCGTATTCGGCCGGCACGTGCGGTGCGACGAGGTCGAGGTCGGCTGCGTCCGCAAGCAGCCCATCGGGATAGCGCTGCTCGCGTTCGTACTCGGCGGCGATCGGCCGGATCTCTTCGGTTCCGAACTCGCGAACCGCGTCGCGGATCGCCTCGTGTTCTGCCGTGAGTTGGTAGGACATGTCACGATACTCGAGTGCCACCATCGTCAACGCATCGACGGGATTCGCCACGAGGCGAGTGGAACAAAGAGCCGTGACAGGACCGCTGTGCCGATCAGTTCCGCAGTTCGCGCAGCTTCTTGCGGCCCGGCGCGATCAGTTCGTCGAGGTAGGTCGCAAGCGTCCCCTTCGCGTCGGCGGGGTGGAGTTCGCCGGACTCGAGGTCCTCGGCCAGGGTCTCGTAGTCCTCGTAGGTGAGGTTGCCGCCGTACTTCTCGGGCCGTTCGACGACGACCTCCTCGAACCGCGGGAAGACGTGGTACTCGAACAGTTCGAGCACGGGGTTCTCGAGGTCGTCCTCCGGGTCTCGGGTCGGCGGACAAAAGGCCGAGTTGACCTTCTCCTCGAGTTCCTCCGTGGAGTCCTCCATCGAGATCGTCACGCCCTCGCTCGAGGACATCTTCCCCTCGCCGGTGGTGAGGTCGGCGACGATGGGGGTGTGTAGACAGGGTCGGGCGTCGTAGCCCAGGTCCGGCAGTTCCTCGCGGGCGAGCATGTGGACCTTCCGCTGGTCTAAGCCGCCAACGGCGAGGTCGAGGTCGAGGTACTCGATGTCTAAGGTCTGCATCAGCGGGTAGACAAGGTGGCTGACCTTCGCGGTCTCGCCGCTTTGCAGTTCGGCCATCGCGCGCTGGGCGCGGTTCATCGTCGTCGACAGCTCGAGTTCGTGCAGGTCGAGGGTGTAGTCCTCGTCGAGTTGGAACGACGAGCCGTAGACGAACTCGGTGTTCTCCTCCTCGAGGCCGTAGGCGACGAACTGGGCTTTCATCTGTTCGGCGGTCTCACGGATCTCCTCGAATGTACCTTTCCCGTTCAGGTAGGCGTGGACGTCCGCGAGCAAGACGACGATCTCCAGACCCGCCTCCTGGAGGTCGATGAGTTTGTTCGCCGTCAGCAGGTGCCCGAGATGGAGCACGCCGGAGGGTTCGTAGCCGACGTAGACGCGCTTACCGTCAGGATCGGCGGCAAGCTCGCGTACCTCCTCGTCGGTGACGACCTCCTCGGCGTTTCGCATAATCAGGTCGTACGTATCCATATGTGGACTGAAACCGGAGCAGGAATTTATAGTCGATGAAAGATCCTCGAGCGAGCGACCACAACGGCGACGGCGATCGGCGGCACTCGTTCTCGCCTCGTGGCGAATGCCTGCCGAACACACTTTCCGCGGGCAGCCGTATCCCAGTCGATCACATGGGTTATCGAGAAGACGCCGTCAACGCCGTCCGCCGAACGGTTATTCCACAGCTCCACTACCTGTTCAAGGGCAGCTTCGACGGCTACGCCGTCAGCCACACCACGGTCGACGAGTACGCCCTGACCGCCCACTGTTCGGAGGAAACGATCGAAGCGATTCTCGAGCGACTGGGCTTTTCGCGCAACCCCATCGCGTCGCTGAAGGTTCGGATGGACGGCAACACCGCCGAAGGGTCGTGGGTCTGGCGTGCGTCCCCGCTTGCTGACAACCAGCTTCATATTGTTCTCCACGAACTCGAGGACGCCGAGAAAGTCGACGTCTACGCCCACTGGGAGTGTTCCTGGATCCGCCATCCGTACAACCACTACGTCGCACGCGGCTACGACGCCGAGAAAGGTGTCGAACTGGCCCGCCGCTGGCTCGTCGATGCTGGCGACGAGCGACTCAACGGCTCGAGTGGCATCGCGTACGAGATCGACGACTCGCTATCACGGCGCGCGAGCGAGTATCTCTCGGTGTCGTACTATCAGATCGAAGAACGCCTGACAGCGCTCAGATCCCGGCTCCCTGTGCTCGACGGGGACAAGAACAGAATTATTGACCGCGACGGAAAACGGGACGCCGTCTCGCCGACGATCACGGACGAGTTCTAATCAGCTGCCGTCGCTCACTCACAGCTCGCCCGATCGAATTCGGTCCTCTGCCTGCTCGAGTGCCGCCTCACGATCGAACTCGTCAATAATCGATCGCAGTTCGGCCTCGTCTTCGTCGGCCAACACCCGGGCATGCTCGGTCATGTTCGGCACAGCACGGATGATGTTGTCCACGATCGGGACGTCCGCGACCTGTGGCGACCGCGAGAGCGGATTGAGGTCGATAACGATCTCGGTTTTGTCCATCTCGTTGAGCGCCTCCGCACGATCGCCATCCTCGAGTGGCACCACGACGACGTCGGCCGCGTAGATGCCGTCTTCGTCCACTTTCGCGCGCTGGTGATCCAAGTTCGGAATTCGGGCGTCGGCCTCGAGGCCCTTGACGTCTTCAGCACCGTGCTCGCGGAGGTGGTCCGCGATGGCTTCGATCCGCTCGGGTGTGCGATTGAAGAGGTTGATCTCGAGGTCAGCGCCCGTGGCTTCGGCCAGTTCGACCATCTCGCCGGGAACCAGTGCCGCCACGTTGCCGTTGATCGAGAGCACAGGGTGGTCGGCCAGCAGGAGGTGGGCTGCCGCGACGCGTTCGGCTTCCTCCGCGCTGGAGATCGTCGCTTCGCCCAGCAGGTAGTCGAACGCGCTCCCCCGACCCTCGGCGTGCATCCCCTGCAAATGGGTGATCCCCTTCTCGACACCCTTTTCGATTCGGTGGCGGGTGAGCAGGTCCTGGTATCTGGGATGGTCCTTCGGAATCTCCTCTTCGTGTTCGACGTCGGCTGAGACGGTGTCGTAATCGGTCACGATCGATCACTGGTTTCGGTCGATAAAAAACGGCCCGATCGCTCGACGATCGACTCCCGTGGGCCGTGGGACTGCGGTGGTCGGAATCGATCCGACCGGTAGTTGGTTATACGGTTTCTTTATTTAGAGTTGCTCGTGAAACCCGTGGTAAGTACAGGCGGAGCAGTGTGCACTCACCGCGAGCGACTGAAAGGAGCGAGCGGGCCGACGACCGACCCGTAGGGGAGGGAGGAGTGCTTTTCATCGAAGTTTTGCCGAGGGCGCGACTCCGTCGCGCCCGCAGCGCAAAAGTTCGGTCTGCAGACGTAGTTACCGAACTGCCTGATTCACAGGTATCGTTCTGAATACAGAAATCGTGATACTGTCTACTGCTATCCTCGAGAGGAATATAAATTCCCGATACAGTTCGTGATGAGGTACTCGCCGCTCTCGAGCCAACTGCAACTATGGCCACAGAGACTCCCGATCGAGAACACGCGCCGGCGAACGAGACACGCGACCCGGGCGACAGCCAGTATGCGGCCCATCTCGAGCGTAGTCGAACCGTCTGGGACCGCTGGAGTGACTACTACACGATGAGCGAGACCGACCTCGAGCCGCTGCGCGAGGCGGCCATCGATCGAATCGAGTTGCAGCCGGGCGATCGCGTTCTCGAGATCGGCTGTGGGCCGGGCGTCAACTTCGAGCGGGTTCGCGGCGAGGTCGGCGAGCAGGGCGAACTCGTCGCCGTCGACTACAGCCCGGAGATGATCGCAAAGGCACGGGCGCGAATCGAGAATCACGGCTGGGAGAACGTCGAGGTTCGCCGCGCCGACGCGACGACGGCCGCGTTCGACGACCCCTTCGATGCGGCGATCGCGACGCTTTCGTTGTCCGTCATGCCTGACATCCGCCGTGCCGCCGAAACCGTCTCCCAGTCGCTGGTCTCCGACACGACGTTCGTGGTCGTCGATGTTCGACCGGTCCCTGACGGCCCCGCTCGTGTCCTGAACCCGCTGCTGTGGCGGTTCCTTCGCTGGTATGCGAACTGGAACCCCGACGACGACGTCGTGGATGCGCTCGCAACTGTCTTCGACACCCACGAACTCGTCGACAGTTCGTTAGCCGGGACTCTCTACACTGTCGTCTGCGAAAAAGAGAGCTAGTGGCCTACGGGCCGCGCTCGAGCACGCGTTCGACCGCGTTCGCTTCGCCGCGCCGGACGAGTGCTGACGCCGTCGAGACGGCACACTCGAGTTCGTCGGCGACGGCCTCGATGCCACCTTCGCGCGGCACCTCGTAGAAGCCGACGTCCCAGGCGGCCTGTAGTGCGGCCAGTTGTCGATCGGAAACCGCCGTGTCGGTGGTCGTAATCGCCTGACTGAGCCAGCGCACGTCGTGTTTCATTCCGTCGGGAATCTCCGCCATAACGGCGGTGAGCGCCGACGAATGCCCGACAAGCGTCAGTCGAATCGTGCGGTCGGATCGGATCTCGATCGGCGGGACGACCACGACGGTGTCCTGTGCGAGCGCGTTCAACAGCGACAGCCCATCCGGCCCGAGATCACGACGAAGATAGAGAAAGAAGCCGTCGTCGGCTGGCGTTATCTCGTACTCGAGAACCGCCTCAAGGTCGTCTAACAGCGGTTCGTAGGCCTCGGGATCGCCGTAGACAAAGGACGTGATCGTTTCGACGCCATCGACAGCCTGCCCGCCGACGATAATCTCCCGTTCGAGGTCCGGTGAGGTACAGATCCCCTCGTGTAGTGGGGGGATCGCTGCCGCCGTGTAGCGGAGTTCGATTCGCATCGATTTCATGGCTCGAGAATCCGGAGGTGAGAACTTAAATCCCCGATAGCTATCGGGAGTATCCCGAGGGCGCACCCAGTACGAGTCTGAATATGGACAGTCAACGACTCCGACGGTTGTGCTGGAGTGGCCTCCTGCTCGGTGCGGGCCTCGCTGGTGTGTCCGCTCGATATCGGTCTCGAATCGAGCGCTCGCCTGACGAGGGGACGATCATCACGGAACGTCACGCGACCGCCGTTCTCGTCAGTCGACGGATCGACCCCGGTCATGTCGAGACGATCAAAAACGAGGTCTCACGGACGTGTCTCGGAGTCGATCCGAACCGCGTGCTTGGATTCGAGGAGGCGAGTACGGCGTCACTTTTTATCAACCGGAGCGAGGCTACCCCCGAACTCGTCTGGTACGTCGAACTCCCACGCGCGGTCGTCGACGAGTGGGACGATCCACGGTCGACAGTGGCGAGCGCGTTTCCCGTCGATCACGACGCGCTCGAGCCAGTCGACCACCCGGACGAACGGACGCTGCTTGTCCACGCCGTGCATCCAGGGCGACCGCGCACGACCGACCCCGGTCAAAACAGGACCGGACGCTCTCTCGAGGATTCGGCTGCTTCCACCCAGCCAGCCGTCGATGTCGAACTGGTACGGATGCGTCTCAAGCCCGGTCTTCCGGAACGGCTCGCAGACTGGTTCGAACGCCTGACCCAGCAGGTGATCTCCGGTGAGCGAACGCTCGACCGACTTGAATCTTGGAGCGCCGAGATGCTCGAACAAGAGCGGATGTATACGGAATCGATCGTTCTCGACCGGCGCAACGGCTACACGCTGTACCAGTACATGGAAGCCGACGAGATGCAGCAGGTGTACGACGCCTACTACGATACCTGGAATCCGGTCGCTCGGGTTGCCGAACACCTGATGGGCCGACTGCTCGAGAATCCGGCGTGCATCCTCGAGTACCCGCTCGAAACTGAGTTCGAACTGCTGGCACACGCAATCGACCCGGACCGCCCCCGGCGAGTCGGTGACTGTCTCGAAACGGAAAACAGGCAAAAACGGTGAACGGTTCGGGCTCGAGGTCGAGCCTTATTCCGTGAACGTGATCCAGCCGTCGGGAGCCTGCGATTTCACGTCGTTCATCGCCTCGCGGGCCGCTGTACGGCTCTCGTAGGTCTGTGTGCTCTCAGCCATCGTCGAGCCGTGTTCGTCGACCAGCCGCCACACCCAGCCGTCCGCTGCGGTGTGGAGTTCGAAGGAGACGCTATCGATCTCGAGAATGCTCGCGTCCTCGATCAGGGTCCGAACGTTCTCGAGGGCAGCGCGTGCGGCCTCGCTCGAGGCGTGCGTTTCGGTGCCGGTGGCGACCGTCTGCCCGTCCTCGTCGATGAGCCGCCAGCGCCAGTGGTCCTCGTCGTCGGCAACGAGTTCGAACGAGGCGATATCGAAATCGACCCGGCCGGCCATCGGCGCGAGCTGGCGAACGTCCTCGATGGCCGATCGCACGGCGTCTTTCGTCGAAAGAGAGGCAACTGCGCTTGCGATCACCTCGCGATCGCGGTCGACGAGTTCCCATGTCCAGTCGTCGGTTCGGTCCAGTCGGATCGCAGCGTCTTCGATCGCGAAGATCGGCGCGTCACTGGCGCGTGCCTGTAGCGTCTCGGCGGTGTTCATCGCGGCGTCGCGGTCGCCGTAGGAGACGGTCGAGTCAGCAATCTCCTCGCGGTCGCGATCGAGCAGCCGCCAGTGCCAGTCGCCGCTTTCGTACAGTTGTACGGTGACGTCGCCGATGGTGTGACTGGACGCGCGAGCAGCCGACTCGCGAACGTCGTCGATGCCGTCGACGAGTTCGTCGCGGGTCGGATGTGCCATCGCGTCATCCGCGACGACCTCGCCCGATGGCAGCACAAACCGCCAGTGCCAATCGTCGTCGGCGTACGTCTGGAACACTGCCCGATCCATCGTCCGAACGTCGGCATCGAGATGCTCGAGCAGCCGGTTCATCGCCTGTCGGGCGGCCCCGCGAGTCGAATGGGTCTCGGGACCTTCGGCGACGAGTTGGCCGCCCTCGTCGATGAGTCGCCAGCCCCAGCCGTCGTCTTCGTCGACGAACAACTCGAACGCAGCCGTCTCGATCTCGAGCAACTCGGCGTCGGGGGCCTGCTCTTTGAGCGTCATCATCGTCTCTGCGGCCTCTCCACGCGACGTGTGTTCATCGCCGCTGTCGGCCAAGACGTTGCCGTCCTCGTCGATGAGTCGCCAGCGCCACTCGCCGGAGTCGGCCTCGTAGACCTGAAACGCCGCGTGTTCGAACTCGATGAGTTCGGCCTCGCTGGCTTGCTCGCGAACCCGCTGGATCGCCTCGGTCGCCGTGTCGGCGTCGGGATGGGGCTCGGTGCTTGCAGCGACCACCTCGCGGTCGTCGGTGACGAGCCGCCAGTGCCAGTCGGAGCCGGTGTCGTCGTCGTACTCGAGTGTGGTGCCGCCGTCCGGTGTCGCTGCGGGCTCGTCAGCCGTCACCGGGAGGTCGTCGTTGGGTTCGGCGGCCGCTGTGGCGGCGTGGTCGTCCGGGTAGACTTCGTACTCCGCGTCCTCGATTTCGACGATGTCGGCCTCGAGTGCGTGCTCGGCGAACTGGTCGGCACTGCGCTCGACGGCTGCGTCTGCCGTCGTCTCGTGGGGACTCCGCGCGACGACGTGCTCGGTCTCGTCGACGAGCCGCCAGCGCCGCTGGTCGCCCGCGTCGTACAGTTCGTAGGCTGGCTCGCCCGCAACGGTCACCGACGCCGACTCAAGTGCGGGGAGCAACGTCTCGGCAGCCGCCTCGGCATCGCGTCGACTCTCGAACGTCTCCGAGCAGGTGGCAACGACGTCGTCGCCGTCGTCGACGAGCCGCCACGTCCAGCCCTCGAGTCGCTCGACGAGTTCGACCCCGACGTGTTCGATATCGAGCAGGCTCGCATGGCCGAATCGATCGACGAACGTCTGGGCGGCGTCCTCCGCTCGTGACTGGGTTTCGTGTCCCGTCTCGCTTGCGGCCAGTGGGGTTCGGTCGTCGTCGACCAGTTGCCAGTACCACTGATCCCGGCGCTCGGCGTAGGTGAACGCGGCACCGTCGATCTCGATGACGTCCGCGTTGGGGCCGCGGTCTTTCAGGAAGCTCACCGACCCTTCGGCGTCGTCTCGCTCGGTGAACTCGCCGGCACTGGCACCGACGACGCTGCCGTCGTCGCGGGCGAGGGTCCACTGCCACGTCCCATCACGATCCTCGTAGAGTCGGAACGCAGAGGTGGTCAACTCCATCAGACCCGCAGAACTGATCTGGGATTGCACGCGTTCGATGCTCTGGGTCGCATCGGGTCGCGTAACGGCACTTTCGTTGCTCGCTGCGAGCGCTTCTAGATGCAGGACATGCCACTTCCAGTCGCCGTGTTCGTCGCGGAAGACAGCGAACTGTGCGCCCTCTATCGCATCACCAGTCAGAATAGCTGGATCGTCGGTTGTGCCTTCTTCGTCGACGAACATCCCTTTCCGGCCCGTCAGAATGGGGACGAGGGCGGTGACGCCTGCGATGAGTCCGACACCGAGCGTATAGACGGTAATGACCTGCACGCTGTAGTCGACACCGAGTTCCCGCCAGTTGTACGGATACGCCCAGCCGAAAAAGACGACGCCGGAGAGCGCAACGACCAGCCCCAGCACGCTCGCATAGATCCCGATCCTGCGAACCGGGAGCATCAACACGATCCCGAACAGACAGAGCGCGAGGCCCGCCGCCGCTGTCACCCCTGAGCCCCTGATTAGCGTATAGGAGTCCGCACTCCCCGCGTAGCCGACGACGAACACGGCCACTCCTGCCGCACCGAGGATGTAGCCCACGATGAACACCCAGTAGCCGTAGACGTCCGTGCTCGAGTCGGGTTCACCGACGTAGTGTTCGTACAGTCGAAACAGCTTGTGATGAATTTCACTTAGTGAGGACATTCGTGAACTTGACTCGATAACTGAAATACATCATAATAAAGTTCCGGCCACGGTACAAATTCTAGATATGTTCGTTAAACTATGGCTGTTACGCAGCGAAGACTAGTCGCCTAACACGACCTAACGGTTGATCGTGGGGACACTACCAGCTCGAGAAACACCGCTCGAGACGGAACAGAGACCCTGTTTCTGGGATGGGATCGATACTGCCGAACGGCATGGGCAGTCAAGAGTTAGTTAAGCGACGACGAAACGGAGTCTCACGACACTGTCAGGCGATTCGAAACCAAACCGGTCAGATCGCTGCAAAGATCGACGGATGTAATTTATTTCAACAGTGCACCCGCCGGATGGGTCGCACAGACGGTCGGCTCGTAGCCAGCGTCCGACAGGCCCGTTCCGAGGGCGAAGACAGTCTCGCCGAGCATCGCCATCGAGGCTTGCCCCCCAGCGTCTGCAACGTCCGTGATCGTCGCTGCAACCTCGTCGGTCAACAGCCCTGCCTCGCGGGCGAACAGCCGGGAGGCGTACATGAACGACAACAGCGTCGGCTCCTCGACGACACGGGACAGCGCCTGTTTCCCGGCCGCCGACAGCTGGTCGGTCTCACCGGAAAGGACCTCCGCCGTCGAGAGTTCGCCGAACGAAACGTACTCTACGCGCGCTCGCTCGGGAATCGCATCGAGTTTGTTCTCCTGTGGCCCACCGGGCTCGAGGCGGATCGGAACGCCGCCATGGGCCTGTGCGACCACGTCGCCCAGTCCAGTTCCAGCCTGCACTTCGGCCCCGTGAGCGATCGTGACGAGTTCGTTTCGCGAGAGTTTGCGTTCGAACACGCAGTTGGCCGCGAGCGCGGTGCCAAGCGCCATCGCACCCGAGACGCCAAAGCCCGACCCGAGTGGCAGTTCCGACTTGGCCACGACGCGGGCCGGCGTCTCGAGTGTCTCGAGAACGGTGTCGACGGGATCGATCTCGAGTTCCTCGCCGTCGAGGACGATCGTCGACTCCCCGCTAGCTGCCGGTTCGACTGTGACTTCGACGCCATTGGTAAGCGTCAGCCCGGCCCCGCGAGAGCCCGCTATCGTCGGATCCTCGGCTGGGTGGGCGCTGAAAAAGCCCGTGATATGCCCCGGTACGAACGCGGTCGCCTCCTCACGCATTGGGGACCCTTGCGACCGCGGCGATATAACAGTGAAGATTCGACATAGATTCAGTCACCCGTTACCGATACGAGCCCTGCTCCGCCTCGAGGCCGCCGGAGACGGCGACCCAGTCCGCCTGCGGGCCGGTGAGATCGACGGTCAACTCGTCCGTGTACCGGTTGCCGTTCCAGCCGCCCACCCACCACGAGTTCTCGCCGCGGTGGGTGACCCGGATCGAAACCTCGGTAGACGGATCGGCGTCGTACTCGGCGTAGACGACGCTCGCGTACTCGAGACAGCGGTCTGTTCCGTCGAGACACGTCGTCTCGGTGACGTCGGTGCGTGGCTCGAGCACCGGCTCGATCCCGACTGGGTCACGTGTCTCGATGGGGTCGTCGCTCTCGAGTCGGAGGTGTAGTTCGTACTGCTCGCGGTCGCGGACGAACATGTCGGGATCGTCCGGATCATACTCCTCGGCCGTGATCGGCTCCGTTCGACCCAGGTCGCCGTCCTCGACGACCCGGTAGTACTCGGGTTCGACGACGAACTCGTCGACGGTCACCTCGAGCATCGGGCCGCGGTCAGTCTCGACGAGCCGACTCGAGAACGCCTCGGGCTGGGCATAGTAGTCGCCGTCCTCGAGCGCGCCCGTGACGGAGACTTCGCCGTCGGCGATCGGCACCGGGACGAGCACCGTTGCGTTCGTCAACGTCCCGTTTGTCGACACCTCGACGTCGTAGCTGTACTCGCTCGTGTAGCTGTCCTCTGCAAGTGAGTCGGAGAGGAGGGCGAGCCCGCCGATCACGAGCGCAGCGACAACAACCAGCGCCACGAGTCCAATGACGATTGTGCGTTTGTCTTTCATCGTGTTCCTCGAGCGGACGACCCTCGCAAACCGAGACACCGGCCACTGGCGGTCGATACGGTCGGAGGAGTGGTAGCAATAGCGGACCGTTCCCCAATCGTGAGAATTCGGGGTTCGTGGTCGACTCGAGTCGTCAGCAAACGGCGAGCCCGGTTACGGGCTCAGACGCTGCCGGTCCGGCGAGGCGTTCGCACGCGACCGTCTCGCTGGCTCCCAGAGACTTCGCCCTATGGGCTCAGTCGCTGGCGATCTCGCAAGACGTCCTTCGGACGCCTTGCTAGCTCTCAACGTCTTCGTCCTACGGGCTCAGACGTTGACGATCTCGCGGGAAGAGAACAGCCTCTCGAATGTTGTCCAGTCCGAGGATTGTCATGATCAGGCGCTCGCCACCGAGGCCGAAGCCGGCGTGGGGCGGCATGCCGTATTTGAACATCTTTGTGTAGTACTCGAACTGCTCGGGGTCGAGCCCTTGCTGTTCGAAGCCTTCGATGAGCTTCTCGTGGCGGTGTTCGCGCTGGCCGCCGGAGACGAGTTCCATCCGCGGGTGCATCAGGTCGAAGCCCGTCGAGAGCTGGTCGTCGTCATCGTGGTCTTTGATGTAGAACGGCTTGATCTCGCTTGGCCAGTCGGTGATGAAGTAGTGGCCGCCGACGTCGTCGCCGAGTGCTTTCTCGCCCTCGGTCGGCAGGTCGTCGCCCCAGACGAGTTGCTCGTCGAGTTCGCCCGTCGCGTTGATGCGCTCGATGGCCTCCTCGTAGCTGATGCGTGGGAACGCCTCCTCGGGCACCTCGAACTCGTCTTCGAGGCCGAGTGCCTCGAGTTCGTCGGCGCAGTTCTCGGCGATGGCTTCGTAGGCGGCTTTGACGACGCCTTCGACGACGTCCATGGCGTCGTTCTGGTCGCAGAACGCGCCCTCGAAGTCGATCGAGGTCGCCTCGTTCAGGTGTCGCGGCGTGTTGTGTTCCTCGGCGCGGAAGATCGGGCCGATCTCGAAGACGCGCTCGACGTTCGAGCCGGCAATCAGCTGCTTGAACAGCTGTGGTGACTGGTTCATGAAGGCCTCCTCGCCGAAGTAGGTGATCGGGAAGAGTTCGGTGCCGCCTTCAGTCCCCGTGGCGACGATCTTCGGCGTGGTGATCTCCGTACAGGAGAACTCGCGGAACTGCTCGCGGACGGCACGCAGGATCTCCGAACGGATCTCGAAGACGGCCTGCACGTCGTCTTTTCGGAGGTCGAGCGTGCGGTTGTCGAGTCGCGTCGAGAGGTCAGCGTCGACCTTCCCCGAGGGGTCAAGCGGCAGTTCGGGGTCGGCTGGCGCGACGATCTCGACGCTTTCGGGCGTGATCTCGACGCCCGTCGGCGCGCGCGGCTCCTCTTCGACGGCGCCCGAGACCGAGACGACACTCTCTCGAGAGACGCCGAGGCCGGTGTCGACGAGCTCCTCGTCCATCTCGTCTTTTTCGAACTTGATCTGGATCTTGCCCGTGCTGTCCCGGAGAATCAAGAAGGCAATGCCACCGAGGTCGCGGATTTCGTGCACCCAGCCGGCGACCGTTACGTCGTCGCCCGGCTCGGCGTCAGCAGTATGGATTCTGTCCTGCATACCACTCGGTTCCCGTCGCCGGAACTTAAGCGCAATCGTTCTGTGCCGGCCGAGTGCGCTCGAGACCGAGTATCGACGCGATGCGAGATAGACGAGGGAGCGGACGGTCAATAAAATGGCTGTGAGCCGCGACTGTCCGGCGGTTTCAGCGCTCGTGGACAGTCATCGGAATCTCGTGTTTCGGGCGCGCGGTGATCGTCGCCATCAGATCGAGGTCCGTTCCGGGGACGAGTTCGAGGTGATAGTTCTGGTAGATCGTCGCGAGCATGAGTCGGGCCTCGAGCATCGCAAACCGGTCACCGATACACCGGCGCGGCCCCGCCGCGAACGGGAAGTAGGCGAGTTTCGGGAGATTGGACTCCATCTCGTCGGTCCAGCGCTCGGGCCGGAACGCGAGCGGGTCGTCGTACCAGCGCGGATCGCGGTGGACCACCCACTGGTGCATCCGGACCGTCGATCCCGGCTGGATCTCGTAGCCGCCGATGACGTCCGGCTTGACCGGCTCGCGGACGATTCCCGGCACCGGCGGGTAGAGGCGCATCGACTCTTTGACGACCTGCTCCGTGTACGTCAGCTCCGAAAGGTCCGCCATCGTTGGCGTCTCACCGTCGAGTACCTCCTCGAGTTCCTCGACGAGTCGCTGCTCGGCAGCCGGGTTGGTCGCGAGGAGATACGCCGTAAACGTCAGCGAGAGCGCCGTCGTCTCGTGGCCGGCGAGCAACAGCGTCACGACCTCGTCTCTGATCTGCTCGTCCGAGAGCGTGGCCCCTTCCTCGTCGCTCATCTCGAGGAGTTTCGAGATGACGTCCTCATCTGTAGGGTTCGCCCGCCGCTTGTCGATCAATCGGTAGACGACGGCGTCGAGGTCCTCGCGTGCGCGCTGGATTCGCCGTCGGGAGGGCGTTGGAACTTTCGGCGGGAGGACCAGATGCGAGAGGCTCTCGCTCGCCAGCATGAACTCCTCAAGCGCGTCGCCGACGGTGTCGACGTAGTCATCGATATCCACCCCGAACAGCGCTCGAGCGACGATCTTCAGCGTCACCTCCATCATGTCCTCGTGGAACAGCCGGGTCTGGCCGTCGTCCCACTCCTCGAGGGCCGCCTCGGTGAACTCGGTCATCATCGAGGCATATTCCTGGATCCGGTTGGGGTGGAACGCGGGCTGGATGAGGTGGCGATTTTGCCGCCAGACTGCGCCCTCGCTGTTCAGGATGCCGTTGCCTGTGACCGGTCCGAGAATAGACTGGAACCGCTCACCTTTGACGTAGTGCTGGTTGTTCTGGACGAGTACCTGTTCGATGTAGTCGGGGTGGTTGAGCTGGTAGACGGGACCACCGGGGTCCTCCCACTGGGCGATGTCGCCGTACTCTTTGGCCGTGTCTGTCATGAAGCCGTACGGATCGCGGAGAAAGGCGAGTTGGTTGCCAAGAAGCGGCAGTCCACTGGGACCAGGCGGCTGCTCGTTACGGATCGCGGGGGTGTCGCTGCTCATTACAACTCGTTTTGAGGGACGCGAACCACCTATGTCTACGGCCGAGCATCCTCGGCACGCTTAATTACGACCCGGCCTCGTCTCCTGGCATGCAAACTGATTCGAGCAAACGAACCCCAGCGACACATACGCGACGCCGGGTGTCGAGATGAGAGCCGCGACGGTGACGCTCTCGTGGGACCACAGCCACGAGAACCCGATCCCCGACGTCTTCGGTACCGACGACACGGTTTCCCTCGAATCGATCCGCTACGTCAATCCCATCCACGACGGCCGATACGTCGAACTGCTCGACCTGCGTGGCGACCTCGAGCGGGCGCGGACGTTACTCGAGGATTCGTCCGAGGCGATCGAATACGACCTCGTCGGCGATGACGACCGGGGCGTCGCCTACGTCCAGTGGCGCACCATCGGACTCGTCGGCGACCTCCTCTCGATCCTCGACCAGCGCGAGATTGTCGTCGACTGGCCGATCACGGCCGTCGAAACCGAGACCGATCGCGGGCTCGAGTTGACGGTGGTCGGGACGAGCTGGGCGATCGAACAGGCAGCCACGGATCTGCCCGATGGCGTCACCCTCGAACTCCACCGACTCGGTAGCTACCGCCCGCAGGCAGATCAGCAGTTTGCGACGCTCACCGAGCGCCAGCGAGCGGTCTTCGAGCTGGCGCTCGCGGAGGGCTACTACGAGGTGCCACGGGAGACGACACAGCGCGACCTCGCCGACCAACTCGACTGCGCGACGGGAACCGTCGCTGAACACCTCCAGCGCATCGAGTCGGCGTTCGCGAGCGCCTACGCCGCGTCGATCCAGTCGCAGGATCACTGACTCGGACGATGGCTCGATTCGAGCCAGTCGCTGACGCCGATCAGCCGTCCGAGCCTGCGCTGGCTGGCACCAGTCCCGTTTTCACTCTACACCGATAATCGCCCGGTATGGACGACCTCGAGCGACTCGCCGCCGACATCGGGCGTGCAGACACTGTGGTTGCGTTCACCGGCGCAGGGATTTCTGCACCCTCCGGCGTCCCAACCTTCCGCGGCGACAACGGCGTCTGGGAGCACTTCGACGAGGGCCAGTTCACCTACGGGCGCTTTCAGCGCGATCCGGAGGGGTTCTGGGCGGATCGCCTCGAGTTGCAGCGGGTGATGTTCGACGGCGAGTTCGAACCCAACGTAGCCCACGAGGCGCTGGCTGCGATGGGGCGTAAGGAACACCTCGAAGCAATTTTGACCCAGAACACGGATGGGCTGCATGCGGATGCCGCCGACTCGGTTTCGAGCGACTCGAGTGAGACGACGCTGCTCGAACTCCACGGCAACGCTCGGCGCGTGCACTGTCCCGACTGCGGGCGTCGTACCGACTGCGATCCGGTTTTCGAACGCGCTGCCGACGGCGAGTTGCCGCCGACCTGTGACTGTGGCGGCGTCTACAAACCCGACGTCGTCCTCTTTGGCGAACAGCTTCCGGGGGCGGTCATCCAGCGCGCTCGAGCACTCGCCCGCGAAAGCGACGTCTTCCTCGCGATTGGCTCGTCGCTGGTGGTCGAACCCGCCGCGTCGCTGCCCCGACTCGCGGCGTCGCCAGAGACGACCGTCGGCATCGTCAACCTCGAGCCGACACCGGTCGACTCGACGGCCGACGTCGTCTGTCAAGAGGACGTGACAGCTGTGTTGCCGCGGCTTCGCGACCTGCTTGCGGAGTGATATCGGTTCGCGAACCAGTATCGAGACCGATCAACCGTTCCGACTTCGGGTTGTCGCGGAGAGGAGTGGAGATCCCAACCGGGTTCAGTCAGCCAAAATATATTCCAACCTCACGCTGTATTTTTCGGTTGGCCAAATAATTCTTTTTCAGTCTGAAAAGCTTTTTACCTTGTACCCACAAGTCGTAGATGAACATGGAAAACTACGTGCTGGTGTTCGTCGCGGGCCTCGTCACCGCGATCGCGACGGGACTTGGGGCGATCCCGTTCTTCTTCGTCGACGATTTCAGTGATCGGTGGAACGTGGCGCTGTGGGGCATCGCGTCCGGGATCATGGTCGCGGTGTCAGTCTTTGGGCTCGTCGACGAAGGGCTGGCCTACGCCACGGACGGCTTTCCAACGCTGCTGGTCGGCGGCCTCGTCACGGGCGTCGCACTGGTGATCGTCTCCGACAAGGTGCTCGACGGCGTCGACCTTCACGACGACCGCGAACACGACCACGGTGCGACCGGGGATGAACTCCGCACTGACGGCGTCGGTCACGACCACGACGAGCACGCGCTCGAGGCCAAGGCGTTCGCTCAGGGCGACCTGAAAACGCTCGTTCTCATCCTCGGCATCCTCACGGTGCACAGTTTCCCGGAGGGCGTCGCGGTCGGCGTTTCGTTCGCCGAACTCGGGCTGGACGGCGGTACCCCGATCCTCGGGTTCACGATCCCGCTGCTCGCGGTGTTTATGACGGTCGCCATCTCCATCCACAACATTCCGGAGGGGACCGCCATCGCGATCCCGATGCGGGCGATGGGCCTGTCGAAATGGCGGATGGTCGGCGCGGCGATCTTCTCGAGTCTGCCCCAGCCCATCGGCGCGGTCATCGCGTTCGCGTTCGTCTCGTGGGCCGAGGCGTTCCTCCCGTTCGGCTTCGGGTTCGCCGCCGGCGCGATGGTATATCTGGTCGCGACGGAGTTTATTCCCGAGGCACTGGAGACCGGTGCTGCGCTCCCGAACCGTGGTCACTACGAACTCCTCGCTGGCTTCGGTGCCGGCGTCGCAGCGATGGTTCCGCTACTGTTCATTTAAGTCGGGCATCCGACAGCGGACACGAACCCGAATGCAAGAATAGCCGCGAGTTCAGACGTTGTTGGCCGCTTCGACCGTCTCGAGGACGGCCTCGACGCCCTCGTCGTGAGCGAGGTCGCCGACGACGATGACGTCGGCGTACTGGGCCATCGTCGCGGCCGAGTCGTAGTCGTGGATGCCGCCGCCGTAGAACAGCGTCGACTCCTCGGTCGCCTCGCTTGCAGCCTGGACAACGTCCGGATCGCCGAATGTCCCGGAGTACTCGAGATAGACGATCTCCTGACCGAACATCCGTTCGGCGACCTCCGCGTAGGCGGCGACGTCGTCAGCATCGAGGTCACAGTCAGCTTCGGTGTACGTCGCGACGTCCGCCTCGGGGTTCATGACGATGTACGCCTCCGTCCACGTGCGATCCCAGTCCATGTCGCCGTCGAGTCGGACCCACTCTTTGTGTGCGCCCGTGATCCAGAACGGCGAGCCGGCGTTGAACACCGTCGGAATGAGATACCCCTCGAGCGCCCGGTTGTCGATGACGACCTCGGGATTCGACGGCTCCTGATAGAGCGGCACGTCGTGTTCGGCACAGGCGTCGACGACGGCCTCCATGTTCTCCTCGGTGATGCCCATGGTGCCGCCGACCTCGATCGCGTCGGTGCCGGTCGCACAGAGGTCTCCGTAGGTGACGCCCTCGGGAAGCTGCTTGTCGGGATCGATCTTGAGAATGTGGTTCCAGTCGTCCCAGGGGCAGGCGGTAGTCATACCGCTCCGTTTCCCGACAACCGGCAAAAACGCTACGAATGCGACCGTTACAGAAAATTGGCAGTTCAGACGTACTCGAACCACTCGTCGTACGCGTCCGTTTTGCGCTCGACGATATCGAAGAACCGCGACTGGATGTCTTCGGTGACGGGACCGCGAGAGCCGTCGCCGATGACAACGTTATCGACTTTCCGGATCGGCGTGACTTCGGCGGCCGAGCCGGTAAAGAACAGTTCGTCGGCCGTGTTGAGTTCGCCACGGGAGATCGAGACGTTGTCGTGGACGGTGTAGCCGAGATCCTCGGCGATCTGAATCACGCTGTCGCGGGTGATGCCGTCGAGAATCGACTCCGAGAGGCCGGGCGTGTAGATCTCATCATCACGAACCAGGAAGATGTTCTCGCCAGGGCCTTCCGCGACGTTGCCCTCCTTGTTCAACACGATTGCTTCGGCGTAGCCGTTTCGGCGGGCTTCCTCGCCGGCAAGCATGCTGTTGACGTACAGGCCCGTCGTCTTCGCGTTCGTCGGAATCTGGCTCGAGGCGTGTTTGCGCCACGAGGAGATCATCACGTCGATGCCCTCCTCGAGGGCTTCCTCGCCGAGGTAGGCCCCCCACGGCCAGACGGCGACGGCAGTCCGCGTCGGGCAGTCTTTCGGGCTGACGCCGAGGGAGTTGTAGCCGTAGAAGGCGATCGGTCGAATATAACAGGAGGGAAGCTCCTGGCGCTGAATGAGCTGTTTGGTCGCCTCGGTGAGTTCCTCCTTGGTGTGGTCGATCTCCATCTCGTACGGTTTCGCGGACTGAAACAGCCGCTCGAGATGCTCTTCCCAGCGGAAAATTGCAGGGCCGTCTTCGGTGTCATAACAGCGTGCGCCCTCGAAGACGCCGCTGCCGTAATGAAGGCCGTGTGTAAGCACGTGGACCTGCGCGTCGTCCCAGTCGACGAACTCGCCGTCCATCCAAATCGTGTCGACATCCATCTCGTCAAATCCCATGCTCGACTGTGAGGAAACCCACTGTAGTAAGTATTCGTGATTTGCGGGACGAGACCGCAGAACGAAGCAGGAGCCGTCTTACCGCGCGTCGTGGCTACCTTCGAGCAGCCCGTCGACGAGCCGGGTGAACCGATCGACCAGCCGATCGGGCACCGTTGGCGTCACTTCCGAGAGCAGCGGGGCGGTCCGATCGGGATCTGCGAGCGAGAGCGTGACCCGGTTACGTTCGTCGTAGCGTTTGTCGACGATATCGCGCTCGACCAGATGATCGAGGTGATACTCGAGCGTGCTCCGGGCGATCCCCAACTCGTCTGCGACTGCAGCGGGGCGACTCGATTCGTGCTCGATCAAGTGGATAACGATCTCTCGAGCCGTTTCGCGACGGAATAGCGCCAGCGCACCGCGTTCCCACTCGCTGTACTGTGGCGTGTAGTAGTGGGTCTGGCCGTAGAGTTCCTCGCGAACGAGATCGTCGGCGTCGATCAACCGACGGATGTGATACTGTATCTGTCCCGGTGCGAACTCCGACGTCCGGACGAGTTCGTTGAAGTGGATGCCGGCGTTCGCCTGGACGTGTGCTCTGATTTGTCGTCGAGTGTCACTCATGGAATCTCTTACACCGTGTTTTTGCTCCCGTGGCCGAGAGCGCGCTCTTAATTGAGACTAGTAATGCTGTCCTGATAACGGCTTCTGATCGTTCCCGAGGAGTGAGAACGGGTCATATGGCCCGTTTTGTTCGATCCCAGGGAACCGGTGCCGACCGCACCCCTATGTCCGGAACGAGCGACCGAAGCACATAGGTAACTCTCGCCCCGAAAGACGGTCGCGGAGATGGATCATATGAACCCTTTCGATATCGCGTGGCTGGACCCGCAACTGGCTCCAGTGCTCCTCGGCGTTATCGTCCTCGCCGTCATCGGGACGACGATCCTCTTTTGCTGTGGGGTCGTCGCCTATTTGCAACGGCGATCGACCCGGTATCTGTTGATCACGATCGTTCTCGGATTGCTCGTGGGACGATCGATCGTCGGCCTCGGGACCGTCTTCGGGCTGGTTCCGATGACGGTCCACCATCTCGTCGAACACAGCGTCGATTTTACGATCGCCGTACTCATCCTGTATGCCGTCTATCGAAGCGGGCCGCTATCAGGGACGACTGCTGAGAACGCCGTCGATTCCGGAGCCGTCCCGCCGGACTCGAACGACGACTGATACCGTCGACTGACCGACTGATCTACCCCAGTCGCTCGAGGACGTCCCGGCCCTCGAGATAGGGGAAGTCGTATCGGTCCGCGTACGCACGGGCGTCGACAGGCGTCAGCGCCTCGCCGGTTTCGTCGTCCAACATCTCACAGACCACGACAGCCGAAGAGAGTCCGGCTGCGTTGGCGAGCGCGACGCCAAGCTCGGTGTGTCCTTCACGTTGTGCGAGGAGTTCTGGCGCTGCCCGCAGCAAGTGCACGTGACCGGGGACGCGAAACGCCGCGGCGAAGTCCGTCGCCGATGGGTTCGCCGCGGCCTCGCCGAGTGCCTGAATCGTCGTCGAGCGATCGACGTCCGTGATCCCGGTGTACGTATCTCGGTGGTTGACCGTCAGCGAGAACGACGAGCGCTCGTCGTAGCCGAGTTCGTGGTCGCCCGTTGCGGGATGATCGACCGCCTCGCCGTAGAAGGGCAACTCGAACGCCTCAGCGACCTCGTGGCCGAGTGCGACACAGACCAATCCACCGGCATCGTTTCGCAGTCGGGCAACGGCGTCGGGCGTGACGCTATCGGCGTGATAGATCAGATCCGTCTCACCCTCTCGGTCGGCCGCATCGTGGACGAGGATTGGCTCGCCAGCCCGGAGTGACTCGAGGGCGCTGTCGATCGCGGCCGTCGTCGCCGTGGACCCGCGATCCGCGTTCGCGTTCGATCGAGGGCCGGCGTGATGGCCCGTCATTGGCGATCACCCACGTAGACGACGACGTGATCGTCGTCCTCGAGACCGAGTTCCTCGCGGAGTTTGTCCGGCGCGATGACCTCGAGTTGGTCCTCGTCGTGGTGGGTCCGTTCGGGGGCGATGATATGGGCGGTGTCGTAGCGCTCGCCGTCGGCCGTCTCGATCGTGGCCGAATAGCAGACTGCGGGGCCGTACGTCCGGTCGTCGTCTTCCCAGCCGTCGATCGGAACCGGCTCGAGCGAGCCGATTGCGCTGCGTCGGCGAACGCTGTCGTCGTGCAAGTCGACGTTCAGCGTTCCCGGAAACGGCTCGTAGCCGAGGCGGTCTTCGAACTGGCGTTGGTATCCCGGCAGCGAGATGTAGTGGCGACCCTCGCCCATGCCGCTGGTAATAATGCCGTCGAGTTCGATCTCCGAGTTCGCCTCGAAAATTCGACGGTAGTCCTCGTACTCGGCGTGAAGCGTCCGTTCTCCGTCGTCGGTGATCGCCACCCACTGGCCGTCACTGACCGTATCGCGCCCGAGCAGCCCCGCACTCTCGAGGCGCTGGAGGCGGCGCGACGCGGTCTGGTTCGAGGCGTTGAGACGATCCGCGAGGTGAGAACAGGAAATCTTGACGTCGCCCTCGAGTCCACCCTCGAGTGCGAGCAGTTTGAGCACGGCGAGTTCGTCGTGCCCGACAGCGGACTCAGCTGACACTGGCATACCAGTGAGTTTGGGGGGATCGCCTAAAAGCATACCGAATGTGGCATGCATAACGAAACTGTGATGCAGTTCTCGAGCGTTTATCCGCGGTGTCCGTTCGTTGGAGAGTCGAAGCAAAAAGCCATCGGTCACGCGTCGGGCGGTCAGAACTCGCGTGCGATGGCCTCGTCGATCGCGACGACACGCTCCGGATCGTCGGTCTAGAACCCGTCCCAGACGCGTGGCTCGTCCTCGAGACAGACCAGGGCGGATCCGTCGCCGTCGGCCGGATCGTCGGGACGGTAGACGACGAACCAGGCGTTTCGATACCGCTGCTCCGTCCCGCTGTGGACGGTGACGTCGAGATCGATCGCCGCGTCATCGACGCCGTAGACGTGCACGTCGACGTCGCTCGCCGCGAGTTCCGTGTACACCTCGTGGGTCCCAATCTCGTCGGTGATCCGCGAGAGTTGCTGGACCGCGCTGCGCAGCGTGCCACCGTTCCCGTTCCAGGCCAGTTGCTCGATGCGCCTGGAGACGATGATCAACAGCAGCTTCTCCTTGTGGGCGACCGGAGAGCCACGCAGCCGAAGCTTGGTCTCGTCGAGGTTTGCGAGGACCTCCGGGAACTCGATCTCGCCGAGGCCGCGCGTGCCGGTCACGAACAGATCCGAGTTGATCGCGAGGAGCGACTCGTAGAGGTCGGCCATCGACGAGGTGGCCACGGGGACGCCGTCCTCGAGGAGCACGGCAATATCGCCGCCATCGGCCTCGAGTTCGAGGTCGAACTCGCCAGTAAACTCGATAGCGTCGCTGGTGCTCGTCTCGACGGTGATCGACTGCGTCTCGAACGTCTCGTCGAGCATCGCCTCGAGCGGGCCGGGTTGGTCGTCGCCGACGACGGCAATCGTCGCCGTTGGGGGACCAGTGTCCTCGATGAACGATCGCAGGGTCATCTACGGAACGGTTGTGGCTGGGAGCGCTAAAGAGTTCGTTCATTCAACTCACCTGACGTCTACTGTGGCGACCGAACTGATGAACACATCCATCGTCGGACTCTCGTGTCGCTTGTCCATCGCCGAACGCCGAATCACAGTGTCGATGGCGAGACAACTGGATTGCCCGCCGGACGGTTCGGTCGGGTTGAACATAATTCCACAAAAAGAACTAAGTAATATACTATCGGAGAAATACTGGTGCTTAGTAACAAGGACCACATGACAGGACACAGATCACCGCTTGGGACGCGGAAAACGGTGTGATTGCACATGGCGAAAGCACACAAACTCGATTGTGAATCGGCAGAAGCGGATTGCCGGTTCATTATTCAATCGGAAAACGAAACAGAGGCGATCGAACTGGCCAGAGACCACATGAAGGATGTCCACGGGAAAGACGTCACCGACGAGGAGCTTCAAGAAGAACACCTGCAAGTGGTGTGACTCCTCTTTTTATCATGATATCTGAGTGGGTTTCACACCGGTCGCGGGGCCGTCGCTCGATCAGATATGTGCTGCCGTTCAGTGGTTCCGATAGGGCGGAGGAAGCACGTCCTCAGAGACTGCCGGCCAACAGTATCAGTTACCGGTCACCGAATCGCGCGCCCAGAACTCGCTGTCTTTTTTCAGCTTTGGAACCCACGTGTCGTTCGTCTTCGAGAGGAGTGCCACACGGGAGGCAGGAACGCCCTTACACTCCGTGAACTCGGGCATGTACTCCCCGACCCGTTCGGTGAACTCGACGACTTCCTCGTGGTCAGGCATCGCCGAGCGGTCGAGTCGACCCTGCGAGTGACCCACGTGCATGTAGGCTTTCATCTCGATGAAGTCCGGATCGGCCTGCTGGAAAAAGCCGGCGTACCAGTCGGGGTGGTGCATGTTCTCGCCTTTGACGAGTGTCGTCCGGAGCACGGTTCGGGTTTCGTCCTTGTCGGCGAGAACGGCCATCGTCTCGAGTAACTTCTCCCAGGCGTCGTCTTCCATCGCGCCGACGACCTGATCGAAGGTGTGGCGTTCGGGGGCGTCGACGCTGACGTACAGTTGTGTGGGGTCACACTCCCGGAGCACCTCCGGTCGGGTGCCGTTCGAGACGAGAAACGTAGTGATGTCGCGGTCGTGGAAGGCCTCGATGAGTTCCGGCAGGTAGGGATACAGCGACGGTTCGCCGTCGAGCGAGATGGCGACGTGGCGGGGCTCCATCGCCTGATCGAACACCTCGCGTGGAACGTCGTCGTTGCCACCGAAGCCGGAAAGGAGTCGTTTCTGGAGTTTGAGCGAGGCGTCGACGACAGCTTCGGGGTCGTCCCACTCGACGTCGTCCATCTCGTAGGAGTGACCCTGATGGTCGCGCCAGCAGAAGACACAGCGCTCGTTACACCGCACGACGGGCGTCATCTGGATACAGCGATGGGACTCGATTCCATAATAGATGTTCTTGTAGCATTTTCCCTCGCCACGGATGGCGTTTGCCGTCCACCCACACGTTTGGGCGGCGGTGTGGTTCTCGCTGTGATAATCTGGACTCGAGACCTGCATCGCACCGCCGTCGCCGTCGCCCTCGTTCTGTTCGGCGTCGGATCCGGCGTCGACGCCTGTCTCGGCGGAATTGCTCATGTTGCCCCCGATTGGGTGGGCGCGGACAAAAGCCGTGTGGTGTGGGTTTGGGTTACTCGCCGTTCGATTTGTGCGGGAGCTCGCCCGGTTCGGCGGGCTCGTCGTCCTCGGTCGTCACCTCGCGCTCGAAGCCGTACAGGACCAGCCCCGTGTTGGCGGTCAGGAGAACGCCGGTCATCGGGGCTGTCGGGACGAACAGATACAGCCCGACGCCAACTGCGAAGGTCCCCGCCACGAGCACGGCCCACAACAGCGGCCGCGAGACGTCGACTCGCATCGCATCCCAGTAGGTCACGCCAAAGAGACCGACCGTCGCCACGAGTCCGAAGACGGCGACGAGGACAGCAGCTACCATACACGGTGGTTAGCCGGCGAAAAGAAAAGCGTTCTGCGTCTCACACGGATTCGATCGAGTCCTCCCACCGCCTACGCCGTTCCGCGGACCTGCTCAAGCACGGCCAACGTTCCATCCGCGTGGGTCGCCTCGAGCACTTCGTCGGCCGCGGTTTTGGCCATCTCGTCGGCGTTCGCGACGGCAAAGCTCCGGCCGACGGCGTCGAACGACGAGACGTCATTGATCGAGTCGCCGACGGCGACGGCTGCCTCGAGGTCGAACGAGACGTGGTCGGCGATCGTTTCGAGGCCGTCGCCTTTCGTCGGGGTCGTATCCTTGACGTGGTAGGCGTAGCCGGTGTCGATCACCTCGAGGCCGTGTTTCGCAGCGATCTCGCGCAATGGCTCGATGGGCTGCTCGAGATTGATGGCGATCTCGGTTTCCCGCCAGCGATTAACAGTGTCTTCTGTGCCCCAGCCGAGCGTGTAGCCGGCGGCGCGGTACTCCTCGGTGACGGCCTGGGCGGCCTCGCGATCGGCGGTAAAGAAGACGTCGTCGCCGGTGTAGACGACGCCGCCGTTTTCGGCGACGACGAGTTCCGGAATCCCGGTGAAATGACAGAGTGCGACGGGGTAGGGAAACGCCTTCCCGGTCGCGATCACGACGGGTGCCTCCCACTCGCGGATGGGGTCGAAGATGCGCGGGTCGATACCCCACCCGTCGGGCCGGGTCAGCGTGCCGTCGATGTCGAGCACGAGCGGCGGATCGGCAGTCATAGCCGTCACTCGAGCGTTCCGTCACCTAAAGGAGTCGGTTCACGGAAAGTGGCGGTGGCTCCTCGAGGCTCGTTCAGAGCGCGAGGTAGCCCGCGTTGGGGAGGAGCCCGAGCAGATAGAGGATGCCGAGGAGGAACATGAAGATCGCGATCGCCATCGCCGGCGGGTCGACGTGGGTCCCGGAGTGGGAGTAGAACATGCGCTGGGTCACTTCGGCGAACAGGCCACTGATCGCGCCGAACGCGCCGGCGGCGAGTAACGCGACCGGCTCGCTCCCGATGACGGGCATCGCGAGAATCGCCCCCACCGCGCCGAGCAGCGTGATGTGGTGTGTGACAGGGATCTTCTCGACGCCGAGGTTGAGAAACAGCAGGCTGATCGCGGAGATCGCATAGCCCATGAAGATGCTTCCCGTCTCGAGCCAGATGTAGCCGCCGAGGACGCCACCGATGAGGCCGATGGTGACGATGCCGGACCACTTGTACTGGTGGGGCAGCCACGGTTCGGTCGCCAGTCGGTTGGTCTCGGTGCCGCCATCTGTTGCCATGCGTTTCTCACCGCGCTCGAACGGCGACATGTCGAGAATGCCTTCGCCGGCGATCGTGCCGACGAGCGGATACCCGAACGCGATTCGGGCTAGAAACGCCGTCGCGACGACCGACAGCGCGATGTTGTCTGTCGGGAAGCCGACGCCGTTCATGACCTGGGTGATGAGCATCCCGGCTGCGCCGAAGACCGCACCGACGGCAAGGATGTCGGGTTTGGTCCCGAACGCATAGAGGATGTTCTTCCCGAAGTGGTAGTCCCAGCCGGCGGGCTCCATCTCAGGGTATTTTCGGCCGGCGTAGGCCGTCGCGGCGACACCGCCGGCGAAGGCGACGTGCGGACCGGTCACCATCCCGAATCCGATTACGCCGGTGATATCTGCGGCGAGTCCACCGGTTTCGACGGCCTCGAGCGTGCCGAGTTCTCGCTGGAGGATCGCGACGCCTTCGCCGAGGAAAACGACAAAGCCCGTAAAGATGAACGCGGGCAGCGCACCGATCGCCGCGCCGAACGCGCCACCGGCGAGGGCGGCGATCAACAGGAGCAGGAACTGTTCGACCTCCAGCCCGATGACCGGGAGCTGCAGGAGTGCCTGAAACATCGGTTACTCCTCCGTCGCCCAGTTCAGTGAGCGCTCGACGGCCTCGCTCCAGCGATCGTATCGCTTGTCAGCCGTTTCTCTGCCCATCTCCGGCTCGAACTCGCGGTCGATCTGCCAGTTGTCGCGCAGGCTGTCGACGTCATCCCAGTAGCCGACGGCGAGGCCGGCCGCGTAGGCCGACCCCAGTGCCGTCGTCTCGTCGACGACCGGGCGGACGATCTCCGAGTCGATGATGTCCGACTGGAGCTGACAGAGGTAGTTGTTCTTGACCGCGCCGCCGTCGACTTTCAGGCTCGTCATCTCGATGCCCGAATCGGCCTCCATCGCCTCCGCGACGTCACGCGTCTGGAAGGCAATCGACTCGAGGGTCGCCCGAACGACGTGTTCTTTCCGGGTGCCGCGAGTCATCCCGACGATGGTGCCGCGTGCGCGCTGATCCCAGTGGGGCGCGCCGAGGCCAGTAAAGGCCGGGACGACGTAGACGCCGTCGGTCGAATCGACGCTACGGGCGAGTTCCGCGGTCTCGGAGGGGTCGTCGATCAACGACATGTCCTCGAGCCACTCGATCGCCGCGCCGGTGATGAAGATCGAGCCCTCGAGGGCGTACTGGACGTCTTCACCCGAGCGCTGGAAGCCGATCGTCGTCAGGAGGCCGTGGTCGCTCTCGACGGCCTCGTTGCCGGTATTCATGAGGAAAAACGACCCCGTGCCGTAGGTGTTCTTGGCGTCCCCAGCGTCGAAACAGGTCTGGCCGAACAGAGCTGCCTGCTGATCGCCGAGTGCGCCGGCGACGGGCACTTCGGCCTCGAGGAATCCTTCGGTATCGGTCGTCCCGTAGGTGTCTTCGTCACTCGAGGGTCGCACCTCGGGCAACATCGCCTCGGGGATCGAGAACTCCGCGAGGAGTTCGTCGTCCCACTCGAGGTCGTGGATGTTGTAGAGCATCGTCCGCGAGGCGTTCGTCACCTCGGTGATGTGGTTGCCCGTGAGGTTGTAGATCAGCCAGGTGTCGATCGTCCCAAAGAGCACCTCGCCTTTCTCCGCGCGGTCACGGATATCGTCCGGCCGCGATCGCTCGAGTTTGATCGGGTCGGCGTTGTCGAGCAGCCACTCCGCTTTCGTCGCCGAAAAGTAGGCGTCGGCCTCGAGGCCGGTCTTCTCGCGGATGGTGTCGACCATGCCGTCGGCCTCGAGGGCCTCGACGCGGTCGGTCGTGCGCCGGTCCTGCCAGACGATCGCGTTGTGGACCGGCCGACCCGTGTCAGCGTCCCACAGCAGCGTCGTTTCGCGCTGGTTGGTCACGCCAATCGCCTCGAGCTGGTCGGGACCGATCCCCGCCTGCCCGAGTGCCTGCGTGATGACGGCTTTGGTGTTTTCCCAGATCTCCCGCGGATCGTGTTCGACCCAGCCGGGTTCTGGATATACCTGTTCGTGTTTTTCGTATGCGTTCGCGACGACTTGCCCGCCGTGGTCGAATACGATAAAGCGTGTGCCAGTCGTCCCCTGGTCTACCGCACCGACGTATGTCTGTGCTGTCATTAGTGGTCACCCGTGTGTTACTGCTCACGCGACGTCTTTATCGACGGTCGCATGCTACTGGTAAACAATTTTGACGATCATTATAAATGTTCCTGTAAGTGTAATAGCCCCATTATATTGCTCTAACAATATTACGGCTATCTCTTCAAAACAGCCGAGTGGTTCACCCGGAAATCGTCGTTTCATCGGAAATAGGGGCCGAACTGTCGTCAGAGAATGTGTGATGTTCTCACTCATGTTCATTTGTTATGGGCGTTGATGGAGCGTCGATAAAATAAAGAGCAGGGAGAACGAGGTACGAACCAAGGGATGACAACCCACACTGACGTCCTCGTTCTCGGCGGCGGGTCGACCGGCTGTGGCATCGCCAGGGATCTGGCGATGCGCGGCCTCGAGGTGACCCTCGTCGAACGGGGCAATCTGACGGAGGGGACGACGGGCCGGATGCACGGGCTCTTACACAGCGGGGGCCGATACGCCGTCTCCGATCAGGCGAGCGCGAGAGAGTGTATCGAGGAAAACGAAATCCTCCGGGAGATCGCCGGCCACTGCGTCGAAGCGACCGGCGGCCTGTTCGTCCAGCGACCCGAGGACTCGGACGACTACTTCCAGGAGAAACTCGAGGGCTGTCGCGAGTGTGGCATTCCCGCGCGCGTTCTCTCGGGACGGGAAGCGCGCGAGATCGAACCCTATCTCGCAGACGACGTCAAACGCGCGATCGAGGTTCCCGACGCCGCGGTCGATCCGTTCCGACTCTGCGTGGCGAACGCGATCGACGCCGAAACCCACGGTGCACGCATCGAGACCCACGCCGAGGTGATCGACCTCCTGCGTGATGGCGACGACATCCACGGCGTGGAAGTGCGCCACGAGTCTGGGCCAGGCAAACGAACCCACACCGTCGCCGGCACGACTGAGGAGATCACGGCCGACTACGTCGTCAACGCGACGGGCGCGTGGGCCGGCCAGATTGGAAACATGGCCGACCTCGAGATCGAAGTCCGCCCGTCGAAGGGTGTCATGACGATCATGAACGTCCGGCAGGTCGACACCGTCATCAACCGCTGTCGGCCGAAAGGCGACGCCGACATCATCGTCCCCCACGAGACGACGGCGATCCTCGGCACCACCGACGAGGAGGTCGACGATCCGGACGACTACCCCGAAGAGCAGTGGGAAGTCGACCAGATGATCGACACCCTCTCGGAACTCGTCCCGATCCTCTCGGAGGCGCGGACGATCCGCTCCTTTTGGGGTGTTCGCCCGCTGTACGAGCCGCCGGGAACTGGCACCACGGACCCGACGGACATCACGCGGGAGTTCTTTTTGCTCGATCACGCCGAGCGCGACGGCGTCTCCGGCATGTCCACCATCGTCGGCGGGAAGCTGACGACCTACCGCGCGATGGCCGAAGAGATCGCCGACCACGTCTGTGACAAACTCGGCGTGCGTGCCTCGTGTGCCACCGCGGACGAACCGCTTCCCGGCAGCGAGACTATCGAGACCCTCGAGGCCGGCATGGACGACTTCGGGCTGCGCTCGCCGGTCGCCCGCCGGAGCAAACAGCGCCTCGGCAGTCGCGCAAGCGAGGTGCTCGACACCGACGCGGCGAATCCGGTCGTCTGCCAGTGTGAGGGTGTTACGCGCGCGGAGATTCAGGACGCAATCACCCAGTCGGGAACGGATCTGAACGCGGTCCGCATCCGTACCCGCGCCTCGATGGGCAACTGTCAGGGCGGCTTCTGCTGTCAGAATATGGCGAACGAGCTTCACCCCGAGTACGACGAGGAGACCGTCCGGGCAGCGCTCGACGAACTGTTTCAGGAGCGCTGGAAGGGCGAACGCCACGCCCTGTGGGGTGAACAGCTCTCGCAGGCGATGCTCAACTACGCCCTGCACGCGACGACGATGAACCGCGACCGCGACCCCGCAAGCGAGTCGGGTGACCTCGAGTACGCGGCGTTCGACAGCGGTCGGCAGACGCCCCAGCGGCGTGCCGACGGGGGGAACTGAGATGGCCATCGAAGACGACGTCCTCGTTCTCGGCGGCGGGCTCGCCGGGACGACGGCGGCCCTCGCCGCGGCGGACCAAGACGTGCAGGTTCGACTCGTGACGCACAAACAGAGCACGCTGCGCCACGCCAGCGGGCTGATCGACGTGCTCGGCTACACGCCCGCGGGGGACGGCCCGCTCGTCGACCCCTTCGACGCCCTCTCCGATCTCCCTGACGGCCACCCCTACGAGCGCGTCGGAGTCGAGGCCGTCCGCGAGGCGCTCTCGTTTTTCGACGACGTTGCGGGCGAGGCGTACGCCGGCGCACACACGGGCGCGAACGCACTCGTCCCGACCCACGGTGGCACGGTCAAACCGACCGCGCGCTACCCGGCTTCGACGGCCGCCGGGCTGGCGAGCGACGACCGAGACACGCTGCTGGTCGGCTTCGAGACCCTCCCGGATTTCGAGGCCCCACTGGCTGCAGCCCACCTCGAGGCCGCCGGCGTGCCGTTTACGGCTCGAGGCGTCACGCTGTCGTTCCCCGGTATCGTCCGCGACGACGCGAAGGTGACGCGGTATGCCCACCTGCTCGACCAGAACGAATCCGTCTCGACGGGCGCGGGCGAAACCGGCGCGCGCGAGGCGCTCGCTGCGGCCGTCGAGGCCCACGTAGAGGACGAGTCTCGAGTCGGCTTCCCCGCAATCTTGGGCGACGAGCACGCCGCCGAAGTGCGTGCCGACCTCGCGGACGCCCTCGGCGTCGACGTCTTCGAAGTCCCAATGGGGCCGCCCAGCCTGCCGGGACTGCGACTCGAGGATTTACTCTACGATGCACTCGAGGATGCGGGCGTGCGGGTGACCTCGGGCGTGCCGGTGGTCGAGTACGAGACGGGCACGGACGGCGACCGAATCGATCACGTCGTCGTCGACCGCACCGGCTCGAAACTCCCCCACCGCGCCGACCAGTACGTCCTCGCGACGGGCGGACTCGTCGGCAAGGGCGTCCGTTCGGAACGCGAGCGGGTGTACGAACCGCTCTTCGACTGTCACGTTCCCCACGCCGCCGACCGCTACGACTGGTTCGTCGACGACGTCTTCGGCGACCAGCCCTACGCGCGCTTCGGCCTGCGCGTCGACCGTGAGTTGCGACCGCTGACCGCCGACGACGAGCCGGAGTTTTCGAACCTGCGCGCGGCTGGGGCGGTTCTGAGCGGCTACGACTTCGCGGCGGAGAAATCCGGCGGCGGCGTCTCGCTCGCGACGGGCTACGTCGCCGGGACACGCGCCGGCGAGGAGGGCGGCGAATGACCGCTGATCGACACAGTGTGCGATCGAGCGACTCGAGCAATAAATCGAGTGCGAGCGGCCGAAACAGGTGATTTCATGAGCGACGCAGAACACCCGACCGACGACGGTGCACCGGGCGACTACCCAATCGACGACAGCGTATCGAGCGACGACGAGTTCGAACCGATTCAGGTCTTCCCCGAGGCCGAGGAGATGGATCTCCGGCCGGGAGCCGACAACTGTTATAAGTGTTCGACCTGCGACACCAACTGTCCCGTCGCCGAGGTCGACGACGAGTTCCCCGGCCCGAAGTTCCAGGGGCCCGAACAGTGGCGACTCAAGCGCCAAGAGGATCACGACATCGACGACTCCGTGATGAAGTGTTCGAATTGCATGCGCTGTGATAGCGCCTGCCCCTCCGAGGTCCCGCTCTCGCAGATGCACAACACGGCCCGGGGGGAGTACGTCGACGAGCACATGAACAAACTCTCTCGAGAGTACATCCGCAACCGAATCCTGGCGAACTACCGGCGACTCGCGCCGCTGGCCGCAGCCTTCCCCCGGACGGCGAACTTCGTGATGGGGTTGTCGGTCACCCAGTGGATCGGCGAGAAGACGCTGGGAATCACGAGCGAGCGGGAGTTCCCCGAGTTCGCGACCGAGACGTTCCGGGAGTGGTGGACGAAACGAGGTGGCAACGCCACCTCGAAACAGCGAGCGCAGGACGCGCGAGCACAGCGAGGTGATGCGAAGAGCCAGAGCGAGGACAAACGCATCGCCTACTTCCACGGCTGTTACTCGAACTACAACACGCCCGAAGTCGCCAAGGCGCTCGTCCGCGTCTACGAACACTTCGGTTACGAGGTCATGGTCCCCGAGCAATCCTGTTCGGGAACGCCGATGTTCGCAAACGGCATGCTCGAGGACGCCCGTCGGGCCGCCGAGACGAACGTTCGCGAACTCGCAGCCGCAATCGAAGACGGGGCAGATATCATCGCCTCCTGTAGCTCCTGTTCGATGTCGATCCGCCAAGAGTACCCCGAACTGTTCGACTTCGAAGGGACCGACGACGTCGCCGCGAACACCTGGGACGCCGTCGAATACCTCCGCGTCCACGAAGATCTCGAGGGCGAACTCGAGGGCACCTCCCTCGAGGACGAGTCTTTTGCCTATCACGCACCGTGTCATTCACGTAACCAGGGCCTCGATGGACAGACGATCGAAGTGCTAGGCGCAATCGATGGCATCGACGCACACGACGTCGGTGATTCCTGTTCGGGGATCTCCGGCACGTACGGCTGGAAGGAGGAGAACTACGAAACGTCGATGAAAATCGGCGAGGAAATGTTCGAGCACATGGACGACGCGCCCGCCGAGACTGGCCTGACGGAGTGTCCGACCTGCTCGATGCAGATGGAACACGGCACCGGCTACGAGATCAAACACACTCTCGAGATCCTCGCGGCGGCGCTCGTGGGAACGGACCACGACGTGGACCAGCGCCGGGGCCAGGAGACGAGGTAGATGGAGTTACAAGAGCGTATCGCCCGACGGCGATCCTCACGAACGGGACGGCAGATCATCGTCGAACGCGACCACCTCAGCCCGGTCGTCCATCGTCCGGAGCCAGTGGGCCGTGGCCCAGTCTTAGAGCAGTTGCTCGACGCCCTCGAGTCGGTGTTCGACGGCGAGTTACCGCCGCCGGTTTCGGTCGTCGGACCCGCCGGCTCCGGAACGTCGGCGATCGTCACCGCCCTGTTCGACGCGTTGAACGAGCGACTGAGCGAGCCAACCCGAACGATCGGCACGACCACCCGTGCTGGCAGCACCGGTCCAGTGACGTGGTTCGTCTACGTCGATGGACGACGCGTCGAGAGCGCCTTTGCCTTCTACCGGGCCGTACTGTCGGTCCTCGCGTCCGATCCTGTCCCCAAAAGCGGCGTCGGTACTGACGAACTGTGCGAGCGGCTTTATGAGCGACTCGACCGGCCGAACCATCGGGCAGTGATTGGGATCGACCACCACGACGAGCCCGAAGCCCTCGCGTACGATCGGATTCACGAGCTGCTCGAGCCAGTCGCGGACAGCGTCTCGACCGTCGCCGTCGGCCAGACCGTCCCCGACGACTGGGGCGACGAGCAGCCGACCGTCCCAGTGCCAGCCTACCGCCACCACGAACTCGTCGATGTCGTAACCGACCGCACCTCGAGTGGCCTCGCGGCAGGTGCCATCGATCACGAGTCGATTCGCGACGTCGCGACGTGGGCCGACGGCAACGCACACGACGCGCTCGCCGCCCTGTTCGGCGCTGGCGTGCTCGCAACCGACGACGGCAGCGATCGGATCGAATCACAGCACCTCGAGACCGCGTGGGCCGACGTCCCCGAAGACGGTGTCCACCTCGATCGGGTGCTTTCGCTCTCGGAGACGCGCCAGCGGGTGCTGTCCGATCTCGTCGCCGTCGGGTCAGTCGAGAGGCCCATCCGCGAGGTCGCCGCGGAGATCGCCGATCGGTCCTCGCTGACTGCCGGGACCGTCAAACGGTTTCTGTACGAACTGGCGGATCGAGGCATCATCGAACGCGTTCCGCTGCCCGCAGACGGAAGCGGCCGTCGACCGAGCGCCGTTGTCCCGCGGTTTCCAACGATCGCCTTCCAAGCACTGGGACCGACTACGAACGGCGACTGAGACGGTCTGTTGTGATACGGTCCCGGTGATCGCCCGATCGGGGCGGCGATCACCGACAAAACGGTACAACGATCCGTATGAAACGGAACCAACCCGAAAGAGAAGCCACCAGCGACGGCGCTGATCTGCCCTTCGCGTACGTTAGTACTCGAGGTCGTCGGTGTATCGATCGACGAGCAAGACCGCACCCGCGCCGACGAGACTCGCGACGAGAGCCACGGCGGGCGTTCCGGCGGGCGAACCGCCGAGATTATCCCAGACTTCGACGACGGGCAGTCGCAACGATCCGACCATCAGGCTCACCAGAAACGCGAGCGTCGCGGCTCGATAGCGCTCTAAGGCATAGCCCACCACGTGGGCCATCGTGAACAGCCCGAGAACCGCGCCGACACCGAAGACGGAGACGACCGTTCCGGACTCGATTACGGGCGCGATCGCGTCACCCTCGAGGAGGCCGATCAGCCCGTCGACGAACGTGCTCAACGTGCCGGTCATGTACTCGTACTGGCCGAGGATCAAGAGAAAAAAGGCTCCCGAAACCCCCGGCAAAACCATCGCACAGATGGCAACTGCGCCAGCGACGAAGACTACCAGGGAGCTGTGGGAGACGCCATCTGCGGTCACGCCCGTCACGAGGAACGCAAGCACGATCGCGACCGCCGAAACCAGCAGCCGTCCCCCCGTCCACGTCTGGATCTCACCGTAGAGAACGATCGCCGATGCCGCGATCAACCCGAAAAAAAAGCCGTAGGTCGGCACCGGATACGTCGTCGCTGCTCCGTGCATCACCCGCGAGAGGATCACGATCGCCGTGGCGATCCCCAGCCCGAGCGTGAGCAGAAACTGAATATCTATCCGCTCGAGTTCCGCCCAGAGTGCTGCTCGTGCCTCGGGCTCGTGGGGGCGAAGTGCCGGTCGAAAGGCTCGCGGGTCAATAGCCGTGATCGCCCGGATTAACCGATTGTAGATCCCGACGATCAACGCGATCGTCGCGCCCGATACACCGGGGACGACGTCGGCTGCCCCCATCGAGAACCCTTTCAGGTAGACGGCGAGAAACTCCCGCATTGCTCGAGGGTATTCCGGACGACGGGAAAAGGCTTCTTACTCTCCGAGCGGGCCGCGAAGATCGCTCACCTCGAGCCCTCGAGACGGATCAGGGTTCAGCCGTGTCGTTGTCTTCCGAACCGCCGTCTTCGACCGTATCGTCGTCTACAGCTACATCGTCAGGTTGGGCTTCCGTCTCCTCGGTGTCCTCGAGTTCGACCTGCTCGAACGCGATCTCATCGATCGTCTCACCCTGAACCACTGCCGTTTCGGGGACCGCCGTCTCTGCTTCGTACCCCTGTTCGCCGGGCTCGCCGACGGTCAGCGTGTAGTCGCCGACTGCCTCGACGCTGCTGTTCGTGTAGCCGTCCTCGACACCGAGTTCGTCGTTTGTCGCGTACGGGACCGTCAGTTCGAAGGACCCGTCCTCGGCGAGGTCGGCTTCCTGCGTGTAGTTGAACGACCGTCCGGCGTTCGTCTCGAGTTCGACTTCTGCGGTGACCGTGTCGTTCGCCTCGAGGAGGTCGCCGTCGTCCTCGACGGTCCCCGTGAGCGTCGCCCCCTCGACGCGTTCGAACGTCTTCACCGCGGCGGCGCTCCGGGCGTCGAAGAGCTCCGTGGTCGGGCCCTGCTCGAGTTGGAACAGCTGTTCCTGTCCGACTCGCTGGTTGACCTGTATCGCGAGTTGACCCTCACCGGGTGGGGCGAGCTCGCCGTCTTGCACGTAGAGCACGTCGCCGTCCTCGTACCCCCATGCTTCTAACTGTTGGACGGTCTGTTCCGGGAATGCCTCCGCGGCGAACACCTGTGCGTAACTAGCGAAGATCGCCATCCCAGCGCCTTCGTTCTCGTGAACGACGCGGTAGTGTTCCATGCCCGCCGCGTCGTCGAAGTACAGCTGGGAGAGCATCGTGTCGTGATACGGCACGTCGCCGAATGTCTCCGCGAGTTCGTCCGAAGCGAGCGGCTGTCCCGGCTGATAATCCGCTGGTGTCATGTAATGGGTGTAGCCCGGCCCCGTCCACTGGGTGATCGCGGGGAACTTCCCACCGGCCATCGAGTGGTCGATCATCACGTACCGCAGCTCCTCGTGGGTAGCGTCTTCAGCCATCGCCTCGAGGTCCTCGTTCGTGTGAACGTCGGTCCCACGCGGCGACTCGCCCGCAGCGATGGCATCGAGGACCAGTTCGCCGCGTGTTTCGGACTCGGCAGTCAGGAACGCCGACGACGACCGGGCGTTCTGCTGGAACGGGTTCGAGTGGGGAATCCGCTCGCCCTGGGTCGTTATCAGGTGGCCGTAGTCCCACCACGACATCACACCGTACGTTCCTTCGGGGTAGTCGTAATCCCCGCCATCGGGGTAGGCGTAAGTGCCGTCATACTCGAGTTTATCAGCGTTGTCCGCACCGCCCCAGTTACCCGGCTCGGGTGTGTTGTCTGCGAGCCAGTGATTCGATTCCTCCCAGACCATCGCTTCGTTGTGCGGGCCGACGTTTTCGCTCCGATTCCACGCTGTGTCAGTGTCGGCCGCGATCGGTGGGAGCAGTGGAGCAAACAGGAGCAAGACGACCATCAGCAAGACGATGATCTGGTAGGTCTCGACCTGCCGAAGCGAGTCGATTCCCCCGCTGATATCGAGGTTGAAGATGCGGACGACATCAGCGACGAAGACGGCGTTGACGACTGCGACTGCCAGCACGAGGTAGTACGCAAAGCGAAGCTGTGTCGCAGCCATACTGATCAGGAACGCAGACCAGACGATTATTAACGTATATTCGGCGCGGTATTCACGGCCGAACAGCGGACGAGCGACGAGGAGTGCAAGGCCCGCGAGCATCGTGTAAAAGGCCGCGCCGAACTCGTTGAAGACGTGGCTGGTGAAGTCCGCCGGTGACTGGGCCTCGGAGACGGTGAGTGCCGTGTCGCTCGGGTCAAGCGGCAGAAGGCGACTCGTGAGGTTCCCGACCAGCGTACTGTAGAGGTCAGGGAGAACCAGCCACATGACCCCGAACGCCGCGACGATGAGGCCAGCGATTGCGGCCGGGTAGTAGCGGCGGTCGACATTGCGATTGTTCCACTCCCGTGCGAGCCAGGCCATGAATACACAGCCGATGGCGACGAGAAGCGCAGCGGTCGGCTGGAGGAGTCCGAAGCTGGTAGTGCTGCTCAACGCGACTTCCTCTATCATCACCAACATGAAGACGGCCGGAACAGCCATGCTGATCGCGCCGACGAAGGCGACGTGATCGGGAGAGACCCCGCGAACGTAGTCGAGACAGAGTTGGATAGCGAAGAAGACACCGAAGATACCGATCAGCACGACTCCCGGTGGCCAGACCCAGAGATACAGAGAGAGGGCAACACCGGCCAGCGCGCTGTACTTGGCAGGTTCGCGGAGCGTCTCCCAGTCCTTGTCGACGACGAGTTCGTAGATTGGCTGTTCGCGTTCGGCGACTCGCAAGGCGACCATCATCGACAGAACGGCGATGGCCATGAACAGCACCTCGGCGACGTGGTGTTGGAGTTGGCCAACGGTCGTTCGGTAGAGGAACGATCCCGGAACAAGCGCGAGGATGACGACCGAAACGAGGCCGCCGACAGTGCCGCCGAGGCGGCGACCGATATAGAAGACCGGGATCGCAACGAGTGCTGCCATTGCTGGAACAGTGAGCAACGCGACGGTGTAGAGCGTGCTCGTGGATGGATCACCGAGTCCCACGATCATCGCAATCGTGACGATGATCTGGTCGAACAGCGTCCCGAACTGGCCGACGTAGTTGCCGGTCGGGAACCCCGTCCATATCTCGTAGGGCATCGTGTTTGGATAGTTTTCAGCTGTCCACTCGATCGTCCGCCAGTGATACCACGAGTCGACGCCACCCAGCGCGGGCGTTCCATCCTCGGTGACGAATCTCCCGTACGACTGGGTCCGCACCCAAAACATAAACAGCATCACGGCCCCGATTACGGGGATGTGATACCAGTCAGCCCACGTCTCGAGGAACGACGGCGCTGTTTCAGCACCCTCGTCTTCGACGTGTTCAGTGTCCGTACTCATTAGGTTCCACCAGACACAACCCAAGAATAAGCCTTGTCATCTATCTGTCGCTCTTTGATATGTTAGTGTCGGCTGTGACGAGTCCAAGTAACCACGGATATCAACGGCGATCCCGACTCATCTGAAGGAAAACACTTATTCACCGCTCACAGCAACCGATTCTCGATGAAGGTCTCTGTCGTCATCTGTACCTACGCGATGGACCGCTACGACGTCTTCTCGGAGTGTGTCGACAGCGTGCTCGACCAGACGTACGAGCCACTCGAGGTCGTCATCGTCGTCGACGGGAACGACGCCGTCTTCGATCGCGTCTGTGACGACTACGGGGACCTCGGGGATGTCGTCCTCCACTGCAACGACGAAAACAGCGGCGTGTCCGCTAGTCGAACGAAGGGTGCCACGTTAGCTACGGGGGACGTCGTCGCCTTCATCGACGACGATGCGGTCGCGTCGCCGAATTGGGTCGAAGAACTGGCACGTGTGTACAAACAAACCGATGCGATCGCCGCGGGTGGAAAGATGACCGCCGACTGGGTCGCCGGGAAACCGGCCGCTTTGCCGGCGGAGTTCTACTGGTTGATCGGCGTCACCTATCCAGGGTTTGCCGACTCCGGCGACGAAGTGCGAAACACCTTCGAGTCCAACATCTCGTTTCGACGTGACGTCTTCCTGAATCTCGGCGGGTTCGATCCGGACCTTGGCCCGGACGCGGATTCGTACAGCCACTCGGAGGGGGCCGAAATCGGAACTCGGTTACGGGCCAGATACGGCCGTGGTGTCGTCTACAATCCCGACGCCGTCGTCGCACACAAGGTGTTCGACCACCGAACGCAACTCCGCTGGTTGCTCGCACGTGCGTTCGAACAGGGACGATCGAAGCGACGACTCGAGCGTCGGGAGACGGCCTCGAAGAGCGAAGAAACGACGTATCTCCAGCAGTTGCTCTTCGAATCCGTCCCCCAACGATTGCGAACGCTCAGCAGATCGCCGTCAGTTGCCACCGCGCTACAACTCGTCATGTTGTTTGTTTTGACCGGTGCCGTCGGATGTGGCTACCTCTACGAAACGGCGGCCGGCGACTGAACATGGTCGGCTTCCGTACCAGTTCATATTTATTTCTGATCCGAGAACTGGGACTTGTCCCGAATGTCGAACGATGACGTCCTTGTCGTTACCCATCCTCTCGCACCGGCGAGCGAAAACCACGTCCGAGCGCTGCTTGAGATCCTCTCTGCCATCACGTCAGTTGCGCTCGTGACGACGAATCTGTCCGCAGAGTCGTCGATCCGGGACGAACACGAGGTGCTCGAAATTTCGGAGTACGGCGTCGGTGAGTCGATTCCGGTCGCTGCGGCTCGGTTCGTCCGGAATCAGATCCGAATGTGTCGGACCATCGCCAGGCGAGACGAGGGCGTCGTGTTGTTTTTCGGGGCGACGTCGTATCTGTTACCGATCGTCGTCGCCCGATTGCTCGGGCGAACTGTCGTGCTCGAACCGCGCGGAAACGTTCCGCTGACGTTACGCCTCAACTGGGAACAACACGTTCCATCCCCAATCGCTCGAGGTCTGGCCGGTCTGGTGTGGGGACTCGAGCAGTCGGGGTACTGGCTGTCCGATGCAATCGTCACATATACGCCTTCGATGGCCGAGGGACTCGGACTCAAACGATATGAGCACAAACTCTACCCGAACGGGGCACGGTACGTCGACACCGACCGGTTTCATCCATGGACGCCGTTCGAGGACCGAGAAAACGTCGTGGGATTCCTGGGTCGACTCGACGAGGAAAAAAACGTCAGGGCGCTCGCGGCTGCGGCGCGAGAACTGCCTGCAGACGTGACGTTCCGGTTTATCGGGGACGGCGAGTTGCGAGCGGAACTCGAGCGGGAACTGGCCGACGAGGTCGATTCGGGTGCGGTGGAGTTTGCGGGCTGGGTCGACCACGAGGACGTGCCTCGAGAGTTGAACGAACTTCGGCTGTTGGTGTTGCCGTCGCAACCGACCGAGGGCCTGCCGACCGTGATTCTGGAGTCACTGGCCTGTGGAACGCCTGTACTCGCGACACCGGTCTCGGGAGTACCGGACGTCGTACGTGAGGGAGAGACTGGGTTTTTGTTGGACGACGTCGAACCTACGGCGCTCGCGGCGTTGATCGAGGAGATTCTCGAGCGGCCGGATCTCGAAGCGATCAGCGAGGAGGGCCGGGAGTTGGTCGCGACGACGTACAGTCTCGAGGGGGCCGTAAATCGGTACGAGAAGATTTTTCGATCGATAATCTCCGACGAATAGGCGTCCGACACGGGCCAACATTCACTTGCTCGGTAGACGTTGTGCGAAGATGACCTCGAGGTCTGGATGATCGAGACCGCAGGAAACGTCCTCAAGGTCGTCGCCGAGTGTCTCTTCGACGTACTCGCGGACGTCTTCCGGCGGCAGGCCTGCTTCGAGGGCCTCGTCGATCGTTCGGGCAACGTCGTCCCGAAGCGATTGCCACTGTGTGTGACGAACGACGATCCGAACGGGAACCTCCTCGAGGCCGGCGAGGAGCGCGAGCGCGAGTCTATGACGGCCATCTTTGCGAAGCAGCGTTCCGTTTCGACCGATATTGACGGAGATTTCGTGCCGGAGTAGCGTGTGGTCGGTCAGTGAGGGAAATAGCGCACGACCACCGTCTCCAGCATGTTATAACTCCTTCTTCGACGAGTTCCGACTGCAGGCGGTACGTTCCTGCGTTGAATTTCTCGTATAGATCCTCGTACTGTCGGAATTTCTCGTATAATTCCTCGAGGGTGGCATATCGAGGATGTGTCCCGCCACGAATCGATTCAGCGAGTCGCCGGTAGTTCTCCGTCTCCACCCACGGGATCCCTTCACGAAACCGTTGATAGAATCGGTTGTGAGCCGGACTCTCCTCGAGTGGTACGGAATCACGGTCCCAGTCACCCTTAGTCGTCTTGGCTGTCTCTGTAAAGGAGTCGAACGAAGACTCAGTCATCCGCTTTGCGCTACCGGGATCGATCCAGTGAATCCGATAGGGGGTCGATCTGTGCGACTCGGTCCTCGCTTCGGAGTTGTCGGCGAACGTAGTACGTAAACTTGAGATGCTCGTAGGTGTTCCAGAGACGAGTAACCGGCCGTCTGAACCCGGGCAGCTGACCGATTCGTTTCGTCAATAGCCGAACGGATTTCGTGATATCAGTCACCATTCGAGTGGTATCGCAATCTGTCGTTCGCGAACGCAACCGGACGCAATGTTGACCCGTTCGGAGAGTGGTCATCTGCTCTCTTCGAGTCAGTTCGAAGTTACAGTGTCCGAGATTGTTTCGTTTTGATCCACCTACCGTTTACGTTCTTCGGCGCGTGCTCGTCGATACACGTCCTCGAGTTCCGCTACGAGCCAGTCCCACGATCGATCTTCCTGCATCTTCACACGGGCTGTTGTTCCCATCTGCTCACGTTTTACTGGATCAGTTACCAACTCCGTGATGCTGTTCTCGAGCGCCTCTGCATCTCGCATCGGGACGATATACCCCGTCGTCCCGTCGTCGATCACCGTCGGCAATCCACCGCTTTCGGTTGCGACGACGGGCAACCCCCATGCCATCGCTTCGAGAACGACGTTGGGCATCCCTTCGCCCTCGATCGACGGGAGGACGAACACTGCTGCATCACGGTAGAACTCGTCAACCTCGTTGGGAGGGACTTCACCGATGAACGTCACGTCCGCGCTGGTTTCGGCGGCGCGGGCCTCAAGCCGATCACGTTCTGAACCGTCACCGACGACGGTAAGATGCGCGTCTACATCGGCTATCGCGTCGATTAGGTACCCAAGGCCTTTCTTTGGCGCGAGCCGGCCGACGTAGAGGACGCCGTTACCGTCGGCCGTTTTGTCGGGGATCGACACTGCGTTCCCGAGTACGTCAATGTCACAGTCGATATCGTCGAAGTCGGTGCGAACGTCCTCGCGTATTTCCGCGGATTGTGCGAGTACGAGTGTGTCCTCGAGGACGCGACGCATCATCCAGCGTTTCCACCACACATCGTTCATCAGGTAGTAGTCGCCGCCACGGATCCATGCGAAGTACGGTAGGCTAGTGAGTTTGTTAACGACGTATCCGAGAAAGCCGGTCGGATAGATCATCATGCATTGGAGAATATCAAACTCATCGTGTCGACGAAGGAGTGTGTGTAGTGCGAAAATAAGGAATGTGAGATCACTGATGAAGGGGGTGAGTTGCCAATTACGGACTCGGACTACATCGTAAGGAACGTCACTATCAGTATGTTCACCGTAGCGTTTAGTGAAGACCGTGACGTCATGGCCCGCTTTGGATAGTTCTGTGCCCATCCGCTTGGTCTGGGTTTCCATCCCGCCGATGACGTCTGGGGGGAAGGTTTTGAGAATGATGGCTGTCCGCATTACTGACTTAATTTAATTTCTGCAAATAAATCCTTCCGATTATAGATGAGAAAATGAACTGTCTATAGGCATTTATATTTTAATTATACATCAGTCTAAACACTATTCAGCAAATCGATTAATTTGGAACACTGATTTCTTGCGAAAAATGTTCTTGCACGCTCCATCTGTGCATCCGGGTCGTGGTAATCTAATGCACGTCGAATCGCAACTTCCCAGTGATCGATGGACTCCACCTCGTCTACTACTTCTCCGGTTCTTCCGACGACTTCTGGTAATCCCCCTCGGTCGCTGACGACACAGGGAATACCGCTCACCATCGCTTCGGCAGGGATGCGACCGAATGACTCCTCAACGCGGGATGGAACTATTACTAGCTTTGTTTTAGAATATGCGTCCCGCATGTCCTCACACCATCCCCAGTGAGTTACGTTTCCCATCTGCTGCGCCCGCTCTTTGATCGTTGACGACGAGATTGGCCCCACGAGTAGAAATTCCTCGCTTTGAAACACGCTGGCAATATCAAGGAAGATGTCGGCGCCCTTGTATTCCGCACGGGGGTTCACCATTGTGATGTAACCGGTGCTATCGTACTTGACTCTATACTGGTCGGGTTTGATTGGCGGATAGATGATAGTCGAATCAGTATCAAAAAGTTCGTTTATCTTATTTGCTGTAAATTTACTATTGGCTATCGTGTGTGTCGCGTTTTTCGTAGCGTGCTTGTAATCGTGGAAGTTCTTGTGAAGAAATGGGTACTGTATTTGACCTCCAATATCAGTCTGTGATATGTTTTTTACGTGTCCGAAACTGGGAAAGTACTTCTCGTAGCCCGTCAGTGCCATGCTGCGAACAAAGAAAAAAGACGGAACTCCCTTTTTTTCGGCAACTTTGATCGAAACAGGTGCAAGTTCATTCTGCGTAATTAGTATGTCGTGATCTGGACTAATTTCGTCGGAGAGATAACGCTGCCATTGTAACCTCCGAATCACCTGATTCATCCAGGTTAGTTTCGGAATTCCAATCATATCATTTTCATATATTTCATATCCAAATTGAGTTTTTGGAGGATCATCAACGGGCGGTGTTTGATATACATCAACGGAAATATCGAGATGTTCTGCAACCCCATCAAGTAAGGTAAGTAATGATTCCCGCGCTCCCCCTGATTTCGATGTAGCGAACTTGTCGTACGAGACTGCGAGATTTATCATAAGATTTCTTCAACAACTTCATTCAATTTCGAACCCTGTTTCTCCGCAGAGAATTTTTTAGCGCGTTGCATCTGCGCTTCAGGTTCGTGGTCGGTCAATGCCTGCTGGATCGCATCTTTCCATGCATCTATTGACTCGATCTCGTGAACGATCTCTCCAGTATTTCCGACGACCTCCGGTAATCCTCCACGGTTGCTGACAACACATGGGATACCGCTGACCATTGCTTCAGCAGCTACACGTCCAAACGCTTCATTACATTGTGTAGGTACTAAAAGCATTCGTGTTTGTTTATAAAAATTTCTCATATTATCACACCATCCAACGTGTGTTAAATTATCCAAAGAGTTGGCTCGTCTCTCAAGTTCCCGATCGCGGAAGACACCTACAGCAAGAAACTCTTCAGATGGCATATCTTCTACAATATTCATAAATATATCCCCTCCTTTTTCTTTATTCCGTGGATTCACCATGCCTATGTAGCCGTCTTCATCGTTTTCAACCTTGTATTGGTCGAGTTCTATTGGAGGATAAATAATCTCTGAATCGACATTGAAATCGTTTTTCAAGCGTTTTGAAACGTATTCACTGTTTGCAATGACTTCATCTGCCATCTTCATACCTCTCTTATAGGATCTGAAGTTCTCGACGAAAAATGGGTATTGAATTTTGGCTCCGAAATCAGCAGATCTAAAATTTTTAATATGCCCCCTCTCGGGGTTATACATCTCCTGACCGGATGTTTCTAGATTTCGGATAAAGAATAAGGAGGGTATGTCGTACGTGTCCGCAACTTCGACAGCTGGCGTTGCTAATTCGTTCATGCCAATAACTATATCAAAACTACGGTCTAAATTTTCACGCAAGAATTCATGCCACTTTTTTCGTAGACGGCGTTGTGTTAACCAGAGTGCAGTTTGTCCGTTGATTTTGACGTCCTCAACAGTATAGGACCGGTGCTCATGGGTAAGATTGAGCAACTTAATCTTGTCGGCACTACCCTTAAACATAGTAAGTTCAATATCCCTATATTTATTTAATAAATTCAATAACACTGGTTGAGACATACTTTGACCGGTGTAGACTGTGGCGACCTTCATCATTCTATTCTCCTCATCGGGCATTTATAAGTCCAGTTATACCATCACATGGTAAAATATATGCACAACGATTATAAAAACCAGAATGCTTGGTATCGAACACTCTCAGGAATTATCCACAAAAATATTAATTGATCGACTTTTCATTCCGATATTGATTTAAAACAGTTCATGAAAATCGGACAAGCATCCCTCGTTGTTTTCCTCTCTAAACTTCTGGCTTCAGCCCTTGGTTTCATTGGTACACTCTATTTTGCCCGCGAACTTGGCGCAGAAGTCCTCGGTCTGTACGCGTTAGTCATGACAGTTGTCGGTTGGCTGATCCTCGCCGGCGAACTTGGCGTTGGACAAGCAACGACGAAACGTATCAGCGAAGGTGATGAACAGGGTGCCTATCTCTCGGCCGCCCTCGTCTGGGTAGCGGGCTTTGCAATCGTCCTCTCGAGCGCGGTCATCGTCGGTCAGCCCCTCCTCGAGTCCTACATCACCGAATTCGACCAGTACGTCGCACTGTCGGTCGTCTGGTTCGTGGTCGTCATCCTCTTCGTCAAACTATTCTACAAGATGGTGTTCCGGACGCTGAAAGGCGAACGAAAGGTCCACATCGCCGGGCTCCTCGATCCGGTGAAGATCGGCGGACAGAGCCTCTTCCAGATCGGGCTTGTGGTCGCGGGCTACGGCCTATTAGGGATGCTCGTCGGCTACGCGATCGGCGGAATCCTCGTCGGCCTCGTCGGTCTGTACTGGGTCACCGTCCGCCCGGCGCTCCCGAGCAAGCGACACTTCCGGAGCCTCTTCGACTACGCGAAGTTCTCGTGGCTCGGGTCGCTCAAGTCCCGGACGTTCAACGAGGTCGATATTCTCCTGCTTGGCGTCTTCGTCCAGTCGGCGCTGGTCGGCGTCTACGCGATCGCCTGGTCGCTCGCGAAGTTCCTCGAGCTCTTCGGCGGCGCGATCAGTTCGACGATGTTTCCCGAGATCAGCCATACTTCCTCGCAGGAATCGAAGCAAGCGACGGCCGGACTGATCGAGGATTCACTCGCTTTCACAGGTCTGATCGCCATTCCGGGCTTCGTCGGCGGGACGATTCTCGCCGAGCGACTCCTGCGGATCTACGGGCCGGAGTTCGTCCAGGGAGCGGCCGTGCTTGCGCTGCTCATTTTCGCGACGCTTCTGTACTCCTACCAGAAGCAACTGATGAACGGCCTCAACGGCATCGATCGGCCGGATCTGGCGTTCCGCATCAACGCGGTGTTCATCGTCCTCAACGCGGGCCTGAACGTCGTCCTCATTCCGCAGTTCGGAATCGAAGGGGCTGCGTTCGCCAGCGTCGTTTCGGTTACCGTCGCTCTCGCGTTCGCGTACGTGACGCTCAGACAGTTGATCGAGTTCCACACTCCGCTCGGCGAAATCGGCCGTCAGGTGGCCGCCGCCCTCGTTATGGGTGCAGTGGTCTTCGGACTCCTCGAGACCATCGAAACGACCGCGGTCGTCCAGCACAACGTCGCCATCGTTCTGTTTCTTGCCGGTGCCGGTGCTGGGCTCTACTTTCTCGCGCTGTTTGCAATTTCGTCGCAGTTCCGAACGACCGTCGAACGGAATCTCCCCGTTGATATCCCCTTCGTTCTCCGCTGACGAACCTATCGCTCACAAAGTATATATCGCCCCACCAGAACCATTGCAACCATGCAAGCAGTCGTGCTGGCCGCGGGCAAGGGCACTCGCCTCCGGCCACTCACCGAAGAGAAGCCGAAAGTCCTCGTCGAAGTCGACGGCACACCCCTCATCGAGGACGTCTTCGACAACCTCCTCGAGATCGGCGTCACCGAACTCGTCGTGGTCGTCGGCTACAGGAAGGAGAAGATCATCGAGCGCTACGGCGACGAGTACGAGGGCGTCCCGATCACCTATGCCCACCAGCGCGAGCAGCTGGGCCTTGCCCACGCGATCTTGCAGGCCGAACCACACATCGACGACGAGTTCGTGTTGATGCTCGGTGACAACATCTTCCGGGGGAACCTCGGCGACGTAATTAATCGCCAGCAGGAAGATCGTGCCGACGCTGCCTTCCTCGTCGAAGAAGTACCCTACGAGGAGGCTTCTCGCTACGGCGTGCTCGACACGAACGAGTACGGCGAGATCGTCGAGGTGGTTGAGAAACCGGACGATCCGCCGTCGAATCTCGTCATGACCGGCTTCTACACCTTTACCCCTGCCATTTTCCACGCCTGCCATCTCGTCCAGCCCAGCGACCGCGGCGAGTACGAACTGCCCGACGCGATCGATCTGCTGATTCAGTCGGGCCGAACCATCGACGCGATCCGAATGGACGGCTGGCGCATCGACGTCGGCTACCCCGAGGATCGAGAGACTGCAGAGGCGCGGATTCGAAACGAGCAGGAAGCAGCGCCCGAACAGTAGCCGTCTCGAGTCACGTCGTTAGTTGTCGACTCCGCGACCGAGCGCCGACTCGAGTCACGTCGTTAGTTGTCGACTCCGCGACCGAGCGCCGACTCGAGTCACGTCGTTAGTTGTCGACTCCGCGACCGAGCGCCGACTCGAGGTCGACTCACCAAACCCGGCTACCAGGGCTCGTTTTTCAGGCCGAGTTTGTAGGCGATCATGTTCGTCGTGACGTGGAGAAGCGGCGTCACGATCACGACGACGGCGATAACCTCCCACGTGAACACGTCGACGAACCACTCACTCGCCAGCAGCGCCGTCAGGGGCAAGGAGACGACGACGAAATCGAGCTGATCGAGCCCGGGGAACATCGCGCCGCGCTGGCGGCCCGACCGGCGTTTCAGAAACGAGGCGAGGATGTCGCCGAGCATGGCCCCGGCAGCCAGTCCCAGTGCGGCAAGCGGCGTGAACTCGGGGACATCGACACCGGTGGCTGCGCTGACATCGGCCGCGAACAGCGTGAGAAAGCCGGCAAGCGCGAGCCCAGCGACGATCCCCGCAGCAGTGCCACGCCACGTCTTTCCGTCGCCAAGAACACGTTTGTCACCCCACGTCCGACCGCCGTCGATCGGCCGCCCGCCGCCGGCCAACACTGCGGCGTTGTTCGGAACGTAGGCGGGCAACATCGCCCAGAACGCGATCACAATCGTCTCGAGGAGTGTCATATCCGGCCGAACGAACCGGTGTGTCTTAATCGGCGGTGGTTCGCAGACGAGCGAGCCGACGTGTTCGATCAGCAGCCCACGAACCAGCGCCCTCGAGTCAAGCTAGTTGGTAGCTTGAGGACACCAGAATCGTAAACAATATCTGTAATAGACATACACGAAAAACTTTTAGCGCTGCTGATCGATTCCCTTTGTAGAGGCCCTGTTACCGTGTCACGAAATGTTTTCGACGAAGCCGAGTACGAACGGCGGGTCGAGCGGACGAAAGAACGGTTGCGCGAGGAGGATCTCGACGCGATCGTCGTCTCCGATCCGGCCAATATGAACTACCTCACCGGCTATGACGGCTGGTCGTTTTATGTCCACCAGGCCGTCGTCGTCACGCCGGACCACGAAGAGCCGGTCTGGGTCGGCCGCGAGATGGACAGGGGCGGCGCGCGGGCGACAACCACTCTGTCAGAATCGAACATCCTCACCTACAGCGACGATCACGTCCACTCGCCACACGACCTCCATCCGATGGACTACATCGCGGGCGTGCTCGAGGATCTCGAGGTCGCGGACGGCCGGATCGGCCTCGAGATGGACGCGGCCTACTTCACCGCGAAGTCCTACACGCGTCTGCAACAGAACCTGCCCGACGCCGAGTTCGAAGACGCCACGCTGCTGGTCGGCTGGGTACGGATCAAAAAGTCGGAGCAGGAACTCGAGTACATGCGCGAGGCAGCCCGCATTTCGGAAACCGCCATGCAGGCGGGCCTCGACGCGATCGAGGAAGGCGTCCCGGAGTACGAGGCCGCGGCGGCGATCTACGAGGCGCTGATTACCGGCACCGAAGCGTACGGCGGCGACTACCCCTCGATCGTCCCGTTGATGCCTTCTGGCGACCACACCGGTACCCCACACCTCACGTGGACTGACCGTCCGTTCGAAGACGGCGACCCGGTTATCATCGAACTTTCGGGCTGTCGCCACCGGTATCACTCTCCACTTGCGCGCACGACGTTCGTCGGTGATCCACCCGCAGAACTCGAGGAAACCGCCGAGATCGTCGTCGAAGGGATCGAGGCGGCCCTCGATGTCGTCGAACCGGGCGTGACCTGCGAGGCCGTCGAGAAGGCCTGGCGCGAGACGATCGCCCAGTACGGCCTCGAGAAGGAGGATCGGATCGGCTACTCGATGGGACTGGGCTACCCGCCGGACTGGGGCGAACACACCGCGAGCATCCGGCCGGGCGACGAGACGGTCCTCGAGGAGAACATGACCTTCCATATGATCCCCGGTATCTGGACGGACGAAATCGGCATGGAGATCAGCGAGACGTTCCGCGTCACTAACAGCGGAGCCGAGACACTGGCTGAGTTCCCGCGAGAGCTGTTTACGACCTAATACGCTCGACAATGGCGACGACACCACCTCAACACGAGACGGAGACGGACGACCTCGATTCGGCGCTCGTCACCGCCCGCCGCCAACTCGAGCGAGCGGCGGCCCACATCGACGTCGATCCGGGCGTGATCGAGCGACTGAAACACCCAACCAAGGTCCAGCAGGTCTCGGTCCCGCTCGAGCGCGATGACGGGAGCGTCGAAGTCTTCACCGGCTACCGCGCCCAGCACGACGACGTCCGCGGCCCGTACAAGGGTGGGCTCCGGTACCACCCCGAGGTAACCGCCGCGGAGTGTACCGGGCTGTCGATGTGGATGACCTGGAAATGCGCCGTGATGGATCTCCCCTTCGGCGGCGGAAAAGGTGGTATCGCCGTCGATCCCAAATCACTGAGCAGCGACGAGACCGAACGGCTCACGCGCCGGTTCGCCGAGGAACTGCGCGACGTCGTCGGTCCGACGAAAGACGTCCCCGCACCCGACATGGGGACCGACGCGCAGACAATGGCCTGGTTCATGGACGCCTACTCGATGCAACAGGGTGAGACCGTTCCCGGCGTCGTCACCGGCAAGCCGCCCGTCATCGGCGGCTCCTACGGCCGCGAGGAGGCACCCGGTCGCTCGACTGCGATCATCACGCGCGAGGTCATCGAGTACGACGGCCGCGACCTCTCGGAGACGACCGTCGCCGTCCAGGGCTTCGGCAGCGTCGGTGCCAATGCCGCCCGACTGCTCGAGGACTGGGGCGCGACGATCGTCGCCGTCAGCGACGTCAACGGCGCGATTTACGACCCCGACGGCCTCTCGACGCATGACGTTCCAACTCACGAGGAAGAACCTGAAGCCGTCCTCGAGCAGGACGCCCCCGAAACGATCTCCAACGAGGACGTCCTCGAACTCGATGTCGACGTGTTGATCCCGGCCGCCGTCGGCAACGTCATTACCGCGGACAACGCGGACGCCATCGCGGCCGACATCGTCGTCGAGGGAGCAAACGGTCCCACGACGTTCGCTGCCGACGCGATCTTAGCGGAGCGCGACGTACAGGTAATTCCGGACATTCTCGCCAACGCCGGCGGGGTGACCGTGAGCTACTTCGAGTGGCTTCAGGACATCAATCGCCGCCAGTGGAGTCTCGAGCGCGTCAATGACGAACTCGAGGAACACATGCTCGAGGCCTGGAACGACGTCCGTGCGGAGGTCGAAGCAAAAGACCTCACCTGGCGCGACGCCGCCTACGTCGTGGCGCTCTCCCGAATCGCCGAGGCGAAGGCGACGCGCGGGCTCTGGCCGTAGCCGGCCACGACTCGGTTTCGTTCGCGTATCCGAGTCGGGTCCACGACGAGACACTCGAGTCCCAACGTGATCGAAAAACCGGGCCGTTACGTCCCCGACAGCGCTTCGGCGACCTTCTCGATCGGATGCGGTGGATCGTCACAGCCGTCGTACTCCGAGAGCTGGGTGCGACAGGAGGCCCCGGGCGCGACGACGGTTTCGCCGTCGCTTGTGTCGACCTGGTTGAACAGGATTTCGCCGATCTTCCGACTGAGCGAGTAGTGTTCGGCCTCGTAGCCAAAGGAGCCAGCCATCCCACAACAGCCCGAATCCAGCGCGTCGACCTCGTAGCCGACCGTCTCGAGCACCGTCGCCGCGTGGCCGTCCTTTTTTGTCGCCTTCTGGTGGCAGTGACCGTGGTAGGTCAGCCGCTCGCCGGGCGCTGCGGTCGGCAGTTTCGTTGCGAGATCGAACCGCTCGAGATACTCCATGACACCGTAGGTGTTCACGGCGACGCGTTCGACGTCACGGCCGGTGAGCAGATCCAGGTAGTCGGACTGAAACATCACCGCGTCGGAGGGCTCGACGAGGACGACCTCCCAGCCGTCTTCGACGGCAGGAGCCAGCGCGTCGACGTTCGTCCGCGCTCGCTCGCGCGAGACGTCGAGAAAGCCTTTCGAGTGGGCCGGACGGCCAGTCGATCCGACATTCTCGGGAATCCGAACGTGGACACCCGCCGTCTCGAGGACCTGTACGGCTGCCTTCCCCGCCCGCGGATGGTTGTAGTTGGTGTACGTATCGGGGACGAGCATGACCGTTCGGTCGGCCTCCTCGAGCGAGATCCGCGGCCCACGGCTCTCGAACCAGTCCTCGAAGCTCTGGCTCGCGAACGTCGGCAGGTCGCGCTCGCGGGCGATGCCGACCGTCTTTTCCGCAACGGTTCCAGCGCCGGGCAGCGATGTCGCCCAGTTCGACACGGGGGCGAGTGCGGAGCCGACGGCGTTCAGTCGGTCGATGTTCGCGAACAGCTTCGAACGGAGGCTCGCGCCGTTTTGCTGGTGATTTGCGTGTTCGACTTCGGCTTTGAGTTTGGCCATATCGACCTCGCTCGGACAGTCCCGCGCACAGCCCTTACAGCCGATACAGAGGTCCATCACCTCCGCCAAGAACTCCTCGTCGGTCGCGTCGGTCTCGAGTTCGCCGTTCATCGCGCTTCGAAGCATGTTCGCCCGGCCGCGGGTGCTGAGACTCTCCTCTTCGGCGGCCCGGTAGGTCGGACACATCACGCCGCCGGTGGTTTCCTGGTCGCCGCGACAGCCAGCACAGCCGTGGCAGAGTTCGACCATGCCCTGCATGCCGTTGTCGATGTCCCACTCGAGGGCGGGCTCGAAGCCAGCCTCGAACTCGTAGTCGGGGGAGAACCGCAAGTGCTCGGTCATGTCGTGGTCGCCACACACGTTACCCGGGTTGAGCAGCCAGTCGGGGTCGAACGCCGTCTTCAGCTCCCGGAAGAGGTTCCAGACGTCCTCGCCGTACAGTTTGCGGTTCCACTGGGTTCTGGCGCGGCCGTCGCCGTGTTCGCCCGAGACGCTGCCGCCGTACTCGACGACGAGGTCAGTGACGGCGTCGGAAATCGCCTCGAACTGATTGAGACCGGCCGGGCTCTTGGTGTCGACCAGCGGTCGCATATGCATACAGCCCGGTCCCGCGTGTGCGTAGAAGCTCGCAAAGGTGTCGTTGTCCTTGAGCACCTGTTGAAAGTCCGCCACGTACTCCGCGAGGTTCTCCGTCGGGACGGCCGTATCCTCAATGAAGGAGATGTGTTTCGCGTCGGAGGTTCGCGAGAGCAAGATTGGCGCGGCGCTCTTGCGGAGCTTCCAGAGTTCGGCGATTCCCTCCGGGTCGTGGGCCTCGAGGGCGTCGAACGCGCGGACGGGATCAGTGTCAGCCTCGCTCGCGGCGTCCGTCGCCACGTTCGCACCCCCATCGGCGGTCGGGTCCGGGACCGTCTCGTCGGGGAGTCGATCGGCCAGCAGGTCGGCGACCTGTTCGCGGCCGTCGTCGTCGCTGTCGGCGTAGAACTCGACGAGCAGCGCGGTTTCAGTCCCTGAAGAGAGTCTGTCGACCAGGTCGGCGAACTCTTCGGTATCGCGGGCGAGCTCGAGCAAGACGTCGTCGATCGCCTCGATCGCCGCCGGGTCGTGGTTGCGGACGATGGTGTCGACGTCGGCCATCGCTGGGAGCTGCTTGCGGTAGGTCAACAGCGCGACAGACGTCGTCTCGGGGACGGGCTCGAGCGAGACCGTGGCTGCCGTCACGACACCGAGAGTTCCCTCACTGCCAGCGAAGACGCGAGCGAGGTTGACCGTCGCGTCGGGGTCGGGCTCGCCGTCGATCGCAACGGTTTCCTCGGTGTTCTCGTCGAACGCCGCCGGCTCGCCGTAGGCCTCCGCGACCAGCCGATCGAGGTTGTAGCCCGAGACGTTGCGTTTCAGCTGTGGGAAGACGTCTCGGATCGCGTCGGCTTCCTCGTCGATGACGCGGCGTAGGGCCTCGTGAATTCGCTCGAGCAGGCTTCCGTCGGGATTGGCTCGCTCGCGCAGTTCGGCGACCGTCACCTCGCCGAAGCGCTCGACGGAGCCGTCGGCGAGGACGACCTCGCAGGCCTCGACGTAGGCGTCGGTCTTGCCATACTGTAGCGAGTGGGCCCCCGTCGAGTTGTTCCCGATCGCGCCGCCGATCGTGCTTCGATTTCCGGCGGCGGGGTCCGGTGCGAACTTCAGGCCGTGGGACGCGAGTTCGTTGTTGAGGTCGGCGAGCACCGCCCCCGCCTGCACCGTCGCTCGTCGCTCGTCGGGGTTGATCTCGCGTACCTCGCCCATGTGCGCAGAGAGATCGAGGACGACGGCTTCGTTGACCGCCTGTCCGGCGAGGCTGGTGCCGCCGCCTCGTGGGAGCACCGGAACCCCGTTGTCGGCGCAGTAGGTGACGACGCTCGCGATATCCGCCGCCGACTCCGGCAGGACGACGCCGACGGGCGTCATCTCGTAGGCGCTCGCGTCGGTCGCGTACAGTCGACGGCTGTACTCGTCGAAGCGGACCTCGCCGTCGATTCGCTCGCGCAGTGCCGAGACGAGGTCGGGACGATCGATGTCGCCACCGACGTAGTCGTAGTCGGCTCGCGGGTCCGCTGCAGGGTCACCCGCCCGCGGGTCCGACGGCGGTCCGAGCTCGGTCTCGTCCGGCGTCGACGTCTGGTCGCTGTGGTCAGTCGTCGAACGCGAGTTATCGGTTGCCATCGAACTCAATTCGATCCCGGCTGATAGACGACGTTCGCGAAGTCACCGTCGCCCTCGAGCGCGCTCACGTTGGTGGCGACGATGTCGGCGAGTCGATCCCAGTGTTTCGGCGTGTGACCGCCCGTGTGGGGCGTGATGAGGCAGTTCTCGAGGTCCCAGAGCTCGTGATCGTTCGGCAGCGGCTCGGGGTCGGTGACGTCGAGGGCAGCCCCGCGGATGCCGTTGAACTGCAGCGCCGAAACGAGCGCGTCGGTATCGATGATGCCGCCGCGGGCCGCGTTGACGATCACGGCGTTCGGCGGCAGCGTCGCCAGCGCGTCCTCGTCGACGAGGTTGCGGGTCAGGTCGTTGAGTGGACAGGCGAGGACGACATACTCACTGCGCGAAAAGGCTTCGTGGATGTCTTCGTCCTCGAAGCCGAGCACTTCCTCGGTCGGGCCACCTTTCGAGGGCGTGTACCGGATGCCGATCGTCTCGACGTCGAACCCCTCGAGGCGTTTGACGATTTCCTGACCGATCGAACCGAGGCCGACGACCGTGACGGTGCTGTCGGTGAACTCGTGGGACTGGAAGTGACGCCACTCGCCGTTTTGCTTGCGTCGCCACCCCTCGTGGAGGTTCCGTGCGAAAACGAGCATGTTCGCGATCGACTGCTCGGCGATGCCGGGCGCGTGGATCCCGCCCGCGTTCGTCACGGCGACGCCGTGGTCGGACAGCGCGTCCATCGGGACGTGGTCGGTCCCGGCGAACGTACAGGCGAACAACTCGAGTCGGTCGGCTTCCTCGAGGAGGTCCTCCTCGATGGTGATGCCGGTCACGATCTTCGCCTGCGGAACGAGTTCGCGCTCTTCGTTGGGCGTCCGCGCGAGCGCGACGGTGTGGTCGGGCAACCGTTCACGCAGCCGTTCGGCGTAGGATTCCATCGACAGTCCTTCGGTCCCCTCTCTCAGAACGACGATATCTGGATTCGTGCTCATAGTGGTATGTGTGGGCGCAACGGCGGTTTGGTCCCACCGAAACGCAGCTCTACCCTACGATTGTCATCCTCTCTCTTATCCTTTTTGTGTATCCATCGTAAACACTGATTGTGTACAATTAAGTCAGTGGGGCGCGTCAGTGACTCGCATGAACGAACCGATCCGGGACCGCCTCGTGACGCTCCGACGGAGCCTGCACCGCCACCCCGAGCCGGCGTGGCGAGAGTTCGCCACGACAGCCCGACTCGTCGAGGAGATTCGGGCTATCGGCGTCGACGAACTCGCCGTCGGCCCGGACGCCTACGACCCCGCCGACCGGATGGCCGTCCCCGACGCTGACCTCGAGCCCTGGGTCGAACGCGCCCGCGAGCGCGGCGTCGACGACGCCCTGCTCGAGCGAATGACCGGCGGCAACACCGGCGCAGTCGCCGTGCTCGAGCGCGGCGAGGGGCCGGCGATCGGGCTGCGCGTCGACATCGACGGGCTGTTCATCGAGGAGTCGGACGCCGACGGCCACGACCCCGCAACCGAAGGCTTTCGCTCGGAGATCGACGGCACGATGCACGCTTGCGGCCACGACGCCCACATGACGTGGGGGCTGGCCGTCCTCGAGGCGATCAAACAGAGCGACTTTTCGGGACGGCTGGTCGTCTTCTTCCAGCCCGCAGAGGAGACCGGCGGCGGCGGCTGCCCGATGGCCAAAAGCGAGTTCGCCGACGATCTGGACTACCTGCTCGCGATCCACGTCGGCCTCGATCACCCGACGGGCGAGGTGGTCGCCGGGATCGAAAAGCCACTGGCGATGTGCCACGTCGACGCGACGATCGAGGGCACCTCCGCCCACGCGGGCAAGGCTCCCAACGAAGGCGACAACGCCATGCACGCGATGGGGGCAGCGATCGAGAACGCCTACGGCATCCCGCGCCACGCCGACGGGATGACCCGCGTCAACATCGGCTACGCGGAAGCAGGCTCGGCGAGCAACGTCATCGCCGAACGCGCCCACATGGAGGCCGAAGCCCGCGGCGAGACGACCGAGCTGATGGAGTACATGAAAGACCGCCTCGAGCGCACGGTCAAATCCGCGGCCAGAATGCACGGCTGTCGGGCCGACGTCGAGGTCGTCAGCGAGTCGCCGCGCGCCGACAGCGACCCCGAACTGCAGGCACTCGTCAGCGGGGTTGCAAGCGAGGTCGACGGCATCGACCACGTGCTGCCGGCCGCCGACTTCGGCGCGAGCGAAGACGCAACCTTCCTGATGGAGCGCGTCCAGCGAGATGGTGGCCTCGCGACGTACATGATTGTCGGCACCGACCACCCGACGAGCCACCACACGCCGACGTTCGACGTCGACGAGGACAGCCTCGCCCACGGCGTCGACGTCTTAGTCGAGACGATTCGGACACTCGAGCACCAGCATCCGGTGGCACGGAACGAGGGTGAGAGATGAACGAGGTCGAAGAGATGAATGGCCCGCTCGTCACCGTCGACGACGTCGAGGCCGCCCGCGAGCGCATCGCCGACGTCGTCCACCGCACGCCGCTTGACACCTCGCGGACGTTCGCCGAGCTGAGCGGGGCCGACGCCGTCGGCCTCAAACTCGAGAACGTCCAGCGGACGGGCTCGTTCAAGATCCGCGGCGCGTACAATCGGATGGCCAAGCTCACCCCCGAGGAACGCGAGGCGGGCGTCATCGCCTCGAGTGCGGGCAACCACGCCCAGGGTGTGGCGCTGGCCGGCCAACTGCTCGACATCGAGACGACCATCGTCGTGCCCGCGGTCACGCCCGCGGCGAAGATCGAGGCCACACGGGGCTATGGGGCCGAGGTCGTCGTCGAGGGCGAGATCTACGAACGCTCCTACGAGTACGCCCTCGAGCGCGCTGCTGAAACCGGCGAGACGTTCGTCCACCCCTTCGACGACGAAGCGATCATCGCCGGACAGGGGACGGTCGGCCTCGAGATACTCGAGCAGTATCCCGACCTCGACACCGTCCTCGTCGCCATCGGTGGCGGCGGCCTCATCTCGGGGATCGGGACCGTACTGCAGGCACACGACCCGGATATTCGCGTGATCGGGGTCCAGCCCGACGGGGCTGCCCACGCGAAGCCGTCGCTCGAGGGCGACGAAATTCACGAACTCGCGGACGTCGACACCGTCGCCGAGGGGATCGCCGACACCCGCATGCTCACCAAGACGTACACCGTCGCCAGCGACGTTGTCGACGACGTGGTCAGCGTCAGCGATACGGAAATCGCGACCGCGGTGACGCTGCTGGCCGAGCGCGCGAAAACCGTCGCCGAAAGCGCTGGAGCAGCACCCTTGGCGGCTGCCTTTTCGGACGAGCTGGATCTCGAGGGTGAGAACGTCGTCGTCGTCATCTCGGGCGGGAACGTCAACCTCACCGAACACGCCGAACTGACCCGAACCGGCCTCCACGACCTCGAGCGCTACGTCGACGCCCGACTGGCCGTTTCGGGCTGGCCGACGACCGTCGGCGACGTGGTCGACACCGTCGAATCACAGCGGGCGGAACTGGACGGTCTCGAGCGCACGCGTCGAACCGCAGGCGATCATCCGAACCGAACCCCCGTGACCGTCGGCCTCGAGGGCAGTGGCCCCGAGCATCTTTGTGGGGTGCTCGAGGCACTAGACGGGCTCGAGGACGTGTCGGTGGTCGAGCACTCGCTCGAGTGAAGCGTTCCACACCGACCCGGGGTCGTCGTGCGATCGACTGTACACTGATGGTCAGTAGCTACTATAGTTTCCGCCGCCTACTTCGCTACCAGTACAATCTCGATGATCGAGCTATACAGACTCCGTGGCTGTCCGTACTGTCGAACGGTCGAACAGAAACTCGACGAACTCGAGTTAGAATACAAGAGTCACAACGTCTCTCTGTTTCGCTTTCGCCGTTCGGCTGTCAAAGCCGTGAGCGGCCAATCAGGCGTCCCAGTGCTCGTCGACCCCGAACACGATGTCTCAGGGATGGTCGAGAGCGAGGATATCGTCGCGTATCTCGAGCAAACGTACGGCTGATAACGGTCCAGACGAGTCGTCTCACTGACCGATAGCCACTAGTGGCGGGCCCAGCCTGAACTGATGGGTGAAATCGATGGCTGTCACCCGATTTCACTCATCAGTCGACGCTGGGGACGGAACTAGTCTCACAGTCACAAGCGAGCACGTGCCCACAGTGGCGGCGATGCGTACCGCGTCCGCCAGCGCTGGGCTCGCGGTTACGCCGCTTTCGCGCTCGCGCCGACGGCCTCGATCGCCTCGAGAAAGATGCCGATCCCCAGTTCGATTTCGCGTTCGCTCGAGTCAAGCGGCGGGAGCAGGCGGATCGTCTTTTTGCCACAGCCAAGCGTGAGCAGGCCGCGCTCGAGCGATTCCTGAACGACGGCGCTTCGTCGCTCGGGCGTGTCGAACTCGACGGCGAGCATCAGCCCCTTGCCGCGGACGTCCTCGACGTACTCCGGCGAGTCGTCGCGCAGGAGTTCTTTGGCCTGCGTGCCGCGTTCGGTGGCGTTGTCGAGCAGATCGTACTCGTCGATGGCCTCGAGGGTGAACGTTCCCATCATCGAACCGAGCAGGTCGCCGCCGCCGAAGGTCGAGCCCAGTCGGTTCTTCTCGCTGGGGAAGATCTCCGAGCGTGAGATCGTCGCGCCGACGCGCAGGGCTTTTGCGCTGGCGATGACGTCAGGTTCGATCGGGTAGTGATCTGCGGCCCAGATCTCGCCGGTGCGGCCGACGCCCGACTGAATCTCGTCGACGACCAGCGGGATGTCGTACTCGTCGGTGACGTCCGCGATCTCCTGCATGAACTCGGTGCTCGGGAAGCGGTAGCCGCCGACGCCCTGAATCGGCTCGAGGGTGAGGAAGGCGATCTCGTCGGGGTCGATGTGCCCGCCTTCGGGCGCAAGCGAGTTGCGAAGCTGTGAGCCCGCGCCGGTAAAGAACCCACAGTCACAGGTGTCGGCCGAACAGCCCCGGTCGGCACAGAACGGAATCGTCTCGATCCCGCTAATTTCGGGGTAGTGGCGCGTGTAGACATCTTTGGATTTCGTGATCGACAGCGTGCCGAACGTCCGGCCGTGGAAACTTCCTGAGAACGCCACGCCGTACTTCGAGGGCGCGCGGTAGTCGTTCGTGATCTTCATCGCGTTCTCCATGGCCTCGGCCCCGGAGTTCGAGAGGAAGACGGTGTCCATTCCGTACTGACTCGAGACGTCAGTCAGTTTCTCCATCAAGTGACTCGAGCCCGGCACGGCCGACTCGTCGGGGGATGGGCCAGCGCCGAAGTACATATCTTGGCCAGCGATCTTCATCGGCTCGACGAGGTCGAACTCCCGGAGCTTGTCGGTGACTTTCTCGTTGTTGTAGCCAAGCGGCGCCGCGCCGATATGACACGTAAAGTCGAGAAGGACGTTCCCGTCGACGTCGGTGACGAAGGGGCCGTCTGCCTCGCGGGTAATATCCCAGACGAACTCGTGTGAGTACTCGCTCGGTGCCGCGTTCTTTCCGTGGAACTCGACCCATTCGCGGCCGTTGGGTCCGGGGAAGGCGTCCACGTCCGGTTGCGCTGTATCCCTATCCATACACAGATTATGTGTACGTCATCATTAAATCTTGTTATAGATCGGAACGATGGTCGCGGGAATCGAACTGACTTACGGGCCACTGCTGAAACGAGCGGCGAAAACGGAACGCAGTAGTCGACAGTTAGTCGTCGCTCGGCTCGGCGCTTGCGGCTGGTTCGTCGTCGGACTGGTCCGGCGTCGAGCCGACGAGCACTGTCGTATCCTGCAGCAACACTCGCCCCTCGGTCGCGCTGAAGTTCTTGATCAGCGAGAGCATGGCGAGGAAGCAGACGAACGCAAACGGCGCGCCGGTGATGACGACCGCCTGCTGGAGCGCATCAGCCCCAGCTCCATCGCCGAGGATCATGAGGATCGCTGCGGTCAGCCCGAGGACGATACCCCAGAAGACCCGGTTGATGGTCGAGGGACGCTCCTTGCCGCCGGTCGTCATCATCGAGACGGCGAGCGTCGAGGAGTCAGCCGATGTAATGAAGAACGTGGTGACGATGATCATAAAGGCGATCATGAGCACCGAACCGAACGGGAACGCCTCGAACAGTGCGAAGCCAGCGACTGGCGCGCCGTGTTCCCCCACGGGGCCGAGGATATCCGCGACGCCGTTGTGCTGGGCCCAGACGGCCGAGCCACCGACGAACGTAAACCACGGAATGGTCGCCGCCGAAGTTGCAACGATACCGGTAAATGCGACCTCACGAACGGTCCGACCTTTAGCGATCCGCGCGATGAACAGGCCGGCGAACGGAGACCACGAGAGCGCCCACGCCCAGTAGAAGACGGTCCAGGCTTCGACCCAGGCGGTTCCGCCGTCGGTTCCGGTTCCGGTGTAGAGGCTCATCGACACGAAGTCGCTGATCATCCCGCCCATGGCCTGTGAGCCAAGCAACAACAGGAACATCGTCGGCCCCAGGATGAACGTCGCGAGCATGATCACGACGAACAACCCCATATTGAAGTTCGAGAGCCGCCGGATCCCCTTGTCGACCCCGAGCACCATCGAGACGGTAAACAGAATCGTCATCGTCGTCACGATCAGGAGAATACCCCAGTCACCCATGCTGATTCCCCACTGGTAGTCCAGCCCGGTGATGAACTGGCTGCCGATGAAGCCAAGCGAGGTCGCGACGCCACCGATCGTCGCGAAAACGGCCAGAATGTCGACGACCTTGGCGACCGGTCCGTCGAGGTTTTCTTTGCCGATGACCGGCGTGAGCGCCGAGGAAACGCGCAGTGGGACGTTCTCGTAGTTGTACGCGAAGTAACCGATCGCGATCCCCATAATCGTAAACACCGCGAGCTGTGGCAGCGCCCAGTGGAACAGTGTCTGCTGGACGGCGACCGAGATTGCCGCACTCGAGCCTCCCTCGACGCCGAACAGCGGCGAGGGACTGTCGTAGTAGAACAGTGCCTCGGTCGGGCCCCAGAAGACGACACCGGCAGCGAATCCGGCCGAGTACAGCATCGAGAAAAACGACAGGAAGCTGTACTCCGGATCCTCATCGCCCAGCGTGGCCTTGCCCCACGGGCCGACGATCAAGAACAGCAAGAACAGCACGATGAGGAAGACGATCACCAGCAACGCCCAGCTGAGGTAGCTGAGCATTTCGGCGTTTACAGTCGCAATACCGTTCGAAACGGCGTCTCGATCGATGAAGAAGGCCCCGATCACCCCCAGTGTAATCAACGCCCCGAACACGAAGACGACGGGATCGAGTTCGTCGGTAAACCGTTCGACCATCCCCATCTCGGAGTCGCTCATGCGCTCACCCCCGTCGAGTGCAGGTCCGATTGTTTGGTCCCCAATCCGTGCGTTCGTCTACCACTCGCCATGCGCTGCGATGGCATACCGAACCAATTGTCAGTATCTCGTATAAACATTTCTTTTCTGTACCCGACATACACAGATTGCGTTTATTGAACGATCTTATAGAGCACAGCCTCAACGATATACATAACCAAACGGTCGTATGATTATTTTACAGAGTTTGTCTATATCATACAGATGTTGGGATTATACGCAGCAGAACGTAGTTGGCGACTCGAGCAGTCCCCACGATCCGAAGAGTGTGTCGACGAGAGGCGAAATCATATACTGTATACTGTTATGACTCGAGTCCCAGTCGGGGGACGCTACAGCACGTCGATGCGCCTTGGGGCGAACACTACCCCCGACCGGTCTCGAGGCCGGGTAATCGATGCCCAACTGCTACGCCGCGAGTGACCTGCTCGTTCGACTCAGTCGCGAAAAAACACCGTCGAAAACGCATGACACAGTCAGCCAGCACGTCGCTATCACCCGATCACTCCAGTAGCCTCAGTTCGTCAGATCCTCGAGGTTCTGCTCGCGCGTCTCGGCACTTTCGGTGAGCTGCTGGCTGAACTCGTCGACGCGGTCCTGGATGTTCTCGCGGGCCGCCTCGGGTGAGAAGCTCTCGGACATCGTCAGCAGTCGGACGAACGCGCGGAGTTCCTCGTCGGTGAGTTGGGCGAACTCCTCGTTCTCGAGTTTGTCGATGACCTCGTCGACGTCGATCTGGCCGACCGGTTCGACGTTGAACTCGACGTTGACCATCCGGTAATTCGAGCCAGCGAGTTGCTGTTCGGCCTTGCCGACGCCTTCCGAGAGCATGTCCTTGAACGGGGTGTAGTAGCCCATCGTCCCGAGATGGAGGAAGGCGAGCATGTCGGTAATCCCCTGCGTGTAGGCGTCCCGATCCTCGTCGTCGGGGTCGAACACCGTCTGTCGGTCGCGTTCCTCGAGATACTCGAAGAGGATACTGAAATCGAGCACGGCGTTGCGAACCCGGCGTCGGATCCGGTTTCGCTTCTGTTTTTTCGAGTGATCCGTGTAATCCGTCTTTCGGCCAAGCAAGAAATCGCGGTCGGAGGGCGTCAGAATACCGCGCGGGCGATCCGAGTCCGCCGCCGTTCGCAGCGAGTCCGGCACGTCGTCTTGGCTCATACAGAGTACACGGACAGCCCGCGAATTAATGGTTCTGATCCCACAGACATGATAGCACTCATAGATGTTTGCAGATCGACCAGTGTCACGGTCGCCGTCGCGAGAGATCGATCGCAGTGTTTGCAAGCACCGAAACCCCGATCTCGAGGCTATCCTCGTCGATGTCGAACGTCGGCGTATGGTGGTTCGTCGGATGGTCCGTGCCCACGAGCACGTACGACGCCAGCCCGTTGTTCGCCTGCACGCGCTCCATCAGGTAGGTGACGTCCTCGCTCACGCCGAGATCCGTTTTCGGGACGACGGAATCGACGCCCGGGACCTCCCAGGCGACGTCGCCGACGAGCGAGCGAAGCGCCGGATGGCTGTCGACGCGGGGCGACTCGCCGAGCACGCGCGGTGTGACGTCACAGTCGTGCATCTCGGCGGCGGCGTACAGCACGCGCTCGAGTTCCGTTCGAGTGTACTCCATCAGCGCCGTGGTCTCGCCGCGGACTTCGGCTTCGATCGACACCTCCTCGGCGATGACGTTGCTCGCGGTGCCGCCTTCGATCTGGCCGACGTTGACGCGGGTCATCCCATCGGCGTGGCGCGGGATGCCGTAGGCGTTCTGGATTGCGGTCGCCGCTGCCTGCATCGCGTTTGCGCCCTGATTCGGCGCTTTGCCGGCGTGAGCGCTTGCGCCCTTGAACGTCGCCGTCAGGTGTGCCATCGCCAGCGGCTTTTCGACACCGGCGACGATCTCGCCGGTCGGATGATCGAGGCCGATGTGGACCGCGAGCAGGTAATCGACGTCGTCGAGGTAGCCGCTGGCGGCCATCGCCTTCCCGCCGCCGGAGATCTCCTCTGCGGGCTGGAAAAAGACCTTCAGCGTCCCCTCGAACTCGCTCGCTTTGACCGCCTCGAGCGTTCCCAGCCCCATCGCGATGTGGCCGTCGTGGCCACAGGCGTGCATGTAGCCGTCATGATTCGAGCGAAATCCTTCGGCAGCCGGTCGATGCTCGTCGGCCGTCGACTCCGCCATCGAGATCGCGTCGAGGTCGACGCGCAAGCCCACCGTCGGTCCTGCTCCCTGCTCGAGGACCGCCACGACGCCAGTGTGACCATCTGCCGTCCGCTCGAGGATGTCCTCGCGAACCCCCGCGTCGCGGGCCCGCTCGAGCCACGGCTCGAGATCAGCGTCGGAGGGGACAGCCATGCGTTCGTCGGTCGCCAGCGCCTCGCGGCCGACGGCGATCCCGTCGACGCCGATCGACTCGAGTTCGCGGACGACGCGGGCCGTCGTCTGGAACTCCCGCCAGCCAGGTTCGGGATGGCGGTGGAACGCCCGCCGGAGGTCTCGCAGTCGAGTGGGGGTGTCGTAGGCCATGCTTGGCACTGCTAGAGAGCAGAACTACTTAATCGTGCTCACTGATCGCATACTGAGCGGGAACCGAAAACCGCTATTGTCACTCGAAAAAGCGTCGGGCAGCAGCCTATCTCAACCGAGGTACGCCGTCGCGTCCATCTCGACGCGGACGTCCTCGGGGAGCCGCGAGACTTCGACACAGACGCGGGCCGGCGGTTCGTCGCCGAACTGCGCGCCGTAGGCCTCGTTGACCCGCTCGTAGTCCTCGAGATCGGTCAGATAGACCGTCACCTTGACGACGTCCGCGAGGCTGTCGCCGCCAGCCTCGGAGACCACGGCAGCGATGTTCTCGAGGACACGTTCTGTCTGGGCCTCGATACCGCCGTCGACGACCTCGCCAGTGTCAGGATCGACGGGACCGTAGCCGGAGACGTGGAGGGTGTCGCCAGCGCGGACGCCCTGTGAGTAGGGGTTGTCGGTGCTCGGCGCGCCGTCGGTTTCGATGGGAGTGGGGTCGGACATCGTGACTCGAGTGACTGTTCAGGCAGTCTGTGCCGTCGCTTTCGTCGCGTGCTCGATGGCGTCGACGACGACGTCCAGTGCCGTTTCGGCCAGTTCGTGCGTGAGCACAAGCGGCGGGAGGAATCGCAAGACGTTGCCGTGGCGACCGGCCGTCCAGATCAGGACACCGTGTTCGAAACAGTACTGCTGGATCTCGTCGACGGCGTCGCCGTCGGGCTTGCCGTCCTCGTCGACGAACTCGGCCCCGATGAACAGGCCCTTGCCGCGGATGTCTGCGAGGCGGTCCGTCTCAGCGGCGGCCTCGCGGAGTCGACCCTGGATGTACTCACCCAGCTCGCGGGCGTGGGCGAGCAGGTCGTGTTCTTGAATGTACTCGATAGCGCGGGTACCGGCGCGCATGCCGACGACGTGGCCGCGGTAGGTGCCAGCGTGGTCGCCCGAGCCCCACGTGTCGAGATCCTCGTGATACATCGTCGCCGACAGCGGGAAGCCCGCGCCGCCAAGTGCCTTCGCGGAGGTCATCGCGTCCGGCGTGACGCCCTCCCAGTCGCTGGCCCACCACTGGCCGGTGCGGCCGAGGCCGGACTGGATCTCGTCGAAGACGAGCGTAACGTCGTTGTCGGTGGCTATGTCGCGCAGCCCCTGCAGGAATCCTTCCGGTGGCGTAATGATCCCGCCCTCGCCCTGAATCGGCTCGACGATGATTCCCGCAGGATTCGCGAGGCCGCCGTAGGGGTCCTCGACGATCGCCTGCACTTCCTCGAGTGCGTGATCGACCGCTTCCTGTGGCGCTTTGTCCTGTCGGAACGGATGCGGGTACGGCGCGTGGACGACGTCCGAGAGCAGCGGCGTGTAGTGCTCTTTGAACTTTTTGTTCGAGGTGACGCTCATCGCGCCGGTGGTCGCGCCGTGGTAGGCCCCGCGGAAGGCGATGAGGCCGTCGCCCCCAGTGTTGTACTTGGACAGTTTGATCGACGCTTCGACCGCGTCGCTGCCGGTCGGGCCGCCGAAGACGACCCGGTTGTTGCCCTGCAGGCCGGCGGGAGCGATCTCGTCGAGTTTCTCGATCAACTCGAGGCGCGCGTCGGTCGGGAAGTCGACCGTGTGGACGAACTTGTCGGCCTGTTCGTGGACGGCCTCCAAGACGTACGGGTTCGAGTGGCCGACGTTGAGCACGCCGATCCCCGCAAAGAGGTCGATGTAGGTGTTGCCGTCGGCGTCACGAACCGTCGCGCCCTTGCCCTCTTCGAAGGCGATCGGAATGTCGTTCGGATACGCGACCGCGCTGCTGTCGATTTTCTCCTGTTTCTCGAGCAGCGCCCGGGTGTTCGGCCCGGGAACGGTGTCGACGTTCGGTGCGTCATCGTAGTGAAGTTCCTCGATCGGTGGTCCTGCTGTCATACGTCACCCCAGGTGAAACAGGTATTAATATCTTGTCCACAGAATTCATACAGACCATACACAGATATCGACTATCGATGTGTAATCGAGTCCTCGGCTCCGGTGGGCCGACAGGAGACGGGTGTCATCACTGTCGGACGAACACATCATCTCGAGAGACGGACAAACTCCCTTATTACTGGCGAACGAACGGTTCGGTATGATCCCGCCGGTCGCGAATCGCTTTGTCGCCGGGGAATCCCCGGCACAGGCACTCGATCACGTTCGACAGCTCAACGGGCGACACGTCAAAGCGATCGTCAATCTGCTCGGCGAACACTACGAGGATCGATCGTCGGTTCGCTCCGACGCTGCGGAGTACCGGGCGCTGGCCGGCGACATCTCGAAATCGAGGCTCGAAGCCTGCCTCTCGGTCAAACCCTCCCAACTCGGCCTCAATCTCGGCAAGGACGTGTTCCGCGAGGAACTCACCGCAGTCGTCGACGCGGCGGCCGACCACGACGTCTTCGTCTGGATCGATATGGAAGACCACACGACGACGGATGCGACCCTCGACGCCTTCGAGGACCTCGCCCGCGAGTACGGCGACGATGACCAGTATCGGGTCGGTGTCTGCGTGCAGGCGAATCTCAGACGAACCCGCGACGATGTCGAGCGGCTCGCAGACGTTCCCGGCAAAGTCCGGTTCGTCAAGGGGGCCTACGACGAACCGGCTGCCGTCGCCTATCGAGAGTCGCCTCGCGTCGACCAGGAGTACAAGACGCTCCTCGAGTACGCGTTCGAACGATTCGACGGCGGCATCGGCGTCGGCAGTCACGATCCGGCGATGATCGATCACGCGATTGAACTCCACGATGAGTACGGCACCGACTTCGAGTTCCAGCTGCTCATGGGTGTTCGCGAATCCGCCCAGTTCGACCTCGCTGCGGAGTACCCGGTCTATCAGTACGTCCCCTACGGCGACCGCTGGAAATCGTACTTCTATCGTCGGATGACAGAGCGAAACACAAACCTCCGATTCGCCCTCGAGGCGATCCTCGACCGGTGAAGGGAAGGGCTCATTAGCCTTTAGTGTGAGTTTCTGTACATGGCTTCGTGGAAGCGGGATTTCGCGAGTGGGCTGATCGTCCTCGGCCCGATTCTCGTCACGCTCTACGTTATCTATTGGCTCTATGGACTCATCGCCGGGATGACACCCGGACTCATTCTCGAGGCCGAAGCCCTCGAGTCGCTCATCCCCGGCGACAGCCAACAGGCCCAGCAGACTCGCGAACAGCTCGCACAGTTTCTCCGCGTCGTGGTCGCACTGACCGTCTTCGTTATTCTCACCTTTTCCGTCGGCTATCTCATGCGGACGACCGTCGGCGGCCTCGTCGAACGACTCGTCGACAACATCGCAAACCGTGTCCCCGTTATGCGGGTCGTCTACAACGCCTCGAAGATGGCCGCCGAAACAGCCTTCGGCGAACAGGAATCGCTCCAGAAACCCGTCAAACTCGAGACCTGGAACGGGTTGCGGATGACGGCGTTTAAAACCGGAAAGACGACCGAAGATGGCCGTGAAGTGTTGTTTTTGCCGACGTCGCCGAACATCACGACGGGGTTTGTTGTTGAGGTCGAATCCGATCGAATCACCGAACTCGACGAGGACGTCGAAGACGCCCTGACTCGGGTCCTCAGCGCCGGATTCGGTGACGCAAACCGAAACCGTGGCATGGATGCCGGCGTCTCGATCGACGTCGTCGACGAGGCGAGCGCTGGGACACTCGACGAGCAAAACGCCGAGACGGCCGACGACGACTGAGACTGTCGGACAGACGTCAGTATACGAATTGACACCCGCAAAGACCCGGCTGGAGCGTTCACCCGGTATCCGAGGTGGGACGGTACCGCCGACTCACGGCCTTCCAGCGGCCGCGTCGGAACAGCCAGTAGGTGATCCCGCCGGGGACGGCCGTCTCGAGCAGCAAGGCGAGATAGAGGCCGCCGATTCCAAGCGGCGTGACAAGCCCCAGTGCGGCCGCCGGGAGCGCGAAGGCGTACCGGCCGACGAGCGAGGCGACGAAGGGCAGGCGCGTATCGCCGGCTCCGAGCAACGCACCCGCGGCAGCGCCGTCGATCCCGAAGCCGATCGAACTGACTGCGCCGACGGCGACGAACGTGGCCGCCAGCGCGACCTCGTCCGGGCCCGAAACGAACACCCCGGCGATCGGCTCCGCGAAGACGACGACGCCGACGGCCAGTCCGGTGTAACACACGGCTGAAAGTCGGATAATCGCTGCGCCGTACGCGCCGGCTTCGTCCTCGTCGTTCGCCCCGAGGTGTTGGCCCACGAGCGAACTCGAGGCCAACGAGAGCCCCCAGTTGATGCCGTTGATCAGACTTCGGACGCGGCGGCCGACCTCGAGTGCGGTGACGACCACCGGGCCGAAGGTGGCGGCGATCCACAACAGCGGGAAGACGACGATCCCCTGTGCGAGGCGGCGGCCGATCTCCGGCGTCGAGATTTCGATCACCTGCCACAGGAGCGTCGGCTCGAGCCACGGCCCAGAGAGCGCCACCGGAACCGGACTGGGTTCCATGCCGAGGACGCCGTAAGAACGCCCCAGCATGCCCCACGCGAGAACGAGCGTGACAAAACCCGTCGAGACGGAGGTACCGATCGCCGCGCCGGCGACGCCGAGTCCGAACCCGAAGATGAGGGCCGCGCTGAGAACGACGTTGAGCACGGCCCCGCCAGCGCGGGCGACCATCTCGGTGAACGTGTCGCCAACGCCCGTGTAGGTTCGACTGGCGATCAGATTCAGCAGTTCGAACAGGACGGCCGGCGCGACGAAGACGAGGTAGGTGCTCCCGTGAGCGAGCGATTCGTCCCCGGCACCGAACAGGCCGATCAGCGACTCGGCAAAGAGGAGAAAGACAGCCACGATCGGCACCGCGAGTGCCACGGTGAGCAGGATGCTCTGCTTGACGACGAGCGTGGCCCGATCGGTCTGCTTGCCGCCGTAGTTCTGTGAGACGAGGCTGACGGTCCCGCCCGCCAGTCCGAGTCCCAGCATCGTCACGATCTCCCAGAACGCGAGCGCGAAGGCAAGCCCCGCCGTGCCGGCCGTCCCGACGGCGATGCCGACCATCGCGAGGTCGGCCGTCTGCTTGGACATGATCGCAAAGCCGGTGACGATCCGGGGCCACGCGAGGTCGACCGTCGGCCGAAACCGCTCGGCGTCGATGATGCCGAGTCGCTCGAGTGTCTCGGCGAGGAACGCGACGGCTGCCGTCTGCCAGCCTGTCATCGACTGGTCGTTTTGGGAGCGACGGCTTCGGTCTGTCGGCTGTCGGCTGCCGACTCGCGTCGTGTCGCCTCGTTGCTCTCGCTCGAGCGATGTGTCGTTCTCGAGTTAGGGCCGCAGCCTCGAGAGCATCGCCTTGAGATGCGTCGGCGAGACGAGCGAGGTCGGCCGGTCCATGTGGACGCCGATCTCGCCCGAGAGCGCGTTGAGGCCGAGCCGCTGGACGGGCTCTGGGAACGAGTAGGCTCGGCGCAGGACGTGGCCGAGTGACTGCTCACGCTCGAGATCGTCGCGCCAGGCGCGTTCGTAGGCCGCAAGCGTTGCGGGCCGATCGGGATCGATCTCGCGGGCAGCGTGGTCAGCACAGGTCATCCCATACAGAATGCCGCCGCCGGTGAACGGTTTGGTCTGGGCGGCCGCGTCGCCGACGAGAAAGCCGCGGCGACTCGTGACACGACTGGGTGGCCCGATCGGAATCGCCCCCGAGCAGCGGTGGGCAACGTCGATCTCGTAGCCGTCGATCAGTTCTTCGAAGTGTTTGTTCACCTGGACGCCCGGCGGGGCCGCGAGTCCGTACTCGACGCCAGCCTCGCCACGGGGGATCCGCCACGCGAAGAACGTCGGCGCGGTCAGGTGGACGTCGACGAAGTTCTGGTGGTCGACCTCGTCGGAGAAGGCCAACACACCGTGGAGGAGTTCGTTGGGTTCGGGCAGCGACAGCGCGTCGCGGACGCGCGACCGAGGCCCATCACAGCCGGCGACGAGCTTCGTTTCGAACTCGAGGGTACCATTGGGGCCGTTGGCGACGACGGTGACATGATCGTCGTGTTCGGTCACCTCCGTAACGGTGTGTTCCTCGCGGACGTCCGCGCCCGCCTCCCGCGCGAGGTCGGCGAGGTGGCGGTCTAAGCCGACGCGGTCGATGACGTTCGAGGCAACCTCGTCCTTGTAGAAGGGGTAGGCGTCGCTGTGTGGCCCGCCGACGTGAAAGCGCGCGCCGTAGATCTCGTTCTGAAAGAGCGCCTCGCGTGCCCTCTCGCCAGTAAACTCCCAGATGTCCGTACTCACGTGCCCCGAACAGGCCAGTGGCGTCCCCACTGTCCCCTTCTCGAGGGCGAGCACGTCGTAGCCCTGTTCGGCGGCCCGTCGCGAGAAGCGCGCCCCGGCCGGGCCGACGCCCACGACGACGAAATCGTACATATCAACCACGTACTCGGCGAGCAGTAAATATACTGTCGGAGGACCGATCCGACGGTCGGCAATCGCGTGTGAACGCCGTCTCACCGACTCTGCCCGGGAATATCGTTCCCGAACCACTCGCCGAGGTCACGGGAGCGCCACGCCGAGACGGATCGCTCCCTCGGGCCAATCGACGGCGTCGTATAAAACCGACGACGCTGTGAACAGGTATTATTTTGTGAATTGTCCGTCCTCAGTGCAGTGTGAACGCGAGATCAGGAGCGTCCATGCTGGATAGCCGGATCGGACTGGTGGGACCAACACCCGATACCACCCCGCAGCAGGGCCTCCGATGATCGCCGGCGTTTCGGCGGGTGCACTGGTCGTCTTCGGGCTTATCGCCGCCGCTCTCGTGTTGTTCGTCACCGAAGCGATTCCAACCGACGTGACAGCGATCGGGATTATCGTCTCACTGGCCGCACTCGAGCCACTGACAGGTGTCGGCTATCAGACGGCAATTTCGGGCTTTGCGAGCACCGCGACGATCACGATCGTCGCCATGTACATGCTGAGCGCGGGTATCCAGCGGACAGGCGTGGTCCAGCGACTCGGACTCTATCTCGCCCGGTTCACTCGCGGCAGTGAGACACGAGCACTGGCGGCGACGATTGCCACGACGGGGCCGCTCGCGGGCATTATCAACAACACGCCTGTCGTGGCGGTCTTCATCCCGATGATCTCCGAACTCGCCGAGAAGACCGGTGTCTCGCCGTCGAAGCTGCTCTTGCCGCTGTCGTACGCGGCGATCCTCGGTGGAACCTTGACGGTCATCGGCACGTCGACGAACCTGCTGGCCAGCGAGTTCGCCGTCGACTTGCTCGGTCGCGATCCCATCGGAATGTTCGAGTTCACGCTGCTCGGACTCGTCATCCTGCTCGTCGGACTGACGTATCTCATGACCGTCGGCCGGTGGCTGACGCCCGCTCGAATCCCTGCCAATGCGGATCTCGTCGAGGAGTTCGACCTCGAGGACCACCTCACGCACGTTCGCGTCGGCTCGAACTCGGCGGCGGTCGGCCGCACGGTCGGCGACCTCGAGGACCGTGCCGAGGCGAACGTCCGAATCCTCCAGCTCCGCCGAGAAGCCGACCTCGAGACACCACCCGAGAGAGACGGACCAGTCCTCGAGTACGACGACACGGACGACGACGCCGTCGCGAGCAGTCGAGAGCAACAGCTACAGGAAGTCGAGGGCCTCGAGTCCGAGCCCGCCGTGACCGACACGCCCGAGAGCGACCAGCGCGACGCCACGGACGAATCGTACGTCGCGGTTAGAACCGACCAGCGAATTCGGGCGGACGACGTTCTCACCGTCCACGGCACCCTGCAGGCAGTCAACCAGTTCGTCGCGAGTCAGGGGCTCCACCAGCAGGTTCGAACACCGGTGACCGACGAGACGTTCGACGAGTCGACCAGCGAAGACCTGCTCGCGAAGGCGATCGTTCCCGAGAAATCGTCGTACGTCGGCGAAACCGTCGCCGAGACCCATCTCCGTGACCTCTACGGGACGACCGTGCTCGCGGTCCGCCACGACGGCGAGTTGCTCCGAACCGACCTCGGCGACCATCGGCTCGCCGTCGGCGACGTCCTCTTGGTCCAGACGATCCCCAGTTCGATCAGACACTTCACCGACTCGAGCGATCTCGTTGTCGTCGAAGAGGACGCCTTCGACCGGCTGCTCGAGGACGATATCGACGACCTCGCGCCGCTGTCGCCGAAGACCCCAATCACGATCGCGATCATGGCGGGAGTGATCGGCGCAGCCGCGTTCGACATCGTTCCCATCGTCATCGGGGCGCTCGCCGGCGTCTTCCTCATGGTCGTCACCGGCTGTCTCCCGATGGGCGACGCCTACGATGCCGTCTCCTGGAACGTTATCTTTCTGCTCGCTGGTGTGATCCCGCTCGGTGTCGCCCTCGAGGCAACCGGCGGCTCACAGCTCATCGCTGCCGGACTGGTGTCGACGGCGAGCTATCTCCCGCTCGTCCTCGTCCTGTTGTTGTTTTCGATCGTGACGGGGCTGCTCGCCAACGTCATCACGCCAGTCGCGACGGTGGTGTTGATGAGCCCGGTCGCGATCAACGCCGCGACGAGTCTGGACGCCTCGGCGTTTTCGTTCCTGCTCGCGGTGATGTTCGCCTCCGCAACGTCGTTTATGACGCCCGTGGGCTACCAGACGAATCTGATGGTCTACGGCCCCGGGGGCTACGAGTTTACCGACTTCCTGAAAGTCGGTGGCCCGCTCCAGTTCCTGCTGGCAGGTGTCACGACAGCCGGGATCGTCCTCATCTGGGGGCTGTAGCGACGACCGCCTGATTTCGGCCACCAGTGCCGGTACTCGAGGGATTTAGCTGCCACAGCCGCTAGCTCCGCTATGATCCTGTTCTGGCATCGCCGCGACCGACGGACCACGGACAACCGCGGGCTAGCCGCGGCGGTCGACGCCGACGAGGGGCCGGTCGTCCCCGTCTACATTTTCGACCCCGCTGTCACCGAGCAGATGGGTGAGCGGAAACGGGCGTTCGTCGAATGCACCGTCGACGCGCTCAGACGTCGCTACCACGAACTGGGGCGCGAGCTGGTCGTCCGGACCGGCCCCGCAGCAGACGTCCTCACTGATCTCAGTGACCAGTACGATGTCGATCGAATCGTCTCCAACGACTGCACCGACGCTGCTCGCCAAGCACAGACCGACGCCGTCGAGGCCGCCCTCGAGGTCCCACTCGAGTCCCACGTCGATTCGGTGCTCGTCGATCCCGCCAGCCTCGAGCCGTCGTATCCGACGTATTCGCAGTTCGCCGCCGATTGGAAGACACACACAAAAGCACCGCCGGCATCCGAACCCACCCCCGACGCGCTCGCCGACATCACGGACACCGAGTCGATCCCGACGACCGCGACCGACATCGAGCTTCCGGCGGCGGGCTATGACGCTGCCAGCGACCGACTCGAGTCATTCTGTGCGTCGGGAATTGCTCACTACCGCGAGACGCGGGACGACCTCGCGCGGGCCGTCGCCGAGCCGACACAGGCCGTCTCTCGGCTCTCGCCGTATCTGGCCGTCGGCGCGATCGGCATTCGGGAGGTCTGGCAGCGGGTCATAGACGTCCTCGAGACGGTCGACGGAGCCGAGCGGCGAAACGTCGAGAAGTACGCCGACGAACTCACCTGGCGCGAACACAACTATCATCTGCTCTCCTACACGCCCACCCTCGAGACCGAAAACTACGACGACCCGCCGAACGAGATTGCCTGGCGAACCGACGCCGACGACTTTGCGGCCTGGAAACGCGGCGAGACGGGGTATCCACTCGTCGATGCCGGCATGCGACAACTCGAGCGCGAGGGGTACATTCACAACCGGCCGCGGCAGGTCGTCGCGAGTTTCCTGACCAAACACCTCCTGATCGACTGGCGACGCGGCGCGGCCCACTTCCGGGAGCGTCTCGTCGACCACGATCCAGCGGTCAACGCCGGGAACTGGCAGTGGATCGCGTCGACGGGCACCGACTCCGTCGACGTACGGATCTTCGACCCGGTCGCACAACTCGCAAAATACGACGCCGACGCCACGTTCGTCCGCGAGTACGTCCCCGAACTTGCCGATCCGTCGATTCCGGCCGAACGGATCGTCGAGTGGCCGACGCTCTCGAGTGAGCGTCGACAGCATCTCGCCCCCGAGTACCCGGCCCCGATCGTCGATCGAAACGGGGCCTACGAGCGGGCCCAGCGGGTCTTCGAGCGAGCGCTCGGAAAACGAAATTGACGAGCCGCGGCCTCGATGATTAGTGCTGCTCGAGCAAGTCCCAGAACCGCTCGGTGTCGCCCTCGAATCGCTCGAGCAGGGCACGCATCTCCGCGCGGTGCTCATCGGTCACTGTCACGTGGACCATCCCCTCGTCGGGTTGGCCGTAGACGACGCTTGCACCCTCGGGTGCGGCGGCGATCGCCGGCAGCGCGACCAGATCCTCCTCGCCGTCGACCAGAATCGTCGTCGGCTCCTCGCGGTCGAGGGCCTCGCGGAGTGTCTCGACCATCTCCGCAGAGAGCGCTGCGGGCGGGTTTGTGGCCTCGAGAGGTGTCGACTCGGTGACAGTCTCGCGGATCTCCTCGTCGACCGTCTCCCGTTTGGTCCGTTCGTCGACGACCGCGACGTCCGGCGCGCGGCCGGCTTGCAGGAAGTGGTAGGTGACGACGTCGCCGACGGCGATCAGCGGGCCGTCGACGGCCTCGAGCAGCCGCTCAGCGTCGGTTTCGATCGGTCCCATGGGCTCCTTGAGTTCGTGTCGGAGCGCATCCGGAAGAACCAGCAGCTGCTCGTCGCCGTCGGCTGACGCCGCGTGATCGTCGTCGCAAGTCACTGCTATCGGACCTTCAGTGCGTACGCGCCGGGTTCGGTCACCTGCATCTCGGTCGCGATCTCGCTGTCCTCGGGGTGGGCGATGACGACGTAGCCGGCCCAGTCCTCGGTCAGCGACGAGGAGTTACAGGCATCACAGGTCTCGTTGTCCGGGTCGTTGACCCGGTGACACTCACGACAGACGAGACGGTCAGCAGCCATCGTTATTCACCTGCTGTCGCTTCCTGTTTCTCGTGGTCTTCCTCGAGCCAGCCGTGTTTGCCGAGGCCGGGCTGTTTCGCCGTCAAGCCGATCTTGGAGTCACGTGGATTCCGCTCGTCGATGCTTTTCGTGACGATACGGGCGCGGACGGCGTCGTCGACGCCCAGGGTGCGGTTGGACTCGTTCGAGGCGAGTTGCTGGTTCTCGCCGTCGAAGGCGAGATACTCGTCGCTGATCTGCGAGACGTGCAACAGGCCGTCGACGGGGCCGATGCCGACGAAAGCACCGAACTCGACGACTTCGACGACGGTGCCGTCGACGACTTCCTGCATCTGCGGATCGAATGTGACGGCGTCGAAATCGGCTTTGTAATAGACGCCCGGATGGTTCGGCAACACCGTCCCTTCACCGATATCGTGGACGTCGGTGATCGAGACGACGCTGCCGACCTCTTCGTCCATGCGTCCTTCGAGTTTGTCTTGCAGCAGTCGCTTCACGAGGTCCGGTGAGACGTCACCGAGCTCCTCCGGCGGTACTTCGACCGTATCCTTCAGTCTGACCCGTTTGTACATCTATGGTTGAGTGATCGCTAACTTGTTTCTCCCGCGTAATGCAATTACCGGTACACGCGCCTCGAGTACCCGCTCGCCCAGCGGGCGGTCGTTCGTGACGACGTAGTCGACGACGCCCTCGCGAGCGAGTTCGACCAGCGCGTCGTCGGCGTACGACGCCTCCGTGTCGACGACGAGACAGCGTTCGGTCGCCAGATCGTGACCGACGTTTGCGGCTGTCCCCTCGCGGCCGCCCTTCTCCGAGAGCCGACGGAGCTCTTCGATGACAGCCTGTGGGGCCGTCAGTTCGTACCCGTCGAGCACTCGATCGAGTTCGTCGAACAACCGAACGTCGAGTTCGACCGGCATCATGAGCGCGCTCGTGTCGAGGGCGACCTGCGTCGGGGATGTCATACTCGTCGTCGCGTCGTTATTCTTTGAGCGTTCCGAGTCCGATCAGCCGCCAGCGGGCACCGATACGGCGGTTGATCGCGATCTTTGCGCCTGGCTCGGCAGCGACGGGCCGTTTGAGATTGACCTCACACTCGCCCTTCCGAGCGCTGGTCACGGCACCGACGGTCGTCGCGGTTCCGACGGTCATCATCAGCGGTTCGCCGGTGCTGATCTCGTCGACGGTCTCGCCCTGATCGGCTCCGACGATACGATCGAGCAGATCGACGCTCATGGTGAACTCCTGCCAGGTCGGTGGCAGCGAGCCCGGTGGGCCCGCCAGCCGACCGGCGAGGGCGTCACCTTTCGTCAGTGCGGGGTCGAGTCCAGTGCCGACGCCGAGGAGCCCCCCCGGCGTGACGGTGTCGACCGTTTCGCCGCCGGCTTGCAGCGAGCGAATCGACGTCTCGATCGGGACGTACTCGGTCTGGCCGCCTTCCTCGACTTCGCGGCCGGGACGGATCTCGATCTCGTCGTCGACCTCGAGTTCGCCCTGGACGAGACTGCCGCCGAGAACGCCGCCGGCGAGGTTTTCGTGGGTCGTTCCCGGTTTGTTGATGTCGAAACTGCGGGCGACGTGCATCCGTGGGTCGGCGTCGGGATCCCGGTCAGGAGTTGGGATCTCCTCTTCGATCGCCTGCATCAGCAGGTCCATGTTGACTTCCTGACCGGCCGAGACCGGGACGACGGGTGCGTCTTCGGCGACGGTCCCTTCGACGAATTCCTGGATCTCCTCGTAGTTCTGTCGGGCCTGGTCGCCGCTGACGAGGTCGACCTTGTTCTGAGCGATGACGATGTTGTCGATGCCGATGATGTCGAGTGCCATCAGGTGCTCTTCGGTCTGGGGCTGTGGGACGGGTTCGCTGGCACTGATGACCAACACGGCACCGTCCATCAGCGATGCGCCAGAGAGCATCGTCGCCATCAGGGTCTCGTGACCCGGGGCGTCGACGAACGAAACGGTCCGCAGCGGCTCACTCGGCGAGCCATCCGGACACTCCTCTTCGACGGTGTAACACTCGGGTTCGTCCACGCCCGCACAGTGGCGGAACGTGGCGTCGGCGTAGCCAAGCCTGATGGAGATTCCGCGTTTCATCTCCTCTGAGTGCTGGTCAGTCCACGAGCCGCTGAGGGCCTGTACCAGCGTGGTCTTGCCGTGGTCGACGTGACCGACGAGCCCGATGTTCACCTCCGGTTGTTGATTTCCTGCCATAAGACGGTGAGTAATCTTGGATAAGAGTTCCGTCGTGCGCTTGATAAACCTACTGTTCTCGGGGCGGTTCGGTCCCGCTATTCGCCATCGTTTCGGCGACTGTCACGTACAGTCTTCCCATTTGCGGACGGATCTGCCCCGGCCTTGATCAGTCGTCCGGATTGACGACGAACATGGTGCCGATAACCTCCTCGACGTCCGGTTCGGTGTAGCCGATCTCGTATTTTCCTTTGAACGGGAACTGCCAGGAGTGACTGGTTCCGCCGTTGCTGCCGGACCACTGACACGGACTGGGGATCTCGGCTGGATAAATCTCGCCGCTGCTATCGCTCCATCGCCAGGTGATATTCGTCATTTCATCGACCTTGATTGGGTCAGGATCGAACGCGGGATCACGGTTCGGCGACACCTCGACTGTGACCTCCGACTCACCAGTGTAATCGAGCAGTTCGTAGTCATCCATTTCGTCGAGTCGCGTCTCGTAGCTCCCCGCGCCTTCATCGTCCGCTTCATCATCATCGTCGCCGTTATCGTCCCCGAGACAGCCCGCTACCAGCGTCGCTGTGCAAGCAGCAGTTCCGACGAACGTCCGTCGCGTCCACATTATATACCGCCCTATGGAGTCGTCAGACATAACAGTTCGTCCGTATTCGACTGCCGTACCACGGTTGCAGTCTCTCGGCGCACGGTTCGGCACACCGCGAGGCGAGGCGCTCACCGAGCGTCGTCGAGGTCGACGACTGCCGCCAGATCGGCCGACAGCCAGTTGGTCAACTGTTCGTTCTCCGTACACTCGCGTGGGGCGATCGTACATCGATCCGGTCGATCCCGATACCGGACGACGATGCACTCGAGTGCGGGTGCGTGCTCCGTATTTGCCGCCGCTGTGGCCAATCGATCGCTGACGCTCCGATTGTCGTGGCCGGTTGCAGAACCGCTCATGGGTTGGTAACCTCGAACACGGTACGTCCCTCTCGGTCGGAAACCAACAAAACCGCTGCTAATTGCCGTATTGAGGACTCCGTACTCGCTCGAGTCGATCAGTAGCGTCCGGTAGTGGCTGACACGGCGCGATGGGAGTGAATTCCCGGTGTGACGGCCGTGATTTGTCCGTCCTCGATCGCCTGCCCGTAGCAGTACGTTCCACTCAGTACCGGCACGGTCGTCGCTAGAGCGCTATTAGCGTGATTTACCGTGTTGCGGGCCCCCACTCCGGCTGTGTCCGCACCTCGAACGGCCGTTCTCGAGTCGGCAGCGGCGGTACTCGACTGCGAACACACGCAGTTGACCGCCGAACGACGCGCGTTCGAACGGTTTCGCACACGTGTCACACGACTCGAGACGGCTGCACCCACCACGGCCGCCGTAGCATCACACACGGCCGGATCGCCGATAGCCGTCCAAACGCACTCGACGCCCCGAACGGGCAGTCTCGAGTCGCTCGTCAACGCCTATCGCGACACCGTCTGTTCGGTCTCCCACTACGACGACGTGTACGACGAACCCTGTCACGAGCATCTCGCCGGCGAACTCGGCGTGGAGCTGGCCGCGGCGGTCGAACACGGCTCACAGCTCACCCCGCAGCTGAAACAGTCGATGGTCGCGGCGGCCGGCCATGCCGTGACCGCTCGAGCCGACCTGCTCGAGGCGATCGAAACCGAGCAGGACGCACTCGAGACGGCCACACAGACCCTCGCGACACTCCGAGCGGAGCTCGAGTCGCTCCGCGCCCAGCCGCTGGCACGACTCGAGTTCAACGCACTCCGACTCACGAGAGCGCGCCTCGTCCGTCTTCGATCCCAGTGTGACGACCTCGTTGCATCGCGACAGGCCCTGATCTGGCGACGGCGACAGCTCACGATCGCCGACATCGGTGTCTTCGAGCGCTACTGCTACGGCGAGTGCGAACGGACGTACCCGGTGCTCGCCGCGCTCGCGACGTATGGCGATCACCTCGAGCAGACGCTGTCGCGCGTCGACGGCTACTTGACAACAGCCAGATAGCAACGGCAGCGCGGCTGGGTGTATAAACGACCGAGTCGACACGGTAGCAACGCTCGATGGTTGTGTACCGACAAAAGAAGAGGATCCGAAGCGTGTCGGTTCCGCCGGCGCTCAGCGCTGTCGGGAGCGAGACTGGTGCTCGAGCAACCGGGTGCTGATCGCGCTTTTTCGGTGACTGGTCTGCAGGTGGGTGTACACGTCGGTGGCGGTCTCGCCGGTGTACGCACACAGCGGACAGGTCTCGGTCTGGGTGGGCATGGATGGCATGTGGGGTGTGGAACTGCGGGATGGCACTGGTCGTCGTCGCGCGATGCTCGCTCGCATCGGTTGGGGGTCGCGTTCGGGATGACTGCTGGCTCCGCCGCCGGTTCTCGACGGCGCGGTCGTCATCCAGTTTCGACCACAACCGAGCCGTACAAGGCCGTTTCTAGGAGCCGTCCGGACTACCGTTGGGTGTCTCGTAGGACTATTGAGACGCCGCCGGAGATAATCGATTGGCGATATCGAATCGCAACGACCGCGAGCGGCTCACTCCTGGTTTGGCTCGCGCGCCGCCTGCATAAACGTCTCGTGGGCGTCCAGACTCGAGTCAGTCGACTGCACCCGTTCGTAGCTCCCGTCCGAGCGCATCGTCCACCGGTTTTCCGTATCGGCTAACAGCGTCTCGAGGGTCTCCTCGAGGCGCGCTTGCAGCGGCGGCGATTCGATCGGCGCGACCGCCTCGACGCGGCTGTCGAGGTTGCGCGCCATCCAGTCGGCTGAGCCAATGTAGTAGCGCTCGTCGCCGCCGGCGTGGAAGTAGAAGATCCGGGAGTGCTCGAGGAAGCGACCGACGATGCTGTGAACCGTGATCGTCGCGCTGACGTCCTCGAGGCCCGGACGGAGCCGACAGATGTCCCGCACGATGAGGTCAATCTCGACGCCGGCCATCGACGCTCGGTAGAGCTCCCGGACGATCTCGGGGTCCTCGAGTCGGTTCATTTTGGCGACGATCCGAGCGTCCTCGCCCGCTCTCGCCTGCTCGGCTTCGGCCCGAATCAGGTCGGTAACGCGCGCGCATGTTCCCCGGCGCGATGAGGAGTTTCCGGTACTCCCGGTGCATCGAGTGGCCGGTAAAGTAGTTGAACAGCCTGACGAGATCCTGCCCGATATCTCGATCGGCCGTCAGCAGGCCGAGATCCTCGTAGTGTTTTGCGGTCTCGGAGTGGTAGTTGCCGGTCCCAATGTGCGAGTAGAGTCGAACACCATCGTCCTCTCTGCGGACGACCAGCGACGTCTTCGTGTGGGTCTTGTAGCCCACCGTGCCGTAGGCGACGTGGATGCCCTCCTCCTCGAGTTTCTTCGCCCACTCGAGGTTGTTCTGCTCGTCGAAGCGGGCTTTGAGTTCGACCATGACGGCGACCTGTTTCCCGTTCCGGGCGGCCTCGATCAGACTCTCGATGATCCGGGAATCGCTCGCCGTGCGGTAGATCGCCGCCTTGATCGCCAACACGTCGGGATCGTTCGCTGCCGTCTCGAGAAAGCGCTGGACGGTTCCTTCGAACGCGTGATAGGGGTGGTGGACGAGCACGTCCCGCTCACGAACGCTGTCGAAGATGTTCGTCCCGTCCTCGCGCGCGCCGAGTCGCGGGTGGGGCTGTGGCGTCCACTCGGGAACCTGTAACGCTGGCCGATCCAGCGCCGTCAGTTCGGTGAAATCCCGATAATCCAGCGGTCCCTCGAGTTCGACCACTTCCCGATCGTCGAGGTCGAGTTCCCGCGTGAGCACGTCGCGAATCGCGTCCGGCGCGTCACGTTCGATCTCAAGTCGGACGACGGTCCCAAAGCGCCGTTCCTCGAGTACCTCTTCGATCAGCTCGATTAAGTCCTCGGCGACGTCCTCGTCGCGTCGCACCTCGGCGTTTCGCGTCACCCGGAACAGCGCCGTCTCGACGAGTTCGACGTCCGGAAACAGTAACTCGAGGTTCGATCGGACCACGTCCTCGAGCAGGACGTATCGCGTCTCGTCGCCAACCTGGATGAACCGCCGCTGGTTGCGGGGGATCTTCACCCGCGAGAACGTGACCTCGGCGTCGGGGTGTTCTCGGGTCAGGACGGCAAGCGAGAGGCTCTGATTCGAAATGAACGGGAACGGATGGGCCGGGTCGAACGTCAGCGGAGTCAGCGTTGGCAGGATCGAACGCTCGAACTGCGTCCGCAGTTGCGCTTGCTCGGCTTCCGAGAGCTCGTCGTGGTCGACGACCTGAATCCCGGCGTCCGAAAGCGCGGGTCGGATCTCGTCTCGATAGCACCGGCTCTGTCGGTCGAACAGCGCCCGAGCTTCCTCGAGGGCGGCTTCCCACTGCTCGGCCGGCGTTCGCCCGTCGGGCGTCTTCTCGGTGATCCCCGCGGCGATCTGTTGTTTCAGTCCACCGATACGCTTGCGGACGAACTCGTCCATGTTCGTCGTGAAGATGGCCAAAAACTTCACTCGCTCTAACAGCGGGTTCGTGTCGTCGATGGCCTCGTGGAGGACGCGCCGTTGAAAAGCGAGTTCGCTGAGCTCGCGGTTGAGGTAGTACTCCGGATCGTCGAGGTCGAGAGCCGACACGTCGACGCTGGCCGGCTCTTCGCTGTCGGACGGTCCCCTGTCGATTTCGGACGCCGACGCACCACCCTCGTCAGGTTCGGACGCCGATGCATCACCTTCGTCAGTGTCGGACACCGACTCGGTCCCGTTCGGTGGGGTGACGATTTTCTCATCCGACCGCGCTTTGTGACCGCTCGTAGAGACACGTATGAACCTGTCTCTGCGGATGTCGTACGCTGTGAGGCTGCCGCCGTACACACAGCCCGTATCGAGCCCGACCGCCCACTCGCTCTCGAGCGGATCCTCGAGGACGGTGTGGCCGAAAAAGACTCGCGGCGGCCCCTGATACTCGTCGAACCAGAACGGGCCGTCATAGCCGTCGCCGTCGGGTGCTCGCATCGAGATAACGTCCGCATCCGAGTGTGCCGCCAGCGGTCGATTCGGATCGACGCCGCCGTGGACGACGAGACCACCGTCCCAGGCGATTGCGGTCGGCAACGACTCGAGATACGCATGGTCGCGGTCGTCGAGCGACTCGAGTGTGGTATCCCCGTCGAGGACCTTCTGTTCGTTGTTTCCCCGCACGGACAGCAGCTGTGGGGTCGTTCGAACGCGCTCGAGGACGGCGTCGCTTGCCGGCCCCTTCCGAACCAGGTCGCCGACGAAAACGCCGAGATCGTTCGGGCCGAGGTCGAGCCTCGAGAGCAACGTCTCGAGGGTCTCGAGACAGCCGTGGACGTCACCGATGACGTAGACGTCGTCGTAGGCGTCGAGCTCGAGGTGCCGAGTGTCGAACGAGAGTCCGTCGTCGAACGGAGTGCTGGTTGTGGTCACGGGTTACTCAGCGGAGTTTCGAAGAGGCTCAGATAAGCCGTTTATATGAGTCCCGTAGTCTGATATATAGCACTCAGTACTGACCGACGTTCGTTAAGGGTCGACACACCACTATCGGACAGCGACGCGCGCTATTGAGACAATACCGACGGAAAACGTAGACAGCGCGTCTCGAGGGTGGTTGGACGGTCGACGATCGATGGCGAATCGTTGGGGCTCGAGACGCGGGTTGCAGTGTCAGCTGTTTCGCTGGTACTTGTTCCGAAGCACGATTGCGCTCGCGTTCATCATCAGCATGACGATGAGCAGCGTCAACACGCCGGCTGCGAGGACGCCGTACCGGAAGTCAGTGGCGATGAGCCGCGACCAGGAGTAGATCTGGCGCGGCATCGCGCTGAACAGGCCGAAAAACGAGTTCGGCGGGATCCGAACGACGGCGGCGACGCCGACCATCAACAGCGGGGCCGTCTCCCCGATCGCGCGACCGAGCGCGAGGATCGTCCCTGTCAGGATCCCCGGCATCGCACGTGGGAGGACGACGCTTCGGACAGTCTGCCACTTCGTCGCACCCATCCCGTACGACGCCTGTCGCAGCGAATCAGGCACGCCGCGGATCGCCTCCTGTGCGGAGACGATGATGATCGGGAGGATGAGCAACGCAATGGTAAACCCGCCGACGACGACGATCCCGCTCTGGAGGCCGGCCGTCCGAACGAACAGCGCGAGGCCGAGCACACCGTAGACGACCGACGGCACGCCGGCGAGGTTGGCGATGTTGATCTCGAGGAACTCGACAAGCTGTCCGGGACGCCCCTGGTTGGGCGCGTACTCCTCTAAGTAGACCGCCGCGCCGACGCCGATCGGGAACGCCGAAATCGCGACGACAGTGAGCATCATCACCGAACCGACCAGCGCGGGATAGATCCCGGCATCCGCCGGTGTCGTACTGTGGGAACTGTTCAGGAACTGCCAGTCGAGCCAGAGCTCGGGACCGGCGAACCCGAGTGCGTTGACGAGGACGGCTGCGAGGACCGCACCGCCACCGATCACGACGGGGAAGGCGAGTCCAGCCATCCCTTCACCGCGTCGCTGGACGGACTCGACGTACAGGCCAACCGGCATGCCGATAACAGTCGCCGCAATCACGCCCGTCTCCGGAGCGACGCCGGCGATCGGTGCCGCGACCATGCCAGCACCGGCGGCGACGAACGTTGCAACGCCCCCGATCACGCCGGCACGGTCAGATTCGCGGACGCGCCGAACGTGCATAGCAGCTACCGCGGCGATTGGCAGCGTAAACGACGCCAACAGCGACAGCGCCGCCGTCGGCAGGATCGGCAGTGAGACGATCAGGCCCCGCAGACTCGGTATCAGCGTCGGGACCGACATCGTCAGGTCGAACAGTTCCTGTCCCAAAAACGGCGTTGTGACCGTGTAATCGACGCTGAAGCCGGGAATGCCGATCAGGGCGAACCACGGCACGACGACGACGACGGCGAGTCGCTCGAGTGCGCTCCCGGTTCGAGTTCGTGCATGAGCCTCGAGGACGGCAGCCGCGACCACGCCGGCGATGGCGAGTGCGAGCCATCCATGTGGTGAGATGACATGCCTGAAGACGATGACCACGCCGCCGGCGAGCAACGTTGCGGCGATCGGCAGGCCGAACGAGATGTATGCGACAGACCCCGACGGCTCCGAGTCGCGATAGTAGTAGGCAGCGAGCGCGAGTGCCGGCAGCACGACCGTTGCCGCGACGGTAGCGAGCCACCCCGAATCAGCCGTAAACGGCTGAATCGCGTCGTTGGCGACGTAGAGTAAGAACACCAACACGAGGAGCAACGCGAGGAGCGTCGCGCCCAGACAGCTCAGTTTGAATAGCAGTCCGCGCCGCTGGCTGACCTTGCCGTCCGCGCCGAACCAGCTCCCGCTGGACTCGTCTGCGGTCGTCATCAGGCTAGCACCTCCGATAGCAGGTGTCCGTGGTCGAGATGTCGGTGCGATCGATGATCGATTCGACTCGCGAGAAACCGAGGCGGTCGCCCGAGATCGGCCGCTCGCTCGCTCGTGGCTGCGTTCGTCGTGTCGTGTCTCATTGGTACTCCTCCCGGTAGCGCATAGCGATCCGATTGCTCAGCAGGTTCATCGCGAAGGTGATGAAAAACAGCGTTAGCCCGATCGCGAACATCGAGTAGAACTCTGGCGTCCCACCCGTGGCGTCGCTCGTCACGGCGTGGACCATCGCGGCCGTCATCGTCTGGCCGGAGTTAAACAGATTCGCGAACGGATTGGTGATGTCGAACATCCGTGCCTGCATTCCGCCAGCCATCACGACGATCATGGTCTCGCCGATCGCTCGCGACAGTGCTAGAATGTACGACGAGAAGATCCCCGAAATCGATGCCGGGATGACGATCCCCGTCGACACTTCGTACTTCGTCGCGCCGAGGCCGTAGCCGGCCTGTCGCAACGAGTCAGGGACTGCACTCATCGCGTCTTCGCTGATCGACGACACCATCGGGATGATCATGATCCCGACCATGATCGACGCCGAAAGCAGGTTGAACAGGTTCAACTCGAGGCCGGCCGTGCGGAGCCACGGCGTGAGGTAGACGAGCGCGAGATAGCCGTAGACGACCGTGGGAATGCCTGCGAGGATCTCGAGCGACGGCTTCAACACCGAGCGCATGCGGTCGCTTGCGTACTCGCTCAGGTAAACCGCGGCTGCAGTGCCAATCGGAATCGCGACCATCGCCGAGACGATCGTCACGATGAGCGTCGCACTGACGAGCGGGAGCACGCCGAACGTGTCCCGGCTCGATTCCCACGTCGTGCCGGTGAGAAATCCGAGCGCGTTGACCTGTCTAAAGAACGTCACTGCATCGGCTGCCAATGTCACAACGATGCTGACTGTGACAAATATAGTCAAGGCTGCACAGCCAAACAGCAGCCAGTGATACAGCCGCTCTTTTGCGATACGTCCGTCGACTGACCGGGTGAGGTCAGCGTCTATTGGATCAGTACTCATGTGTAGAAATGGGTGATTACGAGCGTCTGGCGGCGATGCTCCCCGATAGCGTTAGTTGCCCGCCGCGTCTTCGAGCGCGCTCAGGTTCGCGTCGGCATCTTCCTGGCTCGACGGAACGTAGCCGATCTCGTCCGCGATCCACTCGGCGCTCGAGTTCTCGAGGAAGAATTTCATGAACTCGTAGACCTCTTCCCGTTGGACGGCCTCCTCGGAGGGGTAGATAAACAGCGGTCGGGCCATCGGATACTCGCCCGCCTGGGCTGCCTGCAGGCTGGGTTCGCCGCAGTCGTCGCCCTCGCTCTCTTTGACGTCGAGTGCTTTCACGCGGTCGCTGTTTTCCTCGTAGTAGGCGTAGCCGAAGTAGCCGATCGCGTACGGGTCGTCCTGAAGCCCTTCGACGATGATGTTGTCGTCTTCCGTCGGCTCGTAGTCGGTACGGTGGTTGCCGCCTTCGCCGACGACGTTTTCGGTGAACCAGTCGAACGTCCCTGAGGTCGTGTCGGGACCGTAGAGCGTAAACTCCTCGTCGGGCCACTCGGAGTTGACGTCGGCCCACGTCTCGGCGCCGTCTTCCTGCCAGATCTGGGCCATCTCGTCGAAGCTCATGCAGTCGACCCAGTCGTTTTCGGGGCTGACTGCCATCGTGAGTGCGTCACCCGCGATCTGCATCTCCATCGGCGTGACGTCGTTTTCTGCACAGAGGCTCTCCTCTTCGGATTTGATCGGTCGGGAGGCACCGTTGATGTCGGAGTCACCGGGACAGAAGTGGTTCTCGAAGCCGCCACCACTACCAGTCGAGTCGACCGTGACGTTTACAGCCTCATGTTCCTCCATGAACCGCTCGGCCATCGCGTCCGAAACCGGGAATACCGTGCTGGATCCCTTGATGACGACCTCGCCGGAGAGCCCATCTTCGTCACTCGCCTCGTTCTCGGTACAGCCGGCAACCGCAAGTGCACCCGTTGCACCGGCCGTCGCGATAAACTTTCGTCGTGAGAGCGCATCGACCGTCCGTCCGAGCTGGTTATCTGCCATCAACAGAAGGATACCACAGATTATAGAAAAGCGATGCTATGACTAATATATATTTGTATGTAGCTATATATTCAAGTACGTCTCGACAAAGCATAACCGAGCCGTGTGTCTGCAGAGCCCCCGATAACGCCCAAATACACCGGTTTGAAAATCCTAGCCGATCCAGGGATTAATATATAGTGACGCCTGTTATGCGCACCGGCTGAGTAGCCATCTTTTCGAACGCGAGACGGTTTCGGTGGCGGTGTCAGCTCCCTATTCGTTTGATGAGCACGATTCTCACTTGGAGTTCCCGGTGCTGATCTCAATAGATCAGTTCGTCGTCGTGGTCGACCATGTACAGCGTCCGCGCCGCGATGTTGACCGCGTGATCGCCGACGCGCTCAAGGTCGCGGATCGTCAACAGCATCCGCGAGACGTCCTCGAGGAGCGTATCGGTGTTCTCCGTGAGTTCGACACCCGTCTCGATCTCGAGGAGATCCCGAACGACGAGTTCACTTGCGCCTTCACACAGCGTGTCGATATCGTCATCTGCAGCCGCGATTTCGCGTGCCGACGTCACGTCACTGCGTTTGTAGGCAGCCATCGCCCGCTCGACCATGTCGATCGTCTGCTCGCCGATGTAGGCGATGTCGATGTCCGAATAGCGGCGGTACTCGGTCTGGCGCGTGTACTCGCCCAGATTGACCGCGAGATCGCCGATTCGCTCTAGATCCGTGAGGATCTTGAACGAGGATGCGACGAACCGCAAGTCGCCTGCGACGGGCTGTTGGAGTGCGAACAGCTCGACGCAGTCCTGTTCCAACTCGAGATACCGCTCGTTGATCTCCCCGTCGCCCGTAATGACGTCAGCCGCGAGAGAATCGTCGTTCGTTTCGAACGCCTCGAGTGCCTGTCGAAGCCGCTGACAGACGAGCGTTCCCATCTCGTAGACGTCGCGTCGCAGTTGCTCGAGTTGCTGTTGAAATTCGGTTCGCGACATGGGAGTTACCCGAACTTGCCGGTGATGTAGTCTTCGACGCGGTCGTGTTCGGGGTTCTCGAAGATCTTGTTCGTGTCGTCGAACTCGACGAGTTCGCCGCCGGTCAGGAAGACGGCTGTCTTGTCGGAGATGCGGGCGGCCTGTTGCATGTTGTGGGTGACGATGACGACCGTATACTCCTTCGAGAGGTCTTCGATCAGGTCCTCAATCTTCGAGGTCGCAACCGGGTCCAGCGCCGAGGCCGGTTCGTCCATCAGAATGACTTCCGGGTCGGGCGCGATTGCGCGAGCGATACAGAGTCGCTGCTGTTGCCCGCCGGAGAGATCCAGCCCACTCGAGTCGAGTTGGTCTTCGACCTCCTCGAGCAGTGCCGCGCGCTCGAGTGCCGTGCGAACCTTCTCGTCGACGTCGCCGTCGTCTTTGCCCTGGACGCGAAGTCCGTAGGCGACGTTGTCCCGGATCGATTTCGGGAACGGATTCGGTTTCTGGAAGACCATGCCGATCTTCCGACGCAGGGCGACCGGATCAACGTCCTCGTCGTAGACGTTCTTCCCCTGGAAGTAGAGGTCGCCGTCGACGCGTGCGACGTCGATAAGATCGTTCATGCGGTTGATCGAGCGCAGGAACGTCGACTTCCCACAGCCCGACGGGCCGATGAGTGCCGTCACCTGCCCCTCAGGAATCTGCATATCGATGCTCCGGAGCGCCTGGTCGTCGCCGTAGTACACGTCGAGATTTCGGGACTCGAGCGCGATCGAGTCCGAGCGTGATCGGTCGTCCGACTCCGAGACCATCCGCCCATCCGTCTGGGCTCCCGTGTCCGATGAGTCGCTAGAACTGGATTGAGGCGGCTCGTGCTGTGCGTCGGTTCCCATCAAGTCCCGGTAGTATTGCATCAACTAAATACTCCACTATGTCTGCTATATAGTACTATATGTGTGTATTGTTATTGGCATACGGATATGTGCCATTATGTGCAGTAACTCCGGCTCTATAGGCCAGTAGAGCAAAAATACACGGACATAGGGATCTCTATATATGTTCGGGTAGATTTATGATCTCCCCATAGAAAGCGAGCCGTATGGAGACACGCAAGGTCCAGGTGACAGGTGGATCGACATATACAGTGTCGCTTCCGAAGACGTGGGCACTCGAGAACGACGTTAGTAGTGGCACAACCGTCGAGATATATTCTGAAGACGACATGTTGTTCGTCACGCCACAGAGTGACACTGACCATCAGGAAGGACAGCTCGATGTCTCCACACTCGAGGGCGAACAGCTGACGCGTGCCATCTTAACGATGTACGTCAGCGGGTTCGATATTATTCGTCTCGAGTCAGGCGAGATTTCGACAACACAGCGGCGAGCGATTCGCAGTGCGATTCAGGGACTCATCGGCGTCGAAGTCGTTGAGGAAGGGACGAATTGCGTCATCATCCAGGACTTACTCGACTCCTCAGAGCTGTCGATCGTCAACGCCGTCACCCGAATGCGCCTGATCGCCACCTCGATGCTCGAGGATGCAATGACCGCACTCGTCGAGAACGATAACGAGATCGCAATCGACGTGGTCGACCGCGACGACGACGTTGACCGGCTCTGGCTGGTCGTCTCGCGGATCTTCCGGGCGACGCTGCGCTCGCCGCGGGCTGCGGAAGCGCTCGGCGTCTCCCGCGAGGACTGTTTCGACTACCACTCGAGTGCCCGCCAACTCGAGCGCGTCGCCGACCACGCCGTCAAAATCAGCCAGCTCGCGCGCAAACTCGACGAAATTCCCGAGGACGTCGCCGACGCGTTGCTCGAACTCAACGCTGATGCGTCTGCCATCCTCGAGAAAGCGATGGACGCCCTGTTTGCCGACGACAGCGACGAGGCAGCGGCACTCGGTCACGACGCCCTCGAGTCCGTCCTCGAAATCGACGACCACACGCGAACGATCGACGACATGCTCCGCGAACTCGACTCCGTGGAGGCCCAGTCGCTCGGCCTGATCCTCGACTCGCTCTCCCGGAGCGCCGACTACGGCGGGAACATCGCCGAAACGGCACTCCAGAAGGCCGCCCCACGACCGTAGTCCCGTCCGACGTCGCGGTAGTGCCACGACACGACATTTTTGGGTGCTCGCCCCCTCTCGACGCCCGTGAGTGAGTTCGCGTTCGAACTCGAGTTGTGTGCCCACCTCGAGGCTCGCCGTGAAGGAGTCGTCGCCCGCCAGCTCGGGGCTGGCGTCGCCGAACCCGGGGGACGGATTCTCGACGTCGTCTGTCTCGAGCCCGGGCCAGACTTCGCGACGCGTCTCGAGGTGACGAGTGCGTCCATTCCGGCGGTGGCGATCGAATCCGCCGTCGGGACCGGCCGCACACGCTACTGGAAAGACGCCTTCGACTGTCACCCGGATCGCGCCCGTCGCGCCACCGACCGGGCCTGCGAGATCGGCTTTTTCGAACGCGACCGACGGAAGGGCCGCGAGTACGTCCGGCAGGTCACACGCTATCCGGACTGGTACGACCGTCTCGTCGGCATCGAGAACAAACCCGACCTCGGACGGCCCGGCGACCTCGAGGCCCAACTGCGAACGGACGTCAGCCTCGCGCTAGTCGACGAGATCGTCCTCGCGACCGAGAGCTACGTCACGCGGGCACACCTGCATCGAATCCCCGAGGAAGTCGGTGTCTGGCGCGTCCACCGCGACGCCACGGCGGACGGCGACCTCGAGATCGAGATCGTTCGCGAACCGACGCCGCTGTCCGTCGACGAGCCAGGTATCGAACCCCTCGAGTACCAGCCGGGACGGACCGATATCGCCGTCGTCTCCCCCGAAGCGAAAGCCCAGCGACGGCGACGGATCGCCGAACGCGCCTACGGCAAAGGGTGGCGAACGTACGCGTTCCCCGACTGTGGGGCCTGTCGGGCCGAGGACTCGAGTGGCGCGACACTACCCTACTGCGAGCAGTACGACCGCGTCGTCGACGCCAGCGCGGAGTGTGGGCCGTCGTGTCCGGGCTACAAGCCTGCAGAAGTCCTGAAAGTCGATCTCGAGGCCGAACGCGACCGACGAACGCCGTGGGTAGCCGAGCCAGCAGGCAAGCGACGCCAGCAGTCGGGGCTGGACCAGTTCGGTTGAGTACCCGCAGAGAGTGGTGCAGTTTTTATTATAATTATACTCGAAACGGAATAGGGCAATTCGGTAACGACAGCTGCTTATTGACCACTGAGATTCCTACCAATCAGCGCATCTGTTCGAAGAGTCGTGATGAATACAGAGCGCGTGTATTGCGTGAAGCGCACCTATAATCCCCCATCTTAGAACACTACCTCCAACGGCGGAGACCTTATCGGTCGGTATCGCGAGTAACTGAAGTAGTGACCGGCTCACAGTTGACGGACGCACTTCGAGAGACTCTTTCTCCCTTCGAAGCAGGAGGGGCACCAATGACGACAACTGAGGTAGCCGAACAACTCAATCTTGGCCGCCGAAGTACCTACGAGCGCCTCGAACGGCTCGTCGATCACGACCGGCTCGAAACCAAGAAAGTTGGGGGAAACGGACGCGTGTGGTGGCAACCATCCACGAATGGACAAGCGTTTTCGAAGGAACGGGAAAGGGATGCGGTAGACAGCGACCTCGGCGAGGTCTTCGATCGAATCTCGGACAGCTTCTATGGCCTCGACGAAGAACTCCGTTTTCGCTATCTGAACGACACCGCAGCAGACCTTTTTGGACTGAATGAGGACGCAATTGGTTCGGACATTCGTAACGAGAATCTCACGGAGACGTACGAGAACGCACTGTATGAGGCTCTTGAAACACAAAAGGCCGTAGTCTTCGAAGACTACTATCCTCCGTGGGACAAGTGGTTTCTGAACGCCATCTATCCCTCTGAATCAGGCTTGTCGGTCTACTCCCGCGACATCACCGAACGGAAGCGACGTGAACAAGAACTGACTCGCTACGAAACGATCGTCGAAACGAATCCAATCGGCATCACGATCGTTGACAGTGACGGCGAAATGCAGTTCGCCAACGACCGCGCTGAGGAGATCTACGGTCGGAGCAAAGACCAGATCAACGACCTCAGCTTTGACGATCCCGAGTGGACCGAAGTCGACGTTGACGGCGAACCACTCCCGGATGACGAGAAGCCTTTCTCGCAAATTATGGAGTCCGGAGAACCCGTGTTCGATCATGTCAGTGGAATATCTAGTCCAGATGGAGAACGAGTCTGGATCTCCATCAATGGAGCGCCGGTCTACGACGACCGTGGAGAGATCGAGAGTGCTGTGTTCGCCATCGAAAACATCACCGAGCGCAAGGAGCGCGAACAGGCACTCAGGGAGAGCGAGGCGCGCTATCGGTCGCTGACGAATGACGTCCTCGACACATCAGACGTGGGAACGTTCATCCTGAATTCCGACTTCGAGGTCGTCTGGATCAACGAGGCCATCGAGGAGTTCTTCGGTCTCGATCGCGAGGCGATCGTTGGTCGCAACAAACGAACGCTCATCGAGGAAGAGATCGCGGGTATCTTCGAGGAGCCCGAACGGTTCGCCAACCGCGTGACCGCCACCTACGAGGACAACACCTATACCGAGGAGTTCGAGAGCCACGTCCTCGAGGAGGGGAGCCTTGAGGAACGCTGGGTAAATCACTGGAGCCAGCCCATCGAGTCTGGGCTCTACGCCGGCGGCCGCATCGAACATTACACTGACATCACCGAACGAAAGGAGCGCGAACGTGCGCTCGAGGAGTCCGAACGGCGCTACCGGACACTCGTCAAAAACTTCCCAAACGGTGCGGTTGGCCTGTTCGACGATGACCTGCGGTACACGGCCGTCGGTGGGGAGTTGCTGGACGCGACCGGTGTCTCTCCGGAGGATCGGATCGGAAACAGTGTCTACGACATCTATCCGGACAATATCGTCGATGAGGTCGAACCGCACTTCGAGGCTGCGCTAGAGGGCGAGGCGAATTCATTCGAGGTCGAGTACAACGATCAAAATCTGTTCGCCTACACCTTGCCTCTCAGAAACGACGGCGGAGAGGTGTTTTCGGGGATGCTCGTCGTCCAAGACGTTACCGAACGACGGGAGTACCAGCGCAAACTCGAAGAGTCGAACGAACGGTTAGAGCAGTTCGCCTCCGCCGCCTCCCACGACCTCCAAGAGCCGTTGCGAATGGTTACGAGCTACCTCCAATTAATCGAGGATCGGTACGGCGATGCGCTCGATGAAGACGGTGAAGAATTCCTCGAGTTCGCCGTCGACGGCGCCGAGCGAATGCGCGAGATGATCGACGGACTGCTCGAGTACTCGCGCATCGAAACGCGTGGCGATCCATTCGAACCGGTCGACCTCGATGATGTCCTTGATGACGTTCGCGAAGATCTCCAAATGCGGATCGACGAGAGTAACGCTGGGATCACAACCGACGATCTCCCGTGTGTAGATGGCGACGCCAGCCAGTTGCGCCAGGTCTTCCAGAACCTGCTGAGTAATGCGATTGAGTACAGCGGCGATGAGCCACCGCAGGTCGACATTTCCGCCACGCGTGATGACGACCGATGGATCATTTCAGTGCAGGATAACGGTATTGGGATCGATCCTGATGAACAGGAACATATCTTCGAGGTGTTCCAACGACTGCATACCTACGAGGAACACTCGGGGACGGGCATTGGCCTCGCGCTGTCCCGGCGGGTCGTCGAGCGCCACGGCGGCGAGATCTGGATCGACTCCGAACCCGGAGAGGGGTCGACGTTCTCGTTTACGCTTCCTGCAGTACAGAATCAGGATGGGTGACCCCGCTTCACGTATCGTTCCCTTTGTCCGAACTTGGATTGAACGATCACCACGCCGCTACGATTGGATACCAAGCGTGAACCATACGCGCTCTCTATTCAGCAGGCGGCTTTTGGCATAGTTCGGATAGATCGATAGCTACTTCTATAACTGCTTGCCCTGTACTTACCGCGAGTTTCACCCCTCATTCGAGATAAAGGAATGGTATTATCGACTACTATTACGCTACGCTGTCCCAACGAACTCGGCCATAGACGAGACGAGAATGCGGGTGACGTCGACGACCTCGTCGGTGTAGACGAACTCGCCAGTCCCGTGGATGTTCTCGCCGTCGGGGCCGATGATCACCGTCGGGAGGTCGGCCCGGTGGCCAAGGTAGTTGAAGTCCCCAATACTCGAGAAGTAGCCGATCGCGGGGCTCGTGCCGGTGACGGACTCGGTGCCGGCCTCGAGCGAGCGAACGAGCGGGTGGTCCTCGTCGGTGAGATACGGCCCATAGTAAACATCCGACGCGGGTGCGTCGCGGAAACCGATCTCAACCTCAGAGTCGAGTTCGAGGTCGTCGACGACGGCTCTCGCATCCTCGAGGACGTCCCCGGGTCCTTCGCCGAGGACGACGTGGCGGTCGACGAGCAGCCGACACTCATCGGGGACCGAGAGCGTCTCGCTGCCGCCCTCGATCAACAGCGGACAGACCGAGCCCGCGCCGAGTTTCGGGTGGGAGCCGACGTCCATCTCCGACAGCGCGGTGGCCACCGTCCCGGCGTCGACGACGGCGTTCGTCCCCGTCTCTGGCTTCGAGCCGTGTGCAGCGCGGCCGTGGACGGTGATCTCGTAGAGAAATCGGCCGCGAGCACCGAGCAGAAGTGCAGGGTTCTCGAGGTCCGACTGGGCGAGGATGGGGCCGGGTTCGGTGACGATCGCGGCGTCGCAGTCGTCGGTGAGCCCGTCCCGAAGGAGTTGGTTCGTCCCGAGGCCGTAGGGGCCTTCCTCGTCGACGACCGCAGTGAAGAGCACGTCGCCGCGCAGATCGACGTCGGCCTCGGCGAGCGCCCGGAACGCGACCATCGCGGCCGCGAGCCCGCCTTTCATGTCACAGGCTCCCTGGCCGTAGCACTTCCCGTCCTCGAGTCGTCCCGAGAGCGGGTCTTCGTCCCAGCCGTCGACTAGCTGGACCGTGTCGACGTGGGCGTTCAACAAGAGCGTCGGAGCGTCGGGATCGCTCCCCTCGAGGCGGGCGATGACGTTATTTCCCTCGTAGCCAGTGAGCTCCGGCTCCGAAACTGGGTGGTACTCGGGCTCGAGGCCGTTGTCCGCGAGCCACTCGTAGACGAAGTCGACGATTTCGTCCTCCTCGAAGTAGGGGCTCTCGATTCGGACCAGCTCCTGGAGCAGGTCGATCGTCTCTGTCGGGTCGACCGCGTCCTCGATAGTGGTTGGTGTCATTGTCTCGTTCGTGTTCAGTCGTCGGCCGGCTCGTGGCCGTCAGGGGTGGTCGAATCGTCGGTCGCCTCGAGGTCGCCGCGGATGTTCGGGTCGTACTCGTCGGTGGGCACGCCCGGCAGCGTGTCGAGGATCGCGTCGATGTCTGTGCCGGACTGCTGGCCGAGATACCAGTAGACGCCGAAGACCGCGAGGCCGACGGCGAGCCACGGCACGAAGACCGAAAGCGAGCCCTGGTAGGCCTGCGAGAGCAAGACGAGACAGCCGCCGAGCCCGATGACCCCCGGTACGAGAAGCAATGCACCCGGATCGAACGCGGCTTTCGACCGCAGCGTCGGTTTCTTGACGTAGACGTACATCGCGGTCAGCGACGCCGCGCCGTAGGCGATCAGGTAGCTAAACGTCGCGATCGCGATCACCTGATCGAGACCGCTGGTCCAGAAGGTGAGGCCGGTCGAGATCACGAAGAGGGTGAGCAGCGACCAGTGGGGCGTCCGCCAGCGCTCGTTGACTTCGGAAAACCGCGCCGGGAACACCTCGTCCCATCCCCAGCAGTAGGGGAGTTTGATGCCCGCAGCCATCACGGCGTGGACGCTCGAGGCGGTTGCGAGCAGGCCGCCGAACGCGACGACGGCGGTCGCGTTCAGCGGCAGGAACGTCTCGGCAGCGGTCGCCAGCGGACGGTCCGAGCTCGCGAGAATCGTGTAGTCGCCGACGACGCCGTAGATGACGGCGGCGGTCCACATGTAGAGTGTGACGAGGATCAGCGTCCCGCCGATCATCGCCAGCGGCAGGTTCCGCGAGGGGTTTTTCACCTCCGCGCCGATCTCGCCGGCGACGGCGATCCCGATGTAGGCGTAAAACAGCGGCACTGCGGCGGCGAGTGCGCCGTCGAACCCGCCCGTGAAGAACGGCGTGTAGTTCGCGGACTCGACGGTGAACGAGCCCGGTACCACGAGCACCAGGATCGAAACGACCAGCAGGATGAAGATCGCGTTCTGCGAGACGCTGTACCGGCGGATGCCGAGCATGTTCACCAGAAACAGCAGCGCGATCAGCCCCGCACCGGCGAGTCGCGGATCGACGCCGGGGTAGAAGACCTGCAGGTAGCTGCCGAATCCGATGGCCAACACGGCTACGGCCGCCATATACCCAAGCCAGAGCGACCACGTCGCGACGAAGCCGCCCAGTCGGTTCCGAAACGCTCGAGAGACGTAGGAGTACGTCGACCCCGCCGCGGGAAAGATCGTCGCGAGCCAACTGTAGTTGACGGCGATCGCCATCGCGATGAGCCCCGAGAGGGCGATGATGAGGATTACGCTGGGACCGGTGGTCGAGCTCGCGGTCCCAAGCGTGACGAACAGTCCGGCACCGAGTGTCCCGGCGACCACGGTCGCGATCGCCGCGAACGGACCGACGTCCCGCGAGAGACTCTGGTCGGATTTCGAGTTCCCTGTTGACATATGTACCCCTATCAATGCCCGGATCGGTTATCTCCCCTCCCTAGATACACAGGGGGTGGCAATATTTGAGCCGTCACTCTGGCCGATCGAGAAGCTTCGCTTCGGCCTTCCGGAGGTGTTCGAGAAACGTCGACTCGGCGATTTCGAGTTCCGCGGCGAGGTCGGCGGCCGAGACCTCCCGCGGCCAGCGGTAGTAGTGGCGGCTGCGGGCGAGTTCGAACACTTCCCGCTGGCGTTCCGAGAGGCGATCGGTCCGGAACATCCCGCTCACGACGTCGTTGCGAAGCGCCGTCATCAACTCCACCGTGATCGACGCTGACTGTTCGTCGCGGATCTCGTCCAGCTTTTTCCGGACGGTATCCCGATTCTCGTGGGTGACGACCGTCCAGTACTCGCGGCCGCCAGTGATGCGGACGGGTTCGTCGGGGATGAACCCGCGCGAGACGAGCGCGTCGTTGATACTGTTCGCGAGATCGTACTGGACGATGAGTCCGGTCGTCGCGTTCTCCGTCCGGGGTGTCGTCGCCGCTGTCGCTCGATGCTGGTCGATCGACCAAACCGAATCGACCAGCGACGACGCCTCGATCGCGTCGACGAGCGTCTCGAGGTCCGCCGTCGACCGCGCGTAGGCGGTAAACCGACCGGTCGCCATGCCGTCGATCCGGTGGACGCCGTGGCCGAGCAGTCCGCCGGCCGTGTTCGCGGTGACCTCGAGCGTCCAGCAGTCGGGATGCCAGATGTTGAGTTGTAACCGCGAGCCGACGTCGATCCGGTCGGTGGTGTTCGAGTTCGGCAAGACGTTCCTGCTCTATGCAGAGCGGTCGAATAAACCTGTTCGTCGCCGGGAATCGTCCGTTCGGACGTGAAAGACCCGCAATCAGAGATCGTACTGTTCGCCGTCGACTGCCAACGGCTCCGCGAACGCCTCGTCGGCTGGGTAGTAGTGGGCGAGATGGACCAGCCGCGTCCGCTCGGCGTTCAGGTCGTCGGCCAACTCGAGGGCCCCCTCTCGCGTCATGTGTTTCGTCCCGAACGTTCGGGGGACTCCGGCCTCGTTCTCGTGGCGACCGCCCAGCGGATGGTACTCACAGAGGGCTGCGGGGACGATTGCGTCCGCGAGCAACAGATCGGGATCGGCGAGCACCCTCCGGGAGGGCTCAGGAATGTCGTAGCTCGTATCGCCGGATAGCGACAGTTTCGCGCCCGTTTCGGGGTCTTCGATCGCAACGCCGTAACAGACCAGCGGTGGATGTTCGACCGGCACCAGCGTCACGTCGAAGCCACAGACTCGAACCGGCTCGAGCGGCGTCGTCGGATGGACCTTGAGCATCTCAAGGTAGTGATAATCGTCGCGGACCGTCTCGGCGACGCTTTTGTCCGTCTTGGGATCGGTTTCGTCGGCTGCGTAGACGTCGAGTGCGTCCACGACACGAAAGACGTTGCCCAGCCCGTCGAGGTGGTCGAAGTGGATGTGCGTAATGACGGCAGCATCCGGCAGGGCCACGTCCTCGCGCAGGAACTGTGTGCGAAAGTCCGGGCTGAAATCGATCAGCAGCGACTCGCCGGTGCGTTCGTTCTCAACGTGGACCGAAAACCGGGTGCGTTCGATGTCGCGCTCGCGGGCCGTCTCGCAGGTGTCACAGTCACAGCCGACGGTCGGCGTGCCGGTCGTATCGCCCGTCCCGAGCAGCGTTACGCGCACAGCTCGAGATCACCCCTGCACTCGCCGGACGGTGCGACCGAATCGACGGCGTTCTCGTCTCTCGATTCATCGCTCATAGGATTCGATTGGCAGGCAGGGCATATGGGTTTTCCCCGCGGCGACGTAGCAATCACCTCGCGTCGCCGTTGCCGTCGTACTCGTGGGCTCGCAACAGGTCCGGTTCGACGTCACGCAGGACCGCCTCGTGGGTCGCCTCGAGCACGACGGGCGGTGCACAGTCCGCCTCGACTGCGTCGAGCCACCGGCCAAGACAGAGACACCACCGATCACCGGGCTCGAGGCCGGGGAAGTCGAACTCGGGGTTGGGCGTGATGAGGTCGTTGCCGTTGGCCTTACTGAACTCGAGAAACGACTCGGTCATCACGGCACAGAGTTCGTGACGGCCCCGATCGCTCTCGACGCGCCGACAGCAGCCATCTCGGAGAAACCCGGTCATGGGATCCGTGCTGCAGGGCTCGAGCTCCGTTCCGTAGACGTTCCGATCCGTAGTCATTGCCGGAGCGTTGGCTGCCGCGGGCAAAAGCAGTCGGGTACCGGACACGCCTCGCCTCGAGTGCCCGCTTGTGACTCACGCTCACTCGAGGCCCGGCGGACTGACCGGCTCGAGGTCCCGGCTCGCGAGATACGCCTCGAGAAACGCGGCTCGGTCGCCGATTTCGGCCGGCCGATGGGAGTCGGTCCCAACGGTGACGGCCACGTCGTACTCCCGAAGCACCTCGAGAAACGCCTCGTCGGGGTGGACGATCGTCGTCTCCGCCGTTGCGCGCCCGGCGTTGATCTCGGGGACCGTCCGCGAGTCGGCCAGCGCTCGAGCGACGCGGTCGTAGTGATCCGTCGTCGCACGGCCGCGTAACGGTGGTGTCCGCTCGATCAGGTCGAGGTGGGCGGCGACGTCGAACAGTTCCGACTCGATCAGCGAGACGAGCGTCTCGAAGTAGTCATCCACGACCGCGTCGAGGTCACCCTCGCTCAGCCCCGTAAAATTCCCCGGCACCTGCACGTTCAGCCCGTCAACGGCGTGGACGCTACCGAGTGTGTACTCGAAGTCGGCCTCGGCGAGAAACTCCCGAATCGCGCGCTCGTCGCGGGGATCGTAATCCATCTCGACGCTGTCGTAAATCTCGAGCGAGACGTCGCTGCGGTCACGAAGTTCGTCGATCGCCCGGCGGCGGCGCTCGTAGGTCAGATCCAGATTGAAGCCGTAGACGTTGCGAACGGTCGCCGGCCGGTCGCGAGCGGAGATCGTACAGTGGTCCGTCAGCCCGATTCCCTCGAGGCCGGCGCTGTCGGCGGCCTGTACCATCCCCTCGAGAAACCGGCCGTCGGAGTAGTTCGTATGCGTATGGAAATCGTGCATACCCCGACGACAACAGGTGGGCAGTTGGGCGTTTCGCCCGGCACTGTCGACACCGCTGTCGGCTCAGTGGCTGTGGTCGTGATCGTGGTCGTGGTCGTGTGAGTGACCACCGTCGCCGCTGAGGTCGCCGCCGGCGACGAGTGCGTCGTGATCGCCGCCCATCATGTCCATGTTCTTCAGCGTATCCCGTTCTTCGAACTCCTCGACGGCGTCGAGCAGATCCTGCTGTGTCAGCGTCGTCCGGTCTTCGGTCAAGGCCTCGAGGACGGCTTCCCGGAGGACCATCCGGAGGTCGCTGCCGGTCAGTCCCTGGGTGACCTCGGCGATAAGCTGCGGGTCGAACTCCTCGATATCCATCGTGCGGGTGATGAGACCGAGGATGTCCGCCCGCATGCCGCGGTCGGGTTTGGGGAAGTTGATGATCTCGTCGAAGCGCCGCCAGGCGGCGTCGTCTAACTGGTCGGGGTGGTTCGTCGCCCCGATGAGCAAGACGTCGTCATCGATCAGCGAGATGTTGTCGATGCTTTTGAGCAGGGTGTTGACGGCGCGTTTGAGCGCGGCGTGTTCGTCGCTGCGACGGGTCTTGGCGACGAAGTCGAACTCGTCGATAAAGAGGATACACGGCGAGAGCCGTTTTGCGACCTCGAACGTCTTGTCGACGTTTTTGGCCGTCTCGCCGAGATACTGGCTCGTGATCATCGAGAGTTTGACCTCGACGAACGGCAGATCCATGTCCTGAGCGAGTGCCTGTGCCGTCGACGTCTTGCCGGTTCCCGGCGGGCCAACGAACAGCAGTTTCCCGATCTCGCGCAGGCCGATGTTCGCGAGGTAATCGCGATGTTCGATCGCCTTCGCGATCTTGTCGAGTTCGTTCTCCTGGTCCTTGGTCAACACGAGGTCGTCCAGGGACATGTCGACCTCCTCTGGGGCGCGGACCTCGACGAGGTCGAGCATCTCCTCGTCGTCTTCCTCATCGAAATACTCCTCGAGTAAGCCGTCGATCCAGACGCGGTCGGCCTGGATCGGGCGGTTCTGTTCCCGGGCTTCCTCGTGGGTGACGTCGAATGTGTCGCCGAACTCCTCGTGGGTCGTGAAGTGTTTGGCCAGCGTCGGGTTCTCGAGCAGGCGGTCGTCGTCGACGCGCTCGGCGAACCACTGTTCGGCCATCGCTTCCTCGACGAGGGTGATGGTCCCCGAGAACTCGTCGCGGTCGGTAAACATCAACTCCGAGACCGCCGCCCAGGGCTGGCCGATGCCAGTCGCTTCACGGGCGGTGTTGTTCGTGGCTGAGAGCGGCCGACTGATGCCGGCGTGTTTGCGGCCGCCTCCCTCGTCGCCGTCGTTGTCGACGCCACCGGACCAGTATACTTGCCGGTACGACGGTGGGAGATCGTTCTCATCCAGCGTTCGATCGTCCGAATACACGCTCGTCGTGAGCAGAAACTCCACGACATCGAGCGCCGCATCACTCATTCGGTCAACGTATTCACCACACGGTCTTAACGTCGTCGTCATACGCAACGCATGCGGGAGATACGCTTACTCGCACTCGAGTCCCTCTCTAGTACCCTCCCACGCGTCGACCGCAGGGTCGAATCGATTTTCACCGCCAGATTCGACCCTGCAGGTCAGGCGTGCGATGCCACTAGTGGCACAACGGTTTTCGTCCATCAGTGCACACGCATGTGTATGAACGTCCTAGTGGGTCTCGTTGGAAGCGATGAATCGATCAAAACGCTTCGGCGGACGATCGATCGGACGGAGGAGGTCGGCGACGATCTCACCGTTGCTATCGTCGACAAACCCGAGGCGAAACGCTCACAAGCGGAGATGACACAGCAGGCGGAGACACTCCTCACGGACGCAGCCGTCGACGCGGAAGTCATCACGCTCGAGGGAGACCCGGGCAGCTCCCTGGTCGATTACGCCGAACAGGGCGAGTACGATCAGCTGGTAATCGGGGGCGGAACCCTGAGCCCGATGGGGAAGATTCAGCTTGGCCCGATCACCGAGTTCGTCCTTCTGAACGCACCGACAACGGTCAAACTGGTGCGATAACGATGGCTGGAACACGACCGTATCCCGACGGGCCGTCCGGACCGTTCCCCTCCCCCACGACGACGTTCGAGGATGGGGACGGACGATCTATCGAGATCAGCGCCGAAGCCGACTTCGAGGAGACCCTCGAGGACGCCGTCGACATGTACGATCAGTTCGATCCCACCGATCGAGCACAGGGGATTCCACCGACTGGGCGATCACGCATCCGCAACTGGCTCGAGACGATCGCCGACGAGAGCGCCAACGTCGTCGCCCGCCACGGCGATGACGTCGTCGCACATGCCACGCTGGTCCCCGACACCGACGATCCGTCGTCGGTCGCGGACAAGGGCGATATCGAGTGGGAACTCGCGATCTTCGTCTTACAGGACTACCAGCGCGCCGGGATCGGGACGGAACTCCTCAAGCATCTGCTCGGGCACGCGAGTGACATCGGGATCGAACGCGTGTGGTTGACCGTCGAACGCTGGAACAACCCAGCGATCGCCCTCTACGAACGCGTCGGCTTCGAGTCGACCGGTACCGAAAGCTTCGAACAAGAGATGGCGATCCGGCTCGAGTGACGTTCGGAGACGCCTGGACTACACCGAGAGAACCGGCTGGCTCGCATACGCAAGCACGTACTCCGCGGCTTTCTCGAGGACTTCCGCCGAGGCGGCGTCGGTGACCGGTTCTCTCGGAAGCACAATAAAGTCGGCATCGATCGAATCGGCAGTGTCGAGAACGACGTTGCCGGGATGGCGCGTCTTGCGCGTCTGTGAGAAGCCGTCGTCGACGGCGGTCACGAGTGGAACGTCTGCCGTCTCTGCGACGGCCTGTATCTCGTCGAAGAAGCCCTGCGTATCCGCTGCGATGGCCTCTTCGTCGACGGTGCCGGCGTTCATCCCGCGAACGACGCCGCGGCCGAGCACGAACAGAGCGTGGACCGAGGCATCGTAGCGGTCAGCGACGGCAACGGCGTACTCAACGGCGGTCGCGGATTCCTCGCTTCCGTCGACCGGCGCGAGAACAGTCTCGACGGTAAACGGCTCGCTGTCGTCCATACGCGGTGGTGTGTTCCCCGGCGTCAAAAAGCCACCCGACAATCGCTCGTGACCGTTCCTGATTCTCGCGTCGGCTCACGATGAAGAGTCGCCGGTGTTTAAGCCGTCTCGGTCGTAATCCCCACGTATGTTCGACACGGTTGTGGTCGCGACTGACGGCTCCGAGAGTGTCAAGCGGGCCATCGACGTTGCACTCGATCTCGCGGATCGATTCGACGCCGAGGTGCACGCGCTCTCGGTCGTCGACGCCAGCGAGGTCGACGCCTCACCCCAACAGCTTCGGGACGAACTGCGAACCGCCCTCGAGACGACCGCCGACGCCGCACTCGCGACCGTCGAGGAGCGTGCGGACGAGGATACCGAGATCACGACCGCCGTCCGCGAGGGCCGACCCGCAGCCGAGATCTGTGAGTACGCCCGCGAGATCGACGCCGATCTGGTCGCGACCGGGACCCGCGGCCGTCACGGCGAGAACCGCCTTCTGCTCGGCAGCGTCGCCGAACGAATCGTTCGCACCTCGCCCGCCCCCGTCCTCTCCGTTCGACAACTCGATCCGATGGCTGGAGACGAGGCCGACGGCGCGCCAGTCCGGTAACGCCGCGCCAGAGGGCAAGTCACTTCCCCGCCCGACTCGCAAAACTACCCATGTACGACGAACTCATCGATAGCGGCGATCTCTCGATCGCCCGGAAGTCGGTTCTGCCGGGCACTGGCTTTTTTCTGCCCGATACTCTCGAGGACGACCTCGAGGACGAACAGACGGCAGCCGCACTCGAGGGAGCCGACGTCGCCGTCATCGCCGACCCTGACGCCGACGGCCTAGCCTGCGTGGCGCTGATTCGAGAGGCCTACAACGACGTCCAGCAGATCCCGGAACCCGACGGCGAACCGACTGACGCCTCGGACGCGGCCGATGCCGTCGACGACGCAGACGAGGAAACCGTCAGTCTCGCCGGCGAGGCCGACGAACCGCTCGGGGAGCCCGAACCCACGCCCCACACCGTCGCCCTGATTCCCGCAAGCCCGCACAACGTCGAGGACGCGCTGGCGCGGGTCGCCGAGTACGGCGACGAGGGGATCGACATCTTCGTCTGTGACCTCGCGCCGGACCGCTACGAGTACGTCGAGGAGGAACTTGAGGCAGCCCTCGAGACCGGGGCCAGCGTCGAATGGTACGACCACCACCAGTGGGGCGACGACGTCGCCGCGTCGGTGCGCGACGCCGGGGCAACGCTAGTCGTCGGCGACTCCGACAAGGAGTGTAGCGCGGACGTCGTCTACCGCTCGCTCGAGTACGAGTTCGGTCCGATGTACGAGGAACTGGCCACCGTGACACGGGATCACGACCTCTGGCTGCGCGAGGACCCACGCAGCGACGACCTCGCAGACTACGCCTACTGGACCGACCCTGTCGAGTACGTCGAGGTCGTCCGCGAGTACGGCGTCGACCTGCCCGATTGGGTTCGTGAGTTCCTCGAAGAACGCCGCGTCGAAAAGGAGGCGCTGATCGAGCAGGCAGTCGGTCGCTCGGAGTTCCGCGACATCGGCGGCTACTCGGTCGGGATCACCTACGGCCGCTGTTCACAGAACGAGGTCGCCGAAGCGATGCGTGAGCAGGGGGCCGACGCCTCTGTCGTCGTCAAACCCGCCGGCTCGGCCTCGATTCGGGGCACCGACGAGTTCCAGTTGTGTCACAAGGTCGCGGGCAAGGTCAACGGCGGCGGCCACCCGAAGGCTGCGGGCTGTAAACCCGACATCTACGACGATATGCTCGACTACGCGAACCACTGGACGACCCGCGGCGCGGTGACGAAACAGGTCATCCTCGATGCGTTCCGTGACGTCGTCGCCGAGGCCGACGCGGCGGACGACGAACAGGCCGACGAGTAGCTGACTCGAGAACCACCCCAAATCGAACCGAGAACGACCCTCGAGCGTCTCGAGGGTGTAAATTCGAACCTGCTGACTACTCCTGAGAGAGCACGTACCGCATCACGAGCTGGAGGACGTGGACGAACACACCAGCGACAGCGATGTAGACGCCGATGGTCTGGAGAGCGACCGAGGCGTTGCGCTGATCGCGGACCTGCCAAATTTCGTAGCCCAGCCGGAGCAAAAAGCCAAGGAAGATGAGCACGAAGCCGACCAGCAACAGCACCTGCAGGACGAACGTCCCGACGAGAATGACACCGATACCGCCGAGGAACGCGTAGTTCGCGAACCGACCCCAGTGTTCGAACGTCCTCGAGCGCGCGTAGACGTACCCCGAGACCAGTGCCGTCAGCAGTGCGGTGATGACGGCCGTCATTCCGAGCACCAGCAGCTGTGTCTCCTGTGGGACAAACGAGATGATTCCGGCACCGAAGATCCCGAAGGCCAGTTGCAACACGGCCATGCCGATGAAGGCCACTCCCATATCGCCGTTCGTCACCCCTCGCTCGGCGATCAGTTCTCCGCCCATGATCGCCGCCCCGTAGACAACCACGCCGATGATCGGAAACGCAAAGAGATAGTCGTTGACCACTGCAAGCGGCGTCACCGCGAAGACGTACATCAACGCGACGGTGATCGTCATCAATCCGGTCGCGCCGCCGATCACCCGCACCTCGCGACTCGAGAGGCCGAAGCCACGGCCTGTCTCGTGTGGAGTTTCGAAAGAACTCATGACTCGAGTGTACGCCGTCTGGTCGCAAAAGAATGGTCTTTGCGCCCGACCAGTGTCTGCACCGCTTTCACCGCTTAGGCATCGGCGGGGTTCCAGCGGTCCGAGTACGCCGTTCCACACGTACACTGCGCGTACGCGTGAATGACGTCCCCCTCGGCGTAAATCCCGCCAACGTCCTCGTTCTGTTCTTCTGCGAAGGCAAAGATGAACTGGACCTCGTGGTCGCCGTCGCCCGGCGTCTCCGGGCAGGTGCCGCCAGTGAGATCCGCATCGATGATGCCCTCGAGGTCCATCGCCGATTTGGCGAACTGCATCGCCTCCATCCCGGTCGCTGCCTGAAACGCGTTCCGGCCGCGCTCGCCGTCGACGACGATCAAGACGCCGTCGTCGACGCGCTCGCCGAACTCCGCCAATCGGTCGTCGGAGACGTACGAGTCAGCCAGAAACAACGCGACGTCATCCGGACGGTCACCGGCTAGGAACTCCTCGCGTGGGTCAGTCATACCCCCGTATTCCCGCTCGAGGTGGAAAAAAGGCGCTATACTGGTTCCCGCCGGCCGGCAGCTATCGGCAATCGAACAGCTATCGCTGTCGGTGGCGGCGGCGGTGGATTCGACCCTCGAATCTACAAGCGGGTTACTGCTCTTCGAGATCCGAGGCGATATCCTGCAAACTACTGCTTGGGGGCTCGTGAGCGTCGTAGTAGACGGTCTCACCCGGGGAGCGAAGTCCGTAGAGGAACTCGGGTTCGATGACGTCGACGAGAACCGAGCCGCCCATCGCCACGCCGTGGTCGTCGACCCAGTCGGCGAGGCGATCGGTCGCTCCGGTTGGATCGCGAGCCAGATCGGGCGTGTCGTAGATACCGGGGATCGAGAGGTCGTCACCGGTCAGCGCTCGTTCGACCCGTGCGAAACACTCGTCGCCGTCGAGGACGACGCGGACGACCTCGTCGGTCGGAAACGCGTCTCGATCGTCGGCCGGTACCTCGAGACGGACGCCGGTTGCCGTCTCCGTACACGTTGACCTGACCGTCTGCACTGACGGGTGGTCACTCGAAATTCGGTCTGCCATTGACGAACAAAGAATTCGGCTGGGGGTTACTCGTCGGCGTCTTCGGCGTCGCCGAGGAGCGTGTCGATGTCGGTGCTGCCGTGGTCGACGACCGAGGCGTTGATCTGTGCGACAGCGTCGGACACTTCGCGACCGCGAACCGTGATACGGCGGCGCTCGCCGTCACGCGATGGTTTGTAGCCCGTCTGTCGCTCGTTCATCAGCACTTCTTTCAGGTTTGCGCCGGCGACGTCCGGGTTGAGTGGTCGCCCAGCTTCGTCCGAGCCACCGGTGATCTCGAGCGTGTAGCCGTCGAGGCCGACTGCCCCGCCGTCGACTTCCTCGCCGATCGACTTGCCGATGAACCGGTTTGCGTCCTGTTCTTCCGCCTCAAGCTGGTAGGACGACCCGGAATCGGGGTCGCCGACGACGACAGTGAAACTTACCATGTGCAACGGAAGACGGCCGTCGCTCAAAAGAACATCGATACGACCTACGAGTGTGCCCTGTGATCGGGTTCGACTTCGACCGGCAGCGGCTTCGGCTCGAACAGTCAAGTACGTCGCCCGCCTACGAACAGCTGTGTTTATCGATCCCGAACGACTCGAGGCCCGGCTGCGCGACGAGTTCGACGGTACGGTGGGACAGGCTCGTGTCGTGGTTCGACAAGCCGTCGACCTCGCGGACGCTGGGCAGTATCAGGCCGATGTGGGTGCGACACTGACCACCGACGTCGTCATCGAGGAGCTCTCGGATGCCCCCGACGGGACGCCGCCGGAGCGGTGGAACTGGTGGATCGGCTCGCTCGAACTCGCCTACGGCGGCTACAGTCAGTTCGGGATTCGACGGTATCGGGACCTCGACTGAGTGTCGCTTCAATTGTAAATGTCGTAGTGCATCTCTCCGTTCAAAAAACCAAATTCAATTTGTTTCCTCGAGTCGCTTGCAAGATACAGGGCGCGAATGTAGCATCTGGCAACGTTCAAGAACGTCTATGTACTTGACTGGCCGGTAGAATCATCATAACTTACGGAGCAGAGTTCATCATCAAGTCAATACTATCCTCTTGTCATGATATAATTTCAAATTATCGTCAACGTATTATATAGGGCGCTGATGTGCGAGAGTGTGAGTCGATCCCATCCACGGTGTAGGGCACTCAGAGAGACATACGCCATGAGCGATAAGACACACCACACGACGAGGAAATCGGATGCTGAACCGCTGCGAGCAACCCGCCGCACCGCGCTTCGCGGAGCGGGTCTCGCCGGCTTACTCGCGATGGGCGGCGGCAGCGCCACTGCCAGCCAACACTCCCCGAAGGCGAATACCCACCTGGCTGAAAACGAGACAGACGAGCCAGTCCCGGTAATGTGGGAGAACTACCCGCGCGCAGAGTCCGACACGTACCTCGCGCGATACGCCGAACTGGGCGGGTTCGGAGCGTTCTATCACCTCCGAGAGCTGGTCCCCATCGACGAGCAGAACGTCATCCAGATGAATCGTGATACGCTCTACTCGGCTGGCGTCTTCGACCTGACCGAGCCGGTCACCGTCACCCAACCGGACACCGGTGACCGCTACCAGTTGCTGATCGTCATCAACCAGGATAACTACTTGCGGGGATCGTCCACAACCGCCGGCGAATACACGCTGACACAGGACGACGTCGGGACGCGGTACTGTCTGGTCCTGGTCCGCACCTTGTTCGATCCGAACGATCCCGACGACGTCGAGACCGTCCACGCCATCCAGGACGAGATCACGGCAAGTCAGGAATCGATCGGGACGTTCGAGATCCCCAACTGGGATCAGGACTCACTCGAGGGAATCCGCGAGGCGCTCATCACGGTCGGAGAGACGATGGACGACTCCCGGGGCGTGTGGGGCGACGCCGACGAGGTCGATCCCGTCAAGCATTTCCTCGGCACCGCGATCGCCTGGGGTGGCAGTCCAGAGACGGACGAGTTCGTTCTCTGGCGAACGCCCGAACAGAACGACGGCGAAACGTCATATACGCTCACCGTCGACGACGTCCCTGTCGACGGGTACTGGTCGGTCACCGTCTACAATAGCGAGTGGTACCTCGAAGAAAACGAGTACGACGCATACTCGATCAACAACGTAACCGCAGAGCGAGACGACGACGGCAGCGTCACGATTCATTTCGGCGGTGATCACGACCAGCCGAACTTCCTCTACACACCAGAGGGGTGGAACTATACGGTCCGGCTCTACGAGCCGCGCGAGGAGATTCTCGACGGGAGCTATCAATTCCCTGAAACCCAGCCTGTCGAGTAACAAGGGCGCGGCCATCGATGTTCTGGCGACTGAACTGGCGTGACTTGACCGTCGCTCGTCTTCCACTTCGCACTGACGGTCGTGCTGAACTCCTGCTCTGCGTGTTGCAGGCGGTTACTGCCTGTTATCAGTTCTATCTGCCACGATCTGAGCTGAGAGATGCATAAATTGAGGATTGAAGCACCACTGAGACCGAAACAGCTTTTCGGGACCTGACTGACTAGTCAGACAGTGACCAACCCCGACATCCGTGATGCGATCATGACTGCGACGTACGAAGCACTCTGTGAGGAGGGATACAGCGATCTCACCGCCCAGGCGATCGCCGACCGGACCGATCGGAGCAAGTCCGCGCTGTTCTATCACTACGGCTCGAGAGAAGCGATCGTCGCCGAGTTCATCGAGTACCTGATCGAGGGGATCGAATTGCGAGTCGCCAAAACGCGGGATCGACCGGCACTCGAGCGGCTCGCGGCCTTCGTCGACTGGTTTCTCTCCGAGCCGGACGACGACGAGCGAGCGTTTCACACCGCGTTGCTCGAACTCCGAGCACAGGCACCCTACAACGACGTGTTCCGGGCGAAACTCCGCGAGAGCAACGACCGTCTTCAACGTGCCCTCGAGGAGATCCTCCGGGACGGGCTCGAGGAGGGAGTCTTTCAGGCACACGACCCGGAAGCCGTCGCGGCACTCCTCCTTGCGGCGTTCGACGGCGCACAGATCCGTCAGGTAACGCTCGGGCGAAACGAATACCTCGAGACGATCCGTGCTGGAACGGTCGATCACGTCCTCGCGGACATCCTCAAGCCGGACGTCGAGTTTCCGGAGACAGTCGCGTTCGAATTCCCGCCCGACGAGCGGCTGCGTGATTCGAGTACCGCCGATGAACGAACCGAACGAGATACGGTGAGATGACTGGCACCACTTCAAACACGATCCGACGTTTCGCCCGCTCGAGTACTGACGGGTCGGCGACCGAACTGCCGTCGTCGGTCCGGACCGTCGTCGACGAGTCGTTGTCGCCGCCCGACCGGTCGCTTCCTGCCGCGTTGTGTACGGTCGCCGGCGAGTGCAGCGACGACGCGGCCGATCACAGGGTAAATCCGGACATCGACCGTCTCGAGCGGGTCCTCGAACCGGTCGGTGACGCGGTCAGATACCTCGAGGGATACGTTCGGCTTCGACTCGCGATGGGTTCGGTTGGTGGCAACGCTGGTGTGACAGCCGAGCCGGCGACTGACTGGCTCGCGGAGCCGTCAGTCGATCGGGACGCGGCGATTCTCGCCAGCGATTCGCTTCACGCGACAGCCTATGCGACGATTGCCGAGACGCCGCTACCCGACGACCGACTGCTCGAACTGTACCGACTCCTGACACAGGGATCGACGGCGCTTGCCCACCGGTCGTTCCCCCAGTTCGACACGGAGACGCCAGTCAACGCTCGAGTCAGTGTGGAGGCGACGCTTGCGGGTGTTGCCGGCGCACTCGGCGTGACCGCTGTCGGTGGATCGACCGAAACACGCAGATGCCTGCGGCGCTACAGCCATGCAATAATGATCGCACTCGCGTCCCAGTCGACGGTCGGGACCGACGACACCAGACCTCGAGCGACGGCCATCGCTGTCCTTTCTGGGCAACGGACACCGCGTATCGTGGAACCACGGGCTCGCGTCAAGCACTGTAGTTCGACCGTCACGAACGCCCTCGAGCGAGCGCGAACAGCCCTCGAACCGCTCGATTCGGATGCGATTTCGAGGGAGGTCGACCGTGTATCCGCCGAGACACTGCCACCGCTCGTCCGCCTCGAGCGAGCGACACGACTGCCGTTTCAGGACGGTCGAACGTAGTCCAATGCGCGCGTGTACACGGCCGATCTGGCCCGCATACATCCTGTCGGCGTTCGTTGCCGGCCTCGGCCACTGGTATTTCGGCGAGTGGAAACGCGGCGTGAGCTGGTTTCTCCTCTATGCGCTCGCGCTTGCGTTCCTGAGCGCTCGGACGCTTTCGGGTGCACTCGAGGTCGACGAGCCGTTTTTCGTGACGGCGCTACAGTTCGAATCGGTCAGTTACACTGACGTCGCCGTTCCGCTTGCCGTCCTGATCGTCTGTTTGCTCGACGTCTATCTTATCGGGCTGACGAAACGGGCAGCGGAGGCGACGCCATCGAACGAATCCCACTCAAATGACTGCTGACGTGTCCGGTCACAAAACTGTATGTTGCCGCTCCGACCGCTTCAGACGGACTGCTGTCCGTTAGGTCCGGCGCGATCGCGACCCCGCGTGCGGTTGCCGGGACACGGGGACGGCAACCCGTCTTAGTCGTCGTTTAACGCGTTGATTCTCTGGACCACTTCTTCGGATGTCTCGACCGATGTTTCGCCCGAGAGCGCATAGAAGACGACACCGAGAACACACCAGCCGAGGACGATGAGCCACTCGTATGGCCAGACCAGTGCAGATTGGCCGCCGGGCAGGTAGAGCGAGATGAAAATCGCCGTCAGCACGAACGCAACGATGCCGACGACGGAGCCACCCGGAACCTTGTATGGTCGTTCCATCTCGGGTTCACGGTAGCGAAGCACCAGGAAGGAGACGACGACGAGGAACCAGGCGACGACGATGCCGAGTCCACCGGCGTTGACGATCCACGTGAGCATCTGTTCGCCGAAGAACGGGGCAATCGCGGACAGTCCGCCGACCAGTAGGATCGCGTTGCTCGGGGTGTTATGTTCCGGATGGACTTTCCCGAGCGATTTCGGAATCATCCCCGATTCGGCGAGTGCAAAGAGGGCACGACTGCCGCCGATGATGAACGCGTTCCAGCTCGTCATGATCCCTGCAACGCCTGCAAGTGCCATCAGCTGCCCAGCAGCGGTACTGCTGTACAGCACCTCCATTGCCGTCGCCGCGGGGAGGGCGCTGTCGACGAGTTCCGTACCCGGAAGCGCACGACTGGAGCCCCAGATGACGGCCATATAAAACAGCGCAGCCATGCTAACTGACAGTATGATCAAGAGCCCCAGCGTTCGGGCCGGAATGTCGGCTTCTTCCGCTGACTGTGGAATAACGTCGAACCCGACAAACATGAACGGCGTCATCAACACGACAGCGAAGATACCGGCCGTTCCAGCCCCGAAGGATGGATCGGGCGATGGCTGCCCGTTGGTCACCGCACCGGCGATCAACACGACACCGGCGAACGCGATGACGACGGTCATGATGATCTGGAACTGTGCAGCGATTCGAATGCCGATGTAGTTCAGGTACGTAATACCGATCGTTCCCAGCACACCGACGAGGATCCAGGTGGCGTACACCGGCTCGCCGGCGACCTCCCAGAGCGGGATCGCATCGAACCCGGGAACGATAAACGCCATCGCGGACGGAAGAGCCACCGCCTCGAAGGCAGCGACTGTGACGTAGCCAAAGATGATCGCCCAGGTACAGACGAACGAGCCGATCGGACCCAGCGCACGAAGGCTGTAGACGTGTTCGCCACCGACCAACGGCATCGACGACGCCAGTTCACTGTAAATGATCGCCACGATACCGACGACAATCCCCCCTGCAACGAACGCGGTGATCGCACCCAGTGGACCTCCTTCATTGACCCAATCCCCTGCGAGAATGATCCATCCCCAGCCGATCATCGCGCCAAACGCCAAGATCAGCATTTCCTTGCTCCCCAACGCCTTTTCTAATCCGCTTTGTGTTGTATCTGACATAGTTGTCGTCCTTGACTTCCGTTACCGTATGGGCCATAAATACGATACCTAATGTATCTTTCGTAGGTGTTGTATATTCATCAAGAAGTGTACTATATAGTGTATTAGATCCTATTTCTTTCCGTTTTGTTGGGTCAAATACAGCAATTTAGAAACATTTCTGCTATTCTACCGGTAAAACAGATGTTACTCAGAGCCGTGACTGTGGTTGACACTGGTCTACATATATTCTGTCGAACATGTTTGTTCCGACCGCCCGACTTGGTGCCGAGGAGCACGCGAGACGCCGTCGAGCAGACAGCATTTCACCCACACAGCGTCCCTTCGCCACCACAATCTCTCGATGTTGGATTAGGTCCAATATCTATTCCGGCTTTTAGATTATTGCTGTCTAACGCAAACTACGTGAGATTTCGCATCAAATATATATGTGACGCTGGAAATAGTATCATATGGCAGTAGGCCCGCCAATCGACGACCTTCACTTCGCGATGGAACCATCCGTTGATAAGATTCCAGGACCGAACTCACGGAAACTCCTGGAGCGTCAACAGGAGATCGACAGTAGCGCCGTTGCGTATCCGAAACGGATCCCGATCGCCCTCGAGGAAGCCCGCGGGGCGACGGTTCGTGACGTCGACGGCAACACCTTCCTCGACTTCTTCGCCGGGATCGGCGTGTTGAACGTCGGCCACTCGAACCCCTACGTTCTCGAGGGGACTCAGGAACAACTCGAGTCGGTCGCCCATACGATCGACTTCCCGACCGAAGCGCGGCTCGATCTCATCGACAAGCTTCGAGAGATCGCTCCCGGCGGGCTGGCTGGCGCGAGTAACGTCGTTTTCGGCGGCCCGAGTGGGAGCGACGCGATCGAAGGGTCGATCAAACTCGCCAAACACAACACGGGTCGACACGGCCTGCTCGCCTTCGAAGGCTCCTACCACGGCACGACCGCCGGTGCACTCAGCCTCACTGCGGGCAAGAAGTACAAGAAAGGCTATGCGCCGCTGCTTGCGGACACCGTCCACGTGCCCTATCCCTACCCCGCCCAGGATCCCGACACCGGCGACGCCGGCGCACTTTGTCCGGCCGACGACTGCTGTATGAACGACGGTTGTGCCCGCGCGCTCGACGCCGTCAAGCGGAAGTTCGAGGCCCCCTACGGCGGCCACGAGACGCCGGCCGGCATCTGGGTCGAACCGATTCAGGGCGAAGGCGGCGTCATCGTGCCGCCGGAGGGCTTCCTGCAGGGGCTTCGTGACATCGCAGACGACAACGATGCGATGTTGATCGTCGACGAGATCCAGACCGGACTGGGTCGAACCGGCGAGTGGTTCGCAACGGACCACTTCGACGTGACCCCGGACGCGATCACGATGGCGAAAGCACTCGGCGGTACCGGGCTGCCGATCGGTGCGATGCTCTACCACGAGAAGTTCGACACCTGGGGGCCGGGCGGCCACGTTGGCACGTTCCGCGGCAACGCGCCCGCGATGGTCGGCGGCCTGCGTGCGATCGAGTACATCGAATCACACGACCTGCTCGCACACGCGACGGAACTCGGGCGCTACCTTCGCGACCGCATCGGCGAGGTCGCAGAAACCACCCCGGAGATCATCGACGTGCGCGGGAAGGGGCTGTTCGTCGGCGTCGAGTTCGAAGACGCGGACGGCAACCCGGACGCCGACATCGTCAAAGCGATCCAGCAGTACTGTTATGAGAACGGCGTTCTCGTCTGGAGCGCCGGCCGACACGGGAACGTGTTGCGGCTCATCCCGCCGCTCGTTCTCACCCACGAACAAGCGGAATTCGGCATGGACGTCCTCTGTGAGGCCGTTCGTGCAACAACGGAGGATTCACACTAATGCTCGACTACCTTGACCTCGAAGCAGAACTCACCGACGAAGAACGACTGATCCGCGATACGGCACGCGAGTTCGTCGACGAACAGGTTCGCCCGGATATCGGCGAGCACTTCGAAAACGGCACGTTCCCGAAAGAACTGATCCCAGAGATGGGCGAGATGGGCTTTTACGCCCCCAACCTCGAGGGCTACGGCTCGCCGAACGTCTCCGAGACGGCCTACGGCCTGTTGATGCAGGAACTCGAGGCCTGTGACTCGGGGCTGCGCTCGATGGCGTCGGTCCAGGGCGCACTCGTCATGTATCCGATCCACGCCTACGGCAGCGAGGAGCAGAAAGAAGAATGGCTCCCCAAACTCGGCGCTGGCGAGGCTGTCGGCTGTTTCGGCCTCACCGAACCCGAACACGGCTCGAACCCGACGGCGATGGAAACCCACGCCGAACGCGACGCCGACGGCTACGTGCTCAACGGCTCGAAGACGTGGATCACGAACTCCCCCATCGCCGACGTCGCGATCGTCTGGGCGCGTGATCGCTCGAGCGACGACACCCCAGTTCGGGGCTTCCTCGTCGAGACCGACCGCGACGGCGTCTCGACCAACAAAATCACCGAAAAGCTCTCGCTTCGCGCCTCGATCACTGGCGAGATCGGTCTGAACGACGTCCACGTTCCCGAGGAGAACGTCCTCCCCGGCGTCTCCGGCATGAAAGGACCGCTGTCCTGTCTCACGCAGGCGCGCTTTGGTATCGCCTGGGGAGCTGTCGGCGCGGCTCGAAACTGCTTCGAGACAGCCCGCCAGTACGCGACGGACCGCGAGCAGTTCGGCGGCCCGATCGGGCGCTTCCAGCTCCAACAGCAGAAACTCGCGGAGATGGCGACCCAGATCTCACTCGCACAACTGCTTATCCACCGCCTGACGGAGCTCAAAGAGCGCGGCGACTTGCGCCCACAGCACGTCTCGATGGCCAAACGAAACAACGTGCGCATGGCCCGCGACCAGTCCCGGATCGCCCGTGAGATGCTCGGTGGGAACGGGATCACGACCGACTACTCGCCGATGCGTCACCTGGCGAACATGGAAACGGTCTACACCTACGAGGGCACCCACGACATCCATACCCTCATCCTCGGCGAGGATCTGACCGGGATCGCCGCCTACGAGTAAGCGACTCGTCCTTACTCCGCTTCGTCGCCAGTGGGCAACTCATGTGAGTCGAGCAGCGACTCCTGACTGTAATCACGCAGCGTGCCGATCCCCGTGTTCGTCTTGATCGTCGAGATGACGAACTTCGAACTCGTGCGACGAATTTCGTCGATCGACTCGTAGTCGTCGACGAGCTCTTCGACCATATCCCGCGAGGTGAGTCGCCCAATGACAATGAAGTCAGTATCGCCCATCGTGAAATAGACCTGATTGACGCCCTCGATATCGGCGAGCTGTTCGCCGACCCGTTCGTGATAGCCCTCGCCGAACTCCGCCCAGATTTCGGAGATGATCGTGATTCCGAGGCCGACCTTTTCGAGGTCGAGTTCGTACAGTTCGTTCGTGATGACGCCGTCCTCTTTGAGACTCTGCAATCGGTAGTGCACCGTCGACTTCGGAATACCGGTCTGTTCGTGGATGACTTCCGTGTTGTCGGTCTCCTGTTCTGCGATTGCGAAGATGATCTTGATGTCCCGCTCGTCCAGTGTGGCACTCATCTATGTGTCCGTTTGACGTAGCCCACCCTATGCCTTTTCGGTGACAGGCTGTCCGCCGCTGTCCGTGTCATATTCGCTGGCCGAACGAACGGAAACGATGGAGGAAAACGGCTCGAGGACCCAGCGATGGTAATGGACATCCGATTTCTCGGCGGTGCTCGTGAGGTCGGGCGCAGCGCGATCCTCGTCAACGACGCGCTGTTGCTCGATTTCGGGATGCTGACCGCCAACCCGCCCCAGTTTCCGCTCGAGACGCCCGATCCCGAGGCGGTCGTCGTCTCCCATGGCCACCTCGACCACGTCGGGACGATTCCGACCCTTCTCTCTGGTGACGGGCGACCGCCGATCCACTGGACGCCGCCGACGGCCGAACTCGCGCAGACGCTCGCTCGAGACACGCTGAAACTGCACGGCGGTTCGTACAACTGCCCGTTTACTGAACCCGACCTCAAACGCGTCACGCAGGTCTCGGAGACACACGGCTATCGGGAGCCCTTTGAAGCCGCTGGCCACGAGATCACGTTTTATAATGCCGGCCATATTCCGGGCAGCGCCCACGTCCTCGTCGATGACGGCGACACGCGACTGCTCTATACGGGCGATTTCCACATCGACGCCGATGTCGACTCGAGCGGTTCGAACGGCCACGCCAGCTCCGTGGCTGGACAGCGGCTGGTGTCGGGGACGACCGCGCGTCCCGACGCCGATATTGTCCTCTGTGAGAGTACGTACTCCGACGTCGACCACGAGCCTCGAGCTACGGTCGAGGAGCGATTCGTCGAAAGCGTCGAGACGACGCTCTGGGACGGCGGCACGGTCGTTGTCCCGGCGTTCGCGATCGGGCGCACACAAGAGTTGATGCTCGTCTGTGCAGCCCACGACATCCCGTGTTATGTCGATGGGATGGGGACACAGGTCACCGAGATGCTCCGCCAGTATCCCGACTACGTCCGCGACGCCGAGGCGTTTCGGCGAGCGATCTCACACGCCCGCTTCGTTACCGGCCGGGACGGCCAGCGCAAGCGAATCGTCGACCAGAAAGCCGCGATCATCACCACCAGCGGGATGCTCTCGGGCGGGCCGGCGATGACCTACATCCCCGAAATCCGGCGGAATCCGGCGAACAAGATCACCATGACGGGATATCAGGTCGAGGGGACGCCCGGACGCGACCTCCTCGAGACCGGCAGCGCCGAGATCGACGGGCGAGTGATGCCCGTCAGCGCCCAGGTCGAACAGTACGACTTCTCGGCCCACGCGGATCGAGACGGCATTCTCGAGTTTCTCGCATCCTACCGCGACAGTTCAGTCCTGATCAACCACGGCGACCGCTGTGAGGCATTCGCCGAAGAGTTGCGAGGCGATGGGTTCGACGCGAGTGCGCCCGAACTCGGCGACGTTGTATCGGTGGAAGCGTCGACGTAACACCCGTGAGATGAGAAGCGGGATGCGAAACGTAGTGTGCGTCAGTTAACAGTCGCCCGACGGTCTGCAAGCCGACCACCGACGTACCCGCCGAGCGCGCCGAGGCCGGCCCCGACGGTCGCGACGAGCAACACCGAAAGGAGCACCACTGTTCCGACGACGATTGCGTTCCCTGCCTGCTCGATGGCCAGCAGTCCGGTTACCAGGCCGCCGAACACGAACAGGAGGATCGCGATTACTGGCAGCATGGGCAAGAGCCCCGCGAGCGTCCCGACGCTGACCGTCCGATCGGACTCGCCACGCTCGAGATAGCCCGCCAGCGCACCGCCGACGGCGGGCGAGACGGGGATAAAAGAGAGCACGACAGTCGTCACAGCGCCGAGAACGGCGAACGTACCATACGAACTGACGGGGTCGTCCGTCCCGGCCTGACGGTGCGCGCGGTGTCTCGCGACGACGTACCCGACGGCGAACAGAACCAGCCCAACGCCGGTCAGTAGCAGTCCTGGCCCCGTCCACGAGACGACGGCGTCGGCGACAGTCAGCGTCTCGGCGTCGGTGAGTTCGGTCGTGCCGACGGTGACCGTGATCGTTCCGTCTTCGACGCCCTCCGCGAGGAGCGTTCGGTCGACCAGAAACACGAGCGCGCTCCCACCGACGACCAGAAACAGTCCGCTCAGCGCGATGATAGCCCCGAAGAGCCAGTCGACGAACTCCGGGAGCGGACTCCTGCCAACAGGGTGCCCCTCCGCAGTCGCACTTTCAGTCGGTGTCGACACCATGACACCGTGTACTGTCGTCGTTCAACCACTTAAACCACTGCCGCAACCCAGTCTGCGGTGACGAACTTGTGACGACATCCTTCACAGAGCGCAAACTCGACGACTTGGCCCGTGGACAGATGAACGTGATAGCGCTCGACTGGGTACTCCGTCGCTCCGCAGTTGGTGCATGTCACAGGTTGTCCCCTCCGTTGGATACGTCGACTACGGTCACAACCGACATAATTCCCACGTGGGTGCAGCGATGATCGCCACTGGCCGTCACTGCACAGCCGACACACGGCAAGAAGCGATCGGGGTGCCATCCGGTCGATACGACCGGTATAGCAACCTACTCCATGTGTCGGCACACACCCCGACTCCATGAGAACTAATGGCAGTGGATACCGACAGGAGTACGGCCTCGTCGTGCTCGGGGCAGGGAGTTATACCTGTCTCATGTTCGTCTGGTTCTCGCTGCCGGCGTTTCTCTCGACGATTATCGCGGAGCTCGACCTCTCGAGTACGCAAGCTGGGATTCTCGCTGGGGCGGTGCCGTTGACGTACATCCCGCTTGCGCTGTTTTCCGGGCTCGCCGTCGACCGAGTCGGGCCTGGCCGAAGCCTCGCTGTCGGTGTGCTGATCTACGGCGTCGCCCAGATCGGTCGAAGCACGGCCGGCAGCTTTCCGTCGCTGCTGGCCACAACGCTCCTGCTCGGCGTCGGCGCGACCGCGATTACGTTCGGCCTCCCGAAGCTGGTCGGGGTCCTGTTCCCGCCAGCGGCAACCGGTCGCCCATCGGCGATCTATCTCATCGGAGCCTCGACGGGCTCGGCGCTCGTCTTCGCCGTCGGTCGGCCGATTCTGGGACCGTGGCTCGGCGGCTGGCGACCGCTGTTTTTCTGGAGTGGTGTCGTCGCCATCGGCTACGGGCTCTGCTGGCTCCTCGTGACGTGGCACGTCGGCATCGACGACCGGATGGCCGACAACGACCCGTTTTCCCTCGAGTCGGTCGTCGACGACCTGCGGCTGGTGCTGTCCCACCGCGACCTCCAGTTGATCGTCGTCATTGGGACGATGTACCTGCTGTTACACCACGGCCTGCAGGGGTGGCTGCCGACGGTACTCGAGTCGCGCGGGCTCGCGGCCGGTGTGGCTGGACAGGCCACGAGCCTGTTGATCGGATCCTACGTCGTCGGCGTGTTGTTCATCCCCACGCTTGCAGACCGGTTCGCTGCCCGGCGACTCGCACTGATGGGCTGTGGCAGCGTCGCGTTCCTCGGCGTTGCCGGGGTGATCGCGGGCGGGTCCGGGACACTGGCCGTCATTGGAATCGTTTTCGCCGGGCTGGGAATTGGCGGTGTGTCGCCGCTCATCCGGGCGATTCCGCCGACACTCGAAGGGATCGGCGCGCGGCTGACCGGGACGGCGGTCGGCTTCATTTTCGCCGTCGGCGAGATCGGCGGCTTCTTCGGCCCAATGTTGATCGGCGTCTTTCACGACGTGACGGGCTCGTACGTTCCCGGACTGGCCATGCTTTCGGGTGGTACACTCGTGATCGTCCTCGCTGGGACCATGCTTCGATACGAGCGCCAGTAGGTGTCCACAGTCGCCGAGATGTCCCGTTCGAGGCTGGCGAACCGACGAGCGGACCAACTGCTCGAGCCGACGGTGCTTACTCACCGCGAAGCTTTATTGCGGTTCTGCTGGTCCGTCGCCTATGCCGACCACACCCCGCAGCAACCGGCTTCAGCGAACGCTCGAGGACGGCGGTGTCGCCCTTGGAATCCTCGAGAACACGTACAACCCAACGCTCGTCGAGTTCTACGGCGAGCTCGGGCTCGACTTCGTCTGGATCGATCTCGAACACGCCGGCCCGAGTCCGTGGGACGGCGACCGACTCGAGGACCTGCTTCGGGCCGCGGACGTAACCGAGACGGAACTGCTCGTTCGCCTGCCCGAACCCGACCCGGGGATGATCCGAAAAGCGCTCGACGCCGGCGTCCGCTCGCTGTTCGTCTCGCGGATCGAGACGGCCGACGAGGTCCAGCAGGCGCTCGAGGCCGCCCGGTTCGAGTACGACGGCGACCCCGGAAGACGCGGTTTTGCAAGCCCCCGTGCGAGTCGCTGGGGGACGGCCGACGACTACGTCGGCACCGAAGACGACGAGATCGTCCTCGGCGTGACGATCGAGAATCCGACGGCGGTCGACAACATCGACGACATCCTCGCGGTGCCCGAACTGGGCTTCGTCTTCGCCGGCCCGCTCGATCTCGCCGTCTCAACGGGCCATCCTGGGGAGCCGACCCACAAGGACGTCGAGCACCACGTCGACCGGATTCGAGAGGCAGCGCTCGAGGCCGATGTCCCACTCGGCGGGCTCGGCTTCGGGATGGACGATGTCAACGAGAAGGCCGCGTCGGGCTACCAAATCCTGAATATCGGAAGTACCACCGGTGCCCTGCAGGGGACGGTACAGTCGTGGCTCGGCGAGTACGACGGTGGCTGACAGGCCAGAGCAAGCACGCGATGGGACGGCTGGGTCGTATACGGGCTCTCAGCGGCTCCCGTCGTCGGCCGCATCTTGCCTCGCTGGCGGCGTCTTCGAGACGAGTTGGCCCCACGTCTCGCGGTTGTTCGCTACCTGCCGGTAGGCCCACTCGCGGACGCGTTCGTACTCTTCGAAGTGGCGACCGAACTCGATGACGTCGCGAACGGTGTTGTTGGCAGTCGTCCGACGGAGTGCCTCTTCGATCGATGCCCCACAGGAGTAGACCGCATCATCGGTCACGAGATGCGAACACTGCTCGTAGTGCGTCGGCAGCCGCCCGTGGAGTTCGGGTTCGGCCGACAGATCGCTAAAGCCGACGAGACGCAGTTCGCCATGTCGATCGACGTAGTCCGCCCACCACGTACAGAACCCACAGTCGTCGTCGTAGACGAGCGTTGGCTCGGTCATACACGACGTTGACGGACTCGAGGCACAAACGCCTGTCCTCGACCCTCGAGGCAGTGCTTGGGGTGGGCGGGTGACGTGTCAGCGGTCCGCTCGAGCGCTCGGCTCGTGTGGTCACCGGGCCGTAACCGTCGTCGGGTGTGGCTCACCACGCTGTTTCTGATCCTGTAACTGGATGCGGCCCTCTTTACTAGAGCGAGACAACAGTCAGTCAAAATGTCATCTACAGACCGTCCAAGCCGCGAGCGGAGCTATTCGGTTGCCAATTTCGTCGGCGTCGTCGCCGAGCGACAGACGTACAAAAACCTCTGCTATCTGGCTGTGGCGTTTCCACTCGGAATGGTGTACTCGGTGGTGTTTCTCGTCGGCTTCGGGTTCGGAACCGTCCTCTCTGCGCTCGGCATCGGCATCCTGCTGTTGATCGGCACCGTCATCGGCTCGCGACTGCTTGTGCGGTTCGAACGATGGCTCGCAAACGCGTTGCTTTCGGTCGATCTCGAGACGATCGACGACGTCCGGTCCTCGTCGGCCGGGTTGCTGGCGACGGTGAGACGATATTTCGACGCTCCCTCGACCTGGCGCGGACTGGGCTTTCTCATGGTGAAGTTCTGGTTCGGGTTCGTCGCAATCGTGTTGCTCGTCGTGTTCGTCACCGCGCTCTCGTTTCTCACTATCCCGTTCCGGTATCCACACGAGGAGGAACTGTTCAGGGTCAACGACGAGCCGATCGTCTGGACGATCGACACGCTCCCGGAAGCAGCCCTCGCGGTGGTGCTCGGTGCAGGTCTCGGACTCGCGTTTTTCCACCTTTCGAACGCCTTTGCGTACGTCGCTGGCCGAATCGCGATTGCCCTGCTCGATTACTCGAGCGAGGCGGCGGCGACACCGACCGAGCCGATGGATTGAGACGCCCCTCGAGCCGAACCCACTCGAACACTGGCGTCCGGCCCGACCGATCTCGGTGCCAGAACATTCTTGATCGCTGTCTCGAATCACAAGTCATGAGCACCGCGGCAGGGCCGCTGTCGGAACCACAGGTGTTGGCCCACACCAAGCGACGGCTCTTTCCGAGCCAGTCCGCGGACGACTCGCCGTCCTACGCAGTCGCCGACACGCAGTTCTCGAAAGCCGAATGGCTCCCTGGCCACCCCGTCGATCCGGCCGTTCGAGACTGTCTCGCGCCGTTCAACCACGTTCGGATCGGTGGCGGCTACCCGGATCTCGTCGGCGTGCGCGCCCTCGAGTCCGATCTGCTCGCTGTCGACCGGCTCGGCGACGAGCCGCCGCTGATCGCCATCGAAGCGAAAGGGGAGACGAGCGGCGGCGTCGACACGCAACGCGGGATCGTCCAGGCCTACGACCGGCTTCACGAGGCGAACGCGGCGTATCTCGCCGCGCCGGCAGCCGCGGTTTCGGAAACCGATCGCACGCTCGCCCGGGAGTTGAACGTCGGCGTCCTCGGCGTTGCCGAGTCGGGGACGGTCGACGCCCTCGAGGTGCCCCGTGTCGTCGGTAACCGAACCTCGAGCGAGGCGACGGCGCTGCGATTCCAGGCTGGCGCACAGGGCGTCACCGACGCCTCGTTCGGGCTGAATCATCCGAAAAACTATCTGGGCTATCCGCTCGCGCAGTACGCAGACGGGGACACCGCAACGGTGCTCTCAGACTACAAGATCGTCGGCGCGGCCGACGATGCCAGACGCGGCGCTACCTTTCTCGGATTGATCGAACCCGGCCCCGCCCCGGCGCTGACGTCGCTCGGTCAGGAGGTCGTTCGATTCGCGACGGCACAGTACGGCTCCGTGGAGGCGGCGCTTGCCGAGTTCGAGAACTGGTATCGGTCGTCAAAACGGTTCGTCGACGTCGCCCCGGCGTGGGGGCGGCTGGCTCGACGCGTCCTGTTCGAGTATCCCGCGACGGAGTTGCTCGTGACCGAACTCCAGACCATGCACGACGACTGGCAGCCCGAGCCCTCGCTCGTCGATCTGGTCGTCCACATGCACGAACTCCATCCGACCTTTACCGTCGAACTGTTCGTCCGCGGCGACGAGGCGGTTCGACGACGAGTCCTGACCGAAGACGGCGAGCTTCGGCGCTCAGCGCTCGAGGATGGGTCCGTCTATCACTCGCCGACCGTCTTCCAACTGAAGGCGATGTTGTACCACGCTGGGATTCTGACTGCTCGAGGGGCAGAGCCGCATCGCCTCGAGCCGACCGAGGACGTCTGGGCGCTTCGGGAGTCCGTGTGAGTCAGTTTGGACCGTTTTGATCGGCTATCTGGAACGTATACTCTGGCTTGACAAAGCGGGAGATTCACTTCGCCAGTGCCCTGTTATGTCGACGCCGTCTGCCCAGCACGGCCGCGAGTGCGAGCGTACCGAGTGTGGCTGCTGTCGCCGCCGCACCGAACACTCCACGGACGCCGAACAGCGGGACCAGTGGACCGAACAACACTGGTGAGAGGAACTGGCCCGTATAGCCTGCTGATGCGAGATAGGAGCTGAACTGTCCCTGTCGATCGACGGGTGCGAGTGCCTCGATCCACGCGAACGCCGAGGGGAAGACCAGCCCCAGTCCCAGCCCAAACGCGACCACCGACGGGACTGCGGTCAGCGCCGATCCCGCGACGGTCGCACCCGTGAACGCGACGATCCAGAGGACGAGCGCCGTCGCGACGAGGACGTGCCGGCTCGTCCGTTCGACGAGTCGATCGTAGAGCGCAGCCGAAATCCCACCGGCAAGCCCGTTGGCGGCGAGATAGTAGCTGATCGACAGCGAGGAGGTGATCCCCAGCCCCGAAAGCAGTTGGGGGTAAAAGACGACGATACTGTAGAGGAGTGTGTTCGCCCCGAAGTATAGCAGGTAGACCGACAGCAGCGCGGGCCGCCGTCGGAAGACGGCGACGACACCGGCGACACCCGCATCCGACTCCACCTCGTCGCTGGTTTCGTTTCGTCCCGTCTCGGGAACAGTCACGATCGCGAGGAGACCAAGCGGGACCGCGATCAAGTAGACACCGAAGGGGGCCTGCCACGAGAGGGTGCCGAGCGCACCGCCGACCAACGGCCAGATAACCGCACCGACGCTGTTGGCGCTGCTCCGTAAGCCGAGCGCACGGTTCATCCGCTGGCCCTCGTAGAGATCGTAAATAAGTACCGTGATCCCGGTGTAGACCAAGGCCACGCCGACGCCCAGCACTGCCCTCGAGGCGAGCAGCGGGCCAAACGAGTCGATGACGAGTCCGGCCCCGCCACCGGCTGCATACAGCAAGAGCCCGATAATGAAGGGCCGGCGAGGCCCGATACGGTCGATGAGCGCGCCCGCAATCGGACTAACGAGAACAATGAGTGCCCCGTGGGTCGTAATAATGAGGCCGGCGTTCGACTCCGAAACGCCCAGACTCGACTGGATCGCCGGCACGATCGGCCCGAGGATCGCCCCGGCCATCACGGTCAGCGTTGCCGACGCCAGAATAACCCACAGTGTCTCTCGGCTCCCGGACGCGTTCGTCATCGGGCCCTACTCACGAGGGCAGCGTCAACACGGTTGTGATTTCTTCGTCACTCGCTCTCGAGGGTGTCAGCACCGAGGTCGCCCTCGAGAAACACTGTCGATAGCTATCCCGACGCACAGCCGTCGTGTGTAGGCGTGCGGCGACAGTCGGTGGAGACGCTATTCATCCGGGCCGTGACAGAGGGCTACCGGAGATCTTGCAGTTGTCGCTCGAGGCGGTGTAACTGGCGCTGCATGTAGAGGATGTACGCGAACAGCGCGACGAATATCGCGCCGTATCCGGCGAGGAGGAACGGTTCCATGGTTACGCCACCTCCTCTTTTTTGAGGACGACTTTGTCCTCGAGTTCGTGCAGGCGGATACGAATCGCCATCAGGTAGATGTAGAGCAGTCCCAGTGCGAGCAACGAGATGCCGAGCGTCAGTGGGTCGATGTTTGCACTCACGTCTGGATTTGCCACGGTCGGTTCGTGAAACGTCGGTGTCCAGAGACGGCCAGCAGTGTAGGTGATCGGAACGGTGATGAACGCGACTGTTCCGTAGACTGCCGCAAATCGTTCGTCGGCACCCCGTTCTGTCGAGGCGTACACGACGAGATACCCCGCGTAAATGAACCAGACCATGAGAAACGTGACGAGTCGAACGTCACTCCACTCCCACCACGAGTTCCAGACGACGCGTCCCCACAGGCTCCCCGTAACGAGCGTCAGCGTTGCGAACAGGAATCCGATCTCGCCGCCGCTGTGTGCGAGCCGGTTCCAGAATCGGCCCTCGTATTTGAGATAGAGCACACTCCCGACGAACGTCGCAGAGAGGGCGCCGGCAGTCAGAAACGCGAGCGGAATGTGCCAGTAGGCGATGAGGTTGATACCGTGATCGATGCCGTACATCGTTCGGGAGGCGAATCCGAATATGAGAGTCAACGAGGTCAAGCCAAGAACGAACGCGCCCCAGCGAACAAACCGACTCCACATGATTCGGTGGAACAGCGCGATGAGTGTGCCAAGGCGTCTCGAGAGTGTACGCATACGAGCATGCATTCAACGAGTATGACTTAATTTTTTCCAACAATTACTGGACGAGTGCTGCCAGCAACGCCTTGTCGACTTCGAACAACAGTCCGATACCTGTCACGACGAGCGCGTACCCGCTCAGCCGTCGTACCAGCGCCGGTCGATCGAGCGACCGCACGCGGTCGGTCAGCACACTGCCGGCCCGTTTCCCGCCGTACGCGACGACCAACAGTGGTCCGGAGAAGCCGACCCCGTACGTAAAAAGCAGCGTTGCACTCTGTGCCGTCTCTCCGGACGCACCGACGAACGCGAGCACGCTCCCGAGTACGGGCCCGACACACGGCAACCAGATGACGCCGAGAAACAGTCCGAGCACGAAGCCACCGACGAGTGGGTGGTGGGACGTTTCGATGGCGGTCGTAAACCGCGTCACCGGACCGGTAACTCTCGATGCGTACGTCGTGTACGCGGTGTGAAGATCGTCATCGGCCATCACCGCACCGAAGACGATGATCATTGCCACGAACGGCAGCCGAAACGAATCGGGCGTCAACGAGCCGACCAGCGCCGTGGCGATTCCGAGCACGGTAAACGACGCGATACTCCCGGCGACGATCGCGAGCGGCCGAAACCGGTGTCCGGTGCTTCCCGCGAGTAACGGGGGGATCATCGGGAGACAACACGGTGTGAGTGCAGTGAGTACCCCTGCGACGAAAACTGCAACCAGTCCCGGCGTCTCGAGCATTGATGACTCTATATCCCGAGATGGAAATAAAGAACGTGGTGAATCTTCGACGGCTTCGTTCAGTCGCCCGTCTCGTCGACCGACTCCTCCCGGAGCGGCTGGTCGTACCGATCGACGTCGTCCGGGATGTCGTCCTCGCTAAGCGACTCGGTACCCGTCGGGATGCCAGCTAACTCGAGTTTCTTCTGCATCGGGTTCATCTCGTAGCCGAGATCCCCCTGCGTCCGTTCGTAGTAGACTCCCTCCTCCGGTGGACCCGTCGTCGGGAAGTCGTCTTCTTTGCCAACGAACTCGGGACGGTCGTGGCCGTTCATGAATCCAGCGATGTCCTGTACGTCACGCCAGTCAGTCAGCGTGTGTGGTGCACCGTATGGCATGGCTTCACGGATGAACGCCGACGACGTGTAGACGCGGGACATTCCGGCACCGTCGTTGAACGAGTCAGGGCCCCACAGTGCTGTGGCAGTGCCCTCGATTCCCTGTCCGTCGTCACCGTGACAGGACGCACAGTTCTCAAGGTAGAGTTCTGCACCCCGGACAGGGTTGATCTCTTCGACCGGAACGCGTTCGTCACCCTCTGCTTTGTTCAGGTGTGACCAGTACGGCTGGGCCTTCGTCGGCACGCCCTCGCTCAGCCACTGCATGTACGCCTCCATGGCTTGCATCTCTCTGCTGTCGTACTCGGGTGTGCCCTCCTCGGAGTCCTGGGAGTTCATACTCCGGTCGAAACAGCCCATCAGCCGCTGGCGACTGTCACGCATCCGGTCGCGCCGGTTGGTCCACTCGGGTAGGTCTGCATGGGTCCCGACGAGCGGAATCATGGTGATATCCTGGCCGACCATTCCCTGCGTCATACCGAGATCGCTGCCGCCGTGACAGCTCGCACACGACAGTTCGTTACCGACGTGCTCTGGAAGTTCTTCGGAGGTGTTCTCCATGATCTCGCGCCCGTAGATGACGAGTTCCCGCTCGTTTTCGTTCTCGGGAAGCGTCGACTCGTTCATCTCCTTGGGGGAGAACTGGATCTCCTCGCCGGCCGTTTCGTTCCGGTACTCGAGGTCGTCTTTCGACTCACCCTCCCGAAGATCTTCGTCCAACACGTTGCGGTCCGGCCATTCTGCCGGCGCCTCTATCGGATCACTCGTTTCGCCGTTGCTATCATCAGGTGCTGTCGGAGCGGAACAACCGGCCAGAACGGCCAGTACGAGCACTCCTGACAAGATGAGTAGTTTTCGCTTCATGGCCCAGAAGATCCTCTTTCCGGACACCTTCTGCATGATGCACTCACTGGCATGAGTCATAATGATGGAAACTAATGATTAAAGATTTATGGTCGATGAAATCCCATGGGAAAATTAGTATCTATCGTATGGTCACATCAATCGATCCACTAGTAATGAGCCCGCCGAATCCGTGACGCCACGAAAAATCTTCACGATTGTTCTTGTTATCATGGCCCTCGGAATCGGATACTACTCGATGAACACGGCATCCGTACTGAGTGATGAGTCACACACGTATCACGGAGACACTGCATGGCAAACAGACGTAGACGAAGCGCTGGAAACCGCTGCCGCGGAAGACAAACCGGTGCTCGTCTACTTCTGGACGACGTGGTGTACCTACTGTGAAGATTACAACGAGAACGCCTACGTCGAGCCGGATGTTCACGACCGGCTCGATAACTTCGTTCTCCTCGCGGTGAATCTCGACGATAGCAGTTCGGAAGCGAAAGACCTCCAGCGACGGTACAATGCGAACTACCCGCCCCAGCATGTCGCGATCACACCTGACGGAGAACTGTTGGTGGACATCAATGGATACGCCGAGACGGACTCGTTTATCGCGTATCTCGACGAAGCGCAATCGGAGTGGAAGAGTCGATGATTGGATCTGCGCTCATCGCCGGCGCGATGGTTACGGGACTCGTGGCAACGGTGCTCCTGTTTCGTGGCTATCTCCGCCGTAACAACGACTACGTCACCGTCATTGCACCGTTGATCGGTGCGACTGCCGGACTGTTGACACTCGCACTCGGGTATCTCACGTACCAGTTTGTCGTCACCGATTACGCGAATGCGTACGTTTGGAACAACACCGCGAATTACATTCCACTGCTCTATCGCATCACCGGCGTCTACGCAGGTAACGAAGGCTCCGTTCTCCTGTGGGCAGCACTGGCTGCCGTCGTCGCCTTCTGGGCGGCTGTCCGCCGTGGAGTAGCGTCGCCCGATGCGAAACTCGTGCAGGGACTCACGGTCGGGATTGTCACGTACTTCGCGGCCATGCTATTCTTCGATAGTCCCTTCACCTCGATCACCGACGAGTTCCCCGAGATGGGCGAGGGGGTCACGCCGCTCGATGGGACGGGACTTAATCCGCTTCTGGTCGATCCGTATATGGCGATCCATCCACCGGTGATGTTCATCGCCTACGCGCTTCTGACGATGCCGTTTGCCATCGCCGTTGCCCATTTTATTTCGACGATCCGTGGTAACGGAGGACTGTTCAGCGACTGGATCGGAAGCATCACGCGCTGGCTCCGCATCTCGTGGCTCTTTCTCACCGCTGCAATCGTCCTCGGGTCGCTGTGGTCGTATCGAGTCCTCGGCTGGGGTGGGATCTGGGCGTGGGATCCCGTCGAGACTGCCGTGTTGATCCCGTGGATCTTCCTCACTGCGACGTTACACGCCGTAATGAACTACCGGTCGCGATCGACGTACGCAACGCTTGCACCGGCGATGACGGCGACGACACTTGCGCTCGTCATCTACGCGACCGCGATCGTCAGAAGTGGCGTCTTCCGAAGCGTTCACTCGTTTGCCGACGACGGAATTGGGTTCGCGCTGCTCGTGTTGCTCGCAGTGACGACGATACTCGGCGTCTGTCTCCCGCTTGGCTACTGGCTTCTGAGGGAGCCAGCGGAGCCAGCCGACGACTCACAGCCATGGCTCACTCGAGCGAATGTGTTACACCTTGCCATCCTCGGTATCGGACTGCTCGGTTTCGTCTCCGTCTGGGGGCTTTCGTTCCCCGTCCTCAACAGCTACATCACGGGGATGGAAGTCGAAGTGACGGGCGACTACTATAACCTCTGGAGCTATCCGATCGTGCTCGCGATGCTGTTGCTCCTCGGGTTCTACATGGATTACGACGTAGAGGGTCGCCGCCGTGCACTGCTCTCGCTTGGTGTCTTCACGACGGCGACCGTTCTGGCTGCGCTGATCGCGCCGACCGACTCGTGGTTGCTTGCGAGTGACACGAACGATGCGCTATTCTACCAACTCATCGGCAGCGTGAGTGCCCTCTCGCTGCTCCCGCCAGCGGCGTACGTCTGTCTCACGGTCATCAATCGCGCACTCGAGTACGTTCCCGGTTCGCCGAGTCGAAACTATCAGTTCAAACAGGTGGGCGTCGCGATGGTTCACATCGGCTTCGTGATCCTCGTGGTCGCCGTCGCGTTCTCCTATCTGTTTACCGCCCAGTCGTCGGTGATCATCGCCGATGCCGAACAGGAGGCAGCACTGGACGACTCCGGTGTCCACGACGTCCCCGACTCCGCTTACGCCGTCGAAGTGACTGACTATCGTGAGTATCAGCGTCCGGAGGATCCGGACATTCGAAACGTCGCCTTCTCGGTCGACGAGGTGACTGCTCGAGGTGATTCGATTCACGAGACGGTACAGCCGGTGTACGGAACGGTAACGGAGGTTAATCAGGGGCCGGAGGCGACGATCGTCCAACTCGACGACTCGCAAATCTGGCTCGGCGTCGTCGGCGACGGGCAGGCAGACGTTGACGTTTCCGAGGGCGACCAGGTCGTCGGCGTCGGCTACGTGATGTGGGATTACCTTCCGGAGCTATCGCAAACCGATGCGGTCGTCGTCACCGACCCGGCGGACATCGGGTCGGTGACGAATCCGCCTGCTGCACTCGACCAGACGCGCGTCCAGGGCAGTGCCGTTGGACTCACCGTCTACGACGGTGGCGAACGACTCGCCAGCGGCGAAGCCGGCCAGGAGCGCTACCTCCGGCAGGGCGGGATGGAAGTCAGAAACGTCTTTGTCGATCGTGGACTGGCCCACGACACGTACGTCATCGCAGCGGTCGACGACGGAACCGCCTCACTGACGATCCGACAGATTCCGCTGATGAATCTCATGCGAGTTAGTACCGGCGTGTTGCTCGCAGGAATGTTGGTTATCATCCTGTTCGACCCGGCCTACGGGCTCGTTCGCACGTGGTCACGCCGGACCGAACAGCCGAACACCACTGAAACACCATCCGACGACTAATTCATGTCTCACAAACACACACTTCTCACAGTACTCGCATCGCTTGCACTCGTCGTACTCGTCTCGATCGCGCTGGTTCCCGGCGCTGTCGCCGAGGAGTCGTATTCCGGCACCGTGACCGTCGCAGACGGCTCCGCGGAGGGAGATAACATCACCATTACGCCGCTCGATGCGGGGTACAACGCAGTCGATGATCCAACCGAGACGATCATCGAGAACGGCTCGTTCAGCTACGAACGGGCTGACAACGCGTCAGTGTACTTCATCAAACTCGAGCACGCCGGCGCGTCTCACTACGAACTCGTCACCGACGGCCAGGAGCCGACGATCACCCTAAACGAAACGGCAACCGGAACGCTCGTCGACGAGGATGGCGATCCTGTCTCGAACGCGACCATCGACGTCATGAGCGAGCACGGTCCGCCAGTCGATCAGCTGGCGGTCGATACCGGCTCGTTTACCCTCGAGCCACTCCAGCCCGATCAAACGTATCCGATTCGTATCGAGGCGAACGGCGCTGTCTACGAGCGGATGCTCTCGACCGGTGATGGATCCGTCGACGCCACGTACGAGCTTCCGGAGCCGACTGCCGACCAAGACGTGTTACACCTCGGCGGTGGACAACCCGTAAACCATCTGCTGCGGGTCGGACCCACTCAGGACGGGTCGAGACTGTTCGTCGTCGAGACCGTTTCGTTCGAGAACAGTGCCGCTCGCCCCTTCGCCGGTCCAGTCGAGTTTGCGGTGCCGTCGGATGCCGAAGTCGTCACGGGAATGGTCCAAGAGGAGCGTACTGAGGTCACCGTCGAGAACGGAACGGCAACGGTCGACGCCTCGATCGAGGGCGGCGAGACGGCCGACGTATCGGTATTCTATCAGCTTGAAGACCGAGAACTCGAGAAACCGGTCGGATACGACGTCGAGCAGTTCGCCATCTCGTTTGTCGAGTACGACCTGAGTCAGGTCGAGTTCTCGGACAACCTCGTCGAAGCGGACGCGCCGATGCCGATGGTGATGAACACCAACGCCCTCGAAGCGGACGAACGGATCGCCGTGAGCATTGACGAGCGCGGGGCGGTCGCCGGCGACGAACTGGATAACGACTCGCAGGGTGATGACCTTCCTGTCGGTCTTCTAAGCGCTGCGTTCGTCGGAATCGTGGTCGTCGGGCTACTTGCGTACCGACGGCTGTAGCTACCGTTCGACCACGTATTCGAACGTCACTAATCCAGTGAGAAACAGCAGTCCATCGTACACGAGCAAGAGCTGAAGCCACTGCCACGTCACGTACCCCTCCGTGAGCACGCGCGTGAGTTCGACACCGGCGAGCAACACGGGGACGACGAGCGGCACGAGCAAGAGCGGCAACAGGAGTTCGCGAAGCCGGGCCCGGGCGGTCATCGTCGCGATGAGGACGCCGGTCGACGTGAATCCGAACGCGGCCAGCACGAAGACCACCAGCAGTATCGGAACGACGTCAAGCGGGACGGTAAACTCGAGGAAGATGACGGTACAGACGAACGTAATGACCGCAACGGCCGTGGTAAAGACGGTGTTGCTCAGCACTTTTCCGACGTAGATCGCCGATCGGTCGACGGGCAACAGGAGAAGGCCGTCGAGTCCCGCGTCGGCCGTCTCTGCCGTTGCACTCTGGCTGACGCCGAAGGTCCCCGCGAAGACGAACGCGATCCAGAGTGCGCCGCTTCCGACGACGCCAACGTCCGTAAACGATCTGGCGAAACTGAACGCGAAGATGACGACGACCAGCAACGCGAACACGACCGCCGTGTTGAGTACCTGCTTCGAGCGCAACTCGAGGAGCAGGTCCTTGCGCACGACCTCGAGCACGACGCGGTTGTACTTGCGAAGGCCGTCGATCATCGTTGATCAGCCGGGTCGGTTGCTCGCTGGTAGACGGTCTCGAGTGCGTCCGTTGCCGAATCTTCGATTTGAACGTCACGCGAAACGGTGCCGTCAACGAGCACGAGTGCGCGGTCACAGTCGGTAGCGCCCCGTGCTAAGTCGTGGGTCGCGAGCACGACCGTTCGGTCGTCGAACTGGTCGAGAATCCGTTGCAGATCCGCAGCCGAGCGTTGATCCAGCCCGGCATAGGGTTCGTCGAGCAATAGCACTGTCGGATCGTGAAGCACTGCGCGAGCGATAGCGAGTCGCTTCTTCATCCCGTGGGAGAACGTTTCCACGCGCGTCGACGCCTGCGTCCGGAGATTGACCTGCCCGAGGACCTCCTCGACGCGGTCGGTACTGACGCCTCGGAGTCGAGCGTGAAGACGGAGGTTTTCACGGGCGGTGAGGGTGCCGTACAGCATCGGTCGGTGGCCCATGACACCGAGGTCGCGTCGGACGCGCGTCGCATCGGGTGTGACGTCGCGTCCACCGATCTGAATGGAGCCGTCACTGGGGAACGAAAGCGTGGCCAGCATCTGCATCAGGGTCGTTTTGCCGGCGCCGTTCGGACCGAACAGTCCGACGTGTTCGCCTGATTCAACGGTGAAACTGACGTCGCGGACGGCGACCGTCGAACCGAGTCGCTTCGTGACACCCTCGGCGGTAATCGACGCCATCGGTTAGGTGTGTTCTTCCGGCGGGTCACCGTCTTCGTCGTTGTGGGCCCTGACCGAGAGTTCGGTCGCCTGTAGTGTTCCATCCTCGACAGCGCCTTTTGCAACGACGATTCGGTTTTCGGCCATCGTCTCGGGCATGGTTCCCTCGTAGACCACATCGACCGACGTGTTGTTATCAGATATGGCGAACGTGATTTTCTCACCCGTCTGTTCGATGTCAGTCGCTTGGCCCTCAAGATTTACCCACTCACCCTCATAGTCGCCGTCGTCGACAGCCGTTGGTGTAACGAACTCTGCAGACGCGTTCATTACCGTCACGCCCAGGGCACCAAGGAGCAATAGAATACCGACGCCCACAAAAAGGAGTTTGTTCCTTCGTTTCACATCACAGTATCGAGAATATGTATAGTTGAATCTTTTGTGTTTATCAATGATGGTTGCGACGGAACCTGCGCTGGTATCAACTACCCAGTATAAAATCAAAGGGCGCGAACTCTCACACATATCTCGAGTACACACGATTAACAGAACACATATTTAAAATGAGACTACAACTCGAGAACGAGGCCATGCTGACGTCGGGGCAGTGAATATCGTACTCACGCTCGAACGGGAGCACGAAGCGGAAATCTGCGAGTAGGGTAATGAGGACCGTCAAGCGGACACCTAGCCGGCGCCGTCGCTGTCGTTTCGGGCGAGTGGACTATCGTATGTGTTGATAAAATCAGTGTTACGCTGACGATCCGGAATCGGCAACCTCCTGAGCGCTCCCGTCACCGACTGTGATCGGTTCGAGCGAGATTTCGACGTCGTCACCAGACTGTTCGACAACGACGGTATACCCCTCATACTCGAACTCGAGGGACGAAACGCAAGCGTCGGGTGTACAGAGCGAATCGAGTGCGTCGGGATCGATCGCGTCGTAGAGCGGAGCGAGAGCGAGCGGATCAGTGTCGGTTACCGCTGCGACGAGGTCGACAACGGCCATACTTGGCCGGTGTTCGTCTACAGCCGTCACTATCGTCGAGTGATCAGAGTCCATCACTGGTGACGTCGATATCGGGAATAAAGAAAATACCTCAATATTCCACCCCCAGTTCGACAAGCAAAATTACAATCCATTCCCGTGATATCGACAGTATCAGTGACCTGTCGAGAGTTCGCCCGTGTTTCGGGCTCGCAGAGATGCGGTTTAGTATTGTACAAACCGCTCAGATACCGGTCGAATCGCGTGCGCTCGCTACTGGAAGCGCCGTCGTTCTCGTTACTCTCGACGTGGGACTTCGTGACGACCGAAGCCGTACCGGAGTCGGTTCGCCAGTCGCCGCGAGAAGCGGCCGTCGTCGGCTCGCGAGCCGAAGCGTTCGCCGAGCGCGGTGTAGATGAGCGGCAGCGGCACCTCCTGCTCGAGACCTTCTTGAACGGTCCAGGTCCCCGTCGAGCCGCCTTCGATGCGGTCCGCGACGTCGCCAAGATCGGTGCCCTCCTCGCGGAACGCCTCTTCACAGAGTTCGAGCAGCCACGAGCGGATCACTGCGCCGTTGTTCCAGACCGAGGCGACCGACTCGAGGTCGAGGTCGTAGCGGCCCTCGTGGAGGAGTTCGAACCCTTCGCCGTAGGCCTGCATCAGCGCGTACTCGACGCCGTTGTGGACCATTTTCACGTAGTGACCCGAGCCCGCAGGCCCCATGCGCTCGTGGCCGTCCGGGCCGGTCGCGACGGCGTCGAAGACGGGGGTGAGCTCGTCGTAGGCCCACTCGGGGCCGCCGACCATCAGCGAGAAGCCCAGATGTGCGCCTGCCGGGCCGCCCGAGGTCCCACAGTCGAGATACGCTGCCGGCGTGCTTTCGGCTCGCCGCACGGAGTCCTCGAAGTAGGAGTTGCCGCCGTCGACGACGACGTCGTCTTCGTCGAGGTGGCCCTCGAGTTCCTCGAGCGTCGCGTCGACGGCTGCACCCGCCGGGACCATTAGCCAGATGCATTTGTCGTCGCCGAGTCGGTCGACGAGATCCGCGACCGAGTCAGCCGGCTCTGCGCCCGCGTCGGCAGCCGTCGCGACGGCTTCCGGCTCGAGGTCGAAGGCGACGACGTCGTGGCCTGCCTCGAGGGTGCGGTCGACGACGATTTGTCCCATGCGTCCGAGTCCGATTACGCCTAGTTCCATGGGCGTCACTCTGCGGGGGGGTGAGGTAGTGGTTATGATTTATTGCTCGCGACGGGTGTCGACTCGAGGCAGCGATCGGCCGCTGGAAACCAACGATAGATCGGCTGTCAACCGACAAGAGAGAACTGCAGTGCGGACTCACACAGGATCGACCGTGCTGTTACTGAAGTGGCTCCTCGAGTCGGGCCCAGCCGATCGCATCGAGGACGACGATTTGGTCTCCCGAGTGAACGAAGACGCCATTGTACTCGCTTCGATCACCGTCGTAGTACGGCAGCGAGCCACGAACGGCGTCGACGACAGACCAGGCACCATCACGTTCGATGGTGACGTGTTCCCACTCGTTGGCCGCGTCGTTACGAACGGCGCGGTCGATCGCACGCCGTGCACCAGGGATCTCGCGCAGTTGGCGAGACGTGCTGTCGACGATCGTAGCCTCGTCCGGGACCGCGTCGTGGTCGACGATCCGTGCGCCGAGGTCGGCTTTCGATCGTGACTCGCAGTCGGCCCGCCCGCTCGAGCGAAGCGCGTAGCCGACGACCGCCGCCGTACCGACTGCAAGGACCGACAGCGCCAGTTCTTTTCCCCTGATCATCATGGGAGTACGTTACAGTAACTGACTAAGTATCTTTCGTAAGAATGTTGTCTTCTAATATGTCACTTCCAGAACTAAACACCCCGTTCGGTCAGATGAGACGGGCGATGTTCGTCGTGATCATCCCGCCGACCACGAGCAACGCGATGGAGACGACCGCCGCTGCCCGGTACAGTGGCAAGGCATCACCGGCCGGTTCACGCAGTTTCTTCCCGTTGAGCCCCGACTCGAAGCGCTTCGCGCCGACTTCGACGAGTCCGGCCAGGGCGGCCCAGAGCGCAACCATCGCGAGCACGAGGTGTCCGTTGGTCGTCCCAAAAAGACTCTCGGAGGTATATCGCATGCCCGCGAGGTGACCACCAGTCAGCAACAGGACGAGCGCGCTCACACGCGACAGCATCGTGAGCTTTCCCGAGATAACCTCGAGCGGCTTCGTCGTGTTGAACGCGCCGTCGCGGGCGAGTGGTAGTACGACGAGCGCAACGTAACAGACGCTGCCAGCCCAGAGCGCGGCGAATATCAGGTGAATCGTCTGGGCGAGGAACATATCAACCATATCGAGTCCCTCGGAGAGGTGGAGTATCAGCGTTCCGACTCACAGCCGAGCGGCGGTGGCTGTCCACCGACCGACGTGGCTACTCGAGCCAGTCGGGAACCCACGCGACGAGCTCCCGGCGAACGAGTGCATACACGAGCGACACGGCGACGCCGCCGAGGACAACGGCGCTGATCCAGCCGTCGAAGACGAGCACCACGGGGACGGCGAGTGCGACCGCGAGCGCGGCGTCTTCGGGCGCGCCGTCGTAGCGAATCCACCGTCGCGGTCGGATCCAGCGCCCGCGAACGTGGTCGTAGACCGCCCGCTCGCTCCGGTCGTTCCACGGATCCATCTCGGGGCCGCCACCGAGCGCGTCGCTCGCGGCGTGAACCCACGCGGCGACGGCGAACGCCGCGACTGTGACCGTGCCACTCGAGGGAACACTGATTGCGATGGCGGCGGCCGGAGCGGCGACTGCGAGCCCGCTAAACGGGAAATGGAACGTCCGCCGGTGAACACCGACGAGGTCGAAATCGGGTGCGAGCCCGCCGAGGATTGCCCCGACCGCCAGCGGCACCGCGAACTCGGGGCGGGCGTAGGCAATCGGGGCGACAATAGCGAGCCCGGCGAAGACGTGCGTGGTCGCCATCATACCCGAATCCTCCGACGGGAACCGATAAAACAGTACGCGAACCGGCGGTCCATCGCGCGTTACTCGAGGTTCTCGCCCTGATAGCTGCCGTCGTAGACGTCCTCGTGGTCGGCCTCGGCGAGGACGAGCTGGGCGATCCGAGCACCCCGTGCGATCTCGATGTCGTGATGGACCTGCAGTAGCCCCTCGCCACGGCCCTCGTAGCCGGCGTCCCAGACGGCCGTATTCAGCATACACGAGTTGCGCATCAGCGACGATCGAGGGTAGACGAAGCCGATGTGGCCCTCCGGAATCCGAATCCGTTCGTCGTAGCGGGCGACGTAGGCTCCTTCGGGCAGATAGTAGGTGTCGGGATCTTTCTGCTCGAGTTCCTCTAGTGGGCGGGCGATACGGTCACCGATCTCTTTGCCATCCCGACCGATCCGACCTGGCTCGAGTTGTTCGAAGACGACGTCTAAGGTGAGGTCGACGCCGTTGGGCTGGACCTGATCGGCAGCCGTCGGCGAGACGTGTTCAGAGACGAACGCACCGGAACGGAACATGTGGGCACAACACCGCGGCGCAGAGAAAAGCGTATCCGTTCACGACGGGCCGTTCGGGACGGGTACGCGTGGCAAACGGATCGACAACCAACCATCGTTTCATCGACTCGTCGAAGGAGTCCACCGGTTCTCTGACAGCTGTCCACGCCGATGGCAATAATTACATGAAACACGGTGAGTTTTCCGGTGGGGGGCTCGAAACGGCCGCTTCCTCGCAGAAACACGCTGGATTTATCAGGACGGAAAGCGCATTTCGTAGTGCTATGGGACAGACTCTCACCGAAAAGATTCTCGACGACCACCTCGTCGAGGGCGAACTCGAGACCGGCGAGGAGATCGGGATCGAGATCGATCAGGTACTTACCCAGGACACGACCGGCACGATGGTCTGGCTCCAGTTCGAAGCGATGGGACTGGACGAGGTCCAGACCGAAATCGCGGCCCAGTACTGTGACCACCAGACCTACCAGTTCGACTTCAAGAACACGGACGACCACCGTTTCCTCCGCTCTGCTGCCGGTACATATGGCGCTCATTTCTCTCGCCCCGGCAACGGCATTTGTCACAACGTCCACCGCGAGAACTTCGCGGCCCCCGGCAAGACACTGCTCGGATCGGACAGCCACACCCCAACGCCCGGTGGCATCGGCGAACTCGCCATCGGTTCCGGCGGGATCGACGTCACCGTCGCGATGGGTGGCGCACCCTACTACATCGAGATGCCCGAAATCGTCAGCGTCCGTCTCGAGGGCGAACTCCCCGAGTGGGCCACCGCGAAAGACGTCATCCTCGAACTGCTCCGCCGACTGAGCGTTAAGGGCGGCGTCGGCAAGATTCTCGAGTACACCGGCCCCGGCGTCGAGACGCTTACCGCCCCCGAGCGGATGACGATCACGAACATGGGCACGGAACTCGGCGCGACGACGTCGATCTTCCCGACCGACGAGCAGACCGAAGACTACCTCGAACGTGTCGGCCGCGGCGAGGAGTACGTCGAACTCCAGCCCGACGACGACGCCGAGTACGACGACGAGATCGTCGTCGACCTTTCGGATCTCGAGCCGCTGATCGCACAGCCCTCGATGCCCGACAAGGTCGTCCCCGTCAGCGAAGTCGAGGGCGAATCCGTCGAGCAGGTCATGGTCGGCTCCTGTACGAACGGTGGCTACGAGGACATCCTCCCCGTCGCCAAGATGCTCGAGGGTCGCGAGACCTCGATGGAGACCGAGACGATCGTCGCCCCTGGCTCCAAGCAGGCCTCCGAGATGCTCGCCCGTGAGGGCTGGGTCGCAGAGATGATGGCCGCCGGCGTCAACTTCTCGGAAGCCACGTGTGGTGCCTGTATCGGCATCGGTCACGTGCCAGCCTCCGATTCGGTCTCGCTGCGAACCTTCAACCGGAACTTCGAGGGTCGCTCGGGGATCGAAGACGACAACGTCTACCTCTGCTCGCCAGAGGTCGCGGCCGCAGCCGCGCTCAAGGGCGAAATCATCGATCCACGGAACCTTGCCGACGAACTCGGCGACCTCGAGGCACCCGGCGTCGAGCTCCCAGAGGAGTACGACGGCTCCAAGACGGACCTCATCAGTCCCGACGAGGCCGTCGACGACGAACTCATCAAGGGCCCGAACATCGGCGACGTCCCGCTGAAAGACCAGCTCGGCTCCGAGATCGAAGGCGAAGCGCTGCTCAAGATGGCGGACAACATCACGACCGACCACATCATCCCGGCGACGCAGGACATCCTGATGTACCGGTCGAACGTCCCCAAACTGAGCGAGTTTACGCTCTCGCGTGTCGACGACACCTTCGCACAGCGCGCACTCGACGCCGACGGTGGCTTCCTCGTCGCTGGCGAGAACTACGGCCAGGGCTCCTCGCGAGAACACGCCGCGCTCTGTCCGATGTATCTCGGCATCGAGGGCGTCCTCGCACAGAGCTTCGCCCGCATCCACCGTGCGAACCTCTTCAACTTCGGGATCATCCCGCTGACGATCGACGAGGACACCTACGAGTCGATTGATCAGGGCGACGAGATCGAGATCGTCGACGACGTCTACGAGGCCGTCACGAGCGGGCAGGAAGAGTTCACGGTCCGCGTCGGTGACGAGGAGTACACCGCGACGCTGGACGCCTCCGAGCGCGAGCGCGATATCCTCGCCGCCGGTGGCAAACTCGCCTGGACGAAAGAACAGGCCGAAGGCGGCAGCGGCGCTGCCCCCGCCGACGACTGATCGGCATTCCGACTTCGATTCTCTGCTTTTTTGGGTCGCTCGAGCGACGGCCACGTTGTCGCTCCGCTTTCCGTCGATATCGCCATCGCGGCCGTACAACGGCATCGTCATAGGGCTGCGCCCGATAGCGCACTCGAATGGCAACCGGTGGACGCGACTACGAGAACGCGGGGTATCGACGGCTGTTCGACCACGAGGGGCTGACCTTTGGGGCCGGCTTTCCGCTGACGGGGGCGAACCGTTCGACGCCGGACATCACCGAGGAACTGCGACTCGCGACTCACGCCGAATCGGTCGGCTTCGACGGCCTCTGGGCGCGGGACGTCCCGACCTACTGGCCGAAGTTCGGCGATGCCGGCCAGACGTTCGACACGTGGCCGTGGCTCTCACACGTTGCCGCACACACTGACGACATCGCGCTCGGCACCTCGAGCGTCGTGCTCACACTCCGGCATCCGCTTCACGTCGCGAAGTCCGCGGCGACGGTCGACCAGCTGTCGGATGGCCGACTCGTCCTCGGCGTCGCCTCCGGGGACCGGGACCCCGAGTTTCCGGCGTTCGACGTCGACCGCGAGAATCGCGGCCAGCTCTTTCGTGAGTCTGTCGAGGCGATGCGAACGGTCTGGCGCGAGGACTTCCCGGAACTCGAGGGCGAGTGGGGTTCCCTCGAGGGTGATCTCGAGATCGTTCCGAAACCGACGACGGAGACCATTCCGCTGCTCCCGACGGGTCATGCCCGCCAGTCGACGGAGTGGATCGCCGACCACGGCGACGGCTGGCTGTTCTATCACCTGCCCGAGCGCACTCTCCAAAACTATCTCGTAGACTGGCGCGAGGCAGCGGGCGAGAAACCGTTCGCGATCGCGATCCGCGTCGAGTTGGCCGACGACCCGACCGCGGAGCCGGAGCCGCTCCATCTGGGCTTTCACGCCGGCGTTGAGTGGTTCAGCGAGTACTTCCGGCGGCTCGAGGACTACGGGCTGGATCACGCGATCGTCGGGATCCAAAACGACGATCGAGAGGCAGCGCTGTCGACGTTCGCCGACGAGATCATTGGGACGCTGTAGGCCGGCTGTTTCGCCGGCGAGCGTACGGTCGGTCAGCGTTCCGCCTGGTCTGTGCGTTCGTCGCTCGAGCGCGACTCGTCCGCGAGGACGGAGCCTTCCGGGCAGTTTCGTATCCGTGTGCGGCGTTCAGTCGTCGTCTCGCTTGGCCCGCTCGCGCAACTGTCGCTTCTGGCGGCGTTCGGTCACGTGGTCGATACCGTCGGCTAACTCCGCTCTGACCTCGTCTTCGAACGCATCGACCTCCTCGAGAAACGCGGTCGAAAACTCCTCGACGAGTTCGAACGTCCACTGGTCGCTGACCGCCCCCGCGGGCAGGTGGTCGTCCCGGAGGTCGTCTGCCCACCCCTCGTGACCGGCCTCACGAAGTCGGTCTTCGGCGTTTCCCATCCGGTCCATCGCGTGGCCGAGTTCGTGGTGGAACTCGAGCAAGTTGCCGTACGCTCGGTAGATGTACTCGATACCGAGTTGCATCTCGTGGAGTGCCTCAGCTTCGGCGTCGCTCAACTCGAGGTCGTCGAGATCGGTGGTCATAGTTGGAAAACCACGAGCGCAGGTAAAGACGTTTCATACGATCTGATCTGCTGTACCGATGTCCTGGTGCACCCGCAGGGTGGGCGCGAGTGCACCGGAACGGACTGCTGTCATACGATCTGCTGTACGTCATTTCCGGTGTGACCGCGAGTCGCCCTGTGGTCGCGCCGGTAAATCGTTACAGCAGACCGTATCAGTCCGTATCAGATGTGACAATGGGTTCCGATAGTCGGCCATCGAGACTGTCTCGAGTCGAAACGCTATCGGCGGTCGACTTGGTAGTCGGTCGTGAACGCGATGGCGATACTCGACGATCTCTCGGGCTACGAGTTCGAGGACCTGATGGAGGACGTGTTTCGACACCTCGGCTACGGGAACGTCCGCCAATCACGACGGACAGCCGACGAGGGCCGGGACATCCTGATGGAAGAGGTCGTCGACGGGACCCGACGGGCGGTCGTCGTCGAATGCAAACACACGGCGACAGTGAGTCGCCCGGTGATCCAGAAGCTCCACTCGGCGGCGACGACGTACGACTACGACGGCCCGGTCCGGGGGATGGTGGCGACGACCGGGCGTTTTACCGCGCCGGCTCGCGAGTATGCACGACAGTTGGGCGACGGTGACGGCGGCGTCGAACTCCTCGACGGGCAGGACCTCCGAACGATCGGCGAGGAGATCGGGATGAATCTCTACAACGGGCGGATCGAGATCCTCTGTACCGAGACCCTCCAGCCGGTCCACCCCACCGCCGGCCGAGACGCCCCCGTTTTCGCGGCCGTCCGGGAGATCGCCAATCTCGAGGCCGTGACGATTCCGACACCGGAGACGACGGTCTCTCTCGAGCCAATGGTGACCGTCCGTGCGACGACGGATGCGACGTTCGAGACCTCCGTCGGCGTCATCCACCGGATCGACGAGGTGAACGACCTCGTCGTCCACGCTGACCGCGACGCGCCCGCCGTGGCGACCGGCGACGTTCGAGACCTCGTCGCGACGCCGACAGCACCCCGGATCGATATCGAGGACGCCGCCCTCGAAGCGACGTTCGACGGCGTCGAGCGCAAGCGCTTCGGCCAGACCGAGACGGCCTACAAGGAGTGGGCGATCGACCGCCTCCGGCAGGCCCACACGACGACAGTTCACTACACGGGCGGGAACAACGTCGACTACGAGAAGACCTGTACGCCGACGCGCTCGGATATCTCGGTCCAGGCGATCGATCCGGTCTACGTCCCACACGTCCGCTCGCAGCTCTCGCTCGGTGAGTACGAGTACGAATACGCCTACTACGCCGCCGGCCCCTCGCGATCGACCACGACCAACGATCTTCAGGGGTGTGTCCACTGCGAGACCGCCGGCTCGAGCGAGTCCTACACCTACTGTGCCAACTGCGGCAGCATCAACTGCGACGCCCACATCGAAACGGAGCGACTCGAGGGTGAGCCGATCTGTCTCGGCTGTGCCGTGACCGAACGCTTCGCGCTCAAGACGAAATATTTCTACGACGAGACCAATCTCGAGGCGTTCCGCGCGGAGTACGACGACATGTCCGTCCTCGAGAAAGCAAGAGAAAACGTCCCGCTGGCCGTCGGGACTGTTCTCGCCCTACTGGTCGTGGCGCTGCTGATCGCGAGTTCGGTCGGGGCCGTCTGAGATCAGCGCGGATCCGGTTCGGATGCGTCGGGGAGCAACGTCGTAAACTCCTCGGCGAACGCCTCGATCTCGTCCCAGTCGGTGTACTCATAGTCCTGGGCGGTATCGGTGTCGCCGCCTTCACTCCTCGCGATTCGGCGCATCATGAACCGTTTGAGCAGGCCGTACTCGCGATACTTGAGCGCGCCCGCGACGAGCAACGTGGCGTCCGGTTCCCAGCCCGTCTCCTCGAGAAAGTCCTCAAGCAGGTCCCGGGCCGGCTTGCGCTCGGCGGGGTCGTCGTGAGCTGCCGTTAGGCTCACCGAGAAAAACGCCGACGGGAGGCGGTTTAGCGCCTCGCTGTGCGTGTCGACGAACGATTCGACGTACGACTGGTGTGAGCCCATGTGGATCGACGCACCGACGATCACTCCCTCGTACGTGCCCGGATCGAGCTCCGCCGGCGGGTGTTTCGCGTGGACGACCACCACGTCGTGGCCCGCCGCCTCGAGGACGTCGCCGATCCGCTCGGCGATTGTCGCCGTCTGGCCCTCGCTCGAGCCGAAGGCGACGAGTACGCGGGCCATCACCGCTCACCCCGACGCGGTCGGCTTGCGTGGTCGACCGGGACGATCCGCGCACGTGAACGAGCCGTCTCGAGGGCAGCCATACGTCTCCTACGGAACGGAGCGCTATCAAACGATGCCGTTGACGAGGTGACCGTGGGGCGGGACGTTTCGACCCCTGTTCACTCGCGGTCGGCCTCGAGCAGCGGTCGCGAGGCGTTGCCGACGATCAACAGGCCACTGGCAGCCAGCGCCGCGGTCGTGATGACGGGACTCAACAGCCCCGCCAGCGCGACGGGAATCACGATCGCGTTGTAGACGAGCGCGAGCCAGAGGTTCTGGACGACACGCCTGCGAGCGCCGCGCGCGAGTGCGAACGCCCGCTCGACGGCAGCGAGGTCGTCCTCGACGATCGCGAGATCGGCCGCGTCGGCGGCGAGTGCCGTCCCGCCACCGAGCGAGATGCCCAGATCCGCCGCGGCGAGGGCGGGTGCATCGTTCGTCCCGTCGCCGACCATCGCCACGCGGTTGTCGGCCCGTAGCCGCCGGATCGCCGCCGTCTTTCCCTCGGGTGAGACGTTTGCGAAGACGTGATCGATACTCGAGTGCGCGCGAAAGCGGGCCGCAGCCGAGTCGTCGTCGCCGGTCAGGACCACGACGTCGACGCCGCCGTCGGCAAGCGCCGTCACCGTCCGTTCCCACTCCCCGCGCGGTTCGTCGCCGACGGTAATGATCCCCGCTGCGTGGCCATCACGCCCGACGACGACGGGGAGGTGGCCGTCCGCCCGGACGGTCGCAACGCGCTGTTCGAGGCCGTCCTCGAGCGCCCAGCCCTGCTCGCGAAAGAGGTCGGGATGACCGACGAGCACGCGCTGGCCGTCGACGACGCCCTCGACGCCGGTCGCGTGGCGTTCGAACGCCCGTAGCTGGCCGTCTCCTCGCTCACCGTCTGCCTCCTCGTCCGTGACGCCGCCGTCGGTCCGTGCCGACGCGCGTGCGCCGTCGTCGGCGAACGCAGTCTCGATCGCCGCGGCAGCGGGGTGTGCGCCGCGCCGTTCGATCGTGCCGGCCGCGGAGAGGAGGTCGTCCGGAGCGTCCGCCTCGAGGACAGTCATCTCGCCGGTCGTCAGCGTCCCGGTTTTGTCGAAGACGACGATGTCGACCGCGCGGAGCCGCTCGAAAACGCTCTCGTCGAAAACGACGATTCCGGCCTCGAGGGCGTCGCGGATGCTGGTCGCGATCGAATACGGCGTCGCGAGCGCGAGCGCCCACGGACTCACGGCGATAATCGCCACGAGTGCGGCCGTCGTGGTGGTCAGTGGCCCGTTGCCAAGCACCACTGCTCCCAGCCCGACGGCGACGACGGCGACGGCGACGACCGGGAGCAGTCGCCCGGCGAGGGCGTCCGCCCGGCGTTGGACGCCGTGATCGGCGCTCTGGAGATTCCAGACAGTTCGTGTTAGCTGGTCGATACTACTCGTCGTCCGTTCGCCAACGGCGACGACGGCGGCGTTCCCCGTCACGACCGAGCCACCGACCACTTCGTCGCCCGCGGCTTTCGAGACCGGGAGCGATTCCCCGGTGATGACCGCCTCGTCGACCGTACACTCGCCCTCGGCGATCGTCCCGTCGACAGGGATTCGCTCGCCCGCCCGAACCAGCAGGCGGTCGTCGGCCTCGATTTCCTCGACCGGACGCTCGCGAGTCGTGCCGTCGGCCTCGAGGACGCGAGCCGTCCCGACCTGCGAGACCGTGAGCTCGGTGAGCCGGTTCACCGCTGTCCGCTTGATCAGTTCCTCGTAGAAGATCGCGGCCATGACGGTGGCGGCGACGAGAATCGTCAGGTCGTAGTAGATCTGGGGATCACCAACGACGAACGAGATCGTGCCATAACAGAAGGCGGCAACGATCGACAGCGCCGCGAACAGGTGCGTACTCGGTCGTCGGAGCGTCAGGCTCACGTACGCACCGCGCAACAGTGGCATCCCGGTCAGATAGAGGACGGCCCCAGTTACCACGAGAAAAATGGGGAGGAACAGCATGCCGTCGAACGTCGCAAACGTCTCGCCGTAGCGCTCGAACAGCCAGTAGTCAGTGTACGCGGAGAGATACACCGGATACAACACCGTGACGTACGGTACGAGCAGAAACGAGCCGAAGACGATTCCAATGATGTACCGGACCTCGAGCATGTCTTCCGAGCGGCGCTTTCGCATCCCCTGCATCTCGCGGGATCGCCGTGTGCTACTCGAGTCGTCCGCCGTCTCGTCAGCTTTGGCCGCGTCCGTGGCCTTCTCGCGACGATATGCCGTGTAGCCGGTCGTAGTCAGGGCATCCTCGAGTGTCGCCGCCGAGACGCGATCGGGGTCGTGGTCGACTCGAACGCTTTCCGTGACGTAACTCGCCGCGACAGCCGAGACGCCGGCGTGACCCTCGGCGATCGACTCGAGATATTTCTCACAGAGCGCCGAGTGCATGCCGTCGACCCGGAAGAACGTACGCGTCAACGCGTCGTCTCGGTCGTCGGGGTCGGTATCGGGACTCGCACCACTCTCGGCGGTACTGTCAGCACTGTCGGGCTTGCCGAGTGTTGCGGCGACGTCACGACAGCCCGTCGAGCAGAACGGGCCGTCCCCGCCCGTCTCCGAGCCAGTCTCGGTGTTCGATTCGGTGATCGCCGTCCCACAGAGGCAACAGCGATCGCGGTCCGTTCGCTGATCGCTCACACCTCGAGATACCACCCTCGAGTACAATAACTGTAAGCGACGACCGGCGTCACCGTCGCCCCCGTTCGACGATGAGTCCGTCCGCGCCGACTGCGACAGAGCGATCAGGGCCGAGCGAGACCGCGACCAGCCCGCCGGAGACGTCGGTATCGAGCCGTTCCCACGCAGCCTCCGGCGACGGCCGCTCGAACACACTGCCGTCCGCAGTACACGCGACCGTCCGTTCCTCGTGACGCGCGACACCGGACACCGACCCCGTGGCGACGCGTTCTGGCGTCCACCTCGAGCCGTCGTAGCGGTGAACGGTTCCGTCGTCGTCGCTGACGACGCAGTCCCCACGTCCGGCCGTCGCGACGTCGGTAAGCGTTCCGTCCGCTCCCTCGAGGCCGACGCGGTCGAACGACTCACCGCCGTTGGTCGTCTCGAAGACGCCGTCGTTGGTGTCACAGCAGTAGCCGACCGCCGCGTCGGCGAGCGAAACGGCACGCAGACTCGATCCGCTGCCGGGCTTTTTAGGGCCGGACCACTCGAGGTCGCCCTCGTGATACGTGCCGCGAACGACGCCGCCGGAGCCAGTTATCAAAACGATCGTCTCCTCGCCGCTCGAGCCGTCAACGGCGACGCCTAGCCAGTTGCCGGTAATCTCCGCTGGGGCCGTATAATCCGTGTGGCGGCCGGTCTCGCCGTCGACGCGACCGAGGGAGCCGCTGTCGCCGGCGATCCAGATTGCCTCGCCGTCTGCCGTCGCATCCGCTCCGCGGAGGTTGTTGCCCTGGGCTGCCGGTCCGTCCTCGAGGACGGTCTCCCATTCGTCGCCCTCGCTCGCGAGAACGAGCCCGCCGTCGCCAACAGCGTAGCCGTCGTTCGACGTGGTGACGGTCACGTCGTGCAACGTCGCGTCCGTGGGTGTCTCGGCCGTGTTCCAGCCGACGGGCGAAGCGTCGTTCTGGTCGGCCCGTCGTTCGCCCTCACTGGGGGGTCGCTCGTCGTCGAGTTCGGAGTGCTCGCGTGGTGTCGCTTCCGCTCGAGACTCGCTGTCGTCCTCGACACGTCCTCGCTGGCGGAGATAGAGTACGATAGGCGGAACGACGTACGCTGCGAGCGCGAGGCCGGCAAACCAGCGGTGAACGATCGTTAGCGTCCCGAACGCGGTCAGCCCGGCCGTCGCGACGGCGTGGATCCACGTCCTCGTGTACGACCGGAAAAACGGGACGAACCCGCCTGCCTCGAGTCGGACAGTCTGTGATGTCATTGGTCGAAGCGTCGATGATCGCCGTTTTTCCCGTCGCTCGAGCCGAACTCGGTGTGGCAACTCGTCGTCGTCCGGTGTAGCGGACTGCCAATCAAACGGGTACTGCAGGCACGGCCGCGATGTGGCCGACTACAGGTAGCCCAGATCCGCGAGTCGCTCTTTCGTCCCCTCACGCATCGCAACCTCGCCTGTCGTGCCGACGTCCGCGAGCGGCTCGAATCGCTCCTCGAGGCGCTCACGGAGCGCTCGAACCCGTTCTGGCTCGTCCGCCGCGATGTCGACGTGCTCGAGCGGATCCGATTCGATCTCGTGCAGCCGTTCGAAGCCGTCGTCACCCCGGACATACTTGTGCCTCGCCGTGCGGATGGCCCGTAGTCGCCGGTCGAACGCTCGTACGCGAGCAGGAATGTCGCCGAACCGGGCCTCGAGGCGCTCGATCGACGGTTGGGGAGCGACGTACTCGGCGAAGACGGCGTCTCGCGGCGTCGCCGTCGAATTCGGATGCATCGATCGGCTCGAGCCCTGCGCTCGGAGCGCTGGATCGTCGATGCCGACAGTCTCGAGCAGCGTCGCGGGGAGGTCGAGCAACTGGACGAGATCGCGTCGTCGCCCGCCGTCGGTAAACGGCCCCCCGTGGACGACCAGCGGCACGTTAAGCAGGGTGTCATAGAGGTTGTACTGGTGGCCGAAAAAACCGTGCTCGCCGACGTGCTCGCCGTGGTCGCCACAGACGACGAACAGGGTGTCCTCCCACATCCCGGCGTCCTCGAGTCCCGTCCGAAGCTCGGCGAGTTGGCCGTCGACGTAGGCGAGTTCCGCCCGGTAGAGGCCGCGAAGCAGCGCGAAGTCACGATCGGAGAGGACGTAGTCCTCGCAGTCGTAGGCACGAGGATCCTGCCGGATCGCGGCTGCCTCCTCGTAGCTCGCGTCCTCGGGGAGAAACTGCTCGGCGTACGCCTTCGGGGGGTCGTACTCGACGTGTGGCTCGATGAAGTTACAGAACAGAAAAAACGGGCGGTCGTCCGTCCGCCTCTCGAGCCAGTCGGTGACCCAGGTCGTCGCTCGGTCGGCCCCGTCGTCACCCGCTGGCTGAAGCAGTTCGCTGTAGAGGATGTTCGCCGCGTTGACCATTGGATTGCCGTCGAAGAGCCGACGCCGCGTGGCCTGGAGCTTCTCCCGGAGGTCCTCGCCGCGGACGACCGCCCCCATATCCGCGTCGGACTGGACGTACTGCCAGCCTTTCCGCAACTCCTCGAAGCCCCGATCGAAGCCGAACTCCTCGGTGATCCAGGTGTTGTTCGAGACGCCGACGGTCTCGTACCCCGCGTCGGCAAACGCCTCGGGGAGTGTCCGCAGTTCATCGTCGAGATAGGTGTGTCCGCCGTGCGTGCCGTGTTCGGAGGGATAGGTCCCCGTGAATATCGAGGCGTGAGAGGGCAGGGTCCACGGGGCAGTCGCAAACGCGTTGTCGAAGGTCGTGCCCTCCGCCGCAAGCTGGGTCAGCGCTGGCGTCGTTTCCGGGCCAACGCTTTTTGCTCGAGCCGTATCGAGGACGACGAGAACGACGTTCCGCACAGTTGAATGTAACTCCGGGTCACGTCCGTTAGATTCCGCCATGGGTGGCACAACTCCGCTCCTCGAAGGGAAGGTCATCGGCCCGGAGTATGCAGGTGGATCACTCGATTGGAGACTACTGATAGACTGACAATCGTTTCCGAGAGATGCTTACGCGTCCGTATTCGTCCGAACGCTTACTCTCGTCGTCGCCGTAGCCTGTTGGCATGCCCTCGCCACACATCGTCCTCATCCACTGTCACGACTTGGGGACGTACGTCGGCTGTTACGGCGCGGCCGTCGACACGCCACGGCTCGACAGCCTCGCCGCCGACGGCGTTCGCTTCGACCGCCACTTCGTGACCGCACCCCAGTGTTCGCCCAGTCGCTCGAGTCTGTTCACCGGACGCCATCCACACCAGAACGGGATGCTCGGGCTTGCCCACGCCGACTGGGAGCTTCACGACGATGAGCGACTCCTCCCCGAACTGCTCGCCGAGGCCGGCTACGAGACCCATCTGTTCGGGCTGCAACACGTCACCGAGTCCCCCGCCCGGCTCGGCTACGATCGAATCCACACCGACCAGCCACTGACCGCGGACACGCCGCCGTCGGTTCACGAGACCGCTCGTGCCCGAACCGTCGCCGACGAGTTCGCACGGCTATCTCACGACCGACATCTACTGTAGCGACGCCGGCCGCGAGGTGCGTGAGGCGTGTTACGGCGAGCAACGAGCCTACGAGGAACTGTACGACCTCGAGGCCGATCCGCTCGAACAGGACAATCTCCTCGCCGATGACGGCCCCGACGACCCCGCCCTCGAGCAGACTCGCGACCGGCTTCGCGAGGAGCTACGCGAGTGGATGGCCGAGACGAACGATCCGCTGCTCGAGGGCCCGTTCTGCCGGGTGACTGGGACGCAATCAGACTGTCGTCGGGCGACAGCCAGCACTGACGACTCGAGGGAAGCAACGCGGACAGCACTCTCTCGCCGCTCTCACGTCGACAAGCGAGAGGGTGCGCTCGAGTGCCAACACGAGTGCGATGGCGTCGTCACAACCCGGATCAGTACCGATCAGTAGCGGACGCGTCGGATGGGAACTGTCGACACTCGCGGCGGATATACTGTCGGCCGACACCGTCGGGCGTGGGTTCGACGGCCCTAACACGGCTGCGCGCGTCGGTGGAACTGAACCGATGCGCGCCTTTCGGATCGCCTACGACGGCACCGGCTACTACGGCTTTCAGCGCCAGCCCGACGTGTCCACCGTCGAGGATACCATCTTCGACGCTCTGCGCTCGCTCGAGGTCCTTGCTCCCGACGCTGACAAGCCCGCGGGCTACGCCGCCGCCGGCCGGACCGACGCCGGTGTCTCCGCACTCGCTCAGACGATCACTCTCGAGGGACCGGACTGGCTGACGCCACGGGCGCTCAATGCCGAACTGCCCGCCGCCGTTCGGGCTTGGGCGGTCGCCGACGTCCCTGACTCGTTTCACGCAACTCACGACGCGACCCGCCGGACGTACACGTATCACCTGTACGCACCGCCGGCTGCAGGCGACTCGAGTGCGACTCCGGCTAAAATCGAGCAGTCGGTCGACGACGACCGATTCCACGCCGCCTGTGAGGCCCTGTCGGGACCCCACGACTTCCATAACCTCACCCCGGACGACCACAACACCGAGCGCTCGCCGACGCTGTCGGCGGCCCGTGATGGCGACTATCTCGTCCTCACTGTCATCGCGGGCGGCTTTGCCCGCGAACTCGTCCGCCGACTCGTCTCGCTCGCACAGGACGTCGGTACCGGCGCGGTCTCGCTCGCGAAGATCGAGCGGACACTCAGCTCCGAGTCACTGCCCGGCCACGAGGGAATCGCACCCGCACCGCCGGAGCCACTCGTGTTGACGGCGGTCGACTATCCGGGCCTCGAGTTCACTGTGGACGAGGATGCCGCCTCGAGCGCACGGGCGGTCTTCGAGACGCGTCGTATCGACCGCCAGACAGGCGCGCGGGTCGCAGGGCAGGTCGCTGACGGCATCCAGTGAGTGGACGAGCGCTTTTTACGGTCGGGGCTGATTGTTCAGCGCATGGAACTGTCGCCGGACGAGTACGGTGCCTACTGGCGAGCGTCGATCTACGTTGCCGCAGGGATCGTGATCGCGTTTCTGGGCTCCCGCCTCACGTCGCCGTTTCTCTCTCATCCAAACGCCGGGGCGGTCGGGCTCGGTGTCTTTCTGTTCGTGGCTGTCATCTTTGCGAGTACGTTCATCGCGATGCTCGGTGTTGCTCGTGTGGTCCGAACTGCGGTCGACGCTGAGCTGCGACGCTGATCACGCAGACCATCGTCGAGACGACGCGCTCTTCCTCGAGCAGGTGCCAGTCGTGTTCTCCTGGCGCAGTTCCGAGCGGTGGACAGAGATTTATTCGCCCGGTCCGTTCGTGCTCCCATGAGCAACTCCGCCGACACCCAGTCCCCGGAAGACGCCGTCAGAGAAGCCGTCTCCCTGTTCCTCCAGCGGAACTTTCCCCAGATTCAGGCCCACGGCGGCGACTCCTCGATCACCGAGGTCGACCTCGAGGCGGGCCACGTGTCGATCAACCTGACCGGGGCCTGTAGCGGCTGTGGCGTCAGCCCGATGACGACGCAGGCGATCCAGCGCCGACTGCCGAGCGAGATCGACGAGATCGATCGCGTCTCGGTCACCACCGGGTTCGATGGGCTGACGGAGGGAACGTCACGCGACATCTCGGACGACGTCCCGTTCTGAGCAGCCGCTGTCGGTCGGTCAGCGCCGCGTTTTAGATCAATCGTCGGCCTCGGATACCGCTGGCAACGTCACCGAGAACGTCGATCCACTGCCGGATTCGGAGTCGACCCAGATCTCACCGCCGTGTCGTTCGACGATCCGTTGACACAGCGCCAATCCGATCCCGGTTCCGTCGTAGTCCTCGCGGCTATGGAGCCGCTGGAACACCTCGAAGATTCGGTCCGTCTCCTCGGGTTCGATGCCGATTCCGTCGTCGCAGACGGACACAACCCATTTTGACCCCCTCCGTTCGGTCGAGATGTGAACGCGAGGGACGCCCTCGCTGTACTCGAGTGCGTTCTCGAGGAGATTCTGGAACAGCTGTCGGAGTTGGCTCGCATCGCCTTCGACCGTCGGGAGCGACGCCGTCGTGATTTCGGCGTTAGTCTCGATAATCCGCACCTCGAGATCTCTGAGCACGTCTTCGATGACTGAATCGAGATCGACCGGTTCGAGCGGAGCGCCCTGGGTCTCGACACGCGAGTACTCGAGGAGTCCCTCGATCATCGACCGCATTCGCTCAGCACCGTCGACGGCAAACGAAAGGAACTCACGCCCGTCTGCGTCGAGGTCGTTCCCATAGCGGCGCTCGATCAGCTGGAGATAGCTCGAGATCATCCGTAACGGCTCCTGTAAGTCGTGGCTGGCGGCGTAGGCGAACTGCTCGAGGCGTCTGGTTTCGGCTTGCAACTCGTCGATGTACTCCTGACGTTCGAAATGAAACGCAACGAGCGTTGCGAGCGTCTCGATCAGCTGTTGCTCATCCTCGAGAAACGGCTCCGTGTCCGTTTCTGGCTGGCGCTCCGTGAGGACGACGTCGATCGTAACCCGCGTGCCGTTTGCCGTGGTGGTGGTGGCAGTAATCGACCGCTCGGACGGCTCATACGATCCGGTGGCCGCCTCGTGTTCACCGACCGAAACACGCGCTGCAGTCCGGTCTGGATACCGAAACGACTGCGGGAGTTTCGCCACGAAATCCTGGAGTAACTCCTCCGTCGGTTGTTCACTGGTCTCGAGCAAGTTCGTGGCGAGTCTGACCGTGGCGAGTTCCTTTTCCCGTCCCTCGAGTTCCCGCTTGCGCCGTTCGGCTACCGTTTTCAACTCGGTGATCTCCGTCGCCGTCACGACGACTTGCTCCGGATCACCCTCCTCGCCAGTGATTGGCGTGGCGTTGACCGACAGCCAGCGCCGTTGCCCGTCCGGATCCAACAGAATCTCCTGATCGTACAGGGGCTCACCCGTCTCGAACACCCGGAACGCAGGCCGTTCTTCGACCGGGAGGAACGCCCCATCCGCGTCGAACATCGCTCGCTGGCCGGCGGTGTACGCCGAGGCGTCTTCAGCTGAGATCTCGAGCAGTTGCGCCATCCGTTCGTTGGCCCGGTTGGTCGAACCATCCGGGTTCACGACTGCGATCCCAACCGGGCTGGTCTCGAGGAGTTGCTCGACGACGTTACGTTCGTGTCGCAGCTGTCGTTCCCGTTCCCGTCGGTCGGTCATATCCCGCGTGACCTTCGCATACCCCTGTAACTCCCCGTCAGTTCGGATCGCCGTGATCGTCACGTTCGCCCAGAACGTCGAGCCGTCGGCACGGACACGCCAGCCCTCGTCTTCGACCATGCCTGCCTCGCGTGCCTGTGTGAGATTTCGCTGTGGAATGTCGTCCGCTTGATCGCTGTCGGTATAGAACACGGAGGAGTGCTCGCCGATTATCTCCGCTTTGTCGTAGCCTTTGATCCGTTCGGCCCCTCGTTCCAGCTCACGACGTGTCCGTTCGGATCGAGCATGAAGATCGCATACTCCTCGACTGCATCGACCAACGATTCGAACCGCTGGTCGCTCTTCGACCGGGCTAGCGCTGACGCATCGACCGGTCGAACGATGCCAACGGTCCCGTCGAACTCGCCAGCAGTCACGAGCAGGCTGAACTGCACCGTACACGGTAGCCGGTTGCCGTCGGCTGTCTCGATTCCGACCTCGAACGTAGTGTCGTCGTCCACAGCCGTCTCGAGTCGGGTGCGGATTTCCCGCTCGAGTCGCGTCACGTCTCGCTCACCGACGATGCTCGAGACGTGTTCACCGAGGAGGTCGCGACGAGCGTAGCTCGTTATCTCGACGAGAGCGTCGTTGACAGCGATGATATGTCCATCACTATCGAGGCGGTAGACTCCGTCATCGAGCAGTTCGACGAGCGCCCGGTACTGTTGTCCGCCCGCGCTGTCGACGCTGTCGGTCTGGGAGTCTCGCGTTGCCGTATCCTCCCGGTCACCCATTAGTCGATTCATTCGACAACGACAGTTAAACCCTTCACCCACCGATCCGTCGCCGTTTCGGCGATATGCTGCCGGACAAGACGATTTGTACACCGACCGCACCGCCGCCGTGCGATCGGATGGCAGTGTTTTCCAGTGGCGACGCTCCCAACAGCCGCGGGCCACCGGGCCCGAAGACGGTTCCTATAGTAACAACTGAAACGATTTACACACTGATCGCACAGCTGTCGTGCGATCAGGTGTGCATTGATTTTCAGTGGCTACTATACTCGCCGACAGCGCTGTGTCCGCTATCTTCGGCGTTCGATACGCTTTACCACCTCCGTTCCGAAACCGGAGGCATGAGTTCCGTTCCCGACCGCTCCGAGGTCGACGAGGAGTATACCTGGGCCCTCGAGAGCATCTACGCGACCGACGACGACTGGGAGGCCGCCTACGAATCGGTCGCCGAGCGCGTCAACGAACTCGCCGCCTGCGAGGGACAGGTCACCGACGACGCCGAGACGCTACACTCCGTCCTCGAGTTGCGCGACGAGATCATGCGCGAGGTGTCGACGGTCGCCGCCTACGCCCGAATGCGCCGCGACGAGGATACGACCAATCAGGAGTACCAGGCACTGACGGCCCGCTCACAGTCGCTTGCGGCCGACGCACAGTCCGCTGCTTCGTTTATCGATCCCGAGATTCAGGAACTGACTCGCGAGGAGTTCGAAGCGATGGTCGAAGCCGAACCCGCCCTCGAGACCTACGACCACTACATCGACGACGTCCTCCGGATGAAACCCCACACCCGCTCGGCGGAAGTCGAGGAGCTCCTCGCCGATCTGAGCGAGGTCACGGGTGCGACGGGCGAAGTCTATACGATGCTTTCGAACGCCGATATGGAGTTCCCCACGGTCGAAGACCCTGACGGTGAGGCCGTCGGAATCACCCAGAGCAACTTCGTCAACCTGCTCAAACGCCCCGACCGAGAGTTTCGCCAGCGGGTCTACGACGCCTATTTCGACGAGTGGGAATCGGTCCGGAACACGGTTGCGGCGAGCTACAAAAACAGCGTCAAAGCCGACGTGAAGACGGCCCAGGCGCGCAACTACGACACCGCCCGCGAGGCCGCCCTCGACGGCCCCAACGTCCCCGTCGACGTCTACGAGACGCTCGTCGAGAGCGTCCACGACAATCTTGACAAGCTCCACCACCACGCCGACCTCAAAGCACAGGCACTCGAGGTCGACGAGCTCCAGATGTGGGACGTCTACATGCCCCTGACCGGTGACGAAGGCCCCGAGGTCGACTACGAGCAGGCGACGGAGTACGTCGTCGACGCGCTGGCCCCGCTTGGAGAGGAGTACCAATCACGTGTCGCAGAGGGGCTCGAGTCTCAGTGGGTCGACGTCTACGAAAACGAGGGCAAACAGTCCGGGGCCTACTCCGGTGGGACCTACGACACACAGCCGTTTATCCTGATGAACTATCAGGACGACATCTCCTCGATGTACACGCTGGCCCACGAACTCGGCCATTCGATGCATTCCGAACTCACGAAAGACGAACAGCCGTTCGTCTACTCGGGGTACGAAATCTTCGTGGCCGAAGTCGCCAGCACGGTCAACGAAGCCCTGCTGACGAATCACTTACTCGAGACCGTCAACGACCCCGAGTTCCGCAAACACGTTTTGAACGAGTTCTTAGAGCGCGTCCGCTCGACGCTGTATCGGCAGACGCTCTTTGCGGAGTTCGAACACAAGGCCCACGAACTCGAGGAAGCGGGCGAACCGCTGACGGCCGATCGACTCGACGACCTCTACCGCGGGCTCAAGGAGACGTACTACGAACCCGCCGTGATCGACGACCGCATCGCCACCGAGTGGATGCGCATCCCCCACTTCTACCGGGCGTTCTACGTCTACCAGTACGCGACCGGAATCTCGGCCGCGCTGGCCATCGTCGACGATATCCTCCCGAACGGCGCTGGCGACGAACCGGACCGGGATGCAGCCGACAGCTATCTCGAGTTTCTTCGGCGTGGCTCCCGCGAGTATCCCCTCGAACTCCTCCGGATCGCCGGCGTCGACATGAGTACGTCGGAGCCGATCGACCGCGCGCTCGAGACCTACGGCCAGCGACTCGAGGAGTTCGAGGCGTTACTCGAGTAATTCAGACGGACACTGAACCGTATCACACGTCTTTTCGAGTCCGAACTGGCGGTACGCTCCGAAAACCGGCCGCGACCCAAAGGCACATTTATCGTGGGGGGCTTACCAGCGTACGTCAGGATGTCTCGAAGCCCGTCTATTCCAGACCGACCTCACCGCGATATCGATCCCGATCTCCCCGACGATGAGCGGCTCGAGGCGCTCCGCGGGCATTATGCCGATCTCGTGGACGTCAACGAACAGCTCTCCGACCAACTCGAGGACGCCGACGAGCGCCGCCAGCAACTGCGCGAGCGCGCCGACCGCATCGAACGCGAAAACGAGGCGCTCAAGAGCTCCTCGCTGTACATCGCCACCATCGAGGACGTCCTCGACAACGACGAGGTAATCGTCAAACAGCACGGGAACAACCAGGAGGTGCTGACCGACGTCTCACCGCGCATCCTCGAACAAGTCGAGGCTGGCGACCGCGTTGCCGTCAATGACTCGTTTGCGATCCAGACGGTCCTCGACGCCGAGACCGATGCGCGCGCGCAGTCGATGGAGATTACCGAGCGTCCCACGGTCACCTACGCCGATATCGGTGGGATCGACGAGCAGATCCGCGAAGTCCGCGAGGCCGTCGAACAGCCCCTCGCCGAACCCGAACTGTTCGACGAGGTCGGCATCGATCCGCCAAGCGGCGTCCTCCTCCACGGGCCACCGGGGACCGGCAAGACGATGCTCGCCAAAGCCGTCGCCCACGAGACCGACGCCACCTTCATCAAAATGGCCGGCTCGGAACTCGTCCGCAAGTTCATCGGCGAAGGCTCCCGACTCGTCCGCGATCTCTTCGAGATGGCCCGCGAACGCCAGCCAGCCATCATCTTCATCGACGAGATCGACGCGATCGCCACCACGCGCACGGAATCGAAGACCTCCGGCGACGCCGAGGTCCAGCGGACGATGATGCAACTGCTTTCCGAGATGGACGGCTTCGAGGCTCGCGGCGAGATTCGTATTATCGCTGCGACCAATCGGTACGACATGCTCGACCGCGCGATCCTCCGTCCCGGCCGGTTCGACCGCCTCATCGAAGTGCCCGAACCCGACCGAGAGGGTCGCGAGCAGATCCTCCAGATCCATACCCGCGGCATGCGCGTCGACGACGAGGTCGACTTCGAGCAACTGGCCGCAGAAACCGAGGGCTACTCCGGTGCCGAGATCGAGAGCCTCGCCACCGAAGCCGGCATGTTTGCCATCCGCGACGACCGCAACGAGGTCCACCACGAGGACTTCCTCGAGGCCCTCGAGAAGATCGAAAGCGACGACTCGAGCGACGTCATCTCCTCGGCTGGCTACTTCTACCAGTAAGACTCCTGAACCGTTTTGCCGTTGGATCGCAACGCCTTACGCTGTCCATCCCCGAACACGGATATGAGTCTGATTCGGGTCGTCTGGGGATCGGCATCCGCGCCGACCGAAATGGCCTCCTACGACGCTGCACTCGCAGCGGCAGGCATCGAAAACTACAATCTCGTCTCCGTCTCGTCTGTTATTCCGGCTGCAACCGCTGTCGAAGCCGTCGGCACCGCACCCGACCTCGGCCCCGCTGGCGAACGGCTGACCGTCGTCGAGGCTCGAGCCACTACTGCTGGTCCAGGCCAGGTGTCCGCTGCGCTTGCGTGGTCACAGTCAGTCGACGACGGTCCGGGGCTGTTCTACGAGGTAGCGGGCGAAACCGACGCCGAGGACGTCGAACGACGCGTCCACGAGGGACTGCATGCGGGACAGGAACTGCGAGACTGGGAGTTTGCCGGCCCGCGTGTCGCCGTCGAGAGCGAGCAAGCCGAGTCGGGAACGTATACGACAGCGCTCGTACTGGCGGTCTACGGCGATAGCGACCCAATTTGTTAACGAATGACAGGTCGGCCTGTCTGGATTGTCTGAAGGCGAATCCTTTTGACCCGTCAGTGCATTGGTCCGGGTACACACTTCTCATGAACGGAAATACGCCGTACGCAGGGCTGCCGGGAGAAACGGGTGCTGGTCAGCGTGCCGCGGCGGACGTTCCAGAACTATCGCGGGCACAGAAACGTCTGCTTCACCGTGACGTCTCGCGGATCGCCGCTCGAACGCGAGAGTTCCTCCCCGACGAATACGTTGTCGACTCGGATATCTCGAGTGGACTCACCGGTCCACAGGTCACCGTCGCCGTCCGACCGCCGATCGGCCACGCCGTCAGCGCCGGTTTTACGCCTGACTTAGAAGAAGTTGTGGCCGCCGAGGAAGTCATCACCGCCGCCGAACGTGACGAGGTCGCCCGCGGCCTCGCTGCAAGCGCCGCACTGCAGGTCAAACAGGCCGTCAGTGACAGCGTCACCCCGACTGCGAAGTAATCGCCGTTCCGATTTTCGGGCACCGTGCCCCCACGTCTTCACTCACCGAAGAGCCACGTCTCTTGATCTTCGAATCGACACCCCAGTTTCTCGTCCACTCGAGTAGCGACAGCGAACTCAGTACAGGAGTTGCTCGAGTTGGTGGCGTCGTCGCTCGAGAGCGAACGCCGGCTCGATCGATGGTTCGTCACCGAGTCGATCGAGGACCAACAGCGGATCCGTCCCCGCCCGTTCGACGGCCTCGAGCAGTGTCTCGATCGCCGACCGGTTGGTCGCAAGCGAGGGACACAGCCCCAGCGCAAGCGCCAGTGGGACCGCTGCGTTCGCCGCCGTCGGGAACGCATCGCTCACGCGAGTGAAATCTGACTCACCGGTCGACTCGACCGACGTCGATTCGACGGTCAGACAGCGCGTACAGAGCGTCGCCGCCGCTGATTCGCCCGGCGTGCATGCTTGATACTCCTCGGGAACGGAAAACACGATCGTCGGCGCACCACACTCCGAACAGGCCATAGTCTGGCGCAAGCGGTCTCAGTCGCCGCCCGGAATGCCGCCCGCAGTCGACTGCTCCATATCCGGTTCGGCCGTGCCTTCGTCCTCCGTCGCTTCTTCTGCTTCGGCTTCTCGCTCTGCTTTCTCCTGTTGTTCTTTCTTCTCTTTGATCTTTTTCAGACGGAAGGTTTCCTCGCGTTCCTGTTCCTCGAGTTTCTGCTCGATGTACTCCTGGTTTTCATAGAGGTCGGGCAGGAGTTTGAACTCGAGTGCGTTGACACGACGCTTCGTGGTCTCGATCTCGCGGAGCATCTTCTTCATCGCCGTCTCGACTTCGGCGGCGAGAATGATGCTCTCTAAGAGGTCTTCGTAGGCTTCGGCGGCTTCGTCGATACGGGCGGAGGTGCCCATGATCCCGTAGCCACGCTGGTCCAAGCTCTTTGAGACCCGCGAGGACTCGATCTGTGGGACGACGACGCCCATGATGTTTTTCGCTTCGGTGGTGATCTCGGGGTGTTCCTGCAGTGCAGCGGCGGCCCCGCGAACCGCGACGTCACCTTCCATGGCCCGCGCCATGTTGATCTTCTTCTGGGCCGAGTTGTAATCGTCGGCTAAGTCACCGCGGACGTCCTGGGCTTTGTCCAGGATGTCCATGAATTCCATAATCAGCCCGTCCCGTTTCTTCTCTAAGGTGCCGTGCCCGCGCTCGGAGAGTTCGATCCGATCCTCGATCTCCATCAGGTTCTTGCGGGTGGGCTTGACGTCCTTGGCCATCTTGTGGGGGGATTGCGCACCCAGCCGGATAACTGTTTACAGTTTTTTGCGTCGTGGACCGTCGCTTAGTCCCCGACGATCACCCCTCGCCGCGACGCGAGCCGGGTCTCGGTTCGGTCACTGTCGTCGATGCGATCGGCTGTCCGCTGCGAACTGGCTCTATCCCTGTCCGACCATCCGATCCTCGTCCTCCCACTCCTCCTGGCGGAGCTCGTACTTCTGGATCTTGCCTGTTGCCGTCGTCGGCAGCTCCTCGACGAACTCGAGTCGACGGACGGTCTTGTAGCCGGCGAGGTTTTCACGGGTGAACGCGACGAGGTCGTCTTCGGAGACACCCGGGTCATCGGGATCGCCGCTTGCCGGCACGACGAAAGCCTTGGGTGTTTCGCCCCACTCGTCGCTCGGGGCCGGGATCACCGCGACGTCCGACACCTCGGGGTGATCGAACAGCGTGTCCTCGAGTTCGATACTCGAGATGTTTTCGCCGCCCGAGATGATGATGTCTTTTTTGCGGTCCTGAATCGCGATCATCCCGTGTTCGTCGATCGTCGCGAGATCGCCGGTGTGGTAGTATCCCTCAACGCGGTCGGTAAACGCCTCCTCGGTGGCGTCAGGTTTTCCCCAGTATTTTTCCATGATCTGGTTGCCACGGACGACGACCTCGCCGAGCGTTTCGTCGTCCCGCGGGACGTCGTTGCCGTCCTCGTCGACCACTCTGATCTCGGTTCCAAGGAAGGCAAGCCCCTGTCGTTTCTTGATCCGGAACCGGTCATCGCTGTCAGCCTCGAAGTGTCGCCCGGCGTCGGACGTGGTGATTAGCGGCCCCGTCTCGGTCGCCCCGTAGACGTGTTTCAGGTACCAGCCGAACTCGTCTTCGACGGTCCGGATCGTCGCCTCCGGCGGCGCGCTGCCAGCGGTCGCGAGTCGGACCGGCGAGTCGCCGGTCGTCTCGGGTTCGTGCTCGTTGTAGTAGTCGACGAGCATGTTCAACACCGTCGGCGCGCCGCACATGTACGAAACGTTCTCCTCGCGAACCGTCTCGAAGATCTCGCCAGCATCGATCCCGCGCGTACAGACGTGCGTCGCACCGATTCCCGTGATGGCAAAGATGTGTCCCCAGCCGTTGGCGTGGAACATCGGCAGGGTCCAGAGGTAGACGTCGTCGTCGCTGATATCCTGATGGGCAACCGTCAGATACGCGTGGATCGTCTCCCCGCGGTGCGTTCGACAGACGCCTTTCGGATCGCCGGTCGTCCCCGAAGTATAGTTGATCGTGATGAGTTCATCTTCATCCATCTCGGGTCGGTCGTACTCGGTCCCGGCTTCCTCGATGACGTCGTCGAAGCGCTCCCAATCGCCATCGACGGCGTCGGCGTCGTTCGTGATGAACGTCTCCGTCGGTACGTCGTCGCGAATCGCCTCGATGTTTTCGGCGTACTCGTAATCGGCGTAGATCGCGTCGACGCCGGCATCCGACAGGATGTATTCGAAATCGTTCGGAGTGAGCCGGTAGTTCAGTGGGGTGTGAACCGCCCCGGCCTGCATAATTCCGTACGCTGCCTCGAGATGATAGTGGGTGTTCGGATCCAACACCGCAACGCGGTCGCCTTTCTCGATCCCCCGGTCCTGTAATGCCGCCGAGAAACGGTCTGCCCGCTCGCCGAGTTCGTTGTACGTAAACCGTTCACCGGTCGTGGCGATAACCGCCTCATCATCGCCGTAGTGCGTTCGCGCCCGGTCTAAAAACTCCGGGACGAGCAGTGGCTTGTGCATACATATCATAATTAATCGAGCGGGTATACGACTGTTTCGATATATTGTATCGCAGTCATGTTCTCCGTTCGACACGGTTCGACGTACACCCTGCTCCAGGGTACACACGTGTCTCCAGCGTGGGTTTCACCGATAAAAATGGATTCCGAGAGAAGCCGCGTCGGCAGTCAGTCAGCCTGAACGGCTTCAGCTTCTTCGGCGTCTTCGCGATAGTGCTCTTCGATGAGGTCCTCGTCGATCCGGTTGAGTGCCTCCTTCGGGAGGTCCGACAGCAGGTCCCAGCCGAGTTCGATCGTGTCGTCGATCGAGCGGTTGGTGTCGTACCCCTGTTGGACGAACTCCGTCTCGAAGCGGTCTGCGAAGTCGAGATACTTGTTGTCCAGTTCGGACAGCGCCTCGCGACCGACAATGTTCACGAGGTCGCGAAGGTCCTCACCCTCCGCGTAGGCGGCGTACATCTGGTCGGAGACGTCGGCGTGGTCGCCCCGGGTCAGACCCTCGCCGATCCCGTCGTCCATCAGCCGCGAGAGGCTTGGCAGGACGTTGATCGGCGGCTCGATACCCTGACTGTTGAGGTCCCGATCCATCACGATCTGACCCTCGGTAATGTAGCCAGTCAGGTCTGGAATCGGGTGGGTGTCGTCGTCGCCGGGCATCGTGAGAATCGGAATCTGCGTGACCGATCCGTCCTTGCCCTCGATTCGACCGGCACGCTCGTAGAGCTGTGCCAGGTCAGTGTACATGTATCCGGGGTAGCCACGTCGTCCCGGAACCTCCTCACGTGCGGCACCGATCTCACGAAGCGCTTCACAGTAGTTCGTGATGTCCGTGAGAATGACAAGGACGTGGTAGTCCTTCTCGAAGGCGAGATACTCGGCCGTGGTCAGCGCGAGTCGCGGCGTGACTGTCCGCTCGACTGCGGGGTCGTCCGCGAGGTTCATGAAGACGACAGAGCGCTCGAGTGCACCCGTGCGCTCGAAGTCGTCCATGAACTCGTTTGCCTCTTCCTGGGTGATCCCCATCGCACCGAAGATGACCGCGAACTCCGAGCCATCTTCGTCGTCGCCTTCCTCTTCTTCCGGCACGGTTGCCTGCCGGGCGATCTGGAGTGCGAGGTCGTTGTGCGGGAGTCCGGAACCCGAGAAGATCGGCAGCTTCTGTCCACGGACCAGGGTGTTCATGCCGTCAATACCGGAAACACCGGTCTGGATGAACTCTTCGGGGTACTCTCGGGAGAAGGGGTTGATCGCTTCGCCGACGATGTCCTCACGGGACTCGGGGACGATCTCCGGCCCGCCGTCGATCGGCTGTCCGGAGCCGTCTAGCACCCGTCCGAGCAGGTCCTCGGTGACGGGCATCTTCATCGTTTCGCCCAGGAATCGAACGGAAGCGTTGCGGTCGATACCGCCAGTTCCTTCGAACACCTGGATCGAGACGAGTCCTTCGCTCGATTCTAGTACCTGGCCGCGGAGCGTCCGTCCGTCGTCGGTTTCGATCTCGACGATTTCGTCGTAGCCGACCGGTTCGTCGACCTCGGCGAACACCAGCGGGCCGCTGATTTCAGTGATTGTTTGGTACTCTTTCATGGTTAGTACAGGCTCCGAATCTGTTCTTCGAGATCCGATTCGAGGTCGTCGATGAACTCGTTCCACTCATCGGATGTGTTCATCCGGTTCAGGCGCGGGGTGGCATCGACATCCTGGATCTCCTCGACCGGGACGCCCGCCTCGAGTGCATCGAAGGCTTCGTCGTTGAACGTCCGGATCGCGAGGAGCATCCGGTAGGTCTTCTTCGGTTCACAGTAGGTGTCCACGTCGTGGAACGCGTTCTGCTGAAGCCACGCCTCACGCAGGTAGCGTGCGACTTCCAGCGTCAGCTGCTGGTCTTCCGGCAGCGCGTCTTTCCCGACGAGCTGGACAATCTCCTGGAGTTCATCCTCTTCGTCTAACACGTCGACGGCCCACTGACGGACCTCCGGCCAGTCGTCCGCGACGTTGTCGCGGAACCACGGGTCGAGTTGCTGTCGATACAGCGAGTACGACTCGTTCCAATTGATCGACGGGAAGTGTCGGCGCTCTGCGAGGTCTGCGTCCAGTGCCCAGAACGTCTTGACGATACGAAGCGTGTTCTGCGTCACTGGCTCGGAGAAGTCGCCACCAGGTGGCGAGACGGCGCCGATCGCCGTCACCGATCCCTCGGTGCCGTTGATATTCTGGAACTTGCCGGCACGCTCGTAGAACTCCGAGAGCGATGCGGCCAGATATGCGGGATACCCTTCTTCGCCAGGCATCTCCTCGAGTCGGCTCGAAATCTCACGCATGGCCTCTGCCCACCGGGAGGTGGAGTCGGCCATTAGTGCGACGTCGTAACCCATGTCGCGGAAGTACTCCGCGATGGTGATTCCCGTGTAAATACAGGACTCACGGGCGGCGACGGGCATGTTAGACGTGTTCGCAATGAGACATGTACGAGACATGAGCGGCTTGCCCGTCTTCGGGTCTTCCAGTTCGGGGAAGTCCTCAATGACCTCGGTCATCTCGTTACCACGCTCACCACAACCGACGTAGACGACGATGTCCGCGTCGGCCCACTTGGCGAGTTGGTGCTGGGTGACCGTCTTCCCGGAGCCGAAGGGTCCGGGAATCGCAGCGGTCCCACCTTTGGCGATCGGGAAGAGTCCGTCGAGGATCCGCTGGCCACTGACCAGCGGAACCGTCGGCGTTTCTTTCGTGTCAGCAGGTCGGGCCTGTCGAACAGGCCACTCCTGGTGCATCGTGATCGATTCGCCAGAAGAGAGTTCAGCGATGATTTCGTCGACCGTGAACTCGCCGCTCTCGATCGACTCGATTTCGCCACCCTCGTAATCCGGCGGCACCATCACCTTGTGGGTGATGCTTTCGGTTTCGGGGACTTCACCGACGACATCGCCGGCCTCGACGGTGTCACCGACGTCGACGGTCGGCGTGAACTCCCACTCCGTTTCGAAGTCGATCCCGGGGGCGTCGACTCCACGGTCCAAAAAGGCCGTTCCCATCTTCTCCTCGAGGACGTCGAGCGGACGCTGGACGCCGTCGTAGATGGCGTCGAGCACACCCGGTCCGAGGTCGACGGAAAGCGGTTCGCCCGTGTTTTCGACGGGTTCGCCCGGGCCAACGCCGGAGGTTTCTTCGTAAACCTGAATCGTCGTAATGTTGCCTTCGATCTCGATGACCTCTCCCATTAGCCCTTCCGTTCCGACGTAGACGACGTCGTTCATCCGGGCGTCGAGGTCCGTGGCGGTCACAACCGGACCACTCACGCTTTCGATAACACCGTCCTCCTGGACGGTTTCGGTGTCTTGTGCCTGACTCATAGTGTTACTCGCTGTCTTCTTCCATTAGGTCGATACCGATCGCACGTTTGATCTGCTCGCGCAGTCCGCCGCCACCCGTTCCGCTACCGATGGTGACGACAACCGGTTCGACGCTCGTTTCGACGTTCTGACGAACTGACCGCGACAGATACTCGAGGTCGTCGTCGTGCATAACGACGATGCCGACGCCATCGTCGTCGAGGACGTCGATAACGGCATCGTCGAGCTCCGCACCTTTGTCGTCGTCCGGAACGTTCTCGAACCGGCGGACGCCCGCAAGACGGAAGCCGGTCGTAAACTCCGGACTGCCAACGACTGCGATTTCCTGGCTCATAGGATCACCAGCTCTTCTTCGATCTCGCTTTCGGAGAGGCCGACCTCTCGACCACGCGCGATCGCACGGATGTTCTCGACCTCGCGCTCTTTCGCGAGGATATACGACAGCACGGCCGAGACGGAGGCCGGATAGATGCTCGAGAGTGTATCTGCGTACTCGAGCAACGCAGCGTCTAGTGCGTGCTCGAACTGGATAAGGCTATCAGCATCGCGCAGCCGATCCATCGCCCCCGAGAGTCGGTCACCGTAGCGTTTGTTCTCGCCGATGTGATCGACGAGCTCGTCGTAGTTCCCGACGAGTCGACTCAGTTCTGACTGGTCGAACAGAACGCCACCCTCGATGTAGTAGCTGGCAGGATCGAGGTCAGCGCCACTGCGGGCGAGTCGAAGCGCGTTCCGGGCGTTCCGGAAGTCGATCTCGGCCTGCAGGAATTCGACGTACTTCGCTTCCGGCCCTTCCTGGGGCTCGTCTCCCGATCCACGGGAGATGTCCTCGAGCAAGTGCTCGTAGAACTCCCGGTCGAGTGCGTTCTCGAGGGGAACGAGCGCACCGGTCTCTTCGAACTCCTCATACGCCTCGCTGAGGGGGTCGTAGTAGATCGTCCGGTTGAGTACCTCGATCGCATCCTCGATCGTATCGACTTCGAGGACACGATCGAGCGTCGCCTCCTCAAGTTCGCCGGCTTGGATCAGGTCCGTCCGGATCGCATCGGGATCGGTGTCGGTGTAGATCCCGCGGATAATCGTCTTGAGATTCCAGACGTCGAACTTTCGCAGGTAGCGCGAAATCAGGTCGTACAGTCGTCCGTTCGACCAGTCCAGCAGATCATGGAAGTGCTTTGCGAGATTCTGGTTGAGCGCATACTCGATCAGGTCGACACCCGAAAAACGCGCCCCCAGTGCGTTGATCTCGCGTTCGTACTCCGTCTCTTCCATGAACCGTGCGATCTCGCTCGGCCCCATCCGGATCAGCTTCCGATAATCTTCGTCCGCGAACAGCGAGGCTCGGCGGGACCGAACGCGAGCGTTCACGTATTCCGGATTCGAGGCACCTACACTCATTGCTCGAAGAGTTTGTTGCTGATCGTCCGAAGGTTGTCTTCCCAGACGTCCTCGAGAACCGAGTCAAACGTGTTGTTGACCCGAACCCGGGACTGCTCGCTCTCGACGACGACGCCACCGAGGCAGTCGTACTCGCCGGCGAACATATAGCCGTCGTACGCCTCGAGGATCTCCTCGAGGAGGTCCTCGTCGTCTGCGCGACCGTAGACGCTGACGTCGTCGTCGGCGTCGAACTCGTCGCTTGCAGCCTCGAGCAGCGCACGAGTCAGCTCTTTGCGGCTGTCTCCGTCGAGGGACGCGAGCTCGGTTTCGACCTGCTCGTGAACATCACTGAGGACATCACGGCGGGCCTCCAGACGCTTCTGTTTCGCCTCCAGCTTCGCACTGGAGAGTCGCTGTTCACGCAGCTGCTCGATCTCGCGCTCGACCGCAGCTTCTGCGTCGGCGACGATCTCCTCGGCATCCTCCTCGGCGGCCGATTCGATCTCTTCAGCGCGCGCTTCGCCCTCGGCACGGATATCCTCCGCACGCGCGTGGGCCTCTTCTCGAATGTCTTCTACGACTGTGTCCAAACTCATTGGTAAGAGAAGGGGGGCGGTGTTTAGACGATGAAGACGACAACCAGGGCGAGGATCACGAGCGTCTCTGGGAGGACGGTCATGATCAGGCCTGGGACGAACATGTCGTCGTCCTCGGCGATTGCGCCGACGGCTGCGGCGCCGATACCGCGCTCAGCGTAACCCGCTGCGAGTGCGGCGAGACCGACGGCGATCGCCGCTGCGCCAGAGTTTTCGAGGGTTGGTCCGGCAACTTCTTCTGCTTGCAGTGCAACTTCCGCGAGTTCAGGTGCTTGGTCAATCATTGTTGATTAGTCCTCACTGTGATTTCGATCGGTTCCGAACGGTTCGTAGTTCTCCCCACCGCCCTCATAAAACTTGTTAAAGAATTCCACGTACTCGAGGCGCACGCCCTGTAAGCCGGCGCTTGTCACGCCAAGAACTAACACGACGATGTGGCCGAGGACGAGAATCACAAGTCCGCCGAGCAAGCCGGCAGTGCCGGAGTGCATGAGTCCGTCGAAGATGACGGTCGCTTCGCCACCGTAGGTTTCGGCGACGTAGCTCGGCTCGTGAGAGCGCAGGAAGTGGAATGCGCCGTCTGGGTCCTCGTAGGCCCCGAAGAACAGCAGGTTGACCACGAAGGCCATTCCGGCCTTCGCGAGCAGGACTGCGCCCATTCGGGTATACGAGAAGACGTTGACGATGACGTCGAGTGCCTCGACGGCTTCGACTGGATCGCTGACGATCAGCATGACCAGCCCGACGAGGAAGATGAGCAGCGGGGCCGTCAACAGGAACCCGCCGAGTACCGGGATCCCCTCGGGGAAGGCGAACAGCCCCCACTCCGGGAACCCGGTGAAGCCGATCGGGAACGGCCCATCGCTTGCGAACGTCGTGAACAGGAAGTCGGGCTTGGAGCCCGAAGCCTGCGCCGAGAAGATCCAGATCCAGATGCCGTTGAGCATCAGGATCCATGAGCCGCTGTGGAAGAGGGCGTCTTTGACGCCGTGGCTCATGTTCTCGTAGAAGTCCAGGATGTACCCGATGTTGAGGTGGACGATCCCGGCTAGCACGCTAATGACCATCCAGCCCAGTGCGAACGCACTCGCTCCTGGCTCGAGTCCCTTGTTCAGCGGGAGAACCTCTGAGCTGAATATATCGTGCCAGATCACTTCGCCGAGCACGTGAAGGCCGAATATTTCGCCGTAGATGATCCCGAACAGCATTGTGAACAGACCAGCCCAGATGGCGACGCCGCCAAGACTGGTGATTCCTTTGCTGTCGAACTGCGTGGCCATGTACGCGCCGATGGCGACGTACACGATCCCATATCCGACGTCCCCGATCATGAACCCGAAGAACGCCGGGAACGTCAGGAACAGGAAGATCGTCGGATCCAATTCGCTGTATTTCGGTTGGTTAACTGCCTGCACCAGCACTTCGAACGGTTTTGCCGCGCTCGGATTGTTCTGGATCACTGGTGGCTCGTCGCTCATCGTCATCGTCGAGCCACCGTCGGTCACGGCCTTCTGTTGTTGGTCGTCCGATTCGGCTGGTTCGTCCGCCGCGGGCGCGCCCTTCTGGACGTCCTCCGTGTGGGAGTGTGCCCCGTGGCGGTCGTAGCTCGCACGCTCGAGTTCTTCGATCTCGACGCTGTCGCCGACGGCGTCGTCCAGCGTTGCGACGAATCTATCGTACTCGTCGCTTGGGATCCATCCCTCGGCGATGAACGCGCGATCCGTCGTCGCAAACTGCAGCGGTGCTTCCGCACGCTGTACCTCGATGGTCAGCTTCTCTTCGACGCGCAAGAGGAACCCGGCTTCAGTCTGCTTGATTTCCTCGAGTTCCGCGTCGATATCGTCGAGTTCGTACTCGAGTTCGCGCTTGCGTTCCTCGAGTTCGTCGACGTACGCACTCGGCGTCTGTTCGGTCTCCGGCACCGGATGTCGGGTGAACTCGATCCCGACAAGTGCGTCGCCGAGTGGGTCCGAGCCGGCGTCGTCGGTCGGTGCGGCCACGATAGCCACGACGTCACCACCGGTAAACAGCTCGAACACCCGGATCTCGTCGGCGGCGTCGATCGCCGCTTCGATCTGGTCGTTCGGGCCTTCACCGACGACGATGTCGACCGTGTCGTACCCCGACAGGAGGTCGAGGTCAATCCCCAGTTCCGCGAAGGGGGCGACGCGGTCGATTTTCTCGTTGACCTGGCGGAGCTCCTCACGGACCTCACTGCGCTGGTCGTCGAGTTCGTTGACTCGAGTTCGAATCTCTTCGACCCGGTCTTCCCAGTCGTCCCCGAGGGTGTCTGGTTCGGCCTCGTCGACCGACAGCCCCAGGGTACTCTCGAGGGCTCGGACAGTCACCAGCTTCTCGGAGGCGTCGTCGGCACCCTCGATCGGGTTGCCGTTATCGAACCCCTCCCAGGAGCCGTCGTAGTCCGAGAGATGGACCAGGTTCAGTCCGTGGACTGTCTCGATGACCGTGGGCATGACGCCCTTGGAGCCGGTCACCGAGACCTTACTCATCCGTTCAGGTCTGAGCATGAACGTCCTCCTGGAACAGTTCGACGACGTGGTCGGTCACTTCGTCGACCCGGTTTTGGGCACGCTCGGCGAGCGCCTCGCGCTCCTGTTCACCGTTCTCGAGGACGCGTTCGGTTTCAGTGTCGATCTCCTCGCGCGCCTCCTCGAGACGACGCTCTTTGAGATCCCGCGCTTCTTGTTCCGCTTCCGTGCGAATCTCCTCGGCACGTTCCCGGGCCTCGGCTATTCGCTCGTCGCGGTCGTTTTGTGCCAATGCGACGATCTCGTCGGCTTCCTCTTCCGCCGACTTTATTCGTTCGAGAACCTCTGGCCTCGGCATACTCTAAGCAAACGGATGTTTACCAGAGCGCGTATATGGTAGTTGCGAAAGTCGTTCAGCATTTTCGGGGGAAAACGGGCCAATTTCTGCCGATCGATGTTGATCCCTGCTACTGTCGGCGGTGCCTGACCGCCCGGAACAGTAAACATATCCCGGTCCGGTCGAAACGTCTTCACAATGGGAATCCTCGAGAACAAGGCCCGGGCTCGACTGTTCTATAAATACCTCTCGAAGGTCTACGACCAGATCAACCCCTTCATCTGGAACGAGGAGATGCGAACGGAGGCCCTCGATCTACTCGAACTCGAGGCCGATATGACGGTCCTCGACGTCGGCTGTGGCACCGGCTTTGCGACCGAGGGCTTGCTCGAGCGTGTCGACGAGGTGTATGCACTCGACCAGAGCGAACACCAACTCGAGCAGGCCTACGCGAAGTTCGGCAAACGAGCACCGCCAGTTCAGTTCCACCGTGGCGACGCCGAACGGCTGCCGTTCGCGACGGACACGTTCGACGTCGTCTGGTCGTCGGGCTCGATCGAGTACTGGCCGAACCCGATCCTCGCGCTCCGGGAGTTCCGTCGCGTATTGAAACCGGGTGGGCAGGTACTCGTCGTCGGACCGAACTACCCCGACAACGTTATCGCACAGAAACTCGCCGACTCGATCATGCTCTTCTATGACGAGTACGAGGCTGACCGAATGTTCAAACGGGCGGGCTTCGAGGACGTCAAACACCTGTTTCAGGGCCCCTCCTACGATCCCGAGGTCGCGATCACGACGATCGGTCGGGCACCCGAGTAACTCGCCCCGTCGTCGGTTTGTGACTCTTATTTCGCCGTCGTCTCGAGTGTAGCCACGCGAGTGCCGTCGACAGCAAGCGTGACGGTGACCGAATCACCGGTCTCGATCGGTGGCTCGTTCGTATCGGCGACGACGACGGTTCCACGCTCTCCAGCCCGCCATTCGGGATCGGTTGCCGAGTTGAACGGCCCGGTTGGTGTTCCATCGAACCCGCTTGCACCGACGAACGGCACGGGCGGCTGTTTCGTCAGTTCCTCGTCGTCGATCGCGACCGTCATCGACAGCTTCGTTACGTCGATCGGATCGCCGCCGATGTGTTCGACCGTGATCGCCGACGCCTCGCTGTCGACTGTGAGGTCGAACGCCGCGGTCGGCGCGCCCGCCTCGAGTGACAGCGCCCCGACGCCGACGGCGACGACGGCCACCAGTCCGACGGTAAGCACGAGTAACGCGACGAGGCCGACAACCGGGCTGATTCCGCGGCCCGCGCTCGGCTGCTCGCACGTCTCGAACGTCACGCTCTCATCCGGACGGTCAGTCACGCACTGCACTGGCTGCCTGTTCCAATATAAACGTCTGGCTCTGCCACCAGCGCTCGAGTCGCTCCTCGAACGGGCCCACTACTCGAGACCGACCGCAAAAACGCGTGATCAGTCGCCGACGGTGACGGTGGTACTGCTGTTTTCGGTCGTTACCGTCAGGTCGTACGATTCAGCCGGTGGTACGAACCAGATGGTCCCGTCACTATCGAGTTCGCCAACCCCGAACCCATCAACCGTGACCGTTGCCGTCTCGGGACTCTCGGTTTCGATATCGGTCACCGTGATCTTGGCCGGTCCGTTCGCCGGCGTCTCGTTGAGCGCGAGCCGGCGCTCGCCGTCCGTCCAGGTCGTTTCGGTCTCCGTCGGCAACGAGGTATACGTTAGGACCTGCACTTCACGGTGAACCTCTCCAGTTCCCCAATCGAGATATATATCGAATCGACCCTGATCATGTGAGACTCGAATCTGGTACAGTCTTGCTGCCGTATGTTGGTGAACCGCCTGTGAGCTGCCAGTTTCGAACACCCACGGGTACTGCTCGACAGCATACTCATAACCATCCCACATATCCTCGAAGCTATTTCCTAACCTAGTGTCGCGATTGTCGAATCTGGTCGTTTCACGGACGTAGTCATCGGTGAGAGTCGAGAGGGCATATCCGTTTTCGGACGTCTGGACGGTAACGACTGTTTCGTCTCCACCTTGAGCTGCCATCTGAAGGTGCGTTCGAACTGGTGTCTGCTGCATTTCGAGTCTGTTCTGCTCGTCCCGGACCTCGGAGTCAGGAATCTGATTTGTTCGATTCTTGAGTTCCTCGAGCGCGTCAGAGAGAACTGCTGCCTCGTTGTGGTTTCGAAGCAGAATCTGTAGCAGTTCCGTCGTCGAGAGGTCGCCTGCCGCGTGATCCTCCACGGCGTCTACTTCCCGCTGCTCGAGTTCGTCCGCGCGGTCCGTGATTCGATCGTACGCATCCGCAACCAGCGCTTCTCGTTTCGCTTCGCTCGCGTCCTCGAACTCGTGCTCGACGATCGTGTACTGGGCGTAATCCGTTCGCAACTCGTCGTCCGTCGCTGTGAGTACTATCCCAAGGTCGGGACCGTACGACACGGTGTCGCTTCGTACTTCACCCTCGAGCGGGAGGCGGGTGGTCGTCTCGTCGGCCGCCGAGTTGTCGGTCGTCCGATCCTGCTGCTCCGCCTGTAGCTGGGCTCGCGTCCCATCTCCGGGACCCGCTGCGACCGGAATCGCGACGAGTGAGAAGACGAGAAGCAACGCGAGGAGGGCAGAAGTCGCGCTGTTCATCGATCCACTGTATGAACTCTTGATACAAAAACTGGTCGCACTAGAACGTGGCGAAATACCAACCGTTTATGCCCGCATTATCGTTGTCTTCCGGTCCCTTCGTCCGGATTCGTGGCCTCGCTTTCGCTGCGGAGACGATTCACAACCGAGGGTAACGCTTTATTTTCCGATGGAAAGTGTTTTTTCCCCCGGGGGACCACCCTGTTGGTACGTATGCGGGTATCCACCGCCATTACACTCGCCCTCACAGCCCTCCTCACGACATCCCTCCTTGGGGCGGTGGCCGCCACACCGGCTGTAGCCGCTTCTGGGCCCGCCCAGACACAAGCGGACCCTGCCGGTGACCGGCCACTGATAGATCCGTCTTCTCCGACACATTCGCAGCTCTCGTCCACCACCGCGAATTTCGCAGCGACCCAACCCACACTCGAGGATACCGATCCGAAACAGGTGATTCGGATCACGATCAGCGAGACCGGTGACGCGACGTGGACGATCGAACGGTACGTCGTTTTGACTACTGACGACGACGAAGAAGCGTTTACCGAGTACGCTGATGCGGTGACGAGCGGGCAACGAGAGATTACCTACGACGCCGAGCAGTTCGAACCGTTCCGTCAGGACGCCCAACAGGCGACCGGCCGTGAGATGAGCCTCGAGAACGCGGGCTGGGACGAGCCACGTATCGTCTCACCCGAAGAGGCAGGCCTCGATGCACAGACCCTTCCTGAGACTGATGAGAATACGTCAGTCCGTGTCGGCGTCCTCGCCTACTCGGTGACCTGGACGAACTTCGCGACTGTCGACGAGGATCGGATCTACTTCGGTGACGTCTTCCAGACCGACAGCGGTGTGTGGCTCTCGTTGTCCGATGAGCAACGCCTCGTCATCGAATCACCCCCCGGCTACGCCCTCAGTGCGGAGGCGTCGACCACGCTCCAACGAGACGGCCCGTACCAGTTCAGCGAGGACGACCTCCAGATCATCTTTGTTCGCAGTGCTGGCGGTGGCAACGGTCTCGCTCCCACGGCTGCGGTGTCGAACTGGCTGATCGCTGGCATCGTGGGGCTCGTGTTCGTCGTCGGCGTCGGGAGCTATCTCCTCGCGCGCCGGCCACACATCGAACTGCCACCGCCGGTCGATCGGCTCTGCAAGCGTGTTGGTGCCCTCGGGGTCGTCCGTCGACTCCGTACACGCACGACCGATGAGACGCCCTCCCACGAGTCCATCACCGATACCGATGGGGGATCGCTCGAGGCACCTCCCGAAACCGGGACGAATCCGACCGACACAGCCCCAGCCGGCGGGGCCGGCACGCAACTCGAGTTTGACGAGGAGATCGACGATGGGATCGATCCCGAACTGCTGAGCGACGAGGAACGCGTCCTTCGACTGCTCAAACAGAACAGTGGCCGGATGAAACAGGGTTCGATCGTCTCGGAGACCGGCTGGTCGAACGCCAAGGTCTCGCAACTGCTCTCACAGATGGACGAGGGCGACGAGATCGAGAAGCTTCGAATCGGCCGTGAGAACCTCATCACACTCCCCGACATCGACCCGACCGAAATCGAGTAAGCAGTCGCTCGTCCCCCTCGAGAGGACAGCAAAAAGTCACTCGCTCGCTTTGCTCGCTCGTGGTCAGAACTTCACACCAACGGCGTTCGCTCGACGACCTGTCCGTCGTAGCTCGGATACTGCTCGACGATCTCCCCGTCCTCGAGGTCGCCTTCCTCGATCATTTCTTCGAGCAGCCACCAGGCGACTTCGACGTGGTTCGTTTTGACGGTGTAGAACTCCTCGGGGACGCCGAGGGCCTCGAAGTGTTCGGGGTCGGTGTACGTCTTGCCGTAGACGAGCGTGCCGTCGTCGGTCACGTCGTCGAACTCTCGGCGGACGTTGCGGGCCATCCGTTTCAGTCGGCGGCGATGCTGGGCCGCGTCTTTGAACACGGAGGTACAGAAGTAGACCTTCTCGTGGTCGCCCATTACATCGAGGATCCCCTCGCGGTCATTGTCGACGGCACTCATGTGGTCTTCTTTGAGTTCGTACCCTTCCTTTTGCATTCGGCGGTAGTTCCCGTCGCTCATCTCGAACTCGTTGACGTTACAAAACTCCGCAGCCCCCTCATCGAGGAACTCGAGGAACTCCGTTTCGGCGCGAATACCGGGGATTTCGAACGCGGGCGTCAGTCCTTCCTCACGGGCGATATACAGGATCTCTTCCCACTCGGTGCCGTGGAGGTCACCCCACTGCTCGAGTGGCGGGTGGAACCGAATCTCGTCGAGGCCGGCCTCGGAGAGCCGGCGCATGTTCTCGCGGCCGCCCGTGATGCCGGTGTAGAGGTGGGTGTGATGGTCCTCGCCGAACTCGTCTTTGAGCAGTTCGAGGTAGTGACAGGTGCGCTCGAGGGCTTCTTGGGGTTCGCCGCCGGTGATCGACGTGCCGAGTGCGTCCATCCGGTGGGCCTCCTCGAGGACGTCCGCGTCGGATTCGACCTGTCGTTCGTTGGCGTAGACGTCAGTGACGTTCTTTCGGTTCTCGCCAAGCGGGCAGTAAAAGCAGTCGCGCTGGTCACAGTAGCCGTAGACGAACAGCACCATCTTCCCACCTTTCGCACACTGCTCACAGCCCTTCGAGATCATTCAACGACGGTTAGTGGGCCGACTCACAAAAGCCGTGCGAAACGACCCGACCGGCCTCGAGCCTGCACGCCCGATTCTGTCGTCCCCAGAAGATGGAAATACCCTGCGCTCGAACGTGTGACCCAATGCTGTTGGTCCTCTGTGTCGATCTCGACGACGACCTCGGTCGGAAAACCGGCTTCTCGACCCCGGTTATCGGCCGAGAGTCGGCCGAATCGGCGGCCGTCGCACTCGCGACTGCGGATCCCGAGGACTCCGACGTCAACGTGATTTTTCAGGGCATACATATCTACGACAACCTCGACGAACGCGACGAGAGCGTCGAGGTCGCCGTCGTCACCGGCAACGACGACGGCGATGTCAACGCCAACCGTGAGGTCGGCGACGAGGTCGACACCGTCCTCGCGAGCCTCTCGACGGCCGAAGACGTCACGGCACTCGTGGTCACCGACGGCGCACAGGACGAATCCGTCATCCCGATTATTCGCTCGCGCGTGCCGATCGATGGCGTTCGCCGCGTCGTCGTTCGGCAGGCCCAGAACCTGGAATCGATGTACTACACGATCAAACAGGTGTTGAATGATCCCGAAACGCGCGGGACGGTGTTGATCCCGCTGGGAATCCTGCTGCTCATCTACCCGCTCGCGTTGGTCGGAGCCGTCCTCGAAATGCCAGGGTTCGTACTCGGGACGACATCCGCGCTGCTCGGCCTGTATCTCATCTCCCGTGGCCTCGGACTCGGCAACCGGCTCGATGATGCCGTCGAGCGCGCCCGCCGGTCGCTGTACGCCGGTCGGACGACCCTGCTTGCCTACGTCGTCGCCGCGACCTTGCTCGTCCTCGGCGGCGTCAGCGGGGTGAACGCCCTCGAGGCAGAACAGAACGCGACGGCTGGTGACGTCGGCGTGCCGGTCATGCTCGCTGCACTCGTCCACGGCTCGATCCAATGGCTTGCTGCGGCGGGCGTGACGACCAGCCTCGGCCAGATCACCGACGAGTATATCGCCGGCACGCTCGAGTGGCGCTACCTCAACGCCCCCTTTTACGTCCTCTCGATCGCCGTCGTCCTCTATGCAGTGAGCGCCTTCTTCCTCGGTGAGGTCGGGATCAGCTATCTGGCAGCGGCCCTGACGGCCGGCACGCTCTTGGGAATCGTGAGTACGCTCACGTTCGCCGTCGCCGAATCCAGACTCTCCGACTCGGGAGACGACGAGCAGGAACCGGAGGGAGAACCACGGCAACTGGACCGTGTGTGATCGCGGTCGCGCCGAAACTGACCGACAGCAGTCCGTATGAGTCGCAGTACGGGCCCACGCCACAGTGATTGCGCCGGAACGGACCTCGGATAACGGCGAGAACCGCGACGAGTTAGCGCTCGCGTTCGACGACGAACTCCGCGAGTTCGAGCAGATACGCTCTGGCCGCCGGATCGACGACCTCGATACGGTCTAAGGCGTCGATCGCTCGATCGGACTCGGCTCGAGCGCGGGCGTTGGCTTCGTCGGGGGTGAGATCGGTCACCTGGACGACCGACGGGCGCTCGAGGGCGGCGTCGTGGCCGGTCGGTTTGCCCAGTTCGTCGGCATCTGCGATCGCATCCAGGACGTCGTCTCTGATCTGGAAGGCGACACCGACTCGTTCGGCGTATTCTCCAAGGGCTTCGACGGTGACGGGGTCGGAGCCGGCAGCGATGGCCCCGAGTTCGGCGGCGGCCCGAAACAGCGCACCCGTCTTGCGTCGGGCCAGCGTCATATACTCCGCTTCGTTTGCTGGCTTTGCCGAAAGTTCGGTCGCCTCGCCGATCCCGAGTTCGACCATCGATTCAGCGACGACCTGCATGGCATCCGGGTCGGCCGAAAAGAGGGCAAACGCCTCGCCGAGTAGCCCATCGCTCGAGACGATCGCTGGGCCGTAGCCGAACTCGGCCCACGCGCTGGTCGTTCCGCGACGCAGTTCCGAGCGGTCGATAATATCGTCGATCACGAGCGATGCGCTATGGACGAGTTCGATGCCGACACCGAAATCGACTGCCTCCTCGGCTGTCCCGCCGACGGTTTCACAAGCTAACAGCGTCACCATCGGTCGGACGCGCTTGCCGCCCGACAGCGCCGTGTGGCGTACCTCCTCTCTGAGCGTATCCGGCTCGAGGCCGTCGATCACCTCGACGAGACGCGCTTCGATCAGCGCCCGACGACGCTCCAGACGTTCCATTGCCAGCGCTTAGGACGGGGGTAAAAAGTAGGTGACGGATCACAAGCCAGGTTTTCCACTCGAGGTCGTGATGTTCACTCTCGTGTGAAAATCCGCCCGTCGAGCGTAACGCGCTCGCTGCGCGTCTCACTGTCGTCCCAAACCGAGCAAAAAGGCCCGAATCCAGTCACAGTCAGTTCGACCCACACAGCTCGCGGGTCGTTCCTTCCCGCTCGCGTTTCCGAGAGTGGGGCCTGCGCAGGGCGCGCGCTCGCTTACTGGAACTCTTCGGTCAGCGCCGGGACGACGTCGAAGAGGTCGTCGTGGATCGCGTAATCGGCGATGTCCATGATGGGCGCATTGGGGTCCGTGTTGATCGCGACGATCGTATCGGAGCCTTTCATGCCAGCGACGTGCTGGACGGCACCCGAAATACCGATGGCGATGTAGACGTCAGGTGTGACGACCTTCCCGGACTGGCCGACCTGCCGGTTCTTCGGCAGCCAGCCGTTGTCGACGATCGGGCGCGACGAGGAGACTGTTGCGTCGAGTGCCTCAGCGAGTTCCTCGATGATCGGGATGTTGTCCTCCTCTTCGATCCCACGGCCAACAGAGACAAGCACGTCCGCCTCGCTGATGTCGACGTCGCCGCCGCCGACTTCCTCGAAGCCGGTGACGGTCGAGCCGATCGCGTCCTCGTCGATCTCGGCGTCGAAGGCCTCGATGGCAGCGTCGCCCGTGCCCTCGGCCTGCGGCCACTCGGCACTTCGGATCGTGACGACGGCTTCACCCTCGAGTTCGTTTGTCGTCTCGACTTTGCCGCCGTACATTTCGCGGGTGGCGATCAGCGTCTCGCCGTCGGTCTCGAGACCGATCGTGTCGGTGACGATCGGGAGGTCGAGTTCGTTGGCGACGGCGGGTGCGTAGTCGAGCCCGTTGACGCTGTTCGGTGCGAGGACGTACTGTGGCGCGAGTTCGTCGTAGAGCTGCGTGATCGTCTGCGTGTAGACGTCGTGGTTGAACTCCTCGCCGTAGTCGACGGTGTGGATGGCGTCGACGCCTTCACGATCGAGTTTCTCCGCGAACTCGTCGACAGTGCCGCTGATCACGGCGAGATGGAGGTCGCCGCCGGTTTCGTCGGCCAGCTCTCGTCCGGCAGTGATGATCTCGTAGCTCACATCGCGCAGTTCGCCGCGGCGGTGGTCAGTAACTGCAAGGACGTCCGTCATTGTGTCACCCCCTTCTCGCGAAGCAGGTCACCGAGCTCCGATGCGGTCTCGTCGGCACTGCCCTCCCAGATCGTCGCGTCGCTCTCGCTCTCGGGTTCGTACATCTCAGTCAGCTCGAGTTGGGCTTCGATCGCGCTCTCGTCGATGCCGATGTCGGCGAGGGCCTGGACGTCAAGCTCTTTGCGCTGGGCCTGTCGAATGCCACGCAGGCTCGCATAGCGTGGCTCGTTGATCCCCGTCTGGATCGTCAGGACCGCTGGCAGGTCGATCTCGGTCAGCTCCTCGACACCGCCCTCCAGTTCGCGTCGTACCGAGGCGACGCCGTCCTCGAGGTCGTGCTCGAGAGAGTTGACGACGGCTCCCCACTGTGCACCGATCTCTTCGGCCAGCGAGACGCCAGTCGCGCCGAAGCTGTCGTCACCAGCTTGGACCCCCGTCAGTACGAGGTCTGGATCCTCCGCCTCGACGACGGCGCTCAGGATCTCCGTCTTCGCGTTGACGTCGAGTAAGTCGACGCCTTCGAGTGCGTCGTCCCAGACGCGGACAGCGCGGTCGGCACCTTTCGCGAGGGCCTGTCGGATGGTCTGTTCGCACTCTTCCGGCCCGATTGTGACCGTGACGACTTCGTCCGCGAGTCCGGCCTCCTGGAGCTGAACTGCCTCTTCGACGGCGTAATCGTCCCACTCGTTGAGGTCGGCACCGAGGTACTGGGATGCGATTTCAGTCCCCTCGATCTCGAACTCGTCTTCGACGGTCGCGACTTCTTTGACCGTAACGAGGATTTTCATCATCTATCACTGCTACGTCCGTGCCGTAAACCTTTTCGAAACGGCCCGTCAGGTGATCGCCGTTCATTTACCAACAGTTACCGATCGCGCCAACCAACATTACGTCTCCTCTCACATGGCCGAGAGATGCTACCAGCGTTTTTGGCTACTCCGAATTCGATCCCCAAGACGGAAACGGTTTAACGACGCCACTGGTAGTACGCCGTATGGCAGACTGTCCACTTTCCGACGACTGTCCGAGCTTTTCTGAACGGATCTCTGGAATGGGGTGTAGCCACTACGGGGATCGGGGTGGCAAGGAGTGGTGCAATCATTACAGCCAGCCGATCGAGGACCTCAAAACCCAACCGGTCAAATCGGGTCAGGAGGTCGTTATCGACGTCGTCGACATGCACGAAAGCGGAGCCGGCGTCGGTCGAACTGAGGATGGCTTTATCGTCATGGTCGACGGCGTGCTGCCGGAGGCCCGTGCTCGCGTCGAAATCACACGAGTCCACAGCAATCACGCACGCGCGAAAGAACTCGAGTTGCTGCCGATGGACCCCGACGAGGAAGCCGATGCCGATGAAACGGACGCCGACGATACCACGGCTGCTGCGGACGCCGATACGGACGAATCCAACGACGAAGACACGAAAGAAGATCGCCGCGAACGGCTCGGGAGCCGCGATAACTTCTGGGGCTCGTAATCGTCGCCCTCGAGTGCGTTCCACTGAGTGGACAGTCACCGGAACACGCTCGACGCCGTGCCGCGTTTTTGCCAATAAGACGTACGTATCAGTCACAGCAACTGTAGCCTGATCGATGGCTGCTCGCCGTCGTCCGCGTTGTGTGGGCTCTTCGAGGCTAATCACTGCCAACTGCTCGCGATTCTCACAACAGTTTTCACGTTCTCCGTGTGTCATACTGGCATGGAACGAATATCCCTGTCGAACTCCGCGTTCGAGGGCAACAACAACACGTACCTCTTTACCGACGGGCCGGAGACGGTCCTGATCGATACCGGCGACTGGATGGCAACGACGCGCGAGCAACTCGAGGCCGCGTTCGACGAGCGCGATCTCGAGTTTGCGGACATCGATCGCATCTTTCTCACACACTGGCACGGCGACCACACGGGGCTGGCAGGCGAATTACAGGCCGCAAGCGGTGCCGAGGTGTACGCGCATGCTGCCGATGCGCCGCTCATCGAGGGCGACGAGGACGCGTGGGCGGATCTATCCGACCGCCAGGAACGATACTTCGAGCAGTGGGGGATGCCCGAATCCAAACGGGACGTCCTCCGGGAGGTGCTGGCTGGCGGGAAGCCGACGGGCGAGTCACCGACGGTGACGACGTTCGAAGATGGCGAGACGTTTACCATCAACGGACACGACCTCGAGGTCGTCCACACCTCGGGACACGCTGCGGGGCTCTGTATGTTCGAACTCACACGAGCTGGCCGCCGTGAGGTCGTTTCTGGGGACGCGTTACTTCCAGTCTATACGCCGAACGTCGGCGGCGCGGATATCCGTGTGGAGCGGCCACTCGAGAAATACCTGCGGGCGCTGCAGGGGATCGTCGACGCCGACTACGCTCGAGCGTGGCCGGGCCATCGCGATCCGATCGACGATCCGGCCGCACGCGCCCAGTACATCATCGACCACCACGAGGAACGGTCGTGGCGGGTGCTCGATGCTCTCGATCGGAAGGGGCCCTGTGACACCTGGACGGTCAGCGACGACCTGTTCGGCGACCTCGAGAGCATTCACATTCTCCACGGTCCCGGCGAGTCCTACGCCCACCTGGAACACGTAGAGCGGGCTGGCACCGTCGTCAGAGAGGGCACCGAGTACCGGCTGGCCGACGGCGTCGCCGACGAACTCGCCGCGAGCGACGAGGAGCGGTGGCCACTCGAGTACTGATCGTCCCGGACACGCCGCGCTCAGTATGGACGCTGGCGGACTCGACCGTGCCTTCGACAGTCGCTTGCGGTCGGTGTGCGACCTTCGACGCTGTCGGCAGGCAGAGATGCTGGTTCCGTTCTCGCCGGCGACGTCACGGCTGTGCTGGCGGTTGCAGCCACGATTCCGCTGAGTGAAGAGTCACGCTGCCGGTACAGTCTAGCCATCCGGAGAACAGATCGGGGAAGCTTTGATGCCGTCGCCGTCTTACTATTCAATATGTATGCACGCGAGAGCCGGGGGTACCGAGAGTGGGGGCGATCACCGTGATCGACGAGGTCGAGGCACTCCTCGAGGATATCGGGTTCGAGCCGGAGACGAGCGTGCTGACCCACCGGCAGGCGCAGGTGCTCGCGTTACGCGAACGCGGCATTTCACAGGCCGATATTGCCGATGCACTCGGAACGTCACGAGCGAACGTCTCATCGGTCGAATCGAGCGCCAGAGAGAACTTATCGAAAGCTCGTGAGACGGTCGCCTTCGCGGAAGCGCTCCGGGCACCGGTTCGCGTCCGGGTGCCGACGGGAACCGACCTCTATGACGTGCCACAGCTCGTTTACGAGGCCTGTGACGAACAGGGCGTCAAGGTCGATCACACCGCGCCGGATCTCATGAAAGCCGTCAGCGACGCTGCCGGCCCCGCAGTCTCGGGACGCGAGATTTCGACGCCGCTGATCGTCGGCGTCACTGCCGAGGGGATGGTTCGCGTCCGCCACCAGGAGTGAGACGAGTTGCTGTCCGTCTGCGTCGCTCCTCGAGGATGCGAGCGACGCCCGTCGACGAACGGCTGGTCGAACCGGTTGACTGATCGTCGGGAAACAGTATCGCGGACCGACAGACCGAAACGAATCCGTCTCGTATCGAGGGGTAATGCCGTCCGATCTGCCGGAGTCGTTGGCCGCGTCGTGGCGTCCGCTTGGAACGCGAACGGGGACGATGAACGTCCTCATCCTCTCGATTACTGCAGAGACGACGCTGTACGAACCCATCGATCGCGCCGACCAACTGGCAGCAGTCAGTGCCAGCGAGATTCCGGTTCGCTCGCTGTTTGCCGTCGATCTCTCGTTTTCGCCACCACTGCCGAACGTCGGCATTCCACCATCGTCGGTGTTCTCTCAGGCAGCCCCCAAAGCCAAACGGCAGTTCATCGAGACGATCGAGGACGAGGGGCTGGTCATCGACGGCACGCGAAACAGCCTCGAGTTCGAAGCAGCAAACGGGGAGTCGGGTGTCTGGTACGTCATCGACGCGGGCTACCCCGTCGACCCTGACCTGTTGGGTGTCGAACTCGACGCGATCGATGCCGAGGTCCACGTCGCCGTCTGGCCGACCGAGACGAGCTACGGGATGGCGGGAGGCACGGTGCCACTCGAGAGCGTCGCCGACGTCGCCGGCGAGACGGGAGCGGAGCTCGACAACCTGCTGTCCGCCCCGGAGGTCGACCCGGAACGCGACCGCGAGACGATCGCGGAACTGGTCCGGACGATCGCCCTCGAGACCGACGCCGAGCCCGACACCGAAACCGACGAGTGACGATTGGCCGCGGCGATCGCTGGCCCCCGATATCGATCCGGTCGATTGTGACCACCAGTTTACGGAGCACGGTGCTGATGCGCCAAAAACCGTGTCAACCGCTATATTTTTGCGACTGGGTCACACGCGACAGATATGGGAGACGAGCGGCGATCGATCGAGGCCGATTCCAGGCGAGAGGATGACTCGAGTGTCGACCTCGAGGCCGCGTTCGATCGGATCGCCGATGGGATCTACACCCTCGATGCCGAGGGACGGTGTACGGCCGTCAACGACCGTGCGAGGGCGCTGTTCGGACAGGAGACCGGGACTGTCGCGGCTACAGCGGCGGAGCCACCGATCGACACGATTCGGGCGCTCTTTGGGAACGCCCACGAACGCGCCCTCGAGTCCCAACAGCCGATCACGGTCGAACGGTTCCACGACGCGGCCGACGACTGGCTCGAGGCGCGGTGTTATCCGGACGAGACGGGCGTCACCGTCGTCGTTCGGGAGATCACCGAGCGCAAGGAGCGAGAGCAAACGCTCGCGGACGGGAACAGACGGCTGCGATCGATCTTCGAGAACGCACACGATGCGATCCTCGTCGGTGACACAGACGAAATCGTCGCTGCCAACCCGGCCGCAAGCGAGTTGCTCGGCGTCGACCGGTCGGAACTGCACGGCCGCTCGCTCGAGGAGTTTATTCACGACGACTATGACGTTGAGTCGGCCTGGGCGGCACTCCTCGAGCAGGGACGGCTCCATGGGTCGTTCTCGCTGGCTCGGCCCGACGGCACCGACCGAATCGTCGAGTACAACGCCGTCGCCGACGTCTTGCCCGGGACCCATCTCTCCATCCTCCGAGACGTCACCAACAGTCGCCGGCGTAAACGCCAACTCGAGCGCCAGCGTGAACGGCTGACGGCGCTCGATCACGTCAACAGCGTCGTCCGCGAGATCAACGACGCGATCGTCAACGGCTCGAACAGAACGCATCTCGAGCGGGTGACCTGCGAGTCGCTGGCCGACTCGCCGTCGTATGAGTTCGCCTTTATTGCGGACGTCGATACCAGATCGAAACGGATCACACACAGTGTCGAGGCGGGGATCGACGACTACGTCGAGACGATTCCGCTATCGACGGACGCCAACGACCCCGCCGGCCGCGGGCCGGCCGGAACTGCCATCCGAACGGGAACGATGCAGGTGTCGACCGATGTCTTCGAAGACCCGTCGTTCGAACCCTGGCGCGACGATGCCCGCGAGCACGGCTACAACTCGGCGGCTGCGATCCCGATCATCCACGACGACGTCTTATACGGCGTCCTCGGTGTGACGAGTGCCCGTCGGAACGCGTTCACCAACGAGGAACGGGACGTCATCGGCCAACTCGGTGACGTCCTGGGACACGCGATTGCCGCCCTCGAGCGCCGGCGTGTCCTCCTGGGCGACGAACTGATCGAACTCGAACTCGTCATCGACGACGCCGTCGCGCTCTTCGACGGCCCCTCGATGACGGGCCACTCCGTCTGGTTCGACCGCGTCATCCGAATCGACGAAAAGCAGTATCTCGAGTACGGGACGACGGCCTCCGAGACAGTGCCGATGGTCGAAGCACTCGTCGCATGTATCCCACACTGGGAGCAGCTATCCGTCCTCGACGAGTCAGCCGCCGAGGTGACCTTCGAGTTGACCATCAGCTCACCGCCAATGGTCGGCGTCATCGACGCCTACGGCGGCTACGTCGAGGCGGCAGCCATCCACGACGGCGACTACACCGTGACGACCCACTTCCCGACCGGAACGGACGTTCGAAGCCTCGTCGACGACCTCACCGACGTCTATCCCGGGACGCGAACGGTCGCCCGCCGACAGGTCACGCCCTCGAGGGAGTCGGTCGAGCAGCTTCGAAACCGTCTGGCTGCGACGTTGACCGACCGCCAGCGAACAGCCCTCGAGACGGCCTACTACAGCGGCTACTTCGAGTGGCCCCGCAACAGTTCCGGCGAGGAGGTTGCCGAGACGATGGGCGTGGCCCCCGCAACGTTTCACGAGCATTTCCGGGCGGCCCAGCGAAAACTCCTCACGGCAATCCTCGATGAACCGGAGACAGTCCGCTAGGAGATGACCGACGATCCCTGACTGGCGGGACCGTGACTCACGCCGCTCCTAACGTGGCGGGATTGATTACGGCGTCGCACCACGTATCGCGTATGCAAACCCACATCGTCCCGGTCGGGTTCGATTACGACCGGCTGATCGCCCCATTGGTTCGCGATCAGATCGACGTCGATAGCGTCATTTTGCTCGAGGGAGCCGTCGGCAGCGAGGCCAACGTCGAGTACTCCCGCCGGCTCTCGAAGAAACTCGAGACGGACTTTCGAAATCTGTTAGGGGCGAGTACGGAACGGTTCGTGCTGGCCGACGTCTATGACTACGACGCCGCCTTCGAGCAGGCCTACGAACTCATCACCGCGGAACTCGACGCCGGCAACGAGGTCTGGGTCAACGTCGCGGCGATGCCCCGCACGGTCAGTTTCGCCTTCGCCAACGCCGCCCACTCGCTGATGGTCGAACGTCAAGACGACCGCGAACATATCCACACCTACTACACCGCCCCCGAGAAGTACCTCGAGACGGAACTCGCCGAGGAACTGCGCGCACAGATCACGCTGCTCGAGAAACTCGACGGAGCCGACGACCTCGAGGACGACCGGGTCGACGATCGCCTCGAGAGCGCACGGGAGTTACTCGCCGAGTTCGACGAACGCGGGACGACCATCGGCGCGAAGGAGATCGACGGCAAACACATCGTCGAGCTCCCGGTGGCCTCGTTTTCGAACGTCAAACCCTTCGAGGAACTCATTCTCTACAAACTCGGCGAGGACGGCGAGTTCGCCTCCGTCTCAGAACTGGCAGAGGCGCTCGCCCGCGAGTTGAACGAGGAGTACACCGACAGCTTTCGCTCGAAGGTTATCTACAACGTCGACCGACTCGGCCCCGGCGGCAAAGGCTACATCGAACGCGAAGAACACGGGAAATCCTACCGAACGCGTCTCTCCCGGATCGGCGAGTTGTGGGTCCGGGCCCACTCCGATAGCGGCCTCAAGCAGTAACGGGTCAGAAGAGCACGGTTTTTTACCTCGGGTTGCACGTATCGTCGTCGGTCGCTCGGTGGCCGCGAGCCTCGTCGCCGAAGGGCTGTTGATTCCGGGGGAGTGACACACCAGAACTGACGACGCGGTCGGAGGGGCATACGCATTACTGTACGTCGGTGCCGGCAACCGCGAACCGTCCTGCGGTTGCGCCGGGACGTTGGTACAGGGGGCCGTCTCACTCGAAGTGGATGAGCGGCTTGATGATCCCGTCTTTTTTCTTGTCCATCAGTTCGAACGCCGCTTCGATCTCGTCGAACTCGAACTCATGAGTCGTCATCTCGGTCGGATCGACCCGGTCGGTCTCCAGCAGTCGAAGCAGTCGTTCGATACGGAGCCGACCACCCGGACAGAGGTCGGTGACGATGTCGATCTCGGCCATCCCGACGCCCCACTCCTCTCGAGGGATGTGACGGAACTCGCCCTCGCCGTGGTAGCCGACGTTCGAGACGGTCCCGCCAGGCTTGACGGCCTTGATGCAGTCCTGAAAGGTCTGATCGGTTCCGAGCGCTTCGATGGCGGCGTCGACGCCCTCGCCGTCGGTGTGGTCCATGATCGTCTCGATCGGATCGACCTCCTGAAAATCGACGACATGGTCAGCACCGTAGGTTTGGGCGAGTTCCTGACGCTTGTCGACCGTTTCGACGGCGATGATCTCGCCAGCACCCTGTAATTCGGCCCCCTTCGTCGCCATCAGCCCGACCGGTCCCTGGGCGAAGACGGCGACGGTTCCACCGATCGGAATGTCGGCGTTTTCGGCCGCGGCGAACCCGGTCGACATCATGTCCGTCGTGTACAGTGCTTCGTGATCGCTGACGTCGTCTGGAATGTGTGCCAGGTTCCCGTCGGCGTCGTTGACGTGGGCGTACTCAGCGAACGTCCCGTCTTTGACGTTCGCGAACTTCCAGCCGCCGAGTGCCCCGTTCGACTGTGAAGAATGGCCGTCCTGTGCGGCTTTCGAGTTCCAGTCAGGCGTGATCGCGCCGACAGCGACGCGGTCGCCGGGCTCGAAGTCGCTCACCGAGTCGCCGACCTCCTCGACGACGCCGACAACCTCGTGGCCCAGCGTGAGGTTCTCGCGGTCGCCGATCGCCCCGTGGACGGTGTGGCAGTCCGAGGTGCAGATCAGCCCCTTCGTGGGCTTGAGGATTGCGTCCGCCGGTCCCGGCTCCGGCGGCTCCTTCTCCGTAATTCCCGTCTCGCCGATCCCATCCATGACAAATGCATTCATGCTCATCGTGTGCTATCTCGCGACACCGCCGACCAGCAAAAAGGTTTCAGCGACTAACTCACGCACCAACGCGCTCGAGCACGCGCTCGCGCAACACGAGCAGACACGGCAGGACGGTGAGACAGGCGATGAACGCGAAGATAATGCTCAGGCCCGTCACCAGTCCAAAGCGCTGGAGCGGTGGTGCGAGCGCCAGCGCAAGGACGCCGAAGCCGGCTGCCGTCGTCGCCGCGCTGCCGAGCAACGCCCCGCCGGTGCCGGTGATCGTCGCCGCCAGCGCGTCCTCGAGTGAGTCTCGCTCGTCTTTCTCGTCGATGAACCGCTCGCCGACGTGGATGCTGTAGTCGACGCCGAGGCCGATCGCGAGGCTCGTGATTACTGCCGTCTCGCTATTGAACGGCAGATCGAGGAGCGCCATCGTTCCCAGCAGCCACGCGAGCGCCACGACGACGGGTGCAAGCGTAATCGCGCCGAGCGAGAGTGCCCGGTGGCGGACCCAGTAAAGAATCGTCAGGAAGACCAGGATGACCACCAGTGTGATGACGAATGCCTGGACGAGCGTCTCGAGGAGGGCGTCCTGGACGACAGCCGTCGTCACGGGTCCGCCGGTTGCGACTGCCGTGACGACGCCGCTGTTGCTGATCGTGGCCGCCACGTCGCGGGTGTCGTCGGCGACGGTCTGTGCGGCGGCGTCGCCTTGCACACTGACGAGCAGCCGTGCCGACTCGTACGCGCCGTCGTCGCCACGGTAGAGAACCTCCGACGCGCGGTCCGGATCGACGTCGAACAGCACGTCGTAGAAGCCAGCGACGTCCTCGTCCGGCAGCCCGTCGTCGTTCGTATCACGCGCCTCGAGGGCGGCAGCGACGGTTTCGTTCTCGGCTGCGAGTTCACGGATCACCGTCGGCGGGCCGTCGATCGCAGCCTGCCCGCCCGGTCGGACGACGATCGTTCCGTCGCTGTCGACGTCGCGGGTCGCCTCGTCCATCGCGACGAGTGCGTCCGGATCGGTGACGTCCCCGCGTATCAGGACCTGTGTCTGACTCCCCTCGCCGCGGTCAGCGAAGTTCGCGCCGAGGTATGCAGCGTCGTCGCTGATCGTGTAGGTGCCGGGTGCGAGCGGTCCGGGGAGGGATTTCGCCCACTCTGGAGCGTCCTCAGGGAGGAAATCCGCCTGATTGAACTCCGTATCGATGCCCGTCGCCCCGTAGGCCCCGCCAACGGCCAAGAGAAGCGCGACGATCACGATTGCGACCGGCGCGCGACGGGCCAGCGTAACGAACTGTGAGAGCGCGCGGTTGACGACGCTGGTTCCCGTCCCAAACGGCGGTTTCGCTCGATTGCGGCCGAATCGGCTCTCGAGGACGTCATCGACAGTCACCTTGAGTGCGGGCACGAGGACGGCGAAGGCGACGAACGTCGCGAGAATCCCACCGGCGCTCAAGATCGCGAAGTCCTGAATCGCCGGCAACGGGCTGACAACGTTCGAGAGGAAGCCGACACCCGTCGAGACGGTCGCCGCAGCGAGTGCGAGCACGACGCCCGTCAGCCCGAGTGTCATCCCAGCCCGTGCGCCGATGATCGATCCACCGCCCGCCGTCCCACCGTCGCTCGCTGCCTTCGCCTGCATCTCGTGTGAGGCCTCGAGTTCGCCGGCTCTGGCCTCCCGGTAGCGCATCACAACGTGGAGTGCGTAGTCGATGCTCAGCCCGATCAACAAGAAGGGGACGGCGATCAACAGCTGACTCGAGGGAATCTCGAGCCAGCCCTGGATGCCCGCGAGCCACGCCATCACGACGGCGATGCCGAACAGTCCGATGAGGACGTCGACGACGTCCCGGTAGGTGATCGCGAGCACCCCGAGGACGAGCACGAGCGCGACGGGCGTGATGATCGCAAAGCTGTCACCGACCGCGCTCGCGGACGCCGCGTCGGTAATTCCCTGCCCAAAGACGAACGCGTCGTCGAACCGCTCGTCCACGCGGTCAGCGATTTCGACTTGTGCGTCGTAGGCCGCCTGCGGGTCCTCGTCGGGACCGCTGTCGTCGACCTGGAAGACGAACGTGATCCGTGACTCAGCCTCGGTCGAGCCCGGCTCGTAGCTCGTCGGCAGGAACTCGTAGGCGTCCTCGCCACCCTGTTCAGCGTCGGGATCGAGGACGCTTTCGAGTAGCGCCTCGACTTCTGCGTCGTCGCGCGCTTCGAGCGCTGCGATCTGTTCCTCGAGGGTCGGCTCGCTCGTGTCCGGCGGGCCCCCAGCAGCGGCTCGATCTTCGAACACGGCGGCCGTCCCGACGATGTTTTCGAGGCCGACGAAGCCGTCATCCTCGAGCGTCGCGTTCAACTCGTCGTCGTCGCGGATCTCCTGTTGGAGGCGCAACCCTTCGAGTAATGATTCGCGCGTGAGGACATCCCCGCCCTCGTCGCGGACGACGAGCTGGGCGACGACCCCGTCGTCGGTCCCGTAGGTCGCATCGATCTCCTCGAGGGCCGCGGTTTCCTCGGAGTCGGTCTCGAACTGGCCGATCTCGCCATCCTCGCTCTCGCCGATCGCCACGCCGGCGGCGACGACGCCAGTGAGCAACAAGACGAGCACGACGACGAGCCGACTGTGTGAGACGATCGCGTTCGCATATCGGGCAGCGATTCGCCCGCTCATTGCCGCCCCCACTGATCAGGAAACGAATGCATTGGGATCCATTCGAACCGGGAGAGTCATATCAGTTCGGATGGTATCCGGTGTCGTATAATCGATATCCGATTATGAACACCGAAACTGACCGCGAACGCGGCGTGTTGAGTCCCGCGGATCGGGCCTACCTGCTCGGCGACCGGGAGATGAGCCACGAGCAGTCAAAACGCAACGCAGAGGCGCGCATCCGTCGCCGGATTCACGCGGCGATGCTCGATTTCGATCTGCTCTTGCACACCCTCCCGGAGAAGGATCGCAAACAGCTCTTCGAGCGGACGACGACCGACGAGGAGTTTCTCGACGGCCTTCGAGCAGCAGTCGCCTTTCTCTACCTCGGCACCGAAACGTACGGCGTCGACTTCGAGGACGTACTCGAGCCAGCGATCCGAAGCTCCGAGGAGTATCTCGCGGCGACCGACCGCGCGGCGAACGTTTCGGTCGACGTCACCTTCGACGTCGAGACGACCGTCGAATCCTCGCTCGAGGGGGTCGCCACACGGCTGGACGCGGGTGAGCCGGTGACGCCGAGAGAGCTGTTTTCGCTCGTCATGCACGGTGAGTACGACACGCGCGACCACGAACGAATCCGACTCGTCGGCACTGACGACGAGCAGACGGCCGACGGCTTCCTCGAGCGACTGGCGTCGTATCTCGGCGGCGACCTCGACCAGACCAGCGACTCGCAGGCGGTTATTCGACTTGACGCGGCGACCGGCAACAGAGACGACGACTACTGATCGACTACGGACGCGGACGACGAAACACCTAACACCGTGCCCGGCGCTACGTTCGAATATGTCCGACGCCGTCGCGGTCACGGCTGACGCGCTCGACGGTCCGTGGACCGCCGTTTTCGTAGGGGCGGCCTAGCCCCACATTCCCCACCCCGTTTCGACGGATGTATTGTCGGCGACCAGCATTCACCGAGCAACGACCGGTCTCAGCAATGAATACGAGCAACTTCCACGTCACGACGACGTATCGACGACGCCCATTCCGGGCGGTGAGAGCATGAGTATGGACGACCCCGAGGCAACTGAACCGTCACTCGAGGGCGGTTACGACCCCGACGCCGTCGAAACGCGCTGGCAACAGCGCTGGGTCGACGAGGAGACCTACGCCTACGACGGCGACCCGGGGCAGGATCCGAACACGACGTATGCGATCGACACGCCGCCGCCGACAGTCTCGGGCAGCCTGCACATGGGCCACCTCTACGGTTCGACGCTGCAGGACTTCGCCGCCCGCTTCCAGCGGATGGCCGACGGCGACGTTCTCTTTCCCTTCGGCTACGATGACAACGGGATCGCGAGCGAACGCCTGACCGAGACGGAACTCGACATTCGCCACCAGGACTACGAGCGCCGGGAGTTCCAGGAACGCTGCCGAGAGGTCTGTGCAGAGTACGAAGCCGAGTTCACCGACAAGATGCAGGCGCTCGGTACTTCGATCGACTGGTCGCACACCTACAAAACGATCGAACCCCGCGTTCAGCGCATCTCTCAGCTCTCGTTCCTCGATCTCTACGAGAAGGGCCGTGAGTACCGCAAGAAGGCCCCAGCGATCTGGTGTCCCGAGTGTGAGACGGCGATCTCGCAGGTCGAAACGGAAGACGACGAACGCCACGCCCACTTCAACGATATCGCGTTCGAAATCGCCAGTGACGGCACAGACCGCGAGGAGTTCGTTATCTCGACGACCCGTCCCGAACTCATTCCGGCGTGTGTCTCCGTCTTCGTCCACCCCGACGACGAGGAAAACGCCGACCTTATCGGCGAAACCGCTCGCGTCCCGATCTTCGACCACGAGGTGCCGATCATCGAAGACGAGCGCGTCGACATGGAGAAAGGCAGCGGGGTTGTCATGTGCTGTACTTTCGGCGACCAGAACGACATCGAGTGGTACCAGGCCCACGACCTGCCTCTGCGTGTCGCTATCGACGAGACGGCGACGATGACCGACCTCGCCGGCGACTACGAAGGCCTCTCGACCGAGGACGCCCGCGAGGCCATCGTTGAAGATTTAGACGACGACGGATTCCTTCGGGACCGTCGCGAGATCGTCCACGACGTCGGCGTCCACGAACGCTGTGACACCTCCGTCGAGTACCGCGTCTCCAAACAGTGGTACGTCGAAATCTTAGATCACAAAGACGAGTACTTAGCGGCCGGCCAGGAGATGGACTGGTACCCCGAGAAGATGTTTACGCGCTATCGCCACTGGATCGAGGGCCTCGAGTGGGACTGGCTGATCTCCCGCCAGCGCGACTCGGGGATCCCGTTCCCGGTCTGGTACTGCGAGGACTGTGACAACGCGGTCATGGCCGAGAAGGACGACCTCCCGGTCGATCCGCTCTCCGACGAGCCACCCGTCGACAGCTGTCCCGAGTGTGGCCACGACGCCTTCGAGCCCGAAGAGGACGTCTTCGACACGTGGGCGACCTCCTCGCTGACCCCGCTGATCAACGCTGGCTGGGACTGGGACGCCGACGCCGAGGCGTTCACGATGGACAACCCCGAGCTCTACCCGTTCGACCTCCGTCCACAGGGCCACGACATCATCTCCTTCTGGCTGTTCCACACCATCGTCAAGTGTTACGAACACACCGGCGAGGTGCCCTTCGACGCGACGATGATCAACGGCCACGTGCTCGACGAAAACCGCGAGAAGATGTCGAAATCGCGGGGCAACGTCGTCGAACCCGACGCAGTGCTCTCGGAGTACCCCGTCGACGCAGTCCGCTTCTGGGCGGCTAGCGCCGCCGTCGGCGACGACTTCCCGTATCAGGAGAAAGACCTCACGGCGGGCGAAAAACTCCTGCGCAAGCTCTGGAACGCCTCGAAACTCGTCGACACGCTCGCCCCCCGCGAGCCCGACGAGCCCGAGACGCTCGAGGCGATCGACCGCTGGCTGCTCGCGGAACTCGACGACGCCGTCGAGGATCTGACGACCCACCTCGAGGATTACGAGTTCGCCAAGGCCCGCGACCGCCTGCGGACGTTCTTCTGGAACACGTTCTGTGACGACTACCTCGAGATCGCCAAGACCCGCGAGGACGAGCCGTCGACCCAGTATGCGCTGCGGACGGCACATCGGACCTTCCTCGAGCTGTGGGCTCCGTTCTTGCCTCACGTGACCGAGGAAATCTGGCAGGCGGTGTATGCCGCGGACGCAGCTGACCTCGAGAGCATCCACACCCGCGAGTGGCCCACCCCGAAGGGGTACGAGGCCGACCTCGAGGCCGGCGAGACCGCGATGGAGGTCATCTCGGCGCTGCGACGCTACAAGAGCGAGAACCAGCTGCCGCTGAACGCCGACCTCGAGTCGGTGTCGGTCTACGGCCCGATCGAGGGCTTCGAGGACGCCATCCAGCACGTGATGCACGTCCAGGAGCTGTCGATCCTCGATGACGAACCCGAGGTGACGACCGAGGTCGCCTCGATCGACCTCGATTACTCGACGCTCGGCCCGAAATTCGGCTCGAAAGTCGGCGAGATCGACGCCGGGATCGACAGTGGCGAGTACGAGATCGACGACGACGCTGGTGTGTTGCGAGTCGCCGGCGAGGAACTCGAGGACGACTTATTCGAGGTCGCCGTCGAACGCAGCTACTCCGGCGAGGGCGAGATGATCGAAACCGAGTCGGCTGTCGTCATCTTGCAGGACGACTGATCGAAACCGAGTCGGCCGTCGTCCGACTCGGCTGCTGACGGGATGCCGTCTCGGTCGTATCATCGTTCGAAACATTCTCCAAATAATGGTATATACTACTGTCAGATACAAGAAAAGTTATAATTATTGTGTGTGAATACCAATCGTGCTCTGCTGAAGTCGTCGTGAGCCGACCCGTCGCTCAGTGTCGTGTAAGCCGAGTACGGAGCACCATGAACACCGATATTACGAACGTCGAAGCTGCCGGTACGAACGCCGGTCTCCCCTCGGACACGGTATTCGAACTGTTGCTCGAGGATCGACGGCGATACGCGCTGTACTACCTGTCCCGGAAAGTCGGTGCGGTGAGTCTGGATGAACTCGTCGCTCGGATCGCACACCGGGAAGGAACACCGACACGCGATCGCCGTGAGGCGATTCGTCTCGAGTTCCATCACAATCACCTTCGGAAGCTCATTGAGGCGGACGTCCTGAAATACGATGCCGACGCCGAGACGGTCGAGCGCAAGCCAGCGGCTCGCGCGCTCGATTCCTACCTCGAGCTCGCGTTTGTCGACGACCTGCGCTAGCTGCGTCGGCCGCGTACTGCTTCGCACTTTTTGACCCGCGTCGCCAGCGCGAGAAAGAGCGCTAAGAGGACGAACGTGAGTTCACCCGCAGCGATGACGCCGAGGGCGTCCGCACCGAAGAACATCGGTTCGTCTCGAGCGACGGGGATGACGGTGTGGTGTGGCTCACCGACGATCGGCACGAAGTAGTCGACGATGAGGTTGCTCACATACCAGACGCTCGCGACGGCGACACCCCAGACGGGAAAGTCGGAGATTCGGTGGAGTACGAACGCCTGGACGACCATCGCGAGATGGCTCCAGAAGAGAAACTGGAACATCAGCGGATGCAAGTACGAATAGGCGTCAGAGAACGCAAGCAGCGTATACGGCGTCCACAGCCCCAGGACGACGTTGCCAAAGAAGGCAAGCGATGTCAGCCACGGCTGTTCGTACCCGAGTTTCCATGCCGCAATCGCAAGCGCGATGAACAGGGTCGCCAGCGGGCTGTCGGGAACCCAGGGCCACATGATGGCGGCGGTTTCGGCGAACTGTCCCGAATAGTACCAGAAGCCAAACGCCGTCCCCGCGAGGTTGATCGCGACGATGAGCCACGCGAATCGCAGCCCGAGGTCTTCGATCGTCTTTGGCACGGGGGCGAGATACGTCGGCAGTGGATCCCGGTCGGGCAACTCAGTCGTCACAGACATCGTTTCGTCCAGTTCGACGAACGACACCCGCAAAACAGTAGCGATTGACACGGCCGTGGCAACTATCGGTACCGCCATTACAGTGATCGACGTATGCAGCCCCCTCCACGCCATCGATCTCGAGTGAACCGATCACCGAGAGCTGACGGGGGCGAGACCGTCTGCCCAAAAGTCGGCAATCGCGGGTGGAACGGACACGTGTAAGTACCGTGGTTCCTAACGGCGCACCATGGCCGAAGACACCGATTTGGAGGAACTGCGACGCGGGACTGACCTCATCAAACGAGGGTTTGCCCGGATGCAGAAAGGCGGCGTCATCATGGACGTCGTCAATAAAGAACAGGCCCGAATCGCCGAAGACGCCGGCGCGGTCGCGGTTATGTCACTCGAGGCCGTCCCAGCAGACATCCGCAAGCGCGGGGGCGTCGCCCGGATGGCCGACCCCGCAGATGTCGAAGAGATCGTCGAGGAAGTCTCCATTCCGGTGATGGGGAAATCCCGCATTGGCCACACCAAGGAAGCCCAGATCTTAGAGAGTGTCGGCGTCGACATGATCGACGAGTCGGAAGTCCTCACCCCGGCCGACGACGCCTACCACATCGACAAGCGCGACTTTACGGCCCCGTTCGTCTGTGGCGCACGCAACCTCGGCGAAGCGCTGCGCCGGATCGACGAGGGAGCAGCGATGATCCGAACCAAAGGCGAAGCCGGCACCGGCGACGTCAATCAGGCCGTCCACCACCAGCGCACGATCAAAGGCGAGATTCGCAAACTCGAGGGCATGAAACACGAGGAACGCGAGGCTTACGCCCGAAAGATCGAAGCGCCCGCGGAACTGGTCCACGAGACCGCCGAGATGGGACGACTGCCGGTCGTCAACTTCGCCGCAGGCGGGATCGCGACGCCTGCCGACGCCGCACTGATGATGCACCACGAATGCGACGGCATCTTCGTCGGCAGCGGAATTTTCGGTGCGGAGAACCCCGAAGCGATGGGAGAAGCGATCGTCGAAGCGACGAACAACTGGGACGACCCCGACCGTCTCGCCGAGATTTCAAAGAACCTCGGCAAGGGGATGAAAGGTGACGCGAACGCCGACCTCGCCGAAGAGGAGAAGCTACAGGGTCGCGGCGTCTGAGACGCCAGAAACGTCACAAAACTGATCTTCTGTCACCGGCAGCTCCCGTCTGAAGCCGTTTCTCGCGCAACTAATACGATAACTTAGCTGTTTGGGATACTCCCATAAATAGGTAAGTTAACTTATAAACTCGATCCCGAAAGAATACCAGCTGATGACTGCCACTGCACTGACTCGGGATGAAATCGACGCCTTTCTCCGCGAACAGGGCTCCGGTGTATTGTCGCTAACCGATGGGGCAGAAACGTATGCCGTTCCCGAGTCGTTCGGCTACGAGGGCGACGTTCTCTACTTTCAACTGGGCTTCGACTCGGATAGCCAGAAACTGTCGTTCATCGAAACGACCGACGTCGCGACGCTCACTGCCTTCACCGACGACCCCGCACGAAGCGTACTCGTTCGCGGTCCGCTCGAGCCCGTCCCCGAGGCGGATCAACAGCGTGCCTCGGGTGCGATCGCAGCGAACGCGACCATCCCAGCGCTCAATGTCAGTCTCGAGACGATGACTGACGAGCTCGCCTTCGAGTTCTACCGACTGGTTCCACAGGAGCTCTCGGGGAGGGCGTTCGGACCCGGTCCGTGACTACTTCATGCGGGACCTCACACCCGTTTTCGCGTCTCTCTGGACCACGAGCAATACGACGAGGTACGTCACCAGCGCGCCGAACACGAACGACAACACGCTCGAGGGCGCGACGACCGCGCCGATTGCAATGCCGGCCAGCGTGACGGCGACAGTCAGACCCTGAACGACTGGTTGGTCCCAGTAGCGGCGAACGGTTTCGGGGTCTCGAGCGGCGACGAGTTCGAAGACGAGCGTGCCGAGGCCGCCGATGCTGGCAGCTACCCACGAGACCCCAGGCTCGACGATCACGAACGCCGTTCCAACAGCGATGAGAACGAGCAGTGCAAGCGCCGCGTCGATCCGGACACCCATGGTCAGTGTGCCGATCTACGACCGGTCGGGATAGATGCGTGCCCCCTCGCTGACGCGTGTCTGGTAGGCTCGGCTCTCGATACCGACGGCGTCGAAGGCGTCGATCATCGCGCCGGCGATCGCGTTCTGGTCGCGGTCGTGACAGACCGCGAGCACGCCCGGGCCGGCCCCGCTGACCGTGACGCCGGTCGCGCCCGCCTCGAGAGCGGCCTCGTGGACCCGATCGTAGCCGTCGATCAGGGCGGTTCGCTGCGGAGTGACGATCTGATCGTTCATGCCGCGACCGACGAGGTCGGGATCGTCTCGAGTCATGCCGACAGTGAGCGTCGCAGCGCTGCCAACGGTGTTGACGACGTCATCGAGGGGTGCCGACTCCGGCACGACACCGCGTGCATCGCGCGTGGAGACGGTCGTCTCGGGAAGACAGGCGACGACGGAGATCGAGGTATCGACCTGTGTGACGCCGTTGTCGGTGACGATCGTAAAGCCGCCGAGAATGGAGGGGGCGACGTTATCCGCGTGGGCCTCGCCGGAGACGACCGCCTCGCCTTTGGCTGCGATCGGGACGAGTTCCTCTCGAGAGAGTCCGCGGTCGTAGAGGGCGTTCAAGGCGACGGCCGCACCAGCCGCGCTCGCGGCCGAAGAGCCAAGCCCCGAGGAGGGACGAACGCCTTTGTCGATCTTGATATGTGCCGGTGCGTCGAGAGCGTCGGCGACTGCGCCGACAGTGTTCTGGTCCGGATCTTCCGGAATATACTGGCTGCCCGCCCCAGTAACGGTAATCCGAGTTTCCGGTGCGCGTTCAACCCGGATCACGTCGGCGGGCGTCCCAAGGGCAACACCGAAGACGTCGAAGCCACTCCCGAGGTTTGCGCTCGTCGCTGGTGCCCGCACGGTGAGCATGCCGATTCCTTCCGAGACTGCAGTCAAAAAGGTAGCGAACTGCGACGATTCGACGGTGAACTTGCCAGTCACGGCGGGGGTTATCATGTCATTAAATAAGTACGATCTCGAATCAAAACAGCATATCCAACTCGCCGCCGGCGAGCGTCACCGGCGGCGATTCGTTCGGACGGTCCGACGTGACGGCAAGTGAGACGTGTTACTCGTCGGTGTTCCCGAACGTGAACACGTCGTCTTCGGATTCAGCATCGTCAGTCTCGTCGGCGTCATCCTCAGCAGTTTCGTGCTCGTCAGCACCGGATTCATCGTCCGGTTCGGCTTCGGTGTCAACACCAGCGTCGGACACCGTCGTCTGATCGTCGGTCTCGAGTCCATCATCCGGCGCTTCGCCCGGCTCGAACGGCTGAGCGGCGTCGCCGTCATGCTGGTCGGCAGTCTCGTCTGCGAGCGGCTCTGCATCCCCGAGCGGATCGGCAGTCTCGTCTGTGAATAGGTCCGCAGTCTCGTCTGCGAACGGATCTGTATCCGTAAGCGGATCCGTAGTGGTGTCTGAATCAGCGCTGGCCGTTTCATCCGGTGTCGCTGTCGGCTCGTCGACCACGGTCCCGTCGTCGGTTTCGTTGTCGATCCCGAGAATCTCTTCGGCACCGAGTTCGGTGGCTGTGTTGTCCGTTTCACTGGCACCAGTCGATAGCTCGTCCGGCGTGGCGTCTGGGGCAGACATCGATTCGGCATCGGACGTCGCCGACTCGTCGTCGGCCGACTCCGTGTCACCGTCATCCGTCTCGAGCGTGATCCCCCGTGTCTGACTCTCGGCGGCGTCCTCGAGTGCCGTTCCAGCGTCAAACGCCGGCGCAACCGGCTCCGATCCGTCGGTATCATCGTCCGACAGGTCGAACTCTATGTCGAGTTCCGAACGGTCCACATCGGTCTCGAACCGGTCGAGTCCCTCGGACAGCTGTGTGGCCTGCCCGGAGAGGTTCGATGCGGAGTTGGTCACTTCCGTCAGCGCGGTCGTCTGTTCTTCGGCCGCTGCGGCGACGTTTTCGGATTCGGCGGTCGTCTCCTCGGAAATCGTTGCTGCGTCGTCGACCATCGCGACGACTTCTTGAGTCGATGCCGCCTGCTCTTCGGTCGCCGCAGAGATTTCCTGGACACCGATGTTGGTCTCGTCGGCGAGTTCGGAGATCTCTTCTAAGGCGTCGACGACCGCGTTGACTTGCTCACTCGCGTCCTCGATCTGCTCGCTGGTGCCCTCGACCTCGGCGGCGGACTGTTCGGTCCGCTCTCGAATCGCCTCGAGGCGATCCTCGGCTTCGTCGGCTGCCTCCGCGACGTCTTCGGAGAGGGCTTTGACTTCTTTTGCGACGACGGAGAATCCTTCGTCGTCGTTCCCGCCCGCAGACCGAGAGGCCTCGATGTTGGCGTTCAGTGCCAGCATATTGGTCTGGCGTGCGATCTCGGAAATCGTCGCGATCAGTTCGTCGATCTGCTGGACTTCCGCTTCGAGGCGGCGGATCTCGTCGACGGCACCGCCTGCCTCGGTCTCGATCTCGTCCATCGCGGCGATCGCTGCGTGGGCGGCCTCCTGTCCGTCTTCGCCAGTGGCGACCGTCCGCTCGGCGATGTCGGCGACCTCGTTCGAGGACGCGGCGATCTCTTCGGTCGTCGTCGAGAGCCCGCTCATCTCCTGGTTGGCCGACTGCAACGACTGGTTCTGTCGTTCCGCGCCGTCTGAGATTTCCTGGACCGACTCGGTAACCTGCTCGGACGCCGAGCGAACCTCTTCACTCGAGGCCGTGACCTGTTCGGAGGCGGTCGCAACGTCGGTTGCAAACCGGTTGAGTTCGGCGACGGTCTGCTCGATCTCATCGAGCATCTGGTTGAAGTCCTCGCCGATCTGTGCCATCATCTCGTTATCGCTGTCGGTGTCTGCACGAGCCGTGAGATCACCGTCTGCAGCCGCACCCATGACGCTGCAGTACTCACCGGCTTTCTCCTCGAGGTGGGCGTTGATCTCTTCGACCCGTTCACGTTCGTGTTCGGCCTCTCTGCGGGCCGTTTCGGCCTCTTCGATCTGTGCTCGCAGGGCACCGCGCATCGAGTCGAAGCCATCGTAGAGTCGGCCGATGTTGTCGACGCGGTTGGTCTCTAAGTCGACGTCGAGATTGCCCTCTTCCATCTGGCTTGCTTTGTCCGTGAGTCGATCGATCGAAACGGCCGTGTTCCGACCGAGCACGGCACCGATCAGCCCGATCATGAGCACGCCGATCAGGGTTGCGATGTACCCCCAGTCGTTGACCGTATTGACGAATCCGTAGGCCTGGCTCTCGGGTTCGTGTGTGACGACGACCCAGTCAGTTCCAAGGACGCGTGCGGAACTGACGACGTAATCGTCGCCGCTGAAGTCGTAGGCTGCACTGTCGAAATTCAGTGCGGAGCCGGCAACCTGGTGGGTTCCAGCACCCTCAGTTCGTGCCGGCTGGACGACGTCCCGCGTGAGCTCGTCGCCGTATGCGAGACCGAGTGTTTCGTAATTCTCGCCGTAGCCGGCGTTATCGAGCATGACTTCGTCGTTACCGTCGAGGATCATCGTCGTCACGCTCTCATCATCGTCGAGGCGGTTCGCGTACGCCTCGAGGTCGGCCGTATAGACAATTGCTCTGTCGTCTGCGCCGGGAACGGAGAGGACGTAGCTCATGACGGCGACGTTGTCGTCGCCCAACTCACGCTCGACCGTGTACGGACTCGAGACCCACGGCACGTCGCTCGTCGCTTCGTCGTAGGCCTCGAGCGGGACGCCGTCGATCTGGTCGGCTGATTGCTCGCGTACATCGCTGTCGGTGCTTGCAAGCACCGTTCCGTCAGCGGTGTCGACGTAGCTAATTGCGAAGGTGTCCGCATCGAGGTGTTCCTGCCAGTTGAGGAACCGGTTTTCGATCGCGTCCGGGTCGTCACTGGCGACGACGTCTGACCAGGCGATCACCCCGATTGTATGCTCGTTTTGTTCGTTCCACATCTGGAGGTTCTGTGCTTCCTGGCTGGCGATCGACGTGTGGTCGTTCTGGACACGCTCTTCGACCTGTCCAGTGATGCCAGCAGTTGCGACGAATCCGACCATTCCAACACCCAAACCGAGTATCAACAATACGATCCCGAACTTGACCGCATATCTGCGGCGGATAGCTGATGGTACCAGTCGTCGAAGGACGTCCATAGATATAGTACGGATCCCAGTGTCCCTACATAAATGGTGATCCACAGTTATCGGTGCTGATAACTGGATGACGAGAGCGGCACCTATTGCGATCGGTTTCGACGGCCGGACCATCCTTGATGAGCGTCATCACGACACTTTCGGCCAGGGGTCAGCGATACGGTCTGCTGTACCGATTTCCCGGCGATGTGGCAGGTAGTTCTCTTGGAGGCAAGGAACTCAACGATAACGTCGAAATCGACGAAATAGACCGAGTTGGCCATCGATACCGTGAACGGGGATCCACTCGCAATTCGTCGCCAGCACCAGCGACTCGCTTCATCTCTTCACCCGGTCGATTACGGGCACGCGTATGCGTGCACGAATCAAGAACTTAGTTTTTGACAACTATCCACAAACACTAAGCAATATACGTCTAAAGGAGTATCAATATGTCCAATATCGAGCGGCGGGAAACAGAGTTCGGAAGCACATCGAACAATGGGGGTCGGCGACGAACACTGAACCGGCGGCGGCTTCTCAAAACGACCACCGGTGTCGCGGCCGGAATCTCGGTCGCTGGCTGTCTCGATTCCTACGAAACCATTGCCGGACGCAGCGATGACGATGCTGAGCCGGTTACGATCGGCGTGCTGGCTCCGAACCCGAACAGCGACTACATCGGCCGATCGATCGTCCGAGCGGCAGAAATCGCTGTCACAGAGCTCAACGATGACGGCGGTATTAACGGCCGAGATGTCGAGATAGCCGTCGGTGACACGAACGGAAGTCCACTCGAGGCCCGCCGCCAGTACCAGCGACTCGTCCTCGAGGAAGGAGCCGATGTGACGGTTGGTATCTTTGCGAGCGAGGCGCTCTTGGGGATCATCGACGATATCGCTGAACAGGAGACGATCCATCTCACCTCCGGAGCAGCAACGACGAAGGTGAGTCGACTGGTCAACGAGGAGTACGACCAGTACAAATATCACTTCCGTGTTGGCCCGGTCAATGACTACGATCTCGGACGGCTGCAGATCGACTTCATGAACGACATGGCATCGGAGATCGGCTGGGAATCCGTCGCACTCATCGCCGAAGACTACACCTGGACAGAAGAACCGTGGGCCATCTATCAGGAACAGCTTGCAGAGACGGGTGTCGACGTCGTTATGGACGAGCGGTATCCGCCGGCGACCGACGATTTCTCGGACATCTATGGCCGGGTGGAAGACGCCGATGCCGACGTGGCGTTCATTACGGCTGCACACACCGGCAACGAGGCGTTGGCCGACTGGGCAGTACCCCAGCGACCGTTCGCGTTCGGTGGGATCCACGTCCCGATGCAGCTGCCAGCGTACTACGAGCAGGCCCGCCATCCAGTGACCGACGCGCCGCTGGCCGAGTACGGCCTCAGTTTCAACAGCGCAACGGCCCAGAGTACGCTGACGCCGAAGACACAGGACTTCGTCAACCACTACCAGGAGACGTTCGATGGATCGAATCCGGTCTACACCGGCTATCACACTTACGACGGAATCAAACTTTTCGCCGAGAAAGCGGCCGAGCTCGGAACCGTCGATTCCGACGAGCTCATTCCGGCACTCGAGGACGCGACGTTTACCGGCACGACCGGGACGCTCGAGTTCTATGGACAGGACCACCAGGCCGAGGGCAGAGCGTACGGCCACACGCACGACGTCATCTACGGTGAGGACAATCTTCAGTCGCTGTACTTCCAGTGGCAGGAAAACGACAACGGCGAGGGGGTCCAGGAAGTCATCTGGCCCGAAAGCGAGGCGACGGCCGAGTACGCTGACCCCGACTGGTTCTGAACGGACTCGCTGTACGCGACCCGCCCCCGATCCGCACCCGACCCGCCCCCGACCCGCCCTCGAGTCGCACGGCCGTCCGCAATTGACACAGCGGACGCGTTACTGGTCGTCGAGGTCGTCGTCGCTGACGCCGACGGCTTTCGAGACGTCGGGGTCGTCAGGCTCGTCCTGTCCGCCAACAATGAGGTCGCCGTCATCGGTTTCGACGTAGACGTCGTCCGCGAAGCCGCCTTCGGCGTGAGGATGGGTGGGATCCTCGAGTCGCTCCGGCGTCGCGGGTGCCTCGGGAAGCCCCGTCGGCGGTGCGAACTGGCCGAGCGGTTTGTCGATCGTGATCCCCCACGGCTCGAAGAACTCCCGATAGCGGTCGTAGTGAGCCTCGAGTTCGTCGGCGGGGAACTCCATCATCTCGGTCCAGCCATGGTTATAGAAGTCGAAGTTGGCCTGGATATGGGTGATTTCGCGGGCTTCGGCCTCGGAGTAGCCGTCCTGAAGCGCCCGCAGGTAGGTATCGATAGTCGCCTCGAAGAGTCCATCAAGGTGGGGTTTGCGCTCGTCTCTATGGGCCGGGTCGGCTTTGTCGAGGAAGACCTTGGTGTGAAGCCGGACGAGCCCGGACGTCGCGACCGACCGGACGACCGGCGTCTCGAGGGCCTTCCGCGAGGCGAAGTGGCGGGCGTTCTGGCGCAGTTTCATGCCGTGGTCTATGGAGAGTGGCCTAAAGAACAGTTCGGCCAACAACGCAGGTGTGGCCGATGACTCCGGTCTGATCGCCGAAACCAGTCTGATAACTAACTGGTCGGCGAATCTTATAATCTCGAAAAATATCTCGAAAAGAGTGCTGTTCTATCTGTCCGTGCGTGCCGATTACCGAGATCGGTGTGCAACTGTGGAGGTGAGCTCGTTTCAGCTGGCAAAATAGACGAGATAGCAACCCACTTTAACCCGCATTACGAACGATGATAGTATGACCCATTACGTGATCATCGGCGACGGGATCTCGGGCAGTTCGGCTGCCGAGACCCTCCGGGAGAAAGCCCCGGATGCGACGATTACCGTCATCACCGATGAGGGGGAGCCACTGTACAACCGGATTCTCATCAAAGAACACGCTAAAGGGAAACTCCCCGAAGCGCCGATCTCGATCCACGAGGAGGGCTGGTATGAGGAACGCGACATCGAGCTCTCGCTTAATACCCACGTCACGAGCGTCGACACCGACGCAAAGGTCGTCCACACCCACGACAGCGGCGACCTCGAGTACGACAAACTGCTCGTCGCGACAGGCGGGACGCCGACCCAACTACCGGTCGACAACAGCGACGCCGACGGTATCCACCACTTCTGGACGTTCGAAGACGCACGCGGCATCCGCGAGCACGCCGAACAGTCCGATACGGGCGTTATCGTCGGAGCCGGCCTGCTCGGTATCGACTTCGCGGCGGTCTGTGGCGCACAGGGCATCGAGGCCAACTACCTGATGCGTGGCGACCGCTGGTGGCGCTACGCGCTCTCGGCTGACGGCGCGGAAATCATGCACGGAGGGATGCGTGACGTCGGCGTCGAACCCGTCTTCGACAGCGGCGTCGACCACTTCGAGACCGACGACGACGGCCACGTCACGGCTGCCGTCGATCCGAACGGCGACCGCTACGAATGCGACTTCGCTGGCGTTGCTATCGGGCTCTCCTTTAACACCGAGTTCCTCCGTGGAGCCGGCCTCGAGGAGGACAACGGAATTATGGTCGACGAGTACATGCAGACGAACGTCGATGACGTCTACGCCGCCGGCGACCTCACGCGCTTCTACGACGTCTTGCTCGGCGAGCAGGCCCAGAACGGCTCGTGGGGCTCGGCGAAAGAACAGGGCCGCATCGCCGCCGTCAACATGGCCGCGGATGACGAGGCCGAGCAGTTCGAGTGGGTGTCCTCGTACTCGATCACCCACTTCGACTTCCCGTTCCTTTCGTTTGGCCACCCAACGCTCGGCGACGACCACGCCGAACGCAAGTATAGCGACACCGAGTGGCGTCGCATCGCGTTCAAAGACGGCAAGATCGTCGGCGGCGTCCTCATCGGCGACCTCTCGCCACAGACCGCGTTCAAACAGCTGATGCGCGAACAGCGTGTCGTCGCCGACCAGAAAGAGGTCCTCCTTGAGCAGTCCGTCGACCTCGATGAGCTCGCGCCGACACAAGAACAGTAACGGCAGCGATCGACGCGGATTCTTTGTGCCACGACAGCGATCGAGTCGAATCGCCAGTAGCTCACGCGCTACTCGCCGGAGCGTCGACCCCGCGAGACGTTCGCAGTGGCTTCCGCTGTCGCTCGAGTGCTCCCGTTTTTCCGGAGACACAATTGTTAAGTACAATACAGACATTTGGTACCAATGCACATGGCAACCAGTGAACTCCGAGGGTCGTCGCTCAAACTCACCCGAATCGAATCCGTCAGCCCGGACGCGACCGTCCGTCACGTCGATCAACTCGAGACGGAGACACTGGACACGTTTTATGCGGCAGTCGAAGGGAACCGACCGATCACGGCCGCTGAAATGGGACTCGATGCCGGCGATGTAATCGTTGGGACCGAGTACTACAGAGTCGATTTGATGTAGCAACACGCTATAGTAGCCACTGAACGGCAGTGCACACTCGCTCGCTCGATAGCTGTGCGGTCGGTGTGTGACCTGTTTGAGTCGGTACCATAGCCGACTGATCAGTTGTCGAACGTATCGAAGCCGTTTTCCCCAGCGCGGGCCTTCGGTACCGTATGAACGGCGGTAGCGATATGACCCTGGCGTTCGAACTCGAGGCGCTGAAAGAACTCGCCTCACCCGAGACCGTTTTCGAAGACGCCAGAGGCTGGACCGAGTACATCGGCGTCGTCTCCGAGAAACCCACCTACGTCGTGACGAACTTCACGCGGAAAAACCGCATCCGACAGGACTTCTTCTCCGGCCCGCGCGGGAAAGCCGAGAGCCTCGAGGGCGTCAAAAACCAGTTCGACACCGACCGATACGTCTTCGTTGGCTCGAACGACGACGACGAACAGTTGGCCGACGACGTCGGCTGGGAGTATCTCGCCGTCGAGGACGCTGCCGAGGCCGCCGACTGGATCCTCGCAACGAACGTCGACAGCGAGGACGACGACCCCGAGCCGGTTCGAGACGACTGGCCCTAGGGCATCCCCGGGCATCGGCTGCTGAGTGGTGAGTTCTTTTCGAGCGATGCACGCAGACGGCACCAATCGCATCGTCCAACAATGAGGGCAGCATCTGACCCGCAGATCGACGACTCGTTTCGGGTTACGGCCGTCTCAACTGACAACTGCTGACCGCCGACTCGCGCCGGTATCAGGGTCACTCCACCGACAGTGGACGACAGACCGACGTGCGTGTATCACTCGACAGCTGTCTGTCTCGGTCGTGTCTCCGTCCCGGCTCAAATATCTTTGAGTAGTCTCGCTGTCAATATATAAAATAAACGACAATATTTATCCAATCCCCCGTTTATGTGTTCTCCATGCACCCCATCGTACTGTCTACTGTGACTGCATCTCGGAGGATCGAGCATGGCCGCGATTGAACTCGAGGGGCTAACGAAACGTTTTGGTGACGTCGTCGCCGTCGACGACCTCGATCTAACCGTCGAAGAGGGCGAGATCTTCGGCTTTCTGGGGCCAAACGGCGCGGGCAAGTCGACAGCGATCGATATCCTGCTGGATTTCATTCGCCCGACTTCGGGAACCGCAACCGTGCTGGGTCACGACGCCCAGACAGAAGGCGAAATCGTCCGCCGTCGGACCGGCGTGCTCCCGGACGCTTACCACGTCTACGACCGCCTCACCGGTCGCCAGCACGTCGAGTTCGCCATCGAGATGAAAGGCGTCGACGACGACCCAGAGGCGTTACTCGAGCGCGTCCGGGTCGCCGACGCCGCCGACCGGAAGGCGGGCGGCTACTCGAAGGGGATGCGCCAGCGACTGGTGCTCGCCATGGCGCTCGTCGGCGACCCCGACCTGCTCGTCCTGGATGAGCCCTCGACTGGACTCGATCCGAACGGTGCCCGCGAGATGCGCGAGATCATTCGTCAGGAGAACGACCGCGGAACGACCGTCTTCTTCTCGAGTCACATCATGGAACAGGTCGAGGCGGTCTGTGACCGCGTCGCGATCATCGATGCCGGCCACCTCGTCGCCGTCGATACGATCGATGGGCTTCGGAACGCGACGGAGATCGGCGAAACGCTGTACGTCTACGTCTCGACGCTCGACGAGGGAGTCCTCGAGCGAGTCCGAGGACTCGAGGGCGTCGGAACTGCGGCGATCGACGACGGTCGCCTGCGGGTGACTGTTGACGGCGTCTCGAAGTTCGGCGTCTTACACGCCATCGACGAGGTGGCTGGGGTGCAGGACTTCTCGGTCGTCGAATCGTCGCTCGAGGACCTGTTCGTCCGCTACACCAACGAAGGCAAGGAGGTCGAAGCATGACGTGGCTCACCGTCGCAAAGAAGGATTTTCGGGATGCCGTCCAATCGCGGGCACTGTGGGCGCTCGTCGCCGTCTTCGTGCTCCTCTCGGTCATCTCGACGTACGCATACGTCGAACTGCCCGAGATGTTTGGCACGCCGGGCGGCGCAACGTTCGGCGGGCTGATCTTCTTTACCATCGGCCTCATTGGACTGTTCGTCCCGCTGGCGGCGATCGTCGTCTGTTACAAATCCATTGCGGGCGAGCGCGAACTCGGGAGCATCAAGCTGTTGCTCTCCTTGCCGACGACGCGTGGGCGGGTTTTCGTCGGGAAAGTCATCGGTCGAGCCGCCGTCCTCGCGTTTGGCCTCGGCGTTGGGCTCGTGGTCGGCCTCGGATTCGGTGCCGTGTTACTCGGCGACCTCGATGTCGCCGCGGTACTGGTGTTCGTCCTCGCCACGCTTGCGTTTACGGCGGTCTACGCGTCGATCATCGTCGGTATCTCGGCGACGACGGGGTCGACATCACGCGCCACAACGCTTGCGCTTGGCTTCTTTGTCGTCTTCGAACTGCTATGGGACGTGATCCCGATGGGACTCCTCTACGTCGTCGAGGGGTTTTCGCTTCCAACGACGATTCCCGACTGGGTGTATCCCGTGATGCAGATCCCGCCCTCGGCGGCGTATTTTTCGACGGTCGTCGCCCTGTTGCCAGACCTCGCGGAGACGGTCGGCGCTGACCCGGCCCAGGCCGGTGCCGGCGTCGAGGTAACGGCCGCCGAGGCCGAGCCGTTCTATACGTCCCCCGAGATCGGGCTCGTCATCCTCGCCGGCTGGCTGCTCGTCTCAGTCGTTGTCGGCTACTCGCTGTTCGATAAGGCGGACTTCTAACCACTCGACACGGCGGCCGACCGCCCGAGTCGTCGCCCTTATTGCCGGTCCAGTCCAACGATGCTCAATGGCAGAACCCCGCGTACCGGGTTCCGGCGGCGATCGAACCCTCGAGTTACCCTGTGGGACGACGATCGATCCACACGAGATCGATCTTGGGATGCGCGAATATACGTGCGCCAACGGCGATACACACGCCGTCGTCACTGACGTCCATCCGCCGTCCCGATTCTTCCCCGAATCGCTCGTGGCCGTCCTGCAAGAGACGATCGAGACAGACGACGAGTTCGACGCGTTCGGCACGCCCCACCTGATGGGCATCGTCTTAGAGGAGTTCCCCGAGAAGGTCGCCACCTACGACGGCAGCGATGATGGTCGCGTCGGCTACGCGATGGTGTGGGTGACCGAGTTTGACGCCCGGCGGCTCCACGAGATTATCGTCGAACTCGTCGTCGAACTCATGGACCACGCGATCAGCCACGCCGAAGACGACACCGCTGTCACCGACTTCGAGTCACAGATGCTCGAGTTCGACGTCAGCGAGTTCGTCGACCAGTATCGTCGCCAGCGCGATTTCGAGAGCGAACACGACCGCGCACTCTGAGGCGATTCACTGCTCGAGGTTGACGTCGCGGAACTCGAACCGTGCACCACCGGCGTTGCTCTCGGTGACAGTCACTGTCCAGCCGTGGTTTTCGGCGATTCGCTCGACGATGGCGAGCCCGAGGCCAGTGCTGCCGGCCGCCATCGAGTACCCCATTTCAAACACCGCGTCGCGCTGGTCGGGCGGAATACCGGGCCCGTCGTCTTCGATGTAAAACCCTGTCTCCGCCGAGAGATCACCGACCGTGACTGTCACGTCCCCACCGTCGCCAGCGTGTTCAGGGTGTGTCGAGCCGTGCTCGACACTGTCGTCGGCCTGCGGCCGACTGCTCGTTGAGCCATGCTCAACACTGTTCTGACGAGTGTGCGAGTCAGAGCGTGTCGAGCCATGCTCGACACTGTTTCGGATCAGGTTCTCCAGCAAGCGTCTGAGTCTGGCTCTGTCGCCTCGAACGACGGCATCGGTGGCCGTAATAAGCGTCGCATCGGCGGTTTCGACGTGTCGCCAGCACGTTCGAGCGATCGTCTCGAGGTCGATCGGCTCGGTCTTGGTCACCGGTTTCTCTTCGCGGGCGACCGTGAGGAGATTCTCGATCAGGGCTTGCATGCGCTCGTGGGAGGCAGCCACCGCCTCGAGGTGGTCGTTATCGGCCTGTTCCCGAGCCAACTCGAGTTGCCCCTGTGCCACGTTCAACGGGTTTCGAAGATCGTGCGAAACGATACTGGCAAACGACTCGAGGCGTTCGTTCTGCCGTTTCAGTTTGCGTTCGCGCTCCTTCCGGTCGGTGATATCACGGAGGACGCCGACAGTCCCCTGAAACCGCTCGTCTGCAGTCATCGGTAACAACGCGATGTGGTTTTCGTTTGGAATTCGATCACCGTCTTTCGTGTGTAGATCGAGTTCGAACGATGCCTTCTCGCGGTCATCCTGGCCCAGCAGTCGTCGAATTTCAGTCTCGCCCTTTGCGATATCGTCATCGTTGAGGATGAGCGAGACGTGTTCGCCGATCAGTTCCGCAGGCCGGTATCCCGACGTCGTCAGGGTCGAATCAGTCGGCGGGATCACGGCCGTGAAGACGCCGTCTGCGTCCAGTACGTACACCTCGTCGGGGATCGCCTCAAGAATCGTCTCGTAGCGCTCGAGTTCGTGTTTACGCTCCTTTCGGTCGGTGATATCACGGACGGTACAGATGAGGCCATCGTGCTCGGTCCGCGAGAGCGTGTGATCCACGATGATCCGGCTGCCGTCCGCCCGGACGCCGACCGACTCGCCATGCCAGCCACCAGTCTCCATCACCGTTGGAAGCAACTCCTCGGAGACGTACGTGGCTTCGTCTTCTTCGTACAGCACGTCCCAGTGCTTTCCGAGCAGCTCCTCGGGGTCGTATCCGAAGCAATCGGCATATGACTGGTTGACGTACGTGAATCGCCCCACCGAATCGAGCATACTGATCCCTTCCTGTGCGGTCTCGATCGCCTGAAGCTGGCGTGTTCGCTGGCGGCGAGTACGTGTCGCCTCGACGGCGGTGACGATCCTGTTCGCCAGCACGGGCGACTGGCTGGTCTCCTCGTCTTTGCGCACGTAGTCCGTGACGCCCGCGGCAATGGCGTCGCTGGCGAGTTTCTCGGAGCCGTTTGCGGTAAACATCACAAACGGGAGGTCTTCATCCCGCGTGCGAACCCGTTTCAGAAACGTCAGGCCGTCCATATCGGGGATGTCGTATGCCGAGACGATACAGTCGACAGAGGTCTCCTCGAGATACTCGAGTGCTTCGGCTGCGGTGGCGGCCGTCACCGTCTCGAGCCGGTCGTCTTCGCGTTCCAGTCCGTCGGCAGTCCGGGCTGCAACCGTCGACTCGGAAGCGACATGGACGACCCGGATGCACTCCGGCTGGGCGTTCTCGCGCGCCGATCCGCCCGCTGGTTTCATACACATCTCTCTTGCCAGTATAGAGATATAGATTGGGTCCGGTATCACCGATGGTGGGTATAGCTATAATGTTATCGGATTAATAAATTAACGGGCGTGTGGCACTCCGCGCTGTGTCGGCACCGACGTGTGGACACCGCGTGGCCGTCGATAAGGGCGCCGATCGACCACGGTGGCGCGCTGGCAGCCACCGCAGTTCGAATTTCGAAAAGCCATTTCGAGATTCGTACTGTATCGTGGGGCTTATTACGATGTACGAACTTCGGATGAACAAGCAAATGAGCACGGACAATCAGGGCGAGGGCGACACAGGTGACGGACGCACGATCCTGTTGATCGGCAGTGGACCGATCCAGATCGGGCAGGCAGCCGAGTTCGACTACTCCGGCGCGCAGGCCTGTCGGGCGCTCCAAGAAGAGGGCGCTCGCGTCGTCCTCGTCAACTCGAACCCCGCAACGATCATGACCGACCCGGAGATGGCCGACGAGGTCTACATCGAGCCGATCACGACCGATGCCATCGCCGAGATTATTCGCAAGGAAAACCCAGACGGCGTCATCGCCGGCCTCGGTGGCCAGACTGGACTGAACGTCACGGCCGGGCTCGCCGAGGAGGGCGTCCTGGAGGAACACGACGTCGAGATCATGGGGACGCCGCTGGAGACGATTTATGCGACCGAGGACCGCGACCTGTTCCGAAAGCGCATGGAGAAGATCGGCCAGCCAGTACCCCGGTCGACGACGATCTCGCTCGAGGAGGGCGAATCAGTCACCGAACTCAGTGACGAGGACATCCGCGAGCGCGTCGAGGCCGCCGTCGACGAGGTCGGCGGCCTCCCGGTGATCTCCCGAACGACCTACACGCTCGGTGGTAGCGGCTCGGGCGTCGTCGAGGAGATGGACGAGCTCTTAGCGCGTGTTCGCAAGGGGCTGCGTCTTTCGCGTAACAGCGAAGTCCTGCTCACCGAGTCGATCGCCGGCTGGGTCGAGTACGAGTACGAGGTCATGCGCGACGCCGACGACTCCTGTATCATCATCTGTAACATGGAGAACATCGACCCGATGGGGATCCATACCGGGGAGTCGACGGTCGTCACGCCCTCCCAACTCGTCCCCGACGAGGGCCACCAGGAAATGCGCACCGCAGCCCTCGACGTCATCCGCGAACTCGGCATTCAGGGCGGTTGTAACATCCAGTTCGCCTGGCGCGACGACGGCACGCCGGGCGGAGAGTATCGGGTCGTCGAAGTGAACCCGCGCGTCTCCCGTTCCTCGGCGCTCGCCTCGAAGGCGACCGGGTATCCGATCGCGCGTGTGACCGCAAAGGTCGCCCTCGGCAAGCGTCTCCACGAGATCGAAAACGAAATTACCGGCGAGACGACCGCCGCGTTCGAGCCGGCGATCGACTACGTGGTTACCAAGGTCCCGCGATGGCCCAAGGACAAGTTCGACGACGTCGACTTCGAGCTGACCACGGCGATGAAGTCGACCGGCGAGGCGATGGCGATCGGCCGCAATTTCGAGGAATCCCTGCTCAAAGCCCTTCGCTCCTCGGAGTATGAGCCCGACGTCGACTGGGACGACGTGAGCGACGAGGCACTCGAGGCCGACTACCTCGAGACGCCGACCCCGGACCGTCCCTACGCGATGTTCGAGGCCTTCGAACGCGGCTACACGGTCGACGAGGTCGTCGACCTGACGGGTATCTTCGAGTGGTACACCGAACGGTACAAGAACATCGCCGACTCGACGCGTGCTGCTCAGGCAGGTGACTTCACCGCGGCCGCAATCGTTGGCCAGACCAACACCTCGATCGCTGCGTCTGCGGGAACCGATATCGACACCGTCGAGCAGGACGTCCCTGGCCGCACCTACAAACAGGTCGACACCTGTGCCGGCGAGTTCGAGGCCGAGACGCCGTATTATTACTCCGCGCGAAAAAACGAGTTCGAGGCCGGACCGCTCGTGGGCGACGCCGCCTCGGGCGAACTCGAGGTCGACCGCGACATCGAGAGCGTGATCGTCGTCGGCGGTGGCCCGATCCGCATCGGACAGGGAGTCGAGTTCGACTACTGCTCGGTTCACGCGGTTCGCGCCCTGCGCGAACTCGGAATCGACGCCCACGTCGTCAACAACAACCCCGAAACCGTCTCGACGGACTACGATACCTCCGACGGGCTGTTCTTCGAGCCGATCACGGCCGAGGAAGTCGCCGACGTCGCCGAAGCGATCGACGCCGACGGCGTGATGGTCCAGTTCGGCGGCCAGACCTCCGTCAACATCGCCGAACCGCTCGAAGACGAGATCGAACGCCGCGGCCTCGCGTGTGAGGTCATGGGGACCTCCGTCACGGCGATGGACCTTGCGGAGGACCGCGACCGCTTCAACGCCCTGATGGACGAACTGGGCATCGCCCAGCCCGACGGCGGCACTGCCTTCTCGAAGGCGGAGGCCCTCGAACTCGCACACGACATCGGCTACCCCGTCCTCGTCCGCCCGTCCTACGTCCTCGGTGGACGCGCAATGGACGTCGTCTACAGCGACGAGGAACTCGAGACCTACATCGAGGAAGCCGTCCGCGTCAGTCCGGACAAACCGATCCTCGTCGACGACTTCCTCGAGGAGGCGATCGAACTCGACGTCGACGCCGTCTCCGATGGCCGCACGATCCTCATCGGCGGCATCATGGAACACGTCGAGACCGCCGGTGTCCACTCCGGCGACTCCGCGTGTATGATCCCGCCGCGCTCGCTCGACGAAGACACCTTAGAGCGCGTTCGTGAGGTCACCGAGGACATCGCCTCGGCCCTGAAGACGAAGGGCCTGATGAACGTCCAGTTGGCCGTCAAAGACGGCGAGGTGTACGTCCTCGAGGCGAACCCGCGTTCCTCGCGTACCGTCCCATTCGTCTCGAAGGCGACCGGCGTCCCGATCGCCAAACTCGCCGCCCAGGTGATGGCCGGCGAGACGCTCGCGAGTCTCGAGACCGACGAGCAGATTCCCGACCACACCTCGATCAAAGAGGTCGTCCTGCCGTTCGACCGTCTGCCGGGGTCAGACCCGCGTCTCGGCCCGGAGATGAAGTCCACCGGCGAAGTGATGGGCACCGCAAGCGAGTTTGGCACGGCCTACTGGAAGGCCCAGCAGGCGTCCTCCAACGCCGTCAGCGAAGGGACTGCCGTGGTCGACCTCGATGTCGACGGCTTCGAGAACCACTTCGACGTCGAAGAATTCGACGACGTGCCACAGGCGATCCGCGAGAGCAAGGTTGACTTCGTCGTCAGCCGCGACCGCGATTCGCTCGAGATGGCCGTCGAAGAGGAGATTCCGTACCTGTCGACGGTGGCGAGTGCCGAGGCCTACGTCGAAGCGCTCGACGAGTTCGACGGCGACCTTGAGGTCGCCTCCGTGACGGATCGTCCGAAGCAGGCCGCAAAGTGGGGCCGCTCGGACTAAGCCGGCTCGCAACTGGCTCGGTGTCTTGAGCGAATCAAGACACCCCGGTGAACTGGGCACTGACTGCTCCTTGATCGGCGGCACCACCCAGTGACGTTCCGACGAACTCCATGGTGCCGTCGACCTGGTTTCCGCTGTGAAACTGTGCATCGACGATGCCGGCACCGACTTCGTAAAGCGGCGCGACGATTCCCGATCTGGGCGTGAAGATGTTGACCTGCAATCCCGCAGTAACGCCCGGTGGGAGGTCGACGCCTAAATCTTCGATGTGTTCGGCCCGGAGGAGACCCGATGCGTCGTCTACCTGAACAGAGCCGATCGGTATTGCCGCATCGTTGAGCGTTCGATCGCCGCCCGTATTCAACACGGTTCGGAGTGCGGTGTTCGTGTAGAACGCGAGCGCTCCGCTCTCCGGTGCCCCCAGCGGGTTGCCGGATATCACGGCGACATCTCGAGGCCCGGATTGATTCTGTCCAACTGGTGGGGTGACAAAGAACTGCCCTTCTCTGTCGAATTCCTCGAAGGATGTCTGCCCGGCCATGCGAATCTGGTACAGCGCCGGTTCTGTTGGGATTGCCGTTTCCTGTGCGCGTGCCCGACCTGCGACGCCGATACTGCCGAGACTGAGTGCACCGATCGTTTTGAGGACGGTTCGGCGCGAGCTTTCGGGTCTGAGTACTGTGGCTGTCATTTCCACTTACAATTCCACGAGGAACGGAGAGCGTAGGTCGGCCACGAGCTTAAAATAGCGTTCGCGAACGGCTGCTAACTCCTGTGGAGCATACTATCCGATTCGAGGAAGTGACGGCGTCCGCTCACCCTTGAGTACTGGCTCGAGGGTCACTCGAGCGTGTACCAGTCGAATCGCTCGATGGCGTAGAAGTACGACACCAGTGGCGCGAGCACGCCGATTCCCAAGACGGTCCAGGCAGTGATGGTGAGCCCGCGGGCCGAAACCGACACGTCGGGGACGGGTGCCATTGCGGAGACCGCCCCGGCCAACTCGGCAATTACTGCGGCAGAGTCAGTGTAGAGGACGACCGCAGCGGTCGTCGGGAGGACGATTGCGACCGAGTAGATGATGAAGGCGGTCTTGCTCGGCATCACCGCCTCGCGGTTGTTCGTGACATTGACGCTGCCAAAGCGGGGCGCTGCCGTGCCGACCCCGGTCGCAAGCGCCGGCGTCACGGCGGTGCCGACGACCGTCCCGCCGACCAAGACGGCGGTCTGCTCGAGCGAGAGCGGGCTGACGACGCCCAAGACGAGCGAGACGAGCCCCGCGATGGGGGCGGCAACGACCACCCCGGCGACCACCAGCCCGGTGATGGCTTGGCGGCCGGTGAGCGTCGAGGTGACGACGGCGGGCAGCGCCCGCCCGAGGTCGCCAAGGGGGTTCAGCGTGAACAGCGCGCCGGCAGCCCAGACGACGTACAGCGAGAGGACCACGGCGACATGCTCGGGAACCGTGCCGCTCTGGATGATGCCCTGAACGAACCCGATTGCGCCGAACAGCGGGTAGCCGACGTACGCCAGCCGAATCGGGGCGCGCCTGGTTCGGCGGATCGCCGTGACTGTTACCGTCTGAACTGGTCGTGGTAGACCGCGAGAGAGGACGCCAGCGAGCCGACTCGAGGATTCGGTCGCGGTTGATTCGGGGGCGTCCTCGAACCGCGCCGGATCGGCGAACCAGTGGATTCGCGCGGCGGCGATCCCGATAGCGACGGTGGCCGTGCTGATGACGACCGTGCCGACGACCGCACCGAGGACGAGTGGACTCGAGGCAGGGACGTTCGGAAGCCCGGTCAAGAGGAGGTGGCCGGGCCAGCCGAGCGGGCTATCCTGCAGGAGGGTAAACAGCCGACTCATGACCAGATCGAACCGGCCGGTCGCGAGCGCACCGAAGTACAGCACCCAGAAGCCGACGAACAGGATCGTTCGGTATCGAGCGACCGGCTCGTAGACGGTGACCAGATGCTTGGCGCAGATGCCGACCACGAAGCCGACGGGTACGGTGGTCGCAAGTGAAAGGACGACGACGAACACTGCGAACGGAACCGGCAGTACGGTTCCTGCTCCGTAGGCAAAGGCACTCGAAAGCACCAGCGTCGGCGGGACGACCCAGAGCGCAAACAGCAGGATTTCGGCGCCGATAACGCCGATGACCGTGTTTCGGACCGACGTCGAGGTGAGCAGGAAGGCCGGTTTATCGACGCTCGCGGTGGCCGTAAACGCCCGAATGGCCGCCATAAAGGCCAGAAACAGCCAGCCGACGGCAACGCCACCGGTGACGAGTGCCGTCACCGTCGTGGCGTCTGTCGGGAGTGTCTCTCCGGCGAACTCCGCGCCAAGGCTGGGGAGGAGGTAGCCGCCGACTACCGTAATCGGGCCGATCATAAACAGCGCGAGCAGCGCCATCAACAGCAGTTTCGTTCGTTCGGTCGACACCGCCCGAACCGTTCGCCGAAACTCCGTGCTGGCGACGGTGAGTGGGACACGAGCCATCAGCGATCACCACCAACTCGAAGACTGCAGTTCGCGTGGAGGACCATGCTCGGGAGGGCGTTCCGCATCCAGTAAATAGTTCGGTTTTTGTCATTCTGTCGGATCGACTCGAGTCCGATCGTCGCGGACAGTAGCCGGCAAAACATGTGTACATTTATACAGATCGTGCTGAAAGAGAACGCATATGTGCCCTGCTGGTACCCCTGCCATCGAAACCGACGCCCTCACGAAACGCTACGGGGAGACGACGGCCGTCTCCGGGCTGACCATGACCGTCGACCGGGGAACGGTCTACGGCTTTCTCGGTCCCAACGGCGCGGGCAAGACGACGACGATGCGGATGCTGACGACGCTTACCAGACCCACGTCGGGGACGGCCCGCGTCGCCGGCCACTCGATCGCCGACCGCGAGTCCGTCACACCCCACATCGGCTATCTGCCCGAGGAGCCGCCGATCTACGACGAACTCACCGGCCGCGAACAACTCGAGTACGCCGCCGGCCTGCGGGACCTGCCCGAAGCCGAGGCGACCGAACGGATCGACTCGCTGCTCGAGCGCTTCGACCTCGTCGACGACGCGAACCGGCGGATCGAGGGCTACTCGAAAGGGATGCGCCAGAAAGTCGGCGTCATCCAGGCAGTCCTCCACGAACCCGCCGTCGCCTTCCTCGACGAGCCGACAAGCGGGCTCGATCCCCGTGCAGCCCGGACAATGCGCGAGACAATTGCCGACCTCGCGGACCGGGAGATGACCATCTTTCTCTCGACGCACATCCTCCCGGTCGTCGACGAACTGGCCGACGAGATCGGCGTCCTTCGCGAGGGCGAACTGGTCGCACAAGGCGACCCCGAAACGCTGAAATCCCGCGCCGAAACCGGCGAGGTACGGAGCCTCGAGGACGCGTTCCTCGAGGTCACACAGGAGACGCCTGACGGCGAGGACGGTCACTCGGCGGAGCCGTCGCTGGATTAAGATGTCGTGGCTGGCCGCCCTTCGTGAGGGTGTGACCGACGAAGAGCTTCGGGTTGCGATCCTCGTCGGCCTCGCCTCGATTCCGTTCACGCTCGCCCTCTCGTGGGGATCGGTGTCGAGTGGCGACGGTGTCGTCATCGGCGGCTCTGTTGCCGGGACGCCGCTGTTGCTGGCCGGATTGCTCGTCGGCGTCCACTATCACGATCGACCGACGGATGGGCGCCGCGCCGGGTTCTGGACCGGCCTCGTCGGCTCGAGTGCGACGGGGCTCGTCTTCATCGCGAACACGGTCTCGTCGGTCGGGACGCTGTCCTCGAGGCTGACCGTCGTTGCGGTCGCTGTCATACCGGTTGCCCTTGTGCTTGGCGTCGGGTTCACCGTGCTGGTCACGATGGGCAGCGCTGCGTTTGCCGACTGGGTGCGAACGCGCGTCGATAGCGAGCACCGGCTGGTGGAGACCGCAGATGCCGGTGAGAAATCTGTCGCCGACTCGAGGTGGTGGCTGGTCGTCGCCGTGTACGCACTCGCTGCCCCGGTCGTGTTGTACTATGCGCTCGGGGTACGCCCCGACAGCGGTCTCGAAATCGGCCTCGTGGTCGCGGGCCTGTTCGTTCTGGTCCCGCTTTCGATCATGACTCTCGGTGGGTTGTTCATCGACGCAACTGCACCCCGGAACCGCGCGACTGACTGGTTCCCGAGCGTGTGGCTGTACGTTGGCGGCCCGGTCGGTGTCGCTGTGGCCGTCTATTTTCTGAGGGTCGTTCGCGGGGTTTCGTACCCGCCCGGATACGCCAGCTACAGCTTCCTCGGTGCGCTCTGGTGCCTGTCGGTGGTCTACCTCGTCAACAGAACGCGCCATCTCGGTGGTCGGAACGCGGTCTCCACGCTCCGTTCGTAGTCGCCGATTCTGTCGCCCACATTATTCTCGAGTTGCCGACCAGCGGCGAGTCCGACACCCCTAAGCGCGCGGACTCTCTGGGTGAGATATGGAGTATCACGAGGCTGCGGACTTTTTATTCGATCTGCGGCGGTTCCGCCCGAAACCGGGGACGGAGTCGACGGCGCGGCTGCTCGCCCATCTCGAGAACCCCCACGAGGACGTCGAGTTCGTCCAGATCGCCGGCTCCAACGGGAAAGGATCGACGGCGCGGATGCTCGAGCGAAGCCTCCGCGAAGCCGGCCTTTCGGTCGGCCTCTACACCTCGCCACACCTCGAGGACCTGCGCGAACGGGTCCGCGTCGACGGGCGCAAGATTCCGCGGTCGGCAGTCTGTGAGTACGTCGAGACCGCCCGCGAGTACGTCACGAGCCGCGGTGCCGACGGCGATTCGCCCACCTTCTTCGAGACGATGACGGCGATGGCGATCTGGCAGTTCGGCCGCGAGGACGTCGACGTCGCTGTCCTCGAGGTCGGAATCGGCGGCCGATACGACGCGACGAGTGTTGTCGACCCAGTCGCAAGCGCCGTGACGAGCGTTACCTTAGAGCATACAGGAATCCTCGGCGACACGGAAGCCGAAATCGCCCGCGACAAAGCCCACGTCGCTCCCAGCGATACGCCGCTCGTTACTGGCGTCTCCGGCGACACACTCGAGGCGATTCGAGCGGTTGCGGGCGACGTCGTCACGGTCGGCTCAGGGACAGCCGAGTCGGACACTGACGTGCCGGAGCCGGACGTGCAGGTCGCCTACGGCGGCCGAACGAACCACACCGAGGCCGCCATCACCATCGATGCCGACGACTGGCACCTCGAGACGCGGATTCCACTGCCAGGAACCCACCAGGCCACGAACGCGGGGATCGCGGCCACGCTCGCCCGCCAGATCGTCGATATCACCGACGACGAACTGGCCCGCGGGCTACGAAACGCCCACTGGCCGGGTCGATTCGAAGTGATGGACACGGACCCGCTCGTCGTCCTCGACGGCGCGCACAACCCCGGTGCCTGCGAGGGACTCGCAGAGACGCTTGGCACCTACGACTACGACGCCCTCCATCTCGTCTTCGGGGCGATGCACGACAAGAACCACCGCGAGATGGCCGCCACGCTGCCGACCCCCGAGTCAGTGATCGCGACGGAGCCGCCGCTCCAGCGCGCCGAAGACCGCGACGTCCTCGCAGCGGTGTTTCGGGACGCCGGCGTCGACGACGCTCGCACGGACACAACCGTACAGGACGCCCTTGAACGCGCGCTCGAAGACGCCGGCAGCGACGACTGTGTCCTCGTCACCGGCTCGCTGTTTGCCGTCGCGGAAGCCCGCTCGCGCTGGACGAGCGCTGGCGTCCCAAAGCGGATCCGCAACAGCGCGGACGCCCGAGAAATGCTTGCCACGGCGGACGTCCCTGACGCCGGCAGCCGTCGACTACGTGGTGATGCGGTCCACCGCGTCGTCAAGACGACAGTCGGCTATCGCCAGGCCACCACAGTCAAACAGGAGCTGTTGCGGCTCGGCGGCGAATGCGCGCTTTCCGGGCTCGAGCGCGAGGACGAGTCAGTCGACGCCGTGCTGATGGGGACCGTCTCACAGTTCGAGCGTCTCGTCGAGGTCCTCGAGTCGGACACGCCGGCCGACCACGGCGTGACAGACGTCACGCGAGCGCTTCGTGAGACTCTCGACCTCGACGCGAACGAATCCGAATCCGGTTCGGACGCCGACGACCCGCAGTATCCGTGGAACGACCACACCGCGGTGATGGGCATCCTGAACGTCACGCCCGATAGCTTCCACGACGGCGGCGAGTACGACGCCCTCGAGGACGCCGTTTCCCGCGCCGAGGCGATGGTCGAGGCCGGCGTCGACGTGATCGACGTCGGCGGCGAGTCGACGCGTCCGGGTGCCGATCCCGTCCCGGTCGAGGACGAAATCGACCGCGTCGTTCCCGTCATCGAGCGGATCGCGGATCTCGACGCCCATCTCTCGATCGATACCCGCAAAGCCGCCGTCGCCGAGGCCGCCCTCGAGGCCGGCGCGGATATCATCAACGACGTCTCGGGCCTCGAGGATCCCGAGATGCGGTTCGTCGCGGCCGAGTACGACGCGGGACTGGTCGTGATGCACAGTATCGACTCGATCGTCGTCCCCGACCGTGACGTCGAGTACGACGACGTCGTCGAGGACGTGATCGATCAGCTCTCCGAGCGGATCCTCCTCGCCGAGAAGGCCGGCGTCGACCGCGAGCGGATCGTCGTCGATCCCGGGATCGGGTTCGGCAAATCGGCCCGCGAGAGCTTCGAGATGCTCGGTCGCGTCGACGAATTCCGCGCCCTCGACTGTCCGATCCTCGTGGGTCACTCCCACAAATCGATGTTCGGCCACGTCGGCTGTGAACCCGGCGAGCGCCTCGAGGCAACCGTTGCGGCGAGTGCGCTCGCAGCCGATCGCGGGGCCGATATCGTCCGCGTTCACGACGTCGCCGAGAACGTTGCTGCGGTTCGGACGGCACTGGCGGCCCGCGACCCGGACCACTTCGAGTGGGAGTAGCGGACAGCCTCGGGTATTCAGGTGCCAGTCCAACCTTCAACCGTGGGGGTCCTGTACAACACGTGAGCGCAGCGTGCGCGGAGGCTCATCCAATGTCCGAAGACCACGATCACGACCCGATGGCAGACGTCCCGATGGCGGACCGTACTGATGACCTCGAGACACCGGACCCGGTGGAGACGGCACTGTCAGCCACTCCGGGGGATTCCACACGCGAGCTGGTGTCGTTGCTTGGGGGCGGCGTGTTGCTTCTGTCTGCCCTCCGTTCGCTCGGACGGGGCCAGCTTCGGGCGATTCCAAAAGGAGTCGCTGGCGCTGGGCTGATTAGCTACGGGCTCCGAAACCGGCGCTCGAGCGAATCGCCGCCGTTCGAGCCACGGGTAGACGAGATCGACAGCGGAACCGAGGGCAAAGAGACGTCCGACGAGGCTCACGCCGCCGGCGAGCGTCTCGACGCCGGTCGAGAGTCCCAGATTGACGCGAACGGCAAGATCGACGACTCCGCACAGCTCGGCGACGAGCGAGACGGCGGCGAGGGATCACGGATCGAGTTCACCGACGACGCGGCTGACACGGGGCCGCGATCGAAACCGGACGACGTGGGCGAATCCGATGACCCGCGGCGCAACACCGACGACGATGCGACCGAGATCGACGTCTCTGACTCGGCGATGGCCGACGAGGTCAGCGAGGCAGTGGGTCCTGATCCCGAACAGGCCCAGCCGACGCAGACCGACGCAACCGAACCCGAGGAGACGCCCAGCGAAGACGCTTCACACATGAACGTCGATCCCGACGAGGAGGGCGAAGACGACGATCCCGAGACCGAAACGACGGCCGACGAAACCGAGGACGAGGACGAGGATCAGTAACCGCTTTTGATCGACCACTCTCGAGCGATGGTCGACATCCCGTCCGTACTCGAGATACCCCTCTATATCGGGGTTGTGTCACTATCCTCAAGCGCATCGTCAATTGCAAACGGATGGAACGCTACGAGTTTACCTGTCCGGACTGCCGACAGTCGTTCACCGTTACCGATCCGATGCGCGAGGCGACGCTGGCGAGTGGCTGTCCCGTCTGTGGCGGTCCGGTAACCGGGACCCATTTCGTCACGCCTGCGTCGAACGCGTAAGCGAATCGCCCCGCTCGAGCCGGATGCTGTCGGACGGCAGTCCGTTGACAGCCGATCGCGGTTCGAGGACACTCGGTGTCTGACCCGTGTCGTCCGGCAGTATCCGAGTGAGTCGAATCACCGGTTTTCTTATCCGTCAGTTGTCGAGAGGTGACTGTGTTCGTTACATGATGGTGAATCTCGCATGAGTACGCAGTCACTGTTGGAACGAATCGGACAGTTCACGAGCAAGTATTTCGTCGTCTGGGTGCTGATCGTCTCTGCCGTGGCGCTGTATACGCCGGAGACGTTCACACCAATCGGCGCGTACATCACGCCGTTGCTGGGCATCATCATGCTCGGCATGGGGCTGACGCTGACGCCGGCGGATTTCCGCCGGATCCTCGAGCGGCCTCGAGACGTCTTCATCGGCGCGATGGCCCAGTGGCTCCTGATGCCGGCGTTCGCGTACGTTCTCGTCGTCGCCCTCGGACTGCCGTGGGAGATCGGCGTAGGGTTGATCCTCGTCGGCGCGGCACCCGGCGGAACGGCATCGAACGTGATGACCTATCTCGGCCGTGGTGACGTCGCGCTGTCGGTGACGATCACTTCGCTGACCACGATCGCCGCGCCACTCGTGATGCCGGCCTGGGTGGTCCTCCTTGCGGGCGAGTCGATCACCGTCACCTTCGCCGAGATGGCCCAGTCGATCGTCCAGATCGTCCTGCTGCCTGTCGTGGCAGGGCTGGTGCTTCGGTACGTCCTCGACGAATACGCTCCATCGGTTGCGAAAGCAGGGCTGTCGATCTTTCCCGCGATCAGCGTGGTTGCGATCGTTGCCATCGTCGCGGCCGTCGTGGGACTCAATGTCGAGGAGATTCTGACGGCGAGCGCGCTTGTCTTCCTCGCCGTCGTCTTGCACAACGGCCTCGGCCTGGGTGCCGGCTACGGCGTCGGACACCTCACGGGGATGAGCGAGGATCGGGCTCGCGCCTGTGCGTTCGAAGTCGGTCTCCAGAACAGCGGGCTCGCAGTGGCGCTTGCGGTTGCCTTTTTCGACCCGATCGCGGCGTTGATCCCGGCGTTGTTCAGCGTCTGGCACAACGTCTCCGGCCCGGCGCTCGCGACGGTGTTTACCTATCTCGACGGCGACACAGCCGCCCGGGACGACGAGTCTGCCGTCGTCGCCGACTAAGCAGTTCCGGCGTCCGTGTGGGCTGTTATCACTCCTCTAACCCCCTTAATTGATTTTAACAATTCGTGTGATACGTTTTTATGTATCGGCGGAGTGCATAGTCGTAGCATGGATACCGTAACACACGTCCAGAAAGCGTGTGCATACATCACACGCCAGACGGGCGAACTACTGGTCTTCGATGGGCCAGGACACGAGGGATTACAGATCCCGAAAGGAACGCTCGAGCCCGGCGAATCGCCGCTCGAGGCGCTGTTCAGGGAGGTCATCGAGGAGACCGGCCTCGGAACGCTGAACTCGACGACCCACCTCACGACGGACGTCTGGACGCGCCGTGAGTCGCCGCCGAAGCGATACGTCCGCCACTTCTTTCACGCGACAGTCCACGAACCTCGAGATCAGTGGATCCACACTGTAATGGACGGCGGGGACGAACACGGCTCCGAGTTCGACCTTCACTGGGTGCAGCCGACGACGGCAGAGGAGTTCGCACTCGATCTCGACGATTACGTCCACCTGCTCCCACACGTCTCCCTGCCCGAAGACACCGCTACGGTCTCGGACTGATCACCGATCACGTCGAGAGCGCGCGCTCGACGGCTTCGGCGACGCTCAGTGCTTTCTCGGCTAGCTCCGTCGAGACGCGGCCAGCGTCGACTGCGGCCTCGAGTTCGTCGGCGTCGACGATTTTGACCGTACCGTCCGTCTGCTTGATCACGTCGACGTGGAGGTCGACGTAGCGTGCGGCAGCCGGGAAGAGTTCGACCGGCGTACAGACGTTGACGTAGGTCCCTTTTGCGGTCCCCTGTGCGTCTTTGTACGTCGTCGGATACCACCACCGCCCCTCGCGGAACTTCGTCACGGCGACATCGCCGTCTTCCTTTGGCACGCCGAGGGCGTCGTAGCTGCCCCCGCCGCGCATCCGGCGCTCGAGGGTGAGCGAGCCGTCGCAATCCCAGTCGGTTACGTCACCATGACCCAGCGTAAACAGTCGGCCATCGGGTTTGCCGTGATCGATCGCGAGACGGTCGCCCACTGTCGGGCCGAACTGTCGGCTGACGGCCCCGAAGGGGAACGCGTCGTCGCCGTCGGTACCGGTCGAATCGCAGACGGCTTCGGCGAAGTCGACCGCTGCGCTCGCCGCTCGGTCGGCGGCCTTGATCCGATGGTGGCCGGGCATCGTCGTCTCGACTGCGCGACGGATTTCGTCCAGGGCAAAACGAGATTCGCGGCCGAACCAACACCACGTCGTCGCCCGTGGAGTCACGAGCCGGGCCGGCTCACCGCTCTCCTCGGGGGCATCCTCGAGTGCCGTCTCGAGCGCTCGCGCTCGGTTTGCGACCTGCTCGACGGCTGTACCCATCGCCTCGAGGTCAGCATCGGCGGCTGCGTGTTGCCAGCGCAGTCCCCACCCCTCCGGGATGTCGACCGAGAGGAGGTCGGTCATGCCGACGAGTTCGTCGGCTCGGTCACCGCGGAGTGCCGCCGAGACGCCGGTTCGATCCCGCGAGAGCGTACAGAGCCCGCTCTGGACCGTCAGCGTCGGGGCGACTCGCGGCTCGTCGTCGGTCCACGGCGGCGTGGGCTCGGTCACTTGCACTCGGTATCGATTCCCGTCGTCGACATAGCCATTGACGTCGTCGTAGTTGAGATAGCCGCGTCGGCCATCGCCGAGGTCGACGACGGCACCGCTCCCGCCACCGGCGTCGATCACTTCGGCGTCGAAGACCGCACCGCGGGAAACCGTGTCGTCCCAGCGGAACGTATCGATCGCCAGCGCCGCGAGTTCGCCGGTGATCGTCTCGACCGTCTCGGGTTCTCCCGACACTTCGACACCCTGTCTGTCCCGCGTCGTCTCGATCGCTACGTCTGCCGGGGCCGTCTCGAACGACTCGTCGAATCGCTCTCGAATCGGCTCGGATGCCTGGACGACCTCGAGGCCGTTCTCGCCGAGGAGCTGGGTGATCGCCGTCGTGTAGATCCCGCGCACTCGAGCCGTCGTCATCGCTTCCCCTCCGTCGCAGTGGGGTGGACACGTTCGTTCACGAGGATCACCGCGGGTGCTCGCAGTCGGATGCGAACCGAACGCGGTCGTTGATCGTCGGCCCGAGCGTCAGTTCGACGGTGTCGTGGCGCTCGAAGAACGCCTCGAGTGTGGACGCACCGGCGTCGACGGCCTCGGTAACGGCGTCCGAGGTCGCCTGTACGTCGTCGGTCTCGAGACCGACGCCTCGAAGCGCCTGCTGGGTTCGCTGATCGAAGTGCATACCCGCCAGTTCGTACGGTGGGCCTTTGTGGATTCCGAGTCGGCGTCGATTCGCCGCCGGCACACACGCGTTCGTCGCCGGATTCGATTGCCCGAACCGCCACGTTTGCGCCGAACGCTTACCGGCACGGCCCTCGTAGCCCCGTCCATGCAGGGAAAGCGCGACCCGGTCGAGCAGGCCGACGAGCAGTCGCGAGACCTCTACGATGTGTCGACGTGGGAACCGCGGTCGATGGTCGACCGGCTTGCGTGCTCGGTGTACAACGGTATCAGTTATGGGCTCCAGACGATCGTCCTCGCCGTTGCCTTCGCGATCACGCTCGCGTTGCTCGCCCAGCCAGCGGTGCTCGTCCTCGAGGAGCCGCCACTGGCCGTGTTCTTCGGACTCTCGGTCGTTCCCGCGGCGTTGCTCGCCGCGTTCATCTGGTACTCGGATATCACGACGAACGAACCGCTCGGGCTGCTAGTTGTGACGTTCGTCCTCGCCGTCCTCTTTGCGACGTTTGCGGCCGTCGTGAACTCGACGATCGGGCCGTCGTTCCAGGCCGTTCCCGTCGTCGGCACGCTCCTCTTTTTTTACCTGATCGTCGGCCCCGTCGAGGAGGGTGTCAAACTGCTCGCGGTTCGCGTCTTCGCCTACCGAAGCGACACGTTCGATGCGGTCATCGACGGCGCAGTCTACGGGGCAGTCGCCGGATTGGGGTTTGCTGCGATCGAAAACGCGATTTACATCGCCGGCACGGTCGCCCAGGCCAGCGTCGGGACGGTCACCGCTGCGACCGGCATTGCGACCGTCCGGGCACTCGTTGGCCCGGGGCACGTCATCTACTCCGCGATCGCGGGCTACTATCTCGGCCTCGCGAAGTTCAACTCCCGCTACGCCGGGCCGTTAGTCGTCAAGGGACTCCTGATCGCGGCGTTCGTTCACGGGACGTACAACGTCACGGTCGGGATCGTTCCCAACCTCATCGCCTCGACCTATCCAATCAGCTTTGGACTGGCTTTCGTCTCCTACGTGATCCTCTTCGATCTCGCCGTCGGCTACTACCTCTACCGCAAAATCGCTCGCTACCGTCGGACGTACCGGGCGGTCAGAGACGAGACCGGTGCGCCGCACACGCCGGAACGGACGGAGTTCGAGCCCCCACAACGGTAACTCGTGTCCAATAGCGAACCCACGACTATCGTCACAGTCTATATTGTGGCCGAGAGCGTACGGTTTTGTGATGGTTACGTTCATCGGCTCGTTTGTCGCGTTCGTTGTTGCCCTCCTCGTCGGCGGACTGGCGATCTACGTCAGCGCGTCGGTCGTCGTCGACGTCGAGGACTATTCCCATGCAATCGTCACGGCATTCATTGGTGCGGTCGCCTGGGGGTTGACGGCCTGGATCCCGCTGTTCGGGCCGCTATTTGCATTGCTCGCGTGGATCTGGGTCATCAACTGGCGCTATCCCGGTGGGTGGATCAACGCTTCCCTCATCGGCGTGATCGCCTGGATCGCCGCGCTGGCGATCCTCTTCGTGCTCAACACCATCTTCGGTCTCGGCGTCGGCGCGTTCGGGGTTCCGGGCGTCTGAGAATCCGTGTTTGCTATTCGAAGCGGGCCTCGAGCAACCGTTCGACGTACTTCGCGAGGACGTCGACCTCGAGGTGGACCGGATCGCCGACGTCCTTTTCGGAAAGCGTCGTGAGGTCGTAGGTCGTCGGAATGATCGCGACGGTCACCCGCCCGTTTTCTGTCTCGAGATCGGCGACGGTGAGACTAATACCGTCGAGTGTGATCGACCCCTTCTCGACGACGTAGCGGCCGTACCCCTCGGGCAGTTCGAACTCGAAGAACCAGTCCTCATCAACGGATTCGATGTTCGAAACCGTCGCGACCGCGTCGACGTGGCCCTGCACGACGTGGCCGTCGAAGCGGCCGTCGGCGGGCATCGCTCGCTCCAAATTGACCACGTCGCCCTCCTCGAGGTCGCCGAGATACGTCCGCTCGACGGTCTCGGTCGCGAGAAAGACCTCGAACCACGCGTCTTCCTCGAAGCGCTCGACCGTGAGACAGACGCCGCTGACGCTGATACTCTGGCCGTGTTCGAGCCCCGTCGCGACTTCGTCGGCACCGATCCGAAGTCGAAGCCCGTCTTCGGTTCGCTCTCGAGCGACGATCTCGCCGGTTTCCTCGACGATTCCCGTGAACATACTCGGAAATTCGAGTCGGCGAATAAAGCCGTTCCGACCTCGAGACGCGTTCCAGTTCCGTGACCCGCAGTCTCGGCGGCTCGATGTGGACAGTCGTCGCGCTTTTGAGCGTCCCCGCGCTATACCAGTCCAATGGCCGGTATCATCGACACGATCAAACTCGCGGGCGTGCTCGTGCTCGCACTGCCTGCCGCACTCGCCGGACTCGAGTTCCTGCTCGTTCGCGGGGAGACGACGGTCGGCGCGATCCTGCTCGGCCTCGCCGTCGCGCTCGTCGTCATCGAGCAACGACTGACCACGCCGTCCGATCTCCCCGGGCTCGCTGCCAAACGCGTCGTCGGGACCGTGGCAAGCGATTCAGAATCGGATTCGGATGCGGACGATGAGACAACGACCGTCCGTGCCGACGACCGCTGATCGACTTCGAGTCACTGCCGATTACTCCTCGAGTACCGCTGCCGGATCGAGCGATCGCGAACACGCTGGCAGATAGGTGGCTCGGTCGTCCGCTGTTTTCCGCACGAGAATATCGGCGATCCGAAGCCACTGGCCGCCGTCGACGTGGACGGCCGACTCGAGTCGAACGACGTGCCCCGGTTCGATCTCGTCGTCGCCCGAACGGGGTCGCTCACGGGGCTCGAGGCCGACACCAGTGACCCGCGTTTGGACGGTGTCAGCGTCCTCGAAGCCGAACGCGCGGACCTCGGCCTCGAGGTCGGCCTCGACGGCCACTACGGACTCAGTATCCGCGGTCAGCATCGCCGCCGCAGACCGGAACGACTGTGTCACGCCGACGTGAGCGCGGCGCTCCCGGCCGCCGTCGCCGTCGACGACGAACGTCCGAACGAGGCCGCCGTGGTAGCCTGCCGGGCCGCGGGGTGCCGTCTCGAGGACGATCGGTTCGCCGGGCCGAAGCGCCTCGGCGGCGGCGTCGCGACTCGAGGGCCGGTGGTCGGGGTCGGGATTGACGACGGTGTTGCCCGCCGGAAACGCCCCCGCCGAGACGATGGCCTCGTCGATTACCGTCCGCAGCCGACCCGGCGTCAGCGCCTTGCCATCGACGACGAGCCGGCCCTCGTCGACCGTCGCATCCGCGAGCAGCGACGCCGCGTGGCGGATCCCGGCGGCTGCGGCTGTCTGTGTGGCTTCGATTCGCTCGCGCTCGCCGGCGGTTTTCGTCGCTCGAGTGCGCTCGATGACGTCCGTCGACGCGAGTTCGAAGCCGGCCTGCTCGAGGTAGAGCGCGGCGTCGTGTGGGAGTCGGGCCGGCGTCAGGATCGTTCCCGAGCCGACGCGCTCGAACAGGGCTGTAGCGAGCGTCTCGGCTGGATGACCGGCAGCGTCTGTAGCCGTCTCCACGAGCCACGCCTCGCCGTCGAAGGCGATCGCAGCGAGTCCCTCCTCGACCGCAGACTGGGGCCGACAGTAGCGAACGGCCGGATCGCGATCCGTCCCGACGTGGACGACTGCCAGGGCATCGCGTGCCTCGAGCGTCTTGGAAAGCGCCGACTCGAGGTGTGTCGCGACGTCGGCCGTGTCGGTGTCGGAGCCGGCAGTCGACTCGGCGTCAGTCACGGTGCTTCGGCTTCGACCTCTTGGCCGTCGGCGTCGTGTGGCTGCTGGGCCTCCTCGACGAGATCCTCGAGCGGCGTGTCTGTCAGCCGATTGTTGAGCAGGACGTCGATCGGTAGCGTCGGCGCGCCGTCGACCAAGTTCTCGAGCAAGACGAGTCGCTCTCGAGCCCGGGACATGCCGACGTAGAAGACACGGCGCTCGTTGTCGGTCAGAACGGGTACCGGCGAGGTGTTCTTGGTGAACTCCTCACAGCCGGGGATAGCCGTCGGATCGTCGACGGTGGCGACCATCTGCTCGACGACCTTTTCGGTGAGGTCGGTGCCGACGATGACGTGGTCGGCCTCACGACCCTTCGCGGAGTGGATCGTGCCGACGCGGACACGGTCGGTCTCCATCTCGAGATACTCGCCGATCGCAAAGTACGATCGGATGCTCTTTTTCTGGAAGTTGGTAACTTTCCGGACCATATCGCCCGCCGACGCCGGGCCGGGCATGAACGGCGCGTGGTCCTGAATGACCTCCGCGGGGATCATGAGCTCTGCGAGGTCGTCGATGCCGGACTCTTCTTGCCGGTCGTCGATTTCGTCGAAGAGGTCGTCGCGCTCGTTGGTCCCAAACGCCGACTCCTGAAGCATATCGGCGAGTCGGCGGGCCTGCAAGCCGGTGACGTCCTCGCCGCGGTCGATGGCTTCGACGGCGCGGACGTACTGGGTGAGCCGATCGGTCCACATCCGCTGGTCGGTCAGCGACGTAAACGGCACGCCCTCGGTGATGAACTCGTCGATGAACTGGAACATCTGGTAGCGCGCCCGGAACAGGATCATGATGGTCCCGTCACCCTCGATGAGCGTCCGTCGGACGTTCCGGACGACGTCAAGCATGGAGGCGTTCCGCCGCGCCTCGACGGCCCCGCCTTCCTTGCGCGGTTTGAGGTCTTTGTCCTGTCGGGTCTCGATATGGCGAATCTCCTGGTTGACCGCGTTGAGGACGTTCGAGGGGAGCCGATAGGAGTTCGGCAGAATAACGTCTTCGTCGACCTCCTCCTCGAGCAACAGTGCGGGGTCGGCCCCCTGCCAGGAGTAGACGACCTGGTCGTCGTCGCCGGCGATCAACACCTGTTGCATGTGCGGTTTCCACTCCTCGTAGACGTCGTACTGGAGCGTAGTGATGTCCTGAAACTCGTCGATCACCAGATAGTCGACGTTCGGCAGCAGCGAGCGCTGTTTGACGCGCTCTAACATATCCGCAAACCCGATCTTCCCTTCTTCGCCTTTGTAGTTGCGCCAGCCACGGATCGCCTCGGGAACGTCGATCCGGTCGTCATCAGAGGGCCAAGTCGGCGTGTACTTGTTGCCTTCCTGGGCGTTCGGGTCGATTTCAGGTGGCAGACGAACCTCCTCTTCGTCCCACTGGAAGGGGACGTCGTACCACTCCGAGACATCACGGCCGGTCCGCTGGAGCCACTGACTGGTCGAGATCACCTTGTTACCGATCGTCGTCGACCGAGCGGTGCGGCGACCGGCACCGCTGTACTCGTCTTCGTACTCGATACCAAATTCCTCGCAGAACTCCTCTTTGTCGGATTCGCCGATCACGTCACCTCGAGAGAGATCCAACAGCTCGTAGGCTTTCGCGTGCATCGTACAGACGTTGCCCTGCAGTGCACGCGGACTTTCGTCGAGTCGGTCGGCCAGTCGCTCACGAACCTCCTGTGCAGCCGCTCGTGTGTACGAGACGACGAGGATATCCCGGAACGTCACGCCATCCTGCTCGAGGATCTCTTCGACGTGGTCGAGCAGGGCAGTCGTCTTGCCACTGCCCGGACCACCGAACAACCGGGTCACCTTCGTCTCCGTGGTAGTCATTGTAGCTGTTCAAGAGCGCGATACGCATAAGTCACGTGGGTTGCCGGCGATAGAAACTATTCGTCCAGCTGGAAAACGCCTGTGAGTCGCCGGGTTCGAGCCATCACGTGGCCTTCGACACCGGCGTCGGAACGGTTATGAGTTTCGTGTAGAGCGGGCGGTTCGTATTTCAGCGCCGTCACGGATCTTGTCCTGACAGTTCGGACAGACCCGTGGATCGTCGACACCGGGCGGGGTGAATACGCGAGCGTACGCGTCCGTCACGAACGCACCGCAGTTCTGGCATTCCGGCATTGATATCTCCACTAACTAGTTAGGAAACAATACAGTATAGGTGTATCGCATACGCTCCGTCGAAATGGGTCGAGCCACGGGCTGGTCGTTCTCGTGTCGGCCAAAAAACGGGAGAAGCCGTCGGTTACAGCGTCGGTTCCCACCCACAGACGGTACAGGAGCTTGCAGCCGTATCGTGGAGTCCGCCACAGTCTGGACACTGCTTTTTGTTATACTCCTGTTCCCACCCGACTCGTTCTACCGCGTGGCCGCGGTCCGAGAGGAATTGGTCGATGACGTCGTCACCGGCATCATTGGGTGAGGTTGCCATACCCATGTGAATGTGGACCACGGTATTAAATCATCGGGTTCACCCACAGATCTGCCTCGAGAGAAACAGACACCACACCCGCTCGAACACGACCGGGAGCCGAAAGCAGCCGGCCACTGCGCCGTTTCAGACCGATTCGACCCGCGGACTTTTCTCGCTCTCGGTCCAACCCATGGGTATGAGTGACCTGCGCCTCGATGCGACCCAGCTCGATCGCTACTCGAGACACGTAATCATGGACGAGATCGGGCCCGAGGGCCAACAGCGGCTGCTCGAGGGCTCGGTGTTGATCGTCGGTGCGGGCGGCCTCGGCTCGCCGGCGATCCAGTATCTCGCGGCGGCGGGCGTTGGCCGGCTGGGAATCGTTGACGACGACGTCGTCGAGCGATCGAACCTCCAACGCCAGATCGTCCACGGCGACGACGACGTCGGCCGACCGAAAGTCGAGAGTGCGGCCGACTACGTCGCGACGTTGAACCCCGATATCGACGTCGACACTTATCAGACGCGACTCACGACCGACAACGTGGCCGAGCTCGTCGCCGAGTACGACATCGTCCTCGACGCCAGTGACAACTTCGCGACCCGGTACCTGCTCAACGACCACTGCGTGCTCACGGGGACGCCGCTGTCCCACGGCGCGATCTATCGGTTCGAAGGGCAGGTCACGACGTTTACGAACGACCGCGGCGGGGAGGCAAGCGACAGCGCGACGAGTGACGGCGACGAACCACCGTGTTATCGCTGCATTTTCCCCGAAGCGCCCGAACCCGGCACCGTCCCCGACTGTGCGACCACCGGCGTGCTCGGCGTCCTGCCCGGCACCGTCGGCTGCATTCAGGCCACCGAGGTCGTCAAGTACCTGCTCGGCAAGGGCGAGTCCCTCGAGGGCCGACTGCTCATGTACGACGCGATGGGGATGACGTTCGAAACGGTCGAGGTGTTGTCGAATCCCGAGTGTCCCGTCTGTGGTGACGATCCGGCGATCGAGTCGATCGAGGACGTCGCCTACGAGGGGACGTGCGAGATTTCGGCCGACTAGACGGCCGTCTCGGCGGTGTCACGGACCCACGACAGGACATCGACTACGCCGTCGTACAGCTCTCGCCCGCCGAGGACGGCGATACAGGAGACGAACGCGGTCGTCCCGAGTTTGCCGCCAGCGCCGGGGAACGAGGGCGTGACCGCGAGAAAGACGAGTCCGCAGAGGCCGCCAGCGAGGACGACGGACCCGAGCGATAACCGCTTCGGATTCGACATCCCCACGAATGACGCACAGAAGGCCACGGCGGCGAGCGTCCCACCGAGTTCCGGCAGCGCGAGCGGAAACGCCACACCGGCGACGACGCCGACGACGGCCGAGCCGACGACCGGCCCCCACTCGAGGCGGACGCTCGAGACAGCCGTCGCGGTGGCCCCAGCGGCTGCGACGGGGACGACCAGCGAGACGAGATTCCACTGGGGCGTACCAGCGGGGGCAAAGTCGATCCCAACGAACGCGGCCGCCGTGAGACAGCCAAAGAACGCGAGCGTGCCGAGTTTGCCGCCGACGCCGCCGAACGTCTCGGTCGTCGCGACGAAGCCGAGGCCCGCGATGAGCCCTGCGAGGGCGACGGCCTCGAGCGACGGGAACACCACGGGCGAGGCCATGCCGACAAACGAGCCACAGTACGCCGGCACATCGATGCGCGGGAGCGCGAGACCGGCGACCAGACCGACCAGTGCGGCGGCGAGCACCGGGCCGAGATCGGCATGGACGCTCAGGACGTAGGTGACGACGGCACCGGCAACGACCGCGAGCGCGTTGATTGCGTCCGCTCGATCGAAACCGGTCGTTTTGAACGGGCCGCGCACTCGCTTGTGCTCGAGCACGCCGGCGGCGGCCGCGATGAACACGAGCCCAGCCTGCGCGCCGACCATCTCGGGCGGCGTCTCGACGGGTGCGGCCAGCGAGCCCACGAGCAACGTGCCGGCGGTCAGCAACAGTGCGACGTAGCCAGCGAACTGGACCGGACGGTACACGACTCGAACGAACAAAAGGACCGACGAGAGGGTTTCGATTCGCCGCAGGCAGTCGCCGTTAGCTCCGCAACAGTCCGCCGTCGATGGGCACTTCGATGCCGTTGACGAAGCTCGCGCGCGGACTCGAGAGCACGGCGACGATATCGCCCAGTTCGCGGGGGTCGCCGATACGGTTCATCGGGATTTCGCTCGCGAGTTCCGTCAGCCCGTGCTCGTAGTCGTCGTAGACGCCGCGCTCGATGTTCGCTTCGATCAGTTCCTCGATTCGGGGCGTCTCGATCGTCCCCGGCAGAACCGCGTTGGCCCGGATCTCCGGGGCGAACTCCCGCGAAATCGTCTTTACGAGCCCAATCACGCCCCGACGAACCGAGTTCGACAACAGGAGGCCGTCGGCGACTTCTCTGACTGTTCGGGACGTAATACAGGTGACCGAGCCGTACGCCGACTCGAGGAGGTGCTCGTGGGCCTGTTCGATCGTCCAGACGACACTCATTACCAGCAGGTCGTAGGCCTGGTACCAGTCCTGTTCGTCGGTCTCCAGGAAGGTCGTACTCGGCGGCCCGCCCGAGGAGGTGACGAGGTGGTCGAGGCCGCCGAAGGCGTCGACCGTCTCGCTGACGAGGTGGGAGACCTCGTCCGGGTCCGTAAGGTCCGTCGGTGTCGCGCGGACCTCCCCCGTCGCCGTCTCGGCGAGTTCCTCACGAGCGTCCGCGAGTCGCTGCTCGTCGCGTCCACAGATCATCACGTTCGCGCCCTCCTCAGCTATGGCCTGTGCGCTCGCAAAGCCGAGGCCGCTCGAGGACGCCGTCACCAGTGCGCTGTTACCGTCGAGGTCGAGATCCATACTCGAAGGCCACGATGGGGAGGGACAAAGGCCCGGTGTCGAAGGCAAACGGCTCGCGGGCGAACGGTGTGGAACTTGCGTCCGGCGGCGGACACAGCCTGTACTCAGTCCGCGCCCAACCCCTCGAAGTAGATGGCGCGCCGTTCCTCGGCTGCGGGCGTCGTAACGAGCGAGACGACGACGGTGACGACGAGTCCGAGCCCCATGCCGACCATGCCGGCTGTCCAGCCGGCGTAGCTGCCGGGGACGACGGCGAGAAAGAGACTCGAGAGGTAGAACGCCTGACTGACGGCGATCCCGGCCGTAATCCCGGCTCGAGTCGTCTTGCGCCAGTAGAGGGCGATGAGCACGGGCAAGGCGAGCTGTGCGAAGCCGCTGAAGGCCGCATCGCCCAGTTCGAACAGCGTCGCCGGGTTGAACAGGCTCGCGCCGAACGCGGCGGTCGCAAAGACCACGACGCCGATCCGAGCCAGCAGATCCTCCCGTCGATCCGTGACGTCTCGTTCAATGAAGGGGCGATAGAGATCCCGGGTAAAGTACGACGAGCCCGAAAGCAACATTGAGTCCGAGGAGGACATCATCGCGGCCATCGCGCCGGCGATGACGAGCGCGGCGAACCAGATCGGGGTGTACTCGGCGAGGACGGCGGGGAGGACGTTTTCACCGGCCGGAATTGTGACCTCAAGGCCGCGTGCCCACACGCCGAGCATGAACGAGGGGACAAAGAGGAGGACACAGAGGATCGGCCAGAGCGCGAACGATCGCTTGAACACCGTCCGCGAGCCGGCAGTGAAAAATCGCTGGTTGACCTGCGGGAACATCGCCACGCCGAAGCCGATCGTGATCGCCGTCGAGAGCATCCACTGGGGCGTGTAGTACGCACTGCCGAGCGAGAGGAACGCGGCGGTTGCATCGTTTTCGGCGAGCGCCGACGTCGCCGCTCCCGGACCACCGACGGCAGCGAGCACCCACAGCAGCGCGACCCAGGTGGTGACGAGCATGAACACGCCCTGTAAGGTGTCCGTCCAGGCGATCCCACGCATGCCGGCGACGACGACGTAGAGGATCATGAACGCGGTTATCAATCCCGCACCCGCGGCGTAGGGGACGGCCCCCTCGGTCAGCGCCTGTAATGCGGTGCCGGCACCGACCTGCTGAAGCATGACGTACGGAAAGAGCCAGAGCAGACTGACGCCGGCAACGAGACCCCGAAGTCGCCGTGAGGCGAACCGATCGCCGAGCATCTCGCCGAGCGTGACGTAGCCGTACTCCCGGCCGAGCAGCCACTGCTTGTAGCCGATGACATACCAGAGGATCGCGAAGATGATCCCGTCCATCAGCCCCATCACGAGGATCCATTCGGGCCCCTGCTGGTAGGCGATGTTCGGCCCGGCAAAGAACGTAAACGCCGATAACAGCGTTGCAAACGTCGTAAACAGCAAAACGATCGTTCCGAACGTCCGGCTCGCGAGATAGAAATCCTCCGCCGTTCGGTCGGTGAGTCGGTAGGCAACCAGCCCGACTGCCAGCGCCAGAAGCAGGTAGCCAACGATGATCCCGAGCTGGAGTGTGAGACTCACGGTCGCTCACCCCCACTCGCCGAGCGCGGCGACCGATCCGGCCCGTGTTCGTCGCTCGAGTCCGTCGATTCGGTTTCGATGCCGATCCCCCATGCCCGCTGGGCGAACAGATGGAAGACGATCGCCGCGAGCCCCATCCAGCCGATGTGCCACCAGAGCCACAGCGGTAAGTCGGCGACGACCGTCGACGATCCCCAGAGAAACCACGGGACTGCGAGGCCACTGAGGACGACCGCGACCGTAATCCAGCCCACGAGTTCTAGACGACGCATATCCGGTTGTTGGGCCCGATGTTGGTAACCGTTTCCCTTCAACAGCGAGCATTGAAGAAAATTCGCCATCAGTTCAGCGATGGCGTCCAGTCCGGCGGTTTCCGTGGGTAAAATCGCTCTTTTAGGGAGGAAAAAACGTATAGGGGTCGGCAGGCGAGTGCAAGTCGAGTTGACATGGCCCGGCTGTTCCCGTTTCGGTCCGAGCCCGACCAGACCGAGGGCCACCCACGAATCGTCGACCTCGAGGGCGATGAGGCCGACGCGGTGTTCAGCGCCCTCTCGTCGACGACGGCCCGCCAAATCTACGCGCGACTCGAGGCTGAACCCGGGACGCCGAGTGATATCGCCGACGCGGTCGATTCGTCGATCCAGAACGTCCGTTATCACCTCGAGAACCTCGAGGATGCCGGACTCATCGAGGTCGTCGACACCTGGTACTCCTCGCGTGGCAACGAGATGAGCGTCTATGCGGCGACGGATGGGCCGTTGATCGTGACGAGTGACGAATCGACGGCGAGCCGGTTGCGCGAGGCGCTCTCGCGGTTTCTCGGTGGGATCGGGGTGCTTGGGGGCGGCAGCCTGCTGGTGCAGTACGGGCTCACGCGATGGGCCGAGTCGGCACTGGGCTCGTCGACGGGGACAGCCCCGACCGGAACGGACGACTCGAGTGAGACGAACGACGAAACTGGGACGGGCGAGACGGACGACGCAACTGGAACGGGCGAGACGGACGACACCAGCACGGACGACTCGAGCGGGGGTGAGACCGAGGACACGTCGGATGAGATCGGGATTCAGGACGTCGACGAAGACAGGCCCGTGGAGCACGACGACGCGGTAGCCGACGAACCACCGAGCGCTGACGGGAGCGAGTCCGTCGATCTCACAGCCGATGGAAACGAATCCGTCGAGGCCGCAGCTGACGGGGGTGTCGAAGCGGCCGAGGCGGTCTTCGCAGTGATCCCACCCGGGCTTCTCTTCTTTCTCGGTGGATTCGTTGTGTTGTCTACTGTCATGATCTACTGGTACTGGTACCGACCGGCGTACTGACCGGTCGAATTTTGCAGACAGGTCAACAGCTATTTCCCCGTCACGACCCAAAACCACATAAACCGTTGTGGTACCGTCTTTGCGGTGCCACAGGTCGATCTCCCATGGAAGACACCTCGAAATACCTTATTCACGCGGACGTTACGGCCGACGGGGTCGTCGAGCGCAGCGACGTCGTCGGTGCCATCTTCGGGCAGACCGAAGGCTTACTCGGTGACGAACTCGATCTCCGCGATCTCCGCCAGTCACAGAAAGTCGGGCGTATTGACGTCGAAATAACGAGCACCGGCGGCCAGTCACACGGCCACCTCACCATCGCAACCGGCCTCGACAAGGTCGAAACCGCAACACTTGCGGCCTCCCTCGAGACGATCAGCCGGGTCGGTCCCTGCCGGGCCGACCTCGAGGTCACCGAGATCGAAGACGTGCGGGCGGCAAAACGGAAAGCGGTCGTCGAACGCGCAAAGGAACTGCTCCGAACCGGGTTCGACGATAGCGTGATGAGCTCCGAAGAGATCCTCGCGGAGGTGCGCCAGCATGTCCGCGTCGAGGACATTACCGAATACGAAGGACTTCCAGCAGGCCCCCGTGTGACCGACAGCGACGCGATTATCGTCGTCGAGGGCCGCTCTGACGTGCTCACGCTTCTCAAATACGGCGTCAAAAACGCGATCGCTGTCGAGGGAACCAACGTCCCCGACGCAGTGGCCGAACTGACTCGCCACCGTACGGTCACCGCCTTTCTCGACGGCGACCGTGGCGGCGACCTCATTCTCGAAGAACTCTCGCAGGTCGGCGACATCGATTACGTCGCGTTCGCACCCTCGGGCACCTCCGTCGAGGACCTCGACCACCACCAGCTGTTTGGGGCCTTACGGAACAAAGTACCCTACGAGACGATCTCGGAGTTAAACGAGCCTCGAGAGGCCGTCGCCGCGACCGACGGTAGTGCAACGCCGGCACCGGAAGCGTCCGACATCGACCCCAACGACGCCGACAAACCACCCGATTCGACCGCCGAGACCGACACCGCGAGTCCAGTCCCACCGTCGCCCGACGTAAGCGTGACCGACTGTGCCGGTGTCGAAGACGGAACCAACGGGAACGCGACAACGACGACACAGCCGCCCACGACGTCGTCCGACCAGACAGCCGCCGAGACGACGTCGGCGGAGTCCACCGACCCGAAAACCGTCTACGATCACGCGACGGAGCTCATCCGAGGGCAGACCGGCCGCGTCCGCGCGCTCGATGCGGACGGCACCCGCCTCGATGAAGCCGATGCGAACGACGCGTACGACGTCCTCGAGTCGCTCGAGACGGCCCCGAAGACGATTATCCTCGACGAAATCCTCGAACAACAGCTGCTCGATCTGGCGGCCGACCGCGGCGTCGAGCGGATCATCGCTCGATCGCTCGGCCAGTTCACCAAACGGCCCACCGCCGTCCGTATTCATGCGATCGACGATATCGCCGAGGACGCACCCGAAACGGAGTGATACTGACTGCTGTCAGTCGGACCGACACTATCCGACCGATCGAACTCGGATACTCGATCTGCCACCCCCTACGTTTCCGACGTCCCCGCCGGACCCCATGTTTCCGACGTTGTTTCTCACCCCTCCCCCCGTGTTTCCGTCGTTTCCGCACACTGTTGGCTGACCTCATCGCTCATGATCTTGGAGATAACTCACGGCCAGCGGTATCATACCACACCCCACGTTTCCGTCGTCTAGTCGTCGCCGAAACACCATCGTTCGGTCCGTCAGCAAGGTGATCGACCGCTATTCGGCAGCCCAGTCTCGCATCCAGGAATCCTCGAGGATCGTTTCGCGGACGACGTGGGGGTCTTCGATGAGCCGGTTTTGAAGGTGGATGCCGCCAGCGCTCCCCTTGTTGATTTTTTCGATTTCGACGACGCCGAGAAACGCCTGTTCTTTCAAGATATCGCGGAAGCGACGGACTGAGAGAATATCCATCTCGAGATGTTCGCAGATTCGTTCGTACTGGTCGTAGACACGGCTCGTGAGGAACGCATCGTCGTCGGAGTTGACGCTGAGTTCGGTCAACGCGAGTAAGGCAGCTTTCGCCTGCGTGGGCGCGCCGTTGACGAGTTCGCGGAATCGGTCTTTTTCGGCGTGCTGTTGGGCCTGTCGGACGTGTTTTTCCTGGACTTTCGCAGCGCCGTCTTCGTAGGCGACCTCACCGGCATGGCGAAGGATATCGATGGCCTTCCGAGCGTCGCCGTGTTCTTGGGCGGCAAAGGCGGCGGACAGTGGAATCACGTCCTCGGAAAGGACGCCGTCGCGGAATGCGTCCTCCCGATTGGCCATGATCTCACGGAGTTGGTTCGCGTCGTACGGTTTGAAGAACAACTCCTTGTGCTGGAAGCTGCTTCGGACCCGTTCGTTTAGCTTATCGATATACTGGATCTTGTTACTGATCGCGATGATCCCGATGCTGCAGTCGATCTTGCCCGCTTCTTCGGCCCGCGAGAGTTTCATCAACACGCTGTCATCGTTCATCAGGTCGATCTCGTCGAGAATGATAATCACGGAATCGAACTGTGCATCGAGTGTTTTCCAGAGGAGTTTGTAATACTTCGACGTACTGAGACCGGTGTGTGGGACCGTGATGTCGGTGATCGATTCGTCGTTCAGTTTCGCCGCAAGCGAGGATACCGCCTGTGTCTCCGTGTTATCCTCTGCACAGTCGATGTACGCCGTTCCGATACTGACACCCGCCTCAGCCGCGTTTTGTGCGCGCTGGGAGACGTGTCTCGAGACCAGTGACTTTCCCGCACCGGTTTTCCCGTAGATCATGACGTTCTCCGGCGAATACCCGTGTACTGCGCCGTTCAGACGCTTCGCCAACTTCGCGATTTCCTCATCACGACCGACGATCCGGTCGGCCTCCGGAACGTGGCCGATTTTGAGGAGATCCTTGTTCGAGAAGATTCGGTGTCCGGAGTCAAAGAGTGGATCGTCGACGGAACTGGATGAGGAGTCGGGTGTCATCTAATATACGGTAGTGAGAGCGGTACGTGTATAAATTTGGTGAAGCTGGCCACCCCTCGTTTCCGACGTATCTTTGCCGAATTCGAATGGTATGAGGCATAGACACCGCAAGTAAGGTATTTGATAGAACATCCGTATTTCCGACGTCCGGCAACGAATGGGGAGACAGCGATGGAATGATGGCAAAGACCGGCTGACCCACACACCCCACGTTTCCGTCGTAACTCGGAGAGAGGGATGACTCCAGTTGAAAGAGTCGTTCGGAGAAATCGAACCGGAGAGATAATCGTTCCGAATGAGAGAGATAATCGTTCTATCCCCAGATACCAGGCGGAAACAGGACTGGTGTAGGTGAACACGAGACTGGTGGAAGTGAAAGCGGAGCTATCGTGTGAACGGTTAGTTCGACCGACAAAACGAACTACCGTTGTTTTGTCAGTACACGAAGTATGGCCAATGGAATATTCTCATTCACTCTACTTTAATCTATCCAATCTCGAGACGGTCAGGTTTCGAAGACCCTGAATGCATCACTCTCGAACCCTCGTTCTCGCCACGAAACGACGGAAACGCGGGGTGTGGGTGACACCGACGTTCGACACGCCCCCTCAACTGCGGCTCGATACGTCGGAAACGTGGGGTGGGTGTGTCGGCTCCATTTCGTCGGTTCCTGTCGCTCCGAGTCAGTCCGATCCGAACGTCGAATCCCGACTCTCGACTCGAGGCCGAACACCTGTCATGACTACCCGAACACCTGCCGCGGCTACCCGAACACGGCAAACGACAGGACAAGCAGTGCACAGACGATCGCGCCCGAGAGCGTCGCGAGGAAGTTGACACCCTGATTACCCAGTACACGTCCCTCGAGGGTCGCACCGAGGAGGCTGTCGACGGTCATCCCGACGATGCCGGCGGCGACGATGATCCCCGCGCCGATGGCGGTGACCTCCGGGAAAAGCACGTAAGAGATCCCTGCGACCACGGTCGCACCCACGATACCGGCGACTTCGCCCTGCCAGGTCACGCCGCCGTCGGTGCCGGGTTCGACGGGTTCTAAGGTCGTGATCAATCGAGGCGTGTCGAAGACGCTGCCGATCTCACTCGAGAGTGTGTCGCTCATGGCGGTCGAGACGGAGCCGGCGAAGGCAAACAGAAACAGGGTCGGGTCAGGATCACCGGGAAACAGAGTCGCCGAACTCGACGCATAACCAAGCACGGCGACAATCGCAACCGCAGCGTTGCCCAACACGTTACCGCTGCCGCGGGCACCGTTGTTGTCTTCGGCGACGCCGAGCGTCGTTTTCTGTTCGTAGCGAAACTTCGAGGAGAGCCCACCGATCGCGAAAAACGAGATGAGGACGACGAACCAGCCATACCCCCCGAGAACGATCGTCAGTAGGCCAAGCAGGATTCCAGTGAGCATCCCGGCGATCGAGGCCGTCTCGAGTGCATAGGAGGCATAGCCAAGCGCGATTGTGACGGCGAGTGCCGCGACGATCGCCAGCAGATTGTGGGTGGGCTCGAGTTCGGCAAGGAGCCAACACAGGAGCCCAACGGAAAGCATGACGATGGGATCGTCCTGAGACAGCAAGACGTCACGGAGCAACGCGGCGAGCAATGCCCCGCCCGCCCCGAGAAAGAGCATTACCGGTAGCGTCGACGTGACCGACTCGAGTGCGCCAGCGCCGTCAGTGAGCACGTGCGTAATGGCTTGCCCGGCGACGCCAGCGGTCGCTGCGACCAGACAGAAGGCGGTCACGATGACGACGTCGTGGTCCGTTCGACGGCGAGCGAGTTGCGCTGCGAGGTTGCCGTACCCGACGAGGAGGGCGGTCCCGACAAAGACTGTGATCGACATCGACGTCGTGACTGCGATCAGGCCCAGCGCGACGGCCGCGAGGACGAACGTAATAAGCCCGTAGAGACGACCGTCTTCGTAGTCGCTTGGATAGGCGAGGAGATCGAAGAGAGGGCCATCGGTTACGGCAAGCGCCCCAAGGATCACGACGGCTGCGATCGCGGCCCCAACCACGGGGCCACCGAGAGGGACGGCGAGTGTGAGCGTACAGACGACCGCAAAGACGCTCGCTCGCCGGACGGGTGCTGTCACGATATCGAGTCCTTTCTGTGGCGTTCACTTGAAGGTTCGTGAACCACGCTGCGGCCGTTCTCACCCGTCTCAACGGTGCTGCCTGGTGAACGGTGGGACTTGACAGGAAAGCGGTCTGTTTCGAACGACGGTACGTCCACAGTGGACAGTCGTCGGCAGATACCAGTGTTGATCGACCTCCTTGCAGCGACCAAATCCGTAACCCTATACCATCGGCCCGGAAACGCAAGCGCGTGGGACTGTACGAACGGTATCTCGCTCTTCGGATTCGTCGCCACGATGGCGACCCTCCCGAGCATATCGCGCTCGTGATCACCGAACGCGACCTCCTCGAGCGTGGCGCATACGAGACGCTAACGGACGTTTTCGACTGGGCGTTCGAGTACGCCGACCAGGTCACGGTCTACGTCAGCGTCCTCGATGCCGCGGCCGTTCCCGCGTTGCGACGCGAACTCGAGACGATCGACGCGCCCCGTGAGGTGGCTGTTCGCGGCCCGGACGATCGAACCCGTGCGGATGCACCGATCCGAATCGGGATCGGGCTCGGCGGCAAACACGAGTTTACCAGTGCCGTCCGGACGCTCGCCGAACGCGTCGAGGCGGGCGAACTCGAACCCGACGAGATCGACGACGAACAGGTCGAAGACCACCTCATTTTTCCGTCGGAACCTGATCTCGTTATCAAGACCGGGGCAGAGCGACTCTCCGATTTCATGATCTGGCAGTCGGTCTACTCGGAACTGTACTTCACCGACGTCAACTGGCGGGATTTCCGCAAACGTGATTTCTTGCGGGCGGTCAGGGAGTACTGTAATCGCTCCCGGCGATTCGGGCAGTAGCGTGGGCGGACAGCGGCCCCGTACGGACAGCTGTCCCGTACTATAATCGTTAGTCGGCGGTCTGCCCGCTCGAGTCGATCCCGTCGACCGATTCGCTGTCGGATCCTGCTAACTCCTCCGGCGTCGGCTGTTCGGCTGTCGGCAGCGAGTCTCGGAACCGTTCGACGATCGACCTGGCCTCGACGAGTTCGGTGTCACTGATCGCACCGAGCAAGGCAAGGCCACGCCGAGCGCGGGTCCGACGCCACGACTCCTCGCGGTGTTCGTAGGTCCGAATCCCGCGGAGGAAGTCGGTCTTCGAGAACTCCGGCCAGTAGGGTGTACAAAAGAAGACCGCGGCTTCATTGCCGTTTGCGTGCCACGGCAGAAAATTCGAGGTGCGCTCGTCGCCGCCGGTCCGAATAATGAGGTCGACGTCGCGAACCGGGCGGTCGTAGAGTCGGTTTTCGATCGTCTCGACGTCGATCTCGTCCGGGCTGATGTCGCCCGCGTCGACGTCGGCAGCGATCCCGTGGATCGCCTCGAGCAGCTGTGACCGGCCACCGTAGGCGAGCGCGATGTTGAGCACGAACTGGTCGTAGCTGCGTGTGCGTGCTTCGGCGTAGTCGACGGCGTCACGAACGCGCTCGGGAAGCTGTTCGACCTCACCGATCGCGCGGATGTGAACCTCGTTGTCGTGAACACGGTCGGCGTCGGCAAACTCCCGGAGTTTCTCACAGAGGAGGTCGAACAGCGCCTCGTTTTCTTCCTCCGGCCGGTCGAAGTTCTCCGTCGAGAACGCATACAGCGTCAACTCCTCGACGCCGATGTCCTGACACCACTCGAGGACGCGTTCGGTCGTCTTGGCTCCCGCTCGGTGACCGTCGTGAGCGTTCCCTCCCTTTCCACGGGCGTACCGACGGTTCCCGTCCTGGATCACTGCGACGTGGGTTGGTGCGCCGGAGATCTCTCGCGAAAGTACCCGCTCGTAGGCCGTATCGACACGCTGACGGAGCCACCGCTTCATTGTCCAGCTAGATGGTATGGTTACCTATGTGTTTTGTGTGGTACGGAGCGACACGAGACACCGTTCGTGACACGCGGCTGTCGCGGAAATCGTGACGGCTATCAGTCCGGGCGTCGTCGTCTCGGCCAATGCCAGACGCGATCGACGACGACCTCTATCAGCGGACCAAAGCATTACTCGAGCCCGGCGACATCGAACTCAACGGGGCCGTCGTGCATACGACGTACGACGGCAGTAAGGACGTCCAGATGATGCAGGCGACCATCGACGTCGGTGACATCATCGCCGAACACTCGGGCCACGATCCGAAAGACTGCTACGTCTACTCGGGTAACGACGACACCGACTTCTCCTCGAACCAACATCAGGGGTTGACACTCGAGGACGAGGCGTTCGTCTGGGAGTGCCAGCAGCTGCTCCGCGAGGGAAGCTTCGATATCGTCATCTACTACGAGGCAAGCGCCGACCACGAGGCGATCCTCGAGGATATTCAGGAACTCGGTTACGAGGTTACTGGCGTCAGAGGCGACTAAATACGGCCCGCTGAGAGTTTGTGGCTGGCCGATAGTTCACGCCCGACGGAGGTATTGCCGATCCACGTAGACGGGGTCCAAGTAGACGAATGTTTCTGGAGACGAGATTGCATCGGAATCACTGTTTGCGATGTGCGTTCGTATCATGAGATCGATAGCCGTGGCACACCATGTCCGGACTCCTTATAGTTGGCCAGTTCCGAGATTCACGTATAGTCGCGGACGTCGACCCGATGCAGCCGACGGACACCGAGACTGGTAGTCGGCTGGACGAGCGCGCTGACACCACCATCGAGTCTGCATCACTGCCGACGGCCAACCCCACAATCCAGCATGATTCCACTCGCACACGATTTCACTGGGACGACAGTGCTCGTCTTCGGCGGCGGCCCCGTCGGTGCCCGGAAGGCCCGGCGGTTCGCCCGCGAAGCCGACGTCCTTGTCGTCAGCCCCGTGTTCGCCGATGGCGATTTCGGTACTGCCGAGTTGATCCGGGCCGCTCCCGACCCTGCCGACGTCGACGACTGGCTCGAGCGAGCCGAGCCCGCGCTGGTCGTCGCCGCCACGGACGACGAAGCGGTCAACAACGCCGTCGCGGCCGCCGCTCGAGGCCGAGGGATCCTCCGCAATCGTGCGGACCGGGCGGGTGACCGAGAGCCCGGTAGCGTTGTCGTTCCCGCGACGGTCCGTGATGATCCCGTCATCGTCTCGATCGCGACCGGTGGGACGGCTCCGGCACTGAGCAAGTACCTCCGTCAGGAACTCGAGGAGACGCTTTCAGGAGCAGGGGCGATGGCAACGCTCTGTGGACAGCTCCGGACGGAACTCAAAGCACGAAACGTCGACCCGAGGCGACGACACGAGCTCGTCACCGGTGTCGTCAATTCTCCGGATGTTTGGACAGCTTTACGTACAGGTACTTCCAACTGTGCGCAAGTGATTGAGGACGTGTTGGATGCAGAACTGCCTGCTGGGGGTGACCGACAGTGATTCCAGCAGGAGTCGTAACTGGTGGGCGAGTAACTCACGAGACCGGTAGCGTCGATGATATCGCTGCGGTGACACCCGAGAGCCAGCGAATCGCCGTCGCCGACCTGCTGTCCGTCCCATCGGTCGAGGAGGCGTACGTACTCTCGACGTGTAACCGGGTCGAAGCCTACGTCGTCGCCACCGACAGCGTCGTCGGCCGGGCCGCACTCGACGAGTTTTTCGCACCCGTTAACGACGACGCCGTCGTCGTGGCCGACCACAACCAGAGTCTGCGCCACCTGCTTTCTGTTGCAGCCGGACTCGAGTCGGTCGTTCTGGGCGAAGACCAGATCATTGGACAGGTACGTACTGCCTATGAAGACGCCCGCAGCGCCGGCGGGATCGGAGAGATGCTCGAAGCCGCCGTGACGAAAGCGATTCACGTCGGCGAACGCGCCCGGACCGAGACTGAAATCAACGACGGCGTCGTCTCGCTTGGCTCTGCGGCGACGAGACTCGCCAGCGAAACCGTCTCGCTCGAGGGCGCGACCTCACTCGTCGTCGGCGCTGGCGAGATGGGACGACTCGCGGCACGGAGTCTCGCAGCCGCCGACGTGTCGGAACTCATTATCGCGAACCGGACGACCTCGCATGCCGAACACCTCGCCGAGGAACTCGACGTCGAGGCCAGTGGCGTTCCACTGGAGGCGCTCGACACCGTCGCCCGCAAATCGGACGTCGTCGTGACGGCGACCGGCAGCGAGGAGCCGATTCTCGGGCCACAACAGTTCGCGGTCGACGAAGAGGCCACGACTGACGCCACCGAACAGGTCGTCGTCGACCTCGGCCAGCCGCGTGACGTCGTTCCGGCTGCCGACTCGTTGTCGACTGTGACCGTCTACGATATGGACGATCTCGAAACGGTCACCGAGGAAACCAGAGCACAGCGTGCCGACGCGGCCCGCGAGGTCGAGTCGATGATCGACCACGAGTTCGAGTTGCTCTGTGAGCAGTACAAGCGAGCCCGCGCGGACGAGGTGATCGCCGCGATGTATGAATCCGCCGACCGGATAAAAAATCGTGAGCTCGAAACGGCCCTCTCACGCCTCGAGGGCGAGGAATTCTCCGACGAGCAGCGCCAGGTTATCGAGGCAATGGCCGACGCGTTGGTCAACCAACTGCTTGCACCGCCGACCCGAAGCCTGCGAGAAGCCGCAGCCGAGGACGATTGGAGCACGATCAACACCGCACTCCAGCTGTTCGATCCCGACTTCGGCGGCGACGACGGCCCGATCGCGCCGTCGATGAGCAGCGCTGGTTCGATGGCTACTGGGACCCAACTCGAGGCGACTGACGACGATTAACAGGGAGTAGCGGCGATTAACTGGAGACGAGCGGACGGTCGTTGGTCTTCGATCGGCGTCGCTCAGTGCCAGAGCTTGGTTGCGTTAACGATGTGTAGCTCGTCGTCGTCTTCGACTTCCCAGACCCGGAGAACGAGATGTGCCTTGCAGTAGTACTCGGTCGTTTTGATCCCCGTTTGCTCGTTTCGGAGGACGAGTTGACAGGTGCCGTCGTTCGAGCAGTCTGCAGACAGATCGCACATTACACTGCCAAAACCTACTCGACTCGCCGATAAGTCCCTGTCGGTGACTTCAAGTTCTGTAGTACTACCGAAAGTGAGTAACGGAGTCAGTGACGGCCCTGCGTGGCACAATCATTATTTGACTGCGTTCCGTCCTGGAGACTATGGCTGACCTGCTTTCCGATGACGAAATCGAAACGCAGCTTCCGGACGACTGGACGCGCGAGGGTGACGAGATCGTTCGAACCTACGAGTTCGACGACTACCTCCGCGGCGTCAACTTCGCCCAGATGGTCGGCGAGATTGCCGAGGCGCAGTTTCACCACCCCGAAATCGTGATCCGCTACGCCGAGGTCGAGATCCGGCTGACCTCCCACGAGGAAGGCGGGATCACCGACGCCGACATCGAGATGGCCGGCCTGATCGAATCCGAACGAGACGCCTGACGCTCGGCTGATGGAGGCCCAGTACGTCTTTCGTGCACAGGTCCGCCTCGAGGCCGATGACCCGTCGGTCTCGATCGAGCCGGCGACCGCCGAGACGAGCGTCACGTTCGCTCTCGAGGCCCCGGAGCCGGGGACCGAGGGCTGGCTGTTCTTCCGGGATACGCTCTGGCGGGGCGAACTCGGTGACGCGGCGTACGGTCGCCAACTCGCCGAGGAGTGGCTCGGCGACCCCGTCGAATCGGTCTCCTTTCGCGAACTGCAGGTCGATCAGGCGTACTTTGAGGCGCTGAAAGCCGAGATTGCGGCCGACCTCGAGACGTTCAACGCCGACCACGTCTCGGAGGTGCTCTCGAAGTATCTGGGCTCGAGTATCAGAGTCACCGACAAACGCGACTAGCGAGCAGTGCCGACGATCGACGGGTGCTTCGTGCAAAGACGGTAGTCCCCATAGGCGATACATCTTTACTCGAGACGACCGTACCGTACTCTCCGATGGACGGCGACTACGACTTCTGGCTGCTCGACCTCGACGGGACGCTCGTGGACGTCGAGTGGTCGTATACCCGTGAGGTGTTCGACCGGGTCGGTGACCGCCTCGGACGGGAGTTCACCGACCGCGAAGCCGACATCCTCTGGAGTGGCTTGACCGGCTCCCGTGATCGCCAGCTCCGCCAGTGGAACATCGACCCCCAGACGTTCTGGGATGCCTTCCACGAGGAAGAAGAGCCACTGGTGCGGGCCGAACAGACCTATCTGCACGACGATGCGGCCTTCGTCACCGACCTCGAGGTCCCAGTCGGGCTGGTCACACACTGCCAGGAGTTCCTCTGTGAGCCGGTGCTCGAACATCTCGATATCCAGGACTGGTTCGACGTCCGACTCTGCTGTACCGAACAGACCGGCTGGAAACCCGATCCGGAACCCGTCCAGTGTGTGATGGATGAACTCGGCGTCGGGCACAACGGTCATCAGGGCGTGCTCGCGGGCGATGGCTCGAACGATATCGGCGCGGCCTGGAACGCCGGACTCGACGCGATTCACGTCGAACGCGTCGGCCACGAGCGCCGTGGCCGGTGTGTGCGTGGCGATTACCGCGTCCAGTCGTTCGACGAGCTGTTCTGATGGATGCCGTTCGGTGTGTCTTCTGGTCCGTTTTAGTGACCTCCTCGGTAGATGATCGATGCCAGAACGAGCAGCAGACTCGAGTCAGTCGAGACCGAAACGAATTCATGAGTTCGGTCGGAGACTGAAGTAGAACTGCGATGAAGTACTGTCTCAACTGCGAGTGGCAGGCGAGCACTACCGACGAGTCATCCGATCGAACCCCATCACGAAAGGCGATCGACCACCACGTCAAAACGGGGCATTCAGTCGACTCGAGTGCCGGGGCCGTCCCGCCGACGATCCCCAATGGTTCCGATACGGCGCTCGTTCGCGAACTGTTTTCCTCGAGCGACTGAGGGACGCCCGCCACTCGACTCGCACAGCGCTGTTTCTTCATGCCGATTGTCAGTCAGTGCCGACACACTCACGACCCGTCGTGTGGGCGTGCCGGTAGCCAATGGCAACCAGCAGTCTCAGCCGGTCACTCGAGTGGGGGCTGTTCGCCGGCTGGCTGGAGTTCGTCGCCGACCAGCGTCTCGTAGGCGCGCCGGAATCGCTCCGAGAGCGCCTGATGGGAGATCCCCAGTTCATCGGCCAACTCCTCCATGGAGATGCCACGCGGGATCTCGAAGTAGCCGTGCTCGAGGGCGGCTTCGAGGGCTTCCTGTTGTTCGGGCGTTAGCCGCGTTTCGTTGTCCGTGACGCCGCTGACGTCGGTCACGCGGCGTAGATCGACGGATATCCCGGCCGCCTCGAGGCGGTCGTACGCATCACAGAGGGTATCCCGGTTGCGAAAGCGGACCCGAACCTGCCACCAGCCATCAGTGCCCCACATCTCGAGCAAGGAGCCGCCATCCGCGAGCAGTTCGTCGCGAAGACGGGCCGTCCCATCGGCGAAGTTCACATCGAACAGCAGTCGCGACTCGGTTTCGACGAGCAACTCGTACCCCTCGACTGACGGATCCGCATCGAACGCGGCGACAGCCGTCTCACGGTCGACGCCGGACACCCAGAGGGAGGGACGAGTCTTCGAGACGGAGGACTCGAGTTCGAACGTGGCCTCGGGTGCATACTCGAGTGCCGTCCCCAGTGTCGTCTCCGCCGCGGGTAGCCGGAATTCGGCGATCGTGGACATCACCAGTCGTACACCGTACTGGCGTAAAAATCACTGTTCTGGAGTGGCTGACTGTCTGGTTCGTTGAATTGACCCGCTCCATTGCCCACGTGGGCTCCGGTCAGTGCTCTGTGGGCGGTTCCTCGAGAGCGGCCGCGAGTTCACGGACGCTTGCTTTGGCCGTGCGGTCGGCGTTTGCGAACACGCACACCGGTTGCTCGCCGAGAGAGACGAAGCCGAGGTCGAGTCGCTCGGCAGTCGCACGCAGCCCCAACCCAGCGTCGGCGTCGCCGGCGATCACCTTCCGGGCGGGGCTCTCGTGGGCACGCAGTCCGAGGTCGAAGCCGTCGATCGCCGCGACAAGCTTCTGGCGGTCCGTGCCGCGATCGGCCGCGAGGTCGTCAATCGCGGCCTCGAGAGTCGAGCGAAGCCCCGAGTCGGTTGTCCGGTTGACGAATCGAAGGTCGCGATCGACCAGATCCGCCAGCCCCTCGAGTTCGTGGGGGTTGCCCGGCCGGACGACGAGCCCCCACTCGCGGCTCCAGCGGCCGAGTTCGTCGGCCTCGAGGTCACGGTCGATCGGTCCTGCGAGCACGGCGACGTCTGGGACGCCCTCACGGAGCCGACGCACGGCCGGCCGTGAGCCGACCGACAGATAGCGCGGGTTCTCCAGCCCATCGAGTAGCCGGTTCACCGTGGGGTCGTCCTCGCCGACGCCGAGCAGCGTCGGTGGCCGAACGTCCGGCGAGAACAGGTCGACGGTCACCGATTCACCGGCCTCGAGGTAGTCGGTCTCGGGGTCGACGGTGACGACGCCGTCGGCTTCGGCGAGGCTGGTCGTCGCGCCGCTGCCCTTGTCGACGGGGTAGACGAGCGTCTCGCCGTCGCCGTTTTGAACGAGTCCGACAGGCATGAGCCGAAGCCGTCCCTCACCGTACCGTTCGGACCTGGCCATCGTTCCGGGGACTGTCGCTGCCTTTGGCTCCGGAAGGCCGGCAGCTTCGCGGATCGCCGGCGCGACGAACGTTCGAAAGACCATCATCGCGGAGACGGGGTAGCCGGGGAGGCCGACGTAGGCCGACGAATCCAGCCGACCGACGAGCATCGGCTTGCCGGGCTTGACGCTGACGCCGTGGAGCAGCAGGTCGCCCTGTTCCTCGATGATCCGGTAGATGACGTCGACCGCGCTCGCGCTGGTCGAGCCCGACGAGAGCACGAGATCGCAGTCGTCGGCGGCCTCCCGAAGGATGCGCTCCATTTCGTCCTGGTCGTCGCCGGCGTGTGGGTAGAGGATGGCCTCGCCGCCGGCGTCCTCGACCCCTGCGGCGATCGTGTAGCTGTTCACGTCGTAGATCTCGCCTCGCTCGCTCTCGAGGGCCTCGCCCGGGCGTACCAGTTCGTCGCCCGTCGAGACGATCCCCACGCGTGGCTTTGCGCGGACAGGCACCTCGTCGACGCCGAGTGCGGAGAGCAGTCCGATATCCCGCGGCGTGATCGTCGTTCCGGGACCGAGCGCCCGCTCGCCCGCGGCGACGTCCGCGCCAGCGAACATGACGTTGTCGCCGGGAGCGACCGACGTGCGGATCAGCACCTCGTCGCCGTCGTCTCCCGTCTCGCTCGCGGCGTCGCCGTTCGCGCTGTCCGTCGAGCGTGGCTCGACGCGATCCGTCCGCTCGACGGGAACCATCGCATCCGCGCCCGACGGCATCACCGCACCCGTCGAGATTTCGACAGCCTGGCCGTCCTCGAGGTCGATCGTCGGCTCCTCACCGGCGTGGACCGCGCCGACGACCTCGAGCCGGGCTGGATCGGCCTCGTCGGCCCCAAACGTGTCCCGTGCCCGGAGTGCGTAGCCGTCCAGGCTCGCCCGGTCGAACCCCGGCACGTCGAGTTCGGCGTCGAGTCGAGCGACGAGCACCCGGCCGCGGGCATCCTCGAGCGAGACGCGGTCGATGCCGCCCTCGAGCGACAGCGAGTCGATCGCCTCGCGGGCTGCCTCGGGCGACGCCAGATCACGAAACTCCTTGCGGTTCATACCCGCAGTTGGTGGGCCGGGAATAAAAACGTCGGTCGAACGCAACGGGGGCTGGGACTCGGTCCTGGATCGTCACGACGGAGTCACGCGCGGATTTTAGGAACCGCCGAAGGGAGTGTCGTGACTGTTTGCCGTCTCACAACGAACCCGCCGGACTGAATTCGGGGACGACGGTGGCGATCGGCTCGACGTACCGAACGCGCGGATGTGCGGTTTGCACGCGGTACAACAGCGTCACAGGCGTCGCAGAAATCGTTGCAGTCGACGAAAGCGGGCGAGAAACGCGCTGTGGCGACGAAACGGCGTTACGTCGTCTATAGTAACTGCGCCGGGAGATCACGCGAAACGTATGCAAAACAGCGATCGACGGATGGCAACGACCGGCACCACCGTGTGCCGACACGCACCGAGGACAGCGGTACAGCCTTCGCCCGTGGTCGCTGGCGGGATTGCTGCACCGAAGAGACACGGATCGCTCGAGCGATGACTGGGCGAATCTACAGTATCGACTCGATGCGAATCGTTGCAATGGTGTTCGTCGTGGCGATTCATACGGATCCGTTCAGAGGGGTCGGCGTGTACGGCAACATGGCGAATTTCGTGATCGACTCCGCCGCGCGATTCGTCGTCCCGTTCTTTTTCATGACGGCCGGGTACTTTTTCGCCCGCAAGACGACTCGTCGCAACCTCACTGACTACTTCAGCAAACGGGCCACGACGATCGTCTCGCTCTATGCGTTCGGACTGGCACTCGCTGCGCCGGTGTTCCTCGCCGGAACAGTCCTGCGTACAGGGGCCGAAAACGGTGCTATCGTCCCCAGCAGTAGTCACAGACTGGCCGAGTTCATGTCGCCGTCAGCGCTCCTGTACTACGGAAATTCGATCTCCGAAATCCTGTGGTTCCTGCCGGCGCTGCTCTTTTCGTTCGCGTTCGTGTATGTATTCGTCAGGGAGGACAAGACGACATATCTGCTCCCGATTTCGCTCGGATTTCACATCGTCGGCCTCCTGGGGACGAGCTATACGATGTTCGTGGACGTTCCGTTCGAGGTCAGAGACGCGCTGTTCTTCGGGTTCTTCTACACCAGTCTCGGATACACTATTTCCGCGCGTGGCTGGCAGCCGACGGCGGCGCGGAGCCCGCTCTATCTTGGACTCACCCTTCTTTTCGGCGTGTTCCATCTGGGAGAACGATACGTACTGGGCTACGTCGTCGGCGGGGAGACGTTCGCCCAGGGAGTCTACACCTCGAGTTACACCATTGGAACCGCGCTGTTTACCCTCTCGTTGTTCGTCTGGCTCCTCTCGAGGCCGGCGCTCGGGTCGTCCTCGCCGGTGCCGTCGTGGGGAAACTACGCCGTCGGGATCTACGTCACCCACCCAGCCGTCTTGTACGTGCTACAACGGACCGCTGAGGCGCTGCATCTCGCTGGTTACGAGATTCGTGAGACGATCTGGTGGCATCTCGTATTGACGCCAGCGACCTTCTTCGGCGCGCTGTTCGTCTACATCGCGGTACAACGGGTCGGTGCCACCGAACTCGGAAAGACCACTCTCTCACGGTTGCGCTCGAGTCGCCATCGTGACCCGGAGTGAGAAACGAAAAATCGTGATATAATACCCGATGGCAGTACATTCCTTCAGAAACACCAGCGTTCTATCCCGAAGAACACGATAATATGAAGTCCTTTACTGCTGGATCGCAAACGAATTCCTGTGAGTTCTCGATGGCGTGACGTGCCGAATCCGTTTCGCTGGCTCCTGCTTTCGATCGGTGCCTTGCTCGCTCGAGTCGGCGTCATCGACCGGCAGCGCGTCGAACGGACGACCGACCTCGCGTGGCCCCGGATCGTCACGGGGATCGCTCGGATGTCCAAATCCGCGGCTGACGTCGCGATGGTCGGGATCGCCCTCGGACCGGCAGCGATCGCTGGCGTCGGCCTCGCGACGCCGTACTGGGGGCTCGCGTTCGGCATCGGCGGCGGCATCGCCGGCGCGACGATCGGGCTGGTCTCCCAGCGCTACACCGGCGGCACCCACGCGGCCCTCTCACGATCGGTGACGACGAGCGGTCTCGTCGTCCTCACGGTATTGCTTCCGCTTGCCGCGCTCTATTTGGCACTGCCCCAACAGTTGATCGCACTGGTCGGGAACGACGCCGACTCGATCACCTACGGCGCGCGCTATCTCGAGGTCGTCGCCCTTGGTATCCCGTTTGCGGGGCTGAACCTCATCGCCAGTCGAACCCTCGTCGGCGCTGACGACGCGTGGACGCCGATGATGCTTCGGGCCGGCGGGGCCGTCGTCAACGTGGGGCTCAACGCCGTGTTGATATTTGGGCTCGAACTCGGTGTCGTCGGCGCAGCGATCGGGACGGTCGTCGCGAACGTCCTTGTGCTGGCTGCGTTTTCGGTCGGTTTCACAGTCGGCCGACTCCCGCTGCTGGGCGCGTTTCCCGTCACGCTCAGCGTTTCACAGCTCCCGGCGACGGCCGGAGACGTCCGGAACGTGCTCTCGATCGGCGGGCCGCTCGTCTTTACGAACGTTGCCCGCCGGGCCGCACAGTTCCCAATGCTCGCAATCGTTGCGCTTTTCGGGCCGAACGTCCTCGCCGCCTACGTCGTTGCCCGCCGCGTCCGGGACCTGATGGACACCCCCGGCTGGGGCTTCTCGCTCGCCTCGAGCAGCCTCGTCGGACAGGAACTCGGAACGGGTGAGGAAGGACGTGCGGACACGTACGGCCGCGACGTGCTCTGGTTCGGAACGGGCGTCTACATCGTCAGCGCGGGGCTCGTCCTCGTCTTCGCCGAGCAGGTCGGTCGCCTCTTCGTCTCCGACCCGTCGATCCTGCCGCTCGTAACGACGTTCATCGCCGTCGCCTGCGTCAGCGTCGTCTTCCGTGGGATCAGCGGTGGCGCGACCGGCCCACTGCGCGCCAGCGGCGACACCCGCTGGCCGTTCTACGGGCAGGTCCTCGGCCTGTACGTCTTCGCCCTCCCCGTCGCCGCCCTCGGGGCCGTCTCGGCACCGATTCCAGTGCTCGAGGCCGTGACACCGCTGGGGATCGGTGCCCTTTACGCGGCGCTGATCCTCGAGACGCTCGTTCCCGCCGTCGTCACCTACTACCGGTTCACGACGGGCCACTGGAAGGTCATCAGTCGCGCGTATCGACCCGACTCCACGCCGGGCGACTGAGACGGACTGACAGTAACCCGTCTGAACCGCCACGTTCGGCCCGTTCGAACTGTTCGTGATAACCGTGAGGAGATAGATGTCTTTTTCACGTTGAGTTCCATACTGGTTGGTATGGCTACCCATGGCTTTCAGAACGGCAGTGGCGCGGGTGTTTCTCTTCCCGACGCTGTTCCGTTCGATCTTCCTCACCTCACTCGATTAAGCTGGGAACTCGGATCGCACGTGGTCGACGACGATGGCACTCTCCACAGCGAGTGGGAACAATCGGGCGGTTCCCGGTCGCTATCGATCTTCTGCGTCACGGACAACACCGTGATCATACGCATTCGCACCCCCGTTGGCCGGGAACGGTTTTACGGCGCTGCCCAACTCGACCTCGAGACGGCGCTTCCTCGCCTCAAGTCGACACCACACTGGCACCGCTGCGACTGAGCACGCTTCTGCACTCGGAGCTCGGATCCGCTGTCAGGAAGGGAACGATTACAACCCTCCCGCTTGAGTCGGATGGTATGACACGACTTGTCGAATCCGATCGCCAGCGAATCGCTGCCCTGTTCGATCGTCACCTCGAGGTGGGCCTCCATCACGGTGCACAGTTGAGCGTCTTCGTCGACGGCGAGCAGGTGCTCGACCTCGCGGGCGGGACGACCGGGCCGGACGGGGGCGAGGAAACGCCGACCCAGCGCCACGTCCTCTTTTCGTGTACGAAACCGTACACGGCCGTGACGCTGCACTCGCTCGTCGAGGAGGGGGCGCTCCAGTACGACGACCGTGTCGTCGAGCACTGGCCCGAGTTCGCCGACGAGGGCTCCGAAAAGGCCGAGATAACCGTTCGACAGGTGCTCAGCCATACCGCTGGCCTCCCACGGGGAGAGATCGACGACCGACCCGACCGCTGGAGTGACTGGACCGCCGTCGTTGACGCCCTCGAGTCGATGGACCCGGTCTCCCCGCCGGGTGAGGTCCCCGCCTACCACGCGCTGACGTTCGGCTGGCTGGTCGGCGAACTCGTCCGCCGGGTGTCGGGAACGCCGATCGAGCACGCGGCCCGCGAGCGCGTCTTCGAGCCGCTCGGGATGGACGACACTGGAATCGGCCTCCGCGAGGACGAGGACGACGACGTCGCGACGCTCGTCGCCTTCGAGCCGTTCGACCGCTGTCGCGACCCCGGTGAGGGGCTAGGTGATCACACCGCGGTCGCCGCGCCGTTCAATACCGAGGAGATTCACCGGGCTGTCATCCCCGCTGCAACCGGCATCGGGACCGCGACCGATATGGCGCGCTTCTACGCCTGTCTCGCCAACGGCGGCGAACTCGAGGGCACTCGCATCCTCTCGCCAGAGACCGTCGAAACGGTGACGCGACTCGAGGCCGAAACGGACGCTGACGGGACACTCGGGCGAGAGGCCCGGTTCTCGCTTGGCTTCTGGAAGGGTGGGACGACAGTCGCGCCGTATGGATCCCTGTCACCGACGCACGCGTTCGGACACGCCGGACTCGGCAGTAGCGTCGGGTGGGCCGATCCCGAGGAGAACGTCGGCTTTTCGTACGTGACAAACGGTGTCCGAGATGGCTCGTACGAACACGTCGCTCGAGTGAACGCGCTTGCGGATGCGGTTCGACTCGCGATACAGTAGCAGGCGAAATCCACGCCGCTGATACATAGTGCGAGCGCATACCCGCGTCTTCAGGCGCGGGTCGAGCGGTAGGCATAGTGCGTCCGAGATACGTTGCTACGAACGGCTGGATTTCCCACGCTATTCAGTATTTTTAAGATGATTACTCATCATAGTGTGTAGCACGGATGAAGACCACACGGCACGCGATCTACAACCTTAACTACCACATAGTGTGGTTACCAAAGTCTCGCAGAACCGATGATTCTGCGGACATCGCGGAACAGGGTTCCGCTCAGTACCGCAATTCGGTACTGGTAAACGAGGTCGAAGACCGTGTGCGGCGAATCCTGAACGAAATCGCCAATGAAAAAGGATTGGAGATTATCGATCTCACCGTCCAATCCGACCACGTTCACCTGTTCGTGAGTAGTCCCCCGAAGCACGCGCCGTCACTTCTCGCCAACTGGTTCAAAGGCATCAGTTCGCGGAAGTACAACCACCGCTACGCTGACCACGACGGCGAGAAAATCAAGTGGGCGCGCGGCTACTACGCGGGGACAGCAGGGCATGTCTCAAGCGAAACAGTCCAAGACTACATCCAGCGTCAACAGAACTCATGAGTTCTGTTTGGCACACGAGAAACGCGCCGCGTTTCTCGGGACGACACGAGGAGGGTGACACGTGACCGAACTCACTGAGACGCTGGAACTCAAGCTTGTGGAACCGAACGCGCACAAGCATCGAAAACTCTGTGAGACAAAACGAGCGTATCAAGACGCTCTCGAAGCCGCTTTCAACGCGAATTGTACCACTCAGACCGAAGCGAACGACGTGGTGGTCAACTACGACCTTTCAGGGTACGCGAAGAACGCCCTGAAGAAGTACGTCCCGCAACTCTGTGGCGGAAGCTACGACGCAAAAGAACTTCACGACGACCACCCTGTCCGGTTCACGAACGAAGGCCCGAAGCTTGACCACAAGCCGCAGAACGCCATCGAGTGGTACGTCAAAATCCCGCACCATGACGACTACAACCTATGGCTCCCCGCGCAACCGAATCCCGAACAGCGAAAGTGGCTGGAAGCGTTGCACGCGGGGGACGCGAAGATGGGCGAGTGTCGGCTGTTCGACCGGTGCGGTGAGTGGTACTTGCACGTCGTCGCAACAAGAGACGTGGAGGAACGAACTAGTTCGGCGTCCGAAACGCCGATCGGGGTAGACATCGGGGAAGCCTCTTTGGTAACGGTGTGTCACCGTGACGAGCGCGGCTCCCCGGCTACACCCAACCTTTGGAACGGCGAAGGTACGCGAGTTCGACAACTCCGTGAAACGTACTTCACGGCGACTCGACGCCTTCAGAAACGCGGAAGCGAACGTATCGCAGAGTCCTACGGGGACTCGCTTTGGCGACAGATTGACGATATTCTCCACACGGTTACGTCGGAGGTGGTCGCCTATGCCGATCAATTCGAGAATCCTGTACTGGTCCTCGAAGACTTGACGCACATCCGCGAGAACATGGACTACGGCGCGTTCATGAACCGGAGACTCCACGGGTGGGGTTTCGGAAAGATGCACGCCCAACTCCGCTACAAGGCGGCTGAGAAAGGGATTCGTGTGGAGACGGTGAACCCCGCGTACACCTCAAAGACATGCCACTGTTGCGGGGAGCAGGGATACCGCCCTGACCAAGCGACGTTCAAGTGTTCCAACTCAGAGTCTCAGCTTTGCACGCTAGCCTCGGCTGTTGAGTGAACGAAGAGATGGTCGATCTCGGTCATGAGGTCATCAATACCGCGGTCATCGTTGTCTCGA